>CAVYEV010000022.1:0-28306 GCA_963767545.1 Terriglobia bacterium
CACGTGGACGCAAATCTTTGCGGAACAGCGTTCAGACCCCAAGAATAAGGCTTTCCTCATGGACTACCTTCGCATCCTGTTGCCGCATCACGATCCCGTTGTGACCTATGAGCTTGCTCAGCCGCTGACAAGCAGTCAGCAGGTCCAGTCGCGGGTCGTCCGCCGTTGGGACTTCTCTAAATCGCTGATCTATCGGTACTTGCGGGGCATTTTCCTGATCAATCGGGTCGATCCAAGCTTGCGTGTCGACTCATGTGCCGGCGTGAGGCTATAATTCGGCTCAAACCTTGGCATTTCAATGGAGTACAATGGTCCAGGGGTTTTGGCACCAGCACGGCGTTTTGTTTGGGTTGGCCCAGGTGACAAAAATCAAAAGCCGACCGTTCGCGCCCGCCGGCTTCTAGGTCGCTTACTATGAATGAGGTCTGGAGCCACCCGCCGGGATCGAACCGGCGACCTGCTGATTACGAATCAGCCGCTCTACCAACTGAGCTAGGGTGGCGTTCCTTTGTTTTGTGCAACTTGCGATTAGGCCAAAACTTAGTTGGGTTCAGTTACGTTCAATTGCTCTTCCCTTCTGATGCCTCAGGAATCGATTTTAGCATGGCGTCGAGGGACTCTACTGCAACCCGTACTGTTGCGATAACCGATTTGATGTAGCACTCTAGAATCTGAGTCGTAGACGCATTCTCATGGCGCACGTGCGCCTGCACATCCTTTACGATGGCCGTTTGTGCCATGTAGGTCGAGAAGGCGCGCCGCAGCTTGATGGGTGACCCTTTCCACACCCGCGTCTCGGGCCGCCTTCTTCAAGATTCTGAACAGAAATTGTTTGTCCTGATGGCAGTACCCGTCGTAGGCGGAAAGATGAATCACTCGTGTTTACTGGACCCCTTCGGGCTATTGCAGAAGGACCGCTCAGTCGCCATGGCGCGCCAGAGATGATGGCGGCTTGCGCGACCACGAACGACGTGGTCCATACTGTGGGACGCAGGACTGGCGAGGTTCTTTGAGGCGCAAAACTATACCGCAGCGTCGGCGGACGGTGCCATAACTGACAAACTTTGCGCTATCCTTTTAGCGGCTGATTCGCCGCGAGTCGGGCGCATGAGAAGCCGGGGCGCTGGTTTTTCCGAGCGGTTCCGCGCGAAAAGGATGCACTGGATTTACTTACCGATAGAATCCAACAATCCGGCCCCAATTATTTTTTGGCACTTCTCCTGTATCCTGCTGGCGCGGCCACTCGCCGCCGATGCGATTGGCAGTGCGTCTGTTAGGGAACGAAGAGAGATTCCTTGGGTGGAAGCTAGTGGTAGCGAGGGAGCCTCATACCGCGGAGAAAATACTCTTGATTAGTGCGGCTGGGCTCGGCCCGGCCGCGAACGCTGGTAGGATTAAATCATAGAGAAAAAGACGTGGGCGATCATCTCAAAGCACGCAAGAAGAAACACGTTTTAGGCGCGGCTGCGAGCAAGATCCGCGCCGCTTAGCTTGGGTCCCTCAAATCGGGACGGCTACATACGTCGGGACCGCTACATAGCCAAACGCACGATAAATAGGTATCTTCTCAATAAACCGGGGTTGGGACGCAATGGAAACGCTGCTCAGCACAGCCAGAAAACTCGGAGTTGAACTTCTTTCAATACATTCGGGACCGAGTCTGCGGCGCGAGGCGGATGCCATCATTGGCCGAACTGATCAAACAACGAGCTGAAACGATGGATCTCAGTTCTTCGTGGGCACCTACGTAACCAACCCCGGTTTATTGAAAGATACCCGCGAGCGCGTAAGCGCGCGCCAGCCCCACGTAGGAAATCGAATAGTACAGTCCCCAATTCGGATTGAATCTGCTCCTACCCCAACTGGCGCCGATGTGATCTAGGAACTTCCGGAACTCGGCTACAGCCTCAACGCCCTTACGGAGATGCAGGTATGCCAGGCCTCGCCCGCCGGGTAAGCGCGATCGTAAGGCGAGGCGGATGCCAGCAGTTCCACCGCTTTGGCGGGCTGATCGCGCTGGAGTGCGATGGCTGCGTGAATCTCCGGTAGCTGCACCGCATTCCAAAGTGGTTCCATTTGGAAATAGCTTGGAGGTCGCGCCGGCGAGCTTCTCCGCTTGGGCCGCATCGCCGCACAGCGCCAGCGCCAGTGCCGGATGCCCGAGGCGGCGCGCGGTCCGGCAGTTACCCAATACCGCATCGGCACGCGCGTCGGCTTCGTCGAAACTCGATGCGACGTCCCGCAGCCCCGCAACGCCGCTTCCGTAGCTCGCTTGTACCATTTGCCGGACTCGCCACGCCGGCCAAAAACATCCCGATTGTCCCCCCGCAAGTTAAAGCTGATGTACTCCTCCGGCTTCCCTGGGTACCATTTAGTTTCTCTGGCGGCCGCAGCCTGATTGCCCTCGATGTAGGCAATTTTGAGAAAGCGCTGGTGTATCCTCGCGCCGTCGATTCCCCGCATTCGCACGCTCTCAGCGGTCTTCTTGGCTTTCATCGAGCCGATCCAGGCACATCCACGCGTCCAATATGCCGTCGATAGGGTGGTTCCGCGTTGGGCTGCAGACTGAGCCGCTGCCTGGCCCTCTTTAAGTCCGTCTTCGAATTGCCCCAAGTCGATGTAGAGCAGTTGCTCAAATCGTTATGAAATCCCCAAGCCCGGGGATAGTTCGCGAGTGCCCAATCGGATAGGCTTCCATCGCTTTATCCGACTCACTAGTCGATTCGTAATAACCGGCCGCAATATGGTTCCGTTCATACTCGGAGACACGGTCGATCGACGCAAAAGCCTTTCTGTAGTATTCGGCTTCGGATCGTATGTCCCCGGCATTGTTGAACGCAACGCGAGGTAGTATAAGCCATAGCGAAATTCGGATCGAGAGCGGTGGCGCGCTCAAGCAAAGGAACAGCGGCTAGAAACGGCCGTGGCCATCTCGTCAATGCCCGCGGTATAGTTCTGGAGAGCTTCAGCGAGGAAGTGGTCGCCTGTTCGAGCGGCGATTCAATTTCTGAATCGAGCTGCGCGATTCTCCGAGTTTGGCGCGCATGGCAGTTGCGGCCGTTCCAACGCGTTCAACACGTGCTCTTTATCGTCTGCCTGGATCTGCTCCCGGGCGAGCGTCGCGCCACCTTGGCAAGTGATAGCCTGCAGCGTGATGACGTAGCTTCCCCAGACTCGCGATAGAACCGTCGATAGTAGCCGCGGCTCCATCCCGCACGCAGATGTCATGCGCGATCTGGTTCGTGATGCGCGTTCCGGGCGGCATGCTCATCAACCGCAGGTCCTGTTGCACCTGCTCGTCGTCCATGATTTTCAGGAAAGGGAGATTGCTCGAGCTGGATAGCAAGCCCCTGGCGCAGCGTGCCGTCGAAAACCGGATCGCCGGTAGTGTTGGCGAAATCGGCGAGAACAAGCACATCTTTGTCGGTCAGCGGTTTGGCTTGCGTGCGCTCGCTGCCAGAGAATGACTCCGATCAGCCGCCAGAATGGAGCACGGCAGCAGCAAAGACGATCCCATACTTGCAGTAGAGGAGTTGTCCTTTCGGCCGGAGCGGCCGGGCTCACGCCCGATTGCAATCGATCCAGATCGCCGCGCAGTTCCGCCGCGGACGGATATCGCAGTGCGCGATCCTTTTCGAGAAGCTTGCCAATGATCCGTTCCAGCTCGGCCGGGACCTTCGGATTCCGCTCGCGAACCGACGGGGGCGTCTTATTCAAAATAGCGTCGAAGATAATCGGCGTCGTCGGACCATCAAACGGCCGCGAGGCCGTTACCATCTCATACAGAACCACGCCCAACGACCACAGGTCGCTACGCGCATCCACGGTCTGACCGCGGGCCTGTTCCGGCGACATGTAGGCGATCGTGCCCATGGCGGAGCCCGGCTCCGTGAGCATTTTTCCGTCGCTTCGCATATCCGCCGGCCGGCTTTGCGTTGCTAAACCGAAGTCGAGCACCTTGGCGTGACCGCGTTCGGTTACAAAGATGTTGGCGGGCTTGATATCGCGATGAACGATCCCTTGCGTGGGCTGCGTCCAGCGCATCCGCCACCTGGATGCTCGGCGCAAGCGCAGTCGGAATATCGAGAGGTTTACCGCCGATGTTCTCGCGAAGGGTTTCGCCGTCGAGCAACTCCATCACCAGAAATGGATGGCCCTCCGACTCACCGACATCGTAAACAGCGCAAATATTGGGATGATTAAGCGCCGAAGCGGCACGCGCCTCGCGCTGAAAACGGCTGAGCGTCCGTGGGTCTTGCGCGATCTCTTCGGCCTTGTAGACGACTCCCATGCCGCCGCTGCCAAGTCTCTCGATCAAACGATAATGGCCCATTGTGCGAGCGGAAGCGAAGATCGGTTCGTTGGCGGCTTGGGACGCGGCTTCGGCCTCAATCGCCAGACGTTCGAGAAGCTTCCGGCCTCGTGCTGGCAAGCCAATAGAGACCGGACTTCGCGCTCGAGTTCCTGGTCGTCGGCGCATTCAGAAGCGAGAAAGGCGTCGCGCTCTTGCGGCGGCCGGCTGATGGCGGACTTTAGGAGACTATCGAGCCGTTTCCAATGGCTGGGTCCATCCGGAGTGCTTCGCAGTTCACGATATGGCCAGGCCTTGACGGCATTCCAATCGCGCATCACCGTTCTCGGCGAGATTTTCATCACTTCCGCGTCTCTTCGACGGCTGAGTCCGCCGAAGTAGCGCGTCTCCACGATCTGCACCTTGCGCCGATCGACGCGAAACAGCTCGTTGAGCGCGTCGTCCAGCCGCGGCGATGTCGAAAATATTTTTGAGCAACGCCGCCTAGTTGAGATCGATGTACTGAATTCCGCCGCCTCGTTTCACGTTGTGTGCTGGGTGCGTTCCACCAGGATGTGCCTCATCAACTGGGCGGAAACGGCGAAGAAGTGGCCGCGGTCCTGCCATTGCATCAACTTATAGTCCACCAAGCGGATGTAAGCTTCGTTCACGACCGTGGTCGCTTGCAGGCCGTTGCCCGGCACGCTCGCGATTCATATAGTTCCGGGCCAGCCGGTGAAGTTCACGATAGACCACGGGCATAAATTTGCCGAGGGCCCGAGAATCGCCTTGACGCCACGCGCGAGGAGCCCGCTCACATCGGGAGCAGCGGCGGCAGCAGGGTCTAGGATCTTCACTCAATTAGGCTCGATTATAGCGTACGGCCTTATTGGAAATTTTTCGGCATTGAGTGACGGTTATAGGACCCCGATTGCGCCTTAGAGGGCGGAGGTTCAAACAGGTCATGAAAAATAGCTTCCGTGGGTGCCGGCGGCGGTAGGTTACAGCTTGGCGTACTCCGCCTTGGCTTGCGCGACGACCGGGACCCCGGGGTCGGCGCCCTTCCAGAGCGTGAGGAAATCCTGGTAGGCAGTCTTTGCCTTCGCTTTATCCCCCATCAATACGAAGGCCCGGGCCAATTGCAAGTGGGCCAGCGCCAATGGGATCGGCGAAGCCAACCCCGCGATTATCGAGCATCTTCTGGAATTCCGCGACCGCTTTAGCGCCCTCGTGCACCGCCAGATACGCCTCACCCCGCACATAAACCGGATAGAGCCCTCCGTAATAGCCCAGGAAGGCCGATCCGGGCATTGCCAGATCGTAAGGGCGCGCAACCTCCAATTCCGCAATCGCTTTGCCCGGATCGTTTCCCTGCAAAGCAATCTGTGCGCGAAGCGTCGGCAGGTAGATGAATTGCACCAGCGTGTCCTCGGGGAACCTCTTATTCAGCTCATCGGCCAACCTTTGAGCACTCGCTGAGTCGTCCGCAATCGCGCAAAAGTGTACGCGGCGCCATAGGTCACATCCTGGCCCCGGGACAGAACGAGAGCTGTTTTGGCGCGATCCAGTGCTGCCCGGGTGTTTCCGGTATGCGCCTCGCACAGCGCAGCCCCGGTCTGATAGATTGCTGCCCTTTCGTTGTCGTTGGTTTGCTGCGCCAGGTCCGTGGCGTGCCGCCACATCGCCCGCGCTTCGGGCAGCCGCCCGGAATAGGCCAGGACCATCGCCTGATGGTGCGCCATCGAATCCTCGAACCCCTGTCTGCCTATGGCCAAACGAGCCTGCTTTTCCATCCCCGCCGGATCACCCTTGAAGAAGGCAATATAATAGCGGAGGATCAGGAATTCAGCGGCGTCGATTTTGCGTTCGGCCGCCCGCCGCAAAGCGTCTTCGGCTGCTGGAAGCCGTCCCAAGAAAATATTAGCAAGCGCGAGACCGCCATACGGGTATCTAAAGCCGGGATTCAGCCGGATTGCAATTTCATCCTCCTGAATCGATCTCTCGTACCTTCCCGTGCATAACGTAACCTTTCCCGCTATCAACGTGGGAGGAGTGTAATCCTGAGGATAGGTGTGCGCCCACAGTTCGAGCGTGCGCAGTGCCTTTTCCAGTTTCCCGTGCCGTTACGGTCCAGATTGTAATCAATGAACAGCTTCTCTCGCTCGCTTGCGCGCTGCCGCAACTGATAAGCCTTCCGGCTGTATTTCGCGGCCAACTCGGTCTGGCCGGTAACGTAATAAGTGATCCCAAGGGTCGAGTACGCCATGGCGAACTGTGGGTCAAGGGCAATCGCTCGCTGGTAGTGGTCCACGGCTGCCGTAGAGGATTGCAGCTTCCAGCCGGTGGTGAACGCCTGCAGCGCGTTCAGGGAACTGGTGGTCGCCTCTTCCAGTGGGATCGGCTTCTGCAAAGTGGCGAGGGACTCGCCGATATGCGTCCTGAGTTTGCCTGCCAAAACGCCGAGCGCATCGATGACTTCTTCCTTCCTGTTGGCAGCCACCTGCTCGTCGTCCAGCATGTCACCACTGCCACAATTCTTGGCCCCCAATGCCAACATGTATTGATTTCCCAATAAGGCAATCGAACCCTTTACTACCGCTGCGCCGCCGGTTCGCACACAGATCTCCCGGGCGATATCCGGCGTGAGCCGGGAGTCCTTCGGGCGGACCATAAATTCGAGCGTTTGGCGGATACGCTGGTCGGAGGTCACACTGAGCAATGGCGATTGTTGGAAATCCGCCGCGAGGCTTTGTCGAAGCATTGCGTCAAAGACCGCGTCGCCTGTCTTGTTCTCGAAATCGGCGAGCACAAGTGCGGCTTTTGCGGTGGGTGTGGGGGGCCGCCGTTGGCTTCAGTGTCCCGTGAAAATAGAAGTAACTTCCACCACCTGCGGCGGCGAGCGCGATCACTCCTGCTACGGCGGCCGCGAACGAACGCCGTAACCTTTTCGGCGGAACCGCCGCAACACGCCCCTGTGAAATTCCCAGCAGATCCGCACGAACCTCGCTCGCATGGCCATAACGGACCTCTCTGTCCTTTTCGAGGCACTTGCCGATAATTCGCTCCAACTCCGGCGGCACAGCCGGATTCAAACGCAAGACCGGCGGGGGCGTGTGGTGGAGGATTGCGCTAAAGATCTCCGATGCTTTGACCGCGGAACGGCGCCTCACCCGTCGCCATTTCGTACAGCACCACTCCAAACGAAAACAGATCGGTGCGGGTGTCGAGCGGCTGCGCCCGAACCTGCTCCGGCGACATATAGGCAGCGGTACCCATCGCGCTACCGGGGTTGGTCAATTCGTGTTCGCTTGTAACGGTCGTATCGTCTGGCGTTAGCCGATCGATCCTGAACTTGGCCAGGCCGAAATCCAGGATCTTGGCGTGCTGGCGCGCTGTGACGAAAATATTCGCCGGCTTGATGTCGCGGTGTATGATTCCGGCCTGATCGGCGGCGTCGAGACCGTTGGCAATTTCGACGGCCAGCGCTAACAACTCAGCGAGTGGCAGAGGCTTGCCCGAGATTCGTTCCTTCAGCGAAACGCCTTCGAGGAACTCCATCGCAATGTAGGACCGTCCATCCTGCTCGCCCACATCGTAGGTGGTGCAGATATTGCGATGGTTGAGCGCCGAAGCGGCGCGAGCTTCGCGGTGGAAGCGGCTCAGCGAATCGGGACTTGCGGTCAAGTTGCCGGAGAGAAATTTGATGGCGGCGAACCTGCGGAGGCGGACGTCTTCGGCTTTGTAGACCACTCCCATACCGCCGCTGCCGAGCTTCTCGATTACCCGGTAGTGGCCCACCGTGGGAGCGGATGTGACGATGGAGTCGTTAGCGGATTGGGCGGCGGTTTCGACCTCGATGGCCGGACGTTCGAGGAAGCTTCCCGCCTCGTGGTGGCAAGCCAATAGAGACCGGAGTTCGCGCTCCAGTTCCTCGTCCTCGGCGCATTCACCCGCAAGAAAGACGTCGCGCTCCAGCGGCGGCAGGCTGCTGGCGGATTTCAGCAGACTATCGAGTCGTTTCCAATGGGCTAGGTCCATCCGGGGCACCTCGTAGTTCACGATACAGCCAGGCCTTAGCCGCGTTCCAATCCCCCATCACCGTTCTTGCGGAGGTTTTCATCACTTCCGCCGTCTCTTCGACGCTGAGTCCTCCGAAGTAGCGCATCTCCACGATCTGCACCTTGCGTTGATCGACCCGGGACAGCTCGTTGAGAGCGTCGTCCAGCGCGGTGATATCGGGAGCGGTTTTGAGCAATGCCGCCTCGTTGAGATTAATGTGCTGTATCCCGCCGCCTCGTTTCAAGTTGTGGCGCCGGGCCCGCTCCACGAGGATACGCCCGCATCAACTGGGCGGAAACAGCAAAGAAGTGAGCGCGGTCCTGCCATTGCATCCGTTTATAGTCCACCAGGCGGATGTAGGCCTCGTTGACGAGCGCGGTCGCTTGCAGGCTGTTGCCGGCGCGTTCCCGATTCATATAATTCCGGGCCAGCCGGTGGCGGGGTGCGTATGAGTTCGGGCGGTTTGGGGATCAAGGCCGGAAGTTCGCGATAGACGAGGGGGATCAATTCATCCGGGGCCTGAGCATCGCCTTGACTCCACGCGCGCAGGAGCCCGCTCACGTCGGGAGGAGCGTCGGCAGAGCAAGGTACAGGATCTTTCACTCTCAATTACGCTCGGTTATAGCGTACGGGTTTATGGAAAGTTTATTTCTGGCTTAAGTGGCAGTTGCGCCACCCAAGATGCGCCTAAAAGAGCGGAGGTCAACAAAGCCATGAAACACAGATTCAGTTCCAGGGCACGCGGTCGGGCGCGTGCGCTCTTAATGCTCCTATGCGCCTGTGCGGCCGGCGCGGAAAATCGCTTCACCTTAATCGACTATCCGGGCGCCAGCAGCACTCTAGCGTGGGGAATTAACTCGCGAGGCGACATCGTCGGCTACTACACGGGCGCCGACAACAACAGCCACGGCTTTCTATTGAACGAAGGCCATTATACGGCGATCGATTACCCTGGCGCCGCAGTAACGCTCGTCGAAGGGATCAACCCGCAAGGCGATGTGGTGGGTGAGATCGGCATGACGGCGACCAGTCCCCACCGTGGGTTCCTACTTTTGGCCGATGGCGTCTACACGCCATTCGACTTTCCCGGCGCGTCTACAACTTCGTTCGCCGGAATCAATGCACGCGGCGAGATTGCGGGACAATATGCGCTGGCTGACGGCAACCGGCATACCTTCTTGTTGGTCGCCGGAAATCTGACCAACATCGACTATCCTGGGGCGACCGTCACCGGCCCACTCGGCATCACGCCCCAAGGCGAAGTGGTCGGGGCATACAGTCTCAACGGCGTCGTTCACGCTTATGTCTATTCGACAGGTAGTGGTTTCACGACGATAGACTATCCCGGAGCCACTTACACCAACGTTACGGGCCGAAATTCCTCTGGTGATATCGTGGGGCGCTATCTGGATTCGGCGAGTGTCAGCCACGGTTATATCCTGTCGGCCGGAAAATTCACCACCATCGACTATCCAGGCGCGTCGTTTACGGGATTGTCCGCGATCGATCCAGCGGGAAACATGGCGGGCCGCTGCATTGTCAACGGGGACCCATGGCTTCCTGCTCCCATCGACGCAAGCGCCGCGGCGTTACGCCGTCACCGACCTGGGCACGGTCGGACGTCTGCCGGGGCAGCCGTTTACGCTCACGGACAACCGCTTGATTGCGGGAACCGCCGTGACGGACTCCGGACTACACGCGGTTATCTGGTCCAGCGGCAACGTCATGACGGACTTGGGGCAGCGCAGGGCTGACGAGCATCGCGTGGGGGATCAATGACGGCGGCATGGCCGTGGGGCAAGCCGAGATCGGGGCTCAGGATCCCGGTGGAGAAGATTCTGCGGCACGAATGCTCTGGGGCTGCCTGCAACTGGCACCCCGTGCGTACCGTTTGCGATCGAATATGGGGCGATGAAAGCTCTGCGGACAATCGCCGGCGCAAACGGAGTGGCATATGCCGTGAACGCGCGCGGTCAGATTGCCGGAGCGGCTGAGAACAGGACCGTCGATCCTGCTTGTCCATCCCCACAGAAGTACCAGTTCAAGCCGGTGTTCTGGCATGGCGCCGAAGTGGAAGAACTGCCGATGGCAGGCGGCGACCGGAACGGGGTGGCGGTGGCCATCAATAAGAATGGGGAAATCGTGGGGGCATCGGGCGCCTGCGCGGAGTTCAGTGCCAATTCCCTGGAACATCTGCAACCGTTGCACGCGCTACTGTGGGAAGAGGGCCGAATGATCGACTTGGGCAATCTCGGCGGCACAGGCCAGATATTGGGTCATGGCACGCACCAGATCAACAACAATCGTGAGGTGGTCGGGTGGTCCGATGTTGCGGGCGACAGTGCCGCTCACGCCTTTCGGTGGACCAAGATCGGGGGGATGCAGGATTTAGGGACCCTCGAGGGCGATGGTCATAGCCTCGGCCTCGGGATCAATGACGCAGGCGTAATCACAGGGATCTCGGCTGCTCCCGATTTCAGCACGCTACGAGCGTTCGTGTGGCGCGGCGGCGTAATGATGGACCTCAACCAATTGATCCCCTCGACTTCGGCTCTGTATTTGCTGACAGCGTGCTCAGTCAATGCCCGCGGCGAGATCATCGGCTTTGCGGTGGACCACCAAGGGAACCTGCACGGCTATCTGGCGGCGTCGGTTGTTGCTGGCGAAGGCGACGTTGCCATCGGGGTAAGCCCGCAAGAGTTGTCGGTCGCGGCGCGGAATCGGATGCGGAGCATGGGACGGGGCTGGCAGTCAGAAAGGCTGAGCGTTAGGCTTGGCATCCGCCTGACACCGGGGCGGTGACCCCGTCACCGCCCCAAAACGGTTACGCGCGCAAAATCGGTTCCACAGGAGCAGGCTCCGCCATTAGCCGTCCACTCTTCTCAATCGTCCACCCTCCTCCCGATCGGACACAAAGCGACTCCCCGGCCCTCTCTCCGCAACAAAGGCTCGTCTCCGATCGCGGCAGTATAGGAGCCAGGCTGCTCCGACTCAATCGCCATTCGTGCGCGAGCGCGTTCCGGCAGATGGCGGCGCCACTCGGAAATTTATGTACTGCCGCCGTCCGTCTCAAGGTTTCGCCTGACGGGTCCCATTACCCGAAAGCCAGGATTTTCGTTGGCACCGAATCTGACGCGGTACCTGCCTGGGCCCGAGATGTGAGAGATCCATCTTCACGACACGGACGGTTAACCCTTCCGGAGTTGAGCGTTTCCTGTAGCAGTGAAGATCTGGCAGTCGGCGCTGATTGCGTCAAACCTATTGGTTTTGATGATATTCTGCCTTTGTTCGCCTGCGCGTCCTTTTGCTCCGCCAACTTTTCCAATGCCTCTTATGCTCCACCCGGAAACTGGAAAGAGTGTGTCCGTTAATCTTTGCTGCCCCCGTAACGATTGATATGCAGGATGATAGCTGCACGCTCGACATCTTGCGCGCCGCGCTCAAATCGAGTTTCTCCACCACTTTCCGGATAGCCCGTGCCGCATGGCCTTCGTCGATAAGTGCCTCGACATCCACAGCAACGAAGGAAAGTCTAGCTGCCGTCGATCGGTTTGAATCGCGGTTGAGCGACAGAGCTTGGAGATGTGGGTACAGAACTCGGGCCAGAGGCTAGATTCGCCCCTTTTCCAATGCCAGGGCTTCTGCCTGAGGAGCCGGGCAGATGAGATAGAACTGACGGGTTCGGTTGGCGCGTCGATTCTCACGACCGCTGAGGCGCAGAGCAAGACGCAGAGAACAGCCGTTGTGCGACGGACTTATGTGAACAGGATCGGCCGTTATTCTACAATGCGAGCACCACGCATGGGTGATAGAGGTTAGCCGCCACCAACTGGCCGATCGCGATCAGCGCACCATACTCGTCGACAGCTTTCACATTGGGCGCGTTTTTGGGAACGTGGAACGGCGATGAATGAAAGTCGCGGCCCTGTCGGATCTGCCCAGCGGTTAACGGGTCCACCCGCACGATCGGGAACGACGGCAGAAGTTCCGCGGACGGAATCAGGATTTGCGGCAGCGCATCTTCGTCTCGCAGCACTTCGAGCGCCGCAATCGTTCGTGCCCGCGCAATATCGAATTCGCCCGACCGCGTACGCCGCAACGCGTGCAGGTGCGCGCCGCAGCCGAGCGCCGTTCCCAGCTCGTGAGCGATCGTGCGGACATACGTTCCCGCCGAACAGCGCACCAAAATCGACGCCGTATCGCCCTCGATCCCGGTCAGCCGCGCTTCGTAGATCTCGACTTCAACCGGCGCGAGTTCCACCGCCTTATTCTGACGCGCCAGCTTGTACGATGGCACCCCACCGACCTTCTTCGCCGATACCGGCGGCGGCATCTGTTGAATCCTTCCGACGAAGCGGCTGAGTTCGGCTTCCAGCCTTTCGCGGTCCAGCGTAACCGGCACCGGATCGCCAAGCGGCACGCCCGCACGATCGTAGGTATCGGTCGCGAAGCCAAACCGGACCACCGCTTCGTATACCTTCTCCGACGCTATGTAGAACTGCGCCAGACGAGTCGCCATGCCGATCACCAGCGGCAGTACGCCCGTTGCGATCGGGTCAAGCGTGCCCAGATGCCCGATGCGTTTGGTCCCGGCAATACGCCGCATTTTTCCGACGACGTCGTGCGAGGTCCAGCCTTCGGGTTTATCGACGATGATGACTCCGTCCACTTAACGCCACGCCTCCATCTGCGGCAGTGCATTCTGAATCACCAGTCCGACGATGTGGAAGCTATTGGCGCTGAGCTTATCCATTGTGTCCTTGTCGTTGTGCCACCAGGAATTATTCGGGCCGTAATCGAAATCGATGATATCCACGGCCTTGATTCCGGCGCGCAGAAAGGGTTGATGATCGTCGCCGATCTCGCTCGGCGTGCGCGGAAAATTTGCGCGGAATCCGAGCCGGTCAGCCGTGTCCCAGACCAGGTTTCGCAGCACCGGCCGCGGAGTTCATATCGTACATCAAGATCGAGATTCTTGTCTCCGATCATGTCGACATTAATCAACGCCTTCATCTTTGCCGCCGTACCGTCGGAGAGCCATTTCTGCGCCAGATGACGGCTGCCGTACAGGCTATCGGTGTCGCTCCATTCGCCGAACGCCTCCTCGCCATCGAGCCAAACCAGCCAGACGTCGTCCTGCCGCGGCGCGATCCTTGCAAAGCCTCGAGCATTTCCAGCAGAAAGCCAGTTGACGATCCACCGTCGTTGGCTCCCACGAACCCCGGCATCAGCTTGGTGTCGTAATGTCCGCTGATCACAATCGCCTTCCCGGATTTGCCCGGAACGCGCGCGATCAGATTGCGCATTGCGATGCTTCCTTTGGGCGTGGCCGCGGTGAAATCGTCGGTCGTCAGGGTAGCGCCGTGCGCGTGAATTTGCGCGATGATATACGCTTGAAGATTCTGATGGCGGCCGATCCCGGTGGACGAGGTCCGAATGACACTGCCTTCCGCGTATATTCGAGCGCGTGTTCGCCGCTGAATTCGTGAGTTGCGCCACTTACGCATGGTATCAGGCAAACGGCAACCAGACAGACGGACGATAGACTTACAATCTCTGGGCTTCGCATAGGTATCCAAGAGTGAAATTTCGATCCCGATCGAGCGGCTCGAACAACGGCAACACCAGCGCGGGAGGTCCGAGGCAGGCAGCAGCCGGGCAGGAACAATAACCAGCGCCAGCCCCCCTGAAAAAATTGTAGTCCGTTCAGCAAACGCCGCGATAACAGCCGGAAGTAACCTCCCGCCGGTTCAACGCGCAGAGGCCGCAATCCCGCCTGTTGAAACAGGTGCTCGATACCATAGCGGGTGTAACGAAAATAGTCGTGCGGTGCCTGGTGAACCTCCCAATCCTGAGGAACCGCCAGAAAAATATGGCCGCCCGGTTTAAGAGTGCGCGCGATGTCGCGAAGCGCAAATGCTGGGTCGCGAATGTGTTCGAGCGTCACCACGTTGATCGCAGCATCGAAGCAGGCGTCACGGAACGGCAGGCGACAAAGATCGGCAACCGCGTCGAGCTTCGAGTAATTCCACGCCGCGTCCCCTACCGCAAGATCCACAGCAATGTACCGCGCGAACAGAGCACGATGGCGGCCCTCGCCAGCACCGGCGTCCAGTACCCGCGCGCCTTCCGGCAGCGAGTGCGCAAACGCCGCCAGTTCACGCTCGATCAGCCCTTCGAAGTAGAGCAGGTGATCGCGTAACGGCCGCGGAAGTATGGAGGCGAGACTGGTCGGCGTCATGCGGCCTTACGCGCCTCGATCATCACGCTGGACCCTTTCCCAAACAGCGCCTCGACCAACGTGAACGGCAGCGCCGCCAGCGTCAATCCGAAATAGACCAGATCCTTCATCAGCCTCGCGGCGCCGCTTTGATCGGTTCCGCGGATGCCGCGCGCCACCGGATCGAGCCACGGCGCGATACCCGTCGCGAGACCGGCCGGATGATCGCGCAGCGAAAAGTGCTTCTCGCGGATCGCCGTAAAGCCGCAGGATTCGAGCAGGCGGCGCAGATCCGATGTGCGGAACACGTGAATATGACGCGGAACATCGAGTCCGGTCCAGTGTTTGCCTAACATCGCGGCTTCCCAACAATCGCGATCCGGCACCTGGACAATCAGCCTCCCCTCGCGATGAAGCAGGCGCCTCGCCGCGCGCAGGTACACGACTGGATCGAGCAGATGTTCGAGCACATGATACATAGTGACCAGCGAGCAACTCGCCGGTTCGATCGGAGCGCACGTTAAATCGCCGACCAGCACGCGAACTCCGTTCTTGTCCCACGCAACGCGTGCAGCTTCCGCTGAGAAATCCAGGCCGAGAACGTCGTAGCCGCGCTCCTTCATCATGCGAAGAAACAGGCCGCCCCCGCATCCCACGTCGAGAACCGTGCCATTGGCGCCGCGCTCCCGCACCGCGCGCGCGGCAAATCGCACATGGTCCAGCAACACGAAACGGCGATATATCTCCTCCATGTGTCCTGCCGCGGATGCGCCGCCCGCGAACCAATAGTCCTTCGAGTAAAATCCGGCCACCTGCTCCGGCGTCGGGCGAGGCGATAGCCGCACCAGCCCACACCCGCTGCACTCAACCAGCGAAAAGGTGCCCGCCGCAATCCCAAACAGACGATCATGGCTTGTCAGGATCAATCTGGCTTCAGGACTCGCCACAGAGCTGACAACTCTCAGCCATCAGCGGATCGCCGCCTTCGCGGTGAGATCGCGCAGCGGTATACGATTCTGCATGATGAGCGCGCGCACCTGACCGCCAGACAATTTCCGGATAGACCGCAGCCGCAGTCGTTTGACGAGCATTCGTGGGATCGTTATCACCGCCGAGAGATCGCCCAGAATCAATCCGGCTATCAGTTTCAGCTTCCCGGAAATTCCTGGGAACAGCGCCGCCTCTCCTTCGCCGCGCATCGCCGCCACTGCGCCCGCCAGCAGACGGCACGAGTAGTAAAACTGTATTGAGCAGCAGCAGACTCCACGGAAACAGCTTCACGGCCAGCAGTACACGATTCCGTTCGATCAGCTTGAGCCGGCCGATACTCGCAAGCGCCCATCGTCGATCCGCGATGATGCCGCGCCACCGCATGGGGCGTGTAAATGCATGTCCAGCCAGCGATGCGCGCGCGCAATCCTAGTTCCGCATCGTCGCCATAAGCGAAGAAATCCTCGTCGAAACCGCCGATCTCGTTCAGCATGGATTTCCGGTACATGGCGGCGCAGCCATCCGGCCACAGCACCTCTTCCATGCGATCGAATTGGCCCACATCGCGCTCGCCCGTGCCCCGGCCGCGATTCTGGCCGTCGGGATAAATCAAGTGCCCCGCTTTATCGATGAGAGCCGGATCCTCCCAGACGACGATTTTGGCAGCCGCCATTCCTATATCCGGCCGCTTATCGAAAACCCGCAGCAGCGATTCCAGAAAGCGCGGATTCGCTTCGGCGTCATTATTGAGCAGCGCAATAAACTCGCCGCGGGCCGCCGCGATCCCCTGATTATTGGCGGCGCAGAAGCCGCGATTTTCGCTATTTCGGATTACGCGCACGGTCGCGAACTCGCGCTGCAATCATCTCCACCGAGCCGTCCGTGGGATCCGTTATCCACCACAATCGCTTCCCAATTCGGGTACTCCTGCCGCGCGAGTGAAGCGAGACAGCCGCGCAGCAATTCACACCGGTTCCAGTTCACGACAATGCAGGAAATCAGAGGAGAGCGGCTCATTCCTTGTGAGAGGTTGTACGAACGGACAGCAACTAATTGCGATGCCTGTTGTATTATAGCGGCAGAGGCACGCGTCTCGACTCTTATGACTGCGATCGGCGAAACGCTGCGGCAGGCACGTTTACGATCGGGCGCCGATCTTGAACAGCTCGCTGGTAAGACTAAGATCAATCTGCGCTTCCTCCAAGCTATCGAAGCGAGCGACTTCAGTAGGCTTCCCGGCGGAATATTCGCCCGCATGTTCGTCAAACAATATGCCGATGCGCTGGGACTCGATGGCGCCGCATTCGCCGAAGAATTTCAGCGCGTTTCTCCCTTCAGTTCTTCTGCGTCTGAGACGGGTCCTTTAACCCAGCCTCGAACCGATTTCCATCCCGTAGTCGCCAATCTCAATTCAAATAGCGACCGTTTCAACAGCGAACGGCTCAACAGCATGCTCTCATCGTTGATCTGGGTCGTAGGGGCGATTCTGGTATGCGCCGGCGCCTACTACGGTCTGGCCCATCTTCCGAAGCGGATGTTGGGGACGTGCCGCGCCTGCCATACCCACGCCGCTCGCGAAGCCGCTCCCGAGGCAGAACGCTCCGTCGTCAAGTGTTACGCCTGAGACTCCTCCCCCAGTCGCCGCGCCCGTAAACGCATCTGCGCCTTCCCCCGCGCCTGCCACGCCGATTCAGCTTGTCCTCAATGCGACCGAACCCGTATGGGTGACAGCCACGGCGGACGGGAAAACCGTGATTTCCGAAGTGCTGGCCGCGGGAACCACCAAAATGATCGACGCATCCGCGCGCGTACACCTCGAATCGGCAACGCCGGCGGGCTAAGTGTCACGTTTAATGGAAAACAGCTTGAACCTTTCGGCCCAAGAGGCCAGATTCGAAACGTCGATATTACGCCGGAAGGCGTTCAGGTACCGGTCGTTCCGCGGACGTCCCCCAACCCCGACCCCTTATGCTGACGCAACTCGGCCAATCTGCGCCGCCTCTCTAGCCGCGCCATGATCAGGAGTTCGCGCCGCCTGCGGTTTTTCACCTTTGCGTCTACCCGCCGCCAGAATTTCCAGAAATAATCCGTAGCTGAGAGCAGCGAGAAAACCACCACCGCCCACATCAACCACAAAGCCGGCGTAAGAAAGACACTGTGGCGCAGGCTGAGAAGCACCGCCGAAATCGCCGCAACCTGTGAAATCGTTTTCGTTTTTCCCAGATCGCTGGCTGCAATGATATAACCTTCCGCGGCGGCGATACTTCGCAGGCCGGAAACCGCGAATTCCCGTCCGATAATCAGCACGACCATCCATGCGGGGATCGCCCTTATCTGTACAAGTGAGATGAGAGCCGCGGAAACCAGCAGTTTATCCGCGATCGGATCGAGCAAGGTACCGATGGTTGTGACCTGTCCCCAGCGGCGCGCCAGGTACCCGTCAAGCAGATCGGTTACCGCCGCTACCAGAAAGATAGCAAGAGCAAGCCAATCGTTAGTGAGGACGATTCCGTGTAGCCGGATTGTCACATCCTGATCCACTAATGCGGCTACCATTAGCGGCACAAAGAAGATACGCGCAATTGTAAGAAAATTGGGGATGTTCATCTCCCAATGTGGAAATTGGCCATTTTACCCGGCCTGTTGCAGGATTTCTGCATAGCAATTTCCGGTAACGTCAAAATGTTATCTAAAGTTAAGTATCCATTAGCTTTACAGGATCTGCTACGAATTGGCTCGAAGCGTTCAAAAGCATTCGAACAACGACACTTAGCGCTTTTCCGCAGCGCTTCTCCACAGAGTTTTCCACAAGCCCCGCGCGGCGCCGATTTACTCGTGACCTCTGTTTGTGATGACATACTGAGCCAGTTTATGACGGATCGATTCCGGAACCTCGGCCTCGATCTCGCACGTTAATTCGTGATAACGTTCGCTAATTACTCGCGACGAACGGTGCAGCAGCGCGATCTCAGGCGCCGCGGTTAAGGGAATCTCAAATCTCTCCAATTTCACAGTATCAAACGTCAGTGTCGCGTCTACTAAAGATAACAGGCGTTCGATTCCTTCGCCGGTACTAGCACTCACCAAAACGGCTCCAGCCGGACGCTTCGACTCGCCCTCCGCGGGTTGGCCCAAAATTCGCTGGGCCAGCACACTCACCTCCTCGCGATCCGGTCCCAGCAGGTCGGCTTTGTTTAGAACCAAAACCTGGGGAGTCTCGCCCGCGCCGATCTCAGCCAACACCTCCACGACGCGGATCGCGTGGTCGCGCGCGTGTTCCGCCGAACAGTCGACCACGTGCAGGATCAGTGCCGCCTCAGTTACCTCTTCCAGCGTCGCGCGGAATGCCTGTACCAGAGTCGCCGGCAAGTTGCGGATAAAGCCGACCGTATCGCTCAGCAACGCCTTGCGTTTCGACGGCAGCGGCAATATCCGGATCGTTGGGTCGAGGGTCGCAAACATCCGTGCATCGGCCAACACCTCCGATCCGGTCAGCCGGTTGAACAGCGACGACTTCCCGGCATTTGTGTAACCTGCCATCGCGATGAGCGGCAACGGGACTGACTGCCTTTGCGCCCGGTGAACCGCCCGTCCCGTGCGCACCGCCTCAATATCATTCTCGATCTTGCGAATACGGCGGGCTATCCGCCGGCGATCGGTTTCGAGCTTGGTTTCGCCCGGTCCGCGGGTCCCAATCCCGCCGCCTAGCCGCGAGAGGGATGTGCCCTTCCCCGTCAGACGAGGGAGAAGATACTTGAGCTGGGCGAACTCTACCTGTAGCCGTCCTTCGCGGGTGCGCGCGCGGCTCGCGAATATGTCGAGGATAAGTTGGGTACGCGTCAGGACCTTGACGCCGAGCTGGTTCTCTAGGTTGCGCTGCTGCGTCGGCGAGAGATCGCTATCGAAGATCACCGAGTCGGCCTGCGTTGCGCTCACCAGATCGGCGAGTTCCCGGACCTTTCCGGAACCGATCAACGTGGCCGCGTCGGTAGTCTCGCGGGACTGCAGCACCCGCGCCTGTACCTCGGCGCCCGCGCTGACAGCAAGCTGTACGAGCTCATCGAGCGACTCTTCGGCGCGCATGTGCGTAGATCGCCCTTGGCGCTCCGGGCCTTTTCGCGCAAAGCCCGCCAGGATAACGCGTTCCGGCTGCTGTTGTAAGGAAACCGAGTTCTTAAGCCTCCGACCCGCCGCCGTGCGACGACAGGAGCCGCCGTACTATGACCAGGGTGTGTTGGATGCGTGGGAGCCGCCGGTCCAGAAGAGTATGAATGGCCCGCGCGCAGGGTCACCACCGTCGAGATGGCGTGTTTGAAAATCAATTGCTCCTGGTTGTTAGTCTCGAGGACCAGCGAGTACTTATCGAAGCTGCGGATTCGTCCCGATAACTTGACCCCACTGAGAAGGTAAATCGTGACTATACCTTTTTCTTTGCGCGCATTGTTTAGAAAGCTCTCTTGTATGTTTTGCGCCGGTTTTTCCATGCCAACCCCTTCCCCACGGTACAGGGCAAAATCAGACTGTATTCTACAACGATGGAGGGGTACTTGGGAAACTAACTGCGCAACAGACTTGATTTAGTACTGTTCTTACCGCGGGCTTTACGTTCTTTAACGACGTGGGACGAACGTTTTCCGGCGCGACTGCCGCAGTACGTCACAACACGGGTTCTGGTGCAAAACCGGCGTTGAGTTGGGGATGATGAACAGATGGCACGATTCATAGCTGTCGAGGAGTTGTTCAAGGGGCGACACTTCGATCAGGAGATCGTGGTTTTGTGCGTTCGTAGGTATTTAAGCTGAGCTATCGCGATCTGGTGGCCATGGGGGGAACGTGGCATCTCTCTGGCACACACAACCATTCAGCGCTGGGTCCAGCACTACACCCCAGAATTTGTGAAGCGATGGAACCGATATGCGCGGCCAGTGGGTGGCTCCTGGCGGTGTGATGAGACCTATATAAAGGTGAAGGGCGCGTGGGTCTATCTATATCGGGCAGTGGACAAAGCTGACAAGACGGAACGCAGGCAAGACGTTTCTGCGGAAAGCGATAAAGGAGCAACGGATTCCGACGAAGATTACGCTTGACGCCTAGGCCGCTTCTCACCGCGCCGTGTCTGATCTGAAAGGAACCGGCGAGTTGCCGAAGCACGTCCGGGTTCGAAGCAGCAAGTATCTGAACCACACCATCGAATAAGACCACCGAGGAGTGAAACAACGACTTGCTCCGATGCTGGGGGTGAAGAGCTTCCGAACCGCAGCGGTGGTGATCAGCGGGATCGAACTCGCTGAGAAAATCAAGAAGCAGCAATTCAAGAACGGGAAGTTGGGCGGCGCCACGGCGACCATGCCGGAAATCTGGCGGGCGGCACTGGCTGGATAACCGGAATTACTCCGAATCGACAACACAAACATCGATCGATTTCGGCTCAATCCAGGTTTGCACCAGAGCCTAAATACCAACGAACGCACAAAACCACGATTTCCTGATCGAAGTGTCGCCCCTTGAACAACTCCTCGGCAGCTACGAATCGTGCCATCTGTTCAATCATGCCCAAACTCAACACCGGTTTGCACCAGAACCCGGAAAATAGTGTCACCGACGTCGAAGTTTTTTTCGCCTCCGGTACAATTGAATGAGATGATCGATGGTCCGGCTCCCCCCACGGTGATTTCCTAATCGAATGGCGGCAGTACTGCTAAATTGCCAGGCGATCGAGAAGACTTACTCTTCCACTCCTGTATTTCGCAACCTTTCGCTGAGTGTGTACGAAGGCGAGCGGCTGGGCTTGATTGGGCCCAACGGTTCCGGCAAGTCGACGTTATTGCGTATCCTCGCCGGCCTCGATGCCGCCGATGGCGGCGTAGTCGCGGTGCGTAAGTCGGTGCTGGCCGCGTATGTGGGACAGGCCGTGACGCTTGCCGCGGATGCGCGGCCTATCGCGGTTCTCAATGAGGCGCTGATGGATCTGGAACATGACGAGTTCGAACGAGCCGCCCGCGTTTCGGTGATGCTTGGGCGCGCGGGATTCGCCGATGCTGAAACCGCCGTCGCGCACCTTTCCGGAGGATGGCGGCGCCGGCTCGCGATCTCGCGAGAACTGATCCGCCGGCCGGATCTTCTGCTCCTCGACGAGCCAACCAATCACCTCGATATCGAGGGCGTCCGCTGGCTCGAAGAGATCCTGCTTGCGAATCGCGGAGCAAGCGTGATAGTGAGTCACGATCGCTACTTCCTGGAAAACGTCTGTACCCGAATCGCCGAAGTGAATCGGATCTATCCGGATGGCGTCTTCACCACCTCCGGCAAGTACAGTGACTTCCTCGAAAAACGGGAGAACTATCTCGAATCGCAGGCCAAGGAAAGGGAGGCGCTGGCCAACCTTGTGCGACGCGAGATTGAGTGGCTGCGGCGAGGAGCCAAGGCGCGGACCTCGAAGTCCAAGGCGCGCATTGCCAACGCTGGGGAATTGCAGACCAAACTCGCGGACTCTCTGGATCGCGCGCGCACCGGTTCGACTGATATTGACTTCACCGGCACCGGCCGTCGCACCAAGCGTCTGGTCACGGCAGAGCGTCTTGGCCGTCAGTTCGATGAAAAGATCTTGTTTCGCGATGTCTCCTTTGCGTTGGGACCGGGGATGCGGCTGGGCATCCTGGGAGCGAACGGATCGGGCAAGACCTCGTTGCTCCGGGTGCTCGCCGGCGAGGCGAGGCCTGAATCGGGCTCTGTGGAATTTGCCGAAGGACTACGGATTGTCTACTTCGATCAGAACCGCGAGCAACTGGAGCCGAATGAAACCTTGAGGCGCGCGCTCGCCCCGACGGGTGATTCAGTAGTCTTTCAGGACCGCGTGATCCACGTCGTGTCCTGGGCGAAGCGGTTCCTGTTTCGCACGGATCAGTTGGAGTTGCCTGTCGGTCGTTTATCCGGCGGCGAACAGGCCCGCGTGCTGATTGCGCGCTTGATGCTCAAACCGGCGGACCTCCTATTATTAGACGAGCCGACCAACGATCTCGATATCCCGACTCTCGAGATCCTCGAAGAGAGCCTGCTCGAGTTTCAGGGCGCAATCGTCCTGGTCACTCACGACCGGTTCATGTTGGATCGTGTATCAACCGTGCTGTTGGCCCTCGATGGAACCGGGGGTTCGGAGTTCTTCGCGGACTACGCGCAGTGGGAAGCCAGCCTGGGACAAGGGCCGCAAAAGAAGGAAGCTCCCAATCGCCCATCGGGACAGCCGGACACCCGGCCCGCGAAGCCCAAGAAGCTGTCCTACAAAGAGGCACGGGAGCACGAAACCATGGAGGCTCGGATCTTGGCAGCCGAGCAGGCACTTGAGCAGGCAGAAGCACTGATGCACGATCCCGCTGTCACGAGCGATCCTGCGCGGCTTCGAACAGCCTACGATGCGATGCAGATCGCCCAATCCGCAGTCGAAGCTTTGTACGCGCGCTGGGCGGAACTTGAAGCAAAGAGTCTGGTAAACTGAGAATTCGCTACCCGGCCAGGTAGCTCAGCTGGTAGAGCAGCGGACTGAAAATCCGCGTGTCGGCGGTTCGATCCCGTCCCTGGCCACCATAAATTTTGCCGCGCTCAGGGCAGTTCTTTCTTCTTTACAACCAGATCAATCTGCCGCTCGCCCGCTTCCACCCGGAACTGGATCTCGTCCGCGAAAATGTGGCCGCGGTATACCATCCGGAAGTCTTCTCCTTCATCCTTCACTACTACAACAAAGAATAGGTCCTGACCGTCGACGGCTCCGTGCTCGATCGGAAGGCTTCCATACTGATTGGTCAACGTGCCCGTGAGCGCGTCGCTCTTCATCTTGAGCACCAGTTTGTTCTCCACTTTGCCGTTAGACGTAATCACGTCGCCGAGGTACGTCCCCGAGTAGTCGGCGGCAAAAGCGGACACGATCCAAAACAATGGAACGGCTACTATTCGGCTGAGCATGGCAGTTACCTAAGGGCCCAAACGCCCGTCGTTTAGCATATACTATTTCCAATGGGCGGACTGTGTCGCCCGAATACTCAAGTTCATGCGAGCGTGCGTTGCACTGTAAACCTTGCGCCATTCTAGTAATCGTGACAGCCGCCTGTTTGCGGTCAGCCGGAGCGGCCGCAATCGATGACACCGGCTTTCAGAGCACTGTACGCCCGGTTATCGCCAAAAGCTGCATTCCTTGTCACAATCAGTCGCTCTCATCGGGAGGCGTGAACCTGACGCCGTTCACCGCCGCGACTACAATCTCCAGCCAGCGCGCCGCCTGGGAAAAGATACTACAGAAAATCCAATCTGGCGAGATGCCGCCGAAGGGCGTTCCCCGGCCGCCCCAGCCTGCAATCGACGCCATGGTCCACTACTTGAATTCGGAGTTTGATAAGACGGACCGCAGCCTCGCAGCCGATCCGGGCCGAGTGACTGCGCGCCGCCTGAATCGCACCGAATATTCCAACACGATTCGCGACCTGCTTGGCATCGAGTTTCGCGCCGATGAGGACTTTCCGTCCGACGATCTCGGCGAAGGCTTCGACAATATCGCCGATGTCCTGAGCATCTCGCCGCTCCTGATGGAAAAGTATGTCGCCGCTGCCGAAAATATCGCCGCACGGGCCATCGGCAATGTGTCGCTCCCCAAGCCGGTCACCGCCAACTACGAAACCAAAGATCACAATCTTCGCCGCGTGGATGTCGGCACCATCGAAGCCACCCACCGCGTGGACTTCGATGGCGACTACGACATCCTGATTGGACTGCCCGGCGCTCGCTCCTCCGCCGCCAAGCCTGTTCAACTCGCTTTCTGGATGGATGGCAAGCTCCTCCATCAGGTCGAGACCGAAACCAAACCGTCGAAGTCTGGTCTACTTCAGTCCCTATTCGGAAGAAGATTTCCGCGTGTCGCTTCCGGAAGGAGAGCATGTATTCCGCGCCGGCTTCCTTGATGACAGCTTCATCGCGAGTCTACCTGAAAAGGACTACTACCGGAGCGCCAAGAACAAGTATCCCGGCTCGATCACAATAACCGGACCTTTCGCTTCGAACGGCGAAAAGGCCAGCCGTAAACAGATTTTCGTCTGCGACCCGAAATCGGGACAGGCATGCGTAGAGCGGATCGTGACCACACTGGCTCGTCGCGCTTATCGGCGTCCTGTCACGAAGGCAGAGACGGCATCGCTCGTCCGATTGGTCGGGCTGGCTAAGCAGCAAGGCGAGGACGTAGAACACGGCATCCAGCTCGCGCTGGAGGCTATGCTGGTCTCGCCGAATTTCCTGTTTCGCATCGAGCGCGACCCCGCCGATCCCGCAAAGATTCACCGCATCAGCGATCTGGAACTAGCGTCGCGCCTGAGTTACTTCCTCTGGAGTTCGCTGCCCGATGAAGATCTCCTGCGAACTGGTGAATCCAGCAAGCTGCACGAGCCCGCAATCCTCGACGCAAGATCAAGCGCATGCTCGCCGATCCACGTTCTACGGCACTCGCGGAAAATTTCGCCGGCCAGTGGCTCGAAATACGCAATCTCGATTCCGTAAAGCCCGATCCCGACCGCTATCTTCTGTGGGGGCCCGAACTGAAGAACGCGATGAAGACTGAGACGCGCATGTTCTTCGATTACATCCTTCGCGAGAACCGCCCGCTTTCGGATTTCCTGGACGCGCGCTACACATTTCTCAATGAACGTTTAGCCAAGTTTTACGGTATCTCAGGCGTGACCGGCCCCGAGTTCCGGCGCGTGGAACTGGCGACCGATCAGCGAGGCGGGATACTCACGCAGGCGAGCGTCCTCACAGTCTCCAGCTATCCGACGCGAACTTCGCCGACGATTAGAGGCAAGTACCTTCTGAACAATATTCTCGGGTCTCCTCCGCCGCCTCCTCCTCCCGATGTGCCTGCGCTCGATGCTTCCAAAGTGGGCAGCGAAGTCTCGCTCCGCAAGCAGTTGGAGGAACATCGCAGCAACGCGGTTTGCGCGTCGTGCCATTCGAAAATGGATGTCCTTGGCTTCGGTCTCGAGAACTACAACGGCATAGGAAAATGGCGGACAGCCGATGGCAAGTTCCCGATTGACTCAAGCGGCACGCTTCCCGGCGGAAAGTCCTTTGCGACGCCAGCAGAGTTGAAGAGCATCCTGGCGAGCCAGTTGCCCGACTTCGCGCGCTGCGTCATCGAAAAGATGATGACCTACGCGCTCGGCCGCGGACTTCGACCATATGACCGCGGACCGTTCGCACCATCAGTGAGCAGCTTAAGGCGAAGAATTATCCCTTCCAGGATCTGATTTACGATGTCGTCCACAGCCTGCCCTTCCAGTCGCGGAGAGGTGAACTCGTGACTTCGAAACAAGCCCCGGCATTGAAGGAGATAGCGCACAAATGATCACGCGAAAAGCATTGGATCGAAGGACATTTCTGAGAGGCGCGGGAGCCGCCATGGCCCTGCCTTTCCTTGACTCGATGGTACCTGCGATGGCAACGGCTGCCACCTCGCCCGAGAAGCCGGTGCGCATGGCATTCGTCTATGTCCCGAACGGCATCGACATGCGCAACTGGAATCCCAGCTATGAAGGCCAGCTCCAGGAGCTGCCGCGCATTCTGAAACCGCTGGAGCCCTTTAAGAATGACTTCAACCTGCTCGGCAATCTGACCCATAACGCGGGCCGTGCGCTGCTCGACGGCGCGGGCGATCACGGACGCTGTTGCGCCTCGTATCTAACCGGCGTGCAGCCTCGCAAAACCATGGTCGATATCAAGGCGGGTGTGTCATTCGATCAGATCGTCGCCAACCAGGTCGGTGCCAAGACACGATTCAAATCGCTCGAAATCGGCATGGAGGATTCGCGGCAGGCCGGCGACTGCGATTCCGGATACTCCTGCGCGTACACAAACAATCTCGCGTGGCGCAGCGAAACTCAGCCGTTGCCGCCCATACTGAATCCCAGAGCCCTTTTCGAACGCCTCTTTGGCGCGGATGCCGAATTGAGTCCCGAAGCTCGCAAGCGGCGGAACGTTTACCGCCGCAGCATTCTGGACCTGGTTTCCGATGACGCCAAGAAGCTTGCGGCAGATCTTGGTCCAACCGATCAGCGCAAATTAGACGAGTATCTCTCCTCCATTCGCGAGATCGAGATGCAGATCGAGCGGACCGAAAAAGACAATGCCCAGATCAATCCGGAATGGATAAGCCGTACGGTATCCCCGCGGATTTTGCGGAACATTTCCGGCTGATGACCAATATGATCACGATCGCGTTCCAGGCGGATCTCACGCGCATGGTCACTTTCCTGATGACGCACGAAGGAACATCCCGCTCCTATCGGGAAATCGGTATACCTGACGGGCATCATCCGCTGACGCACCATCGTAACCAGGAAGCGCTGATGGAAAAGGTGGCGCAGATCAACACCTATCACGTACGTCAGTTCGCAGGCTGGATGGAAAAGATGAAAGCCTCCGGGAAGGGGACTCTACACTCCTCGACAATTCGATGATTGTCTATGGCGCAGGACTGTCGGATGGAAACCGTCACATGCATGAAGACCTTCCGACCATGATCGTGGGACGAGGCGGAAACCACTTCAAGACCGGGCCGCCATATCGTCTATAGTCGCGAAACTCCGATGTGCAATCTATTCCTCACGATGATGGACCGCATGGGTGTTCCCACCGAACATTTCGGCGATTCCACCGGACCCCGCAAGGCCTCGATCTGGCGTAATGGTTCATATGGCGGCATCGAAGAATTGCAGTTTGAACGAAAAAACCTCCCTGCGGCATCGTCTACGATTCTGATTTCGGCAGACTATCGATACGGTGCTGGGGCTCGCGCTGCTTCATGGATTCGACGGCAAGATTCAGGCCCGGGTAGTAGCCATCACCATCAGCAGGTCGAACCTGAAGTCGGCACAACTCTGCGATGTCATAGAGAAGTTCTACGCGAGCGCAACCACCGGAATCGCGGCGCAATTCTTTCAGGGCTTGCCGATTGGCCTTCTGACCGGCAACAAACTGAACGATGATACGCCGATCCTCGCCTCAACCCTCGCCCGAAAAGACTCTGACGGTAAGCTCGTGATTCGCCGGGAATTCACGAACTGAAAGACACTGCCCCACCGGACGTTCTGATTCGCAACGCGCTGCTCGCGCAATATGACGGCAATGCGGCGATCGTCATGGCCGGTCCGGCGTCGAACCTCGCGCGGTTGCTTGCGTTAAAAGGCGCAAAGGAGATCGTCGCGAGTAAGGTCCGCGTCCTCGCCATGGTCGACGTTGATTTTACGAGCGACGTGGCTGCCGCAAAATGCGTGGCCGCGGAATGGCCTACTCCCATCGTTCTTTGCGGCCGCGATCTCGGCAGTCAATTCCTGTTCCCCGGCGAAAGCATAGAGAAGGATTTTGCGTATACGCCCGCACATCCGGTTGCCGATGCCTACCGCGCCTGTCACGCCATGCCCTATGATGCGCCGAGTTGGGCAATGACCGCGATGTTGTATGCCATCAAACCCGATGACGGCTATTTTAAAGTGTCTGAGCCCGGCGGAGTCTCTATCGGCGATGATGGCCAGGCAGTTTTCCGGCATTCATTGGGAGGCAAGCACCGGCGATTGTTGGCCGCGCCGGGCAAAGGAACGCATCCTCAAGAGCTATACCGAACTCGCGAGCGCCAAACCTGTACCTCGCTCGTTCCGCCGCCTCCAGCAGCAGCAGAACGTCGACGTAAAGGACGAACAGAAAATTCAGTAAAAGTG
>CAVYEV010000023.1:0-63296 GCA_963767545.1 Terriglobia bacterium
CGCCGTACTATGACCAGGGTGTGTTGGATGCGCGGAGCCGCCGGTCCAGAAGAGTATGAATGGCCCGCGCGCAGGGTCACCACCGTCGAGATGGCGTGTTTGAAAATCAATTGCTCCTGGTTGTTAGTCTCGAGGACCAGCGAGTACTTATCGAAGCTGCGGATTCGTCCCGATAACTTGACCCCACTGAGAAGGTAAATCGTGACTATACCTTTTTCTTTGCGCGCATTGTTTAGAAAGCTCTCTTGTATGTTTTGCGCCGGTTTTTAATGCCAACCCATTCCCCACGGTACAGGGCAAAATCAGACTGTATTCTACAACGATGGAGGGGTACTTGGGAAACTAACTGCGCAACAGACTTGATTTAGTACTGTTCTTACCGCGGGCTTTACGTTCTTTAACGACGTGGGACGAACGTTTTCCGGCGCGACTGCCGCGGTACGTCACAACACGGGTTATGGTTAAAAACCGGCGTTGAGTTGGGGATGATGAACAGATGGCACGATTCATAGCTGTCGAGGAGTTGTTCAAGGGGCGACACTTCGATCAGGAGATCATGGTTTTGTGCGTTCGTAGGTATTTAAGCTGAGCTATCGCGATCTGGTGGCCATCGGGGGACGTGGCATCTCTCTGGCACACACAACCATTCAGCGCTGGGTCCGGCACTACACCCCAGAATTTGTGAAGCGATGGAACTGATATGCGCGGCCAGTGGGTGCTCCTGGCGGTGTGATGAGACCTATATAAAGGTGAAGGGCGCGTGGGTCTATCTATATGGGCAGTGGACAAAGCTGACAAGACGGAACGCAGGCAAGACGTTTCTGCGGAAAGCGATAAAGGAGCAACGGATTCCGACGAAGATTACGCTTGACGCCTATGCCGCTTCTCACCGCGCCGTGTCTGATCTGAAAGGAACCGGCGAGTTGCCGAAGCACGTCCGGGTTCGAAGCAGCAAGTATCTGAACCACACCATCGAACAAGACCACCGAGGAGTGAAACAACGACTTGCTCCGATGCTGGGGGTGAAGAGCTTCCGAACCGCAGCGGTGGTGATCAGCGGGATCGAACTCGCTGAGAAAATCAAGAAGCAGCAATTCAAGAACGGGAAGTTGGGCGGTGCCACGGCGACCATGCCGGAAATCTGGCGAGCGGCACTGGCTGGATAACCGGAATCACTCCGAATCGACAACACAAACATCGATCGATTTCGGCTCAATCCAGGTTTGCACCAGAGCCTAAATATCAACGAACGCACAAAACCACGATCTCCTGATCGAAGTGTCGCCCCTTGAACAACTCCTCGGCAGCTACGAATCGTGCCATCTGTTCATCATCCCCAACTCAACGCCGGTTTGCACCAGAACCCGGGAAATAGTGTCACCGACGTCGAAGTTTTTTTCGCCTCCGCTACAATTGAATGAGATGATCGATGGTCCGGCTCTCCCCACGGTGATTTCCTAATCGAATGGCGGCAGTACTGCTAAATTGCCAGGCGATCGAGAAGACTTACTCTTCCACTCCTGTATTTCGCAACCTTTCGCTGAGTGTGTACGAAGGCGAGCGGCTGGGCTTGATTGGGCCCAACGGTTCCGGCAAGTCGACGTTATTGCGTATCCTCGCCGGCCTCGATGCCGCCGATGGCGGCGTAGTCGCGGTGCGTAAGTCGGTGCTGGCCGCGTATGTGGGACAGGCCGTGACGCTTGCCGCGGATGCGCGGCCTATCGCGGTTCTCAATGAGGCGCTGATGGATCTGGAACATGACGAGTTCGAACGAGCCGCCCGCGTTTCGGTGATGCTTGGGCGCGCGGGATTCGCCGATGCTGAAACCGCCGTCGCGCACTTTCCGGAGGATGGCGGCGCCGGCTCGCGATCTCGCGAGAACTGATCGCCGGCCGGATCTTCTGCTCCTCGACGAGCCAACCAATCACCTCGATATCGAGGGCGTCCGCTGGCTCGAAGAGATCCTGCTTGCGAATCGCGGAGCAAGCGTGATAGTGAGTCACGATCGCTACTTCCTGGAAAACGTCTGTACCCGAATCGCCGAAGTGAATCGGATCTACCCGGATGGCGTCTTCACCACCTCCGGCAAGTACAGTGACTTCCTCGAAAAACGGGAGAACTTTCTCGAATCGCAGGCCAAGGAAAGGGAGGCGCTGGCCAACCTTGTGCGACGCGAGATTGAGTGGCTGCGGCGAGGAGCCAAGGCGCGGACCTCGAAGTCCAAGGCGCGCATTGCCAACGCTGGGGAATTGCAGACCAAACTCGCGGACTCTCTGGATCGCGCGCGCACCGGTTCGACCGATATTGACTTCACCGGCACCGGCCGTCGCACCAAGCGTCTGGTCACGGCAGAGCGTCTTGGCCGTCAGTTCGATGAAAAGATCTTGTTTCGCGATGTCTCCTTTGCGTTGGGACCGGGGATGCGGCTGGGCATCCTGGGAGCGAACGGATCGGGCAAGACCTCGTTGCTCCGGGTGCTCGCCGGCGAGGCGAGGCCTGAATCGGGCTCTGTGGAATTTGCCGAAGGACTACGGATTGTCTACTTCGATCAGAACCGCGAGCAACTGGAGCCGAATGAAACCTTGAGGCGCGCGCTCGCCCCGACGGGTGATTCAGTAGTCTTTCAGGACCGCGTGATCCACGTCGTGTCCTGGGCGAAGCGGTTCCTGTTTCGCACGGATCAGTTGGAGTTGCCTGTCGGTCGTTTATCCGGCGGCGAACAGGCCCGCGTGCTGATTGCGCGCTTGATGCTCAAACCGGCGGACCTCCTATTATTAGACGAGCCGACCAACGATCTCGATATCCCGACTCTCGAGATCCTCGAAGAGAGCCTGCTCGAGTTTCAGGGCGCAATCGTCCTGGTCACTCACGACCGGTTCATGTTGGATCGTGTATCAACCGTGCTGTTGGCCCTCGATGGAACCGGGGGTTCGGAGTTCTTCGCGGACTACGCGCAGTGGGAAGCCAGCCTGGGACAAGGGCCGCAAAAGAAGGAAGCTCCCAATCGCCCATCGGGACAGCCGGACACCCGGCCCGCGAAGCCCAAGAAGCTGTCCTACAAAGAGGCACGGGAGCACGAAACCATGGAGGCTCGGATCTTGGCAGCCGAGCAGGCACTTGAGCAGGCAGAAGCACTGATGCACGATCCCGCTGTCACGAGCGATCCTGCGCGGCTTCGAACAGCCTACGATGCGATGCAGATCGCCCAATCCGCAGTCGAAGCTTTGTACGCGCGCTGGGCGGAACTTGAAGCAAAGAGTCTGGTAAACTGAGAATTCGCTACCCGGCCAGGTAGCTCAGCTGGTAGAGCAGCGGACTGAAAATCCGCGTGTCGGCGGTTCGATCCCGTCCCTGGCCACCATAAATTTTGCCGCGCTCAGGGCAGTTCTTTCTTCTTTACAACCAGATCAATCTGCCGCTCGCCCGCTTCGACCCGGAACTGGATCTCGTCCGCGAAAATGTGGCCGCGGTATACCATCCGGAAGTCTTCTCCTTCATCCTTCACTACTACAACAAAGAATAGGTCCTGACCGTCGACGGCTCCGTGCTCGATCGGAAGGCTTCCATACTGATTGGTCAACGTGCCCGTGAGCGCGTCGCTCTTCATCTTGAGCACCAGTTTGTTCTCCACTTTGCCGTTAGACGTAATCACGTCGCCGAGGTACGTCCCCGAGTAGTCGGCGGCAAAAGCGGACACGATCCAAAACAATGGAACGGCTACTATTCGGCTGAGCATGGCAGTTACCTAAGGGCCCAAACGCCCGTCGTTTAGCATATACTATTTCCAATGGGCGGACTGTGTCGCCCGAATACTCAAGTTCATGCGAGCGTGCGTTGCACTGTAAACCTTGCGCCATTCTAGTAATCGTGACAGCCGCCTGTTTGCGGTCAGCCGGAGCGGCCGCAATCGATGACACCGGCTTTCAGAGCACTGTACGCCCGGTTATCGCCAAAAGCTGCATTCCTTGTCACAATCAGTCGCTCTCATCGGGAGGCGTGAACCTGACGCCGTTCACCGCCGCGACTACAATCTCCAGCCAGCGCGCCGCCTGGGAAAAGATACTACAGAAAATCCAATCTGGCGAGATGCCGCCGAAGGGCGCTCCCCGGCCGCCCCAGCCTGCAATCGACGCCATGGTCCACTACTTGAATTCGGAGTTTGATAAGACGGACCGCAGCCTCGCAGCCGATCCGGGCCGAGTGACTGCGCGCCGCCTGAATCGCACCGAATATTCCAACACGATTCGGGACCTGCTTGGCATCGAGTTTCGCGCCGATGAGGACTTTCCATCCGACGATCTCGGCGAAGGCTTCGACAATATCGCCGATGTCCTGAGCATCTCGCCGCTCCTGATGGAAAAGTATGTCGCCGCTGCCGAAAATATCGCCGCACGGGCCATCGGCAATGTGTCGCTCCCCAAGCCGGTCACCGCCAACTACGAAACCAAAGATCACAATCTTCGCCGCGTGGATGTCGGCACCATCGAAGCCACCCACCGCTTGGACTTCGATGGCGACTACGACATCCTGATTGGACTGCCCGGCGCTCGCTCCTCCGCCGCCAAGCCTGTTCAACTCGCTTTCTGGATGGATGGCAAGCTCCTCCATCAGGTCGAGACCGAAACCAAACCGTCGAAGTTGGTCTACTTCAGTCCCTATTCGGAAGAACATTTCCGCGTGTCGCTTCCGGAAGGAGAGCATGTATTCCGAGCGGGCTTCCTTGATGACAGCTTCATCGCGAGTCTACCTGAAAAGGACTACTACCGGAGCGCCAAGAACAAGTATCCCGGCTCGATCACCATAACCGGACCTTTCGCTTCGAACGGCGAAAAGGCCAGCCGTAAACAAATTTTCCTCTGCGACCCGAAATCGGGACAGGCATGCGTAGAGCGGATCGTGACCACACTGGCTCGTCGCGCTTATCGGCGTCCTGTCACGAAGGCAGAGACGGCATCGCTCGTCCGATTGGTCGGGCTGGCTAAGCAGCAAGGCGAGGACGTAGAACACGGCATCCAGCTCGCGCTGGAGGCTATGCTGGTCTCGCCGAATTTCCTGTTTCGCATTGAGCGCGACCCCGCCGATCCCGCAAAGATTCACCGCATCAGCGATCTGGAACTAGCGTCGCGCCTGAGTTACTTCCTCTGGAGTTCGCTGCCCGATGAAGATCTCCTGCGAACTGGTGAATCCAGCAAGCTGCACGAGCCCGCAATCCTCGACGCACAGATCAAGCGCATGCTCGCCGATCCACGTTCTACGGCACTCGCGGAAAATTTCGCCGGCCAGTGGCTCGAAATACGCAATCTCGATTCCGTAAAGCCCGATCCCGACCGCTATCTTCTGTGGGGGCCCGAACTGAAGAACGCGATGAAGACTGAGACGCGCATGTTCTTCGATTACATCCTTCGCGAGAACCGCCCGCTTTCGGATTTCCTGGACGCGCGCTACACATTTCTCAATGAACGTTTAGCCAAGTTTTACGGTATCTCAGGCGTCACCGGCCCCGAGTTCCGGCGCGTGGAACTGGCGACCGATCAGCGAGGCGGGATACTCACGCAGGCGAGCGTCCTCACAGTCTCCAGCTATCCGACGCGAACTTCGCCGACGATTAGAGGCAAGTACCTTCTGAACAATATTCTCGGGTCCCCTCCGCCGCCTCCTCCTCCCGATGTGCCTGCGCTCGATGCTTCCAAAGTGGGCAGCGAAGTCTCGCTCCGCAAGCAGTTGGAGGAACATCGCAGCAACGCGGTTTGCGCGTCGTGCCATTCGAAAATGGATGTCCTTGGCTTCGGTCTCGAGAACTACAACGGCATAGGAAAATGGCGGACAGCCGATGGCAAGTTCCCGATTGACGCAAGCGGCACGCTTCCCGGCGGAAAGTCCTTTGCGACGCCAGCAGAGTTGAAGAGCATCCTGGCGAGCCAGTTGCCCGACTTCGCGCGCTGCGTCATCGAAAAGATGATGACCTACGCGCTCGGCCGCGGACTTCGACCGTATGACCGCGGGACCGTTCGCACCATCAGTGAGCAGCTTAAGGCGAAGAATTATCCCTTCCAGGATCTGATTTACGATGTCGTCCACAGCCTGCCCTTCCAGTCGCGGAGAGGTGAACTCGTGACTTCGAAACAAGCCCCGGCATTGAAGGAGATAGCGCACAAATGATCACGCGAAAAGCATTGGATCGAAGGACATTTCTGAGAGGCGCGGGAGCCGCCATGGCCCTGCCTTTCCTTGACTCGATGGTACCTGCGATGGCAACGGCTGCCACCTCGCCCGAGAAGCCGGTGCGCATGGCATTCGTCTATGTGCCTAACGGCATCGACATGCGCAACTGGAATCCCAGCTATGAAGGCCAGCTCCAGGAGCTGCCGCGCATTCTGAAACCGCTGGAACCCTTTAAGAATGACTTCAACCTGCTCGGCAATCTGACCCATAACGCGGGCCGTGCGCTGCTCGACGGCGCGGGCGATCACGGACGCTGTTGCGCCTCGTATCTAACCGGCGTGCAGCCTCGCAAAACCATGGTCGATATCAAGGCGGGTGTGTCATTCGATCAGATCGTCGCCAACCAGGTCGGTGCCAAGACACGATTCAAATCGCTCGAAATCGGCATGGAGGATTCGCGGCAGGCCGGCGACTGTGATTCCGGATACTCCTGCGCGTACACAAACAATCTCGCGTGGCGCAGCGAAACTCAGCCGTTGCCGCCCATACTGAATCCCAGAGCCCTTTTCGAACGCCTCTTTGGCGCGGATGCCGAATTGAGTCCCGAAGCTCGCAAGCGGCGGAACGTTTACCGCCGCAGCATTCTGGACCTGGTTTCCGATGACGCCAAGAAGCTTGCGGCAGATCTTGGTCCAACCGATCAGCGCAAATTAGACGAGTATCTCTCCTCCATTCGCGAGATCGAGATGCAGATCGAGCGGACCGAAAAAGACAATGCCCAGATCAATCCTGGAATGGATAAGCCGTATGGTATCCCCGCGGATTTTGCGGAACATTTCCGGCTGATGACCAATATGATCACGATCGCGTTCCAGGCGGATCTCACGCGCGTGGTCACTTTCCTGGTGACACACGAAGGAACATCCCGCGCATATCGGGAAATCGGTATACCTGACGGGCATCATCCGCTGACGCACCATCGTAACCAGGAAGCGCTGATGGAAAAGGTGGCGCAGATCAACACCTATCACGTACGTCAGTTCGCAGGCTGGATGGAAAAGATGAAAGCCTCTCGGGAAGGCGACTCGACACTCCTCGACAATTCCATGATTGTCTACGGCGCAGGCTTGTCCGATGGCAACCGGCATTTGCATGAAGACCTGCCAACGCTCATCGCGGGACGAGCCGGCAACCACTTCAAGACCGGCCGTCATATCGTCTACAGGCGGGAAACGCCGATGTGCAATCTATTCCTCACGATGATGGACCGGATGGGCGTTCACACGGAAGATTTCGGCGATTCCACAGGACCCCTGCAAGGCCTCGATCTGGCCTGACGGATCGAAAGGAGGGCATCGAAAGAAGGGCTATGCAGTTTGAACAAACAAAACCGCCGCGCGGCATCGTTTATGATTCGAACTTTGGCGAGACTATCGATACCGTGCTGGCACTCGCGCTGCTTCATGGATTCGACGGCAAGATGCAGGCCCGCGTGGCAGCCCTCTGTAGCAGCCGGTCAAACCTCAAGTCCGCACAGTTCTGCGATGTGATAGAGAAGTTCTACGCGAGCGCGACCACCGGAATCGCGGCGCAATTCTTTCAGGGCTTGCCGATTGGCCTTGCGACCGGCAACAAACTGAACGATGATACGCCGATCCTCGCCTCAACCCTCGCCCGAAAAGACTCTGACGGTAAGCTCGTGTATTCGCCGCGAATTCACGAACTGAAAGACACTGCCCCACCGGAAGTTCTGATTCGCAACGCGCTGCTCGCGCAATATGACGGCAATGCGGCGATCGTCATGGCCGGTCCGGCGTCGAACCTCGCGCGGTTGCTTGCGTTAAAAGGCGCAAAGGAGATCGTCGCGAGTAAGGTCCGCGTCCTCGCCATGGTCGACGTTGATTTTACGAGCGACGTGGCTGCCGCAAAATGCGTGGCCGCGGAATGGCCTACTCCCATCGTTCTCTGCGGCCGCGATCTCGGCAGTCAATTCCTGTTCCCCGGCGAAAGCATCGAGAAGGATTTTGCGTATACGCCCGCACATCCGGTTGCCGATGCCTACCGCGCCTGTCACGCCATGCCCTATGATGCGCCGAGTTGGGCAATGACCGCGATGTTGTATGCCATCAAACCCGATGACCGTTACTTTAAAGTGTCTGAGCCCGGCGGAATCTCTATCGGCGATGATGGCCAGGCAGTTTTCCGGCATTCATTGGAAGGCAAGCACCGGCGATTGTTGGCCGCTCCGGGGCAAAAGGAACGCATCCTCAAGAGCTATACCGAACTCGCGAGCGCCAAACCTGTACCTCGCTCGTTCCGCCGCCTCCAGCAGCAGCAGAACGTCGACGTAAAGGACGAACAGAAAATTCAGTAAAAGTGCCGCGTGCGTCCGTGAATCTCCGGCGCCCCGTCGGCAATCACGATCTGAATCCAGTGGACATCTCCGGATAATTGGTTCCTGACTTTACTGGTCGGTAGGCAACTCAACTTCCCGATAAATCCGTAGTCCGGTAAGAATCGGTCAGGCCCTTCCACGAGATGCCGACTTATTCGTCGAGTGAACATATAATCATCCACACTATGGACTATCGCGGTTTCACCTTCGAGGCGGGGGGGCGAATACGGTTAATCGCCGATGACAAAGGAATTGTTAGAGCCATCTGGTATCGAGATCGTAGCTTCATCGCGAATTCGGCACGGAACCGGACGGTCGTCCATTCGCGGGTGCCAACGGCTACACGATTGAAACTTCCGATTACGAAACGACGATCGTGGGCGGCTTGGGCAGAGTGGAGCCGCTTAGCACGTCACGCCGAACGGCGACCCCGTGTGGAACGGGCGACACGAAATTGACATACCTAGGAAGCGATCGAATCTTTATTGATCGCCACACCCAGACCCGGACCTTGCGGTAAGTTCAGATAGCCTTCCGCGTCCACCAGCGGTGGGTTTTCCATAATCGCGAACCCATTAGTATAGGCAGCGATGGGCGGGTCGTGCAGGATCTCGATCCATGGCGCGTGCGGCCAGGACGCGATAGCGTGCAACTGCGCGATGGTGCCGAGATTGCCCCCACCGTGATGCGGAATCACTCTCTTATTGTGCGCCTTAGCCATTTGCGCAATCTCGCGAAAGCCGGTGACGCCATCGGCTACCATAATATCGGGCTGCAGGATGTCAAAGACATTTTGTTCAAGCATCCATCGGTATTCGTGTACGCCGCGGTTGTTCTCTCCGCCGGCGATCGGAATGCCCACCAAGCGGTTCAACTCGGCCAACTCATCGAAAGCATAGCGCAACCGCGGTTCTTCCAGCCAGAGGCAGTTCAAACGCTCCAGCTCCCGGGCGGTCTCCAGAGCGCGGTGGAAATCCCACATCACGCCCGGCTGCCACGTGCCGAAGGACTGCGCCTGGTTGGCATCTACCATTATTTCCATGTCGTCGCCCACCGCTTTGCGTACCGCTTCGACCAGGCTCACGTCTTCCTTTAATGTTTGATAGTGCGCCCGAAGTTTGATCGCCTTCCAGCCTTGTGCTTTGAGCTGAACCGCCATGCGGGCCCTTTCCTCCGGCGTGGAAAGCTGGATCATGCTGGCGTATGCCGGGACGCGGTCCTTGGCGGCGCCCCAAAGTTTGTAGAGTGGTTGGCCGGCGGCCTTGCCAATGAGGTCCCACAGCGCAATTTCCAGGCTCGAAACCGTGCGTGGGTTTTGGCCCGCGTAATAGCGCAGCGGACCGGCCAGTCGCTCAATCCCAAACGGGTCCATCCCAATGAGCTGCGCCTTGCACGACCCCAGCGCGGCGCTGTCGATCGCTGGCCCGATACCCGAAAGACCCTGATCGGTGTGAATCTCGATGATCGAGCCGCCGCCCACACGATGCGTGGTCCCGGTTCCTGGATTCCACGCCGCCTCCATCCTCCCGGTTTTGCGACCGCTCTTGAAATTGACGATCCTGATGTCGGTGATTTTGAGCCGGGGCGCAGAGCGTAACTGCGGCATCAGCATTATGGTCGGCACAGTTTTCAAAAAATCTCGTCGCTGCATAAGGGCCTCCAGCGAGAGAGTACCAGAATTGCCGAGCCGGGATATCCGGCCGATGCTATGAGTGCCCCTCGCATCATTAGATCGTGTTCGGCGAATTGCACGAGTATAAGGCCGATACTGCCGCCAATATCGTTGTTACCGGCGAGAACGGAGAGGACATCGATCGAGATCGGCAACGTCTTTTGGTAGCAAAGTATGGAATCGCTCAAGAAGACGACGCGATCCTCACCAGAGACCCGATAGGTTCGATATTTGCGTCGCGATAGCGCGCGAGGTCCCGGCGGTAGTGGATCACTGGGCTGGGGGCGTTAACTGTATTGTTCCCGGCGGGTTTGGGGGGGAATCGATCACTCCAGTTTCTTATATCGGGCGTCGAGCATGGCGGCGACGCCCTGTTTCCACCAGTCGCCGAGTATGCCCTCCATTGGCCGCCGCAGAACGCCCGGCGTGAGGTGAAGAGTTTCAACCAGAATATCTTCCGTGAAGAACGAAGCCTCACGGGCCACATTCCCATCAGGCATAACGATGCGGCTTTGACCGTGGGAACCGGTCGAATCCGGGTTTGCGGGTGTATTCGCCTGTACGAGGAAGACGTTGTTTTCTACCGCGCGAGCCATGACTTGCGCGCGATAAGGCAAGAGCTTCCGCTCCTCCGTCAAAGGTGATTCACTGCTGATGTAGTAGACAATGCGAGCTCCCGCTAACGCGGGTAGGCGAACCAACTCCGGGTAACGCTCGTCGTGACAGATGATCACAGTAGACGAAATATTTTCCAGTTTGAAAAAGGCGATGTGGTTGCCCGGAGTGGCCCACTTCTCCCCAGCAAGGAAGAGCTTTCCGTAGCGTTCGACGACCTCGCCGTTCGAGTTGATAACGACCGCCGTATCATACGCCCGTCCATTGATTTTGTAAACGCTGCCGAGGATCGCGGCGATGTGCTCGCGACGACAGGTTTGTTGGATGCTGTTTTCGGCGTTCTCAATTTCCGCGGCGGACGACGCAATTGTTGGACCTGTATGATACCCGGTAAGAGCGCATTCCGGAAAGACCGCGACCTGCACATCGTGCGCGGCAAGATTTTTCAGATGCTCGATGACTCTGCGGCAGTTCTGGGCTACATCGAAGGAGGATCGCAACTGCACGGCGGCGACTCGAAGCTCGGTGTTCGTCTGCGGAAAGGCATAGGCTGCAGAGGCTATTGTTACGGTCACGATCACAAAGAGTTTGTACATTGCCGAGCCGTCGATATCGCTGGTCAGAAACTTACTTTCATTGCGAACTGCAGAATGCGCGGGTCGGCGGCCGACAGTAGAACTCCAAAGTTCTGACTGCTCAAACTTCCGGTTGGATTGTTGAAATTGGTATGGTTCAGAACGTTGAAAAACTCCGAACGTATCTCCAGGTGAGCGCGATCCGTCACCGCAAAGATGCGGCTGAGGGCTACGTCCAGATCAAAGAAACCGGGGCCGGCCAGGGAAAAGGCGCCCGCGTTACCATAGGTGCCGATTGCATTGGCGGAGTACGCATTTGGCGTCAGCCAACGGCGAGTACTGAGGTTTTCGACATAAGCATCGGAGATAACATTGGGACGGTCAAGACCGACACCGGTGCGCGAATTATCGGCGCCCGTTACGGGTGTGAACCAAGTGCCGGTTCGCGCGGTGAAAATCGGCGCGAGTTGCCAACCAGAGATCAGGCGGCCTGTCCAGCCTGAACCTATTTTCGGCACGGCCGCCACAATGGAAAGATTATAGTTTTGCCGGAGGTCGAACGAGCAATTTGCGTAATCCGCGTCGCGATTATGGGGATTCTGGTAACTTGGCCCGGCAATATCTCCGGCGAAGTTACCGGTACTCAAGCAGTGCGACCAGGTGTAATTTGTCAAGAAGGTGTACTTACTGGCAAAACGATGTTGAGCCGACAAGATAACGCCGTTGTAGTTCGCACCCGCACCATCGTCCGTTTGCGCAATGGTCGAGTAGAGCGAGCCGGTTGCGGGGTTTTGCATATAGAGCACGCGCCGCTGGTTGGTGTTTCCTGTGGTGGAGCATGCAGCCGTGCCACACGTTCCCGGGATGTAAACCGCGGGGTCTAACTCCGTACCAATCCAGATATGAGTTGTCTTATTTCCGATATAGGTCGCTGTAACTACCCAGCCCTTACCCATCTGACGCTGGTAGCTAAGATCCCACTGCTGCATATAAGTGGGATGCATGTTGAGCGGGTGAACTACATAGACTCCTTCGGGTGGAAAAGTTTGAGTCTTAGGAGGCGGAAAGGGAAGCGGGAACGGGTTGCCTCCCGTGTAACCCTGGAAAGGATTCGAAAGCCCTCCCGCAGGACTGGGGATATCGATGGTGCTTCCGAAAGGGGCGTCGGTCTCGTAGCGCGCCTCATAGAAAAGCTCCGGGCTATCGAAGCCGATACTGTAGGACCCGCGAATGCTTTGCCGGCCATTCCCGGCGGGATCCCAGGCAAAACCAACGCGCGGCTCAAAGTCATTGAGCCGGTGGCGGAAATAGCCCTTCGGGATTCCGGGATCCCCAACAAAGAACAGTCCCGGAGGGGCGTTCACGTAGATGTTGCTCTTGATGCCGGCCGCGAACGCAGTAGGCGAAAAAGATCCGCCACGGTTGAATATGTCGATCTCCGGCAGGAAGGGTTCCCAGCGCAGTCCCACATGGACATTCAGCCGGGAGTTTACGCGGATGTCGTCCTGGCCGTACAAGCCGATATAGTTCTGGCGGAAGTTGCCTCCCGTGGGATTGCCTTGGCTAAAGTCGCTAAGGAGGCCGAGCATGAAATCAGCCATTGAATCGCCAGTAAACTGGCCGTTGATCGTGAAAATGCCATTTTCATTGATGGCGCCAACCGTGTTGAGCTGGTTGTGAATCCAATCCGCTCCGAATGAAAAGTGGTGGCGGCCACGAATCCAGTCGATGTCGTCAGAAGCTTGCCAGGAGTTGTCGATCCAATTTGACGCAATAGTGCCTCGGACGGAGAAGTCGCCACTGACGCTTAAGCCCAGGTAGTTCGATACGGGTACGGAGACCGGAATTCCAACGGTGTTGGGGTTGATCACATCCGCTGCCGGGCCACGATTCACTGCCAATCGAGACCCAGTTGCATGGAAGGAGTTCAGGAGGTTCGGAGTGAACGAGTAATTATCTCCTAAGACGAGGGATTGGCTGCGGTCGGCTAGACCGGCGCGGGTGGTGTTGAGGAGGTTGTTGTTGTAGTAAGGAGGGTTGCTGTAATCCGAGAAAAAGTAACGCCCAAAGAAAGTGTGCTTTTCATTGTGTATCCAGTCGACGCGCCCGAGATACTGCCATTCGCGGCTTGGATTGGGGATGCCATAAGTGAGCGTACCGCAAGGATTCGTAGACAGAGGTATGTATTTCAGGATCTGAAGGGCCGTGGGATTCAACTGCGACGCCGGGATAACATTTCCTGCGAATACTCCGCCGGATGGATTTTTCAGTTGCAGGGCAACACCGGTGGACCGGCAACTCGCCGAATCGAAGGCGCTGAAATTTCCGCTAAGCATGGCAGCCGTGGGCACAAAGCTGATGGTATTGGGAGGCGTGGTGCGAGTCTCGGTGCCTTGATATCCGAAGAAAAAGAACAGTTTATTGTGGAGAATGGGTCCGCCAATGGTGCCGCCGAACTGGTTCCGGCGAAGGGTGTCCTGCGTGGCCGCAAAGAAGTTGCGGGCGTTCAGATCGCCATTGCGAATGAATTCAAACAAATCTCCGTGGAACTGATTTGACCCGGATTTTGTAACGAGGCTTACAACGGCTCCGGGGTGAAGGCCGTAGCGAGCGGCAAGTCCGGTAGTTTCAACGCTGAACTCCTGAAGGGCATCCGGAAATGGGAACGGAAGATTCACGTTCGAAAAGGCATCGTTGTTGTCGCCGCCGTCAAGGAGGTAGTTGGTTCCATTTGCCTGGCCGCCCGCAACGGTGAGAGTGACCGAACTAGGATAGTTCTTGGTCGTGTTGAGATCACCCGCGGGAGCGGTAGCTGCACCGCCGGAAAGCAGAATCAACTGAGTCGCCTGACGGCCGTTGAGCGGAAGATCGACAATGCGCTGCTGGTCAATAACTTCGGAGAGCGACGTAGTCACTGTCTGTACGTCAGTAGCGGACCCCGTCACTTCGACCTGCTGTGGCACGTTGCCAAGCTGCAACGCCACATTAATCAGCAGGTCTTCCCCGACGCGAAGCACGATTCCCGTCTGCTGGTACGTGCTGAATCCGGCTGCCGTGGTCTGGAAGCGATACGGCCCAACCGGCAGGTTGGGGAGAACAAAACTGCCGTCATTTCCAGTCTTCGCAGTGCGGCGTAAACCAGAATTTGGCTGAATCACTTCAATGTTCGCACCGGACACGGAGGCTCCGGTTGGGTCAGTGACTGTTCCATGCAGTTGACCGCCGGCGACAGCTTGGGCCCAAACACTTGCCGCAGAAATTGCCAGAATTATGAGGCAGAGCAGTGGCCGCCTGAAACACTCCCGCTTGGACGCCTGTTGGAAGAACATCAGATCCTCTTTTCCTGGCCGCGATCTTACCTTTTGCGAGCACAACTGTCAATGGCGCAGCGAGAGATTGGCGGAGCGAGAGATGTGAGAGGTGCAAAAGATGCGAAAGATGCGAACGATACGTACCCAGTCGCGGCGTCCGGGCCTCACCAAAGCCACCGAGAGCGCCTGGCGAGTAGCTTTGGAAGCGGGTGCTCCGCTCGATATCGGATCACGCGACGCGGCTTTATAGCGGTCCGGAAGTAGTGGTTCAGCGTCGAAGCTCCTTCCACCTGCATAGGCGCTCCGGGATCGCGCGCATCTATATTAAAGACACATGCAGCCAGCGTAAGCATTTGGCTTTCGGGCCGCGAAATTACTCGGCGTAAATGCTCCTGACGAAACCGGCCACATTCATATTGGGCCAGTCGGAATATTTCGTTTTGAACTCGGTGCTCAGTTGCTTTCCCGCATCGTCAGCCGAAACGCCCTGTCGCTTCAGTTCCAGGGCGCGCGTCCGAAGGTCGTCGATAAAGGCGCGCTCTTTAGAGACCAACGAGCCATCGCCCGGCGCGCTATGGTCTGGCAGAACGTGCCGCACGTTGAGAGCGGAAATCTTGTCGAGGACGGCGATCCAGCTCGCCGGTGTCCCTCCCTCGCGAAAGATGTTGGGAACAACCTTGTTCTGCACCACGTCGCCTGAAACAAGCGTGCCGTCGGGCTCGACAAAGATCAGTTCATCACCCTTCGTATGCGCGCCACCGAACCACAGCAGGCGGGCGGTCACCCCTCCAAGGTCGACCGTTGCCTCTGCATCGAACAGAACGTCTGGCGAACGCAACTTGACGTCCGCGAGTAACTCCTTATTCTGCGCCGACCTGTTGCTAAACATCTCGATCATCTCCGCCCCGTGCTGCTCCATTTCCCGTTGCTGGACCGCGTTGCGGATAAGGATCGTGTTCGGCGGAAAACCCCCATCACCAGCCGCGTGCTCGGGATGGAAGTGCGTTGTAGTGAGGAAGAGCTTCTGGTTTCCTGCAAGCTTGGCCGCAACGCGAACGGCCGTAGCGCCGTTGCGAGGACCTAGACCCGTATCGACGATCAGTGTGGCTCGCGTACCAACGATGATGGCGACATTCGGGAAACCCATGATGGCCCATACGTGATCGGAGATCTTGGTGGCGCTTTCCCCTACTAGAGGCTGTGCTGTTTGGGCGGAAGCGGTCAGGTAAGTCAGACCGAACAAAGCCATAAGAACTTGGGTGAGCATTCGAATTGGCGAGGGCATAGTGTCACCGTTATACTACGACTACCGCTGCCACCGGTGGTCATCGGTGCCATGGCAGAGGTTTATCGCGCCGCGCGAGTCAGATCGGCCATGCCGGAATTGGAGGCCCGAACCCGCGCCCAATCCTGCGATCCTGAGGCCTTATACTTCCCATCATGCGCCTAAAACGATCCATCTCGTTGGCAATTCTTCTCTCCGGCGCCTGCTTCCGCGTTAACGGGCAGGATTACACGACCTGGCGGGAGTATGCCGGCGCGGCGGATTCTTCGCAGTACTCTGCGCTTAAGCAAATCAACCGATCCAATGTCGGCAAGCTGGAGATTGCCTGGACCTACCCTACTGGCGATGATCGCAAGTATTCGTTTAACCCGATTATGGTGGATGGTCTCCTATATGTTTTGGCGAAGATGAATTCAATCGTCGCCCTGGACGCGCGCACAGGCAAGGAGGTCTGGACGTATACCCCTGACCCGCGCGCCCAAATTATCACGAATAGGGGAATTAATTACTGGGAAAGCAAGGACCGCGCCGACCGCCGCCTCCTATTCTGCGTAAATCATGCGCTGCAGGCGATCGATGCCCGGAATGGCAGGTTGATTCTCTCCTTCGGGACAGGTGGCCGTGTCGATTTGAAAGAAGGCCTCGGGCGTGACCCTAATTCGCTCAGCCTGGTGCAATCCACCACCCCAGGCCGCGTTTTCGAGGATCTCTTGGTTCTCGGCTCCGCGACTAACCAGGGATACGGTTCGGCCCCAGGCGATATTCGCGCCTTCGACGTGCGCACGGGCAAACTGGTTTGGACCTTCCACACTATTCCCCATCGCGGCGAGTTCGGCTACGACACCTGGCCGCCCGACGCATGGAAGACTGTCGGTGGCGCTAACGTCTGGAGCGAATTTTCTCTCGATGTGGCTCGGGGCATAGTCTATGCGCCGACGGCCAGCGCGAAGTACAACTTTTACGGCGCCGACCGCAAAGGCGCCAACCTGTTCGCCGATTCGCTTCTCGCGCTCGATGCCCGCACCGGGAAGCGTTTGTGGCACTTCCAGATGGTCCATCACGATGTTTGGGACTACGACGACGCCACCGCCCCGAAACTGCTTAGGGTCCGTCACGAGGGCAAGAGCATCGACGTGGTGGCGCAGGTTAGTAAGCAGGGATTCGTCTGGGTTTTTGATCGTGTCTCCGGAGCCCCCTTGTGGCCCATCGAGGAGAGGCCAGTGCCCCATACGGATGTGCCCGGAGAGGAGACTTGGCCCACTCAACCGTTCCCGACGAAGCCACCGCCGTTCGCCCGGCAGAAATTCACAGCGGACGACCTGAATCCGTACATGGAGCCGCAGGAACGCGCACGCTTCCGCGACGAAATCCTGAGCGCTCGCAATGAAGGGCTGTTCACGCCGCCCGGCATGCGACCGGCCATTCAGATGCCAGGAAACAACGGCGGAGCCAACTGGGGCGGCGCCGCAGTGGACCCGGCACACGGCACGCTATTCGTGGTTTCCAAGGATCTGCCGGCCATTCTCAAACTGTCGCCCGACGAGACAGCGCCTCCAGGCACGCGCTACACAATGCGCGGGTTCGGCCTCGTGACGGCATCGAACGGTCTCTCACCGATTGCGCCGCCCTGGTCATCTCTCACCGCATATGACTTGAATGAGGGAACCATCAAGTGGAAGATCGCACTCGGTGAAGTTCCGGAACTCGCACGCAAGGGCGTGAAGAACACGGGCTCCCATTACCCGAAGGTGGGCCCGGTTGTCACGGCTGGCGGCTTGCTCTTCGCCGGAACACGTGACCGCACCATCCGGGCCTTCGACGTGGAAACAGGCAAAGTTCTTTGGGGGCGGGAGGTAAACGCGGCGCTCGAAGGTATTCCCGCCGTCTACGAAATCGACGGCCGGGAGTTCATCGTTTTCTGCGCCTCCGCTCAGGCCGGACTCACTCCCGCCACGCAAGGCGTAATCTCGGGCGCCTACGTTGCGTTCGCACTTCCTGCATCTCGATGACCCCACTACCCAACCGTTCTATATATAATTCTCCTTACCATGCTTACATGCCCGGCATGTTGAGTAGGGAATGGCCTTACAAGGAGAGAAAAAGTGAAAACGCTTTGTCTTGCAGTTTTGCTTTGCGCCGGGAGCCGCCTGGTATTTCCACTGAGCGCGCGCGAACCGCTGGCCGACCGTATCGCACATGCGGATCCGGCCAAGTACAGGCACAATACGGCGGTCCACAACGGGCCGGGTGCGTTGGATTACATGCCTCTCTTCGACTTCCACTCGCTCGACACCAATCTGTATTTTCTGCACCGGGGCGTTATTGAGCCCAAGAGTGGAATCGGCGCTCACTTCCACAACACGTGTGAGGAGATGTTCGTCATCTTTGACGGCGAAGCTCAATTCACCATTGACGGCCGAACCTCAACGCTGAAAGCGCCGGCCGGCGCGTTCTGCCGCATGGGGCATTCGCACGCAATCTATAACCCCGGCAACACGCCTGTTCAGTGGATGAACATCAATGTCTCATCCATTAAAGGCGCCTACGATGCTTTCAATTTAGACGATGGCCGCGTAGGTGCGCCGCTCGATGTCATACCAGCCTTCATGACGATGCATCTGAGCCGCGAGCAACTGCGCGCGGCCAATGGAGTGCACGGCGGGAACGCGCCAGTCCAATACCGCCGCGCGCTGGATTCCTCGGTTTCCTTAACCAATTGGTCATACGTAGATCATCTGCTCCTTCCACCGGGCAGCTCAACGAATCCTCACATGCACATGGAAGTGGCCGAGTTTTACTATGTGATGAACGGGGAGGGCACTGTGACTCTATCGGCGGGGCAACGCGGCCTTGCCGAGACCGCTAACATCAAGGCGATGGACGCAATCCCGGTTAATCTCGGTGACGTTCACTCGTTTGCGAACACCGGGAACACGCCTTTGGAATTCATGATTGTTGGTATTTCGCGCAACGGGCATAAGACCGATGAAATCGGGGTCACGCGAGGGCCGGACCGCGGAGGCCGGGGCAAATGACTCGGCGGCGCATTTTCAACACCCACTACCAGGGATTGCTAAACCTGAGCTGATTTCACTCTTCAAGTAACTCAGCCCCAGCACTTCCAACAGCTTGGCTTTGACGACTTTCTCGCTCGGACTCATGGGGCGGCCTGAGTGCTGCTACTGCAACTTGCCGCAATGAACCTCAGTGGCGGGATCTGTAGTGAAACGTGCCAAGTATTGCGGAGCACTCCGGACCTTTCCTGGATTCGACTCTATCCAGGCGTTCATATATCGCGAATGTGCGTCGCAGCATACCTGAGGCACCGGAGCCCCGCATGATGCTTTTTGTCGTTCAGGAATGTGAAGGTAGGGCCAGCATGAAGTCCATCATCCCTGCTCCGAGTCTATATGATTGTGATCAATATAAGGATGAAAGCGGCAATACGGTGTCGACCTTACTGCCGGGATCGAACTGCCAGCTACGCGGGCGTGACCAGTTCCGTGGCGATCCATCCGGATGGGACCCGGCTCTTTTGGAATGTCGGGGTGAAGTGGTGATGTTTGTCGCGGCCCCGGGAGTCACCAGTCGGACGAAGCGCCGCCGCCACCCGAATCCCCACCGCCAAAACCGCCGAACCCACCGGTTGACCCGCCTGAATCGTAGCCCCCAAAACCGCCACCGCCGCGACCGCCGTACGAGACGTTGTTCAAAAGATTCCCGAGCAGCATGCCGGTCCAGAAGCCGCCTCCGCCGTACCCCCTCCGGCTGCTCGATCGAATCAGTGTCCAAAAGATGAACAGCCCGAAAAGGATCGGAATCCAGGGCACTTCATGGTGCCGCTGGATCACACGCGGATGTTCCGGCTGCGGCGCGGCAATGGTCACGTTTTTCGCCTTCGCGATCACCTCGCCGATAGCTTGCGCGGCCGTGATCATCGCGGGTCCGTACCGTCCGGCGCGAAGTTCCGGCCGCATATTGTCGAGCAGCAGGCCGTCGTAACCGTCGGGCAGAATCTCTTCGAGACCATTGCCCACTTCGAGGCGGCTGCGGTGGTCCTGAGTGACCAGCAACAGCATCACGCCGTTGTCCTTGCTCTTTTGACCAATGCCCCAGGCGTGAAAAAGATCGTTGGCCACGTCTTCGATAGGCTCGCCCTGAAGCGTGGGAATGGTGACGAAAGCCATCTGTGCGCCGGTCGATTTCTCGACGGCTGCGCCGTATTTCTCGAGCGCGCTACGGCTCTGCGCGTCGATTACACCGGCGAAATCGCTCACATAACCTTGCGGCTTCAGCGCTTTCCAATCGACGGCGCGCACGGGCGCCGCCGTAAAGCAAAGGGCAGCCAGCAAGATTAGCGGCGGTTTCAGCAAGCCAGTTCTTCCCGGCCGATCTTGAATCCATCTAGATTGCCGAGGACCGTCAACGCAATGCTCTTCGGCTCGAAGAACTCGCGGGCAATGCGCTGCACATCGTCTTCCGTGACGTGCTCGATGCTCTCCACCAGTTCATCGAGCGTGAAGAACTTCTTGAAGTAGATCTCCTGCCGCGCGAGGTTGGACATGCGGCTCGATGTCGATTCCAGGCTCAACATAAGCGAGCCCTTCATGTGATCCTTGGCGCGCCGGATCTCGTCTGCCGCAATCCGATTTTCCTTCAGATCGCGGAACTCCTTAACGATCGAGTCCACTACTTTCGGCGCGGATTCGACCGACGTCCCCGCATAGATCGAGAGACACCCGGTATCGCGATACGGGTTCAGCTCCGAAAACACAGCATAGGCCAAGCCCTGCCGTTCGCGAATATTCTGGAAGAGCCGTGAACTCATTCCGCCGCCGAGTAGAGTATTCAGCACGTAGCAAGAGAAACGATCCTGGTGCCGCACCGGATACGACGGCACACCTAGGCAGAGGTGAACCTGCTCTAGTTCCTTCTTATTGCGCAGCGCGATTCGCGCGTGAGTCGCGGGGGTCGATTGCTCAGCCGGAGAACCGTTGCGCGAAAAGTCGGAAAACCGCTCTTCGACAAGTTCCACCAGGCGCTTATGATGCAAATTACCCGCCGCGGTAATCAGCAGATTATGCGGCGAGTAGACGTCATTATAGAACTGCTGAATCATGGCGCGATCGAAACGCTTGACCGTCTCGCGCGTGCCGAGAATTGGCTTGCCCAGCGGGTGATCCTTCCAGAAATTCGATGAAAAGATCTCGTGAACCAGATAATCCGGATTATCCGCGTCCATCTTAATCTCTTCCAAAATGACGCCCTTTTCCTTCTCGATGTCTTCTTCGCTGAACAAGGGATTCAGCAGCAGGTCCGCCAGGACGTCGAACGCGAGCGGAAGATGTTCATCGAGCACCTTTGTGTTGAAGCAGACCAGTTCCTTCGACGTGAACGCGTCGAGATTGCCGCCGATCGAATCCACCGATCGCGCGATATCTTCGGCCGACCGGTTCTTCGTCCCCTTGAACAGCATATGCTCGATGAAGTGCGATAACCCATTCTGTTCGGGTGTCTCACACCGCGATCCCGAGTCGATCCAGAAGCCGACCGATACGGAACGGACATGCACCATCCTCTCTGTGATGACACGGAGACCGTTGGGCAGAACGGTGGTTTCGATATCGCGCTCGGGAGTGACAGTAGGTGACATGGTTTCGGGCTGACTCAGCCTGCTTACATTAGACATTGTTTTTTACCTTGGCTGGGGAGGCGGAAGACAAGTGGGAAGCTCGCGTGATACACTGGGTTTGGATGCCGCAAGCGATTGTAGGACTTGAGCTTAGCGAAATCCGAGAACTCCTTGGACCCCAGCAGCCCGCCTTCCGTGCAAAACAGCTCTATAGTGCAGTTTACCACGAAAGGATAGGCGAACTGGTTCAGATCTCCACGCTGCCCGCTGCGCTGCGCGGCGGTCTGGCGGAAACCCATGAGCTCGGATTGCCGCGAGGTCGAACGCTGTTTCACCTCAGTCGATGGCACCCGGCGTTACCTCTTGAAGCTCGCCGATGGCCGCACCATCGAGACTGTCTTGATGCCGGAAGGCGAGCGCGACACTGTATGCATCTCTAGCCAGGTCGGCTGTCCCGTGGACTGCAAGTTCTGCATGACCGCACTCATGGGTCTCGAACGCAACCTTACTGCGGGCGAGATTGTAGGACAGGTTCTCTTTGCCGCTCGCGACAATGATCTGCTTGAGGCCAACTCGCGCTTCAACATTGTGATGATGGGCATGGGCGAGCCGTTGTTGAATCTGGCGAACGTGTTGAAGGCGACGCGGCTCCTTACCGACCGGGAGGGCATCGGAATATCCGAGCGCCGCATCACGCTCTCGACTTCCGGCATTATTCCGCGCATTGAGGAGTTGGGAAAGGCCGAGGTCCGTCCCAAACTTGCGATCTCGCTCAATGCGTCGACCGAAGAGAGCCGTCAGCAGTTGATGCCCATCACCCGCAAGTATCATTTGAAGGATCTTCTCGAAGCCTGCCGTGCGTACCCGCTGCGTCCCTGGGAGAAGCTGACGTTTGAATACGTGCTGCTGGGCGGCGTCAATGACAGCGACGCCGACGCGCGCCGCGTATCCAAAATGCTCGCGAATCTGAATTGCAAGGTAAACCTGATTGCGCTGAATCCGGGGCCCGGAATTCCATTCGAGACGCCGTCTGATGAGCGTGTCGGTTCGTTTCAGGCGATAGTGCGCAAATCGGTACCCTGCTTCGTGAGAAAGCCCCGAGGCCGGGATATATTTGCGGCGTGCGGGCAATTGAAGCGCAACGAGAGTTAGACTGAATACCTTCACATTTCGGTATCATCCCCAGTGGCATCCATGTCGAATCCATAATGAAGTCGCCCCTCGTCTCGCCACGATTTTCACGCATAATCCTCCATCATAATGTCTGTAACGACGACTTCATTACACCGAAGCCTTCGCCGCGAACGCCGGTGCCCTGCGCGCCTTCGTTATCTGCTCCCATGAGTACCCGAGCTTCAGAAGAGTAGGCTCACTCCATGCCACACCGAAGAAAGACAAGCCCATCGGCAATCCACGATAGAATCCCGACGGAACCGTAATATGCGGGTATCCGGCAACCGCTGCCGGAGTCGTGCAGCCGCCCGTATCGTGATCGCCATTGACAGTATCGATCAACCACGCCGGACCGGATGTGAGCGACACAATCGCATCCAGCTTATATTTCTGGATAACCGCATCGATGCCCTCTTTTCCGGACAGACGCACGCATGAGTCGCGAGCTTTCAGATAGCCGGCATCCGTCAACGGACCCTTGGCCTCGGACTGGATCAGCAACTCCTGTTCAAAAAACGGCATCTCGCGGGCGCGAATGCGCTCGTTAAACGCGATCAGTTCTTCCAGGGAGCGCGCAGGACTACCGGCGGGAAGACGCGACAGATACTTGTTGAGCCCGTCTTTGAATTCATAGAGCAGTACTTCGTTTTCGGGCGCTTCGAGTTGTCCATGAGTCGGCAGATCGGCCGGGTCGATGATCTCAGCCCCGGCTTTCCGCAATGTGTCGGCACAGTTCGAGAGAAAGCGATTGACCGGCGCGTTATTCTCGAAAAACTTGCGCGCGATGCCCAGGCGTGCGCCGCGCAGCCCGTCGGCATCGAGAAAGCGCGTGTAATCGGCATGGACCTTTCCTCGAGACGCGGCCGTAGCGGAGTCGCGCGGATCGACGCCCGCCATTGCGCTCAGCAGAATCGCGGCATCGCGCACAGTCCGCGCCATCGGACCGGCGGTGTCCTGACTCGCCGAGATCGGGATAATCCCGGTCCTGCTGAGGAGACCTACGGTCGGTTTAATGCCAACGATACCGTTAATCGCGGAAGGGCTCGTGACGGAGCCGTCCGTCTCAGTGCCGACCGCCGCGGCGCACATACAGGCCGCCACCGCGGCTCCGGAGCCCGAACTCGATCCTGATGGATTGCGGTCGAGCGCGTATGGATTACGCGTTTGTCCGCCGCGCCCGCTCCAGCCGCTGACGGAATGCGTAGACCGGAAATTAGCCCATTCGCTAAGGTTGGTCTTTCCCAGAATGAGTGCGCCCGCCGCGCGCAACTGCGCAACGATGAACGCATCCTGGGGCGCATGCCAGTTCTCCAACGCGAGCGATCCTGCGGAAGTGCTCATTCGCCCAGCAGTATCGATATTATCCTTGAGAAGAATCGGTATCCCATGCAGCGGTCCATTACCGGCCCCGCTTCTGCCTTCGCGGTCCAGCCGTTCGGCATCGGCTTGCGTCTCCGGATTCAGCTCGACCACCGCCCGCAATTCGGGCCCTCGCCGGTCAAGCTGCGCGATGCGGCTCAAGTAGAGTTCGGCCAGACGCCGCGTCGTCCAGCGTCCCGATCGCAAACCGGCCGAGAGTTCTTCGATCGAAAGTTCCGCCAGTTCAAAAGCCATTCCCGAAGGACGCCTTGTGGTCTGCGCCGCGGCCGCGCCGGATGCGGCGAGGAAGGTCCGTCTTCGCATCTCTTTATCCGATCGGAACCTGACTCACGATCGCGATGCCGAATCCTTCGAGCGCCACGATCTTGCGCGGATGATTCGTCAATAATCGGATTGTATGCAGACCGAGATCCGATAGAATCTGCGCGCCGATACCAGTCTCATGCTGCGCTGGGGGCCGGCTCGACTCTCCGCCCTGATGAGTTACGATCCGTCCATCCACAACGCGCATACCGGGACCGGTCTGGTGCAAGAACACCAGCACGCCCTCGCCCGCCTCCGCGATCTGCTTTAGCGATCCGCGAAGCGTCTGTTGGCATTCGCACTTCGTTGAACCGAATAACGTCGCCATAGACGCACCGCGAGTGCATTCGCACCAGCACGTCACTTTTGCCGCTTACCTCGCCGCGCACCAGAGCCATGTGAATCTCGGAATCAACGTCCGTATAGTAGAGGATTGTCTTAAACTCGCCGTACTCTGTGTGCAAACAACCCTCCGCTTTCCGGTGGACGAAGTGCTCGTGGCGCAGACGATAACGGATCAGATCGGCAACTGAAATCATTTGCAGGCCGTGGCGTGCGCAAAACTCCTCCAGTTGCGGACGGCGCGCCATCGTGCCGTCCGGGTTCATGATTTCGCAGATCACGCCGCTCCCGTTAAGTCCCGCGAGCCGCGCCAAATCCACCGAGGCTTCGGTCTGGCCCGCGCGGACCAGCACGCCGCCCTCTTTCGCTCGTAATGGAAACACGTGGCCTGGCCGGGCCAGATCGCCCGGACGCGTGTCGGGATCGATCGCGGTAAGGATCGTCCGCGTTCGATCCATCGCCGAAATCCCTGTCGTGGTGCCTTCCCGCGCGTCGATCGATTCGCAAAACGCGGTGCCGAAATTCGACGTGTTATGCGGCGACATCAAAGGCAGGCGGAGATAATCGCAACGCTCTGCCGTTAATGCGAGGCAGATCAGGCCACGGCCGTGGGTCGCCATGAAGTTAATGATTTCAGGCGTCACCTTCTCCGCGGCAATCGTAAGATCGCCTTCGTTTTCACGATCCTCATCGTCAACCACGACCAGCATCCGTCCCGCGCGAATCTCTTCAACTGCTTCCGGAATTGGCACAAATGGCATAGATCTAAGCTTTCACTATAGGACAGACTTGTCTATCACGGAATGGTTCGCGGAATAGTTCTGCGCGTCGTCAGCGTTGCTCCACCAGCTTGGGTAAAGTCCGTACCAACGCAGCCAGTTCGTCGTGTTTGGCCTGTGTCCACTCAACATTCAGCAGATAGTGTTCGGTGTAGAACTGCGCGTTATCCCGCTCCGGCTTCCATCTCTGGACCAGATCGAGGCCCTGCGTGCTCGACCGGATCGCGTATGCCTCTACCTGTGCGACTGCGCCATCGGAGGATCGATACTCCGTGTGCCAGCCATGCTCAATCCTGGCACTGCGGACGAGAGGCGGGAATTGCGACGCGTCCACGGGACGTACGCTATCTCTCGTCCACGCCGGTGCTATGATTGGCCGGGAAGGATGGCTCTCTCGCGGCCGAACCGGCGCAACCGCACATCACCGCTACCGCAGCCGAAAGGATGAGAGGCCTCCTCATCAATTTCCCAGCACGTGCACGGTGACCTGTTCGATCCGGATCGGCACTTGCGATTTGAACTGAGCTCGGATAACTGTCTGGAAATATTTCGGCAGTCCACCGGATTTGCTGGCCGCGGCGCGCAGGCTGCCTACCAATTGCGCCGCGTAGTCCGGGCGCGAAACATATTCGGCGGCGGCGCGCGTCCCTTCAGTTGAAGTAGACGCGAGCGTCATAATGTACCCGGCGCCGTGCAGGCCGGGCAGGCGGCTGATGAGCGCGTAGCCTTCGAGCAGCGCCGTGCGATCGGGAGTCCATTTTTCGACGTATGTCTGAGGTTCGCCTGCGCGGCGGTTGAGATTGACCACGTGGCTGTGTTCGATTTCGAAATCAACCTTGACCGGCAGATCGCGCGTCTGCAGGTTGTACTTCGGCGGTCCGACGAAGATCACGTTGTTGCGTCCAATATCGTCCCAAGTCAAAGCGTTACTGAGAACGAGGTTCAAGTCCTTATTACTCGAGAGAAACAAGCGTGCCAGTTCGAAGGCTGCCGAAGCCTCGCCAATACCGGTGTATGGATAAGCCGGCACCGCCTTCCCATCGAGCAGCTTCTCGACTCCCCGCAGTCCTTCGGAGGCCTGCGCCTTATCCCAGCTATTCATCACCGGATCGCGGAAGAAATCGCCTGCCACTTTCGCGAACAATGGAGATCCGAGGGAGACGATAGCAGGGCGCGCATCTTCGATGAAAGGACTCCACAGTTCCCGCAGTTCCGGACTGTTGTAGCGCGCAAGCGTCGTCCGGGCGTGCTGCGACTGCCACGCAAGGAACACAACGAGAGCGAGCCCCAGCGAGGCACGCGAGGGTAACTATCCAGGGCCACCGCGAAATCTTCGGAATAGGAATTGGCAAAGGCGCAGGCGCAAGCGAAACCGCAATCTCCGGAGTGCGTTCGCGGAACACAAGGTGAAAATGCCCCTTCGGAAGTTCGACGATCAGCGGATCGGTAGCGCCTTCCGTCCGATAGTATTCGTCCAGCTTCTGACGCAGTTTTCCGGCCTGTACACGCACCGACGAATCGGTCTTGGGATCGTAATCGGCAGGTTTCCCGAAAGCTTCGATGCCGACTGTATATTCCTTGAGATCCTCAGATTCACCTTGCAGGGCTTTTCTGCCAAGGTAATCCAGAAGACGCTTCAAAACTTCGCTAGGATGAAGCGCGCGACTCTCTAAAATAAGCTGCAACTGAGCCAGACGATCCGCGCGGACACGCGGATCGGCCTCTGTAACTTTTTGAAAGTGCTCAGTTAACATGGTAAATCACCGGATAATTGCCCCAAAGTCCTTGACGGCTGTATCGGCCAGCCGCACACTCGGGATATTGGCAAAACTCTATTTTATCGCCGCAGCGGCGGCAGCTTGTTGCGCGTCTTGTTGGGCGACCGATCCCGGTTCCCGGATTGAAAAGACAATCGCTCGCGACTGGACCTTCCAGTATTTCCCCGCGCAACAGCCCGACCTGACCCCTGCCACTCCCCATTATGACGACTCCCGCTGGCCCGCGGTAGCCGTTCCTCATACCTGGAGCACCTACGAGACCACCGGCGAGGTCCATCCCTTCATCAAGACTGCTACCGAGCGGGACGATTCCTACTGGTGGTACGGCTGGGGATGGTATCGAAAGCACATCGTGGTTGGCTCGCAATACGCGGGCCGGTTGGTGTCTCTGGAATTCGATGGGGTTCAGAAGTATTCGAAGATTTTCGTCAACGGCAAACTCGCCGGGCGAGCACAAGGGTGGTTACAACTCGTTCTCCGTCGATATCACGCCATTTGTCCAATTCGGCCAGGAGAACGTGATTGCCGTCCTGGTGTCGAACCGGCGCGACGACCCGTATGCGATTCCGCCCATGACGGCGGGAAATTTCGACGTCTATGGCGGGATCTATCGCGACGTCCGCTTGGTGATCAAGAACCGCCTCCATTTCCCGTACCAGGGCTCGGCGGACTACGAAGGGGGCACGTTCATTACTACGCCGAAGGTTTCGGCTGACAACGCCGAGGTTCGAATTCGGACGTGGGTGCGGAACGATCAATCCACCATTCGCATTGCGACACTAGTCACCACAATCACCGACGCCCAAGGCAAGCCCATAGCGAAACTCGGGAGCCAGTCCCCGATCCCGCCGCACCAGATCCATGAGTTCGAGATGAGCGTTCCCGTGAGGCATCCTAACCTCTGGTCGCCCGACTCCCCTTACTTATACAAGGTCCATTCCGAAATCCTGGACGGCAGCACCATCACAGACGCGATCGACGATCCGCTGGGCATCCGCTGGTTCTCCTGGAACAAGGATGAGCACCATCTGTACGTCAACGGCAAGCATGTAGTCCTCAACGGGACCAACCGGCACCAGGAGTATCCGTGGCTCGGCGACGCCATGCCGAAATGGATGCACCAGCGGGATCTCGAAGACATCCGGCTCAACATGGGCCACAACTTCCAGCGCACCGTTCACTACCCCAACGATCCCTACGTCTACGACCTGTCCGACCGCCTCGGGATAATCACGGTCGAGGAAGTGCCCAATATCAAGGACATCGCCTTCGGCCGCGAGGTGCAGCGTCAAAATGTACGGGAGATGATTCGCCGCGACCGCAATCACCCCAGCATCTTTTTCTGGAGCATGGGCAATGAGACCAATCAGCCAGCCGACTCGAAATGGGGCCACGACGAGGATACCAGCCGCTTGATTCATCTGCGCCGCGGCACCAATGGCGGCGATTATGTGCAGACCAACAACGACGATCTGGGGTTCGAGAATCTGTTGCGCTGCACGGTTCGAGGCTGGCACGACGGCGATCGCGATTTTGCCGACGGCGGCCATCCGAAGAATGGCCAGGTCACAGGCACGGAAGAGTGGCAGCACGATGTGAATCGCGATGAGATAGCCAAGCGTCAGGGCGATAACATCGTCGTCTTCCTGTATGCGGACCACGGAGCGGACCGCAAGTATCTCTTCAGCCCGCTGCTGTACCTGAATCCCAAAGGCTTCGTCGACGCTTACCGAAATCCCAAGTACATGTACTATCTGTGGCAGGCAAATTATTCGACGAAGCCGATGATCTTTATCGAGCCGCATCTTTGGCGTGAGAAGTATATCGGGCAGAAGAAAGACATCACCGTCGATTCCAACTGCGATTCGGTAACGCTTAAGGTGAACGGCCGCGCCATTGCAACGCTGAAGCCCGGCGCGGACACAGCGCACAGCGTCGTCTTCAAAGATGTTCCTATCGAACGAGGTACACTCTCCGCCGATGGAGTCCGCAACGGACAACCGGTACATTACGAGGTCAAGATGGCGGGTGAGCCTGCGCGAATTCTGCTGACCGCCTCTGCTGCTTCTATTCCCGCTGGCCGTAACGGCATCGCCACCGTGAGCGCCAACATCGTCGATGCAAACGGCGTGCACGTGATCGGCGCGAATCCCGATCTGCACTGGAAGCTCGAAGGCCCGGGTACGCTGGCCGGTCCCCCAATTTACAAAACCGACACGCTGAAGAATGGCTCGTACGAAGGCGTCTGGTACATCGATACGCCAGTGGGCAATGTGGTCCGCTCGGGAGCGGTCGTAGGTCAAATCAAAGTCATCGTGGAAGCTAAAGGACTTTCACCCGGCAGCGTGAGCATTCAATCGGTTGCGCCGCCCGACGATTCGGTTCCCGGGATCTCCGAACCGCCTCTTGGCGACACCGGCCGTCTGCGGATTACGCGCGACCTGAGCATCAAGCCCGCCGTTTTCGCGGCAAAATCGCACAAGTTGAACGAAATCACGCAGGATTACGATCTGCCCGCTCAAGCCGCGAAAGACTATCGAGCCGCGATCCGCGCCTTCATCGAGCAGCGGAATATCGATGCAGACGCATCCTCGACCGATTTCCGCTTGATGGTGGAGCGTCTCGGGTCCATACTAGAAACAACACGCGGCCATCTGGTGGCCGACGACTATAACTTTCAGGTGCGTCAGTTCAACGATGCGCGGCAAAACTCCGCGAAGAAGAAAAAATAATGAAACGCCTACTCATTGCGATCACGCTGATTTTCCTGGCGGCGGCCACGCTTGCCGCACAGGTTATCACTGGAAGTATGTACGGCACCGTGACCGATCCCGCGGGCGCGATCGTGCCCAATGCGCGCGTCATCGCGACTTCCGTTGAGCGCGGCAACACGCGCGATACCGTGTCCAATGAAAAGGGCGAGTGGGTACTCACAATACTGCCGATCGGGACTTACAACGTCAGGATCGATGCGACGGGTTTCAAAGCATTCGATCATACCGGCATCGTCCTGAGAGCCGAAGACAACATCAAGATCGATGCGAAACTCGAACTCGGCAGTTCATCGGACGCGATTACGGTGACGGCCGAAGCGCCGCAGGTCGACAGCCGTTCATCGGCGTTGGGAGGAACGGTTGACGAAAAGACGCTTACGGACATGCCCCTCGACGGTCGCAACATTTTCGACCTCACCACGCTTATGCCTGGCATTTCCAACGTCAGCGATCCGCAAACCTTCACCAACGATCGCAAGGGCCCGACGTTTACCACATCCGGATCGCGCTCTGCGCAGAACAACATGACCTTCGACGGTACTACTTACGTCGCATTGTTCCGCAACACAGGACTGAATTATCCTCCGCCCGACGCTATCGCCGAGGTCCGCATTCAGACGAGCAATTACACCGCGGAATACGGGCGCAACTCCGGTACATCGATGAACGTGGTCACAAAGTCCGGAACCAATTCACTGCACGGCAGCCTGTGGGAATTCATTCGAAACAACGACTTCAACGCTCGAAGCTTTTTCTCGAAGACGGTGAGTAAGCTCATCCAAAATCAGTATGGCGGCACGCTCGGAGGACCGGTCATCAAGAACAAGCTCTTTCTTTTCGGGTCCTATCAAGGGCTGAAAGTCCGCACCGCCGCGCTGAGCAGCAGCGCGAAGCCGCTAACGTCCGCTGAAGAAGCCGGAACATTTTCTACCAAAATCACCGATCCGTTAACCGGTCAGCCATTCCCGATGGTGGGCAAGAATTATCAGATCCCCATGAGCCGCTTCGATCCCGTCGCGGTGAAGTTGAATAACCTGATCCAACCGGCCAATTCCGCCGACGGGCAACTCATCGCAACCTATAGCGCACCGCAGGACGACGATCAGGGGTTGATTCGCGGCGATTATTATTGGGGCAAACATGCCATCGACGCGCGATACAACCAGGTAGCTTCGCGGGACCAGGCATCCTCGGGCAACGTGCCGAGCTACGAACGCATTGGCGACGACACCGCGTATCATACCGCCTCCATCGGGGACACTCTTCCGATTACGCCGAATCTCCTAAATGTGGCGCGCCTCGCTTACAACCGCTTTGGCGGGACTGTATCCGTATTGACGCCCTACTCGCTAGGAAGCCTCGGTTCCAAACTGCCGCAGTTCGGACCGCCCACGCCTTCCGAAATCAATGTTTCCAGCCGTTTCGATATCGGCAATACATCCGCCGCGCCAGCTTTACTGGTCAATGAAAACACGGAGTATACAGACTCATTGAGTTGGATTCACGGAGCGCATAGCTTCAAGATGGGCGTCCAGTATTTGCGGCTGCAATATCTCAACCGTACCTGGTTCCAGTCGCAAGGCGGATTCACCTTCACTGGCATCTTCACCGGCAACTCGGCGGCCGATTTTCTGCTCGGCACTCCGCAGACGCTCAGCATTTCCACTCCGCAACTGGAACAAGGCGGTATCCAGCACAACCTGTTCACCTATTTCCAGGACGATTGGCGCGTTAGCCGGAAGCTGACGCTGAACCTCGGCTTGCGCTACGAACTCCCATTCCCCTGGTACCAGCCCAATAATTATTGGGGCTCCTTTATTGCCGGCGAACAATCCCAGATCTACAAGAACGCGCCGAAAGGACTCGTTTTCCCAGGCGATCCCGGTGTTCCGCGCGGCCTGATCCATACCGATGCCAACAACTTCGCGCCGCGCCTGGGCTTCGCATATGACGTCAAGGGCGACGGCAAAACTGCGATTCGCGGAGGCGTCGGCGTATTCTACGACGCGATCACCGCCAACATCATTCAAAACGGCACGCAGCCTTTCCGCTACTCTTACACGATCAATGCGCCCTACAGCTTGACCGACCCGCTGCACGGACTCCCTGCCATACCTACAGGCGTCAATCTCGAGCAATCCCGCATTCAGCACGGTTCCGCCGCCGGGCCTCACCTTCCCCAGCCAGACGATGCGGACCCCCTACACTTTCCAGTACAACCTCACCGTACAGCGCCAGGTGCTCCGCGATACCGTGCTTGAAGTCGCTTACGTCGGCAAATTGGGACGCAAGCTTCTCACGGACATCGGCACCAACCCCGCGCTCTATGCGCCCGGCGCAACCATCGCCAACGAAGATGCGCGCAGAGTCTTTCAGGGCTTTGGCGGACTGAATCAGATGGGAACCTTCGCCAATGCGGAGTACAACGGGTTGCAGACCCGCGCGGTCAAACGCTTCTCCAATCACTTCACCGTGCAGGGAACTTATACTTTCTCCAAATCGATGGACAACTCATCGTCGAACGTAAGCGACACCGCTTCGATCCCGAATCCATACGATCTGCACGACGAATGGGCTCTCTCCGATTTCTATGCCAAACACATCGCGTCGTTGGCCGGTATCTGGGAATTGCCCCGCCTGGCCAACCACAATCTCCTTTTGCGCGAAGGTGTAGGCGGCTGGAATATCTCAGGCCGCTTCAACGCCCGCTCCGGGAATCCCATCAACATTGTCACGGGCGCCGACAACGCACTCAGCGGTACACCGCAGCAACGGCCCAACGTGAATGGCAATCCCCTCATCTCGGGCAGTCGCACGCAAGGGGAGGAGATAGCGCAATGGTTCAATCCCGCTGTGTTCTCGGTTCCGGCAGCTGGCACTTATGGAAATATCGGCCGCAATGCTTTGATCGGACCGGGACAACAAGCGACCAATCTCGGATTGATGAAAAACTTCCCCATGTTGCGGGAAGGCATGTATCTCCAGTTGCGTGTCGAGGCTTTCAACGCAACAAATACGCCGATCTTCAAGAATCCCACGAACACACTCGGCAGCAGCCTGGGCAAGATCACATCTACCAGCGGCGGCGATCGTCACTTGCAATTCGCTCTGAAGTTGGTGTTTTGAGCCCTGATGCGGTTCGTGCAGTAGAATCGGTTGTGAAGACGTGCCGGACACATCAAACGCGACCAGTCGCTTCGCGTCGCCACGCAACAGAACCATCTGTGGCTACAAAAGACCGATCCGTCTGCTTTGGCTAGATTATTCGCCGAGTGGATGCAAGGGGATCGGGCGGAACAGCGAGAGACATTCGAAGCGGTTGCGTCAATCCCCTGATGAGGGCCGGCCAGACGGCTACAAACTCTTCTCGTGAGCCTGGTCGTTCTGCTTGACGCTGGTCCGCTGGGAATGATTACTGATCCAAAGAGTTCCCCAGAAAACGAAGAATGTAAGGACTGGCTGGCGAATCTGGTCTTCAAGGGCATTCAGGCCGTGATTCCGAGAGATCGCGGACTACGAAGTGCGCCGCGAACTTATTCGCGCAGGCAAGGACAAAGGCCTTGGTCGCTTCGACGCATTGAAAGCGATGCTCAGTTACGCGCCAATTACGACGCCCGTAATGCTATAAGCCGATGCCGGTGAAGACGCCGCCATCATTGATAGCGTTTCTGATCGAGTCTCGCGTCAATCCAGGTCCATCGCAGCCTTTAATGCCCTTTCAACTTCTCTCAGGAGTTCAACCGGCAAAGCGCCGATTCTCTTGGTGAGTTTCGCGCGGTCAAGCGTCGTTACCTGATGGCAAACCGCAACGCATGAGCTCATTAGCCCCGCGGTGCCGCCCGGAAACTGGACTACAGTCGGTCCCCGTTTAGATTGCAAACCTGATGTCGACACTGGTACTACGATGATTGACATCCAGGCGGGAGTCTGGTTAAAGCCATCATGCGAGATCACCACGACAGGGCGACGTCCCATCTGCTCGGATCCCGATCTTGGAAGCAGATCGGCCCAGTAGACCTCTCCGCGCTTCATTTCCGCTTCTGGCCTCTTCTTACAACATGTGCGATCCCGGCCGATTCCATCTCTTGATCAAGGTCAAGATCCGTCCCGGCCACTTCCATTGCATAGGCCGCGATCGAATCATGGCGGCTCTTTCGCGCTTGATCCCTCAGCCAAGTATCAATCGCCTCACGGGCAATCATGGTTGCGGGCACTTGTGCCCGTTCGGCCTCCGCCCGGAGCAAAGTGTAGGTTTGTTCCGGTAAAGGCAGATGAAAGTTCTTCATGAATAACGCTCCCTGGCAGATATTATGCCACGATCCTATGGCAACCTGAAAATGAGATCGATCTTTTGAAAATATCGCGTGCACGCATCCCGCTGAAACGGACGCGACCGTCGATTCGTCTTACATAATCAGTGTCATTCTGGCGCACCTACAATCAAATCATGGGGCTTAAGTTGACTGGCTGTATCACAACCGGAATCCTGCTAGCGGGAGTTGCCTACGGCCAGACTGGTACCCGGCAGCGCGCGGCGGCCAGTCCGGCCAAGACTGCGGCTAAAAGCCGCCTTCCGTCGAAAAATATCCCGATCTCCTCAATCGTGATCAAGGGCAACAAAAATCTGCCTTCGGACCAGATTATCGCGGCTTCGGGATTGAAAATCGGGGAGCCCGCGGATAAGCCTCGATTCGAGCAGGCGCGGAAACAACTGGAAGCTACCGGTATGTTCGACAGCATCGGCTACCAGTTCGACCCGGCGGAAAACGGCCGCGGATACGTTGCCACCTTCAACGTCGACGAGGTATCGCCGCTCTACACCGTCCAGTTCGAAGGACTCAATGCGGCGCGCGCGGACATCGATAAATACCTGAAGTCCAAGGAAGTGCTGTATAACGGCAAACTGCCGCCGACTACGCTCATCATCGACCGTTTCACGCGAGAAATTGAAACGTATCTCGCGTCAATCAATCATCCGGAGAAGGTGGTATCGAAGGTTGTACCCTCGGGGCCCGATTCGTTCGACCTCGTATTCCGCAGCGGTGCTCCGCTTCCCGCCATCGCCGAAGTGACGTTCGAGGGGAACAAAGCAGTTCTGATTACGGATCTGGAGCACGCCATTAACGATGTGGCGTACGGCACACCATATAGCGAATACACGTTCAAACTGCTGCTCGAAAACCAGATCAAGCCGCTGTACGAGGCCAAGGGATATCTCGGCGTGAAGTTTTCGAACGTTACCACAGAGCCCTCGAAGACGGTGAAGGGAATTGTCGTACACCTGACCGTGGATGAGGGTCCGGTGTACAAGTTGAACAAGGTGAGCCTCTCGGGTGTGACCCGCGAACAGACCGCGGATCTCGGTAAGATCGCCGCGTTTAAGACCGACGCCGTGGCCGATTTTGACGAAATCAACCAGGCTATCGACCGCATGAAGAAGTCGTTGATGCACGAAGGCTACATCCACGTAGAGGCTGAACCTGTTCGCCGGATTGACGAGAAGAACAAAACGTTGGATCTGCTGGTGAAATTGAAGCCTGGTCCGCAGTATCACTACGGCCAATTGACGATCAAGGGCTTGGATCTCGATGGCGAAGCCGAGATTCAAAAGCTATGGACGGGCAAGCCGGGCAAGGCCTACAACGCGGAGTATCCGGATTACTTCCTGACTCGGCGTCAAGGAACTTGGGATGTTCGACGATCTTGGCGACTCGAAGGCACTGAAGAAAGTGGACGACGAGAATCATATCGTCGATATCACGCTAGACTTCAAGGCGGCTCCCGTGAGGAAGGACCTGCGGCGGCAGCACCAGCCGGGAAGCCCGTTCTAAACGACAACCATCTGATGATCCGGACAGTCGAGCTGCACACGCTCGTACATCCGGGAAACCAGGTCCGGACCATGCTCGGCAATCAGCGGAAGAATAGAGTAGAAGCGTTCCTGCAGATGCTTGTGTGGATATAGCAGTCCATTAAGCGACCCCGCATCGCGTATCGCCTTCTCATCGCGCTCCAGTATCCGCCGCGCTACGTTTGCGCTCGATCTTGTTTATCTGATGCTCCATCTTGCGTCGGCTGCGTGCGGCGGCCTTCTCAAGCGTCGGATCGAAACGCTCCAACTCCGCGGACAACCGGCGAATAGCGCCCGCCGCCACGTCCTTGGTATGCGTCATCAGCGACTGTAATTCTGGAGGCACCAATCTGGCCGCAATCCGTTGCCGCAACTCCAGCTCGCCATGGAAGAAGTCCTGCAGGCAGAGTCCGTATCGCTCCATCAGTTTGCGGCTGTGCGAATCGAGCACCGTGAACCCGGTGCGGTGTAACGACACCGGCTGCCGCCCCAGCAGTTCTCTGTAGATCACCTCGGACTGCGCAAGATACGCGAGTTCAGCCGGTCCCCCGACGTATGCGATCGTCGGCAAAATGTAATCCTGAACCACCGGACGCAGCAGCGCATTCGGCGAAAGATACTCGGCGCGCGCCTCTAGCTCCGCTGCCGGGATAATCCGACCGCCCGCGATATAGTTGCCGTTTTGCCGGCGAAGCGTCTGCCGCTGCCCATTCTCCAGCAGGAAGACAAGCGAGGTCTTGCTCCTCCACATGAACCTGCGCGTGATATCCCGCCGCGGCGAGTTCTCTGTTTCGCTCCAGCAGTTTCCTCTTCAATTGAGGAGCCGCGGCTACCGCGTCGTGCAGGATCGGCGCGGCGAGACGCCGGATCGGCTCGGCTAACGGATCGAGGTACAAGCAGCCGATGCTCTCCCAGAATCGCGGAAATCAGGCGGTGGAACGCCTGGCCCAACGTTGCGCCGGGTTGATAGGATTCCGCCACCAGTTTCACAACGTCGTCGGCGAACGGCAGTCCATTCAACGCAAGCGAGCAGGCTATTCCAATCGAAACACGCCCAGGACCATGCCGCCGACCGGCTGATTACCCTCCGGTTTGGCCACGCAGTCGAGACGCGACGGCCGATGCTCGCCGTTATAGACCCACGCGTGATTGACCTCAGCGAAATCGTGGTCCTCGGTGGCTAGCCAGAATACCGGGACCGCCTCGATTCCCCGCTCGGTCAATCGCTCCGCCAGGCGAACTGCCGTCAATGCTTTGTAAATCGTGTATGCCGGACCGGAGAGAAATCCGACCTGCTGCCCCGTCACTACCGCCACCGTACCGGGACGGCTCAAGCGCTCAAGCAGTGGACTGTCGCCATTCTGTTCGCGCAACGCCGAGACCAATGCGGCCCGCCGGCCATCCGGAAAGTCGATCTGCCGCGCCGCCTGCTCGAAAGCTTCACCGCCTTTTTCCGCCCAGGGATAAAACGCGTTCACCCGATCGGGATGATAAATGAAGTCCGCGAAGAGGCGGCTGGTGCCGGGCAGTTCAGTCTGTCGGATACAGGAACAGTCCATGCGCAATTAAGGTTAGCAGATGATTGCAGAGCGCGTCCGGATTCCGGAATCGCGTCGTTATCGATCGCACCGGCTCTAGCCGCGCAGCAGGTGATTCGTTATGTCGTTGTAAATGACGAAAACCACGACCATCATCAGGAACACGAAGCCGATCTTCAGCATCGTCTCCTTGACATTCAGGCTGAGTTCGCGCCCCATCAGAATCTCGATCAGCAGCAGCATGATCACGCCGCCGTCGAGTATGGGAATCGGGAGAAGATTGAAAATTGCCAGGTTCAGGCTGACCACCGACATCAGGTCGATGAAACTCGCCGGTCCCTGTTTCGCCGCGAGTCCGGACAACTGCCCGATCTGAATTGGGCCTGCCAGCGACTTGGCCGACATCCGCCGTTGCAATAGTCCCTTCAGGAAGCTCGAAGATCATGCGTAGCGCCCTTCTGGTTCTCGTGCAGCGATTCCGATAATGCGTTCGGGAAAGAGAGCTTGGTGGTGATGAAGTTCAGCTTCTCTTCGATTCCAACGCCGATGATCCAGTGGGCCTCGCCTTCGAGCTGAACTGAACTCCGGCTTTACCGCAACCTCATGCGTAGCGCCATCGCGCTTGTAAACGAGATCGACCGGCTTTCCCCCCGTGCCGCGAATGATCGCCTGCAAGGTGTACCGGGATTCGATCGGCTGGCCATTGGCGCTGATCAACAGGTCGCCCTTGTGTATACCCGGCTTTTTCGGCTGGCATGCCGGGTGAAATGCTCACGGCCTCGATTTCGCTCTTGGGCGCCCAGCCGGCCGTACCGACGCCGTTTCGATCGTCACGAGTAGGCGTGACCTTGGTCTCGACGGTCTTGCCGTTGCGCAGAAACGGAGACATCCATCGCCAGTTCCGAACTGGCGACTTCTTTCATGTTTACGTCTTCCCAACTGGGATCGGCTTCGCCGTCGATGCGGATAATCTTGTCGCCGGCCTGCAGCCCGGCCTTTGCTGCCGCGGACCCCGGAATCACGTAACCGATGACCGCGCCGTTGTTGTCGTCGGCCAGCTGTCTGGTACTTCACCATGTAGAGGCCGGTCAGAAGTCCGACTGCCAAAACAATGTTCATGAACGGGACCCGCAAACGCGATGATCAGCCTCTGCCAACGCGGCTTGCTCAGCAGCCCATTTGGATCGTCCGCGTGCTCTTCGCCCAATTGCTCGCCGGCCATCTTCACGTAGCCGCCGAAGAGAATCGCTGAGAACCGATAATCGGTATCGCCTCGATGGAAGCCGAACAGGCGCGGACCGAACCCGATACTGAAAACGTCCACGCGTCACTTTGAAAAACCGCGCTGCCCAGAAATGGCCCAGCTCATGGATCAGGATCATGATCCCGATCAGCACCAGAAACCAGAAGAAACTTTGCAAAAATACCATTGAGTTACGCTCGCGCCGGTTCTCGGTCCCGGATCACTCTTTCCGTCGCTTGGTTTTCCAACGCGGCTCCCGGTTACGCGGGACACCAGTTCGCGAGCCTTAGCGCGCGACTCTTCATCTATTAACAGGATATCCCCTATCGATGCACGGTTGCCGATTGGGAATCCGCTTCAGCGTTTCCTCAACGATCTCGGCAATCTGCGGAAAGCCGATCCGCTCCGCCAAGAAACGCCTCTACCGCAATCTCATCGGCTGCGTTCAACGTACATGTCGCCGAGCCTCCCGTCTCCTGGCATCGATATGCCAGTTTCAACAAAGGAAACCGATCGAAATCCGGAGCGGTGAAGTCCCACTTGCGAGTCTCGCTCCAGTCGATCTTCGGGACCGGCGATGGACTACGATCCGGCCACGTCAACGCGTACTGGATAGGCATGCGCATATCCGTCGCACATACTTGGGCAATCACGCTGCCATCGTTGTACTCCACCATGGCATGGACGGTCGACTGCGGATGAACCACCACCTCCACATCCTTAGGCTCAAAATCGAACAGCCAGCACGCCTCGATGACCTCAAACCCTTTGTTCATCAGAGTGGCTGAATCGATGGTGATGCGATTCCCCATCTTCCATGTTGGATGTCGAGAGCCTGCGCCGGCGTCACGGATCCATGCCTCTTTCGGAGTGTTCGGAAGGGGCCGCCGCTCGCGGTCAGAATCAATTTGGTAGCTTCGGCTCGCCTGCCTGCACGAAGACACTGATGTGCGCCGTTGTGCTCGGAATCGACCGGGATCAGTTCGCAGCCCGTCTCCTTAACCGCAGCCATAACCAGTTGTCCGCCAGAAACCAGCACCTCTTTATTCGCCAGGCCAATGCGCTTTCCCGCGCGAACGGCTGCATACGTGGCTTCAAGACCGGCAACCCCCACGATCGACGACATGACCGCGTCCACTTCCGGCGCTATGGAGATACGGACCAGTGCGTCCGGTCCGGACAGCAGTTCAGGCCAATCACTACGGGTCATTCCCGATCTGCGTAGCATGTCCCGCAGACGCCGTAATCCCGGAATCGGAAGCAATGACCGCAACTTGGGGACGGAATTCCTGAATTTGGGAAGCACAGCAGGTCAATGTTTTGTCCGGCGGCAAGGGCGAAAACGCGATACCGTTCGCGATTCTGGCGTACCACATCCAGCGTATTCGTGCCAATGGACCCAGTGCAGCCAAGTATGGTGATGTTCTGCATTTATAACGCTTTACAGATCATATCATGCGAAGCTTGGGTTCTGATCGCAGTTTCAAAACGGCATGGATTGCTCAAGCAGCAGCTAAACGAACGGGTAAGCATTTTCGGATTTGGCTATCGACGTGCTTGTGAAAGAGTGCAGACAAGAAGACCCTTGCGGGCGCCGGGGAGATTGCTTCAGGGGTCTTTCTTAGAGGTTAGTCTCGCTTTGGTGGGAGTTTAATATCTCCCCGGCTTGATTCCAATATTAGAATAGATCTTGCCGAAGAATGCAACCAAAAATTGTATTTTTTTATTCACTGCGCTACTTCGACTCCGGAGATTTCCTCTAAGACCTTGATAGTAGAGCAGATATCTTCGTCGCCGTGCCCATCGAAATCGCCGCCTGGAACATTTGCCGCGTCAAAGCGGTCAGCGGAAGCGGAACATTCAGCTCTTCTCCGACTTTCCAACATCAGTCCGATGTCCTTGTGCATCCACTTTACGGAGAAGTTCGTCGTAAAGTCCCGGCGGAAGATGAAAGGTGCCTTGTAGTCGATCAGGCCGGATTTGGCGGCGCTATTCGTCAGGATCTCCAGCATCAGCTTCGGATCGACCCCTCCTTTGGTCGCCAGCACAATCCCCTCGTTGAAAGCCTGCATAATATTGCAAAGAACCAGGTTCTGCGTCAGCTTGGCCTGCAGCCCCATCCCCGCCGCGCCACAGTAATAGAGGTTCTTGCCCATCGGCTCGAAGTAAGGGCGTACGCGTTCGAACACCGCCTTATCGCCCCCGACCATAAAAGTCAGCGTTCCCTTCGTCGCTCCTGGCGTCGACCCTGTACACGGCGCATCCAGAAAGTGGATTCCCGATTCGGAAAGCTGTTCGCCGATTCGCCGGCTCTGGCTCGGACCGATCGTGCTGGCATCGGCGATCACCGTTCCCGGTTTCGCGCCCGCACTGACGCCGTCGTCGCCCAGCAGCACCTTCTCAGACATCTTGCCATTGCCGACGCATAAGAAAATGCAGTCGGCGTGCTCCCCGGCCTCTCGCGGCGTTTCGCAGAAGATGCCCTTCTCCGACTCCGCGAGTTCCTTGGCCTTGGCGGCATTATTCGACCACAACGCAACCTCGTGGCCGGCTCGAATCAAGTTTCGGGCCATGGGATAACCCATCAAGCCCAGTCCGAGAAATCCTAGTTTTGCCATCTCGCGAATTATAACGCGGTCGCGTTCGAGACTCCCAACCGGTCCGGAATGAGCCGTAGCACTCTCGGGTGCATCGGCGTGCCCCCTGATTCTCCTGCCTGACGACCTCCGCGACCTCGTGAATCTCGAGCCAGTGCCGTTGGATAAAGGACTCAAGCTCGATTGTGCATATCGCCCCAGACTCTGGAGCGGCAGCCGCTTGCATTGGCTTAACCGGTCACAATCGTAAGCTTTTTATTCAAGTCTCGGCCACACCTTCGAATCGTCGTCCGCTGAAGCGATTTCGTTCGATATCAGTAGATACATTTCCTTCGCCGCTTTCTGCGAGGCATCTTTCTTCGAGTACCCGTCCGCTTGGGCAGTAAAGTCCTTCCCCACGCGGACCTCGATGGTGAACGTCTTAGAATGCTCGGGACCGCGCTCCCGGGCGATGACATATCGCGGTTGGGGAAGTTTGCGGGCCCGGACCAATTCCTGAAGCGCAGTCTTGTAGTCGAGTTGCGACGCGGCGAACTGGCTTTCGATGAGTTCAAGCCCGCCGCTGGTGACATACTCCAAAATCAGGCTGCCGCGCCGGTCGAGGCCGCCGTCGAGAAAAACCGCCGCGATGAGTGCCTCCAAGGCGTCCGTGATCAGAGTGCGCTTATCGCGGCCTCCGCTCAACTCTTCCCCGCGGCCCAACCGGAGATAGCGGCCGATTTCCAGACGCGTGGGCGGCTTCGTGCAGATGATTGGCGCTGACCAGGTGCGCTTTCAATCGCGATAGCTTGCCTTCGCCATACTGGGGAAAGCGCCGCACCAACTCTTCGCTGATGACGAAGCCCAGAATCGCAGTCGCCCAGAAATTCGAACTGCTCGTTACTGAGTTGCGCAAGGTCGCCCGGGTCCACCGGGACGCGATGCGCTTCATGAACGTGGGAGCTATGGGTCAGCGCACGCATGAGAACTCCTGATTTTGGAAGCGATAGTCCATCGCTTGCTCGAGCTGCGCGGCGAAGCGCGTCGCGGAGCCCGTATCGAAGTCGGTATTCGTAGAGCTATCTCCGGTTGAATGGTTGCTTACTCTATTTCTTCACTGCGTTTTTGGCGCTCGATCGCCTTGGTCTTTTCGTTGGTGGCAAAGTGCTTAACCACGGGCTGCGATATTCGGGTCCGCGATCACTTTATCGAGCGTTGCGATGGCTTCGTCGAACTTTCCGAGATGCTCCTCGCGCGACGGCATAGCGCACCATGGTCGCGCGGATCGGGAGTTGCTGCCCGTCGACGGCGGTCTTGTATTCGGTGGCCGCAACATCATACTTCTTGCGTACATCGGCGACCATGCCGAGAGCCTCGTGAGCCTGCGCCGTGTAATCTTTCTTGGCCGCATCCCACTGCGCGTCCGTGACCTGCGGGTTGGGCTTTGGCGCATTGGCGATCGTGGCGATCGCATCGTTGGCGTATTTGGTCGCCTTGCCGAGCTTCTCTTCCTTATCGAGATCGTTCTCGCTGGTGTGCGCCGCGTACTGGCGGGCGAGCAGCAGCATGGCCTGGTAGTTCTGCGGATCGGCTTCAAGAGCTTGTTCGCCAAAAACGACGCTCTTCTCGAACTGGTTCTTGCGCGCATAGTTGTCGGCTTCCAGGAACAGCGCCAGGGATTTGAATTCGGTATCGGCGAAAGTGCGTGAGCAGGTTTTCGGCTGCCGCGATCTGCGCGTCCGGTGTAGTGGCGCTGGAACATGGCGTTGATCGCGTCCACTTCTTTCTGCGACTTGGGCTTGGGCTGTTTCTGAAATGCGGACGCGGCGAAACGGCAATCGCGCCGCAGAGAAAAACGTGGGCGAAATTTCTTCATTGACAAGATCCTCATGGTTTCGATATTTGCTTCAATCCCTTCTCAGCTTCCTCTCGCGCCTTCTTGGAAATTCCCTGGACGCGTAGAGCTTCTTCAAAATTCTTGCGGGCCTGCTCACGGTCTCCCGAGATATCCGACAGTTTCGCCAGATAGACCAGACTCCACGCCTTTACTTGCGGATCGGGCGACGATTCCAGCGTCTTCTTGAACAATCGCTCGGACAACTCCGGGTCCTTCTGCAAAGCCGCAATGCGCGCCAGTCCGTAATATGCCCGCGCATGTTCGCCCCCGGCGCCGCTCACTTCCAGCGGATCGCAAGAAAAGCGGTTTGGCTTTATCGTAATCCTTGTTGTCGTACAAATCCTCCGCCTGGCTCACAATCTTGCCCGCGGGCGACTTCGCGGCCGGCTGGCGGAGCCGGCGGCAGCGCTGGCGCTTTCGCGAGTTTGCCCGAGGCCGCAGCAGCAAACTTCACGCTCTGTAACCGCTGCGGTCTCCCTCTGGAGATTGATGCCGTCGATCAGATCCGGGAAATACATGCGCAGCGCTGCGGGCTGCTTTTCAAACGCCGGCAACTGCTCAAAAAAGAACGGCGTCAGGACGAAGCCCTGCTCCAGCGCGGCGGTGACGGTCTGCGGGCGTTCGATCCAGCCGCGCCTCGACCGCCTTGATGAGACTTTCGGTGGCCAGCAGCACGAAATCGTTCTTATAGATCTCAGGCAGAGCGGGTGCCGATACCGCAATATCGAGCAGGGATCGTTTCTCCATTAACGCCAGCCCCATTTGGTTCCCAACGGGTCCACTGAGAAACGCAGGAACGAATGGCGCACATCCTGAATCCGCGGCTCTAACGAGGGCGTCACGATCACGTAGTATGCATTCCCATAGGCGCGCCCCTGTACGTAGTTGGGAGGACCAAGCGCATCGACATAGATACGGAAAGTCCCGCCCATGTTGCCGCCGAGTGGCATCCGCAGATATGTGCTGATCTCGAACGCCATCTTCGAGACCGGGGAGTGATAAACCTGCATCATGTGCTCAAGCGCCGGTTGGGAGCGCTGCCAGAGATTCTCGATTTTGGCCTGCGTGTAGAAATCCGGCAGGAGCGAGCGGAACTCCTCCAATGCCAGCGCGTCGGGCGGCGTGTCCACCTGGCGTCCCTTCCACCCGAAATCGGGAGGTCCGTTGATCGAAAGCGCCAACGAGACGTATTGGGAAAAGTCCTCCGCGCCGGAATGCCGTGGCTTGTGTTGTTCGTACATTTTCTTGAGTTCCGCAATTACGGGCAACTTCGTGGCTTCGAGCGCCTTACGTACCTCGATACGCAAACGTGAAACATTCGGAGAGTCCGGCGAGGCATCGGCCCCATAAAGCGGCGAATCGAGGCCCACATCGAAACCCGCCGCGTTGATGGCGGCCAGCACAGTGTACAACTGGATATTGGCGTCGAGTTGGTTCGGTTCCGCAGCAGGGAGACTGCGGATAGCGAGAACTAAGCCGAGGCTGAGGACGATAGTTGTGCGTTGCAAACTCTGAACCTTATCCCTGAAACCACCGGTAGAATCCGCCACTCGCGGTCTATCGCGAGCCACAGCGCCGAACCTCTAGTTTAACAAGCGATTTCGCGGCCCGTCTGTGCTAACATCTGGGAATCAACCCTATGAAGGAGAAACGCTCACCCGGTCCGCTCTTTCCCGGCATTTCGTTAGCGTGGAAGCGTTCAAACAGGTCAGCAGGTTCTCGATAATCGAGCGGCATTCCGGGCAGCGCACCTGAGAGCGATAGTACGGCCCGGTTCTGCTTGGCGCGTTTTTTCGCGCGCGTGAAGATCGAGTCACGAGCGCAGTTACCAAAACGGAGTTGTGACCAAACCGCCTCGTAGCGGCACGATCGAATCGATGCACCAGGACCACGCTTCCTTATCCCGAATGCCGGATTCCCTAAACATTGGATCGCCGGAAGAAACATCCGAGTTATTGCGCCTTATCCTTTCCCAGGTCGGGGGAGGCATTTTTGTCGTCAATGCGGCTCGCGAGGTGGTATTCATCAACGAGGCGGCATCACGGTTACTGGGCACCCGGGAGGTTCCTCCAGCGGGAACCGATTGGGCATCTTTTTACGGATTTTTTCTGCCGGACAAGATTACTCCCTATCCAGCCGGACAAACTCCGCTGATGCTGGCGCTTCGCGGCGAAAGCTTTGACGACGCGGAGTTTTTCGTGCGGAATGCCAATGTCGCTGGACGTTGGCTGAGCGCGACCACCCGGCCGTTGCGCATGCGCGGCGGCGACATCTGGGGAGCTGTATCCGTTTTCCGCGACGTCACGCCGGAAAAGCGCGCGGCGGAAAATCTCCGGGAATCCGAGCAACGCTTCCGGATGCTATTCGAAGATAACAGTGTCGGTATCGTACTGTCTTCACTGGAAGGCAAACTCGTGGATGCCAACGAAGCTTTTGCCCGCATGCTCGGCTATTCAAAAGTCCAACTGAGGGGCATGCGCACGGGTGAATTTTATTTCGAGGAGGGCTCGCGCGATCAACTGCTGCAAAAGCTTCTGGTCCATGGGCAAATCTACGATATGGAAGTCGCTTTTCGCCATGCCGCGGGACATCCGGTCTACGTTTTGGCGCGCATGCGGCTTCTCAACGACCAGGCAGGCGGCGTCGGAGGCGACATCATCGGAGCGGTCGTCGATATAACTGACCGGAAACAACAGGAGAACGCACTGCAGGAGAGCGAACGGCGTTTTGCCGCGTTCATGCACTCATTGCCCGGCGGCGCTTTCCTCAAAGACTCCGGCTTCCGCTATGTGTACTACAACCAGACCGCGCAGTTTTGGAAGTCGTTCGACCACGAGCCCGTAATCGGTAAAACCGATTCCGATCTCTACCCCCAGGAAACGGCGCGGCTCTTCGAGGAGACCGATCGCAAAGTCCTTGAGTCGGGAGCGCCGGTAGACCGCATAGACAACATATCTCTTCCCTCCGGCAATAAGGCGGTTTTGGTAAACAAGTTCCCCATATTCGATGCTTCCGGAAAGCCCTACATGATCGGCGGCATCATGATCGATATCACCGAACAGCGGCATCTCGAAGAACAACTCCGTCTCTCCCAGAAAATGGAAGCCATTGGCAGGCTGGCGGGCGGAGTTGCCCACGACTTCAACAATCTGTTGACCATCATCTCCGGTTACGCTCGCATGCTCGAAGAAGGTCTCGGCAGCGGAAAGAGCTCAGGCGTGTTTCCCGATTACGCGGCGGAGATCGTCAAAGCATCCGACCGCGCGGCTGCGCTCACCGGACAACTTCTCGTCTTTAGCCGTAAGCAGGTCATCCAGCCCGTTGTCCTCAACCTTTCCGGCACCTTGAACGGGTTGATCAAGATGCTGCAACGCACGCTGGGCGAGAACATTGAAATCGCAATCGATGCCCCGCGCATCCCATGCTTTGTTAAGGCCGATTCCAGCCAGATGGAGCAGCTCATCATCAATCTCGCGCTGCACGCGCGCGACGCGATGCCGCTCGGCGGGCACCTGCGCATCCGCCTCGCCAAGGAGCGTCGGGCCAGGGGACGTTTCGCCTTACTCGAATTTACCGATTCGGGAAGCGGCCTGGATGAAAGCGCGCGGGAACGCGTCTTCGAACCATACTTCTCGATCAGGAATCCGGCTAAGTTCGGAGGTCTCGGGTCTCTCGACCGTCTACGGAATCGTGAAGCAGAACAGCGGAGAGATTGAGATCACTTCTCCGCCCGGCGCTGGCTCCACGTTCCGTATCTTCCTGCCGCTGGCAGTTGGACAGCCTGAACAACTCCGTGATCGGAAACGCAGCGGCAAGGTCCGCAAGGGCAGCGAGACGGTGTTGCTAGTTGAAGATGAAGAGGGCGTACGCGGCCTGGTCAGTAACATGTTACGGACGCAAGGCTATAAAGTTCACGAGGCGGAACATGGCTTGCACGCGCTGGAGGTTTTTGCAGAGCACGCGAGTGAAATCCAATTGCTCCTGACCGACGTCATCATGCCGAAAATGAGCGGCCGGGAACTTGCCGAACGCCTGACCGCGAGATCGCCCGAGTTGAAGGTTATGTACATGTCGGGCTACACCGACGATATCGTGGCCCGCGAAGGCGTGGTCTTCGAAAACACCGTGCTGCTGCATAAACCCTTCACGCCCGAAGGACTCTCGCGTAAACTTCGCGAAGTGCTGGGCGACTGAAGGTTCAGATAAGCTTTGCGGGGCGTCGCTTCTTCGGATAATTCCCTCGCACAACACTTTTCGGGGCGTTTGAAACCTGCACCGGCGTTCCTCCCACCTGCGCAATGGCTGTCTGGATATAGCGGCGCAGATAGGGAGCGTTCAGATCGGTTGTCCGCATGATCCTGATATGCCGCACCGCCTTCCCGGTGCCTTGCAGCTTCTTCTGCGGATCGGGCAAACTGGCGCCGCGATTGAACCCAAGATTCACATGGCGGGCATAGGTCGCGATATGGCAGAAGCTGTCCCTTAAGCGTCCCGTGAACGAGAACCCGATCGCTACCGCGTTGTAGGCGTCGTAGATTGATTCGATGGCTTCCGGGGCTTCGTCCAGCATCATCTCGCGCACGGCCAATGTCAGCTCCGCTATACACGGATCGTACGCGGACAGGAAGCCTAATAGCCGTGCATCGGGAGGCCGCATTTCTTAGTTATACATCCGCTTGAGGATCGAAGATGCCGTCCCCAGAATGCTTCAGAGAATTGACACCTTTTTCTGTTATTCTGTTAGTCAATCGAATCAGGAGGTCTATGCAATTTTCAGAGTTTTCAGTTATCCGGAAGAGGTCACTCATGACGAAACTAGCGACCGTAGTGTCTCTCGGTCTCATGTGCTCGCTGGCAGCGTGGTGTCAAGCCACGGCCGGACGCGGCGCCATTTCCGGCACCGTTCTCGACGCCTCTGGCGCGCCGGTCCCGGATGCCAAGGTGGTGGTTGCCAACTCATCGCTGGGCCTTACCCGCGAGTTAGCGACTACCAACGCGGGCGTCTTTGCCGCGCCGGCCCTGGTTCCCGAGAGTGGTTACACGGTAACGGTTAACAAGCAGGGCTTCACACCCTATGAAGCGACCGGTTTGATTGTGCAAGTCGGCGAAGTCCTGAATCTGAACATTGCGCTGTCGGTTGGTACCATGTCGCAGAAGGTCGACGTCGTCGGCGAGCCTGGTGTGGACGATGTCAAGACGGAGACATCTCAGGTTGTGAATAACGATCTGATTAACAATCTGCCCATCAATGGCCGCCGTGTGGATTCGTTTGTGCTGCTCACGCCGGCTGTCACTAAGGACGCCGACTTCGGACTCCTCACGTTCCGCGGCATGGCCGGCGGGAACAGCTTCCTGGTGGATGGCGTCGATACGACCAATCAGTATTACAACGAGAACTCCGGACGCACCCGGCTCGGCTCTCAGCTCTCGCAGGACGCCGTTCAGGAATTCCAGGTGCTCAATTCGAACTACTCGGCCGAGTATGGCCACGCGACTGGCGGTGTCGTCAACACCATCACCAAAAGCGGAACCAACGACTTGCATGGAACTTTTTTCTGGTATTTCCGGAACCGTACGCTGGACGCAAGAGACCGCTATGCCGCCATCAATCCTCCCGAAGTTCGTCATCAGACCGGCGGCACCATAGGTGGACCTATCAAGAAAGACAAGTTGTTCGCCTTCTTCGATACCGAGATCCAGCGCCGCCACGATCCGATGGTCGGCAGCATCATCAATTCATCGGTCAACGGGGCCACGCAGACATGGATCGGATGCGGCGCGCCGGCAACACCCGCGCAGTGTACGGCGATAAACAGCCTCTTGCCGCGTATGTTTGGCTTGACTGATCGCAGAGCCGACCAGCAGCTTTATTTTCTAAAGCTCGATTACCGGCTGAACGATCGGAATACCTTCAGCGCAAGTTTGAATTATCTGAAATTCTTCTCGCCCAACGGCATTCAGACTGGCGTTTCGAGCACTACCGGCGCGGCCGTGGGTACCAATGGCGACGATTCGGTGCGCGATCGCATCGGTAAGTTCTCATGGACGTTCGTCCCCACGAATTCCATCGTCAACGAGTTCCGGTTTGGATGGTTCAAAGACCGGCAGGCGGACGACTTCGACCCCACATTGGTGAAGGGCTATCCCATCGGAGCGACCAGCCTCTCTGTAGCCGGCGTCGGCACCTTGGGCGGTTACAACGTTCTGCCGCGCATCAATCCAAGCGAGAATCGCTTCCAATGGGCGGACAACCTTTCGTTGGTCAAAGGGGCTCACACGGTTAAGTTCGGATTCGATATTGCGCGGACCGAGGACTTCGCAAACAGCCTCAGCCAATCGATTCGGGTCGTATACCTATTCGAGCGTCACCGCGTTCGCGCAGGACTATACGAGTCCCGCGCCAGGACCAAGCCACTACTCAACTTTTGTTCAAGTGTTCGGCAACCCAATCGTGGACGAAACTATCACCGATCTCGGCTTCTATGCGCAGGACACCTGGAAACTCACTCCCAAGCTGACCGCCAATTATGGATTGCGCTACGAATATTCCGTTTTGCCGCAACCTTCGATCACGAATCCGAACTATCCTCAGACGGGAACGATTCCCTCCGCCGGCAAGAGATTTTGCGCCCCGTATCGGGCTTGCATACCGGCTGAACGATAAGACCGTGCTCCGCGCCGGCTATGGTTTGTTCTACGGCCGTTATCAAAGCGGTCTGATCAATACCCTCTTCACTGCCAACGATGTATATACGCAAAGCCTGAGCATTACCAGCCCGACGTCGGCAGGAGCGCCGATTTTCCCCAATATTCTCAGCAGCCCCGCGGGTGCGCTCGCGAGCAACCGCTCGATCACTTTCGCCGCTCCGAATATGAGGAACCCCTACACCCAGCAGATCAACGTCGCCATCGAGCGCTCGCTTACGCGGTCTCTGAGCTTGACTACTTCTTACATTCAGAATCGCGGGAAGCGATTATTCACGATCCGCGACATCAATGTCGGCCCCCTGAGTTCCCAGATCTACAACTTTACGATTCTCAATTCCAGCTACCAGCCGACGGGCGCAGGTTTATAGCACGCCGATCTATCTGCTCAGCAACCGTATCGACCCGCGATATGGCCACATCAACCAGGTCGAAAATGGCGGCAAGCAGTGGTACGATGCGTTGGCCGTGCAGTTGGTGAAGCGTTTCTCCAATACGTTCCAGGGCACAATCTCTTACACCTGGTCCCACGAACTCGATGAAAATCAGGAGTCCGGCAGCAACGCGATTTTCTTCAGCAGCGGACCGATGGGACTCTACAATGGCGCGTACAGCCTGGACAAAGGCAATGGCAATCTGGATCAGCGGCACCGGTTTGTCGGCACGTTCGTAGCTCGCCCGAAGTTCATGAAGAGCGATAGCGCATTTGCCAGATACATCGCCAACGGTTGGGAGTTGACGGGCCTGCTCACGCTCGCAAGCGGCCGGCCGTCGTTCGAATCCGTGGGTTTCTCTTCGACAACAAATCTACCCCAGGCATTCACGAGCACGCTAGATGGGTTGGGCGGCGATAATCGGGTGCCGTTCCTGCCCAACAACCCGCTGCGGCATCGATCCGACCTACCGGTTCGATACCCGCCTGCAAAAGAATTTTCCGATCCGCGAGAAAATGTCGCTTTCGCTCCTGTTCGAGGTATTCAACCTGACTAACACGATCCAAAATACGGCCGTTATCTCGGCGGGCTACACCGCCGCGAACAAAGGGCACGCTGGCCGCTCCGAACTTCGTGATCGCCCCATGCGCGAGTGCGACGGCAACCACGTGCGCGCCGTCCACACCGGGACTCGGGACCACTTCCGGAGGGTTCCCTGACGGCACCAATGCGCGCCGCGCGCAGGTCGGTCTGCGGTTCGCATTCTAGCGATCGTTAGTCCCGGGGCGCGCGTACAATGAGATGTGAAGCGCCGCGAATTTATCCAGACCAGCATCGCCGCAGCGGCGGTCCCGCTGCTCGCCCCTGAATCAAGCCGGGCGGCACAGCAGCGGGCCGCTGTCGAGGCGGAAATCATCCGCCTTAAGCTGAAGCACACGTGGACCACCGTGATGTCCTCGAGCGATTATCGGGACACACTGCACGTGCGCTATATCCGCGACGGCTTAACAGGTCACGGTGAGGGTGCGCCGATCGTCCGCTACAACGAGACGGCTGTCACCGGGAAAGCCGCTGTCGAGTCGGTCAGGAACCTGCTTGAATCGTCCGATCCCGCGGCGTTCGCCAAGCTGACCGACGAAGTGTTTCACCGCATCGACGGCCAATATGCGGCCAAAGCGGCGATGAATATCGCGCTCATGGACTGGACAGGGCAGAAGCTTGGCGTGCCTCTCTACCGCTACTTCGGGCTCGATGCGGCGGATGCGCCGATCACCACCTTTTCCATCGGTATCGACGATCCGGCGAAGACTCGCGCCAAGGTCGAAGAGGCGGCGCAGTTCCCGGTGCTCAAGATCAAAGTCGGTCTCGATACTGACGAAGCTACTATGGCCGCGGTACGCGCGGTTACGAAGAAGCCTCTTCGCGTCGATGCCAACGAGGGCTGGAAGAATAAGGAAGAGGCAGTCCGCAAGATCAACTGGCTGGAGACGCAGGGCGTCGAGTTCATCGAACAGCCGATGCCAGCGAACATGATCGAGGAGACGCGCTGGGTGCGCAGCCGCGTTCATATGCCGATCATCGCGGACGAAGCCTGCCTTCACCCGCAGGACATTCCAAAATTGCGGGATGCGTTCGACGGAATCAATGTCAAGCTCGATAAGTGCGGCGGCATGCTTGAGGCTTACCGCATGATTCAGATCGCGCGGGCGCTCGGCATGAAGGTGATGATCGGCTGTATGGTATCGAGTTCCTGCACCGTGACTGCGGCGGCGCACCTTTCGCCGCTCGTGGACTACGCCGACCTGGACGGAAATTTGCTGATCTCCAACGACCCCTATATCGGCGTTACGGTAAGAGATGGCAAACTGATTCTGCCGACAGGTCCTGGACTGGGACTCACAAGTTTGCATAAACTCTGAGCGTTAATTGCCGAATTTGTTTGACAAACCAGCATAGGGCGCGTATACATGTTCCCATGCTTCATTTTCCACCCGGTTGGACTCAGACGATATGGCTTCGCGCTCGGAGGCTATTTTTTTGCCTTTCGCTGTTTGCGCTTCTGTTTTTCGACTCTGCCGCCCGAATTGACGCCGCGAGTTGGACGAAACTCACAAACTTGGCTCCATCCAGCATTCAGTTGATGGTCCAAATGACGGACGGTACGATCCTGGCACAGAGTTTCAATGGCCAGACGTGGATGAAGCTGACACCGGACGCCACCGGCAGTTACATCAACGGAACCTGGACGACTCTGGCTCCGGGACTGCTCCCCCGGATATATTTCGCCTCTCAGGTGTTACCGAGCGGGAAGTTCTGGGTGCTGGGTGGAGAGTACACCGGACCGGGCTTAGCAGCGAACTGGGGGAACTCGGGCGAGATTTATGATCCGGTTGCAAATAGCTGGTCATCGACTGCCCCTTATCCCAGTCAGGCCGGTTGCCCCCAGATCTCATATGTAACTGGGAACTTAACATCCGGGTCACCCGTAATCACCAACATCTATCCTTACACGAGCGGACTTGTGGTGGGATGGACTGTTAGCGGCACAGGGATTCCAAGCGGTGCGACCATTCTGAGCATCGACTCGGCGACCCAGATCACGATTTCCGCTAACGCCACCGCCACCCTAACCGCCAGCACCGTTAACTTCAATCACAGATATACGCTTACCGCATGCTTCGGGGATGATCCTTCCATGCTGGTGCCTGGCGGGGCAAGTGGGAGAATTCTTGCCGGGGATCTGATTAATGGCAAAACTTTCCTCTACGACATCGCGACTGACTCGTGGACACAATCTGGGACCAAGGTTTACGCCACTGATTCCAGCGATGAAGAAGGATGGGTCAAGCAGCCCGATGGAACGATACTCACCTACGATCTGTTTCAGAGCGTTCAGACACCTGGGAGCTACGCCGAAAAGTACAATCCTGGAACCGGTAATTGGTCCAGTATCAGTCCGTCCGACGGGAGCGCGCTGGGAACTATTCCCGTTTTGAGCAGTGTCGCCCTGGGTTTTGAACTTGGTCCGCTGCTGCGGCTGCAGGACGGGCGCGTTCTGGTGATCGGTGCGAACCAGCACACTGCGCTCTACACTCCCGGGACGAATACCTGGGCGGCGGGGCCGGATATCATGGGGTCGCTAAATGGCAACCCTTCTCCTTTCGGCGGCGATGACGCGCCCGCCTCGATCTTGCCTAACGGACATGTCATACTCGCGGCGGATGCGGGGCCGTCGCAATTTACATCATCCGGGAACATCACCAGCGGATCGAATATTATCACCAATATTCCTTCCACGGCCATTCTGCAAGTGGGCTGGAGTGTGAGTGGCACCGGGATCCCCAGCGGTTCTGCGATCTCCAGCGTGGACTCGATTTCTCAGATCCACATCAACAAGAACGCTACGGCAACCGCTGCAGGTGTGGCTATCACCTTCGGGGGTGTGTTCAGCAGCCCTACGCAGCTCTTTGATTTCAACCCATCCAATAATACGATCAGTCCGGTGTCGCCGGCGATTCCCGATACCAACCTCAACACTGCCCCCGTCTTTCCCAAGCGAATGCTGGTTCTTCCTACGGGACAAATGCTTTTTTCAGACTCCAGCAACCAAGTGTGGGCTTATACGCCCGACGGAACGCCAAGTCCGGCATTGCGGCCCGTGATCAACGGCATCACATACAACGGCGGCGGCCTCTTCACGCTTACCGGCAAGCAACTGAATGGGCAGTCCGCGGGAGCGGCATACGGTGACGACGATCAGATGGATACAAATTATCCGATCGTCCGCATGGTGAGCGTCACCGGCACTGTTTTGTACGGCCGCACAACGAACTGGACCAACTTCGGCGTCGGTACGGGAACATCGCCTCAGACGGTAAACTTCACTCTCAATCCTAATTTGGCGACGCCGGGGAACTACGCTGTCATTGTTAGCGGCGCCGGAATTTCGTCATTCCCAATTTTTGTAAACATTACTCAAGCGGAGATTAACAAACAATGACCGGTACACGGAGGAAGCAGTTTTCAACCGAGATGTTTACGCCTCGGCCGTTCGTCAGGAATCTTTTGATTTGGACTGTGGCGCTCGCGGCTCCCGCGATCGCGCCAGCATCCGTCATCTTCACCAATTTCGGAGCCGGTCCTACCTATAACACGACCGGGGGAAACCCGGACGGAAACGCATTCGATGGCAGCAACTACGCGGAAGGCGATACCTTTACGCCCACGGCGAACGCCACTTTCGGCTCTGTTCAGGTGGCTCTGAGTTGTAACGTTGGATGTCCCGTGGCGGACAATTTCACCATTGCACTTAGAGCAGATGCCGCCAGCCAACCCGGCGCGGTGATTGAGAGTTTCATTTTTTCAGCGACGACACTTGGGCCGTTAGGAACCAACAATGTTCCGGTAATGGCGACTTCTATTTTGAAGCCGCTGCTGACGGCGGGAACTCCTTACTGGGTTACGGTTGCTTCGTCCCTCAGCTATTCGATCGCATGGAACTGGAATTCGACCGGCGACACGGCCAATGAGGCGATCTCGACCGACGGGGGTGCGAGTTGGTTCTCTCCCTCCGGCCTGACTCCAGGAGCTTTCGAGGTGGACTCCGCAGCGACAATCCCGGAACCGGGTGCCGGGTTGCTGATCAGCGGAGGATTGCTGATGGGCATGCTGGGCACCCGTATCCGTGCGTTTATTCGAAAAATTTAAACTCTCAAAAGTACAGCTTCGCCGCCAGTTGCACCAGACGCGGGAAATTCTGCTGGCTTTCGGGTAGTACGCCAAAGGTGGTGCTGGGGAAACCAGTTCCTGGGCCTGGACGGATTGCCGTATTCGTCAGATTGAACGACTCGATACGGATCATGAGATTGTAGCGTTCGCGGATCTTAGTGTCCTTTACGACCGCAGCGTTCAACTGCGGCGCCGCCGGATTATTCACGTTACCCGAGAAGCGCGGCGGCAGATACGAGAGGGCCCCCGCATTTGCCGGGAATTGCGCGTAGCACGAAGCATTGTTATTGAACCAGTGGAATTCATTCTGCGCATCGCCCGCATCCCACTTGCCGCAATAGTTGATCAGGTTCGGCAGACCGACAGGGAAGCCCGAGATATACGTGAGCGCATAGTCGGCGCGCCATCCGGTGACGAGTTTGTCCGTGAAACCACTGTGCCCGCTGGCGTACTTTTTGCCTTTACCGAAGGGTAGATCCCAGACGCCGCTGAACGCAAACTCCTCGGTCTTGTTGTTTGAGTCCATGGCGTAGCGGAAGTTGCTGTCGCCGTTGATCCAGGTTGGCCCGGCGCAGCAGGTGAGCGAGTACTCTTTGCTGAATGTCCACGAGACGGTCCAATTCATAGCGCCAAACGCGCTATCGGACGCGTTGCCAATGCGTTTCTGGAATTTCAACTGTAAGGCATCGGACCGGAATGTGGCTCGCGAAACATTGCTGTCGTTGATGCCACCCCACAGTGGCCACTTCTGCAGCAGGCTGGAACGGGTCACTGTCGTAGAGGAACCGAGGCCCGTCGAACTGGGCAGAATTCCCAAGAACGGATTGGGAAGTGTGTTGCTGAAAATCGAGGGATCTGCAATGGACGCGGTTTGTAGCGCCAGTCCCGCGCCATCCTGTGGGAAGCCGAGATCGTGGCTGGTAGTCGTCATGCCCGCAAAATTCCCGGCAAAACGCACATCGATTACCGTGTTGCCAGGTAACGCGCGCTGCACGCCCAGTGTGTACTGATAGGTACGCGGGATCTTGTACTCGAGCGTGTTGCCATTCGAGCCTTGGCCGAGATTGCTGAGATCGCCGAGTGAAGCGCCCGCGGCCGAGATCAAGCCGTTCGGGAACGGATTCACAATGGAGTAAGGACCAGTCGGCGCGCCGCTAGTACATGCGCCACTCTGGCACGCGGACGGCGTGACGCCGTTATCGAACGTTGAAAGATAAGTGGTTGTCGCGCTGAAGCCGGTTGTCGAGTTGCCCGTCTGCGTCATCGATTGATAGTAGGTGCCAAAGCCGCCGCGGATCACGGTCTTGTCGCCAACGCGATAGGCGAAACCGATGCGCGGCGCGAGGTTGGTCCAGTCGGTGTAAAATTGCCGCCGGGGAAGTCCGTTAACGCCCGCGAACGTATAGGCACCCCAGATCGCCGCCGGAGGCGCAGGATAGGGGTACTTCGGATTGGTCGCATTGTAGGCCGCCGCGTCTTTATTCCAGGCGGCGAGAATTTGCCCGCTGAGCGGATTTACCTTCGTGAGATCGAAAGCTGAATTCATACGGTTGTAGCGCTCCAGATACGGCAGCTGGACCTCATACCGGATACCCATGTTAACGGTGAGGCGGTCGTTGACTTTCCAATCATCCTGCACGTAACCGGCAGAGTAGGGACGCGAAACATAAGTCGTGACGTTGTTGTCGATGCTGCCGCTCGTGGGGATGCCGAGTAGCAGCGATGCGATCCCGAAACTGTCGGTAGCCGTGAGCGAACGATCAGTGGCCTGACGCGTCAGTGCGGAGCCGAAAGTCAGCGTGCCGTACGCATTGCCGAGGCTCACGTTGCCCCGCGCTTCGTAGTGGAATTCGTATCCGAAATGCAGGTTGTGACGCCCGAGTGTCCAGTTCAAATTCGGCTGGAAATCCCAGGAATTATAGGGGGACCAACTATAGCTGCCGCTGCCGAATAACGGCCCGCTGATTCCGTTGATGTTGATGTTCGGGATCACCGAATTAGTGACCGTGGGAGCGTGGATCATGCCCGTCATTCCCACCGACTGCGGCGTAATTTGCAGCGACTGGTTGTTGTAGCCCGGTGTCAATTGAGTAAAGCGGAAGAAATTGGCGCGGAAGTCCAGCACCGCGGTCGGTGAGATTACATGGGTTTCATCAAGATTGATGCCGTTGAATGTGCGGTTGTTATCCGTATTGCCGGTGGCGACAGGCTTCGCGAAACCGGTGGAGGAACGAAACTCGTAGCCATGGAAATTCGAGTACATGGCGTTCATTCGGTCTTTCTCGCTGAAGACGTGGTCCCACCGGGTGATCTCCTGGTCATACCAGTAACGGCCCTCATTCTTGTTTCCGACGAAGTTGTTCGTGATGCCACCCGCGCCTTGTCCAGGGCTGTTCGGCGCAGGCATATACGACAGAATCTTCTGGCCCGCGGGGCTAACGCGGCTGGCCGGGATCACATCGCCCGGAAACGCGTTTCGCCAATATGTCGACTGAGAACAGGATTCGCCTGGGCCGCCGCAAGCGTGCGTGGTAAGCGGATCGAAGACTGTGATTCCGTAGTTGGCGAAGTTCTGGCCATTCCGAAGATCGACGGGCACGGTCGTCCCCTGGGCGGGAAACGGCACCACTTCCTGCCAACCTTCGTAGCTTCCGAAGATGAAGTCTTTGTCTTTGCGGATGGGTCCGCCGAATACGCCGCCAAACTGATTCTGATTATGCCGCCCTTTGCCGAGGCCCGCGAAGTTGTTCTGGAAGCTGTTCGCGTCCAGCACGCGATTGCGGAAGTAGTCGTAGACATCGCCTCTCCAGCGATTCGTGCCCGACTTGATGATTGTGTTCACCACGCCACCCGCTTCGTGTCCGTATTGGGCGTCGAAGGCGGTGGTAATCGCGTTGAACTCCTGGATCGCATCGACGCTCGGCGCGAATTCCCACGTGCTGCCTTCGTTGCTGATAATCGATCCGTTCAGTAGAAAAGCGTTGTCGCCGTTGCCGGCGCGCGCGCCGTTGAACTTATAGCTGTTATTCACGTCCCAGCCGCGAGTGCCCGAGAATCCGCTTGCGCCAAACTGTTCCTGAGTAAAGATGACCCCCGGCGTGAGCGTCAGGAGCATGTAGCTCTGCCGTCCATTCAGGGGCATCTCCTGAGTGGTCGTTGGATCGAAGACCAAGCCATTATTCGCATCGCCGCTGTTGATCAATTCCTGTTGCCCGGTCACCGTCAACTCCGTGCTGACCTGGCCGACGGTCAACGCGAGCGGCAGATTCAACCGCTGCGAGACTTCAAGTACGATACCCTCGCGTTTCAAAGTTTGAAAACCCGGGGCAGTCACTTCAACACCATAGTTTCCCGGTTCGAGGAACGGAATCAGATAGATGCCATCAGCGCCCGATTTTGTGGAGTTCGAAAGGCCGTTAGCTTTATTGGTGGCCTTGATTTCGGCGTTCGGAATCGCGGATCCGGACGCGTCCGTTACTCTTCCCGCGATAGTAGCGCGGAAATCCTGCGCGAAAAGGCCCGCGCTTAATGACAATAGTGCAAATACACGTCGTAGTGTCACACTTACCCCCTGTTTCTTGCCGACCCGCTGTTGCGAGTACGGAGAGCAGTTATACTCTCCAGCCGGCAGCGGATATTGCATCCGCGATTATTACCCCCCACCATCTCAGCCGTAAACAGTTCGTAATATCTGAAATTGTTTACAGCACGATCATTCTATAAGAGCATGGGCGCGGATTCAACCGGTATTTTGTCAATCGCGGCGGGCCGGTTGCCGGGACGTGGTGCGCCCGTCGGAGGGGGCACCTGATTAAGCCTCGATTACCAGAAGTGGCGCGGCTCTGGGCAACTTGACGAAGCCGAAGGAGGACCTGGGCCGCGTGACGCGGGTTGGTGACGCAAACACCGGGATTTTGCGTGTCCGTTGTGGTGGGGCGTCGCTTTTTTTCGGAACAGAGCCAATTCCCCGTGGTGGGGTTGTCCGGCGATGACGCAAAGTGCGGTTTTTTTGTGTGCCGTTGTGCACGGGATGTCGTTTTTCGCGGAACGAACCCATTTTCGCGCGGTAGGGGTGGGCAGTCGCGGTGACGCAAACAGCCGTATTTTGCGCGACCCTAGGCAGGGTGTCCCTGCATTTTTCGCAACGAAGCCGATTTCTTGGGTTGGAATGTCCCGGAGCGATGACGCAAAGCAGTGGTTTTTGAATAGTGTTGAAGCGCTGCTCGTGGCGGCGCGGACGGCTTTTGCCGTGGCCCGAGCGAACGCGTTCGGGTTTGGTGCGCGAATTCGGCTCGATAGAGCTGGGTCGTCAAATTGATCATTTCGCAGTAGGCGCCGAATAGCCGTAATTAATAAGAGAAGATATTGCATATCATCCTATCGTCTCTGGTCTCCTAATCTTCTGCTTACTTCATAACACGAGGGTTTGTTATTTCCCGGTGGTTGCTGATAGATGTCTTGTGTTTGCAGTAAGTTAATTGACCCAAAGGCGGTGTGAATGGAAATTGGCGCTCGCTTAGGCTCGGCCACAGGAGGGGATGAAAACGGTTTTAAGTGGCGCGATAGTGGGAAATGCCGCGGATGATGGAGGCCGGGAACGGTCTGGTTGTTGGAAACCGTTTGTGAATGTGGTCCGGAACGCGTTTTGGGAACAGAAGAGTGAGGCTCCTGCCGCAAGGAAGGAAGCCCGATAAGGAAAGACCGATTATCTTTTCAGCGTTCTTCGTCCTGCGGCAAGGAGACACCGATGAACGAAGTATACCGCCGCTCATGCGGCATGGATATTCACAAGGACACTGTGGTGGTTTGTATCTTGCCGCCGGTCGGTAAGCCGGGAGAGGTTTGTCGCAAGATCTACCGTACTTTTCGCAACGATCTGATCCGGCTGAGAGTCTGGCTCAAGCAGCTCAAAGTAACGGAAATTGCAATGGAGTCGACAGGGGTCTATTGGCGACCCGTCTGGAACGTTCTGGAAGGCCAGGGATTTCGCCTGTTACTGGTAAATCCGGCACAGGTAAAGGCGTTGGCAGGTCGCAAGAGCGATGGGCGTGACGCACAGAGGATCGCCGAATACTTGCAGGACGGGCGTCTAGACGGGAGTTTCGTGCCGCCGGCGGAGATTCGCGAATTGCGTATGTTGTTGCGCCACCGCGTCTCTCTGCTGGAGCAGCGCAACCAGGTACACAACCAGATCCGCGACCTTTTTGAGACCGCCAGCTTAAAGCTCAGTTCGGTTGCCAGCGATCTGATGGGAGTTACCGGGCGGCGGATTATCGAAGCCATGATCGCTGGCGAGAACTCGCCAGCGATTCTGAGCTGGAAGGTGAAAGGAAAGCTGCGGGAGAAGGAAGAGCTGGTAAAGGAGTCGCTGAAAGGATATTTCACCGAATTCCACCGCTATATGTTGGAGTCCTTCCTACTACAGGCAATACCAGTTTCTGACAAGCGAGGTTGCTGGATTTGAGCAACGCATTGCTGAAAGAATGAAGCCGTATGCCCGCCAGGTGGACTTGCTGATGTCTATCCCGGGAGTGGAACAGCTAGTGGCCTGGCATTTGATCGCCGAGTTAGGGGTGGACCTGAGCGTGTTTTCCGATGCCGAGCACTGCGCCAGTTGGGCTGGACTAGTGCCAGGAGAGAATGAGAGCGCGGGCAAGAAAAAGAGCACACGGTGCCGGAAGGGGAACAAAGCGTTGCGGCGAGTGCTTACACAGGCCGCATGGGCAGCCTCCCATTGCAGCCGAGGCTACCTTCCAGCATTCTTCCGGCGGGTCAAGTCGCGGCAGGGATGGTCTAAGGCGATTATTGCCACCGCTCACAAGATCCTGGTCATCGCGTTCCACATGCTCCAATCCGATTCACCCTACAAGGACCTTGGCAGCGACTATTTTGATCGCATCAATCCTGCCCGCACCACTCGAAAACTCGTCGCCCGACTAGAGGCACTCGGACATCAAGTGCAACTATCGACACCGGAGGTCTCAACTGCGTAAACCTAAGAAAAACAGAGGGTAGTCTGTGCCCGTTTTCTAAGGAACTGGACTCGGGCGCAACAGTCCTAAATAATAGGATTCAAAGGCGGTTACGTCATGTCACAAACCTCCACGAGCGCGGCGAACCCAGAAACTATAACTGGTCCCGACCATCCGCAGACGTACTCTCCGGTTGTGGACGCGATCATTACGAAGCACAAAGAGCTTATCGGACGAGTCCGTTTGGTTTGCAGGTCGCCTTACTCCGCTTATTCGGCGCAGTAACCTGGGTTTCTTCTGCCGGACAACCTTCTTCGGCGATGGTGTTCTCGACTTGCTCCGGGCTCGGAGCCGGGCAGAGTAACTGATCCACGATTGTCTCTATTGCTTCTGGCTCCGCACCTAATGCGCGCAACCGCCGCGCATGATGGCGAACCAGTTTCTGCCTCTCCAATTCGTGCATCACCCCAACGTCCGGCTCCCGGTATGGCTCGCCGGTTTTCAAGATGCACCAGATCACCTTGAGCAGGCTGTGGGCTACGGCGACGTTGGTTTTCTTGGCTCCCATTCTCTTTATCCAGCGTTGGAACTTCCGCCGCATGATGCAGCCCTTCTTACGCGCTGCTCCGGTCGCCGCTTGTCCCAGGGCACAAGAAAGAAACTTGTTTGCTTTCTTCACCCGGCCGCTTTTGGTCTTCCCGGCAGAGCGATTGTTCCCCGGACATCGGCCGGCCCAACTGCACAAGTCATCGCCCGTAGGAAACACTGATATATCGGGACCGATTTCGGCTAAAATCGCTGCGGCGTTCATGTCCTTGATTCCCGGAATCGTACACAGCAGGTCGAACTGCTTGCGATACGGCTCGATCTTCAGCATGATCTTGTCTTCCAGTTCCTCCAACTGTCGGTCCAGCAAAACGGCGTGCTCGATGCTCTGCTGAATCAGCCAGCGATGATGATCGTTCATCTGATGCCCTTTGAGCGTTTCGACGAGTTGCGGAATCTTCGTCCTTAAGCGATTCTTCGCCATCTCAGCGATTTCTTCCGCTTCCATCTCACGCCCCGACAGAAGCGCTTCCAGCATCTCCTGCCCGGATATACCGAACACGTCGCTAATGACATTGCCGATCTTCACATTGGCCACCTCCAGAACCTTCTGGATGCGGTTCTTTTCGCTGCCTAGATGCCCCAGAAGTTTCTTCCGGCGACGCGTCAGATCTCTGAGTTCTACTACACCCTTTTCGGGCAGGTAGCTTCCCGTCAACATTCCGTGGCGGTGTAAATGTGCCAACTGGAGCGCATCCCGGAAATCAGTTTTCTCTCCTTTTTTGGGGTGATGCTTCTTGGAACATACCAGCATCACCTCTACACTTTTCTCCAGTATGTTCTTGATCGGTATCCAATACGAGGCGGTGCTCTCCATCGCCACTGCCGTCACCTTCTCCTGCATGAGCCACTCTCGTAGCGCCTCCAGTTCCGGAACCGTGGTACCTAACCAGCGAGTCTGAACTGTCGCTTCTTTGTCGGCCGGACCCGTCATTACAGCTACTGCCAACCCTCGCTTGCCGACATCGATTCCCGCGCAAAATTCGCGTACAGCCGGGATCGTGATCATCACTCGTCCTTTCCCCGCGATGAGCAGCCGGCGTATCTTTCTTTACTTTGCCTCTCGGGCTACTGATGCTCCAGTCCTGGGTCCAAGTCCGCCAGCCGGACCAGTTTGCCAAATCGGGGTTTGCCCACCAATGAACGTTTCGGTCTTCGCTCACTACGCGCCTTTCATTATCCCCTTCTACCTGGGGCCTTGGTGTTCATTTTCTGACCCCTGGGTGAGGGCGAGCCCGCTGAGAGTTTGCCATTCGAATATCGCTTGCGCTTTTGCCCGGGTCGGAAACCCAGTTTGCCGAGGCAGGTTGCCCGTGTTATGCGGTGCGACCAGTTTGATAAACGGGATTTGCCCGCCAATGAACTTTGCAGTCTTCGCTCAATCCCGCTTTCTCAAGCGTACAAACCTGTACGGCCAGTCAAATTGGACTCTGGAGTCTATTTTCTGACCCTTGGGTGAGGGTACCCCTCTGATATATTGACAATTAGCTTCCGCTTGAGGTAGGCGGTCCCTTACGTTAGCGCTTATGCGGGGACTGCCCCACTAAGCTGAGTCAACTGAGATACCGGT
>CAVYEV010000024.1:0-42702 GCA_963767545.1 Terriglobia bacterium
CTTTTCTTACCTGGGGCAACAATTTCTATTACGGCGACCTGAGCAAAATCGGCGAGACACTGACTCAAGGTACCAAGACTCTCAATCAATGGTTCAATACGAGCGCCCCATTCGAGAGGAATTCCGCCAATGGGCCGGCGGCCTACCAGGCGCGCGTATTTCCCATCGACATCACCAGCGTGCGGGCCGACGGTCTGAACCAGTGGAATGCCAACCTCCGGCGCGACTTCCGGTTGCGGGAAGGCTTGGTCTTTGAGGTTCGCATGGACGCGCTCAATCTTTTCAACCACTCGCAGTTCAGCGCGCCCGACACGAACCCGTTCAACACTACCTTTGGATCTGTCACCAGCACGACCTCGACCTTGAATCGCTTCTTTCAGCTTCAAGGCAGAATCCGGTTCTGATGACCGTGAACACTGATCGCGCACGCAGACGTCGCGCAGTGGCATTGGGCTGGCGCTGTTCGCTGGCTTGTTTTAAAAATTGTTTGAAAGGATGACCTGTATGTTACGAACCCAAATTGATCGCCGGTCCCTGCTGCGAGGCGCTCTCGCCACCGGAACTCTGTTCGGCCTGGATGCGCTGTTTACCGCCGAACGCACTAATGCCGCCGCAGTCGGGCCGAACGACAACATCAAGGTCACGAAGCTTGAGACATTCGTTCTCAAGAACTCATGGGTATTCGTCAAAGATCTCGACCGATGCCGGAATCGTCGGCTGGGGCGAAATGCTCAAAGACGACGCGAAGGCCTGCGCCGCGGGAGCGATGGAGGTCGGCCGCTACCTGATTGGCCAGGACCCTAATCGCGTGGTCTTTCACTGGCAGGCAATCCAGCGCGGTGCATTTTATCGGGGCGGCCCGATCAAGACCGCGATCCTCAGCGGAATCGATCAGGCGCTTTGGGACATCAAGGGCAAGGTTTACGGCGTGCCGGTTTACAAGCTGCTCGGCGGCCCTACGCGCGACCGAATCCGCGTTTACGGAACGGTCAGTTCGGTTACCGGCGTCAACGGCGATGAAAGTGGCCCCGAACGCGACGCGGGCTCCTTTCAAGTACATCGAGGGGCAGAAGTTCGTCGACGAAGTGGCGGAACGTTTCAAAGCCCTGCGGGAGCGCCAGGGCTCCGGCGTCGATATAGCGATCGACTTTCACGGGGCCGTGGAGCCGCCCACCGCCTCGCTTCTGATCAAAGCGTTGGAGCCCTATCAGCCGTGGTTCTACGAAGAGGTGGTGCAGCCTCTCAACGTAGATGTCATGGCCGAACTGGCGAAGAAGACCCATATTCCGCTCGCCACGGGCGAACGCATTTTCACCAAGTGGGGCTTCCGGGAAATTCTTGAGAAGCACGCTGCCATGATCCTTCAGCCCGATGTCTGCTACGCGGGCGGGATCACGGAACTCCGGCTGATCGCCGGAATGGCGGAGGCTTATTACTCTGCCCATCGCGCCGCACAATCCGCAGGGACCGTGCTCGCTGGCTGCCAGCCTTCAGATTGCCGCGTCGATCCCCAACTTTCTGATTCAGGAACGCGGCGATGCGGAGCATGCCAACCTGCTTGCAAAGCCGTTGCCTCCGGTGAAGAACGGATATCGTGATCTGCCTACAGATCCGGGTCTCGGAATCACCATCGATGAGGATAAGCTGCGTGCGCAGGTCGGCGAACCGCAGCAGTACAAGACCCGCTTCGATCCCGACGACGGTTCGGTGATCGATTGGTAGAGCATTCGCCCAAAGCAATCCGCACTTGCTCATGTGATGTTGTCGCACAGCATCACATGGCTAGAATACAGACTTTGCCAGTGTATTTCTGTATCTCGATTTCCGGGGTCTTCTGCTCCAAGGCTTGCTGGTTGATGTGCATCAAAGTCATGCGGGCCTTGGGTCCGAAGGGCAAGCCCTGAGGAACCAACCGGCCCTGCTCCGGGTGCATTGCTTCACCCGGCCAAGACCTTCAACTGGATGCTACCGTTAAGCCATTCCCATGTCCGGGCTTCGTCGCCGGGGTCACGGAAGGGTAAGCAAGTCTGACATAAAACCGTGTGCTGATAGAGAACATCGCGCGGCTCGTCTGGGTTTTCGATTTGGAGTACCGCGACGTCGATCCTTCTCCACAAGCCTCGTCGCGAGCCGCCTCAAACATCTATCTGCCTCCTTCACCGTGACTTACCGCAATTGGCGAAAATTTGCAACTGCATAAAATTTGCAACTGCATAAGGTTGCATCGGCTCGGCGGAAGACGATATTTTTCGAACGAGTGGGCGCAAGGATTTTGGAACGTCGGAGACAGAGACCGCCCTTATGACAGCGAAGCCAGCCGTTATTACCGCGGACTGAAAGCCCTGCGGCCTAATATCGACATCATTCCCCTAACCGCGGACCTTGCGCTCTATAAGCTGATAGCCGCGCCCAACCTGTGTCTCATCGACGACGACGCGGTTTCACGTGTCGAAAAATTCGTCGCCGGAGGCGGTACGCTTATGCTCAATTATCGCGCGGGAACCCGCAATCCGGATAACAGCATGAGACGTGTGCTTCCGCCCGGCCCGTTCGCGGAAATGGCAGGAGTGACCGCGCAGTCCAACCTCGACCTCGTCGAGTACAAAGGGCTCGACCAGAAGCTAAAGGCCGAACTCGGAATCCGTTTCCCGGACAACCCGGCGATCTTTCGACCTCGCACCATTCTGGAATCTCTCGAACTGCATGGCGCGGAACCGATCGCCACTTTTCGTGGAAGGCGCGTGGCCGGACAACCCGCGGTCACGCGCCATCATCATGGGCAGGGATGGGTCATTTACGTCGCGACCGACAGCGCCGAGAATCAATTTCACGAAACCCTCGCCCGAGCAGCCGGCAACCTGGCGAAGCTGTCTCCCCTTATCTCAGTCCCTTCGGGAGTTGAAATTGTGAGCCGCGAAGATGGCGGCACGGTATTCTATTTTCTGCTAAACCTCACAGAAGAAATGCACAACAACATCGTATTGCCCCATCCGATGGACGAACTGGTACGAGAGCAAGCCGGAGTAACCAAGATGTCGCTGGATCCGCTGGGGGTGGCAGTTCTGGCATCACCGAAGGTGGCAAGATAAACGCGCTGGCGTGGTAAGCACATAAACAAAGGATCGGAAATGAGGTTATCTAATGGTTGGGTACAGACAGCGTGTATCGCGGTGCTGGCGATCTGCGGATCTGCGCCGCATGCGGCCGCACAAGTACTGTACAGTTCGATCGTCGGTTCGGTGTCGGATGCGAGCAGCGCCGCGATCGCCGGTGCCGAAGTCACTCTCACCAACAAGGAAACTGGACAATCTCGCAAGACGGCCACTAAGCACGCCGGCGAGTACGGCTTTCCCGCGCTGTCCGCGGGAAGCTACAACATCACAGTTGCAAATGAGCGGGTTCCAGAGTTTCACGGAAAACGGAATCGAAGTTGGCACCGGCCAGATCGTCCGCGTGAATGCAGTTCTTCGCGTCGGCTCGATCACTCAAAGCGTTGAGGTAACAGCGAACACGGCGGAACTGCAGAGCGATTCGGCCGAAGTGAGAAACGAAGGCGCGAAAGCAGCGGCACAAAACAGAATTGAAAGTCCGATTATCCTTTTTTACCGTAACTCTCCTGGTGCCTATCGCCCTCAAAAGACGGAGAAGCACCAGAACAAGTCCAGCAACCAGGAGTGCCACGCTGAAGGTCTCGCTGTTTTACTTCTCAAATCCCAGGTTCGACGGTCCATCATGCATTGTTTGATTCATAGGCCTGCCGGTCACCGGGACCTCTAGCCCTACCACGTCCACCTTGATCCCGTTCACCCAAATCGCGCCCGCTCCCTCAAGCAGAAACCCGATATAGATGCCCGTCGCGCCCTCCGGGACGTCCAAAACCACGGAGTAATTCTGCCAGCCAGTGGCGCCCTTTATGGAGCGGTCTTTTATCCCGTCATGCATATTGTCGAAAGCCACCGATGTCGGATATCCGTTCTTCGGATGATTCGCATCGTCAACGCGCATCCACAAACCGCCCCATCCTTCGACGCCTTCGGACTTGAGATTGGCGCTCAGTCGGATCCGTTTGCCCGCATAGGGCGCCGCGCTGAAATCTTGCATCATGGAGCCGAAGCCCGTAGTCTTGATTCCTTGTTTCGACTTGATGTAAGTGCTCAGTTGGCCGTTATACGACGCCGTGGGATCGACGCTGCAATCGTATTCCTGCGGCTTACTCCCCGCGAAGAACCAACCCGAGGGGATGGCTGCCTGCAATGCAAGTGCGCCTGCGGCGAGCGCGGCGGCGGTTTTCAAACTGCTCTTCAGTGACATCATAGTTTTCTCCTCTTGCCATCTTATTTGTCGAAACTGAGATTAACTGGCGCATCGTGCTGAGACTGAGCCATAGGCTTTCCAGTCACCGGCACCTCGGGACCAACCACGTCCACCCTGATGCCGTTGACCCAAAGAGCGCCTGTCCCGTGAAGCAGGAACCCAATGGAAACGGCAGTCGCTCCCTCCGGAACGTTCAGAACCACGGAATAGTTCTGCCAACCTTTAGTACCCGTAATGGATCGGTCTTTGATGCCGTCATGCATATTGTCGAACGCGACCACAGACGGATGTCCGCCCGCCGGGTGGTTGGCGTCGTCTACTCGCATCCACAATCCGCCCCATTCTTCTACTCCCGCCGACTTCAGATTGGCGCTCAGTCGAATGCGCTTGCCGGTATATTGAGCAGCGGTGAACTGCTGCATCATCGATCCGAAGAGAGTTGCCTTCACGCCCTCTTTCGACCTGATGTAGGTGCTCGGTTGACCGTTGTACGATGCCTCGGGATCAATGCTGCACTCGTACTCGCCGGTCTGGCTGCCGAAAGACCATCCGGGCGGGACTGCTGCGTGCAAACTAAATGCGCACGCCGTAATAGCTAACGCGTTTTTCAAACTGCTCGTCAGTGACAACAGATTCTTTCTCCTCTTGCCATTCGCGTTTACTTACTCGTGGGTTCGCTGAAACCGAGATTCTGGGGCTGCCGTATGTTCACGGGTACCGAAGAGCTAACCTCCTCGAATGTGAAATCGTCAGCCCAAAGCGTGCCCGTGCCGTTCAGCATCAACACAAACTGAATCGACTCGCTCGTGGACGGCACATCGACGACTAATGCATACTTTTTCCACGATGTCGTTCCGGATAATTCGGCTCTTGCGTACTGGAACGATACATTCACTCTCAGGCCGGCCTGCCCTCTCACCGCTTCGCTCCGTAGAAATGCAGTAACGCGAATTCGCTTGCCTCGAAATTTCTTGGAATCGAAGCCTTGAGTAACCAGCACCGTGCCCGATGGCTGAGCTACCAATGACCGCAGAAACAGGCTCCATTTGCCGCCATGAACGATATTCCGATCCCGGCCGACGCGGTACTCGTGCGACCCGGTCTCCTTGGCCGTCCACCCTTCGGGAATCTGCCAGGACGGGTCATTTGCCAATTCGTAGCTCTGCACGGTAGCCGACGTTCGATCCAGGGCATCCGCGAGACCGGGCTCCAGCCTTCGCTCCTGCCGGAGTGCCAAGAGGGAGTTGCGGACATTCTCGGCGATCACCGCGGACGCATCCGGCGCGCCATTGGCGTTGTAAATTCGAACTACACCGTTCGCCAGCTTCTGCAATTCTCCCAAACGCCGTTCGGCATTCGCTCGCTCGCGTTCGGCTTCAAGTGCGTGTTGTTCCGCCAATGCGCGCTGTACATTGGCCTCGGCCCGCTGTTGTTCCGCGGCGATGCGGCGGCTTTCCGCAAGCACTCTTGCCGATTGAGCTTCGCGAGCCTGCGATTCGGCGCGCACGCGCTCCTCGAACGCAACTCTCGCTTCATTACTGGTGGCGACTACGCCTCCGGCCAACAGAAGCAGCATTGCCAAACCGGCAGCTACGCCGCCCTTATGACGCGCGGCGAACTTACGAGCCAGGTATGCGAGCGAATCGCCTTGGGCCAGCACCGCCTCCCGATTGAGGAATCGGCGCAAGTCTTCGTCGAACTGCTCGACGGATGCGTAGCGGCGCTCAGGTTCCTTGCGAAGCGCTTTGAGGATGATATTGTCGATCTCGCCGCCGAAATCCCGCCGCGCCGGCCCTCCGCGTCCGCGCACCAGACTGGGCCTCAAAGGCTCTTCCTCGCAAATTCGCCGCAGCGTCTCGTGGATCTGATCGATCGGCGCGGTGAACGGCCTCTCACCGGTCAGGAGTTCGTACAGCAGAACGCCGAGCGAATATACGTCGGTCAAGGTCGAGGTAGCGCCGCCGCGGATCTGCTCAGGACTGGCGTAGTCGGGTGTCATCAAGCCGGCTATAGTGTTCACCGGCGAGAGCAGATCGTCGGAGCTTTGCAGCAGCTTCGCGATTCCGAAGTCGACCAGCTTAACCGTTCCATCGGAAGTCACAAGGACGTTGCCGGGCTTCAGGTCGCGATGTACTACGAGGTGCCGGTGTAAATAGGAAACTGCCGCGCAAACCTGGCGGAAAAGAAGGATGCTGCCGTCGGTCGAGAGCGATCTGGCATCGCAGTATGCGTGGATCGGCATGCCCTCCACGTATTCCATGACGAAATACGGGCTGTGTGAGGCTGTGGTCCCGCTATCGAGAAGGCGCGCGATATTCGGATGCCGTAAACCGCTTAAGATAGCCTGTTCCTGTTGAAAGCGCCGCGAAATTTCGTGTGAGTACCAGCGGACCACCTTGATAGCGGCTAAACCGTCTCCGGGCGCACGGACGCACTCCGCCAGATAGACCGTCCCCATGCCGCCAGCCCCGATCTCACGGACAATCCGGTACGCTCCAACCTTGTCGCCCGGCTTTAGCGCGGCCCTCTCGCGGGATTCGGCGCCCCCCGCTAATCCCTCGGCTGATCCAGCACGGGCTGGACTTGGGAATCGGCCGCGATCATCTGTTCTACCAACGCCCGCAAGGCCGAATCCCCGTTGCATTCGCGCGTCAGGATGGCGGCCCGCGCGCTTGGGTCTCCCGCCGACGCGCCGCCTGATAAGGTTTCGAACAGATCCCTGGCGCGCTGCATCTGCTCCGGTGTCATCGCGGCTGTAGTTTGTGCGCTCAAAATGCCCTTCACTTTCTAAAGCGTAGTCTCGCGTTTGCGGGTATCATTTCATTTTGAAGGAAGATAGTCTTGAACGATAACGCCCACAATGACCTTCCGATCACACAATTTTTGCGTGATTGGAAAGAAGGCGATGCCGACAGCGCCGGCAGAGTGGTTGCGGGCCTCTATTCCGAGTTACATCGCATGGCGGCGCACCTGCTACGTTCCGAGCGTGCCGGCCACACGCTGCAGCCCACCGCGCTGATCCATGAAGTGTATCTGCGGTTGGGGAGCGGCAGTGCTCCGGAATGGCGTAGCCGCGCGCATTTCTTCGCCGTAGTGGCGACGACCCTGCGCCGCATCCTGATCGACCATGCGCGGGCGCACTGCTCGGATCGAAGAGGCGGAGGAGAAATGAGCATTCCGCTTGAACAGGCTGAAGCCGGCGCTCCATGTTCCTACGACGATCTGTTGATTATCGATCAGGCATTGACGCAACTGGAACAAGCCGATCCGCGCGCCGCGCGCGTTACCGAGTTGAGATTCTTCGCGGGACTGCAGGAAAACGAAATCGCGGAAGAATTGGCCGTGTCGGAGATTACGGTCAAGAGGGACTGGAAGTTCGCCCGCGCCTGGCTAGCGGCGCATTTGAAGGATAAGTAGCCTGATTACATCCCTGCGATTTCGCGCCAGCGGATCACGGTAGTCAATGTGGTTTGCAAATTTATCGTGACGCGTCGCTTTATCCGGCTTCACTGCGGGTTAACCGATGCTGCGATCTCCAGGCATTCTGTGCAACGCCTCTTCCCGGCGCCTAGCGGCATCGAGACCAAAGGCAAGTCCGCCAGATAACCGTCTTGAAGGGCAAGAAGGAGCCTGCCTCCGAACTGCTCCCCGAGTGCACCTTGTTATCTCCCTTCTGAAACGGTGGCTCATGGGAACCCATCAAGGCGCGGTCAGCCACAAGCACCTCGTCTACTATCTCGACGAGTTCACGTTTCGATTCAACCGCCGAAAGTCGGCCAGTCGGGCAAGGTGTTTTATCGTCTGATCCAAGCGGTAGCTGTCGAATCCTCCACCTACGAGAAATCGTCGGGCAAATCCCGGCTAACTCAAAACCACCTCGCCACAAGGGCTGGTGGCTACCTGAGTCAGGCACATACCCAGTTAGATTTAATAAGAGAGGGTTCGACGATTCGGAAGGGATCCGTTCCGTGCGAGATCATTTCTCCATCTGCCGAATCAGGCGTTCACGTCACCTTTTTAACGCCAAGTCATAGAAAGCGCTCAACTATTCTCGATCAGTATGGCTAGTAATAGTAATTGCCGTGCTATGTGTAGTGCAGGAAGGCCATTAAGGCCTTCGAAGCTCCTTGAAAAATGAATATTCATCCCACATCGGCCGCCAAAATCCCGCAGCCGCTTCTCCTGGGCGGCTGCTTCTGACGGGCAGGGAACCCGCTAACACCTCCGTCGTGTCTATCGTTAGCGAGGCATTCAGATTCACGCGGGCTCACTTCAGTGGTGAATGGGTGGAGTCGAGGAGAAGCGCGGTATCAACCGCCGAGGTTAATCGGATGATGACCCGTTTCTCCTCCCCGCTCATCAGTAGGGTCGAGGACTGGCGCCATTTGCTCCGTAGGTCCGGCCTATCCGTGTGCTCCCCGTTTCCTCTGGGAGTGCCTCACTAACCGAACCGTGAGCCGGTTTCCAGCCCCCGCCACGTCAAACCCAGCGGGCGGTTTTCCCGCACTGGGCTTTCCTGCTTGCTTCATGCCAAAGCTTATGGGGCCTATCCTGCTGGCTGGGCTTTCGGCTCAGGCCGACGAACCCGGTAGGCGTTGAACAAACCGAGTTCGCTATAGAGCCATTGCTTACTCCACCGCTGCCAGCCAAAGCCCTTCCGCTTCCGTGCCCGCATCAGATGCCGCCGTATCTTCTTTTCTACCCAGTCTTTGACAAACGAAAAGCACCGGCTCGAATGCCCCACCGCAAAATAGTTCACCCATCCCCGAAGAATTGGGTTGATCATCTGGATCACCCGCCCCACCGGTTGACTGGCGTACCGTCGGAACATATCCCTGAGCTTCCCCAATAACGCTGTCCGCTTCTTCAGCTTCGGCGTATAGTTGGGCCGCCACACTCCCTTACGACTCAGAATGCGGCGAAATTCAAAACCCAGAAATCCAAAACTGTCCCCCTTTGCGAGGTTGGCAAGTCGGCTTTTCTCCTCGTTGATCTCAACCCGCAGTTTGGCCACTTCCTCCCTCAATCGCCGGTTTACCGCCTTGACCAGCCAGTCATGCCGCGGATGAGCGTCGATTAATATCACCAGATCGTCCGCAAAACGTGCATATTGGACGGCAGTGTATTTCCCGTAGCGCGTGGTGGCTATCGCTCTTTCCAGCATCCGATCCACCTCGGTGAGGTAGAGGTTACTGAGCCATGGCGAAATCACCCCGCCTTGCGGAACGCCCTTTTCCCCAGTCGCCTTCAGCATCATTTTGAGCAAATGCATGACCTCATCATCTTGTACTCGTCGCGCCACCTTCTCTAACAGCAGATAATGCTGAACGTTATCGAAGTAGGCCCGCAAGTCAATGTCAATGATTCGCGTCTTGTTCTCCACGATCGCTTGTGCCACTCGGTTTACCGCTTGATGCGCTGTCCGTTTCGGTCGATATCCATACGACCCCGATTGGAAATCAGCTTCAAAGATCGGCTCCAGGATCAGCTTGAGCGCCCCCTGGACCACACGATCACGGATCGCCGGGATCGACAGGACGCGGACTTTTCCCCCGTCCTTTGGTATCTCCTTCTTCCGTGCCCGCATGGGCCGATACGTGCTTGTGATTAATTCATCCCTGATCTGCCTCAGAAAATCCTCCACGCCGCTTTCCTCAATGGCCTCAAACGTGACCCCGTCTATTCCCGGTGCCCCGTCGTTTTCTTTCGCCATCCGGTAGGCTTCGTAAAGCGTCTCCATCCTGCAAACATGGACGTATAACCCCCAGAAACGCCAGGACGGTTCGGCTTTCGCCTTGACGTATAGGCTCCTTCTCAGGTCCTGCAAACTGATGAGTGCTTTTGTCATTTCACCCTTGCCTCCCTTCTTGTTGGAGCTGTTACAAACAGCAGGGCTCCTTCGCTCCACGGACGTTACTCCGCTTCGCGGCTACTATGAGCCCCTCCGAGACCCTCTCGCCTTCCACCGATTTCCCGGGTTCGCCGGTTATACGGCTTCCCTGCTCCGCCGATTTCGCGACGGGGCGAGGAGGGTTTCTCCAGTTGCTTAGCGCGTCCTTGCCATCGTGCTGTCGCTTCCACCCCGCCAGAGTGAATCGCCGCTTCAGTCAGGTGCGACGATCCATGCTGCCTTCGCCCTACGGTTGTAGGCTCGGCCTCTGGGGCCACTCACTTTCGAGGCCACATCTGCGTTCACTTTCGTTACGGCCCAATGGCTCGCCGTCATCCCAAGGATGATCAGGTCGATAGGTTTCAAAGATTCAGTTTGGACTTGTCCCCTAAATTGAGACAACCAGTTAAGAGTCAAATTCAGTGAATGGAGAATTGACTCATGGGGTTGTCACGAAGGAAGTTCACAAAAGAAGTAAAACTGGCTGCGGTTCAGCAGCTGGAAACGGGCTCGACTGCCGCCGAGGTGGCGCGGGCCTTCGAAGTTAACCCGAATTTGCTGCATCGCTGGCGGAAGGAATTCCGCCACGGTCCCCGCAATGCCTTTCCCGGCGTGGGAAAACGACGCTGGGATGAGACGAAAGTAGCCCAGCTGGAGCGCAAGGTGGGTCAGCAGACGGTGGAGATCGATTTTTTGAAGGGGTGCTTGCAGAGACTCGAAGAGCAGCGGATGCTGCAGGCACTGAATGGAAGACCGCGGTCTATCGCCACATCCAAAGTCAGATCGAAAAGGAAAACAAAATGAGTACTTTACGGATGTGCGATCTGGGTCATGTGAGCCGGGCTGGGCTGTACCGCTACGATCCGAAGGCCGAAACGCCGGACGACGATCTGGATCTACGTGACGATATCCAGAAGATCGCCCTGGAGTTCCCGTATTACGGACGCCCGCGGATCACCGCCGAACTGAGGCGCCGCGGGTGGGAAGTGAACCATAAGAGGGTAGGCCGCATCATGCGCGAGGACAATTTGCTTTGTCTGCGGCGGCGGAAGTTCGTGGTGACCACCGATTCCAGCCACAACTTCAGGGTGTATCCCAATCTGGCCAAAGAAATGGAGCTGACCGGCATTGACCAGCTCTGGCGGGCCGACATCACTTATATAAGGCTGGAAACGGAGTTCGTTTATCTGGCTGTGGTTCTCGACGCCTGCTCCCGACGGGTGATCGGATGGGCGCTGGACCGCAATCTTGAGGACGATCTGGCCATCGCGGCTCTGAAAATGGCGTTGAAGCGCCGGAGTCCGTCGGAGGGGCTGACCCATCACTCCGATCGGGGCGTTCAATATGCGTCCAACGATTACACGGGTCTGCTCAAAGACAACGGCATCCGCATCAGCATGAGCCGCAGCGGCAATCCTTACGACAACGCCGCCTGCGAATCCTTTATGAAGACGCTCAAATACGAGGAGGTTTACCGACAAGAGTACCGCGACCTGGCCGAGGCCAGATCGTCCATCGAACAGTTCATCGAGAAAATCTACAACGGCAAGCGTCTTCACTCGGCCCTCGGCTACCGGCCGCCGGTCGAGTTCGAACGTTCGCTTCTGATTCCTCCTCCTTCAACCGATCCGCCGCGGGTGACTGCATGACCGCCATACGAAAAATGAGGGCGCCCTCGGGATGCGTTTTCAAGGCATGGCGGAATCTATCGGTCCGATGTGTCATCACATCTTTTTACCCCCGGGCCCTTCCCGCTTTCCGGTCGGGCGGGTGCCGGGGTATAGAACACGCCGGAAAGAACGTGTTCTGCCCATCGTCCGCGATGAGTTCCGGCCGGCTATTCCTCAACGGGTCGCTCGCCAGCGTTGCCCGTCTCCGCTTTACCGGCATATTCAGGGTAAGGCTATTGCCCAAATGAAGGGAACGATTTACCATCGAATGGTAACTTTTTTTTAAAGTCTCTTAACTGGTTGTCTCACGCTAAGGGACAAGCGCAGTTTCCTTCCTCCTTGCTATGCAAGCTACGAGGCTTCTGACTCTTGCCTCGGTGGGTTTTGTTCTCCCACTGAACACGCCAGCATTCGCTGGACACACAACCGGACGTGCCGATTTCCAGCATCCGGCTTCCCGACGGACTTCACGCTCAGCACACGTCAGGAGTCTCCCTCCTGCTTCGCTTCCGCGCACAGTTTCCTCCAGAGTTCTCAAAGACTTACTGAGGTTTGTCAGACTTATCGTCAATTCCCTCCTCCTTCCCTCCTTCAGAAACACATCCGAAGTAAGGGCCCTTGGCTCCCCCGGCATTACCCGGCTTCATCGCTGTCGGGTCGGAGGTGGCGCGCTTGCGCGCTGGCCACCGTCCGCCGCTCAAACTGTACGTGCAGTTTTCCCGCATACAGCTTTCACGAAGACTCACGCTTCCGAGATGCAATCGAAGGAATCAACTGAATCAAATTGACCAGCCCGTACTCGCCGTACAGCTTGGTTTCCGGCAACTGTCGCCAGCCGCCGTTCCGCCAACGCTTGAATCGATGCGACCGAATGCGCCGCACAATCCAGCCGTCGAGCCGGTGGAAGAGCTTTCGAACGTGGGCTCGCTTGTAGTGATGGCCCCATCCCCGCAACACTGGGTTTAATGCTTCAATCAACTCCTTGGTCTTGAGCGGTACGCGTCGGCTGGTAAGCGCGCGCACCTGATCCATGAACTTCCGGATCGATTTCTCTCGAGGGATTGCGTACAGCGCCCCCGATTGAGCACCACTGCGAATCTTGCTCGGGGGCAACCGGAGTTGCTTACCGCGCTTGATTTTGTGCCCGAGAAAGTCAAATCCTTGCTGGACGTGCACAATCCGCGTCTTCTGCGGATGCAACTGCACACCCAACTCATTCAGAATCCGAAGCGCCGCGGCCACCGCCGCTCGCGCTTCTGCCGCAGACGAACAGGTCACGACCCAATCGTCGGCATACCTCGTAAGCTGATATCCCTTGCGCCTCATCTCCTGATCGAACGGCGTCAGAAGTATATTACTGAGCAAGGGCGAAACCACCCCGCCTTGCGGAGTCCCGCGCTCCGTCGGAAACAGTCGGCCCCTGCCGTAGCTTCCCGCCTTCAGCATCGCCTCAATCAGGCGCAGCACTCGGCCGTCCGCCACTCTCTGGGCCACCAGCGACAGCAGTTTCGCATGATCCACCGACCCGAAAAAGTCCTTGAGGTCTGCGTCCACGATCCACTCCCGACCGCTCTGAATCTCCTTCCAAACTTTGCGCATGGCGTCCTTCGTCGATCGCCCTCGCCGATATCCGAAGTTGGCTTCATCCAACACCGGCTCGAAGATCGGTTCCAACCGATTGAGCAACGCTTGCTGACATACCCGGTCATAAATCGTCGGGATTCCCAACGTGCGAAACTCGCCCGGCTTTCCCGCCTTCGGGATCTGTACCTGCCGCACCGGTTGGGGCCGGTAAGCGCCATCCTTCAGTTCCCCGTACAACCGATCCAACTGCTGATCCAGTTGCGCGGCGAATCCTGCCAGACTCTGCCCATCGACACCACCACTGCCACCATTGGCCTTTACCATCTCCCAGGCCATCTCCAAGTTCTTCCGCTGATACACCTTGTCAATTAATGAATGGACCTTCTTTGCACCCGTCGGGTTGATCCAGTCCACCAGTCTCCTCGGACGAGAATGTACGGGTATTTCACTCATGGAACTGATCCTCCTCCCCGCCCTTGCTCATCTGGTTTTCTCTCTCTTCCCTACCGCCTTCGCCCGCTGCCTTCCCCGGCCCACTTCCGCCGCCGGTTGCCCGGTCACGCAACTTTCGCTGCGCTTGTGGTACTACACAGCCGTCCGTCTACTGTCAGAGCGTCGCTCGCCACTTCGCTCTCGCTTATAGGTCCGCTTACCCCGGTGCCACCCAGGGACTCTGCCAGTCCTCCTGAGGTCACGCATCACTCTTCCGTACCGTGCCATCTGCAAACACCTTGGTGCGGTGGGTGAATGAGAACGCCTTCGCCTATATAGTGCAGGCTCGACCTTGCCCCACCTTTGGCCGACCAGTTCATCTTCGGGGTAGCCCCCATCGATTACAGCCCGGTACTTCTCCTCATGCCCTTCGGATTCCACCTCGCGATGGACACCCTGCCCTCCGGGAAACGCAAGCGGTGGCTCCAGGTCCGCCTTGGCTGTGTCCAGCTTTCGCCTTCGTGCCCGTTTAGGCTTCTCCATACCTGCCTCTTTCCCGGCCCGCGAGGCATTACCCCCGCGTTCGGATAGGACGCTCCTCATCCGAGCGCCAGAGGGACTTCAACCCTCCTGAACAACGCGCTGCTCAGCGCACACTATGGCCCCTCCGAGACCCTCTCGCCTTCCACCGATTTCCTGGGTGCTCCAGTTATACGCCTTCCCTGCTCCGCCGATTTCGCGACGGGGCGAGGAGGGTTTCTCCAGTTGCTTAGCGCGTCCTTGCCATCGTGCTGTCGCTTCCACCCCGCCAGAGTGAATCGCCGCTTCAGTCAGGTGCGACGACTCATGCTGCCTTCGCCCTACGGTTGCAGGCTCGGCCTCTGGGGCCATTCACTTTCGAGGCCACATCTGCGTTCACTTTCGTTACGGCCCAATGGCTCGCCGTCATCCCAAGGATGATCAGGTCGATAGGTTTCAAAGATTCAGTTTCCTTCCTCCTTGCTATCCAAGCTACGAGGCTTCTGACTTTTGCCTCGGTGGGTTTATCCCCCACTGAACACGCCAGCCTTCGCTGGACACACAACCGGACGTGCCGATTTCCGTATAGTTACTGACGCTGATCTGCGGATATCCGCCATAGGCGCGAGTCGGTCCGTTTGTGCCCGGAATGCCGAATGCCAGACCCAGGTTCTGGTCGAGCTTGGGAACCTCTGAATTGGTACCGATTTGGGTGGCGCTGAAAAGCGTGTCGATAATCAGGTTCGGGCGCACAACATAGTTGGCGCTGATCGTCCCGCTGAACACGCTGCCGAAGCCGTGGCCTGCGCGCCCGCTAGCTACGCCCGGACCGTTGTCACCGAACGCCGGCGGATTGAGGATGTTGTAATCGAGCCATCCTAACCGCGCCGACACGGAGAGCTTTTCAGTTGCGTGATATCCACCTTCGCATCTGTTGTGTTGCGAGTAACATTATAGTTTCCTGTCGCGTAATAGTTATTCGCGAGAAGGTTGGGGATGTTAGGCAATGGAGCCAGCGCGGCGAGTTTCTGCGCGATCGGACTCATTCGAGACGCGGGTATGATGTTACCGGCGAACTGTGTCCGATTCGTTCCATCCGCATTGCCGGTAACCGGATCGTAGATCGGACTCGGAGATCCCGACATATCGCCGGCGCGAATCGCTGCCGTGGGCACGGAATCGTAAACGCCCGAGTTTTGACGAATGAAGTTGCCGTCCCAGCTTACGAAATAGAAGAGCTTGTTTTTGATAATTGGTCCGCCAACGGTGCCGCCGAGATCGTTATTGATATTCTTCGGCAGCGCCTGGCTGGGCGGAGTGAAGAACGGCCGCGCCGTGAAGGCTTTGTTCTCCGCGTATTCGAAGGCCGAACCGTGCACCGAGTTCGTTCCGCTCTTGATGTGTACGTTGACAGCCGCGCCGCCCGCGAGGCCTTGCGCCTGATCGAAGTTGCTGGTGACAACGCTTACGGTTTCGATGGCTTCGAGTCCGGGGATATATATCCGGCGACTTCCGCCAGCCAAACGTTAGTCGCGCTGGCGCCGTCGATGCGGATGTTATTCGAGTTGCGCGTTCCGCCGTTCACGCTGAAGGTGAGACCACGCGACGGATTCGCCGCGACGGAGTTTTGATTTGAAGGCGGAGTGAAGCCGGGGACGGTCACGAGCAGATTCTCGAAATTCCGATTGACAGGAATCGGGACATCCTGAAGAGTGCGGGTATCGATTTCACTGCGCACTTCGGCGGAGTCGGTCTGCAAGGTGGCTTCCTGCGCGGCGCTTACCTGAATGGAATCGGATACTGTGCCGACGTGGAGCACAGCATCCACCCGAACGGTCTGGTCAACGCCGACCGGAACTGCATCGAACGTCATTTCTTGAAAACCGGTCTTGGCGACCTTGACGTTGTAAGTGCCCGCGGACAAGTTGAGAATTGAAAGCCGCCGGTCTGGTTGGTGACGGTCTGGCGGGACTGACCGGTTTCTCTTTGATGAATCGCAACCGTTGCGCCGGGAATAGCAGCACTAGAGGCATCGGTGACGGCGCCGACGATCGATCCGTACAGCACCTGCGCCGATGCGTGCGGAATAAGAATCAAACAGCAGGCTGACAGGGCGAAACGTTGAAATAGGCTTACCATCTTAAACTCCCGGATTCAGGCAGTATACACCGCAACCGCGAATTCCGCGACTGTCAAGTAGTCGGCACCACCGGGCCCACGGCACGATCCCAGTTTCAGTTCGATCTCGGCTCCTGCACTTGTCTGCAATTGAGATTCGTTCTGCGATGTTGAGATTACCGATTTGGTGGCAGCGTGTTAGCCTGCGGCAGGTCTGCCACCGGGAGAAGAACTAAGATGACCTCTCCAGTCTTCGTTAACTGAAATGAACGACTTCAAATCCTTCCTCAGCCAAAGCTGAAGGTGACGTTCCTTTCCACTTCTACTGCCCGGCAGGGGCCAGTGGGTCGAGGAATCCACAAAATCGCAAGCCCGATAGCACCGGTCCCAACTACCGTGTTGCCTTGCTGATCGGCAGGACCGCCATAACGGCGTATTTCCGACTTCGAAAGCCCACCTACAATCTCGACGATGATGTCCTAAATCGAGCATTCGATAGTTGTTTCACGCAAGCGCCCGGCACACAATAGGAGCAGGTGAACCGGCGCGACTCGCTGATCGATCTGCTGGACGACGTTTTCCGCCTGGAAGGCGTGTTCCTGGTGCACGATAACGGGTATCGGAGTTGGCGCCTCACGTATCGGGAGGTTGCCAATGCGTCACGCGCGTTGGCTACAAGGCTCCGCGCCGCAGGCATTGATAAGAGTGACAAGGTAGTCATCTGGGGTGAGAACCGGCCGGAATGGATTGTAGGCCTCTACGCCTGTCTGCTCGCCGGCGCCGTTGCCGTTCCGGTAGACTACCGTGGATCCGCCGATTTCGTGAATCGGGTGTCCGGGATTACCGGCGCAAAGTTGCTGTTACGCGGAGAGGAAGCAGGCGCCGGCGCGGCAGTGTCGACGGCTACTTGGCCGCTCGCCGATATCGAATGGCCCGACCGCGCCACCGCCTTCGAACATTCGCCAGCGGGCCGCGACGATCTTTGCCAGATCATCTTCACCTCCGGAGCGACCGCGGAACCTAAAGGCGTCACCATCACTCACGGCAATCTGCTGGCAAATCTCGTGCCCGTTGAGAAAGAGATCGCCAAGTACCGCCGCTATGCGCGTCCCTTTCAACCGCTGTTGATATTGAATCTGTTGCCGCTTAGCCATCTGTTCGGACAGGTAATGGCAGCGTTTATCCCGCCGATGATCCCGGCGCAGGTTGTCTTTATGCGCGGCTATCATCCAAGAGAGATCGTTCGCCAGATCAAGACGCGCAAGATCTCAGTCATCGTCTCTGTGCCGATGATTCTTGATGTACTGCGCGGTTACGTGGTGCAGTCGATTGGCAACTCTGTGGCGCGCGAAGCCCGCGAGTCGGCGCACTGGCCCGCGCGATGGTGGTTCTATCGCAAATTGCATCGAGCGTTTGGATGGAAGTTCTGGGCCTTCATAACGGGCGCGGCGCCGCTCGATCCGGAGCTCGAAAATTTCTGGTCGAAGCGCGGATACGTCGTGATCCAAGGCTACGGGCTGACCGAGACTGCGCCGATTGTCAGCCTGAATCATCCGTTCCACGCGTCGCGCGGTAGTGTGGGCAAGCCGATCGCAGGCGTCGACGTGAAGATCGCGCCGGATGGCGAAATCCTGGTGCGCGGCGAAAACGTTTCCCACGGCTACTATGGGGCAAGCGCTGCGGCACAAGACGGGGCTCAGTTGGAAGAAGGCTGGCTGCACACCGGCGACATCGGATCGCTTGACCCCAATGGCAGCCTGCACATTCGCGGTCGCAAGAAAGAGATGATTGTGACGCCCGAGGGAATGAACGTTTTTCCCGAGGATATTGAACGCGTGCTGAATGCAGATCCGGGAGTGCGCGAGAGCGCCATCGTAGGAGAGCACCGGCCGCATGCCGTGCTGGTGCTAAGGCCTGGCGCAGATCCGGAAGCGATCGTGCGGGTCGCGAACGCGCGTCTTGAACCGCATCAACAGATCCGCGACTGGACGGTGTGGACCGATCCCGCTTTGCCGCGCACCGAAGGAACGTCCAAGCTGAAACGCCGCGAGATTCAGAATCGCGTCTCGGGGACGGCTCCGGCTGCGCGATCTAGCAGCGGCGGCATCGAAGGCTTGATCGCGAGTCTTACGCATCGCGCGGTGCGGTCCGATACCACGCTGGACGAACTCGGGCTTAGTTCACTGGAGCGCATCGAGCTAATGACCAAGCTCGAAGGTCAGGGCAGCGCGATCGATGAAACGGCATTCGCGCAAGCTCGCAATGTGGGCGATCTGCGCCGCCTGGCCGAACGCCCGTCCACGGATGGGAAGTCCGCGGAGCCGATCAGCTTTCCCGAATGGAACCGCGGCGTCGTTCCGCGTCTGGTCCGCAGACTGGCGCTGCCCTTTTTTCTACTACCGCTGGCTCGCGTGTTCGTCCATCTGAGAGTCACGGGGCGTGAGAATCTCGCGGGAGTTCGCGCCCCGGTTCTGTTTGCGGCAAATCATCAAAGCCATCTCGATCTTCCCGCCATTCTCGGCGCTCTTCCCGCGCGCTTCCGCTACCGCGTTTCGACGGCGATGTCTCGCGAATTCTTTCAACCATATTTTCATCCGGAGGGACAGCCTCTAAGGAAGCGATTCCGCTTTGGACTCCAATACTATCTGGCTTCTTTGTTCTTCAATGCTTTTCCGTTGCCGCAGCGCGAGGCGGGTACGCGCGAGAGCATGCGCTATATGGGGGAACTGGCCGATAACGGATGGTGCCCGCTGATCTTTCCGGAAGGGGCGATGACCGATACAGGGGAGATTAGCCAATTCCAGCCCGGAGTTGGGTTGATCGCTTCGAAGACAGGCCTGCCGGTCGTGCCGATACGGCTGATCGGATTGGATCGCGTATTACACCGGACGGCCAGAATGGCAACGCCCGGTCGCGTGGAGGTTCGCTTTGGGAAACCGGCGAAGTACAGCGGGGACGACTATGCAGCGATTGCTTTGCAAATCGAGCAATCCGTCAGGGCGTGTGATGGCGTTGTGATATTTGGCCGCAACAGTATCTAATATAGGAATATATGAAGTTTACGTCTTTGGCGGCTTTTGCGGTCTTGCTCGGCACGGTTCTGATACAGGGCGCTCTGGCACAAGATCCCCTGGAGAGCATCGACACCACCGGAATGTCGGCGGTGCAGAAGAGGATTCTTACTTCCGTTCTCAAAACAGAGAACTGTAGCTGCGGCTGCAACTGGAGCATCGCGAAATGCAGGGTTGACGATCCGAAGTGCGGCGTCAGCCGGTCGCTGCTCAATCTCGTCATCAAGGATCTGAAAGCCGGTAAGAGCGAGAAGCTGATCATCGCCAATCTGAAGGAGCACGCAAGCGCTCCTCCTCCGGTACTCGACGAACCCGTCACGCTCAACATCATGGGCGATCCGATCATCGGTCCGGGCACCGCGAAGGTCACAATCGTCGAATTTTCAGACTTCCAGTGCCCCTTCTGCGCGGCCGCTGTAGAACAGGCACGAATGGTCCTGCAGCGCTATCCCAACGATGTGCGGCTGGTGTTCAAACAGTTTCCGCTGGACAATCATTCGCAGGCCTTTCTCGCTGCTGAAGCCGCGCTGGCGGCCCACGCGCAGGGGAAGTTTTGGCCTATGCACGACAAACTTTACGCCAATTACCGGAAGATCTCGCCCGAAAACATTTTGATCTGGGCGAAGGAACTCGGTTTGGATATGAAGCGCTTCACCCAGGAAGTCGACTCGGGCAAGTACAAGCAGAGTATCGAGAACGAGGTTAAGCAGGGCGAAGATGCGGGAGTTCAGGGCACGCCGACCTTCTTCTTCAACGGCCGGCGTTATAGCGGAGCGTTTCAGGCCGATGCAATCGCACAAATGCTCCAGACAGAGTTTAAAGTCGCCGCGCCTCGTTGAGGTTTCGGCTTCACAGGAGAAATATGCCGCAATCCGATAAACCGTCTCGAAGGGATCTCATCAACACCATCGCCGCAGCCTCATTGGCTGCCGCGGTTCCAGCCGCCGCACAGGAAACGCGCTCCGGAGACATGATCTACCGCACGCTGGGGCGCACTGGCGTGAAGGTATCCGCCATCGGACTTGGCGGATATCACATCGGCAATCCTAGCGAGGCCGAGGGAATCAAGATCATCCGCACAGCCATCGACCGTGGTATGACCTTCATGGATAACTGTTGGGATTACCACGACGGCGATAGCGAAGTCCGCATGGGCAAAGCTCTTCGCGACGGCTACCGTCAAAAGATCTTCCTGATGACGAAGTTCGACGGCCGCACCAAAGACTCCACGGCGAAGCAGCTCGATGAATCGCTCAAGCGACTGCAGACCGACCACCTCGATCTAATCCAATACCACGAGAATATCCGCATGGAGGACCCCGATCGGTTCTTCGCGCCAAACGGGCCACTCGAAGCTCTCATGGCCGCCAAACAGGCCGGGAAGATCAAGTACATCGGCTTCACTGGCCACAAGGATCCCGCGGTGCATCTGCGCATGATCGAGGTCGCGGACCAGCATAAGTTCCACTTCGATACGGCGCAGATGCCGATCAATATCCTCGATTACAGCTTCCGCAGTTTCCGCCATGAAGTGGTTCCAAAGCTGGTGGAGCGAGGTATCGCATTGCTGGGGATGAAGCCAATGGCGTCGTCAAATATTCCCCAAAACGGAATTGCGACCGGGATCGAATGCCTCCATTATGCTCTCAGCCAGCCGACCTCCGTAGTCATTACGGGATGCGATTCGATGGACCGTTTGAATCAGGCGTTCGAGGCGGCCAAGACTTTCAAACCTCTCACCAACGCGGAAATTTCCGCCCTGGTTCAGAAGACAAAACAAGCTGCCTTGACGGGCAAATACGAGCCGTTCAAGACTACATCCCAATTCGACGGCACGGCCCGGAAACCGGAGTGGTTGGGTTGATGGTAACGGGCACCAGGCATTGGCACCGATGCCCGCGCGTTCACATTGTGCTGATGCGAACGTAACGCACAATATCGTCGAAATTCATCACCACGCCGGCGACTACCAGCGCCAGCGCAACTCCGCCGAGCCATTTGAGTTTCATGTCAACCATCCTTTGCCGACTGAAAATCGAGCATGATTCTGCATGCACGTAAACACGCTTTGTACCGCAGCGTACGGCTATTTGTCTATTGGCAGTCCCGAAACTTCATAGGCATGCCAGCCGCCGTCGAGCGAAATCACGTTGCTATAGCCCATCCTCTGCAGCGAATCGGCGGCGAGCGCGGAGCGGAATCCGCCGCCGCAATAGAGAACCATCCGCGTATCCCGATCGGGCACTGTACGTTCGATGTCGCGTTCAATAATGCCCTTACCGAGATGCATGGCTCCGGCGGCGTGCGCAGCCGCGAATTCGTTGTCTTCGCGCACATCGATCAGCAGATGTTTCTCACCGGCGGCGAGCATCCGCTTGTATCCTGCGATATCGATCTGCCGGATGCGCGACTTCGCCTCATCCACGATCTTGAGAAATCCCGGTGTATGATCCATCGGCTACAGTTTACCCGGGGAGCGGCTCGCCCGCGGCTAGCGGCTTCCCTTCTTCCATCACACTACGAACCTTTTCCGCCAGTGCGGTCGCGGTGTAGGGCTTTTGGAGAAATCCCGCGAGACCTTTGCCAGTGAAGCGCTGCACCGCCTCCACTTCGTTGTAGCCGCTCGAAAGGATCACTTTGACTTGCGGATTGATGGTCTTCATGTGACGCAGCGTTTCTTCGCCGCCCATCATCGGCATAGTCATGTCTAACAGGACTACCGACACTTTCTCCGAGAGCACTTTGAACAGATCGACCGCTTCCTGTCCATTTTCCGCCTGTACCACCGTATATCCGAAGCGTTCCAGCATCGACTTGGCCGTGCGGCGCACCACCTGCTCATCGTCGACGACCATCACGGTAACCGATCCGTCCAATTTGTAATCGGTCATCTTAGGCCGCGCCTTGACGGGCTCTTCATCGGTTGCCGGCAACAGGACCTTGAACGTGCTGCCATGGCCGGGAGTGCTGTATACCTTAAGCGCTCCGCGATGACCCCGCACAATCCCCATTACCGCGGCGAGTCCCAGGCCGCGCCCGGTAAATTTTGTGGTGAAGAACGGATCGAAAATGTGGGCCATGGTATGCGCATCCATTCCGATTCCCGTATCGTGAACTTCCATGGTGACGTATTTGCCGGGCGCGATCTGCTCCGGCGTGAATGTTGTCCGGATATAATCCTCATCGACGTCCTGAGCGCGCGTGGTCACCAGCACAGTGCCGGTAGTCTGTTCGCCGATCGCTTCGGCGCCGTTGATTACCAGGTTCATGATGAGCTGCTGTATCTGCGCCGCATCGCCCTCTACGCAAGGCAGGTTCGGCGGCAGATCCAGTCGAAGCTGCACGTTCTTGGGAATCGATGTCTGAATCAGGCTGCTGATCTGTTGAACCAGATCGGAGAGATCCAGGCTTTCGATAACGAAACGCCCCTTGCCCGCATATGCCAGGAGTTGACGGGTGAGATGGGCAGCCCGCTCGCTCGCGTTGATCACGTCCCGCAGCATCGTCTTAGCGGGGTTATTGCTCGAAATCGTTTCCAGCGCGAGGCTGGCATTTCCCAGAATTCCGGTCAGTAAATTATTGAAATCGTGCGCGACTCCACCCGCCAGAACTCCAAGGCTTTCGAGTTTCTGAGTCTGGCGAATCTGCTCATTGAAGCGTCTCTGCTCGGTCACATCGCGCGCCAGAATCGCCAATCCGTAGCGCGTCGCATATACGTTCAGTTCGAGCCAGATGTCATAGGTGGAGAAATAGTCTTCGATATGCACCGGCGCTTTGTCCTCGGCAGCGCGCCGTAACTCAGCCTGAATGCGGGTGCCCGCCAAGCCGGCGAGGAGATCCCAGAACACCTTCCCGATCGTCTCGTCGCGGTCAAGGCGAAAGATCCTTTCCGCGGCACGGTTGAGATGAACCAACCGCCATTCCACATCGACCGAAAGAAACCCCTCGCTGATATTGTCGAGAATCTCCGCCAGACGGCGCGCGCGCTCCGCGTTTACTTCCGTGGCCTGCTGCTGTTCGCGGCTAACGCGCACGCGTTCAAGTTCGCGCCTGACGGTCGGACCGAGCCGTTTCAGACGATCCTTCAGAACATAGTCGTCCGCGCCGGCTTTCATCGCCTCGACGGCTTTTTCCTCGCCGATCTGTCCCGAAACGATAATGAACGGGATATCGAGATTCATTTCGCGGAAGATGCGGAGCGCCTCCAGTCCATTGAAGTTCCACATCGCGTAGTCGGACAAAACCAGATCGAAAACGCCCTCGCTCAATTGCTTTCCGACTTCATCCGCCGAATCGGCCCGGCGCCACGATGGAGTAAAGCCCTCGCGGAGCAGCTCGGCTTCTATCAGCAGAGCATCGTTTTCATCGTTCTCTATTAGCAGGTAGCGTAAAGGTGTCCCCATTTCCATTCGATTTAGGATCAGCTCGTTCTCAACGACCGCGCATGCTCAATTTTGATGCAGCGGTCCATGACCACATCAAGACCCGCGTCCCTCGCCCTCCGCGCGGCTTCATGATGTACGATGCCCGACTGCATCCAGATAACCTTCGCTCCGCACTCGATCGCATCATCCACAATGGCAGCGACCGCCGACGGATCGCGAAAAATATCTACGATTTCGATCGGCCGCGGAACTTCCTTCAGCGATGGATAACATCTGCGTCCAAGTATCGAAGTCTCTTTTGGATTGACAGGCGTAATCTCATAGCCGTGCCGCGCGAGGTACACGCTTACGAAATTGCTGGGGCGATCGGGTTTAGGCGATAGCCCCACGACGGCGACCCGGCTGTATTGTTGGAGAATCCGGGAACAGTCCGCGTCGGAAGTAACTTTGCTTTCGTTCTCATTCTGAATGATCCCCGGCTCCGCCGTTCATTGCTGCGATTTCTCCAACGCCTGCTCCAAATCCCATATGATATCGCTCAAGTCTTCCAATCCAACAGACAACCGCACCATATCTTTGGTTACGCCGCTCGCAGTCTGTTCGGAATCCGACAATTGCTGGTGCGTGGTGGAGGCCGGATGAATCACCAGGCTGCGCACATCGCCTACGTTAGCGAGATGAGAGAACAGGACAAGGGAATCGATTAGCTTCTTGCCGGCTTCGAAACCTCCCTTGATGCCGAATGTGAGGACCGCGCCGCATCCGTTGGGAAGATACTTCGCCGCCAGGCTGTGATAACGGCTCGACGGAAGTCCGCAGTAGTTCACCCAATTCACGGCTGGATTCTTTTCCAGATACTCCGCAACGGCCTGTGCGTTGCGCGAGTGACCTTCCATCCGGAACGGTAGCGTTTCGATTCCTTGAATGAAAAGGAAAGAGTTGAAGGGACTGAGCGCGGGACCCATGTCGCGCAATCCCTCCACCCGCGCGCGAATGATGAACGCAATATTGCCGAACGTTTCCCAAAACTTCATCCCGTGGTAACCCGGGCTAGGTTCCGATAAATAGGGAAACTTACCGTTGCCCCAATCGAACTTTCCGCTATCGATAATCATTCCTCCTATGGACGTTCCATGCCCGCCAATGAATTTCGTCGCCGAGTGCACTACAATGTCGGCCCCATGTTCGATCGGGCGGCAGAGCGATGGCGAGGCAAACGTGTTGTCGATTACCAGCGGGATGCCGGCCTCATGCGCAATATCCGCAACGGCGCGGATATCGAGCACATTGATCCGGGGATTGGCGATCGTCTCCGCAAAGAGGCAGCGCGTCCGGGGTGTAATGGCGCGGCGAAAATTCTCAGGGTCGTCCGGCTCGACGAATGTCGTATCGATACCGAGCCGGCGGAAGCTTACATCAAGCTGGGTTGCGGTCCCGCCATAGAGAGTACTGGCCGCGACGATCTCGTCGCCCGCTCCCATGAGGCTGGTCAAAGCCAGAAACTGGGCAGCCTGCCCGCTCGATACGGCTAACCCCGCAACGCCGCCTTCGAGCGAAGCCATCCGCTCTTCGAATACGGCGGTGGTAGGGTTCATGATCCGCGTGTAAATGTTCCCAAACGTCTGCAAACCAAAAAGCGCGGCGGCATGATCGCTGTCATTGAAGACATAGGAAGTGGTCTGGTAAATCGGCACGGCACGGGCGTTGGAGGCGGCGTCGGGGACATGACCAGCGTGTAGGGCGCGAGTGTTGAATCCGTAAGATCTTTCGGGTTTGGGCATTCCTCTAATCTATCCTGCCGAAGCCGCCTTTCGCGACGGCTTTCGTGCAACAAAAGACTCGAGGCGTACCTATAAGGACGAACCAAGGACGGCCCCACCCCAAGCGGAAGCAAATTGTCAAAGAACTTTTGCCCACGGGGGCACGAGTATTTCATCGTGTGTGTGGACGGGAAGACGAAAATCAGGCCGCTTTTGCAGGGTCGGCTGGGTTTTCCGGCTTGGCGTCGGCTTCAAGGGTCAGTTTTATTGTCCTTCCCTCCTTTCGTCTCGACTTGGTGACGCAAATGGGGTGAATTTCAGCGAGCTTTTGACTTAATGCTCTTGCAGTGAGCTTCAAATTGAGGGCGGCGACCAGTTCCGTGGCTGTTCCCTTCCACTCTCCTCCTCCTTCGGTGGTGATTTTGATGAGGTCGGCTTGCAGTTTGTTTTCCGCTCGGGTGACGCAAACCAGCTCTTTTTGATCGACATCGACGAGTGCGGCGGTGGCCCATTGCACGGCTTCGGGGAATCTCGCCTTTTCCGGGAACGGCATGCCCGGCAGACAGCGGAGCGCGACCGCGAGGAGAAGTAGGATGCCTTCGACTATCGATTTGCGGTGCTCTTCGAAGCGGCGGTTGAGTTCGTCGTTGGGAAGTGGATCGGGTAACTCGGGGAGTTCGACGGGGAGGATGCGGCTCGACAGACGGTCGGCGGCATCGGGTTCGTTGGTGGTGATGATGATGGGGCGGGAGACGTTCTGCATCTCGCCGTGGAAGCTGGCGGGGAGTCCGGTGGAGAGGCGGGCGAGAACTTCGGCGGGTCTTCGGGCGAGGCGGGTGGCTCCGTCGATGAAGACAACGTGATTGTCGCGGGCGATGCGTCCGCCGGCGGCTTCGTTGGTGGGGGTGAAGTTGATGGGGGCGAGGCTCGGGTCGACGAGGGCGCGGAGCATGCGTGCGGCGGAGGTTTTGCCGGAGCCTGCCGGGCCTGAGATTTGGAGGATGGGATAGTCGCGCGGGTGTTGGTTATCGTCGGCAGGGCGGAAGGCGGCGAGTAGCCAGACGACGACGCGGAGCCATGCGGGGCGGTCGTTTTCGAGGCGGAGGAGATGGCGGAGTATGTCGAGCTCTTCTATGGGGTCGATGTCGTGGAGGGGGTCGACGGCGGGTTGCGGGGCTACGGTTGGGGATGGGACGGTGTCGATGAGGTTGCGGCGAAGGCTCCAGCCGTCGCGGGTGATTTCGATGTGACGGCCGCAGTTCCAGGCGGGGTCGAGGTGGATGCTGCCTTCGTCTTTGGAACGGGCTCCAGCCGGTGGCGCCGATGCGGAAGTGGACGTCGCGGGTGCTGCGGCTGGCTTGGGATTTGAAGATGAGGAAGGCGGCGCGTAGGGCGGAATCGCTGGGAGCTTTCTTGTGGCGCTGGTAGTATTCGCTGGCGGCGCGGAGGCGGACGCTTTTGTGAGAGAGGGGCGTGGAGACGCTGCAGCCGTCGCCAAAGCGGTAGCTGAGGAAGCGGATGCCCTGAGGGGTGATGAAGGGAATGCCCAGGTTGTTGAGGATTCCGATGAGCTCATGGGAGGCTTCGTAGGAATTTCGCTTGTAATACTCGGGATAGACATCTTCTGGAAATAATTTGCGTTCGGACATAAAACCCTCTTTCTGATTCCAAGATAATTTATGAGGTTGGGAAAGACGGGGTGGGCGAGGTGGATGGATTATGGGTTAAATGGATTTATTTCAGGAAGATACGAAATATTTTTGGGTGTTGTGACTGGGGAGCGGCCTGATGATTGGCTGAGAGAGAAGCGAACGAAATTGACTTGCTCTTGGCTGGGTCAGTCACCGTTAAACTCGGCGATCATGATAGCTTTGCACCGCCCACTGCTGCGCAAAAGGTCATGCATGCGCCGGTTTCGACTGTTCTGGCAGGGTTGTTTTGAGAGGGATTCACGGTACCGAAACCGGCGTCGTTGGGGTTTGTGCCGGGCGCGGGAAAGCCGCATGATTGAACAGATTGAAAGACTCCCACCATTGACGGGCACTTCAATCCGGCTTACACCGGCGCGGATAACATCCAGGAAATATGGTTGAGTCCGGACGGCGATGCCACGGCACAATATACTTCCACGGATTATGCCGCAATTTTCCCGACGCTCTCGCCCGTCAGGAAGGGTGCTTATCGCGCGGGAACCCGAGAATATTCCGCCGATCGCCAATATCATTCTGACAACCAGAAAACTGCCTGACAACCAGAAAACTGCCCCGCAGACGTGGCCCGCGGGCCGCCTCGACTCAAGCTCGTCCTTCGTTACCGGGAAGGTAATGAGCTTCAATCGTGTGGACGTCAGGCTCTTCCCGAATGATCCACGGTGGGTGTTGCCTTCGCATCGCGCCAAGCGTAGGATGGCAGACAGCCATGCGAATAATATCCTCACTCCTGATTGCAGCCTCGCTCGCCTTCGCTGCCGATCCCGCCAAGACAGACGACCAGTGGAGCAAGGTCAAAGAACTGAAGAGTGGTACCGAAATTCGCGTCTACAAGAAAGGCGCGCGGCAGCCCATCCTCGCCAAGGCGGGAGATGCCACCGACGAAAAGCTAATCATCGTGGTCAAGAACGAAGAGACGGCCATCGACAAGAACGACATCGATCGGGTGGATGCGCGGCCTCAAGCCGGCAGGCGGGCAAAAGTCGAATCCAAAACGTCGAACAACGAACCTACGTCGCAACCCGTCGACGGTGTCCGTCCCGAGAATTACCCGAAGCCTGGTTCGTCCTATTCATCGGGCGTTTCGATGGGCTCGAAACCCGACTTCGAAACGATCTATCAGCGCCGCGCCGGCGCGCACTGAACTCAACATGCGCCTGTTGCTTCTCCTTGTCTTGGTCGCCGCGGTGGCGGTCGCCGCGCCGCGAGTGAGCGTCTCTTTCGATTCCGATTGGCGATTCCTTAAGTCGGATGCATCCGGAGCCGAAAAGGCCGATTTCAGCGACTCCTCGTGGCGAACGCTGAGCGTCCCGCACGATTGGAGCATCGAAGGACCGTTCGACGAGAAGAATCCCACCGGTGGCGCGGGCGGATTCCTGCCTGCGGGCGTTGGCTGGTATCGCAAGCACTTCCCCGCCCCGCGGGAGTTTGCGCGCCGTCGCGTATTCATCGATTTCGATGGCGTTATGGCAAACAGCGACGTCTGGATCAACGGCGTGCATCTCGGCAAGCGCCCCTATGGCTACGTCAGCTTCCGTTATGAATTGACGCGTTATCTGAACTTCGGACCGAATGGTAAGAACGTACTCGCCGTGCGTGCCGACAACTCCGCCCAACCGGCGTCACGCTGGTACGCCGGCGCGGGGATCTACCGGCATGTCAGGTTGCTTGCTACCGATCCGGTACACATCGATCAGTGGGCCACATTCGTGTCGACGCCGAAGGTATCTCCGCAAGCCGCAACGGTTCACGCAAAGACCGCCGTGGTAAATCAATCCGCAGCCGCCCGCACTGTGGCCGTGCAGTTCATGATCGTCGATCCAAACGGCAAAGCGATCGGAACCGGCAAGGCCAACGCCGTTACGATCGAAGCCGGAAAGACGGCCGCGTTCGATCAGTTCATGAACGTGAATTCGCCAGAGCTGTGGAATCTTGAAACTCCCTCACTTTATAAGATTGTCGTCTCCGTGATCGAGGGCGAAAACGCGCTCGATCTAGAATCCATCAAATTCGGAATTCGCGACGCGCACTTCGAAGCGGATACCGGCTTCTGGCTCAACGGTAAGAATTTCAAATTGAAGGGGGTCTGCCTTCATCAAGAAGCCGGCGGACTCGGCGCGGCCGTTCCGGACGCCGCGTGGGAGCGCCGCTTTGCAGCGCTCAAGGAACTCGGCGTAAACGCCATTCGCACCGCGCATAATCCGCCATCGCCAGACTTCCTCGATCTTTGCGATCGCATGGGCATCCTCGTGATGGACGAGATGTTCGATTGTTGGACCGTCGCCAAGAATCCGTACGACTACCACCTCTACTTCCGCGAATGGTCGAAGATCGACACGCGCGACACCGTGAAGCGCGACCGCAATCATCCGAGCGTGGTGCTCTATAGCGCGGGCAACGAGATTCACGATACGCCCAAAGCCGATCTCGCGAAGGAGATTCTCCGCGGCCTGCTCGATACCTTCCACGAGTTCGATCCCACACGGCCCGTTACCCAGGCATTGTTTCGTCCCAATGTCAGCCACGATTACGACGATGGGCTCGCCGATATGCTTGACGTCATCGGGCAGAACTATCGCGAAAACGAAATTCTCAAGGCGCACGCAGACAAACCGTCGCGCAAGATAATAGGCACCGAGAACGGCCATGACCGCCGTGTCTGGCTGGCTTTGCGCGATAACCCGCCCTATGCCGGACAGTTTCTCTGGAGCGGTATCGACTACATCGGCGAGTCCCGCCATTGGCCGGTGATCGGCGCAGCGTCGGGGCTGCTTGACCGCATCGGAGTACTGAAGCCGACCGGGCTGGAGCGAGAGAGCTGGTGGTCCGAAAAGCCCGTTGTACACATCGCCCGCCGTGTGGCCCGCGCGCAAGCGACACCGGACGATCCCGGCTTCAACCCTCTGCAGCGCGTCCAGACGGTTTTCGCGGATTGGACGCCGTCGAACATCGCGCCGCATCATGAGAGTGTTGAAAGCGTTGAGGTGTACAGCAACTGCAAAGAGGTGGAAATGTCGCTCAACGGAAAGTCGATGGGTACGAAACCTCTGCCGGCGGATGCGTCGCCGCGGGCTTGGACAGTACCCTTCGAGTCCGGTTCAATCAAGGCAGTGTGCAGGAACAACGGCCAGATCACGGCATCCGAGGAACTGCGAACCGCCGGAAAGCCTGCCCGGATCGCGCTGTCCGTGGATCGCGCGCGCCTCGCGAACGACTGGAACGATGTCGCATACGTAACCGCGCATATCGTGGATGCGAAGGGTGTCACGGTACCGGACGCGAGCGATCTGATCCAGTTCAAGATCACCGGTCCCGGCGCAATTGCCGCAGTCGATAATGCCGACATCGAAAGCCACGAACCGTTCCAGTCTTCCTCGCGCCATGCGTATCAAGGAAGGTGCGTTGCTATCGTACGCGCCAACGGTCCGGGTCGAATCGCGGTGGGCGCTGCAGCCGATGACTTAACCGAAACATCGGTCCGGATCGAGGCGGTTAGATAGTGAAATAATAGAGCTGCAACTCACAGCGTACGCGATGAAACATGCAGATTTCCACGTGGGCCTGGAGTTCGAATGTGGGGAGCGACGTTGGCGCTGTACTGATTTAGGCGCTCGCACCGTAATCGCGATTTGCCTTGAGCACGATGACGACCCGTCCTGGTACAACGGGCCGCCATATGCCCTATGTGAAACAGTCTTTGACGAATACGACCTTCCGGCCTGTCATTTTCCGGGGCAGGTCGATGTCTGAAGATTCCAGTCGGCTCTGCGCGCTCGCGCCTTTCCCGGCCGCTCTTCTTCGTTCAGCAAGTCTTCCTTGTAAATGGCGCCCGGCATGTGGCATCGTGGCATACTGATCTTTATGGTCATTCGGACAGACATACGGCTTGGGGTAGCGCTCACGCTCTGCATCGGAACAGTGATTTCCACGGGATGCGGAACCAGTACGCAGGCATCGCGGTACCAGATGCAGCACGGCGTATCTGAATCGGGGTATCCGCCAACGGGCGGGGGAACGGACTACGGATCCCCTTCGATCAGCAGCATGGGCGGCGATGTCGACGAAAAAGGCATCGAAGCCGAACCCGTCAAGGCGCCCAAACAGAATATCCCGGCGAATCTCGCAGCCTCGCCGCGCACCTGATCAGAATGCACCGTGCTCAGATTCATCTGCGGATTCGCAGATGCGCCTGTAGCGTTCGTAACGCCCTAGGGCAATGATTCCGGCTTCCACCTGCGTTCGCACCATGCAGCCCGGCTCGTGAAGATGACTACAGTCCGGGAAACGGCACTCTGCGGACGCCTCATCGAAATCGTGAAAATACTGGCGGACTTCCGCGGGATCGAGCTGCCATAGACCGAATTCCCGCACACCGGGAGTATCGATCACGCGAGCGCCGCCGGCAAGATCGTAGATCTGCGATCGGGTAGTGGTGTGCTGGCCTTTCCCCGTTGCTTTGCTGGTCTCCCCGGTGGCCGCTCCCGCCGTAGGCATTAGCGCGTTCAATAGCGACGACTTTCCGACACCGCTCTGCCCAACGAACACGCACAGTTTTCCGTCGATCAGCGCGTGCAGGTCTTCGATCCCAGCGCCGGTTCGCGCCGAACAGAAGACAACGGGCATTGCGAGGCCCGCGTACGGCCGCAGGGCATCTTCAATGGCATTGCGATCCACCATCTCGCACTTATTGATGCAGACCACTGCATCTGCGCCACCGCGCTCGATCGCGATTAAATAACGATCGATCAATCCGGGGCGAAGGGGAGGGTCCGCCGCGGCAGCGACGATAACAACAAGATCCATATTCGCCGCGGCGACGCGTTCGCGATTGGGATTGCCGGGGTCTGGCCGGGAAAGCGAAGTTTTACGCGGCAGGATGCGCGCAACGCGATGCTCGGCGGTCAACGCCACGAAATCGCCGGGCGCAAGCGGAAGCTGGTTCCGGCAGGTGAGCAGGCCGGTTTCGTTGATAACCTTGCATGTGCGATGGCCGACGGTTACGACCTGTCCCTGAGCGGCTTCGCGGCCTTCTATCGGCGCAGCGTTAGGGTCGGGCTTATATTTCTGGACTGTCGGTTTGCGATTGCGAATACGAACGTGCTGTTCGTCTTCATCTTGGTATCTGGCCAATCGAAAATCCCTTGAAGCTTAAAGGCGTGAACGGAATCGGCGGATTGCTATAAGCATTTCTCCCGGATTGTAACATTGAAAACTACGAATGGCGCGGCAATTGCTCACCTCTGTACACGAGAAGGTCTTATGAGATTATTCCATTCCATCGTGGTTGCCGGTCTGATTGGATTACCGGTGTGTGCGCAATCCTCCGCAAACCAGGATCAAAACACACACCCAAATACAGAAAAGACCAGCCCAAAGAAGAAGCAGTCAACCAAGGCCAAGGCGAGAACCAAAACCGACAAGCAATCGCCTCCTTCAAATTCTTCCGCAGTACCGTTGAACCCGGACAATCCGAACGATCCACGGGCTCCGATCACACCGCCGCCGCCGAAGAACGGCACCAATCCCAACATGCCTCCGCCGGTCGCTCCGAGAACGCCGGTTCATTCTCCGGACGCCGCTGATCCCACAAAACCCACTGCGGAAAAGCCCAAGTAAGCTTGCAAAGCGCATCTCCTTCCTTACGCTACACTCCGGGGAGATGACAACCCATACCAGTCAACGCCGTCCAGTTCGTGTCCGGCGCGTGGATCAGTGCGACACCATTGCTGAGGTATTTGAAAACTGCCTGCCTGCCTTCGGTGGCGCTTATCTGCGGCGAATATACGACATCCTGGATCGTGCAATCGGCGCAGGTTGCCCTATCACCATGTCAATCGCGGGGCCGGTGACTGTGTCGGGACAGCATCAGGCATGGCTGATCCCTCTGCTCGAAAGCGGCTGGGTCGCTTATCTGAGCACTACCGATGCCGTCTGTTATCACGACGGCCACCGCGCATTGGACGCGCATAAAGACCCAATCCATGAGGTGCCGATCTTCGGTGACGATGGTGCGTTGCGCGACGAGAAAACAATTCGCGTAACCGACATGGCGTTTGATGAGGATGTACTGCTGGACCAGGACCGATTCCTGACCGCATGCCTGAAGCGATGCCGAGTTCGCGAAGAAAATGACCGGTACGGAACTGCGCTTCAAGCTCGGAGCGCTGTACGCCGAACAGGAGCGTCGCAACGGCGTTGAAGCCGGCTTACTTTCAACGTGTCATCGCATGGCTCTGCCGGTATTCGTCGGCGCTCCGGGAGATGGCAGCGTCTTTCTGAATTCGATGAAGCTTTGGGCCATGCGCAAGGCGGGCATCATCCCGGAATACGGCTTCGATCTCGATCTGCACGCGGAAGTCTTCGAATCCTGCGCGTACCATCGGTGGGGCCTGTTTGAAAACCCCGTGGGATCTCTCGCAACGCTCGTTCTCGGCGGAGGAGTTCCGAAGAATTTCAACCTGCAGCCAGAGCCGGCGCTCAGCCAGATACTGGGACTGAACAACGTCCGCGGCTACGAATTCGATGTGCAGATCGTATCGTCGCCGGTGACGGACGGATCGCTTTCGTCGTGCTTTCCCGCCGAGGCCGTGACATGGGGAAAGGTCGACAAGGACACCTACTTGCAATCGACAGAAAGCATGCAGGCCGATTATTCGACTGTAATGCCCTTCCTTGTGAAGGCTCTCCTCGATAACCGCGCGCGTTATGAGATGAAGGCCCGCGAAATCGGCGAGGAAAAATTGTTTTCCGCCGAGCCGAAAGCGAAGGGCTATCTCCGGCCTCGCGAAGGATACCGTTTGTTCGAGCGCCGGGAACAGCTATGCCAGTCGCTCCTCGAAGATGTGAAGAGCAACCGGGATTGGCTGCTCAAGAGTTGAGTGTCCTCTGCCATAATCGCGGTATATGCGTTTCTATTTGCCAGCCGTGCTGTTCGCCGCTTCCACGCTCCTTGCGCAGAAGCAGCCGTTCGACGCGGCAGCGATGATGCAGTTGGCGCGCATATCGGATCCTCAGATCTCGCCCGATGGCAAGACCGTCGCTTTCGTCGTGCAGACTGTCGATCTCGAAGCTAATAAGAAACCGAAACACATTTATGCCGTCCCAATCTCAGGTGGTTCGCCCGTGCAGCTAACCAATACCGGCGACGCCAATGACCGGCCTCGATGGTCGAAGGACGGCAAGATCTTCTTCACGTCGGACCGCTCGGGATCGCAGCAGATCTGGCGTATGGATGCCGACGGCGCAAATGCCAAACAGATCACTTTCCTCTCGACGGGCGCAGGTGGCATCCTGCCATCTCCCGACGGCAAGATGCTGGTGGTTACCAGCGATGTGTTCCCGTCGTGCGGCGCGGACGATGTCTGCAATAAGAAGATGCTCGACGAGCAGAAGGCGAGCAAGGTAAAGGCGCGATTGATAACGAGCTTGCTGTACCGTCACTGGACTTCGTGGCAGGGGCTCACGCGCAGTCACCTGCTTTCGATTCCAGCGGATGGCGGCACGGCCGTGGACCTCACTCCGGGGAATCGCGATGTGCCGCCGTTTTCGTTGGGTGGCCCCGACGATTATGCGATCTCGCCGGACAGCAAGGAAGTGTGCTTCGCGATGAATACCGACGAGAATCCTGCGATCAGCACCAATAACGATCTGTTTGTCGTTCCTATCACCGGTGAGAACGCGGCCACGCCCAGGCGCATTACTCCCAATCCCGCAGCGGACAATTCGCCGCTCTATTCGCCGGATGGGAAGTACGTCGCGTTCCGGTCGCAATCGCGTGCCGGATATGAGAGCGACCGTTGGCGTTTGCTGGTTCTCGAACGGGCCACGGGAAGGCTGAATTCGCTGACCGAAAATCTCGACCGGTCCGTCAACAGCTTCACCTGGCTCCCCGATTCTTCGCGATTGTTTTTCACGGTTACAGATAGGGGAAGGCAAGCGATTCAGGCGATCCCGGTCGAGGGCGGAGCGCTGCGAATCGTAGCCTCCGGCAACAGCACGCTGGACGATATGGCGTTCACGCCGGATGGGAAGACGATGATCTTCACCCGGCAAAGCGGCGCGTTCCCGCCTGAGATTGCGCGGGCGAATTCGGGCGGCGGTGCTCCGGTGCCGCTGACACATTTCAATGATGCGATTCTGAGTTCGCATCAACTCACCAACCTCGAAGAATTTTTTACGGATGTCGAAGACGGTTTGCAGGTTCAGAGTTTCGTCGTGAAGCCTGCGGGATTTGATGCGGGTAAGAAGTATCCGGTCCTGATGTTGATTCACGGCGGCCCTCAAGGCGAGTGGGGCGAGAGCTGGACATACCGCTGGAATGCGCAGGTGTTCGCTTCAGCAGGATACGTCGTGGTGATGCCGAATCCGCGAGGTTCGGTCGGGTATGGTCAGGCGTTCACGGACGCGGTGAATCACGACTGGGGCGGGAAACCCTATAACGACATCATGGCAGTAACGGACCATGCCGCTAAGCTGCCATACGTGGACCCGGACCGCATGGTGGCTGCCGGCGGATCGTATGGCGGGTATATGGTGGACTGGATTCTTGGACATACCACGCGATTCAAAGCGCTCGTTTCGCACGCGGGAGTTTACGATCTTCGTTCCGAAGCCGGGGAGACTGAGGAGTTGTGGTTCCCGATCTGGGAGTTCGGGGGCATGCCGTGGGACGATCCCGAAATGTACGTGCGATGGTCGCCCAGCCAGTTCGCGAAGGAGTTCAAGACGCCCACTCTGGTGATAGACGGTGAGCTCGATTTCCGCGTGCCATATGGTCAAAGCCTGCAGCTATTCACCGCGCTGCAGATGCAGAAGGTTCCCTCGCAGTTGCTGGTCTTCCCGGATGAGGGACACTGGATTTTGAAGCCACAGAACAGCGCGCTCTGGTATAAGACATTTATCGAGTGGATGGATCGGTGGGCAAAAGCTCCTCCCCCGCCGCCCCCTACGAACCCGTCGCCAACGCCAGCCGCAACTCCTACTACGAATGGATTGAAATGAGATTGATCTTAGCCGCCGTGGTGCTGCTTCTTCTAGCAGTGCCCGTTACATTGTTTACTCTTTCTTCAGCCACGCAGATTCAGGTGAATCCGCAGATCAAGGCAATCGGAGATTCGACGCCGGTCCATGTGCAGCTCACCAATCCGCACGGCATCCGCAACGTCACCGCAATTGTCGAACAGGACGGCAAGAGCTACTCGATTCCCGGTCCGCAAGAGCCGTCGCACCGCTTGCGCTTCTTCAAGAACGCGCCAGTCCGCAACGTGACGCTGAACGTGGGGCGCGCAGGGGCTCCGGGTCTGCACGATGGCAAGGCTAAGCTCACCATTGAAGCGCAGGCGAACGATATGCGTGGGGAAACCAACTCCGTCTCATCCGATGTAGACGTCATTACCAAGCCTCCGCACGTGGTAGCAGACGGTGTACAGCACTACGTCGATCAGGCCGGCTGCGGCCTTGTGACGTTCACGCCGTCCGGCTATGTGACAGATTCCGGCGTAATAGTAAAAGACTATACGTTCCGCAGTTTCCCGCGCCCCAACCACCCCAATGAGCGATTTAGTCTGTTTGCCTATCCCTGGGATCTGCCGTTGGGGATCGAACCGCTGGTTTTTGCGTCCAATCCCGCCGGCGCAAGGGCGACGGCGCCATTTTACGTGAAGCTCTTTCCCAAGAAGTTTCATGAGAGCACAATCGTTCTGACCGACGCTTTCATGCAGAAGGTGGTCAGCGATATCGATCCGGAAAACAAAATTCCGGGAGATCTGCTGGCCCGTTATATCTATTGCAACCGGGATATGCGCAAGCTGAATGCGAAGACACTGTACGATCTGCGCCTGAAGACCGAACCGGCGATGTTATGGAAAGGTCCGTTCGTCCGGCCGCCAACCAAGAACGAAGCATTCTTCGCCGATCACCGGACATACCTCTACAACGGCAAGACTGTCGATGTGGAGACGCATCTCGGTTTCGATCTCGCGGACCGCAAGCATATGCCGATCGTCGCGCCCAACAGCGGCAGAGTGGTTTGGGCGGATCGTCTGGGGATCTACGGTAACTGCATCGTTCTCGATCACGGCTACGGTTTACAGACCATCTATGGACACATGAGCAAGTTCGACGTGAAGGTCGGCGACAGCGTCGCGAAGGGGCAGCGGATGGGATTGAGCGGCGAAACCGGACTCGCAGGCGGCGACCATCTCCACTTCTCGATGCAGGTAGACGGTGTGCAGGTGAATCCCATGGAATGGTGGGACGAACACTGGATACGCGACCGGATTCTCAGCAAAATGTAACAGAATCGAACTATACTGTCGAAATGGCTCTCATCGACAAACTCGTCCCCGGCGAATTCTGCTGGATGGAACTGGGGACCACTGACCAGAACGCGGCAAAACATTTCTACGAATCCTTGCTCGGCTGGAAGTCAAACGACTTTCCTATGGGGCCGAGCGAAGCGTACACGATTTTCAACCTGAACGGACGCGATTGCGCGGCGGCCTATACACTTCGAAAGGATCAGTTAGAGCACCACGTACCTCCCCACTGGATGCTCTATATCGCAACGGAGAATGCCGACGAAAGCAGCCGGCGCGCGGGCGAATTGGGCGCCACGGTGCTGGCGGGACCGTTCGATGTTGGCGATAAGGGACGCATGTCGGTCGTCAAAGACCCGACGGGCGCATACTTTTCGTTGTGGCAGCCAAAGGAGAGTATTGGAATCGGTGTCGCCGGCGTGGATAACGCATTCTGCTGGGCGGATCTGAATACTCCCGACCGCGATGGGGCGAGGAAGTTTTACTCGGCGCTGTTCGGATGGAAGTTCGAGCCGGGTGAAGGCAAGGACGACTCGGGTTATCTGCACATCAAGAACGGCGAACACATGATCGGAGGTCTGCCGCCCGCCGGGATGACACCGCCCGGCACTCCGCCGCATTGGATGCTGTACTTCCAGGTCGCCGATTGCGACGCGGCCGTAACGAAACTGACCGGGATGGGCGGACGCGTCTACATGCCGCCGACGACGATCGAAGGCGCAGGACGCATGTCGGTTGTCACTGATCAGCAGGGGGCGGGTTTCTCGCTGTTTAAGTTGACGATGTAGAGCCTACTTAAAATTCAGCATCACCGCATTCGCGCTCTGACCATCGACCGTGAGGACAAGCGTAACATTCCCGGCGCCGCGGAGAGACTTAGGCAAGCTCAAGTTAACCTGATCCAGGCCGACGTAAGTTTCCTGCGGTCCGGCATATGCGGCCGTGACCGCGGCAGTTCCTATCTTGCCGGTAACTGGCGCGCTATGGCCGCGGATTCCGGTGCCGAAAAGTTCTAACGTGACCTGATCGGTATCGAGTCCCAGATCGATAGGAACCGTAGTCGCGGCCATGCTGCTCGATCCGTCGGCATGAACCGTCTGCACGACACCCGCCGCAACACCGGTGCCTTTCGAATTGACGGTGTAAAGGCCGGGCGCAACGGCCGCGATCCGAACCGTTCCGAATGCGACTGGATCTCCGTTGACCGCCACGGTAACCGATGCCATCCCCGCCGCAACTCCCGGCGGCACTTCATAGTTCACTTGCGTGGGAGAGACGTAGAATAGTTCCGCCGTCCGCGAGACCCCGTTCGCGTCTTTCACTACCACGCCCGTGCCTCCAAGATTCAACGGCAAAGGCACCGTCGACGCCGATTGCATCGCAGTCGCGAGATTCGCGCCATAGGCGGAGGCGATGGCTTCCGGTGCGAGAGTTGCCGTCCCATCCACTGAAGAGACGCTGGTGACCGTGCCAGGCGCGCCTGCCGCGATCGCAGTGTAGGCTTGCGCAACTTTACTGCCGGTCGCAGTCAATTGGAACGTACTGCCGGCCGGCGCGATCAGATTGCTGCTGTCGAAATAGGCGAGCGCGATTGAGTGAGCCTGAGCGTACGATGTGATGTTGGTGTGGTACGGTTCACTATCGTTGCAAGCGCCCCACTCGGCGATAGCGGCAGCGTGGCCGTGCTGCTGCGCATAACTTACCAGCGGATCGAAGTTCAGCGGCCAATTGGCATACCGTGGCGACGCGGGCTCCATGCACGATCCGGCGGGACCGGCATACAAGTGGAAGTTCCACACGAGATTCGACCAGCGAGAGGTCCGGCAGCGAACCCGAAACAATCGATTCAAAAGCATTTCCGGTATCCTCTACAAAGATCAGCGACTGCGGATTGTACGTCCGGATGGCCGCGATCAACTGGTTCTGACCGTCGCTCCACGTGCCATTGTCGATGCCGTGCATATCTTCCCAAGTGTCGTAGAGCACCGCCGGATCGGCAGCGTATTTTTTCGCAAACGCCGTCCAGAACGTAAACGCCGTATCGATGTACGTGCCGCTGGTATCTTGCGCCGGACAAACCGCCGCGTTAGCCTGACAATTTAGATCCCCCTGATTCGGTGCGGGACAGTTCTTCCCGTCCGCGCCGCAGGGAGGATCGGGAAACTGTCCGGCTTTCAGTATCAGGACATAGTTGCCGTACTTCTTCGCCCGTTGAATCAACAGATCGATATAGTCCTGGTACATCATATTGGCGATGGGGACCTGCACATTTCCGGTCCACCATGCCGCATTGACGAAGATCCGCACAAGGTTCATGGAGAGCAACTGATTCTGCGCGGCGTACTCTGCATCGGTCGCGGTTGCATCGGCACTGCCGGATCCGGTAGCGCTACGATTCAGCCCCCGCAGCAGAACCGGCTTGCCTTGATCATCCAGGATGACGCCCGACGGCGCGACGTGCAACGGGCGAAGCGTAGGCGGCGTCTGTGCCTGCGCCGCAGCCAACAGCAGAAGTCCTAGTGCGGTCTTCATTGCAGCGTCACCCACATCGGACTTGCCCAGACGATCTGCCCATCCGTCTGAAGACCGCGCACGTAATAGTAGCTGGTCTTGCCCTTGGTAGCCGACGGATCCTGCCAACTGAACGACACGACACGATCTCCGCTCGTCGAGTACACGATATTGTTGTCCTTAACCACCGACACGTTCTGGAAGGCCGCTGTGCCCCACAGACGCACTGTAAAAACTGGAGCACTGCTCGTGGTAAAGGCCTCTCCCATGAAGTGAGTGCCGCTGCGAAAGTCGGCAATGATGTTGTCCGTCGAGCCGAACATACGGCGTTTATGCATGGCGTCCATGATGGCTGCGCGAGTCGGCGCCGTGACCCAGAGATTGGTGTACGAGATGTGCGTCGAGACATGGTCGCTCGACGCCTCAAAAGCAAGCTGATAGCCCATACCCAAGGCATTCGAAACGTAGCCTGCGGGCTCATACCCCGAAATGGAATCGGACGCGGAATTGGCTCGCGGAGCGCCGGGCATTTCATAATTCTGCCGGTCGCCTTGATAGATTTCGACGAACGGCTCCACTTGCGGATCATTGTTGCGCCAATCCGTTCCCTGGTCGGTCCCACTCGTGTGCGGCGCGGAGATACCGTTGAAAGCGTGAAGATAAGCGTACAGCATGGTCGTGTCGGGAGCGGGGACCGCGGGCGAACCGGGCGCGGTGACCGGGAGACGCGGTAGCGGGCGCACCCCACGCTGCGCAAACAGGATATTGCGGTGCCCTTCCGGATACGCCACGCTGCGCTCGTAGTAGTACATCGGCACAAATTTCGCGCCCAGTGAATAGGCATCCGTGAACTTCTGGGTCATCCACCACGAGTACTCACGCGCGCCGCCGTCGTCGTGATCGCAGCATCCAATCCAGCCGAGCGCGGCTGCGTCGATCGCGTAGCGATATCCATCCACCAATGGCCCGTCGTGGCGGCCGTCGAAGGATAGTTCCGTGTGCCGGTGAAAGTCGCCCCTCAATAGCTGAAGGGGTTGTCCATTGATCGTCGGACGGTAGCTTTGGGACAGTGCCGCCGTGGCCGCCTCCGCTGCCGCCGCAGGGTCGGGAGCGGATGGCGTCACCGATCCGATCTTCTGCAGTTGAGGCGTTTGCTGCTGCTTTGTGAACGCGAGTTCGAGAGCATAGACGTCGGCATTTACGCCATCCGCCTGCGGCGTGCCATTGGGCAGTGGCGAGAGGCGGTGGTCCGTGCCTTGACCGACTAGCACGTCGCCGGAGCCCAGCGCCAGCAGAGCCGGCCGGTTGTCTCCCAAGCCGTCGGAATTCGCGAGTACGCCCGGTCCGTTCCACTGTTTGCCATCGAAGTAGACGAGCGACCCAATCCAGATAGTGCCCACCGACTGTCCCGTTGCTTGTCCCGTCGAAAGTCCCACCGAACCCATAGGGCGGCGGAAGGCGAGGTATACCGTACCGTCGGGGTCGGTGGCCAAGCGCGGAAAGCTGTTTCGGGGCGCGGCAGGAAAGCCGGCACCGTTATTGGGTGTGCGCTTCTGTGCCAGTGTGGGATCGGGTTGCGCGGGAAACGGTCCGTTTACGGTCGGCAGGAACAGTTGCGTGCGCAGGCGCGCCCGGCAGGACTCGGGCGATATCGTCTGTCGTCGAGTAAAGGTCGTTGCCGATGAGACACCGCACCTCGATCGTGTGGTTCTGATACAGCCCGATGCCGCTGGTATCGTAAGCGCCGAAATCCTTGCCCCATCTCGGGCCGGATACCTCGTATGCGATCCAGAGCCGGTTCTGGAAGTCGTAAGCGAGAGAACTGCGGGCTTCGAAACTCGAACTTGCCGCAATCGGAATCGGATCGTCAAGTCCGATTTGGTCGGTGAACCGGACTCGCCGCAGATAGACGTCGTAGTCGCCCTTGTCGTAGGTATCCCAGGAGATGGCGACTTCACCGTTAGGCGCGGCGGCAATCGCTGCGTCCCAGTCGCTGTTCGGAGAAGTGGAGACGAGCGTCTCTCCGGTGAACGTGTCGCCGGTCTGCGCGGCGGCCAGGATCTCGAGATTATTGTTGCGGAAACCCTGCCATGCGACCCATACACGGCCAGTTGCGTCACTCGCTGCGACAGGGGAAATATCGGTTCCGGGATCGGAGGTGATACGGATCTCGGAAGACATAGTCCCGTCGGCGCGTGCGTTGCGGGCATAGATGTCGAAGTTGCCGGCTCGCTGCACGGAGTAGAAGATCCAGGCGCGGCCTTGCCCATCGACGGCCACCGCCGTACGCATCACATCCTGGCCGGCCGGGGTAACGGGAAAGGGTCCAGTCCAGACTCGCTGCCCTTTTGAATAGTGCATCAGAAATACCTGATCGCCCCCGGCTGGCCGCGAAAGGAAAGCGAAATTCGTAATCGCTTGCT
>CAVYEV010000025.1:0-48517 GCA_963767545.1 Terriglobia bacterium
ACTAGTACCTAATTGCATAAGTCAGCGTATTTTCGTTTGGGAGCTGTCGGGGGGACCACAGCCCTTGTTCGATTCCAATAGCGCGGCCTTCTGGTTGTAGGCCTTCACGAACTTATCAATCGCCTCCCGTATTGTTCCGGCGATGCGAAATCACTTGTAACGCTTGCTGACCCAGGACGCTGAGCCAATATTTCCACTTGATTCAACCAGGAGGAGGACGTCGGAATGAAATGCAGGTGGACTCTCGGATGGCGTTTCCGCTAGCGGGCTTCTTTGTTTGTGGGTATTCAAGCTGTCCAACACGACGTGGATATCACGATCCGGATAGGAGATCACGCACTGGTTCACGAAGTCCAGGTACTAACTCTCCGCCGCCGTCGATTGTAATACCGGTCATTACCTGCCCGGTAGCGATGTCGAATGCGGCGGACAAAGTGGTAGTGCCGTGCCTCTTATATCCGTGACTGAATCCGTTTAACGCTCTTCCGTTCGGGAGTCTTAGCCACCCTTGCGCTCTTTCCAATGCCGAATGGAGGGCTTTTCATCTACACAGAAGACCACGTGTTTTCCGGCGGATTCAGATACAGCCCACAATGTCGGCCGGTTTCGGACCGAATCCGTGATCTTGGTGACGACCAACTCCGCCGCCCCTGTAAGCAAAGCATGGTGCTTGCGCAAAACACGCCAGACTTGATGATCACTGACGTTTCCGAGAGCCTCAGTCAGCAGCGCGCCAGACGACTCCCCGTACCCTTCCGGTGGCGGTTCGTCCAATAACGTGAGCACTCGCTTTCCGTTGTTTGTATAATGCGCTGGCCGGCCCTTCCGGTCAGCGTCTTGCAGACCGTCGAACCGCCGTGCGCCAAGCGTCGTCGCCACTCCGAAAAACAGCGGGCCTGGTCCGCAATTGCTGCGCCATCTCCAGGTTGGACTTTCCTTGGTTGGCCAAGAATATCACCTTGGCCCGCTCCACCATCCGGTTTTCCGCCTGTACCGGCGCGTTTCCACTGCCGGAGGGTCTGTTCTTCTTCAGAAGTCAAAGAAATTGTCGCTCGCTGGCCCACTCCCAGAACTGATTCAATACGCTTATTTTTGTAATTACGTACTAGGCGTGATCACAGGAACGGTCGACACCTTCCTCTATCCCAAGCGCAGGACCTGGCCCGTGCCAGGTTGAGCTATTTTCATACCCTTCACGCCCTCCTTGATGACGAAAGCGCGTTTGGGACTCAATCGTAACTGGCAATATACCGGATCTGATTTCCGGCGATGAGTACCTGCTGTAGGCTCGGGTCGTAGTTCGACCAACGGCCGCGCTTCTCGCTTGGAGGCTCGGGGATGTCGTAGCGCAGTCCGAGATTCAGGGTCAATCGGGGGTGGACTTTGAAATCGTCCTGGACGAAAGCGGCGTAGTTATGGACAACCAGGTACTGCGGGCTGGAAGTAGCGGTGAGGCTCGAGCTGTCGAGATATACCAGGGCGAAATCGGCGAACGAGTTGCTGGTCCAATTGCCGAGGAACTTGAAGAGTCCGTTCGCATTGCTTGGCCGATAGTTATTCACGTTGCCGAAGCTCGCGTCGGCATCGGTTTTGAGGACATGGCGACCTTTGACCCAGGTGAGATTACCGGCTTCGGTCAGAGTGTTGGAGATCCGAAAGCCGGGATTTGCCGCGTAGTCGCCGATACTGGCGTAGCCGGTTGGCTGGAACGTAGGGAATGCGCAGAGGCCTTTGTCGGTGGTCGTACTCGGGATGCCGAGTTGTTGGGCGATATTCTGGCCCGCGAAGTGAACTCCGTAGCTGTTGTAGAGACGGCTGACTCCGGAGCGCAATTCCATGATCAGTTGCGGAGTGAGGATGTGCGTATAGCTCAGTCCTTCCGACGGTGTTCTCGTTAAACATCGGTGCCGCAAACGTGGGTAGGTAACCACTTCGAATCTGGTTCTTGTTATCGGTGTGTGAGCGCGAGAAGTTCACGCTGACACGATTATTGGCCGTGAGGTCCTCATCCATTTTCCCCGTGACGTAGTAGTAGTTTTGTCCCTGCTGAAGGCTCTCGGCATAGTTATTGGCGGAGCCCGAGCGCGTCGGCTCCGGATAGTAGCCCATAAGCTTCTGCGAGATCGGATCGAGCCGGGCTGCAGGGATGATCGCATTGGGAAACGGCGCGTTGCCTTCAGTGCAACCTTGGCCCCGAGGTTCGTCAGGCTCAGAGTTGTCCAATACAAGATGATCCTGAAAATGGGAAAGTTGGGGTAGGCGAACTGCGGCAGGATGCAATTGCAGATGCAGAATGCCAAAGAGTTGAATCCGGAGCAGATCAGCGAGTTCTTGAAGGCCAGCCATGGGATCGTGTCTAGCGGGCAGGGCCGCGCCGAGACCTACGCCTGGACGCAACAGATTCTGATCGCGCAGGAGTACGCCAGCCTGGGCAAGACGGCGCGAGGGGCAGTTCGCGCCTACATCATAAAGGTAACTGGGCTGAGCCTGCCGCAAGCGGCGCGGCTGCTTCGGATGTACCGCGAGACGGGGAAAATAGAACAACAGCCGTATCAACGACGGCAGTTTCCGCGGAAGTATACCGCTGGGGATGTGACGCTGCTGGCGTTAGTGGATGGAGCGCACGAGCGGATGAGTGGACCGTCAACGCAATGCATTCTGAGGCGAGAATACGAAGAGTTCGCCAAGCCAGAATATGTGCGCCTGGCGGGGATCTCGGTTTGCGCACCTCTACAATCTGCGCAACAGCGTAGGATATCGAAGGCAGGCGGCGGTATTCGAGCCGACGCGGCCGAGCGGGGTGTCAATCGCCGAGCGGCAGCGGCCAGACCCGCAAGGACGTCCGGGCTACCTGCGTGTGGACACAGTGCATCAAGGCGACTGGGATGGAGCCAAAGGGGTGTACCCCATCAACGCTGTGGACGCGGTCCTGCAGTGGGAAGTGATCGGATGCGCCAGCAAGATCAGCGAGCAGTATTTGATACCGGTGCTGAAGGCGATGCTGGAGCAATTTCCGTTTCCGAGTTTGGGACTCCACTCCGAAACGGCTCGGAGTTCATCAACCACACAGTGGCGCGGCTGCTGAACAAGCTGCTGGTGGAGTTCACCAAGAGCCGCGCCAGCCGCAGCCAGGCCACTGCCTTGGTGGAGGGAAAGAATGGAGCCGTGATTCGCAAGCTCATTGGCTACGGCCACATCGGCGGAGAACATGCCGGCCAGTTGGACAAGTTCTATACGGAGCAGTTGAATCCATACCTAAACTTTCATCGCCCTCTGTGGCTTCGCAACCGTGACGCTGGATGCTCGAGGCAAGCGGCAACGGCAATACAAGATCGAAGACTATGCGACCCCATACGAGAAGCTGAAGTCGTTGCCGGATGCGGCCAGTTACTTGAAGCCAGGCGTCAGCTTCGCCCATCTGGACAGAGTCGCCAAGGCAATGAGCGACACCGAATGCGCGATGAGCGCAGCCAAGGCCAAACTGCTGCGTCAGTGCAAGATGGAATTGCCAGTTCCACCGCGCCGGCCACGGCCTTACCCATTTCAATCAGAAAAACAAAACCAAGGCAGCGCCCCTCGGGCGCTCACGAAAGGAGATCCCTGGCGCTTCTCGCATCCTCTGTTTCAGGATCATCTTGTGTTGGAATCAAATGTCGATTTCAGTATCATTCTTCAATTGGAAAATGCTGCACTCTCAACCCTGGAAGGATGATTCAGCGGCGCTGCTGGTATTCCATCCTTCGGTGAAAGGTATCTAGCTAGGGTTGTTGATGTGAACATACTTTATCGTCTAGTAAAGAGAGAAGGGGCCGGACGCAAAAACCAAGATGCGATTCGCCATGACCCTGCGGAATTCTTCAGTTGATGCCCAAGGTGCAGCCCGCCGTGTTTCCAGCGGCGCAGCCACCCGAGTTTATCGACGTTGCCTTAAGGGCGGTTTTCCCGTAGGCTGGAAACATGGAAGTTCAATTCACACCCGACGTTGAAAGAAGCTTAAGAGATCGCGTCGCAAAGCGGCCGCGGCAGCGCCGCGATGCTTGTGAAGGATGTTGTCGAGGGATATTTTGATGAATTGGCGCAGACCCGCGAGACGCTCAACAGCCGCTATGACGATCTGAAAAGCGGCAGGGTGAAGCTCATCCCAGGCGACGAGGTTGAAACATACTTCCGCGAGAAAAGCGCCGCCGCGCGTCGGTCCCAACCCACCTCATGACCGGATATCACTTCCACCCGGAAGCCCGTGTTGACCTCGACGAGATTTGGGAATTTATCCGCAGCGACAATCTTGACGCCGCCGATAGGGTGATCGCCGAAATTCTCTCGGCCATTCGCGCCCTGGTGCCTTTCCCAAACCAAGGCCACAAAACGCCCGGACCTCACCTCGCGGCCGTTGCGGTTCATTCTGATACGCGAATACCTGATTGCATATGCGCCCGAGGAAAAGCCTCTCTGGGTTGTCGCCGTGATGCACGGACGGCGAAGCCCGCGCGTGATGGCCGCAATACTCAGAGGCAGAGAGTAGTTTCTATATTTGCGGGAAAAATGCGTGTGGCAAGAGCGGCGGCGCCTCTATTCGACACTGCGCGAAGCCTGGCAGCGGAAGCAGTCGTCAGATCTCGCTCAATCCGTTCTTGCGGCGTGAGCGGCCACGGCCCATACTGATCGATACGACGCCGCTAGCCGGCGCACTCACGGACATCCGTCCGATATCGCTTCAACAGGTCAGGCGAACATCTGACGAACCGTTGTTCAACAGTCTTATCGAGCATCATCACTATCTTGGTTACGAGCAGCCAGTCGGCGAGCATCTGAAGTATCTGGTATGGGCGCAAGGCCGCCCCATCGCCTGTATGGCATGGAGTTCGGCACCTCGTCATCTCGGAAGCCGTGATCGCCACATAGGCTGGACGGCCGAAGCGCGGCGGCGCAACATCCGCTTTGTTGCATACAACACGAGGTTCCTCATTCTGCCCTGGGTCCGGGTGCCGCACCTGGCATCGCACATTCTGGGTCGCCTAACGAGTTCCTTGTCGAGTGACTGGGAGCAACTCTACGGCCATCCTGTTTACTTCGCCGAAACCTTTATTGACCCGGGTCGATTTCGCGGCACATGCTAGCGCGCTGCCAACTGGAAACTGCTCGGCCTCACCACGGGACGTGGCAAGCACTCTACCAGCAAACGCTCCAACCGTTCCATTCAAAGAGGTGCCGGGGCTTCCGTTGACGCCGCGGTTCCGCGAGTTGCTGAGTCAGTTATGAAGAAGAAATCGTCCCGGCGGCGGATCGATGTGAACGTGGATGAATTGGACAGGATCATCGCCATGCGAGCGCCTCTGAATGAGACGGATGGCCGGACACTCAAAACGGCAGTACATGCGATGGCAGAAAGGTTGGTGCGACGTACAGTCATAATTTTAAGTGACCCAATTCGGTTTCTACAATCGTCCTGCATTCTACTGTAAAATCCCGCTCATGACCCGACCCGCTCTTCTCGTCCTCACAACTTGTCTTTGCTTCGCCGGAGAAATTGGCTGGTATCCACACGAAGGGGGACTGATGAAGTATCGCGTGCAGATCCGCTTTGGCGAGGAGCCGGATACCATGCCTGATGGCTGGAAGTTCGGCCGCGTATCCTCCGTTGCCACGGATTCCGCCGGACTCGTCTATGCCTTCCAGCGCGGTCGAAAGCCGATTCGCTGGTAGTGTTCGACGCCAAGGGAAAGTATGTGCGCTCCTGGGTAAGGATGCCTCCGGCAAAAGCATGTTCGGAAATCCGCACGGGCTGCGTGTCGATAAGCAGAATCGCGTCTGGGTCACCGACAACGGCGATCACCAGGTCATGGAATTCACAAATACCGGTAAACTGCTGCGAACATGGGGCATCAAAGGTAAGGCCGGAACAGACGAGAAAACTTTCAATCGTCCCACCGATATTGCGTGGGCCTCGAATGGCGATTTCTACATCTCCGACGGGTACGGCAACTCCCGCGTGGTCAAGTTCTCCAAAGAGGGAAAATATCTCTTCGCCTGGGGGAAGCGTGGCAAGGGACCGGGCGAATTCAATATCCCCATTCAGTCGCCGTCGATTCGCGCGATACCGTCTACGTCAGCGATCGCGAGAATAACCGCATTCAGATCTTCGAGAAAAACGGCAAATTTTTGCGTCAGTGGACGCATCTCGGCGCGACGCAGAACATCTTCATCACCCAAAACGAGATGTGGATCATCACGCACCGCGACAATATCGAGAACATCACCTACGATACGCTGGCCGGCAGAATCATGCACATTGATCTCGCTACAGGGAAGATTCTCGGCGCCATGGAAAGTCCGGGCCACGGGATCACCGTCAGGGACACCGATATCTACATTGGCAGCCTGACCGGGAACGTTTTCCATTGGTATCCCGGATGGTTGCAGTCTCCCGCCGGGAGTACCGAAGGCCTGAAGCCGAATAACTGATCGGTCGTGCGCATCTACTCACTGCGCCAGATCTCACGCGCGAGATCCAAAGCTTCCTCGTGTGTCTTGATTCGCCCTTCAAGCTGCGCATCTTCCAAAGCGGTAAGAACTTTACCGAACCGCGGACCCGGTGCATAGCCAGCCTGGACAAGATCGTGGCCGGTCAGCAGCGGAGGCGGCTTCAACTGCTCCGGAGGCGTTTCGGTGTAACGCTGCCGCAGCATCTCCCACGTATCGAGGTTGCCATTGCTGCTGAGGCAATCGAGCCGGTGCAAGGCGAGATGCTCATCGAAACGAGGCAGCCGGAGGAATCGCTTGAGCGTGCTCTCGCGCATGCGCGCGGCGTCTTTGAACTTCATGTGATTCCCGATGAGCGCGAGGATTTGCTCCGCGTCATCGTTCGAGAAACGCAACCGCGCAAGAATCTCGCGAGCGATGCGGACGCCAACCTCAACGTGTCCATCGAACCGTATGCGATCAGCGACACGAAATGTCGGCGGCTTGCCCACATCGTGAAGCAGCACGCCCATCCCGAGCGCCGGCGTGGAGCGATCCGGCGCGTTATCCAGACCTTCAAGCATCATCAGCGTATGGGTCCAGACGTCGCCCTCGGGATGAAACTCAGGCGGTTGTTCAACCCCTTTCATTGCGGAGATCTCCGGTAGAAATTCCGGCAATAGGCCGCTCGCATCCAATAGCTCGAATCCGTACCGCGCGCCGCCTTCGGTCAGGATCCGGACCAGTTCATCGCGGAGGCGCTCGGGCGCAACGCGCCGTATCGAAGGTGCGAGTTGCCGCATGGCATTGAACGTTGCCGGGTCGATAATGAAGTGCAAGCGCGCCGCAAAACGCACCGCTCGAATCAGCCGGAGATGGTCCTCCTGAAATCGCACCAGCGGATCGCCGATCGCGCGAATGACGCCGTCGCGCAAATCGGCGAGACCGCCGACATAATCGAACTGCTCGCCTGAAATCGGATCGAGGAACAGGCCGTTAATAGTAAAATCGCGGCGCATGGCATCCGCGCGCGGGTTGCTTTCGAAGCGAACGCCCTCGGGACGGCGGCCATCCGTATATTCGAGATCGCTGCGGAAAGTTGCAACTTCCACCATCGCGCCGGCTTCGCAGACCAGCACTACGCCAAAATGGGCGCCCACCAACCCCGCGTGTTCGAAAAGATTCACAATCTGTTCCGGTCGCGCATCCGTGGCAACGTCGTAGTCCTTCGGTTGACGGTTAAGTAACAGATCCCTTACACAGCCCCCCACCAGCAACGCCTGATGGCCGTTGCCGCGTAGACGGCGGATCACATACTCCGCCAGATCCTTATTGGTCATCGGTAGATCCGCATAGAAAGATTCAATCCAGGTTACAAAAATTTTGGTTTGCTGGTGAGAGACGTGACGAGGTCCGTAAATCGTACAATAGAGACGCCGGTATCGCTTAACATATGTCTCCTCCGCTCACAGATCGTCAGTCAAGCAACGCCAAGATCATCGTTGCCACGACGGTCGCACTCTCATTTATTTCATTTTGGCGCGCGGCGGCGATCGTGCTCAGCGATCTTGCGTCCTCGGCTTATTATGCGGGCGGCATCGCAGAGCACGCCATAGGCCGCAGCGCGCCTTGGTTCATCCTCGCAGTCATGCTGTTCAGTTTCGCTGTGCGCTCAGTCTACGTCGAAAGCAGCAGTATGTTCGTCCGTGGCGGCGTATACGTGGTTGTCCGCGACGCTATGGGACCTTTTGTCGCGCGGCTTTCGGTCTCCGCGCTGCTCTTCGACTACATTCTTACAGGCCCAATCAGCGTGGTTAGCGCCGGCCAATATCTTGCAGGACTGCTGAACCAGGTCAGCGAACTGATGCATTCCAATCTGCGCCTTCCCACCAACGGTTTCGCAGCGTGGTTCGGCATCGCGGTCACCTTTTACTTCTGGTGGGAAAACATTAAAGGCATGCATGAATCGAGCGGCAAGGCTCTTCGCATTATGCAGATCACCACCGTGATGGTGGTGATGTTTTTGATCTGGTGCCCGTTGACCCTGCTGGTACACGGTTCCGCGCAGATTCCGCCCGCTCCCGTACTTCACAATCTCCAATTCAATGACAGCAGCCTGGGTTGGTTTAGAGGTACCGTCTGGCCTAATATCGCTTTCGTCGCGATCGTGATCGCATTTGGACACTCGCTTCTGTCCATGAGCGGGTTCGAAACGCTGGCGCAGGTCTATCGCGAGATTGCATACCCGAAGTTGAAGAACCTGAAAATCACCGGAAACATTGTCTGTATTTATGCCGTGGTCTGCACCGGAGTCATCACGTTTTTCGCCGCGATGATCATTCCGGATGCCGTAAGGGATAAGTTTCAAGATAATCTCCTGGGTGGCCTTGCGATGTATTTGGTGGGTCCGCAGCTTCTGAAACTGATTTTCCAGGCATTCGTAGTCGTGGTCGGTGTGTTGATTCTGTCCGGCGCTGTCAACACTGCGATTATCGGCGCCAATGGCGTCATGAATCGCGTGGCCGAAGACGGCGTATTGCTCGATTGGTTCCGTAAGCCGCACAGCAGATTCGGCACGACGTACCGCATCATCAATCTCATCGCCATTTTGCAGATTTTGACCATAGCCCTCAGCCGCGGCGATATGTACCTCCTTGGTGAAGCGTATGCATTTGGCGTGGTCTGGAGTTTTTTCCTGAAGGCGCTGGGCGTGCTGGTGCTGCGATATCACCGCCACGACCAGGAATACAAAGTGCCTGGCAATTTCCATATCGGCGGTAAAGAAATTCCTGTCGGCCTGTTCCTTACCACCTTGATTCTATTCTTCGTTGCCATCGCCAACCTTTTCTCGAAAGAGATTGCCACCATTTACGGCGTGGGCTTCACCACTCTTCTGTTTATCGTTTTCACTATCTCCGAGAAAGTGAATGAGCGCAAGATGAAGGCGAAGAAGGCCGGTCTCGAAGAGTTCAACCTCGACATGCGCGCCGATATCGCGACCGATGCGATTCAGGCGAGACCTGGCTGCGTGCTGGTTGCCGTTCGCGACTACAACAACATGCGGCACCTTCACAGCGTTCTCGAAAAGACCAATCTGCGGCGTCACGATATTGTGGTGATGACCGTGCGGCCGGTTTCCACGGGCGCTGGAGAGTACGAACTTGGCGCTAACCAGCTCTTTAGCGACTATGAGCGCGAGTTGTTCACGCGCGTGGTGAGCATGGCGGAGAAGGAGGGCAAGAGCGTCGATCTGCTGGTTGTGCCCGGCGTCGACCCATTCGATGCCATGGTTCAGTCCGCGGCGAAGCTCAAGGCGTCCCGTTTGGTCACTGGAGTTTCGCCGAAAATGGATTCCGAGGAGTTGGCCCGGCGTATCGGCATGGCGTGGGAAAATCTGCCCGAGCCGAGGCATCCCTTCTCGCTCGAAGTTCTCGCCGAAAACCGCCCATCGTTCTATGTGAATCTCGGTCCTCACCCGCCCCGCCTCTGGCCCGAGGATCTCGACCGCCTCCACGATCTCTGGCTCGATCTGCAAAACGACTTCGGCTCGAAGCTGCACCATCGCGACGTCGTGGGAGTAGCGCTACGCCGGCTGGAGAAGGATCTGGAGACTCAGCGGCGTCCCGAGGCGCTCTCGGATATAGCTACCGAATTGCGCCACGATTAGCCGGGTGGGCGCACGCATTACATTCAGCCTCCAATTCTGGCGTGATAGCATTGCGGATAGCGGCGGAGCGACACACCGGGCGGGTGTACCGGTATTGTGAGACAAATTGCGTTCATGAAGTGCACGGACAACTGGCGCGTGTTTTTTTCATCGCGGATGACCGTTGCGAAATGTATTCTGCTGGTAGCCGCTCTTGCAACCAGCCTGAACCCTGCAATAGCTGCCGACAGCCGGCAAAACACAAGGCAGGCCTTTCTCGACCGATACTGCGTCTCCTGTCACAATCAAAAAGTAAGGACAGCGGGCCTCGTTCTGGAGAATTCCGAGGCCGAACATCCCGCTCTACATCCAGAGGTCTGGGAGAAAGTCGTTCATAAGATCGATACCGGCGAGATGCCGCCGACGGGGATGCCGCGACCTGACAAGTCTTCCTTGAAAGTGTTTACGTCAGGCCTGATCGGCGATCTGGATGCTACCGCGCGGAAGACGCCGTATGCCGGCCGGCCCGTAATACGACGGCTGAATCGACTCGAGTATGCCAATGCAATTCGAGACCTGCTAGCCATCGAACTTCCCGTTGCGGACGAGTTGCCGCCGGACGGTATTGCGGCAGGGTTTGACAACATCGGCGACGCGCTGTCGATGTCGCCCGTGCTTCTGGAACAATATCTGAAAGTGGCGCGGAAGGTGAGCGAATTGGCTGTTGGAGTTAGCGAAGCGTCTCCGGTTACGGAGACTTTCCCGGCCCCCGAAAATCAGGCGACCTGGCTGGGTGCGGGAATGCCGTTTGGGACGCGCGGAGGCGTTCGCGTGCAGTACTATTTCCCGATTGACGGAGAGTACAGTCTGCGCGCCTTTATCGGACGCGATAGCCTCCCGCATGCCGAAGGTGTGCGATTCTTTCAGACGAGCGTAGAAGTAAAGGCCGGCTCGCACGTCGTTATCGCCACGTTCCCTGACGAATTCGCCGAACGCGAAGGCCCGGTCCCGAACGTCGCCGGGCGCGGGGGTGCACCGCTGGGCGGCCCTCTCGATACACGGGGCTCCGCCATACATCCCACGATTGAATTCCGCGTCGATTCAGCCGTCGCGTGAAGCGCTTCGATATCGGAGGGATCAGCGTTGGCGAGGCGGCATTTGCCGGACAGCCGGGTCCGCCTACGTTCGACCGGATCGAGATTTCCGGACCTTATAACGCCAAGGGAGTCAGCGAAACTCCCAGCCGGCAGCGAATTTTCGTGTGCAGGCCAACACGTCCGGAGAACGAGGCAAGCTGCGCGTCAAAGATCCTTTCCACGTTGGCTCGACGGGCGTTTCGGCGCGACGTCACCGAGGCGGACGTTCGGCCTTTTCTGCGAGCCTACACTGCCGCAAGGGCGAAACACAGCTTTGACGTTTCGATAGCCGCCGCGCTTCGCGACGTTCTGCTGGCGCCTGATTTCCTGTTCCGGCTCGAATTCGATCCGGCAGGCGCGGTGCCGGGCACTCCCCAAAACGTCTCCGGCTGGGAACTGGCCTCTCGCCTGTCCTTTTTTCTATGGAGCAGCATTCCCGACGATGAACTGCTCGATGTCGCGCGCAGCGGGAAACTGAGGAATCCGCTGGTGTTGAATCGCGAGGTCCGGCGCATGCTTGCCGATTCCCGCGCTACTACGATGGCCGACAAATTTGCCGAGCAGTGGCTCGGACTTCGCGCTTTGGGAGACATCAAGCCCGACCGTAAACTCTATCCTGAATTCGACGGCGGCCTGGCGGCCGATTTCGAGGAAGAGACGCGTCTTTTTCTGCGCAGCGTAATCCGCGAAAATCGCAGCGTGCTCGATCTGATCGGGGCGAATTACACCTATGTCAACGAGAGATTGGCCCGCCTCTATGGGATTCCCGGAGTCATTGGGCCCGGCTTTCGCCGCGTGTCGCTGGTTGGGAGCCCAGAACGCGGCGGACTGCTCGGCCAGGGCAGCATCCTCCTGCTGACATCCCACACGACGAAGACTTCGCCGATTCTGCGCGGCAAGTGGATTCTCAGCAATCTTCTGAATTCGCCTCCGCCGCCTCCGCCTCCCGGAGTGCCTCCACTAGACGAAAGCCCGGCAAACGGTCAGAAGCTGACGACCCGCCAACAGGTCGAGCGGCACAGGAGTAACACCGTCTGCGCATCCTGCCACTCGCGCATGGATCCGTTCGGATTTGCGCTCGAAAACTTCGACGTGATCGGTAGATGGAGGACTCGGGACGAGGGCGGAGAGATCGACCCGTCAGGGAAACTGCCAAACGGCGACACTATTTCCGGGCCGCAAGGTTTCAAGCAGTTATTGCTGAGCCGTCCGGATCAGTTTGCGGGCGCAACGGTGGCGCGCCTTCTCACATATGCGCTTGGGCGCGAGCTGGATGTGCGGGACCAGCCGACAATCCGCCAAATTATGCGGGAAACGGAAGCGGACCGGTATCGATTCGAGGACCTGATCGTCGCTATCGTGAAGAGTGTGCCATTCCGGATGAGGCAAATCCAGGAAAGGCTGAGCGACGATAAGCCCAAGAGCGGATCATGATTATTACCAAGAAGCATCTTCCCAGGCGGACATTTTTGCGAGGCGTGGGTACCGCGCTGGCGCTTCCCCTGCTGGACGCCATGATCCCGGCGCTGCGCGCGGACCGGCTCACGGCGGCGGCGCCTGTTCGCCGTCTCGGGATTTGTGTTCTACACGCTGGGGGTGAACGAAGCCAAGTGGCGGCCGAAAGGCGAAGGCGCGGCTTATCAGCTCAGCGAAGCGCTGGCGCCGCTCGCGCCGCACAGGGACAAATTCCTCGTCCTCAGCGGCCTCTCCTCCGATCCCGACCGCACGAAGGCAGGTTTTCATGACCGCGCCTTAGGCTCGTTCATGACCGGCGTCGAGCCAACCAGGGGTAAGGTTCACGTCGGCATATCGGTGGATCAGGTGGCGGCACAGGCGCTGGGCAAGGAAACCCAGTTCGCCTCGCTTGAACTTTCGACCGAGGACAACGGCGCATTAGGCGGCGTTTCTTTCAAGAGCGCCACCAATCCTTTGCCGTTCGAACCCAATCCCCGCCGAGTGTTTGAGCGTCTTTTCGGTGAAGGTGGCAAGATCGATCCCGCTGCATCCGCCGAGCGTCAGGCTGCCGATCAGAGCAGCCTCGATACAGTTACGGCGCGCATTGCCGAACTGAAATCGCGACTCGGTCCCAGCGATTGCCGGAAGCTCGATGAATATCTGCAATCCATTCGCGATATCGAGCGCCGCATTCAGGTCGCGATGGAAAAGAAGCCGGTGGACTTGCCCGAGGCGACCCGGCCCGCTGGAATCCCGGACTCGTGGCCCGAGCACGTGAAGATCATGTTCGACCTGCAGGCGCTGGCTCTCCAGGCGGACCTGACGCGTGTCTGGACGTTCATGCTCGCGCGTGAAGCATCCTCGATGACCTTTCCGCACCTCGGCATCACGATGGGGCATCACGAGATCTCGCATCATAACTTCGAAGCGGATAAACTCGCAGCTCTCGCCAAGATCAACGTTGACCAGTCCGAGCTTTTCGCATACTTTCTGACCAAGCTGGAGGCCATTAAGGAAGGCAACTCAACGCTGCTCGATCACTCTCTCATCATGTACGGCAGCGATTTGAGCGTGCCCACCGTTCACAGCCAGCACGATCTGCCGATTATTCTGGCGGGCGGCGCGGCCGGGCGCATCGCGGGCGGACGCTACATCGCCTATCCGGGCGACACCACGCCGCTGACTAATCTGTATCTGACGATGCTCGACAAAGTGGGAGTACCGACGGAAAAGCTTGGCGACAGCACCGGCAAACTGAATCGGCTGGAGGTATAGCTCGTGAGGATCGGAATCGGCGCTCGCGCACGAGTTCTTGCGGCGTGTCTTATGTTCTGCGCGAGGGTGCTAGGCGCTGCTGAAACCCCTACCGGCGGCGCGCTTATCGATGCGGTTCAAAACGACGATCGAGCCGCGGTGGCAGCCCTTCTGAACAAAAGGGTAGACGTGAACGCGCGCGAAGACGACGGCGCGACGGCGCTCGCTTGGGCCGCCGTCCGGTGCAACAGCGAAATCGCCGCGCTGCTGCTGAAATCGGGCGCGAATCCGAATCTGGTGAACGAACAGGGATCGGCCCGTTGTACCTGGCGATCACGAACGGCTCATCAGCGATGGTCCGCTTCTGCTTGCCAAGGGCGCAGATCCGAACATCGCGCGGGAAGATGGCGAAACGCCACTGATGGCGGCGACGCGGCTGGGCCAGGTTGACGTGATGAAGATGCTGCTGGATCGCGGCGCGGACGTGAACGCGCGAGAGAAGAAATTCGGCCAGACGGCGCTGATGTGGGCGGCCGGTTACCCTGCAGCCGTGCGTCTTCTGGTTGAACACGGCGCCGATATGCACGCCACCTCGCGGGTTTGGGACATCACCGCGACCATTTATACTCCAACCACCAGCACGATCGGCAAAACGGGTATTCCGTGGAATAACGATGGAGTTTACACGAGCAAGCAGGGCGGCCAGAACGCGCTTTTTTTTGCGGTTCAGAAACACGATCTTGAATCCGCGCGAATATTGCTCGACGCCGGCGTCGATGTAAACATTCGAGCGGCGGACGGCACGACGCCTCTACTTGCCGCGCTCTATAAATGGGATCCGCTCGGTAAGGAGTTCGTCGCGGGAACGGGCGCTCCGGCGCCGTCCGGCAGTTCGGCGCGATTCGGCGCGGACGTGGCGATGGCCACGTTCCTGCTCGATCGTGGCGCGACCGTGAACGTTGCGGATGGCGCTGGCTACACGCCGCTGCACGGCGCAGCTCTGGCGGTAGCAGCTATAAGTACTATGGGACGCGACCGATCGGCGTACGGGAATGGCAGGGCTCTTCGAATCGCCGGCGGCGCGGGAACCGACGCGAATTCCGCGAGCAAGCTGGCCGAAACGCTGGCCATGGTGAAACGTCTGCTCGATGCCGGCGCCGATCCGAACCGGCAGACCCTGTATCCCACCTCCGGACCCGTAGGTGATGTGCGGATCAACCCTGCGCCGCCTGGATCGTCCGCATTTCATATCGCGGCGGATTCCGATTGCCTGGAATTGGTAAGGATGCTGGCGGATAAGGGAGCAAATCCGAATCTCTTGAGAAAGGACGGCCACACCCCGTTTTCCGTAGCCGTCTTATCGACAGATCTGCCGATCGTGAAAGAAATGGTCGCGCGCGGCGCCGATTTGACCGCCCTCTATAATCCAACCGATCATTTTGCGGATCCGGTGAAGCCGATTTCACTGCCGCGGCAAAATCAAACCATCATGCATATCGCCGCTGGCGCCGGGGCACGCGAGGTGATCGAGTATCTTTATGCGCAGGGCGCGCGTCTGGACGCGAAGAATTCGATGGGCGAAACGCCTCTCGATCTCGCGGATCATCAGGAAAGGTACCACGAAGCCCGGGCGCGCGAGGCCGCCGAGGACAAGCCCGATCGTGTGGTCAAACGTGACACGTCGACGACCGACGCGATTAAGAAACTGCTCGCCAGTTCTGCGGACAGATCCGCGTTTGCGGGCGCCCGGCGTTAACGCGGTCAGGAGATTGATTGAAATGACTAGACTAAACAGACGACAACTGATCCAGGGCGCTGCGGGAATGGCAGCGGCCGGAACCGTGCAAACGCACGCGGCTCCTTCCAGCAGCAAAATCGCATCTGGAGGTCCAGTCATCGCGGCGTCTACCAAGACCGTGATCGAAACGGAATCGGGAAAAGTAAGGGGCTATATCGATCGCGGCGTCTGGGTCTTCCGCGGCATCCCGTATGCGGAGCCAACCGGGGGTTCCAACCGCTTCATGCCGCCCATTAAGGCCAAGCCTTGGGCGGGAGTCAGAAGTTGCCTGACTTACGGCCCTGCGTGTCCCAGCGGGATCAACATCGCGGAGAATGGCGATAACGCACCGCGCGGTGATGAAGACAATTTTCTGCTCTACCGCACTGGAGGATGGCAGCGCGGCGAAAACTGCCTCAGGCTGAACGTCTGGTCTCCGGGCCCGAATACTTCAGGGCGGAAGCGGCCCGTCATGGTCTTCATGCATGGCGGCGGCTACACGGGAGGCAGCGGCAACGATCTTCTGTCCTACGACGGCGAGAATCTGGCGCGCCATCACGATGTAGTTGTCGTAACCCACAATCACCGGCTGAATGTCTTCGGTTTTCTGAACCTCGCCGAGATCGGGGGCGAGCGCTTCGCCGATTCCGGGAATGTGGGCATGCTGGACAACGTGGCGGTCCTCGAATGGGTCCGGGACAACATCGCGAACTTCGGCGGAGATCCGGGCAACGTGATGATTTACGGGCAATCGGGCGGCGGCGGAAAAGTGTCACATCTGATGGTCATGCCCGCCGCGAAAGGCTTGTTCCACCGGGCGGCCGTCGAAAGCGGGGCAACCTTGCGGACCGGCGCTCCCGACACAGCGGCGGAAACCGCTGCGGCACTGCTCGAGGAACTGAATATTTCGCGATCCCAATTCGAAAAAATTCAGACTGTGCCGACATCGACTCTCGTAATGGCTCAGGCCGCGACTCTGCGGCGCTTGGCGGCCAGACGCGGGCGCCCAGCGGGAGGCGGAGGCGGATGGGGTCCGGTTCTCGACGGAAGAGTGATACCGGCCCATCCTTTCGATCCCGCTGCGCCGGCCGTTTCCTCTAACGTCCCATTGCTGATTGGCACTTGTTTGAACGAGATGGTGAATGGAGTGGATAATCCGGAGGTGGATACTCTCACGAGTGAAGAACTCTTGAAACGCGTCGCGATGAGGCATGGTGAACAGGCTCAAAGTATCGTCGCGGCGTACCGGCGGGAGTATCCGAAAGACTCTGCCTTTGGAATATGGGCTGCGATCTCGGCGGCTGGGATGAGACAGAATGCGGCGACCCAGGCGGAACGGAAAGCCGCTCAGGGTGGAGCGCCCGTCTATCAATATATCTATGCCTGGCGCACGCCAGTCCTGGACAACCGGCCAGGAACCTTCCACAGCAGCGAGATTGCTTTCGTGTTCGACAACGCCGATCTGTGCACTCGATACTCAGGAGGTGGACCCGATGCGCTCAGGCTCTCTTCGTCCATCGGAGAAGCGTGGGCCAGTTTCGCGCGCACCGGCAAGCCCGGCCATCACGGGTTGCCCGACTGGCCGGCGTATACGCCGGAAAAGCGGGCGACGATGGTCTTTAACTCTTCGTGCGCTGTGAAGAACGATCCGGAAGGTGAATGTCTTCGGCTCCTGCGGCAAGCCGGCGCTCCTCGGCCAGCGTAACGACCACAGTGAAATCGCATATGTCACGGATTCACTTCGGGCTCACTGCCCTTTTGTCTATTGTTCCCGCCCTCGGCGCGGAGAACGCATACAAAGTAATCACTGGCGTGGAATACACACGTCCCGCAGGCGTGAGCGTGCTGCTTGATGCTCACATCCCGGAGGGTAAGGGGCAGTTTCCCGCAGTCATTCTCGTCCACGGTGGTGGGTGGACTCAGGGAAACCGCACGGCAAACTTCATCCAGCCGCTTTTTGGGCCTCTCGATAAAACGGGTTTTGCATGGTTTACCATCGACTACCGCCTCGCGCCCAAGTATGCTTATCCCGCCGCGGCTGATGACGTTGAAGCGGCAGTCCGCTTCGTCAAGCAGCACGCGAAGGAGTACAAGGTGAACCCCGCAAAAATTGCGCTGATGGGCGAGTCCGCCGGAGGTCATCTGGTGAATCTCGTGGGTGCCCGCAATGATGTCGGCGTCGCCGCTGTCGTATGCTTCTACGGCCCGATCGATATGCTGCTATGGGGCAAAAGACTTGAGGGCAAACCGCTGTCCGAAGGAGTGCGTGGCTTCTTTGGCATTCAAACGCTCGATGAGAACGGTTGGGCGAAAATCCGCGAGACTTCTCCGAGAATTTACCTTAACCACAAAACGCCGCCTTTCCTCGTGATTCACGGAACGAAGGATCAGGCCGTTGATTACTCACAGGCGACCCTGACTGTTGAACTCTTCAAGCAAATAGGTATTCCCTGTCAGCTAATTACCGTTCAGGACGGAATCCACGGCGTCATCAATTGGGAAAAAGAAGAGCGATTCCAAGCCTATAAGCCGCAGATGATCGCATGGCTTGAAACAACACTCGGCAGATAGCCAGGCGGTACTACAGATAAACGAACTCGAAACTGTTTTTAACCCGAGCCGGCCGAAAATCCGTGACATCCGATACGTTTAAATCACGGCTGTTCACTCCACCCTTGACATTCCTGTAATTTAAGCCATAATCCTTATGATTCGTTGATATTTGGTTATCACAGTAGCGGGATACGTTGGCCGGTACGGCATCTTCAGAAGCCGATCTCAACGGTTCCACTTGGAGGTACTGCATGATGTCAAAGCTTATTCGGCTGCTCCCGTGTCTTCTTGCCGCGGGTTCCTTAGCTCAACCGCAATCCCCCCCTATAGTTAAAGAGCGGCCTTCGAGCCACCCGATTTCTGATAACCCGGTCGTCAATCCGTCCAGCTCCAAACAGCTTCCACAACTGCCCCCCGCTGCAGTTGCGACGCAAGGGAGCGTAACAGAAACCGGCGAGGAGAACTGGGAAAAGGCGCAGTGGAGCACCTCTCAACTGCGCGTATCCGGCACTGCGGATAAGACTGTGGCTGTTGCTTCGCCCTCGCTCGTTCTGGTGAAACTCGCTTCCCAAAGCTCGTCTACTATTACCCTCAGCCTCCTCAAAGATGGCAGCGTGCTAGGTTCTGCAAAGTCTTCTACAACGTTCAGCAAACAGCAGGTAGCCACCATCCTTGTGAAGATTCCGTCTGCTGGGAACATTGTGGTTCGGACAGCCGTTGCCGGCCCGGTTGACGTTCAACTTTACATTGGTGTACTGGGCAACACGACGCCTTAAGGAGCACCCAATGCTGAGAGCTTATTCCCTAGCAATCGCCGCTGCGGCTGTCGCGTTCATCCCTTGCCGCGCGACTGCAGCGACGTTCAACTTCGAAGACCTGCCGGCAGGAACAAATGTGACGGCTCAGTATGGTTCTCGCGGCGTGATCTTTTTTGGAGCCTACATCGCTAAAGATCAGCGTGCACATTCGGGCACCCAGGTACTTTTATCTCTTCCGCCGACCGCCGAGGTGTTCACGCCGGCCCCGTTGGTGATGACTTTCACCGGTCCGCAAGCGCATGTCGCGTTTCACGCTGCGAACTATCCTGGAGCTACGGGTGCCGGAACCCTGAAGGTTTTCGCCGCAAACGGAACGGTTCTGGCTCAAGATGGCCCTAAATCTGTCCCTAACAACTCGTTGGCTGCATCTTTCGACGTTAGTGATCCCGGCAAGAGAATCGTTCGCGCTGAGTTTCAATTGGCTGGAACCGCTTTTGAAGTGATCGACGATCTCGTGATTGAGGGAACCATAGGACCAGATCCGGGCACTCCAGCGGTCGTAATCACTAATCCCGTTGAAGGAGTCGTGCTCCCCGAGGGGCCGATCTCATTTCGAGGTACCGTAACCGGGGATTCCCTGCTCAACACCCTGACGCTCAGTGTCGCAATTGGCCAGCCACCTGAGTCCACGGCTCCGCCTTCAGAGAATCAGCTTTCGTTGGCGGGGTCGGGAACCAATAGAACGTTCGCTCTCGACTACAACGCGCTCATGGGACCCTACACGGTAACCGCGCTAGCGACGAACACAGCTAACAGGCAGGCTTCCGCTACCCTTCACTTCGACGTGCTCGACGCGACGATCGCTATCCGTTACGGATCAAACGGACCGGCAAGTCTGGGAAAGCTCCTTTTTGGAACCAGCAGAGACGTTAACAGCGTTACGCAGAGGTGCTGGGTAGCAGTCTTCGAAAAGGGCCTGATCGGACTGTACAGTCACGCGACCTTCATCTCTACGGGAGCGATCTTCCAGAAGTGGTTAGCCACCCGCGAATTCGCCAACCCGATGAGTAAGCTTGGGTGCCCAACTGCGGAACAGCGATCACTTCCGAACGGGACCACGGCTCAGGAATTTCAGCATGGCCGAGTCTATGCCAGCGGAAACACTGCGACCTACGTACCGGAAGTATTCCGCGACGCAATCGAAACCCTTGGCGGCGAAGACACTACAGGAATTCCCGTGTCCGACCCGACTGATTCGACCGCCGCCATGGAGACCTGGTTGTTCCAGCGCTTTGCAAGGCCTGGTCAGTCAGTTGAGCCCTCTACTTTAGAAATACGAGGGTCCCCACCCATTCTTTACGTCGAACGAGTAGGTGATGGGCTGGCAGATCTGCAAAATGTAGGCATCGCGCTCAGTCCCACAACGGCGACCGTCGTCAGAACATTCAAGTGCACTGGAAATCTCGGTCCATGCGCAGTACAAAAACCAGGTTGGTCGCCCACGATTAGCGATGGAGGCCGCTATTGCGGTGGGCGTTATCCGATCACTACGTTGACGGAGTGGCATTGGATGGAAAGGGACTATACGCAGACTGCTATCGGTGGGTGGGTTCAAGCCTCTCAAATGTCATGTACCGGACAATCCTCTGACGCACGACTACATAGATACCAACGGCAGTGGGCGCTGCTCTCTTACCGATGTCTTTCCGTCGGATTGGCAGATATACATCGAACCGATGAACCCGTATGGCAGCATTCTTACATTCGACCAGAGCTACCTGGAGGTTGAATTCGAAGCTTAGGGGAGCCGGATAAACAAGCTGGACAATTGACGCGGTTTCAGATACCGTAAGGTGGATGAACAGATCTACACGTCGTAGAGCGGGAGAGAGTCGCTGGTTGAGAGTGCTCGCGACGCTCAACGAGTATCAGGCGCGGTTGTTTGTGGCCGATAAAGCGCTGGATGCGGGGCGAGGTGGAATTAGCCGCTTATCGGAGTTGACTGGGATGTCGCGAACGACGATCACCAAAGCGGTGGCGGAGTTGAACAGTAGGAAGAAGCTGACGGTGGCGGAGCGGGGGCAAATCCGGGAGGCGGGTGGCGGCCGGAAGAAGGTGGAGGACTCCGACCCAGGATTGACAGTACAACTCGGTAAGATCCTGGAGGAGACGTCGGCGGGAGATCCAATGAGCGCGCTGCGGTGGACGAATAAGTCGACCGCAGCGATGGCGAAAGAGTTGACCAGCCAAGGCCACCCTGCCAGCGACAAGACAGTGGCGCGGTGTCTACGGGAGATGGGGTATTCGATGCAGTTGAATCAGAAGAGCCGCGAAGGTCCGCAACACCGGAACCGGGATCGGCAGTTCCACTACATCAACCGGCAGGTAGCCTCCTTCCGGAACAGCGGAGATCCCGTGCTCTCGGTGGATGCGAAGAAGAAAGAATTAGTGGGGCCCTTTAAAAATGGAGGAAGGACGTGGCGGCCCAAGGGAAAGCCCGAACGAGTCAACGTTCACGATTTTCCGTCCTTGGCGGAGGGCAAAGCGATTCCCTACGGGACATACGAGATCGGAGAAGACCGGGCGGTGGTCAACGTAGGAGTGACGCATGACACGGCCGAGTTCGCGGTGGAAAGCATCCGGCGGTGGTGGAACTTGGCCGGGCGCAGGAGGAAGCAAGGGGCCAAGCGAATCCTGATTTGCGCGGATGCGGGAGGAAGTAACAGCAGCCGGTCCCGTTACTTGGAAGCTACATCTGCAAGGACTGGCGGACGAACTCGGAATGGCTCTCACGGTTTGCCACTATCCGCCAGGAACGAGCAAGTGGAACAAGATCGAGCACCGGCTGTTTTCGTTTATCAGTCTGACCTGGAGAGGGCAGCCGCTGATCAATTATGAGACAGTTGTCAATCTAATCGGGGCCACGAAAACAAAGAGTGGACTACTGGGTGAAGGCCGTTCTCGACACCAACGATTACGAAACGGGGGTTAAAGTAACGACATCCCAAATGGAAGCACTCTGCATCCGCCGGCACAAGACTCATCCAGACTGGAACTACACAATCAAACCTCGATCTTAGAGTGTACCTGCCCGTAACTTTGTCTATATTATTGTTCCGTGTACCCTTACTATGCCCGGCATTTTTTCGTCGCTTTGGGCTGGCCGATACGCGGGGACCTGATTTACGTGAACGGCCGCTGGATCATGGACTGTGGACACAGCCCATACAAGACCGAAATTCACCCGCCGTTTCTCATGAGCAACATGCGAACCCAGAAGCAAGCGGATGGAACTCCGGCGACTGTGGCCGATATCTGGATCACTGGTTACTACCCTGGAGATCCCATCGACCTGGATCTGTGGCCGCCACCGCGTCCTACGCCAAATGCATTCCTAACCGTTATCAGGCCTACTGATGCTGACGCTGCGCTCGGCGTTAACCTCAAACTGACCAGCAGCTATGCTGGAGCACATGTACAGTTTACGGCCCAGCACCAAGAAGTGCCTGTAGATGGGTCCGGGAAAATGAATTGGGCTACTCTGCGCGGGTACGAAGGAGAATGGCTGGTGTATTGGAGCGTTCAATAGTCCCTCCCCCGTGCTTACATTGTGTCAAACATGGGCAGGACCCACATGGCAATTTTTAGCATTTCCGAGGGCTGCCGGGTCATGGAGTGCCTGCTGAATGAGGCTGGGCTCGAAGACACGTTGCCTCAATAATCCAGCCGCGCAGCGACTGACAATGTTGAAGCGGCAGTCCGGTTCGTAAGACAGAACGCGAAACCGTAGAAGGTGAATCGCGCTTATAGGCGAGTCAAGCCGGAGGTCATCTGGTGAATCTGGTTTGCGCGCGCAATGATGTTGCCTCGCGGGGGTCATGTGCTTCTACGGCCCAATCGACGTGCTGCTATGGGCCAACAGGCTTGACGGCAAACCACGGTCCGAAGGAGTGAGCGGCATCTCGGGATCCAAGCGCTCGGTTAGAACGGTTGGGCGAAGATTCGAGATAATTTACCTTAACTCACAAAACGCCGCGTTTCCTGGTGAGGCTTTCAAGTCTTCAGGCAAAATCAGGCAAGATAAAAACAACCTCAAAATTGTCCTAGCGCCGATCCGTAGATAAAATCCGGAGTAAATGACCATAAATGAAATACGGCTTGCATTGCGGCCATCATGCTGATAGCATCTACCCAATTCAGGTACTGACAGACCGGAATTAGAGGAATGATTACATGACAACGCAACGTGCTGGTCAATACACAGGGTTCTTTACTTCGAATACCTGGGTGAATGTTACATTAATCACCCTTTTGTCCGTGCTGCTCGCGCCAGAGAGCGCACGCGCTCAGAGCTTTTTGGCATCTATCTCAGGAATTGTGAGCGATCAATCGGGCGCTGTGGCTCCTGGCGTTAAAGTCTCCGCGACCGACACGGAGCGGAACGTCGCTTTTACGACGACGACCAATCAGGACGGCGTCTATTTCATTAACAACCTGATCCCGAGCACCTACAAAGTCACGGCCGAAGCCGCGGGATTTCAAACTTATGTGATGAATTCCTTTCCATTAGAGGCGAAGCAGGAAGCGGTCCTCAACATCACCTTGCAGCTTGGCACATCGGCTCAAACGGTCGAGGTGTCCGGCCAGGTGCAGATGATCGACCCCTCAAACGCGACGCTCGGCGGGGTTGTGAACAACAAGTCGATTGTCGACTTGCCCATTGTCAACCGGAACATTCTGACTTTGATGGCAATCGAGCCGGGCGTCCAGCCTTCAACACCAAATAACTATTCGAGCAACTTTTTCACCAGCGCTATCCGATATTCGTTCAACGGCGGACTGGAATCGACCTCCGATTTCCAGCAGGACGGCATCTCGATCCTGAACCAGAGCGACATTCCAGGAATCATGGGTCTAACCATGCTGCCGTCGGTGGACGCCGTCGATGAGATGCGCGTTCAGACCAACAGCTACTCCGCCAGTTATGGCCGTAGCGGCGGCGGAATTACCACGATGGTCACCAAGTCGGGCACCAACGGTTTTCACGGTACTGCTTTCGACTTCCTGCGCAACAACGCATTGAACGCGAATAGCTTTTTCTCCAACCGATCCGGAGCGAACATCGCCCCTCTGCACGAAAACCAGTTCGGCGGCTCGATCGGCGGCCCGATCATCAAGAACAAGACTTTTTTCTTCGGCGTCTTCGAAAGAGATATCAACAACGCGGGCGCGTTCAGCCTCTTCACCGTGCCCACCGCCGCGGAGCGGGCGGGGGATTTTTCCGGTGCGCTCAACGCCGCGGGCCAATTGAAAACCATTTACAATCCCTTCAGCACGACTCCGGACCCGAACAACGCTGGACAATACCTGCGCACGCCTTTTCCTGATAACATAATTCCCTCGAGCATCCTCGACCCCGTTGGAGTGAAGGCCGCATCGTACTGGCCACTGCCGAACTTGCCTGGCCTGACGAACAATCTGGCTGAGACAGCCGTTAGCGCCAATCCGCTCGAGCAGATTACCACTAAGGTGGATCACAATTTCAGCACGAACAAACGGGCTTTTGTTCGTTATGGCTATTTGTACAACGTCGCCGGTTCCCCCAATTACTTCAGAAACCTGGCTGACGAAGGCTATGGGCCGATGACGGTGCACGCGCATAACGCCGCTCTCGGGTACACCCAGACGCTGGGGACCGCTACGGTATTGGAGTTGCGCGCCGGAGTTAATCGGTTTTCCGCTCTTCGTCCTAGCAACGGGCTGGGATTTGATCTGACGGCTTTGGGTCTGCCTGCCAGCACACAGGCATACATGCTGCAGGGCGACGTGCCTGAGTTTCCGGGTATCGCCGTGCAGGGCTACTCGACCCTTGGGAACAATAACGGCCCCTACTACGAAAGCCACGAGCTGGACTACATCTTTTCCGGCACTCTCTTGCGGGTCATCGGCAAGCATACTCTGACCATTGGAGGGGAGCAGCGGGATTACTTTCTTAACTTCTTGCAAACCAATCCGTTGTTGATGAATTTCGGCGCCGATATGTCGCAAGGTCCGAATCCGAGGACGGTGGCCGCTAACGCGGGCGACGCCGTCGCTTCAATGCTTCTGGGAACGGGCGATAGCGGCAGCGGCGGCTATTACGCCCGAACGGCCAACGGCAATCACTACTTTGCGCAATTCATCCAGGACGATATCAAATGGACGCGGAAGTTGACCATAAATATCGGGTTCCGGTTGGAAGAAGAAACCGGGACTACCGAACGCTACAACCGGATGGCGGCAATCAATCCTTCGGTACTCAACCCGATATCGAGCCAGGTGACGAATCCCTTCACAGGACAAACGCCCTGGAACCTCTATGGCGGATACGTTTTCGCGGGCAGCGGTGCGGATAGCCTGGGCAGTCACGCGATCCGCGGCATCGAGACAAAGCCGAGCCCGCGAATTGGAATCGCGTACTCGTTGGATTCCAAGACGGTCGTCCGGGTCGGTTACGGAATTTTCTACGGCGTGCCGTACGCTGGCGCCACGCGCGAATTCACCAGCGGCGCCTTTACTACTTCGACACCATGGGTGGCCTCAGTAGACGGCATCCACCCGAACAATCTGGTCAGCAATCCGTTTTCGACGGGTTATTTCTATCCGCCGGGCAACTCGCAGGGCTTGCTCTCCGCGATCGGTCAGAATCTTTCGAGCGCCAATCCTTCCGACAATCAAGACGCTTTACAACCAGCAGTGGAATTTTTCGATTCAACGCAGCCTGGCCACGAACACGCTGCTCCAGGTGGCCTATGTCGGCAATAAGGGAACGCATCTGGCCTGGTCAGGTGGAGGCGGCGCTACCTCGATGAACCAATTGCTGCCGCAATATAGCGCACTGGGGAACCAACTTCTGACTCTCGTGAATAATCCTTTCTACGGCATCGTTACGACAGGTCCGCTGGCGCAGCCGCAGATTCAGTATGGCCAACTGTTGCGTCCCTATCCGTTATGGCAGAACGTAGCCTCGGATGGCATCGCGATCGGCAACTCAGAATACGAAGCGCTGCAGACTTCGTTCACCAAGCGGTATACCAATGGCCTCAGTCTGATCGCCGGTTACACCTGGTCCAAGCTCATGACGGATATCTCCGATGGCACCTGGAGCACGGCGGGGTCAATCCGGAGTTATTACTGCGTGCGCTGCGAGCATTCAAATGCCGCTTACGATGTTCCGCACCGCTTCACTTTGAGCGCTGTCGGCGAGTTGCCGTTTGGCAAGGGTAAGATGTTCGGTTCGAGCTGGAATCGAATTGTGGATACGGTTTTGGGAGGATGGCAGGCCAATGGGATTTTGACCCTTGCCTCGGGCGTGCCGCTCGTTTTCGCTACCGCCGCGAATAACAGCTACACGTTCGGAGGCGGCCAGCACCCGGATGTGGTCGGGAATCCGGTTCTCTCGAGCGGGAAGAGCATCTATGAGTGGTTCAACACCGCGGCCTTCGCTCAACCGGCCAACTTCACTTCGGGAAATCTTTCACGCACGTATACAGGCGTTCGCGCTGACATGGCCAAGAAACCTTGACTTCTCGCTTGTTCAAGAACTTCAGCCTGACGGAAAGGTTCAAGCTCCAGTTCCGGGCAGAAGCTTTCAACTTGACCAATACGCCGGTCTTCAGTGCTCCGGGCACGACAATTAACGGAGTTAATTTCGGCGTGAGCACCGGCCAGTCCAATGTGCCCCGAAACATTCAGTTAGCGCTCAAACTGCTATTTTGACACGGTGACTGTGCGCCCGTAGATCCGGACCGCCTATGTTAGCGTCCAAGCCGAATCGCATCTTGTCGTAGAAATGGGCCAGGAGAGATATGTCAGGAGACATCTTCATGCGAAAACTTCTACTCCTTCTATGCATGTCCGCAGTATCTTTATTCGCTCAATATGGCTCGGGAACCATTCTCGGCACCGTGACGCGACTCGTCCGGAGCAGTCGTGCCCGGCACGACCCTGACAATCAAAAGCCGTGAAACCGGTGAAACCCGAACGTTCATTACCGACGCATCGGGCAACTTCCGTTTTAACGCCGTGCCGCCAGGGACGTATTCCGTAACCGCTGCCGCTCCTGCCTTCAAGACCGCGGTTCTGACAAATCTTGATGTTCCCGTCAACACTGAAACGCGTGCGGACATCACCATGCAAATCGGACAGGTTAGCGACACCGTCAACGTGGAAGCGGCCGCGCCCCTCTTACAAACCGACACCGCCGCGCTCGGCACGGCTATCGACAACCGAGCCGTTGTCGAACTGCCGCTGAACGCGCGCAATTTCTTCGACCTCGTCGCTCTCACGCCGGGAGCAGTGAAGGTCGCGGGCGGCAGCAGCGTCATGGACGGACGTTCGATTCAGATTGGCGGCGTTCGCAACACGTCCACCAATTCGACGCTGGATGGAGCGGATTTCACCGTCGCCAATGTGTTTAACCCAGCCATCGCGCTCTCGCTCGACGCCCTGCAGGAGTTTAAGGTCCAGGTGAATTTCATGGACGCATCCTATGGACATGGCGCAGCCAGCATCGAACTGGTCACTAAGAGCGGGACCAATTCATTCCACGGTGTCGGGTACGACTTCGATCGAAACCGGGCTTTCAATGCCGGCCAGTTCTTCCGGCCGAAAAACGGTCCGCCGCGTTTTACATATAACCAATTCGGCGGCAACCTGGGCGGCCCAATCAAGAAGGACAAGATCTTTTTCTTCGTTAACTATGAGGGCCGGCGTGACAGCACCGGCGACATTCTCCAGGGGATTGTCCCAACCCAGCAGATGCTGAACGGAGATTTCACTGGGACGGGCAAGATTATCAAAGATCCGTTCAATAACAATATGCCGTTTCCGGGCGACATCATTCCGGCGAACCGGTTCGATCCGGTCTCTAAGAATCTGATTCAGTATTTCCCGATACCCAATATTTCCAGGCCGGGTGCGAATTTCATTACTACCCCCAGCGATATCGAACGCCGCGATCAGGGCACCGTGCGAGGCGATTATCATTTGAACGAAAAGCAATCGTTGTTCGGCCGCTATAGTTATGCCAGTGACGACCTTGGGAACGCCGCGTATCTAAAGGGCCTCGGCGTAATCCGTCCTGACCGGACTCATTTTCTGGTGCTCGGCTTCACCGACCTGTTGACACCGAACCTGATCAGCGAAACCCGCGCTTCCTTTACACGTGCGTTTCTCGCTCGCGTCAGCGACGGCAACACTACCAGCACCAACTACGCAGCGCAAGTCGGCCTGGAGAATCTGGCGGCGCAGCCAGGCGATTACACGCTTCCGAACATCAGTCTCAGCGGCTATGCACCGGGCACACCGGCCGCCAGCAGCGGCTTCGCCGGCTACGGAACGCATATCGTGCAAAACAATTTGTACTATCGCCTGAGCGAAACCATGACCCGAGTCCACGGCGCACACAATCTAAAGTTCGGCGCCGATATTAACCGGCTCATGGTCGGGTACGATCAGGGGCAAAATCAGAACGGAACCTTGAATTACGGCGGAACGTTCACCGGAGATTCCACAGCCGACTTCCTCCTCGGCATTCCGCTGAGCGCGACCGGCGGACTGGGAAGTCTCGGCAATTTCGGCGGCGTAGCGAAGTACGCCATCGGAACTCAATACAACGCTTTTGTTCAGGACGACTGGAAAGTGACGGAGAAACTAACGTTGAATCTTGGGTTACGCTATGAGATCTTCCAGCAATGGCGCGGCAGACTCGCCGACTTCAACCTGGCGACGGGACAGCAACTGATCGCCGGCAGTTCGACCTACTATGTTCCCGGTCAAGGCCTGTTCCCGGTAAGCGGGCCTGCGCTCCTGCCCGAGCGGCCGCTTTCGACGAATCCGAACGACTGGGGCCCCCGGCTCGGCCTCGCTTATCGCTTGGACAATAAGACGACAATTCGAATGGGCGCTGGCATTTTCTATACACTGAACACCGGGGGCACCGTAATCGAACCAATGATGAGCACGGCGCCGTTCTATGTCACGGCAAGTCTCACGTCGAGTTCGACGACGCCTCAGTTGTTTGCATCCAAGCTCTTCCCTTCCCCGAATCAAACCACGGCGGGCGTGACACAGGACATCGACCTGAAGAAGAAAGATGGCTTGGTCTATCAGTACAACCTCAGCATCCAGCGGGAGCTTGGGGCTGGATTGCTGGCCGAAGCCGGCTACATCGGCAACGACTCGCAAAGGCAGATTGGAACCGAGTTCGTCAATCAACCACTACTGCCAGGCAATCCCGCAGCGCCGCTGCCGTTCGCCCAACGTGATCCGTATCCCGCGCTCGTACCTACTTTCCAGCAGGTATCAAATTTTCAATGGTCCAATTACAACGCTGGGTACGCGAAACTGGAGCAGCGCTTGAAGAGCGGCCTCTCGTACATTCTTTCGTACACCTTTTCAAAATGCATCGATAGCGCCAGCCCCAGCGGCAACGGACAGAATATGTATAACCGGCGGCTTGAACGCGCGCGCTGCGATACGGACGTTCCGCAGAATTTCACCGCCAGCTACGTGTTCGATCTGCCCTTCGGCAGAGGACGCCGGTACAACATTCGAAATCCCATTCTGAATGGCTTCCTCGGAAACTGGGAATGGAGCGGGATCACCTCAATGATCGCGGGTACTCCGCTCACAATCACAACTACCGGCGACGTAGCGGAAGTCGGTACCGGTGGCCAACGCGGTAACACGACGGGCATCGCGCCGAGCAAGCTCGATCCCCGGTCCAACGGACTGAAAGGGTTTAACACAGCGGCTTACGCCGTACCGGTTACCGGCACGTTCGGCAATCTGTCTCGCAACACTCAGCGCGGATTCGGCATCAACGATTGGGATATGGGAATCAACAAGAACTTTGCGATTCCCCAAATTGGGCGAGGCTGGACGGCTGCAGATTCGCGCCGAGTTCTTCAACGTTTGGAATCACACGCAATTCAACGGAGTGGGTACGTCCGTCAATCAGCCGGCTACCTTCGGCATCGTGAACAGCGCGCTCTCGGCTCGAATTTTGCAACTCGCGGCGAAACTGTACTTCTAATGTTCACTCGTACGAGACTTGTTCCGGGGCGCGGCGGCCGCCCTCACGATGCCGCTGCTCGATCCGATACGCGCCCTCGCGGCGGAAGTGAAGCGCGTCCGGATCACGGACGTTGAATCATTCCACATTCGCTTGCCCGGCGGCGGTAGCGACGATCCCATGAAGAATTTCGTGTACGGCGTGAGCCGCGTCCACACGGACGCCGGCGTCACAGGCACCGCGTTCCTGCCGTGTCCTGACGACATTCTGCGGCGATGGGTAAAGCCCACGCTTTTGGACCAGGACCTCTTCGCCATCGACCGGCACGTGAACCGCCTGCAAGCCTTACGCGGAGAATCCGGCGTCCAAATCTGGTCGGGCGTCGAGCATGCGATGTGGGATGCGATTGGCAAGATCGCTAATCGTCCCGGTGGCCAAACTACTCGGAGGAGCGCGCGACAAGCTGCGCGTGTACCGCACAACGGTGTGGCCCTATTCGGCGGCGGCTCTGGCCAGGAAACCGCTGCTCGAATCCGATCAGCAGGAGATTCCGTACGAGACCCAGGCGAAATTCGCGGTACGTCTCAAGGAAAACGGCTTCACCGGAATGAAGATCCGAGCCTGGCGGCCGAAGCCCATGGACGACGTGGACGCCGTCGGTGTGATCCGCGCGCGCGGTCGGACCTGATTTCAAAATCATGCTGGATCGCACGGCGGTGCGGCCCGGCTGGGTCTGGGATTATCCGACGGCGCTGGCGGTTTGCCGAGGCCTGGAGAGCCATGATGCCTATTGGTTAGAGGAGCCATTCGATGGCCACGATATTTACGGTCCGGCGAGGCTCGCGGCCGAGGTCGATATTCTGATCACCGGCGGCGAGTTGGCAAAAAGCACCTACGAGTTTTTGGAATTCCTCATTAACAAAACCTACGATGTGGTCCAGCCCGACACGCGAATCTGCGGAGGGATTTGGATGGCGCGAAAAATCGCGGTGCTCGCGGAGTCGTTCGGCGTGCCCTGCATCCAGCATGGAACGTCGTCCCTCGCTTTGGCGGGCTACATTCAGGCCGGATGCGCGATGAACAATTGCGAATGGCAGGAGATCATCGGCGGCCCGAATCTGCCGCAGGAGCAATGGGAGCCCGCGAAGAAACTGGTCCGCACGCCGGACGTTTTCCGAATTGAAAACGGTTACGTACTATTGCCTGATTTGCCGGGCCTGGGGCTCGATGTGAACGAAGATGCCATCAAGGAGTATCGCGTCAATGGCTAACCTGACACCGGCTAACCTGACGCGGAGAAGTCTTCTTAATCTCGGCGCCGCATCGGGCGCGCTGTGGACGTTACGTGCCGCCGTAAAGCCAGTGCGCATTACCGACGTTGACTTGTTCCGGATCAATATTCCGGTTGGCGATGCGGAAGCGGCAGCGGGCGTGATGCACGATTACGAGGTCGTCAAGGTGATGACCGATGCTGGTAGTTTCCGGCTATTCGTTCTCCGGGCCACCCCCACACGCGCTGCCGGCAGTAAAGGAGGTGCTGGTTGGCAAGGACCTCTTCAATATCGACGCGCAGTTGCGTGAAGGACTTGGCAAGTGGGGCGGCGTTGAGCATGCCGTCTGGGATGCGATCGGGCGCATTGCCGGCCAGCCCGTCTATAAACTGCTCGGCGGAGCAAAGGATCGCGTCACGGCGTATCTCACGTGCGTATGGCCAGGTCCCGCGGATCAGCAGCAGGTTCCTTACGCCGATCAAGTCAACATGGCGGTGAAGATTAAGAACGCGGGCTTCAAAGGCATGAAGATCCGCGTGTGGCGCCCGAACCCGATGGATGATGTCGAGGTCTGCCGCCTAATCAAGGAGGCCACAGGCCCCGACTTCAAGCTGATGTTCGATCGCACTGCGCACATGCCGGTGAGTATGTCCGGACAGCAGGTTTGGGATTTCGAGACCGGACTGAAGGTCGCGCGCGGTCTGCAAAAGGCCGGCGCCTATTGGCTGGAGGAGCCATTCGCGCGCGAAGATTACGAAACCCCCGCCAAGCTCGCCTCGATGGTGGACATCCTGATCACCGGCGGTGAAGGCTATTCCACGCTCGAACCTTATCGTCAGTGTCTGCTCCACAAAACCTATGACATTCTCCAGCCGGATGGCCGGAATGCGGGTGGAATTTTCCGTTGCAGGCAGGTGGGTATTCTCGCGGAATCATTTCACGTGCCCTGCATTCTCCACGGGACGATGGGCCTGATGCTGGCAGGCTGGCTGCAAGCGACGCTGGCGATCGGATCTCCCCTCCAGGAGGTCGCCTTGATCACACCGCCGTTGCTCCCCGAGGAGCAATGGGCGCCAGGACTGAAAGTGCTCAAGAGCAAATACATGTTCCGCTTCGAAGGCGGCGACCTGATCGCGCCGGCATCGCCAGGCATCGGTCTCGATGTGGATGAAGATGCTTTATCCCGCTATCGCGTGAAGACCTGATTCAACGGCAATACTCTTATATAATTTCGTCATGGATCGCAGATCGTTTCTAAAGTTGGCCGGGATTTCGGCATCCGGTCTGGTTGCGCTGCCGGCACTCCCTTTTCAGGACGAGAAGAGCAATCTCAAAATCACCGGCGTGCGTTTGGTTCGCACAAGGCCCAAACATCCTGCGCCGTCCTATACTCCAGCTCCCGGTTCGTGGTCCACCCAAGGCGTGGAAGTTGCTAACCCGATGTCGATCTACCCGCAATATAAACCGGTCCGCTCGTTGTGGAATCCGGATCCCGGCAAGTTCGGGGGCTTTACGGTCGAGATCTCAACCGATAAGGGCGTGAAAGGCTACGGAACAGGAGGCGCTGGAGGAGGAGCCGTAGTGATGGAGCATTTCACGAAACTGCTGATCGGAAAAGATCCCTTCGATATCGAGCGAAACTGGGATATTCTATGGCGGTCCAGCATGCCGTATGGACGCGACGGTATCGCTATTAATGCGATCAGCGGCGTGGATCTCGCGATGTGGGATTTGGTCGGCAATGCTCTTGGCATGCCCGTCTATAAACTGCTCGGGGGAGCAACGAAGGATCGCATCCCCGCCTACTGTACGGGCAATGATGTCGAGCAACATCTGAAATTCGGCTACAAGCGCGTCAAACTGGCCATTCCCTTTGGACCGGCGGACGGTCACGAAGGATTAAAAAAGAATACGGATCTGGTCGGCAAGACCCGCGAGATGGTCGGACCGGATGGCGACGTTATGCTCGACTGCTACATGGCATTTACGCAACCCTACACGCTGGATCTGGCGCAAATGGTTGCCCCTTATCGCCCGTACTGGATGGAAGAAGTGCTGCAGCCCCACGATTACGAGGGCTTCAGCCGCATGCGGGATGCCATCAAGCCGATCCGCATCGCTACCGGCGAGCATGAGTATACACGCTATGGTTTCCGCCAGCTCCTCGAACACCGCTCCGCCGATATCTGGCAGCCGGACATTCACTGGTGCGGCGGAATGACCGAACTTCGCCGCATCGGAGCGCTCGCCTCGACTTACGATATCCCCGTTATTCCGCATGGCGGCGGCGCTTTCGATTCCATTCACTTCATCATGGCGACAACGAATAGTCCATGGGCTGAGACGTTTATGCCCGCGCCGGGCGGTCCTGACGCGGTGTATAAGCTCTTTGAGGAGGAGAATCATATGACTCGCGGGCCGGAGGGCATTTACGCGCGCCCATCGGAGCGGCCCGGACTTGGCTGGGACGTCGAAGTCTCAGGCGCGTGATCGCTCGCTCATCGCGCAGATAGACAAATCGCGGAGCAACCTATGGCGATGCTTGCCTTTATTCACACAAGTCACGTACTGATCCCGTTATTCTCGAAGCTCGCGCGGGAAATCCTTCCAGAGTTTGAGGTGTTCCATATGACCGATGAATCGCTCATCCGGAACACGATCCGGTCGGGAAGTCTTACGAAAAATACGAAGCGGAGGCTGTTCTCAGCGATCGGATCAGCTCGCGATGGTGGTGCGGACGCGGTGATGGTGACTTGTTCCTCGATCGGCGAAGGCGCTACCCTGGCCCGCGACCTATTCGATTTTCCCGTGTTCCGAATCGACGAAGCGATGGCGGAAACAGCCGTTGAGTCAGGAAGACGAATTGGCGTCGCCGCGACTCTCCGCACTACGCTGGAGCCAACGGTCCGGCTGCTGAATGAGACTGCCGTTGCGAAAGGCCGCACCATCACCGTGGTGCCATCGTTATGCGAGGGAGCGTTCGAAGCCGTGCTTGCAGGCGACACGGAACGGCATGATGCACTTTTGATCGAGTCCCTCAATTGCCTCCGATCGAAGGTTGACGTGGTCGTGCTGGCGCAGGCCTCCATGGCCCGGGTGGTCGATCAAATGCGTGTGAATGGGGGTCCAGCGATGCTCTCCAGTCCTGAAATGGCGGTCCGGCAGGCTCGCGAAATGCTCATCGGGCAGTTCGCTAGTGTACGCTGAAGCATCGCGCACTGAAATAGGACCAGCTCTTTTGAAAAAGCGCCACACAGTACTTTTGCTGCTGGTTACGTTGGCGCTCATCACGTTCCTCGACCGCATCGCCATCTCGTCGGCTGGCCCGCGTATCCAGGAAGATCTGCACATTTCCTCGGAACAATGGGGTTGGATCCTGGGCGCGTTCATCCTTTCGTATGGATTGTTTGAGGCCCCCACCGGCGCGATGGGCGACCGTGGCGGCCAAAGACGCGTCCTTACCCGGATTGTCCTTTGGTGGTCGGTATTCACTAGCGCGACGGGCGCAGCTTACGGTTTCTTCCCACTGCTTGCCACGCGTTTTTTGTTCGGAGCCGGAGAGGCGGGAGCTTATCCGAATATTTCCGGCGTGCTCGCCCGATGGTTTCCCGTTACCGAACGCGCACGCACACAAGGATTCATTTGGGCTGCGAGCCGCCTTGGCGGAGCGCTTGCGCCGCTGATTGTGACTCCCCTGCAATCGATCGTCGGATGGCGAGGGGCGTTCGTGATTCTCGGCGTAATCGGGTTGCTTTGGGCCTTCGTGTGGCGCGCGTGGTATCGGGATAACCCCGCGGAGCAGCCTGGCATCGGCCCGCAGGAACTCGCGGAGATTGCGGCTGGTGCGGCTCCATCGGTTCACGCGCGTACACCCTGGAGTTTGCTGCTGCGCGCCCCGCAACTTTGGCTGATCGTGGTGATGTACTTCTGCTATGCCTGGGGCTCCTGGTTCTATTTCGGTTGGTTTCCCGTGTATCTGGTGAAAGGCGCGGGGTTCACGGAATCGCAGATGGGCATCTTTTCCGCGCTTCCGTTCCTGGCGGGCGCACTCGGAAATCTCGCCGGCGGATTCTTAAGCGATCGCTTGGTCGCCCGAGTCGGTCTTCGCACCGGCCGACGGATGATTGGGTTTGCGAGTCTCGCAGCTTCATCATTGCTCATGATTGCGATGACGCTCACGCGCGATCACGGTGCCATTGTGGTGCTCTCGAGTCTCGGATTCGGCGTCGCCGATCTGATGTTGCCCACAGCCTGGGCCGTTTGTGTCGATATGGGCCGGGAACATGCGGGCGCGGTAACAGGCATCATGAACACCGCGGGCCAGTTTGGAGGCTTCTTGTGCGCCGTACTGTATGGTTATGTCGTGAAGGCAACGGCCAGCTATCAAGCGCCGGTCTGGATCATTGCCGCAATGGTCATGTTGGCCGCTCTTTTGTTCACGCGCATCGATCCCACGCGCCAGCTACTTCCGGCCGCCAGGCAGGAAGCATTGTGATCTTGACGGATGCTCTCCATCCAGGCATCGCGCTCGAAAAATTTCTTCCAATCCGTCGAAACAAGCTTCTTTGGCCTCATCGATTGCCTTCCCGCGCATCGCCTCTTCCAGTGCATCCGCTTCACTGCTTCCGCGCATGGACAATCGCCTGTGAACGATTGCCCGTTGATCGCGCATTTATACCTGGGCACTGGGCCCCACACCGACTCAGCCGCAATACGGTAGCTGCAGCCATTCACTCCCGTTCAAAGACATGCAGGTAGGGCATCCAGACTAGTGATGCGGGGCTTTATTCCCTTTGCATACTCAATCCCGATCTTTGCCTTCATGCGGTGCTATGTGGCGTCTTGTTTTAACGCCTATGGATCAGGACGCGTTCACCTGATCGCCTGGCGTTTGATAACGAACACCCAAAGCCACTGTGGCGCACATTCCCTTTGCGTAGAAGTGGCCGCGGCGATTACCCGGTGGCTTCTCGGAACTCTAGCCGAAGCAGCCATTTGGGTGCGTCATCATCGCAGTGACTAACCTAATGCCCGCAAATTCGTCCAACCTCTCATGTGGCGACGCCACACGTAAGACCGACGATATGGACAATAAGAGACTCGAACTCCTTCACGGAACGTTGGACTTGATGGTAATGCAGTCCCTCGCTGGCATGGGCCCCCAGCATGGCTACGGCATCGCACGCCGCATTGAACAGGTCAGCGGCGAGGAGGTGCTGCTCAACCAGGGGACGATCTACGCCTCTCTCGTCCGCCTGCAACAGCGGGGCTGGATTTCCGCCGAGTGGGGCATCTCCGATAACAAACGCAAAGCCAAGTTCTACGCAATTACCCGCCAGGGCCGCAAGCAGTTGGCGCAAGACACCGCCTACTGGCGAAGGTTGACAGGCCTCATGGGCAGGATGCTCGCACTTCCATCGGAAGGAGCGGGGAAATGATTGCTTCTCTCCGCCGGACATGGAACCGCGTCCTGGCCATATTTCACCGCGTCCCGCTCGATGCCGATCTTCACGCGGAGTTCGCCTCGCACCTGGATTCCGCGATCGAAGAGAATCTCGGTCGTGGCATGGAGCCCGAAGAGGCGCGGCGTCAAGCGTTCGTCCGCTTCGGCGGCGTGGCACAAGCGATGGAGCGGCACCGCGAAGCGCGTGGTCTGCCCGGATTGGACGCTCTGCGTCAGGACCTCCGCTTTACGTTGCGCGCACTGCGGCGCGACCGCGCCTTTGCTTGTGTCGTCATCCTGGTGCTAGCTCTCGGAATCGGCGCGAATATTGCAGTTTTCAGCGTAGTGAACGCGGTTCTGCTGCGCCCCCTTCCTTTCCACGACCCGAGCCGGCTGGTCTGGTTTGCAACGAATGGAGGGAAGGGCGGGCTCTCGGACCAGACCTACACAGTTTCCGCCTTCGAGGAGTTCAGCCGGCACAACCGGTCATTCCAGAGTGTGACCAGCTATCAGACTTTTTTCAACTCCATTCAATACAAACTGACGGGCCAAGGCGATCCGCTGCCCATTGTTGGAATCCAGGTCGCTGCGAACTTCTTTCCGCTGCTAGGCATAGAACCCTCGCTGGGGCGGCTTTTCACGCCGGAGGAGTGCCGCAAAGGAGCCCACGCAGCGGCGCTGCTGAGCCACGAGTTCTGGGTGCGCCAATTTGGCGGCGACCCGGACATCGTCGGACGAACGGTCACGATCACCGCCGCTCCCGCCGACATCACCGGCGCGGTTACCGTCGTCGGCATCTTGCCCGCATCTTTCGATTTCGGTTCGGTGTTCTCTCCAGGGATGCGGGTTGATTTCTTCGTGCCGGCCTACATGGATTTCTGGCGTACCTGGGGTAATACGCTGGCTGTTATCGGCCGCCTGAATCCCGGCGTTTCACTGGCGCAAGCGCAGACGGAAGCGGATATCCTCTTCCCTCAGCTCAGGGCCGCCCACCGCGACTGGTTTGAAAACTATAAATCCACTCTCTTCGTCTTGCAGGATCGGGTAAACGGAAAGCTGCGCCGCTCGCTTTACGTTCTCTGGTGCGCGGTCGGGCTCATGCTGCTAATCGTCTGTATTAATGTATCGAACCTGTTGCTCGCGCGGGCCATGTCCCGCGGCAAGGAATTTGCGATGCGTACTGCGCTCGGCGCCGGGCGCGGCCGGTTGATTCGCCAATTGCTCACCGAAAGTCTTGTACTCTCCTGCGTTGGTGCATGCTTCGGACTGATTTTCGCGTGGGCTGTCACCGGCTATCTCGCCCGCCAGAGCCAGATAGTTCTGCCGCTACTCTCAACCGTCAGGGTAGACGGCGCTGCGCTTGTGTGGACGGTCCTGATCGCCATCTTAGTCGCCGCGATCTTCGGCCTCGCTCCCGTCTTCAAAGTCTCGGGAGGCAACCTGCACGACGCGCTGAAAGACGGCGGCGCTGGTATGAGCCAGGGTAGAAGTCACGAACGCCTGCGATCCGCGCTTGTCGTCTCCGAGGTGGCGCTAGCGTGCGTGCTGCTCATCGGCGCAGGCTTGCTCTTACGCAGCTTTGTGCGCCTGCTCGACGTCGATCTCGGCTTCGCCCCAGCTCACGTTGCCGCCATCAAGATCGAAATCGACGATGGCGGAAGCAAGGAGCGGCGAGGGGTAATCGTCCAGCAAATCCTGGAGCGCGTCCGCGCGATCCCCGGAATCGAAGCCGCCGGCATGACCGATATGCTGCCGCTCGACCGTAATCGGAGTTGGGGCCTCGTGGCGAGAGAAAATCTGAACGACAAGAAGCGGCATGGCGCTTTCGTCTATGTCGTGACGCCCGGCTACCTCAGCACGATGGGGATGCGGCTGCGCACTGGCCGCGATATATCCTGGCACGACCGTTCCGATACCGCGCGCGCCATTATTATTAACGAGGCTGCTGCCCGCCGCGAATGGCCGGGGCAGAATCCTGTTGGACGCACAGCATACGGTGTCGGCCGCGGCGAGTCCCAGGTCGTCGGTGTTATTTCCGATGTTCGCGAAACCAGCCTCGAGGACCAAGCCGGCGCCCAAGTCTATATCCCGATCACTCAGGTTGAGCCCGAGGGCACCGAACTCGTGGTGCGCAGCCGCCTTCCCCTCTCCACAGTGGAGCCTGCGGTGCTGTCCACACTGCGGAGTCTGGAGCCTGGGCAGCCCCGGACGCAGTTCCGCGCGATACAGCAGATCGTAGATCATGCGGTCTCGCCCCGGCGTTTCCTGATGTTGTTGGTCACCGCGTTCGCGGCGTTCGGCCTCGTGCTGGCTTCTTTGGGTATATACGGGGTGATCTCGTATTCGGTAAGCCGGCAATCGCAGGAGATTGGGATTCGCATGGCGTTGGGCGCGAGCGCGTCCCGCGTTCAACTCGGCGTGGTCGCGCAGACGCTGCGCCTAACGTTGATTGGTATCGTTATCGGAGGTGCGCTCTCTTTCGTTGTTGCGAGGGGGATCGCCTCTTTGCTTTTCGGGACGGAGCCGGGTGACCCGCTGATCTTCGCGGCCATGACATCGCTTCTGGCTTGCGTGGCCTTGCTGGCCGGACATATCCCTGCGCGGCGAGCGTCCCGCATGGATCCGATGACCGTCCTGCGGCGGCTGTGATGTGGGCTTCGCACAGATTGGACTGGCAGTTCGCAGTGTTTCAATGGCCGCGATTAACTGGTCGCGGAAAGGCAGTCAACCGCGATGGGGTTCGTTCCGGTTTCCTAGCTTCAATGGGGCCGCGATCAATTGATCGCGGAAATGGCGGTATCGGACGCGCATGTGCAGATCGGCCATCGTCGGCTTCAATGGGGCCGCGATCAATTGATCGCGGAAATGACCGACCTGCGCCGAGACAGTCGCATGGCTGTTTCACGCTTCAATGGGGCCGCGATCAATTGATCGCGGAAAGTGAGTCATCATCGTGACGCGCCGAGAGTCGCCGATCCGCTTCAATGGGGCCGCGATCAATTGATCGCGGAAAGCTCCAGACTGGCCGACTCGATACGGCAACTAGACTCCGCTTCAATGGGGCCGCGATCAATTGATCGCGGAAAGTCACAGAATCTGTCTACGGCATACTGTCGCCGCTGGTCTGGCATATTGCTTCAATGGGGCCGCGATCAATTGATCGCGGAAAGGATCACGACTGACCGAATGGCGCAAGCTGCCGGTCGCTTCAATGGGGCCGCGATCAATTGATCGCGGAAAGTTCGCTCACTTGAGCCTTCATCGCGCGTGTGCGCTCGCTTCAATGGGGCCGCGATCAATTGATCGCGGAAAGGCATACGATATTGCGACAAGCAGATCGGCGTAGCGCGCTTCAATGGGGCCGCGATCAATTGATCGCGGAAAGTACCAGATTAAGTGCAGTAGCGCCGCCACTTCGGTACGCTTCAATGGGGCCGCGATCAATTGATCGCGGAAAGGCCAGAGTCACGACAACTGAAGGCACCAAAGCACTAAGCTTCAATGGGGCCGCGATCAATTGATCGCGGAAAGTACTCGACGCGAGCCGGTTATCCACGGGCCGGTTCAGCTTCAATGGGGCCGCGATCAATTGATCGCGGAAAGCAGTCTCGGCTCATGGCGGCCTGGCATCGAGCATTGGGCTTCAATGGGGCCGCGATCAATTGATCGCGGAAAGATGCCGCATTGAACGGACTGCCCAGCTGGCGAGTTCTGCTTCAATGGGGCCGCGATCAATTGATCGCGGAAAGATCGTAGACCGATGCTGGAGCATGCACCGAGCACGCGCAGCTTCAATGGGGCCGCGATCAATTGATCGCGGAAAGCGTAGTCTGCGACGCACCCGCAGTACCGCGTCGAATCCTGCTTCAATGGGGCCGCGATCAATTGATCGCGGAAAGGTATGTCGACTACGGCTACAGCTCATGGCATCGATCTTGCTTCAATGGGGCCGCGATCAATTGATCGCGGAAAGGATCTGCGAGCTGGACAGGCGCTCGGACTCGAACTGCTTCAATGGGGCCGCGATCAATTGATCGCGGAAAGTCGCATGGCATCGCGTTCGTATCAGGTCAATCATCTAGTTGCTTCAATGGGGCCGCGATCAATTGATCGCGGAAAGTCACCGGTAGTCTGGCGCGCTCCCGTTGGCATTGCGCCGGCTTCAATGGGGCCGCGATCAATTGATCGCGGAAAGGCCGATACAGTCGCCGTGACGGCAGTCGTGAGTCGTGCGCTTCAATGGGGCCGCGATCAATTGATCGCGGAAAGGTCGCGCAGTGCGATCGGCGCAGCACTTCAAGCATGGCGCTTCAATGGGGCCGCGATCAATTGATCGCGGAAAGCGTGTCCGGCCGCTCATGCCACGTCGCGCTAGTGCCGGCTTCAATGGGGCCGCGATCAATTGATCGCGGAAATGCAGCCGCCGACCGAGTGGCCGCCGAGGTCATCATCGCTTCAATGGGGCCGCGATCAATTGATCGCGGAAAGTCCGCGGCCTGATACGCTTTGCCGCATGAGCGATGCCGGCTTCAATGGGGCCGCGATCAATTGATCGCGGAAATGTGCGGGCTCGCGTCGGGTTACGACGGCACCGGTTAAGCTTCAATGGGGCCGCGATCAATTGATCGCGGAAATGGCGCTCAGTAGCGGTATGGAGCCGGTTCGAGCTGCAGCTTCAATGGGGCCGCGATCAATTGATCGCGGAAATGCGGCGCTGATCACGCGTGCAATCGCGCCGATTACTAGCTTCAATGGGGCCGCGATCAATTGATCGCGGAAAGAGCATCCCCTCTATCATATTCAATTTTCAACCATCTCCGGCCTGGCTTGCGAGCGCTCCTTCACTTCAGCCCTCCCATCCATCCTCCCGTCTCCACTCCCCCAGCCAACTCCCTCCCCCACAGCCACTTCCACCCCGCGAGCGCTCCCCGGCTTTCCGCACCCGACCCGCCGCTCGCGCATCCTATCGCGTCGTGAAAACCGGATACTCGCCAATCTCCCCCTCCAGCACCCGCGCCAGCAGCCGCGCCTGAATCTCCAGCATTCGCCGGTAACTCACCCGGTAATCGAACAGCGGATGCGTCACCAGCGTATCCATCCGCAACTCATACGCCCGGAAAAATCCCTTGCGCCCGCCGGGCGTCAGCGCCACCGACGCGCCCACGCGCACGAAATCCCTCGGCGTCACCATCCCCGTATTGATCGCCGTCAGCACCGCCGAATCCGCAATCAACGGCCGAAACGGCTCCATCAAATCCAGCGCCAGCGCCGGCCGCCCAAATCGCGGCTGATGATAGAACCCCATGATACGGGTCGAACCCCACCGCATAACACGCGATCGTCAGATCCTTCGCCAGCACGCTATACGCCAGCGACAGCAGCGCGTTCACCGGGTCGCGCGGCGGCCGCCGGTTCGCGCCCGCAAAGTCGAACGCGGATCTCTTTCGCGTCCGCGCCTTCTCCGTCCTCCGCCTTGATCATCCCCGCGAACTCGCCGAAATAGATGCCGCGCCGCATTTCCCTCGATCCCCAGCAACTCCTCCAGCGATCCCGCCGCTCCGCCCGCTCCGCCATCTCCTTCATCCCGCATCAGCGCGGCCGCGGCGGCTCCACGTGGTTGCGCTGCAGCATGGTCCGCTGATTGCGAATCTTTCCCGCCACCAGCCGCCGCGCCAACGACCATCGCGAAATATTCCTGCTCCGCCAGCCGAAACTGGCTCGCCGCAGAAACACGTTCTTCTGGTTCAGCCCGTTCGTGATCCCGTAAAACCAGCCGCCCATCGAAAAGTAGCAGATCGGCACTCCGCCTCGCACAGCGCCTGCACCGCCTGCGTCGATAATCTGCACGTTGCCCATCAGGTTCACCTGGCAGATTTCGCCGATGCGCACCTCCTGCAGCACAGCGTCTTCCTCTCTCCTTCACCTGCAGCACCGCGCCGGATTTCCCCACCCGCAGCCCCTGCGTGTTCAGATACAGCGGGCTGCAGTCTCAGTCCGCGGCGTCATCAGCGGACGCACTTCGCGCCGCGCCGGCTTCCGCGGCCGGCGCGCCGAAGAGCGTCAGTTGCTGCGTCTTCGGCATACGTCCGCGCTTCGCCGCACGAGCCAGCGTCTCGTCCGGCAGGCAGATCCCACCAGCGAGCATCCCGGACATTTCGGCGAATCCTCCAGCGGCGGCGGAATCTCGCCCGCCTCGCGCCGTCTGCCACGCCTGCGCGATCAGCGCTTCCGTCTCGGCGATCAGCGCCTCGTCGAACGCCACGCGCACGCGCTGCCCCGTCTTGCGGTAGTAGACGACGCCTTCTTCGCACGCGTAGCCGTTCTCGCGCAGCACGATCCCCTGCACCGCAAGTTGCGCGCGGTCCGCTGGCCACAGTTCGAGTCCCAGTCTTTGCCTTCGCGCGGACTGCCCGTGCTTGTAATCGACCGGCGTCGCCGTCTCGCCATCGGCCTCCACCAAGTCCATCTTCGCGATCACGCGCAGCCGCTCGCTCGAAAGCGTCACGGAACGTGCGTGGATCGTTTCCGGCAGCTCGCCCGCTGCGGGCAGCGCGTCCGTCTTCGCATCCACGCGCTGATGCTGGGCGCTGCCCTCGACCGTGTCCACGCTTTCCGCGAACAGCCCCTCCACCCATTCGTAGAAGAAGAGCCGCGGACAGTAGGCAAACTCATTGACCATGCGCGCCGGCAGATAATCCGGCAGCTTGCGTTCAGGTGCTTCGGGCTTCGGGAGGATTGGCAGCGCGCTCATATGACTCAGGCGATCAACACGATGATGCACGGCGCGTCGAGTGCCGTGTACGGTTTTCCGAGCGCGGTGATGACGCGGTCGCCGCGGCCTTCGGCCGGACCCAGGTTCACGAACAGCACCTGATCTTCGTGTGGTGGATGATCTTCGCCAGCGCCGCGCGGCACCGCGCCAGATCGCATAGGCGTGAACTGGCATTCGAAGATGGAATATTGCAGATGGTCGCCGAACCCGCGCATGGTTTCGAATACCTTGCGCAGCCGCTTGTCGTCGCAGATGTCGTAGCAGACCAGATAAGATGTCCGCATGTAGAAACTCGACTGAGGCTTACTTTCCTATACCACATAATCTGCAAAGATCTCGGGCAAAGCGCTTCGTCCTCATGCCCGTTTCTGGACGGAAGCCAGAGGTCCTTATCGAAGGTCGATGAATTTCTATCCACCCCGCGCTTGAAGAACCATTCCGACGCGTTGGACTCAGAACGCTAGGTCCGACAAAGATTGCGGTCGATCAGTTTTCAATGGAGCCGCGATCAAATGATCGCGGAAATGGCCAATCTCGGTACCAGGGCACAGTGACGGCAGTCATGCTTCAATTGAGCGCCAGGTTCATAATGGCGGTTCGACAGCATCGAACCATGATACCGTGAAGCCTTTCCGACCCACTCGCCAACTTTTTAAAGAAAGCACTTGACAGTAACTGCAGTCATAAAATAGTATAGAGGGCAATGAGTCCTGCACATACAGCCAGAGTCTCTCACCTATTTGCAAGCGCGTCGATTAGGTTCGATCGTCACAGGCCGGCCACGCAGAGCCGACAGCATGATCGGCCTGCTCTATGAGCCCGACAGACTGGTTCGATCATTACTTTTCAAAGCTGACAGGCAAAGAAAGCGCGTTTCACTGGCAGAGGGCGCTTTTCGAACAACTAATCGGGGCGCGCTACCCTCAACGCATCGACCTGCCAACAGGTACTGGCAAGACTACGGTCATGGCAGTGTGGCTGCTAGCCGTATCGTATTTGGCGAAGAGTGGCGGGGCACAAATTCCGCGGCGACTTGTTTGGGTAGTAAACAGACGCGTGGTAGTCGATCAGGCCACGGATGTCGCAGCGGGAATAGCGACTGTTTTGGACCAGCTGCCCGAAAGCGACGAGCTACGGGTCGCTATTGCGGGAATGTCGGCGTCGGGGAGACTGCTTGCGGTCAGCACGTTACGGGGCGAACGAGCCGACAATGGTGATTGGAAGGAAGATCCATCACGCATCGCGATCGTAATCGGAACCGTTGATAAGATCGGCAGCGCCATGTTGTTTTCTGGATACGGAGATAGCGCTTACTACAGATCGCAGCATGCCGGGCTACTCACAGTCGATGTGCTCCTCGTGAACGATGAATCGCATCTGTCGCCCGCCTTCGCAAAACTTGCGCGTGCTATTAGGGCGCGGAACCCTGCAGCGAGAATTCCGGGAAAGGCGTTCTGGTTTGTGGAGATGTCCGCTACGCACGGAGCAGAGACCGAAGAGAGGTACGGCAGCCCATTCCCCGGTTCGCTTGAGCCGGACCTCGCTGCGAGCAAACTATTCGCCCAGCGATACACCGCTCGGAAGCGTCTGTTTCTCGATCAGCAACCCGACAATATCCGGCTGGAGGCCCGCATGTTCGAACTTGCGATGCATTCGGGCGCGGCCCGAACTCTTGTTTTTGTCGAACAGCCCGAAAAAGCGCGCGATATGTGGGCGCGGCTCCGTAAGACGGCACAAAGCGTGGAGTTGCTAACCGGTACAATGCGGGGATTGGAGCGAGACAAACTAGCGACAAAAAGTAAGGTGTTTCAGGAGTTTCGCAACGAAGCGCCGCCTGTGGAACCTGCTTGGTTGGTAACTACGTCAGCGGGTGAGGTAGGCGTGGACATGACCGCTGAAAGGATGGTGACGGATCTTGCCACCATCGATCATATGATTCAACGTTTTGGCCGACTAAACCGCTTCGGGACCGGCGAAGGCGGAGTCCACGTGGTGTATACGCCAGCAGTCCTGAAAGATCCAGCAAAGCAAGCAACACTCGATTATCTGAATGGACTTGGTGACCAGTTCTCTAGCCAGGACCTGCATGATCATATAGCCCCGGCCGAAGCGCAATCGGAAACCGTGAAGACGGCGGAACTGCACGATTGGCTAATCGAGCTTTGGTGTCAGACGTCTGATCCAGTAAACGATTATCCGAAGGTTGAACCATGGCTGCACGGAAAGCAGAACAATGTCGCGGAAACGGAGCTTGCCTGGCGAGAAGACGTGCAGTATCTGGCACGGGACACCGTCAGTCCGGAGACCGAAAGGCAGCATTGAAAGTGTTTCCCGTTGTGGCCCGTGAGCGGCTTCGCGAACCGACGTCGCGAATGAAGGCAAAGCTGGAGATGATCGCCGAAAACCAGCCGAACCAGCCTGTTTTGGTGCGGGAACGAGACGGTGCCGTGAGCGCAGAGACATTGGGCGATTTAGCGAAACGTGACGTTGACGAATTAGCATACACGCTAGTACTGCTTCTGCCCGGATGTGGAGGGTTGGAATCGGGCATGTTGGTGGAGAAAAACGGTGAACCCGCGGGGGACGTTGGAGACGGACAAGGGACGAGTGACAATCCGCGACGGCGCTATCTAAGTCGTGGCAGCGAATGAGCCCACTGATCAACGGGGAGGATCTACCCGATCTCACTAATGGGCGAACACGCCTTGAAATTGTACTTACAGGCGAGGACGCAGAGGAGCGCCAATCACTTCTTTACAGGGAAGCGAAACGGGAAAAGCGCGAACCCGTGAAATATTTATTGCACGATCATCTAGGAGATGTGGAAGCTCACGCGATCGGGATTGCTCAGAAATTAGTTCCGGTTCTGGAGCCAACGTTAGCGGAATCGGGTAGGAAGCATGACACAGGCAAGAGTCGCGACATCTGGCAAAGGTGGATGGGCCGGTGTCGAGGGCGCGCTCGTCGCAAAGTCTTTCTCAACTCCGATTCCATTACGAATGGGCGGGTACCGTCACGAACTCGGTTCCGTTATGGATGCGCACGGGAGTGGCGAACTGGTCCTACATTTGATTGGAGCGCATCATGGACACGCCCGCGCTCACTTTCGGCCGCGGGCGGCCGATGCAAGAAATCTCGGGCTCAGCAAAAAGATGATGGATGAATGCCCTGCCCCATTTGCCCGTCTCACAGAGCAGTACGGTCCATGGGGCCTCGCATACCTTGAAGCGCTACTGAAGGCAGCGGACGCGAGTGCATCTCGAGAGGCTGGCGCTGACAAGAAGATCGAAGGAGATAGCGATGAGGCATGAATTGCGAGTGCCGATCGATCCCGTGGAACCCAGGTCAGTTTTACGCATGCTGCGGACTTATTGAACTGTTTGAACTCGCAGAGCCAAGGGGGCCGTTTCGCGTTTCGACCTCAAGTGCGACCGTCCGCGGTACGGAGAGTTCGTAATAGATTCGGACGTGGAGTTTGACCTGCCGAGCCTTCTGCGCGATCTTCGCGAAGCAAGCTATGTTTTCATCGAGGAAAACGAACGAGCGGTGTGGCCGGTTGCGATTATTATCCGCGAAACAAAATTCACGCTTGATTGGTGGTTAGATCCCTTCCGCGAGAAAGCCACTCACTTAAAATGCTGGGCCGGGCAGGTCACGACCGGCAAGCTGATCGGCGAACTCACGGGAGAGTGACGTCGAGGCTGCAGGAAGTTTGTTTCGGGTCGCCCGCATGATGAAGAGTAAATTCGGCATCGATCCGAGATCGGCGTGGAGTTCCCTAGCGGTGGGTTATTCGCCAAATGAGCACGGGCAGGACGCGGCCACGTTTCCGGCGGTTGAGCTATTGGGAGCAGTGGGTTTACAGGGTTTCCGGCCAAGTAGTCAAGACGCGGGGGGCCGTAAGTTATAACGCTTGGCAGACAAATTTGCCGCGAATCTGCGCCCGGCGGGCAGCGAGGACCGGGTGGGATGGTTTGCTGGTGACAAGCTATCAGTTTGAGATCGCCAAACGGGGTCAGAGCTACAAATACTTTACGTTCGCGAAGGAAAAGGAGTAACGAGGACAATGGATTTCGATCAGTTATTGGCGGCGCATCGACTGGTAGCGGTTGACAATCCGGGAGTATTTGGAGCCTGTACACGGGCGGGGGAGTGTCTTCTTTCCGCCAACTTTCGCGTCACCAGAGGGGTCAGATGACGCGCCAAACTACGTTATCAACGGAAGGGACGGAGACAAGGTCGCGCTGGTGGACACAACTCGGTTCGCGGCAAACCGGATCGAGCTCATCTTCGGGAAACCAGAGTACAGCCAACTTATACCCCAGGTTTCCGTTGCGGTGGGAGAAAGGAGAATTTCGCTGATCGAGGCAGGGCATCGGGCTGCGGATGCCGTATTCCGCTTCTCCGATAAGTGGGATGAGTTAGAAGGCGCGTTCGCTGCTATCCGCGACCGTGGAGATAGCTCATCTCTAGCAAAAATTGCGCCGACCTCGCTGGTTTTTGGCGCGTGGGACTCTCGCGGAACGAGGGTGAAGTTGCCGCGAATCGTCGGGTCGGTAATCCGCGCTTATCAAGTGGAGCCATTGGAGCGTTCTGCGCAGTTTTTCGCAGTGCTAGAGAAGGAAGAGACTGATAGTCTTGTCTTAGATCAGAAGTTTCTCTCCAACCAGGGACTCTCGGATAGTCCTGTGAAGCGCGGGCCGGGAGGCGTCCGCGCCCAGGGAGAAGTTGTTCAGGGAGGCGACGCTTAATTTAATTGTCGTGCGATCGTTAAGGGCTGCGAATAATGACGCCACGGCCAAGCTACAGAAATATATTCTGGGCCTCGCGTTGGTGGCATTTTATGCCCCCGCAGAAATGTTCTTGCGTGAAGGGTGTCTCCTTGTCAGGTCATTAGAAGACAAATCAAAGGTATCGGAAGTGTATAGAGACGGTAA
>CAVYEV010000026.1:0-90491 GCA_963767545.1 Terriglobia bacterium
TCCGCGAAACGCAGGACTTCCTCCTGCTTCGCCGGCGGAAGTCGACGGACCTTGTCCACGATGGATTCTTCGAGGGTCATGTTGCGTCCTTTATTGATGATACCGGGATCGCTATGCAGGGGGGCAGTTCAAACCCTCATAAACAGCGCCATTGGTTGGCATCGCGCAAATCTTGCGTTCTCCCGCGGCGAATACGATGCACCGATGCGGAGGTTCCGATTGCGGTTTCACCAAAACTACTTAAAGTATCTTTACGCCAGAAGAGGCGGATTGTCGCGCCGCGGGCAGGGCAAACAGGGCGCCTCTGTTCAACTTCCATTGACGAGAGAGAAACAGTAGCTACACGAATTCTGCGCATTTTGGGCTAGAATTGGCGGTGCGATGGCCGAGCGTCCCGTAGTCTTCATTTCTTCCACCTCACACGACTTGAAGGAGTACCGCGCACAGGCCGCGTTGGCTGCAGAGAATAGCGGGTTCGCGGTGAATAAGATGGAATCCTGGCCGGCGAATGGCCAGCCGTCGTTACCGGCCGATCTGGCCAAAGTTGCGGAGGCGGACGTCGTCGTGGTGATTGTGGCGCACCGCTATGGATGGGTGCCGGACGATCCCTCCAATACCGATGCGAAGAGTATCACCTGGCTCGAATGTGAGCATGCATGGCAGGCAAAGAAGCCGGTGCTGGCGTTTTTGGTGGACCCGAAATTCGCTTGGCCGAAAGATTTGTATGAGAACTACCGCCTCATAGAGGATGGAGACCTGCCGGTACGGAAATTCAACGTCCTCAGGAAAGAGGTCAGGCGCAACGAAAAGAAGCTCCTGGAGTTCAAGCAGAAGCTTAGCCGCTACATCCGCAAGGAGTTCACCGACGCAGGCGGTTTCCGCGCCCTGGTCTCCGAGGCGCTCGGAGATTGGCACCGGGAGCACGCGACCGGCCCGTTACCCGTTGGGGACCCCGACACCTACCTGCGGGCGCTCGAGGACGACACGCGCAGGATCCGCATTACAGGATTGACTACTAAGCGGGCTGAGCCTTACGTCTTTGGGACCGACGAGATCTACATCCCTCTCACCACATTCGCGAGCCATGAAGGGATGCCTGGGCCAGCCCGCGATATCGAGCAGCGGCGGATCGCTTTGGAACAGTCCCTCTCACAGCGCAAGGTGGTGATCGTCGGCGATCCAGGCTCGGGCAAATCGACGTTCCTGCGCCGCGTTGCCCTCGAACTGTGCCGCACGCTGCGGGGCACGCGATCGGCCGGTGCGCCTCTCTTTCTCGCCGCTGATGACCGGCGTTTTCCGATTCTGATCCGCGTTGCGGAGTTTGCCAAACTGTTGGCAGCCGACCACTCACCCAAACTGGACGATTCGCCGGAGTGGCTCCCTTACTTTCTGGGAAAGCAGAGCGAGGAATACCGGTGGGGCGTTGACGAGGCATTCTTCCGCGGCAAGCTCGATCGTGAGCGCTGCCTGATCATGGTGGACGGCCTCGATGAAGCGCCGGATCTGCGGTTGCGAAAGCGGATTGCGCGGCTTTTTGAACGAGCCACGCAGGCTTTCGGCAAGTGCGATTTCCTGGTGAGCACACGTCCTCAAACCAACGTGGGGGATTCGGTGCTCAAGGACTTTCATCCAGTGAGGATCATGGAATTGGAGAGGCCTGAGATCCTGGCGTTCTTCGAACACTTTGCGCGAGCTTTGGCCCTCAATGAGGTCGAAGCGAAGAAATTCAAAGGCGAGTTGGAGAGTGCGCTCGCGAGCCGGGCGGAGATCCGCGAGATGGCCGGCAATGCAGTGATGCTGACAGCGCTGGCCGTGTTGCAGCATAACGATCAGAGGCTGCCGGAGTATCGGGTGGATCTGTATGGATCGATCCTGTGGTGGCTGGCGGTGGCGCACGAACACAAAGAAGGCCGCCTCGGGGCCAAAGAATGCCTGAACCACATGCGGCGCCTAGCTCTCCATATGCAGGACGCTCCTGATGGACGCCGCCTTGTTCAAGTGAACAGGCGAACGGCCGCCGAGGTTCTGGCCCGCGAATTTGGGGCAGTGTGGACTCCAACGAGGATCTGCTGGAGCGCGAAACGCACGACAGCGGAATCGTGGCTTCGGTGGGCAACGATCTGAAGTTTTGGCATCTGAGCTTTCAGGAGTATCTGGCGGCGCTTGAGATCGGAGGGCTATCCGAGCAGCAGCAGATCGAAAGAGTGGTTACGAGCGGCAAATTCTATCACCCGGAGTGGCGGGAAACGATGCGGCTGTTGGGCGGAGTGTTGTTGAAGCAAGGTGAGGCCAAGGTCGAAGGGCTCTTTCAGGCGATTTTGGACCCGCTCGGACATAGGCCTGATTTGAGGAGCCAAGCACGGTGTGCTGCCCTGCTCGGCGCGATGATGAGAGATCTCTCGCGCATGGGCTACCAGCCAAAGACGCCCGACTATGAGCGGACTGTTAAGGAGGTGATGCTGATCTTTGACCCCGCTGGCGACCTGATCGAGCACAAAAATCCGGATCGAAGCGGCCGATGTGTTGGGCCAGGTGGGCGATCCGCGGCTGGAAGAAGATAATTGGGTGATAATTCCCCCATGCACCTTCCACATGGGGCACAGAAGAGGAATAAGAAGAAGCAGAACTATGATCCGGAAACTGGAGAGGACGAGTCCGTACACGAGGTGAAGCTGTGGGGATTCCGGATCAGCCGGTTCGCGGTGACCGTGCAGGAGTACGACGCCTTTATGATGGGCCGAGGCTACTCCGAACAGAAATTCTGGTCGGAAGGCTACGGGAAATTCCTGGAGCCGAAGGATTGGGAGCGGCAGAAACAGTATCCGAACCGGCCGGTTGTGGGAGTGAGTTGGTATGAGGCCGCGGCTTACTGTTGTTGGAAAGGAGGGCGGTTGCCGACGGAGACAGAATGGGAGCGTGCGGCGCGAGGTCCGAGAAACAGCCGCTACCCGTGGGGCGATCAGCCAGCGCTAGATCCCTCGCGCGCGAACTACGAGGGCATAGATCATCCCACACCGGTGGGCCTTTTTCCTAAAGGGAACACGCCGGAGGAGGTGTGCGATATGCTGGGCAACGTCTGGGAATGGTGCGGAGATTGGTATGGCCCCTACGACACCGGAAGCCAGGAGGAACCTCGCGGGCCGAAAAGCGGCGAATATCGAGTAATGCGCGGGGGCTCGTGGTACGGCAATCCTCGGAACGTCCGCGTCTCGAACCGTTACAGGCTCGAGCCAACGTACCGGGTCGTCGACCTCGGCTTTCGTTGTGCCGGGGAGTTACGTTAAGAGTTTAGTGTTTTGAGTTTATGAGGGGGGCTCGGGGGGACACTTCCCCCCTGGGGAAAATTTTTTTGGGAAATGGGACAGAGCCAACGATAGTCGTGCAAAAAGCCTATGATTGGGCGCTGTGGATCATTCCGAAGGTGGAAAAGTTCCCGAAGTCCTACCGATTCTCCATCGGGCAGAGTCTGGTGACGGCGTCGATTGAACTGCTGATGAATCTGGTGGACGCAACGTATCAAGCTCGCAACGCGGGGTCGCTGGCTTCGGCCGTGCGGGAAGTAAACCGCATCCGGTATCTGGTGCGGCTCGGGAAGGACCTGCGGGTGATCAATCTCGCGGGACATGAATTCGCGGCCAAGGCGATGGACGAGATTGGCCGGATGACGGGAGGGTGGCTGCTAAAAGCACGCGGCAAAAGCATGAAACGGACCGGTAATCTGTGGACGAAGCTGACGAGTTGGGAAAACATGATGGAAGCCGCCCGCACGGCTGCGCGAGGGAAGCGCAAGAGACCCGACGTGGCTCGCTTTCTGTATGAACTCGAAAATAATCTATTTTCAGCATCGTCATGCTGTTGTCACATTGACTCGCAATGCAACGGCCAGGAGCCTGTCTGCGCAGACTTGGTGCTGAATACTCCCCACGATCATGCTAGGGTCCGTAGAGCTGATATCGCCAGCGTCCCCTCTTGAAGCGTCCACCACACCATCTTGGTGTTGGGGTCCATCGGCTTGTTCCAGCATGGTAAGGGCGTGACGCTTTGTAACACGCCACCATGCGAACGAGAATACAAGTATGCCAACACCGGACATTGCTGCGGAAACCCAACCGAACAGAAGCAAAATACCTAGAATGGCGGCGATTCGGATGATGCAGAGCCATCGAAAGAACGGCCAAGAAACTCCGTGAAAAAAGATGTAGTACGTCGTAAGATTCTGGGAGCGCTTAATTCACGACGCCCTTTCGAAGTGCGCTCCGACATCTTGCACGTATTCGGTGACCGCAAGGATTACCATCAGCAGCCATCCCCGCCAGTCAGTTAGCACAACGCAACCATTGCTCCTCGCACGTGAGGTTATCATATCCGCCGATACCCCCATTGAGCTTAGGGAAACACTTTCTTTCTATGGCTGCTTATCAGCGTCCAACTCATAGACGACAGAAATGAGGTGCGACACAAACATCATAAATTGGACTTCATCAGGGTTGATCTCCTCGCCATCAAAATCGGCGTTAAGTGGGAATCTCAATTTCGGCAATCCACCACCGATCAATCTTGCACAAAATTTGAAAAAGGCATATCAGTTTGTTTGGGTCAACTTGTTGCTCGGTGTCGAGTAGGACGTTGGGTAACTCGTGGGCGATGTAATTGCGGTACTCCCGTAGCCGACGAACCTCCTGGACCTCAGCTTCGGTAATGACGCCATTCTCTTGAAACCACATGCACGATGCGATCAATTTACTCTCGTGCTTGGATAAGACTTCAGCCTTGTAGCGATCGTCTGGCTCGGAGTCACGACCAGCAAAAAAGCCTCTCGGCTTTTCGATCAGGGAGTTCTTGAGGAGTTCGTAAGCGAGGGCGTAAAGGCCCGCCTTGGCGAGATTGTCTTTCAGGGCCTCCTTGCTCAGTAACTGCATCCACTTTTCTGGTGTGTCGTCAATCATAACAACTCCTTTTCACTCGCCCGAGGCGTGTCTTCCCCAGAAAGTTAGCATCCGAAAATTATGGTTCGGATTCCTTTGAAACGTCTGTCGAATGTCCGTTGCCTCCAGTAGAATGCGAAGCTCTTACGGACGAAATCGATGGTATCATGCATGGCATAACGAAGAAGCAGTACGAGGCAACGAGCGATTTAAAGGTTTGGTGCGGAAGCGACGATGCGCCACGTTTATTGAGGGCTGGTCTTCGTTGTTTTTTGTATTCGAACCGCTGGCCGACCCGGTTCTGTTGGAAATTGACATCGAGCGGTATTACTCAGATCAGGCAACGTTCAAAGCACATACCGTCCGAACATAGGTCTCTCATACCTTGTGCGTCTTGGTCGGACCAACGCTTCAGTACGGAGGGTGAAAATAGAAATCCAAAACGTGTTTCTACAACGATTGTCGCGATTAGGTATCATCCGCAGGGTATATTACAAAGCAGCGCCTGATGTCTGGTACGGAGAAACGAACGCCATGTGGCTCCCGGCAGGCTCTTAACAACGGGACTCCTGGCGTGTCGGATTCTTCCGGGATCAAGGCGTAAGAATAAATGTGGAGAACCTAATCAGCACTCCCGACCAGCCGCCGCCGTGCGACGCAGATGTTTTGACGATGGTTTGACCAGATGTTTCGTGCGTAAGACTCTTGGGTTTGCGACGAATAAGACGTTGCAGAGCGCCTTAGAAGTGTTGGCCGAATACTACCGGAGGACCGAATCTGAACCGAAGCACCAAAGAGGACATCAGGTGGAGCGTGAGCGGCGGTTAAGATATCTGTGGTTCAGACCAACGGAACCGACGATGCCGAACTTTGGCGGAAAGTGGATTTCTTTGGTGTTCCGGCAGATTAAGATGGGCCCCCCACCGAACTCGCTGTAAGTCGCCGCCGATACGTGAGCCATGAACCTACAGGATTGATTCTGTGCGACACAAGCCGTTCCGGGGCGTTCTGAGTGGACGAGCGCTTCAGTGATTACGATGCTTGCAGTGGTTAGTGGTTGCTGCGGTGACCAGATTCTAGGAGATTTTTACGGCTGGGAAAGGGAAGGCAGGGCCGGGTTCCGGCCCCGCCGAAATCGCATAGACGAACTTTATCATGTGAAGGCGAACGGTCGGGCGAATAATTTTGGAAATGAAATGGAATCAAACCGCGTTTTGGAAAGCTTGTAATTGTTGAAACATGGTGCCAGGGACGGAATTTAACCGCCGCCCCAGCCTTTTAGGGCTGCGTTTCACGCCCTCGCGAAGTTCCCTTGCGGAAAGCTGAGCACATTTTTCGCTCCCCAATGTCGCGGCGTTCAAAAAATCGCGGATAGTATTACCAAGCCGATTTGAGCATTACGTCAACGTCAAGGATATCACTGAAACTCAATTCATCGCTGCTCCGCAATCTTCCACGCCGCCAAGCCTCTACCAACCACCTCCGCAAAACATTCCCATCACTCCCCGAACCGAACCCTCAACCGCTACATTCCCCAGCCCTTACCGACATTAAAAAATATCCACAACCATTGTGACCAAAAGAGCATTCCCCCAAAAACCCAGTCACAACCCATCATTTCCTGAAAATAAAACACTTAATCCCATTTCCACCCAAAACATTACCAAGCCCCTTATAAACTCAAACCAGAATGAATCTAACTAAAAGAATCATCGCATCTCGCAAAAACGGCGCGCGCTCTCGCGGCCCCAAAACGGACGAAGGCAAGAAACGCTCGTCCGCCAACTCTCTCCGGCACGGACTCCTCTCTGACTGCATCGTCCTTCCAAACGAGTCGGGCGAAATTTTCCAGGCGCTCCTCAACCAATATCTTTCCAAAATCGACCCCGCCGATGGCGTCGAGCACGACGCAGTCGAAGAAATGGTCGCCGCCATTTGGCGTCAGCGCCGCCTCTGGTCCATCGAAACCCGCCTGCTTGCCAACGCAGTCGCCAATCGCGCCGAAGCGGACGACTCGACCTAGCGGCGATCAGGGCCTGACAAACGGCTGAACGGACCCGTCCATCGTCTACGAATCCGCCTCAATACATGCATCAGCGTGCCCTCCACAACCTGAGTGAGTTCCGAAGGGAGATTGGTATCCACCAGATACGACGTCACCACTCGATCTCTCGGCCGCAGTCCCGATCCCGTTCGAACTCGATGTTGAGGCCTTTGAATGGCGAATTCGCGAATAACTCCACTAGGTTCTTGGCTTGAGAGGGCGTCCTCGGCTTACCCGGCGCGGTTTGGCGTGCCTCCCGCGTCACGATCTGCTCTACATACTTGGTAATCGACATGCCTTCGGCGTTGGCTTGGGTGAGGAGGCCCTGCTCGATCTCTGGGGGTAGCTCGAGGGTGATAGTCATGGGCGGCTTTCTTCTCCTGATGGCGACTCTTTCACCATAGCGCCCTCAAGCGCGCCGGTCAACGATAGGAGATCTATCTCTAGTGATCGAGAGCCGCAAACGCCGCCTCTCACTGACGGAATTTAATGGCGTATCTGACGGTCCGGTATCGACTCCAGCAACACGGGATTATCCAGAGCCGTCCGTGAGGCCACGAATACGGCTCGCGTCAATTTTGACGGGTCGAACTCGAGTCCTTCCCATTCAAGCGGGAACTCCTCATGCCAGGGTTGGGTTTGCGGCAGATAAACATGCGGAAACTCCTCTTTCAAACGCGCGCACACCCAGTCCCGAGTGGGACGGCAGCCGACTCCCGAAACGGCCTGTGAAGCGCTGCCCCTATACTCCCGCACAGGGTGGAGATTCTGGCCTGTGCCTCCGGAGACGGCAGTTTCGAGCAACAGCAGTTCCTTGCAACATCCGGCCATGAATTTAAGCGCTCCCGCCGGGCGCTCCAAATGGTACAGCGTGCCGTAACAATACACGATATCGACCTGTGGCCCCTGCACGGGAGGTTGATTGAGATCCAGATGTTCCACCCGCAGCTTGGGATACCGTTTGCGCAGCCGGGCTATATTTGCCGCGCGCCCTTCAGTCACGATCACGTCACAACCCCGATCGAGGAAGAAGCTGGTGTGATCGCCGATGCCCGCGCCGGTTTCCAGGACGGTCCGGCCGCCAATCGGCAAGCGAAGCGAGGCGAGATGCTCCTGACGCCGCTGGTTATGGCGGATGTACTGCGCCGACCAGAAGACGTCCTCGGGACTGCCGGCGTACGATCTGACGCTCTGGACCAGCCCCCAGACGCCTCCCGGCCCCACACTGGCCGGACTGGCTCCGTACGCATTCCCCTCATGCGAAGCTGTTTGCAATTTTTTGTGCCCTCAAGGGGGTAAATCGGCCGGGAGTGGCAAATACTTTAGGCTTTTATCGAACTTTTTTGCAGCGTACCTTGCAGACTTCAGCTTAAGCAAGCTTCAGCCGTGGCGGATCACCAGGACATCGCCTTCCTTAACGATGTACTCCTTGCCTTCAAGGCGTAGCAGACCCTTCTCCCGGACCCCAGGATAACCATTCAAGTCGACGAGATTCTTCCAGTTGACCACCTCGGCGCGAATGAACTTCTTCTCGAAATCGGAATGGATCGCCCCAGCGGCCTTGGGCGCCGTGCTGCCAATCGGCACGGTCCAGGCGCGGACCTCCGTATCGCCGGCCGTCAGGAACGACATGAGGCCTTGCAGACGGTAAGTCGCCCCAATCAGCCGTACCAGCCCCGATTCCTTTAACCCATAGCTCGCCAGATACTCTGCCGCTTCTTCGGCCGGCAACTCTGCCAATTCCGCCTCTACCTTGCCGCAGATCGCAGACGCTTCGGTATTTGTCCGTCCGGCGAGTGTGGTCTTGCGGAATTCTTCCTCCCGCTCCTGCATGTGCCCGACATCGCTCTCGTCCAGATTCAAAACAAACAGCATCGGCTTCTGCGACAGGAATTGAAATCCGCGGATGCGCTTCTCTTCCTCCGCATCGAGCGGCAGATTGCGTAGCGGCTGATTCTCCTCGAGGCGCGCCTTGCACTTCTGCAGCAACTCGAACTCGTGATCGAGATCCGGACTCTTGATCTTCTTGCGATCCTTATCCAGCCGCTCGATCCTCTTTTCTACTACCACCAGATCGCTCAGGATCAGTTCCATCTCCACGTCTTCGAGATCGCGCACCGGATCGACCGAGCCCTTTTCGTGGGGCACCGATTCGTCCCGGAAGAAGCGCAGCACGTGCGCGAAGGCGTCGACGACGCGCAGGGTCGCGAGATAACTCGGATCGCGCAGCGACTCCTTGGAAATCGACGGCATGTCGGCATACTCGACCGACGCGTAGGTGATCTTAGGCGGATCGAAGATCTTGGCGAGTTCGCCGAGACGCGGGTCGGGAACCTTGGTGACGCCGGTTCGTACAGCTGTCGAGCCGATGCGGGTTTCCTGATGGACACCGGTCAATATCGTAAAGAGCGACGTTTTGCCCGTCATGGGCAATCCGATAATGGCAGTTTTCATTGTTTCAATCGCGTTTTGAAGCCGGGCAGGTCAAAGCGGAACATCCACCTGACTCAGAATCTGTTCCAGGATGCGTTCACCCGCGTCGGATCGGCGCGGGGAAAGAGTGGCGCGGGAACTCAACACGACGCGATGTCCGAAGACTGGAACAGCCAGTTGCTTGATGTCGTCAGGAATGACATAACCACGGCCTTCGAGCAGCGCCTTGGCTTGAGCCGCGCGAAACAGCGCTTGGGAACCGCGCGGGCTCACGCCGAGCGTCAGAGCTTCGTGCGTGCGTGTTTTTTCGACGAGCGCCAGAATGTAATCGAGGAGGGCGTCGTCCATCGTCACTTCCCGCGCGCATTCCTGTAATTCCAGCAGATCCGCGCGATTCAGGATCGCCTGGAGCGCGGGCTGCTGAAGTTCGTCCGAATTGCGCAGGATCAGGCGTTCACTCGTGACATCGGGATATCCGATGCGCACGCGCATGAGGAAGCGGTCGAGCTGCGATTCGGGCAGCGGATAGACGCCGTGGTGTTCCGCTGGATTCTGCGTCGCAATGACCATGAACGGTTCGGTCAGCGCCATGCTTCGCCCGTCAACCGTAACCTGACGTTCGTTCATCGCCTCGAGCAACGCCGATTGCGTCTTGGGAGTGGTACGATTGATCTCGTCGGCCAGCAGAAAATGAGTGAAGATCGGACCCGGTTTAAACTCAAACTCCTCGGTATGAGCGTTGTAAATGGTCACGCCAATCACGTCGCTCGGCAGCATATCGCTCGTGAACTGCAAGCGCTGGAAGCTGCAGTCTATGGAGCGGGCGAGCGCCTGCGCGAGAGTGGTTTTGCCGACTCCGGGCACGTCTTCGATCAGCAAATGCCCGCGCGCCAGCAGGCAGACCAGCGATAACCGGACCACCTCCGGTTTGCCCCGGAGCACCAGGCCGAGCGTGTTTTCGAGCGCAGTAAGAGCCGTAGAGGGTAGAACTGCGGCTCCAGTTGACCTCACTACAATAGGATAGCGAACCTTCCGGATGAGAGTGCGGACCGCTTCATAGCTCGCGAATTCGGATATTCTTCCAGCGGCAGACGGCTCCCGTGGCCCAGCGGATCTGGTCTCCATTGTGAACCTCTAACGCGATGTGGCCGCGGTCTCCGAGAAGCGCAGCTACGCGGTCCTTGTCATAATTTGGGGCATCGAGGGTCGCCGCGTCGAATTCACACATATGCACCCCATTAATCCATGTGGAGATCTTGGGGATCCTGCCAACGCATCGGATCTTCATGGTGTTCCAGTCGCCGGGGCGCCACGCACGGATGAAGTCCTCCCATGGGGCGGTGTAGACAGTCGGAACTGTCGGTAGTTGTTTGGGAATTGGCGTTTGCACAAATCCAGTCAGCCGCTTCTTGTCGTCCAGCACACCGTTGAATGCGTATGCGCGGGTGTTGAAGCCTCCGATTCCATTGCCATAAATAAAACCGATTGAACCGACAGGCCGGTGGTCAAGCAGTACCTGAAAAGCCTGCGCGCGAGGCGTGCACCGGATATAAATGCCGGTATCGACGCTCCAATCGGGATTGGCATCGATCGACAGTTCGAAGTCGCCGAAGGTTCGATCGGTCATGAGATATGCGCCCAGTCCGCTGCCCGGAGGATCCTGTCCTCCGATGAGGACGCCGTTCTCCACAATCCACGTTCCCTTGGAGGCTGCGGCTTTCTTCAGCTGTTCGGGATTTACATGAGGCTCGGGAGCGCCCGGGAATGGAGGGACCGGCAGCCGCGATGTGGCGTGCCAGCCTTTCAGTGTTTTGCCGTCGAACAGGCTGGTATATCCTTCGCCGGATGATTGAGCGCGTCCGGATATGATGCCGAGCGCCGCTACCGGTAAGGTCCCGAGAAGCCTTCGCCTATTCATCGGAGCTTGTTGGATTGGAGATTGTTGGATCTTAGAATGTGAGCCGGGCACTAAATTGGATCTCCCTGGGATCTAAAGCCGCCGTGATATGTCCGAAGGTCGCGGACCCGAATACGTTGCCAACCGCGGAAAAGTTGGGATGGTTGAATATGTTGAACACTTCGCCGCCAATCCGAAGAGCGGAGTTTTCACGAAACTTAAAGTTCTTGTAGAAGTTCATGGTGTAGTTATCGGAGATGCCCGGACCGCGAACCGCGTTGATTCCCTCATTGCCGAACATGCCGAGCGGTTGGAGTGCGAACGCGCTGGTATCGAAGTACTGCGACACAGTGCCGAAGATAGTTGGCGTGCCCACTACATTCGGCCGTTGCGTACCGCCGCCCACACCGGCACGGTCCCCGGAGATTGTCACAGTAAACGGGAAACCGCTCGAAAAAACCGCGATTCCGCTCCACTCCCATCCTGCCAGAGCTGCATGGGCAAACCTTTTCGAGTTTTTGAAAAACGGCAGCGCATAGACATAGTTCACGGTGAGATTGTGAGGTTGGCTCAAGTTCGATAGTCCTTTTTCGTCAGGCTGCACAAAAGGATTCTGTCCGAAGCCGAACGCGATGGCGTTCGAGTAGGTATAGGAAAGTTCAAAACCGAAACCGTTGTCGAATCGTCGTTTGGCGCTGACCTGCAGGGCATTGTAGTGTGCCGATGCAGTGCGGTCGAGGAAAGTGATGGTACCGTAGCCCGCGTAAGGCCGCACGGTATTCACATTCACTGCGCCGCTGGCAACTGCCAAAAGGGGCTGAGGCTGATTGAGATTGGCCGATTGGGTCAGGTGAACGGCGTGATTGCCAACGTAACTTGCCGAGAGCACAAAATGAAACGGCAACTCCCGTTGCAAACCCAGACTCCACTGCTGCACGCCGGGATATTGATTGTTCGGATTGAACGCCGTGAGGTTTGCTGGAAACAGCACGCTGGCTCCCCCGGCCGGATTACTGAGCGAGGTACGCGAGATATTCGCGGAACTCGAAAATGGCGGATTCTTGCGCAAGCTCTCCTGGTTGTTGGTATCCCAGGAATAGAAAATACCGTAGCCTCCACGAATCACGGTTTTGGTGTTGTTTGCGGGCGACCACGCGAAACCGAAGCGCGGCGCGGGCATCACGTAGCGAGTATCGCGGAGACTCCGCGGCAAGTTCAATCCGGCCAAAGCGGTTGGCGTGACAATCCCGTTCAACGGATTGCCGGTGCCGGGTTTGAGAGAACCGTCCGGATTGATAACGGGCGCCTGCGCAGGATTGTAGAGGGCTGGAATGAAATCGGAAATATGATTGTATTTGTCATAGCCCACCGGAGACGATGCGAAAATGCTCCAGCGTAGCCCCAGATTCAACGTCAGGTTCGGGCGCACTTTCCAGTCATCTTGAGCATACATTTCATAGGCGTTCGAAAACATATAGCCGTTGGGCGCAGTCGACGCTTCCGTGTACGTGAACGCATCGCCGAGCATGAAATCCGCAACGGCGTTGCCGGTGAAACTGCCATTGAAAGTGAAGGTGCCTTCGGTATTACTCTGATCCGCCAGAAAGTGCTGGACACGTTCAAAGTCGAAGCCAAACTTAAACGAATGGTTTCCGGCAACGTGCGTCAGGTCATCCTTCCACTCGAACAGATTGTTCATGTTGTTGTTCGGATTGGTCCCACTGCTGACCCCGATGCCGCCATAGCCGGAGATATTGATATCGGGAATCGAGCCATAATAGTTGCTGTTGAAAATAGTCGGAATGTTCAATCCGGCGCGGCTTACCGCATCGAGATTCGGCAATTGCGTAATGCCAACGCGCGAAAAGCCGGCGGTGAAGACATTCACGGTCGTGGGATTAGCGGTCCACATCAGGCGCGCGATTGCATTATGGCCCGGTTTGGAGAAAGTGCCCGAGCCTGTCGGGAAGGCGAAGTTGGAAGGCTTCATGACGGCCTGATCCTGGGTCCAGGTGTCATGGCCGTAGCGCAGTGTCAGAATGACACTATCGCTGAAGTTGTGGTCGAATCGAAACAGATCTTCGCGCCAGTCGGTCGCACTGTCGGGGGTGGTCACGAAGTTCGGGCTTCCGGTTCGATTCGGTAGCGGATAAAAGCGGCTCGCCAGGATCTTAGCGTTAGGGTCGAGGCGGCTCGTGGGAATGATGTTTCCCGAAAAAGCCTGACCGGAGTTGGGGTCCTTGATCGTCCCTGTAACGCCACCGAAGTTTCCCGTGCGCATTAAACCATCGATCGTCTGCGCCGTAAAGGTGCCTTGGGGCGGCGTGTTGTAGCTTTCGATCTGCGGCCCCTGCCTGCGGTTCCAGCCCTCCGAAACGAAGAAAAATGTCTTGTTCCTGCCAGTATTGTAGTGTTGTGGGATAAACACCGGGCCTCCCAGAGTGACACCGAAGATGTTTTGGACAAAGGGAGCGCGGGAATTGTCGAAGAAGTTCCGAGCGTCCACGACCGCGTTCCCGAGGACTTCGTAAAAGTCCCCATGGAACTTCGCGCCGCCGCTCTTGGTAACCGCATTAACCATACCATAGCCGTTGCTGCCGGAATCGGCCGAGAAGTTACTGGTCTTGATCTGCACCTCTTCGATTGCATCCATCGGAGGGAACAGATTTAAACCTCTTCCTCCCGCGGGGTCCATGGCCCATACACCGTCGTATGTATACTTGGTGCTCGTCAACGTGCCTCCATTAACCGACATCAGCGGATTTCCTTCCTGCCCGACGCCCATGCGGTGACCCGTATTCTGCGAGGCGATGCCTGTTCCCAGCGCCAGAATTTGCGAAAAGTTCCGGCCGTTGAACGAGAGTTCACTTACCTGTGCGCCAGTGGCAATTGTGCCGAGTTCTCCGCTGGCGGTCTGCAGAGCCGGAGGGGTGTCGGTGACCGTCATTGATTGTTCGGACTGGCCCACTGGAAGGGACACGTTGACCGTCGCGTTGGTGTCCACATCCAGGTTGACGTTCTCCTGGGTCAGCGTCTTGAATCCCGGACTCGATGTCGTGATGGTGTACTTCCCCACTTGCAATGCCGGGAAAACGTATGTTCCGCTGCTGCCCGTCACAGCAGACCGTTCCATGCCGGTACTCTGATTTTTCACCTTCACAGTAGCGCCCGCAATGATCGAGCCTGAAGCATCGGTAACCGTACCGCGAATCGTGCCAGTGCCCATGGTCTGGGCAAAACAAGCGACACACATTGCGACGAGGAAAATCCAACGGCTTAGCTCTTTTCGCATATTCGCAAATCCTTAATACCTATTGACTCGCGGGCCAAGCCCGGCTCCGATGATCTCGAGCAAAAGCTGATCTGCGAGTCATTGGGTTTGGTTCGTGAACTGATCCAGCAGTGAGAGCAACTGTCATTCACTACGTGCATAGTACATCACTTAAGGCACTGCCCTGTTACGGGGCAGTGCTGATCTACACGAAACCTTGGACGTAACCGGACGGGTGCAATAGGCTCGCCGGCGGGCATCGCCGAGCAGCGGGCTGGCCTATCGGCGTTGTGATCGCGCCAAAATTGGCGTTCGTGTTCAACCCGGCAGCAGAGCTCAGGGTGAGCGGCGTGTTGAGGTCATCGGCGGGGTTCCGGAGATCTGGCTTAGGAAACACAAACAGCGAGTCGAAGAGCTTTCACGGAAACACTTCCTCGCAATTGGCCTCACCAGTACCAGGGGATCCAGACAGTTCGGGCAACGGTACGTCACCCCCAATTGGTACATCACTGTACTCTGAGCTAGACCGGCTGGGATACTCGGCCCGGCAAGGTTAGCTATTCGAAATTCACAGGCCCGCGTTGAATCCCATAATCGCCGCTTTGTGCGATGGTCCACGCCCATTTTTTGAAAACGTTGCGGATTTGGATGGGAACGGTCCTATTTAGCGAAAATCTGCTTCAGATAAGCAATAATTTCCCGCCGTTCGTCGGCGCTTTCGACGTGAAAGCTCATATCGTTGTTGGGGACGAGCTTCTCGGGATCGGCGAGCCACCGGTCGAGCGTCTCATCCGTCCATACGATCTTCGATTTGCTAAGAGCGCCGGAATACTGGAAAGATTTTGTGGAAGCGGCAGCACGCCCGTACACGCCGCGAAGCCGCGGGCCTTCTTTATCCCGATCGAGCGCGTGGCATCCGCCGCAGCGTTTTTCGAACAACTCCTTACCGGTACTGGCGGATTGCGCTCGGCCAGTACCGGATAGCGACACCGTAACCAGAACAAACGCGAGCGCAACGAAGAAGACCCCGGCAGCGCGCGGCTTCGGCCAGACGAGCATGATTACTCTCCGGCGCCGGAAGCCGCGGAAGCGAGCGTCGAATCAACCACGGCAAGACTGTGCCTGTTCATAACCGACTGGACATTGGTGATACCGAGAACGCTCCGCAGTCTGTCGTCAGGCACCTTCATCGGGCCAGGTCCCTTGGCGGTTCCCGGAGCTGGTTGCGGGAACGCGGTGGACATTGCCGTGTGGAACGTGACGTTGCCTTCCACCTTTTGCATAACCTGATGAATGTGGCCGTTCAAAACCGTGACCGAGCCAAAGCGTTTCAGAAAGCCGAGAGCTTGCTCACTGTCCTCAGTGCCCCATCCCCATTCCGGATAGACGGACCACAACGGTATATGTGCGAATACCACTACGGGCCGGCTGGCGGGCTGCGCTTTGAGATCGGCTTCGAGCCATTTGAGTTGCTCAACGCCGAGCTTCCCGAGACCTTCAATCGCGGCCACGTTCGACAGTCCGGCGAAGTGGACATCCTTGTGGTTGAAGCTATACCACGCTCGTCCGTTCCCGTTCTTCCCGTAACGTTCCAGGAACTGTTTCCCATCGTCGATCGAGGTGTCATGCTCGCCCGGTACAAAGAAAACCTGTTTAGGTTTCGCGCCCTTAAGCATCTGATCAAGATTGTCGTATTCACTAGATTTTGATGTGTGGCTCAAGTCGCCGGTGTGAATAATGAAGTCTGGTTCCTGCGGCAGCGCATTGATTTTATTGACCGTTGCCTGCAGCGTGGCGGCGACGTCCGGGTTAGCCGGTTTGTTAAAACCAATGTGGGTGTCGCTGATCTGGACGAAGTGGAATTCCCCCTTTGCCGCGTCCATCTTTTGGCCAAACGCCTGAGATGTCAGGACGCCGCTGCCGACGGTCCAGGCGACGCCGGTACCAGCCCAAGCCATACACTGCAGAAAACCTCGACGGTCAATACCATCGTGATTGTGATCGTGAACGATACGTTTCGACAAGTCTCACCTCGATAGTACTTACTTGCAAAAATCGCCGTTTTCTGAGCCGCGACTGTGAAAGAACTGTACGCAAAGTTTCGCAAGTAGGTAATAGTTTTTTTGAATTGCGCTACGGGAATTCATACTCTGACAGAGTGACTTTTATTCCGGCGGCGCGAAACATTTTTCTAAGGACGAACTGTGGGAATTTTCTCGCCCTGGTCGAGGTATTCCAATTCGCGGCTGTGTATCGACACCGCCGCACAGAAAGGAAATCTCTTGCACAAACTTACGTCACTCCTCACCGGACTACTGCTGACCGGCGCCTTATCAGCTCAAATTGAGCCTCACGCAGGCCAATGGAAAACCTGGGTAATTGCATCGGGTAGCTCACTGAGGCTCCCGCCGCCCCCCGACGCGGCCGGCAGCGCCGCCGAAATTCAGTGGATCAAACAATGTATTGCGGGCCGTGACCAGACCGCCCTGACTCAGATCGATTTCTGGAATGCGGGCGCTCCCGGCTATCGCTGGATGCAAATGACAGAGCAGTTGGCGGTAAGCGAGGGTCTTGCCACGCCACTGCAAACACGGGCGCTTTCCCTGGTCGCAGCCGCCATCTACGACGCAACGGTAGCCGCTTGGGATTCGAAATATACCTATAACAGGCAGCACCCGGGCGAAATCGATTCGACGATTGCCGCTGCGGTCCCGCCGACGGCGAGCCCGTCATATCCCTCGGAGCACGCGGTGACTGCGGCGGCGGCTGCGGCCGTGCTGGCATATCTCTTTCCGGATCAAGCCGCAACCATCAATGAAATGGCGGACCAGGCAGGTTGGTCGCGCATTGTGGCGGGAGTCGCATTTCCCAGCGACGTAATCGGTGGCGCGGACTTGGGGAACCAGGTTGGCCAAGCCGTTATCGCGTACGCGAATGCCGACGGTTCCAGTCAATTGTTCACCGGCTCGTTTGCTCCTTTGCCAGGTGTATGGAGCAGTCCTAAGCCCGTCAGTCCTCTCGCAGGAACGTGGCAGCCGTGGGTGCTGACCGCGGGCAACCAGTTCCGGCCCGCCGCGCCCCCCGCATTCGGGTCGAGCGACGCAAATGCCCAATATGCCGCCGACAAGAACCTGCAGCTTACCAACACTACCAATCACCTTGCGTGGTTCTGGCAGCCCGGCTTCTTCCAGCCCTGGCTCCAGCAAGTCGAGACCGAGATCTTCCAGAATCATCTGGACACCAACGCTCCGCGCGCCTCACGCGTGTACGCGCTCGAGACCATCGCGCAGCACGATGCTACGCTCGCTTGTTGGGACGCGAAGTACGCGTATCTCGAATTGCGGCCTCCCCAAGCCGATGCGACGATAGTCTCGCTGTTCGCGCTTCCGCAGCATCCTGGCTACCCGTCGGGGCATGCCTGTGCGTCGGGCGCATCCGCGGCAGTTTTGTCGTACTTATTCGCGGCTGACTCCCCTTCGTTGATGAGCATGGCCGCGGATGCCGGCACTTCGACGTTCGATGCGCTGATTCACACGCAGCTCGACGTCAGCACCGGGCTAACGCTAGGCAATCAAGTGGGTCAGCAAGTGGTCGCGCGCGCCCAAACCGATGGAGCAAACTGATCGGCGAAACGCCGACAGCATCCTGGACATCTTATCCGCTATCAAACGCCGCCGGCGCGCCTTTTCTCGGCACGGCCGGCGGCGACTGCTATCTACACCTCATCAACACAAGCAGTACCTTAAGGACTAACTCGCGCGATCGAGATGTACTTACATTGGCACAGTACCGGTTTGACCTAAGGTCCATTTTTCAAGACTCGTCAGAAGAAATCGTGGGTTAATTCCAGTTCGGGCAGCTCGCCAAGCGAGTGATAGAGCGCCAGTTCGAGAACTCGGTAGGTGCGAACGCCGTAGGATTTTCTCATGGTGACCTTGGTTTTGTTGTTGAGCCCCTCCACCACGCCCCTGGAAATCAGCTTTTGAGCCCTGAAATAGTTGAGGATCAACTCCCGATGCTGCCGGAGCGAGCGGGCGATCTTTTTCATGGGTTCGATGCGAGAGCTCATGGTCTGTCGACACCACTCGTCAAGTTATGTGTCCGATCACATAACTCGATGAATGGTGCCGGCAGGTGATGCGGTCGCGCATCCAGCCGATGAAGAAGATTGCCCGGTCTCTAGTCCAGCACTGCGAACTGATCCTCAACTATTTCCATGCTCAAAAGCTGCTTTCCAGCGGCGTCGTGGAGGGACTGAAGAACAAGGCCAAAGTCGCAGTTTCCAGCGGTTTACCCACTGCCCAATGTTGCTGAAGACCGCGTAAATACGGCATCCGGCGAAAGCATAACACATGGCAGTTGTTTCAACCATGATTTTCGCAATCGGAATAAAGAGAAAATTCATCAGAATGGCTTAGGTTAGCCCCCGCAGTGGGAGGGCCGCAATTGCTAAAAATACAATTTCAGTCCCAACTGAATGGTGCGGTTCCCGCCGATGTTGGCGCCGATATCGGCGTAGGCTGGCGCAAGGTTCGCAGCCGTCACCGGCGGAATTAAGTAATGCGTGTAATCGAGATTTTGATAAACGGTAAAGTTATTTCCGTTGGTCTGAAAGTAGACGTGATTCAAAGCGCCGTATAACTCCGCCCGGAACGCCAGTTTCACCTCCTCGTGAAGGGGAAACTCCTTCAGTATCGCCATGTTGTACGTTATAACCTTAGGCATGCGGATGTAGTCGAGGACGCGGGGAGTGTCTCCAACCGTCAGGAAGGCGGGCGGCGCAAACACTGCCAGTGAGTTCACGTAGGGGCAGCGCTGGGTCAACGGATTATTACATCCGGCCTTCCAATTGGGCACATACGGATCTACGCCCGAAATGACGCTGGCTCGAAGGTGGCCTACATCGTCCGGGAATCCCGCTGTGTTGCCCGTCCATGCCTGCAGCGGCATCCCGCTTTGCAGGTTCCCCGTTCCCGTCAACTTCCAGTCGCCGATGACCTGATTCATCCACCCCCGTGTCCGGTTGAGGAGTGCCCTTCCTCTCCCGACGGGCAGGTCCCAGTTGTAACTGAAGCGGAGGGTCTGCGGTATGTCGAACACCGAAATCGAATGTTCCAACTTCCGGTCGCCGTTCAGCAGTTGCGCCGCTCCGACGCCCCAATTCGCGATATTGTCATTGCAGAACTGGCCGTCGCAAGAGGTGTTGTCCGTCGACTTCATATAAGTGTAGTTGACGTTGAATTGAAGGCCGGCGCTGAAGCGCTTCGTGAAGTTAATTTGCAGCGAGTTGTAAAAAGAGCCAAAGCCTTGGGTCAGCGGATTGGTGATGTCGCCCAGCGTCGGAATCGGACGCAACAGGTTGGCGCGCGTCACCATGATCACGTTGCCGTTCTGATCCTTCAGTCCCGCCGGGTTCGGGAACAGGTCGTTCAAATTCAACCCCGCCTGCTCTTCCGCGGCGTATTGCGGCAGGTCGATGGTGTTGAAAATTTGAGCCGGTCCAAAGAGTTGCGTTCCCTTTGAACCGACGTAGGTAAGGTCCAGGCCATAGTTGTTTCCGAACACGAAGCCGAAGCCCAAATTCCATTGCTGGATATATGGTATGACGACGCTCTTTGGAAAATAGTTAACCGAGGTGATACCGGTCAAATTGGTGACCTTGCCGTCGGCCGGGAAGCTAAACGGAGTCGTTGGGAGCACCAGCGGGTAACTGTCCATTTGAACCTGTCCTCCGTTAGCGGCGCCGTTGGTGGCGAATTGCGCTGCCGGCGGACTGAGGTCGGGAAAGGGAGTTCGAAACAGTCCGCTGGTGGGTGTGTGAGTGATGCCATAACCGCCGCGCATGACTTGGAGACCCTTGATTAATTGAGGCATGCGATAAGCGAAACCGAAGCGCGGCTCAAAATTGTTAAACCGTGTCGGCCAGAGCGTGTTGGGCGCGCCTCCTAGACCGTCCATTTGCAGATACCCTTCCTGCTGTTTGCCGTTCGGCAGGGTGACCGTCTGATCTACAAAATATCCCTGGTTGTGATGCTTCTCCGACCGCGAGACTTCCACCTGGTAGCGTACGCCGATGTTCAGCGTCAGCCGGGAAGTCAGTTTCAGGTCGTCCTGCAAGAAGCCGGCGTAGTATTTCCATCTGTATTGATAAGGAATCACTGCCGGGGCGGCGCTGATGCCGCTCGGGAAGCCCATTAAGAGAGATGCAAACCCGAGGCCGGTAGTCGCGTTGGGGATTCCCAGGACGGTCGTTGTATTCCCCGATCCGATGCCGGTGTTGCTGTTGGAGAAAGTCCAAGACCCGCCGACATTGTTATAGTCGGTCAGGTCCATCTGCGGCGCCATCATCTCAAAACCCATCTTGATGTTGTGACGCCCCTTGGTCCAGCTCACGATGTCGGTCAACTGAAAAGTGTTGTCGATTTCGTTATTCCCGGGATCGCTCGAAATACCTTGCACATTTGCATATCCCCCGCCGATGCTGAGCGAAGGGAATCCGTTGGAAAGCGACGACGGAAATCCATATTGCTGGTACCAGTTTTGCGAGAGCTGCAAATCGGTCTGACGCCGTATGTTGCTGCTGCGGTTGAAACCCAGACGCAACTCATTGACCTTATTGCCGCCCCAGGTATGTGTGTCGCTGAGGGCCATATTGGTCCCGGTGCTGGTATCGGTCGGTACCCCTTGCGCCAGACCCGGTATGAAGGACCGATCGCCTTTCACGGGAACCTCCGATACGCGGAAAGACAATCGGTTGGCGTTGCTGATCACTTCATCCAACTTGACGTTGTACCGGTTGTCGGTATTCCGGACGTTGCGAAACACAGAGTAATTCTGGCCGAGCCCATTCAGCGCCATGTTCGGCAAGGGCTCCAGATTAATGATTTTTTGTCCGATGGGCGAGATCAGGGACTGGGGAATGGTATTGTTCGCAAACTGCGGATACGGGGTGTTGGCGGGCTCGACAATTCTGGTGTTCGTCCAGCCGTTTCCACTCAGATTAGTCTCAAACTGTTGGAAAATAAAGACCGGCTGATTCGCCGTCGTATCGATTATGGATTGTGAGAAATTTCCCTGCCGTTCCAGCGCTGTCGGGACGCGGGCGAACGCACTCGACTGGGTGTACTGCCGCAAGGGTTCGTAGCCGGCGAAAAAGAACGTTCGATTCTTTCCGTTGTAGATTTTCGGCAGGTAAATCGGGCCGCCGATATCCACACCTCCACGCCAGTAACGAACCAAGCCCTTCTTAACAAAACTGTTGTCGTAGGGAGATGCATTCAGGATGTCGTTTTGGCTGAACGAGAATACGGTTCCATGGATCTGGTTCGAGCCTGAACGGGTAGACATAGTAACAATGCCGCCACCAACCCGCCCGTATTCAGCGCTATAGTTATTCACTTTAACAGCGACTTCGGCGATCGCATCAGAGCTGAAAGAAAGGGATATCCTCCCAAAGAATAAACTGTTGTTGTTCACTCCGTCAGCCTGGTATGCGGTAGCGCCCATTCGTCCTCCGCCGACCGAAATGCCCCCGCCCGGCGTAACATAACCCGTCGATGTGGAAACCTGCTCGCCACCCCCACTGCCGAGAACTCCCGGCACCAGCGTCAGAACTTGAAGCGCACTTTGATTGGGCAGGGGAAGTTCATCGAGCTCCTTCCGGTTCACCCCGTACTGTACGGTGGCGTTGGAGGTCTGCACCAGCGGCGCATCCGCCATGATCGTGATCTCCGTTTTGCTGTCGCCGACGGAAAGTTGCAGGTCGACGGTCATATCCCCGGATGTTTCCACCGTAATCGGTTCGCGGTTCAGCTTCTTGAAACCCTGGAGTTCCCCTGTCAAACGATAAGCGCCTGGTTCAAGCGCCGGCAAAGAAAAAACTCCGGCATTGCTTGAAGTCGCGGTCTGTTGCACATTTGTGCTTAGGTTCGTTGCGGTGATTCGGACTCCTTGCAGCACGGCATTCTGTTGGTCGGTGACGGTACCCGTAATATGGCCCGCGTTAGTCTGCGCCATCGCGCTGAGTGCAAATACCGGGAAAAGAACAGTTATGGCCCTCATCGTCAGCCCTCTCTGAAGCGAATTCCTACTTCAAGCACACCAGATTCCGACCGTACTTACTATCACTTCCGGGCGCCGAAAGCAAGCAACGTTTTGAATTACTGTCGTTAGTATGTGAAATGTCCGGTCGAGTAAATATGTGATTTGTCCGCGTAGCCGAGCGGCGGCGATCCTGGAAGTTGACAAATCCTGGATGGATAAGCGCCGCGGTAATGGAGCGGACGATGAAAGATACGACTATGGTTTTCCTTGATCAACTCCAAGTTGGCCTGGGCGCTTATCCACCGAACTGCGCCGGTTGGCGGCCCTCACCTGCGTGTAACGCTTGACCATGGCATCTGCCTTGTCTTTCTGTCCTAGTCCCGCATACGCCCTCGCCAGCAGGTAGTAAGCCTGTTCAATTTGTGGATTGTATTGAATTGCCCGATTCAGTTGAGTCACTGCATCCCCAAGACGGTGCTGACCCATCAGAATTCTTCCCATCTCGCAATATGCAGGGGCATAATGGTCATCGACTGCCAGGGCCTGTGTCAACAAGGACGCTTCACCGGCGTCATTCTGTTTTGCGTGCAACAGGAGTGCCAACTGATAGTACGTACGCGGCTGATTGGGCGCCAGTTCGATTGCAGTGCGGTATTCAGACTCCGCCCTGTCAGTCTCGTTGAGAGCTGCCAGCACGTTTCCGAGCAGGTAATGACCCTGGTATGACCTATTGTCGAGGGCAATCGCGTGTTCCAGATCGTCGCGGGCGGCCTCCCAGAGCATGGCATCATTTTCGCTTTCAGCGGACGTAATTAGGAATGCCGGCGAATTTGCATATGCCTTCCGCTGCTCCTGAAGAAGACGGTTCACATCTTTGTATCGCCCCTGCAGTTGCAGTGCGTTTGCCACAAGTAGCAGGGTGTTGAGCGATGGGTAGGATTTGTAGGCCGTCTGCGCTAATGCGAGAGCGGGCACAAGCCGATGCGCAGCAAGGTACACAACCACTCCCATTTGCATCTCCTGTAGAGGAGTCGTTGCCGTCACATGGAAATCGCCAAGCGCCTGAACTGCTCTATCCACGTGGCCCGCGTTAAGGTAGTCGCGCGCAAGGGAGGCCGAAACACTGTTGTTTGAAGGCCAGATGGAATGCGCCCGTTTCAGGGTGTCTTCAGCCTCGGCGGAATCACCAGCCGCTTCTTGTGCGGCTGCGAGTAGAAGGTAGATTCGCGCATCGCACTTCGTCTTGGAAAACGCTTCCAAGGCTTCTACCGTACCCTTGTATTGTTCGCGTTGGAGAAGGGAACTCGCCTTCCCGAGCGCCATATCTATGTCTTGTTGTGGCGGGCATTTGTTCAATGTGCTGGAGCCTGCCCGCTGCGCGACACCGGCGCTTTGCAGTCCCGCCGGCATCTGGCGGCCAGTGAGACACAAAGCGACCGCGGTGGCGATCAGGACAAGTTTGGGCGCTTGCTCCATAGTGGGTCATTCTAGCCGATGAAAACTTTATCCGCAAAAACAACTTGAATCCCGTAAAACCAGGACGCTTGCTTACGGCTGAACTGAGCGGCGTCTATTTGGCACTCAATGGCTCCGCACATGGTCGGCCGTCGCACTTTGCTGCAGTGATCCCCTTACCCTCCGTGATCGTGTAAATGCGATCCAATGCCGGCAATTTCACGGTTTCTTTGGCGCCGGAAGGCCAGTCAATTTCCGCGACTCCAGCACCGGTCGCATCGCCAAGCCCGAAGTGCGGTCTCCGGTCGTTTGCCGAGATGTAACTACCACTGGCCAGCACATCCTGGCGCATCCGCATTCCGTTCGCCTTCAGGTAAACCGTTGCGCAGGTGGCATCGCGCGGACTCTTCGGGCCGCCCACCAGTTGCATCTCCACCCAGTGGTGCTGGTCGGGATTCACATTCCTTAGCAGCACGGGAGGCCCGATATTCGGGTTGATAATTACGTCGATCTTCCCGTCGTTGAACAGGTCGCCGAAAGCTGCGCCGCGTCCCGCGGTCACTACTGCCAGTCCTGAGCCTTTCACTGTGGGCACAATTTCAAATCGCCGCTCCGGCCCGTGAGCCGGGCACATTATGGAACAGAAGCGGACGCTCGGCATAGGTCATGCCCCAATCGTGTGCTTCCACTTGCGGATAGACGTGGCCGTTCACCATAAGTAAATCGAGCCAGCCGTCGTTGTCGTAATCAATAAACGCGTCACCCCAGCCGACAAAAGGAATTGTGCTTGCTGCCACGCCCGCCTTGTAGCTCACGTCGGTAAAGCTCGCCGCTCCATCATTGCGGTACAGGACTTTGTAATCATCGCTGAAGTCGGAGACAAAAAGGTCGATCAGACCATTGTTCTCGTAGTCGCCTGCGGCGATGCCCATCGAGGCAATCTCGCGTCCATCCTCGTTGAGCGCGAATCCCGAAACATAGCTGTCGTCCTCGAAGGTTCCGTCCCCTTTGTTGATGTAGAGGTAATTGGGTTGGGAGTCGTTAGCGACTATCAAATCCGGCTTGCCGTCGCCATTGAGATCGACAAAGATTGCTGTGAGACCGTGATAGTGCTCCTTGTCCTCTACGCCGGCCTTCACGGTCACGTCGGTAAATGTACCGTCGCCATTGTTATGAAACAGGTGGTCGGGCTCCCCGGGCAGTCCGCGAGGTCCGCAGTTCACATTTACTCCCCGATACTGACACAAGGCGTAACCCACCGCTTTGGTGCCGGCGATGGGCAAATTGTTGCGGTCGAAGTGCACGTAGCCTGAGACGTATAGGTCGAGACGCCCATCCCCGTCATAATCGCCCCACGCTGAACCGGCGGACCAATTCCCTAATGTCACGCCGGCCTTCTCGGCAACATCGGTAAACGTGCCATCATGATTGTTGTGATAAAGCCGGTTCTTTCCGTAGTTGCTGACAAAGATATCGGGCCAGCCGTCGTTGTCATAATCGGCCACGCTGACGCCAAAACCCCAGCGGTCGTTGGTCACGCCCGCCTTGGCGGCAACATCGGTAAACGTTCCGTCGTGATTGTTGTGAAAGAGCGCCGCGTGCGGCGGTTTTTCCTTTCCGTCGAGCGCATCGAAGGTTGAGCCGTTCACTAGGTAGATGTCAAGCCAGCCATCGTTGTCGTAATCTACCAGCGCCACGCCGGAGCCGTTCGCTTCCAGGATGAACTTCGTCTCCGGGACCCCCATCTTGTGGATCCATCGGGAAAGGCCGGCGGATTTGGTGATGTCTTGAAAGACCACCGGCCCCTTATCCACAAACCCGCCGGCGGTGATCGGCCGCCCCTCTTTATCGAACACGGGTACACCTCTCACGCCGGAAGCGATGCCGCCTGTACCGCTCTGCTGCCGCTGTGCTGTTTGCTGCCTCTGCTGCGGCCAACAATCGCCGGTCATCGGAAGAAGCAAGATCAGAGTGCAGCAGGTGAAACCACGAATTCGGAGGAATCCCCTGCTACGAGAGGCGGAATTCATATCCGTTGATACCCGCAAAATCCCGAGTTCCCCGATGACATCAGTGGCGTTAACGCCTTGCCGCTAAAAATCGGCTCGCAAGCTAAGTTGAATGGTGCGTGGATTGCCTGCGCTTGTGACCTTCCCGAAAGTGGAACTGTTAACATTGGTGCTCAATCCGGAGAAATTGACCCGGTTGAAGGCATTGAACGCATCCGCCCTGAAGGTGAGGCCATAACGCTCGGCGTATTTCCAGGTCTTGTTGCCCGAGAGATCCCAGGTTGCGCTGCCCGGAGCTTTAATATTGGCCACTCCAGCGTTGCCCTGGACTCCGATCGCCGTGATAGCTTTGACATTTTGAGTGTTGAAATAGGGTCCTAACTGTCCGTCCTTACCCAGGTTTCCATGTAAGGAGTCGTTGTTGACCGGGCCGATCACATTTGGAAGTGCGTTGACGAAGGTTCCCAGCGCCTGTGAACTGCCCAGCGTCAGCCAGGGACCGGAACGAAGGCCGGCGATAGCAGCAACCTTCCATCCGCCCAAGAGTGCATTTGCAAAGCCACCCCGGTTTAAGAAGGCCTTGCCTTTGCCGAACGGGAGTTCATAAATGCTGTTGGCCGTCAAATTCTGGTTCATATCCCACGTGCAGTGACCGCGGTCCAGTCTCAGATTGAGGGGGTTCCATGTGAACTGATCCTGCCATGGCAAGCCCAGGCACTTGGAAAAGGTGTACGAGCCCAGCAGCGAAAAGCCTGAGCTAAACCTGTGTTCAACGCGAGTGACTAATCCGTGATAGCTGGAGACGCCGGTGTTTTCATTCTCTTCGAGAGCGGCAAATCCTGCGATCGGGTAGACAGCTCCCGGCAATTCGGGATCAATTTCTACGCGCATCTCAATGTGATGCGACGAATTTCCCATGTAAGTGGCCTCCAGGAGCCAGTTACTGATGGAACGGGCCACCGAAAGGTTCCATTCGTAGACATACGGCGTCTTTTCGTTGGCTTGGATGAATGAACTCGTCGGCAACGTGCCCGGGACGGAGTTGCCGAACAACTGACTGGCTACGAAGTTGAGCGGCTTTCCAATAGCCGACTGAGTGAAGTTCTTCACGAGGTAGTAGGTGAGAGTATCGACTTCTACCTCGTACTGGTTGATATTCGGCTGGAGGTAGTAGAGTCCAAATCCACCCTTCACATCCCAGTTGCCGTTGGCGGAGGGAGAATAGTTGAAGCCAAAGCGTGGCGACCAGTTGTAGTAGACCGGCTTGACCATAGCCCGGGAGAGTCCGAGGGAGTTAGTGGCTGGATAGTCCAGAACTGCGTTGTGAGCAAAATCGTAGCTGCCGACATGATTCTTAGTGTCGACCGGCTGCTGTTGATGCTCCCAGCGTCCGCCGATGTTTATAGTCAGGTGCCGGTTGACCTTGAAGGTGTCCTGGACGTAGTAAGCCTGATACCACATCCTCAAGTTCAACTCCGGATCGCCGATTGCAGTTCCGGCTGCGGATGAGGCGCCAACCAGCAGATCGGCGATGGGGTCGCCTGTATAAGTCCCATTGAAACTGATACTTGATCCCTTCCAGTCCTCGTACATGTAGATGGGCTGGTAGCGTAAATCGAGGCCGAACGTCATCTGATGCCGGCCCTTCTGCCACATGAACGAGTCCGTCCACATTTGCATGCCTTCGCGGACGATGTCGGTGCCCTGCGTTGAGCCAGGGTTGGCATAATTGGTGATGCTGAAACTTGGATACCCGTAGGAACCGGGCTGGTCCTGCTCGTTGGGCAGATGCAGTGGGTTGGCATCGGCCTGCAGGTAGCCGTCGAAGCGCTGTACTCCCACTGCCGTGTGAGACCATCCGTAGCGGAAATTATTCACAATATTTGGCGAGATGACGTGGGTCCACCCAACCGCCAGGTTTTTCGGATCGGAAGGATAGATCTTTTGTCTCCATTTCGTAACATCATCCACGGTCTGGATCGAATTCTGGTTGGTGAACCTGACGAAAACATTATCTTTGGCGCTAACAGCGTAGTCGAACTTGGCGCTTTCCTGATTCCAGCTGCTGATCGTCGGTGGAGCGTAGTGGTAATTCGCCGTGTTATTCAGGAAAGAGCCGTTCGGCGCAGGGAACAAGCCCAGGATCTGCTGGCCGGCCGGATCAAAGTACTGGATTGGGATCTGGTTGCCTGGGAAGGGGGTGTAACCGCCAGCCACCGGATCAATCACATTCTTCGGGTTAACCAGTTGCTTGGTGATAGCGCTGAAATCCCCCTTCAGCATGGCCGCCGTGGGGACGTTAGTATACACGTCGCTCGAAAAAATCTGTCGGAAGCCTTCATAGTTGCCGAAGAAGAACATCTTGTTCCGCTTGATGGGACCGCCAATGGATCCGCCAAACTGGTTCTGGTGGAACGGTGGGACGACGGTGCTGAAGTAGTTCTTGGAGTTTAAGTCGTTGTTGCGGAAAAACTCGAATGCCGAACCATGCACCTGATTCGTTCCGGACTTGGTAACCATGGTGACAAACGCGCCGCCGTCGCCAAATGCAGCGGATGACCCGGACTGCTCGACCTTGAACTCCTGAATATTGTCCGGGGAAGGGAGCAGGCCGTCGGCACCGTACCACGCATTGCGGGTCTCGATGCCGTCATATAAATAGCTCGCATCATCTTCTCTCAGACCACCGATCATCACGGAGACAACCTGGGTGCCCGTCCATGAAGAGGCTGGAGAACTCATGCCCGGGACGACCGGCGTCACGCCGGCTGAGAGCTGCGCGAGTTGCAATACGTCGCGGCCGTTCAGGGGCATGTCGTTGATTTGTTGATTTTCAATGAGCTGTCCCTGATTAGCGGTCTCGGTATCGAGCAGCAAGGCAGATGCCGAGACGGAAACAGTTTGCACCTCCTGACCGACAGCCAAAGTGATGTTCTGCTGCAAGTGCTGATCGACGAAGAGCCGGAAAGCCTTGAGGTTTTGCGTCTGGAAGCCGGCGGATGAAACCGCCATCGTATAGCTGCCTGGAGGAAGTTGGCTGATATGGTACGCACCCAGATTGTCTGTGGTCGCGTGATACTCGACGCCTGTTTCCGTATTGACGACTGTTACCTTAGCGCCGGCGACGATCCCAGCCGAACTGTCTGTCACCGTGCCATCAATCGCACTGGTTGTGCTCTGTGCGCGACCAGCCGTGGATGCCAGAAACACGGTCGCGACCGTCACTACTGCGAAGAGTGCTCGTTTCATTTCACCTCCAAGAGGGTTCTGGAACAATCCTTTCTCGCTTCCACATTGCAACGGGTTGTAGTTTATCCCCGCGATATGTTCTTGTCAAGGCAAAATAGAACAACAGGCAAAATAGAAATGGGATTCTGTTGCAGCTAGGCGGCAAGAACATGACGCCAAATGTCACACGAGGTGCTACCGAAGCTGAAGGGAACCCCGTATTGTCCCTTCTTCAGCTTCTGGATTAATTCGATTCCGGTGAATACACGGCGCGCATGGCGAAAAAACTTGAAGCCCAACATTGCTGATACCCGAAACTTCACACGCCGATGATCTGTTGCGACGATGTTGTTCAGGTATTGGCGAAGAACGGATCTTCACTGGATTCGGACCGCGAAAGTTGAACTCGTTCCGCATTCCCATGCGGCGGAGGGCCGCGTGACTGGGCTCGAACCCATCCAAGGTGATGCTGCGTGGCTGCCCATGACGTTTCAAAGCGCGACGGAAGAAAATGCGAGCAGCAGCCAAATCGCGGCTCCGGCTCAGATAAGAAGCGACGGTTACGTCCTCACTCGTCGACGGCCCGGTACAAGTACATCCATCCGCCATTTACCTTGATATAGGTTTCATCCGCGCGCCAGGATCGACCCACCATCAACTCAAATGGCTCCCAGCGGCGAGCAAATTTCTCTGCGTATCGCACGACCCAGCGCAAGATGGTTGTTGGCGCTACCGCGATACCCAATTCGGCGACGATGGACGCCAGATCTCGATAGCTGAGTCGAAACCGGAGATACCATCGCACGCAGGTAACGATGACATCGTCCGAGACCAACGCCTGGCCAACAATGGATTTCGGTCCCGCTCCCGTTTTCGCATTTGTTCATTGTCGGTGATTCGAATCGAAGCTGCAACAGAACCCCTCAAAATGTCAGTTTGGCGGTGAAGGTCGCAACAAACTGTCCGCCCAAACAACACCAACCGCCCTGTGTACTTGTAGGTTTGCCGAAAAGTCCAGGGCTGGTGATGTTAACTATCGAGCTGGGATTTACAAAGTTCGGGTTCTTGAAAATATTGTTGATGTCATAGCGAAGTTGCAGCGTCGCAAATTCCCGTACCCGAATATCCTTCGATGCCGAAGCCTGGGACCAGACCAGGTGCGGCCCATTCACGGTATCACGGCCCAAGGTTCCCGCCGTAAACGCGGCCGGATACGCAAACGCATTGATGTTCCAGATCGGGTTCTCGATGCTGGTGGCGAACCGGTCGCCGATAGTCCAGTTCGGCACGATGACCGAACCATTCGGACCGATCTGGTTGGGACGCAGCACACCGTTTCCAGGCAAGTACTGATTCGGACTTCCGGCCATTGTGAACATAACGGGTAATCCACTCTGGAACGTCTGTACCCAAGTTACGTTCCAACCGCCGAGCACATAATCGAGGACGCCGCCGCGATTCATAAACTGTCGGCCCTTCCCGATCGGTAGCGCGTAGGTCACATAAGTGACCGTTCGATTGGTTATGTCAAAGTTAGCTCGACCCTTCTCCAGCGCGCGGTTATAGAACGTTTCGCCAGTGCAGATTTTGTCGTTGTCGCATTCGTCGATCGCCTTCGATCTGGTATAGAACGAAGTAAGAGTAAACCCGTGCGAGAACCGCTTCATCAGCTTAACCGTACCAGCATGATAGGTCGAGTGCCCAAAGTTGCCCCATTGGTCGATCTCTCCAAAATTCGGGAAGGGACGGTAAGGCTGCTGGTTGGCATAGATTGCCTTCAGAGTGTTCGGGTCCGAAGAGACGTTCAGCGGGATCGTGTTGATGTTCCATCCCTCGAGAAGTCCGACGCCGGCTGACCCGATGTAGTTCAGTTCCAGCATCCATTCCGGCCTGAATTCCCACTGGTAGGTAGTGTTCCAGTTCATCGCGTATGCATTATGCAGATTCGGATCGATCCGCTCGGCGGTGCGGGAACCGCAGCCGGTAATCGCCGTGGATCCGCAGTTAGCGCCGACAAAAGGAGAGGTCCCGTTCGGGAGTACGTTGAAGTTTACCTGCCCCGGCCCCTGGCTCAGGAAGAATGCAGGAGCGGGATTCCCGGACGGTTGCTGCACCGTCACGTTACTCGTGTATTCTTCGAAATTCTGCGCTAGCGTCGGCAAGAACAGGTCAATCGTGGTGAGTCCAAATCCGCCGCGGAAGACCATGTTGTCTCTCAGTCTGTAAGCCGCGCCTATGCGAGGCTGAAAATGATTGTAATTGCCGTTTGCCAGCGCACTGGTCGGGTGAGTGATGGCGCCTGGTAACCCTGTTAGCGGATCGGTAACGGTAGGATTGAACTGGCTCTGCTGGTCGTACTTGGTTTCGAAGGGCGTTTCAGTTGACCACCGAAGACCCAGATTTAACGTGAGCCGCCGGTTTACTGTCCAGTCGTCCTGGAAGTAGACAGCGTTACTCCACCAGCGCGGCAGCCAATTTGCCAGGTCCGTGCTGAAAGTAGCCCTCGATACAGAACCGAGGAGGAAAGCCGCGAAATCGTTGCCCGTGTTCGGAGTGATACTGCCAAGACCGTTAAAGGGCGTGCCGGTTCCACCGAAATAGAAGGTACCGCCAGGCTGAGCCTGTGGATAAACGTCGCCGACGGATCGCAGGATTTCCCAACCCATGCGGAAACTATGAGCGCCCTTGATCTTGGTTACGTTGTCCTGCAATACGTAGCTTTGGGTCATCTGACTCAACACGCCTCCGGGAAACGCAGTGGCGAAGAAGTTGTTACCGTTGGAATCGTCGAAGGTCGGAAAGGTGACGCCACTGACGTTGGGAATCCCGAGTTGTTGCGCCCAGTTCGCATTCAACCCCGGCGGCAGTCGCGAGAGATGCCACCGATTGAAGCCCAAGCGCGCTTCGTTCAGAAACGTCGGACTGAACACCTCCGTGTCGGAGAAGACGACGTTTTCCTGGTTCACTGGCTGCAGCACGGCGGTGCCATCCAGAATCCGCCAGTTGATGCCGATCTGATCGCCCACTGCCCGATTGATCACCTCAGACGCGCGTCCGAACATGCGGTTCTTATCGCTAAAGTTATGATCGATTTTCTCGTCGTAGCGATAGCGATAGGAGTAATACGAACTAGTGGCGCCATAGTTTTGCACCGGACCGGCAGCCGTCAGAGCAGCCCCGGATACGTTGGGGGCATCCCACGGAACATTAGACAGAAACTTGACGACGGCTGGATCGAATCGGCTTCTCGGAATGATGTTGCCGGGGAACGGGGTATTCGACCATGCCCCATTAACCTGCTTCGTTGTCGCGGGATCGTATATCGGGTAACCCTTTCCGCCGAAGCTGAAATCGCCATTCAGCTCGTCCGGGGTCGGCACAGTCGTGAAGACCGACTGATTGTAGCGCTCGTGGTGCATCGACCAGCCGAAGAGGAAGAAGGTCTTATTCTTGCCGTTATAGATTTTAGGAATGAATACCGGGCCGCTGGCCACGCTTGACAACTCGTGATAGCTGAACGGCGCGTTGCCCAGATTGAAGTAGGCGCGGTGCAACATGTCGTTGTTAACATAGCGGTCCTCTCCTTCCCAGTGAATTCGATTGGTTCCGGACTTATAAGTAGCGCTCAAAAGGCCGCCAGCCGAGTGGCCGAATTCCGCTGGAAGCACAGTGGAGGCGAGCTTAACTTCCTCGATCGCGTTCGCGGTCGTCGATACCGTTGTGTTGGTCCCCTCTCCCCCGACCACCGGTTGGGTTCCGACGATGCCGTCCAAGGTATACCCAAGTCCACGGTCGCGCTGCCCGTCGATATGGAAGCCGTTCATGCTGGTCACATCGGGCATGAGGTACATCGACATCCAGGTGTACCGCTGCATGATTGGCAGCGTGTTCATCTCCTTGCCGGGTAGTTGGGTACCGGTGGTGGACGTGGCGGTTTCAACAAGCGGCGAATCCGACGTCACTTCCGTCTTCTGGACGACGTTGCCCACAGCAAGCTGTACGTCGACGCTTGGAGTCTCGTTCGATTGCAACAGCACGCCGGTTCGTTCAACGGTAGAGAATCCGGGATGTGCGAACGTCAGCGTGTAAGTCGCGGGCGCCAAATAGTAGAACCGGTAGATTCCCTCCTGGTCCGTGACCGTCCGGAACGTCAGACCTTTTTGGGGATCGGAGGCTGTCACTTCGACACCCGCAATAATGGCTTGAGTCGGGTCGCTTACCCGTCCTACGATGTTGCCGGTGGCCGTTTGGCTCAACAACTGTTGACCCGCGCCGCACATAACCCACAACACGGCGATCATGCTTAGAGATGACCGTATCGAAATACCTGAAACGTTCACGATTTTAGACATAGTGCCCCTGAACTTTCCACCCGGTAGGATTAGTGATCCGAGCGCGTGCGAGGGGTTGACAGCTTGGTCAATGTGAACAGTAACTCCTTGCACTCAGCGGCTCGCACAATGCTCCCGCGCCACGGTTTCCCTTCTGCCTCCGGGTGAAGGGATTATACAGCTAATTGTCGAATGATTGAAGTGCGTTTTCGCACGATAAGGAATTTTGTTGTATTTACTGGACCGCGATGATCGAAATCTGTTCCAACGTCGGCCAGAGTCCCTTTGAGTTCGGCTGGCGTTTTCCCGGTGTGAGTTGCTGAACAGTGGTTCTGGCCGGCGGCGCGCTCTGGAAATACTCACCGTAGACGCTATTCATCTGCGCGAATTCGTCGAGATTATCTAGATAGACGTTTCCCGCGACGACGTTTGAGAAGTTCATGCCGGCTTCTTCCAGCCCATCGAGCAGATTGCGCATCGTCTGGCGGAGTTGAGTCTCCACCGTACCCGCGTAGATACCTCCGTTCACACCTGGGATGAAACCGGATTTGGCGGAGCAGAATAAGGTGTCGCCCGCGAACACGCACGGGCTCGCGGTCGGACTCGGCTCCATGTTTTTCGGACGCACGGCGCGCCGCTTCGCTAAATCCATTACAGCGACGCCGGTGAATTCGATATTCGCTCCGCTCGGCAGGCCTGTCACCTGAATGGTCGCGCGCGCTGGAGTATTGCCGAATTCGAATCGCTTCGCATAAGCGCGGTTCATCACACCCATCGGGATTTTCTCCGTCAGGTATGGGTTCACGAAAACCATGTGACGGAAATCGAGGCCCGCCGCTTTGAGCGTCGCCTGCACGCGATCGAGAGACAACTCCACCTGCGCGGCGGGATCTTCCGGGATGCGGCCCGTGTTGATATCGCGTCCCAGAAAGCCGGAGAGGTACATGCGGTCTCCCGCAACTACGCCCGGCGAGAGAGGTGAACTTGCCGGATATCCCGGCGGCACGACGGGCTTTTTGCGCGACAGATCGCGGACTGCGACCGCGCTCATCTCCACCGGCGTGCCGGGAAGCCGCGCGACGCCAATTGTTGATCGGGCCGGCGGCGCTTTCGGAAAATACTCTTTCCAGACGCGATTCAGTGGAGCTTCATCGGTGGCGTCAGTAAGGTAGACCTGAGTGTAGACAACGTGTTCCATGGTCAGACCCGCCGCGTGAACAATGGTCTTCACGTTCTCGAAGCACTGGCGGAGCTGGCCATCCAGATCTGGCGGAATCTGCCCCGCGGAGTTTTTGGCGCCCTGACCGGAGACGTAGAGAAAATCGCGTGTCAGGATGCCTGGGCTGTAGGGGCCTACCGGCACAATGCCGGGAGCGGAGACGGGTTGCTTCTCAGCGTGGAGCACGCAACAGAGTAGGATCAGTGTCGTAGCGAAGCGTCGCATATTTAAGCTCCGATTATGTCTGTGGGAACTTCCAGATCCTCAGGGCGTTCTGGCCCAGGATTAAAGCGCGGTCGGCTGGCGTGTAAAAGTCCAGCGATTCATTTACGAATTGCAGCTCCTTGTCCATGGGCAGCTCCCAGCGAGGCTTGGGATAGCCGGTGCCCCAGATCAATTGCTTCGCACCGAACTCCTCGTAGACGGCTTTGAAAAACGGGTAAGTATCGCGGTACGGGAACTGTTTCGTCAGGGAGAGTTCGTACGGCTCCGAAGCGCTCACCCAGACTTGTGGAAAGCGCTTGAGGCGGAACATTTTTCTGAACTCCAGCCACGGGTCCGCGGCGCGCAGGTCCGGTTTGCCCAGATGATCGATTACTATCTTCACGCCCGGAAATCTTCCCGCCATGTCTTCGAGCATCGGCATCTGCTGCGGCAGGATATAAAAATTGAAAACCGCGCCCAGGCGCTCGGCTTCCCGCCACAACGGGTAATGCTCTTTCGAATTCAACCAAGTGGCTTGCGGATGATAGATCGGGCTGAAGCGCATACCTTGAAAGCCATGCTCGCGGACCCAGTAGCGCAGGCGACTGGCCGGGTCCGGCTGCAAGGGGTCGAGCAGGCCATGAGCTACAAAGAGCTTCGGATAGCGATGAAGACCATAGCTGATGTACGAGTTGTCCCAACCGTAGTAGCGGGGGTTGATCAGGACCGCGTATTTGATCCCGAACTCGCGCATTTCCGTCGACCTCGTTTTCAATCGGTCCTTCCACTTCGACGCGCTTCAGATCGGGACGCTCCGGGTGATGGAAAGGGAACTTCGGATCGAACGTCCAGACCTCGAGATGCGTGTCGATTATTAGCGGCGGTTGTTGCGCGGCGGCGACTCCGGATGCCGCCTGCGCAAGAAATTGTCTCCTGGTGCTAGCCTGCATGGCTGTTCGCTTAAAGTCAACGCTAACATATATTGACCTTCCGGGATCGCCGTTCCGGCCAATCCGTCGCCTATACGTTGGCAAGCGGGCGTGGCCCCTCTTCGTTCTTGCGGCCATGCGAAAATGAACTGTGGATAGAGTCGCCATAATCGTTCATCAAGAACCTGAGGCGGCTTTTGGGTGAGGTGCCCGCACTTCCTGGCTGCTATTCGCAGGGTGAAACCGTTGACGAACTGATGGGGAACATCCGCGAAGCGATCTCCGGCGTGCTGGAAGTAATGAAGGCGAACGGTACCACACCCGAGTCAAACATCCAGATTCTGGACTTGGTGTTTTGAAGCCGATTACCGGACCAGAAATTTGCCGCTTGCTGTAGGCACTCGGTTGGCGCCTTGAACGCATCAAAGGTAGTCATCACATTTATTCGAAATCCGGCGAGCGCCGCATCATAACCGTTCCGGTACATGGCAATCGAAATCTGAAGCCCGGACTGGCGAGCCGGATCGGGCAGGACGCGGGAATCACGTGGTAAATTTCAGAATAATTTTGTCGGTGCGGCGCGTGTCACAAGTCGATTGCAAAATCTCTTCCGGTTTATGAGAGCACAGTTCCCGCATGTAAAAAAGCGTTATCGACGCCGGGCATGCTCCCAATCCTCACTATTCATGCCATTCAAGTCCCACACCACTTTCCCGTTTCGCAGTGTCATCTCACAGACAAGCTTGCGAGTGCCGCGCATACGTGTATTGGCGGAGTCTACGAATCCGAAGTCGCCCTCCACCACGCGCAGGACCGCGACATCGGCAGCCGACCCTACCGAGAGTGGCCCAATTCCTCGTGATGGATCTCGCGCGCAGGGTGCCAAGTTGCGCATGCGATTACGTCGTCGAGAGACATTCCCATGTTCAGGAATTTCGAGAGAGGTTCAGCATGTCCTTCATCCCGGCATTCATACTGTCGACGTGAAGATCGGTCGAAATGGAATCGGGTGTAAATCCCTGCTTGACCGCGGGAATCGCCTGACGCCAGGAAAAGCTGCCGCCGCCGTGGCCCACGTCGAAGATGATGCCGCGCTTCCGCGCTTCAAACAGGTAGGGCAGCAGTTTGCCGTTCTCGTCGAGCATAGGCACAGCGGAGAGATACTGGTGCGTGTAGATGTCGCCCGGCCGCAGGTGCTTCAGCACCAGCTCCTGAAACGGACGCTCGGGGCGGAACGTTGCGAAATCGACCATCACCGGCACACCTGCCAACTGACCGGCTTCCACGCCGCGATCCACGGCGATCCATTCCGGACCGGCGTAGTGCGCCACCTTAATGCCCACCACTACATCTTTGTTCCGCAGTGCGACCTCGGCCGTACGCCTCGGCTCCATGTCTTTGGTGTTCTGCTCGACGTCGGGTCGCCCGCCCATACCGCTGCCGACAATGTTGAGCATGGCGAGAACGCGCGTCTTGGAACGGTTGATGATCTGGTCGCGGAATTCGCCGAAGTTGCGCCAGCCCGAACTGCCGGCGTCTACGACGGTCGTCACTCCGCTGCGGAAAGTAAAGCCGTCCGGGCGCACGCAGTTCTCGCCGAGGTATTCGCGCTGCATACTTCCGGCGAAAACATGCACGTGCATGTCGACCAAACCTGGGGTGACGTAGAGAGAAGAGGCGTCGATCGTCTTGCGTGCCTGCGATGCTAGAATATTCTGGGCGACCGCTGCGATTTTTCCTTGGGCGATTGCAACATCACGCACCGCGGAGATATTGTTCTTCGCATCAATGACATGACCGCCCTTGAGAAGCAGGTCGTATTGTGTTTGCGCGAAGCAGGCCGACGCCGCGAACATCCAGACTGCGCATCGCATGAGATCACACTCTCGCATTCTTGCGGGCTTTATTCAGGATCTCGCGCAATCTGCGCCCCACGATCAGCTCTTCGCCCGGCTGCATCGTCATCGAGATGATCTGCAACCGATTGTGGCGCTGTGCCTTCGGATCGTGTCCGGTTACGGCCGGCACCAGGCTCGGATTGGAAGCCGTGAGTACTTCGATGCGCGGCTCGCCAGCGCGCAATTCGCGATCACAATCCGCCACTGTGAAGTTCCATCCACTCTCATCCCAATGCACCGTCAGCGTCGGGTATCGATTGCCGCCTTCAGGAATCTTGATCTCGGTCGTCACGCCGGGAACAGTGTCGACCAGCGTCGCGATACGGTTTACTCGCAGCTCCCAAAGCCGATTCAAAGCGCCTAGATCCATCTTTTGCCAGGCTTCGACCGCGGCGAGGCAGCCCATCACTTCTTCCTTGCCAACCTTCATCGCCCGGCAAACTGCGCCTTCCCACGGACTGGTATTCGCTAGCGCCGCTTCAATCAAATCCTTGCGGCCTAGTAACAGCCCGGAACACTGCGGGCCGCACAGACCTTTGCCGCCGCTAAAGCAGTACAGATCGACACCCATCTTCGAGTACAACCGAAGATTTTCGATAGGCGGAATGCCAGCCGCATCGTCGAGCAGCAGCGGTACGTTCGCCTTCTTCGCGATTGCAATGGTACGCTCCAGCTTATCGCCTAAATCCGTGGTGTAAATCATGGCCGTGGACGGATTGATTGCCCCTTCCACCTGATCGAGTGAACGGATCACGACCAGCTTTGCCCCCGTGAGCCGCACCGCGCTGTCGAACGCGCTACGGCCGCCGGACATAATTACTTCGTTCTTCAGGCCGGTGGTATCGGGTAGTTGCCAGATCTTCGCCGGATCTGTGCCCGCCATACAGGCGGCTGTGGCCGACGCGATCGCGCCCGCCGCGCCGGATGTGACCATGCCGGATTCGGCTCCCGAAAGCTCGGCGAGGCGCTTGCCTGCAGCGTGCTGAAGCTCGAAGATATCGACGAAGTGCTTCGCGGCCTCTTGCTTGGCGACGCGCACCTCCGGCAATTCGAGCGAGCCGCTCAGGTACGTCCAGGTGCCGCGGGCGTTGATGAACGGACGCACGCCGATGTTCGAATAAATATTGGGAGAGGGCTTTCCCACAGCCGCTCTGGCCCGTTGCCAAAGCGCATCCGCCGCGATCGTACTCAACAGCGGCAACGCTCCGCCCCACTTCAAAAATGTACGCCGCTTAAGTGAAGTTCGTTCAAGCATAAATGGGCTCCAATCGCTCCACTACATACTTTCCGCAACGTTCGTAGCTCGCACGGGGCCCGTTTCGCGTCCGATCCAGGTCGACGCAGATCCATCCCTTGTAGCCGATCTGTTTCAGAATGCGATGACAGGCGGGAAAATCGATGTCGCCATCGCCCAGATCATAGATGCTTTCGAAGAATTTGGCCTCCGATGAATCGCGCTTGTGGACTTTGCCGTTGGGAAGCGTCAGATCGGTCTTCGGCGTGGTCCAGCGCGCGTCCTTATAGTCCATAAAGACTAGACGGTGTTTGTATTTCTCGTACATCTTTACTACATCGCTGCCGCCTAGATACAGGTGTGCGGTGTCCGGCGCGAAATTGAAGAGCTTAGCGTCGGTCATGGCCATGCACTTATCGACTTCGTCCGGGCCCTGCACCATTTCATCCAGATGGTTATGAAGGCCCGCGTGGAATCCCATTTCATTCGCCGCCTCGCCAATGCGATTGAATCCCTCGCACATGGCGCGGAAGGCTGCATCGACGTCGCCGGTCTTCACACGAGACGGCGGAAATACGCATAGATCTCTGGCGCCGAAGCCCTGGAGGAAGCGCATCGCTTCCTTGGCATTTTCGACGATTCTTTTATGCTGTGCGGGATCGTTCACCGGACCGCCGAAGGAGATGGTGCAGACATAGAGATTGCGCTTCGAAACTTCACGCTCCATTTGGGCGGCCGTGAGATTGTAGGTCTTGAGGATTCCGGGATAACCGGTCAATCGCACGCCGATAAACCCGGTATCGCGCATGACGTCCAGGATTTCGGTGAATGGCGCAGCCGGGTAATGCGACCAGAGTCCCGCGCTCACCGCCCACTTGATGTTCCGGTTGGCGGGCAGGCGCTCGCCTGCAGAGGCCCGAGCCGAGGCCAGCGCTGCGGCCACGGATGTGAGAAAAACGCGTCTTTGTATACCCAAACGCTTCATACAACCTCACGCTGAAAATGTACGCGATGCCGTGGCGTACTGCCTTAATTTCGTATTGTTGATACTATAACCCAGTCCAGGGCGAGCGGGAAGATCAATAAGGCCATTGCGAACTTGAATCCATGGCTCGATGATGTCGTCCCGGAACCATCGGTCGCTGGCCTCGACGTCTGTCGGATAGACGAACCCGTCGAGCGCCGCTAGCGCCGCTCCCTGCGCCTGGCCGATGCCGAGTTCCGGCATGGTCCCGACCCACGCGGGAATGGCATGCTCACGGCAAATGCGGTACATATCTAGAGCGTGGTGGAATCCGCCGACACGCTGGAGCTTGAAATTCGCGATTTGAAAGCTGCCCATCTCGATGGCTCGGCGCAGGTGCTCGGGACTTTCCAGGCTCTCGTCCAGGCAGACGGGCGTGCGGACCTGTTTTTGCAGTTGTGCCAGTTCCTCCAGCGCCGGACCGGGGAATGGCTGCTCCAACATCATTAAATGAAAGTCGTCCAAAGCGCGGAAGATCTCGGCATCTTGTATCGAGTAGGCTCCGTTGGCATCGACGAAAAGCGGAATCTCGCCAAATGTGTTTCGCACCGCCCGAACCAGTTCGATATCGCGGCCGGGTTCAATCTTGATCTTCACCCGGCGATAACCGTCTGTCAGGTATTTCTCGATCGTCCGCAGCATGTCCGCCGCGCTTTCGTAAAGCCCCACCGCAAGACCGGATTCAACCTGTGTTCTAGATCCCCCTAAGAATTTGGCGAGTGGCTCGTCTTTGACTTGCGCGGCTAAGTCCCAGAGTGCCGTCTCGACCCCCGTCTTAGTAAAATTGCCCGCGGGCAGAGCGTCGAGAAGGCGCGTCCAGTCTTCTGTGAAGACGAAAGAGCGGCCCACAATTGCCGGCGCGACAACATCGCAGAGCTCCTTCCACGATTGTTCGGGCGTGTCGCTCGAATAGAAGCTGCCCGACATGGGCGAGGATTCACCGTACCCTGTCAGACCGTCGGAGCGGAGAGCCACGATGATCCCGTCCTTTTCCGAGACCACGCCGGAGCTGATGCGAAAGGGCTCGATCATCGGCACCCGAACGTGAGTGATCGAGAGGCCGTCTATTTTCAACAGCATCTATCGCTGGGCTGCGCCGCCGCGTCCCATGATGGGCCAGACATCGATAATCTGATCGCCCTTTGCCACATAGTAGCGGTCATAACAGTTCGTGCTTGTGTCGAGATTGCTGCAGTAGATCTCCACGCGATCACCGATCTTCAAATCGCGATCTCCATCCTTCCAACTGAGCATGCCGTATTCTGCCCCTTGAGGGCCAACCTGAATCCACGGCATCCCTTTCACTTTGTCGGTGGTACGGAGCATCGCCTTGTTCCCATAATCGATCGTCGCCTGATTCGAGTGGCGCTTGCTGTCAATCGTAGTCAGAACAGTGAGAGAGCCCTTGAAGTCCGAGTAAATGTTGTCATCCGTCTTGCCGCCGATCGCGAAGTAGGCGGTATCCATGAAGACGTAGGAGCCCGCTTCGAGTTCCGTCAAGCCGTTGGCATGGTCGATGTTGTAAGTGCCGGTGGAACCCCCGCTGACGATATTCACCGGCAAGCCGGATTTCTTGGCCAGAGCAACGGTTTCCCGCACGCCGGCCAAGTCGTCTTCCGACTTCTTGCGTCGCGCCTCCCAGCCTTTGGTATGGGCCGCGCCACCCGAGTAAGCCATGAAGCCTTCGAATGCGATTTGCTTGGAGGAAGCTACGCGCTGCGCCAGTTCTACAGCCGGTTGTCCGTTCTCGATGCCCTGACGGTTCATGCCGGCGAACACGGATACGGCGAGCCTGATCCGTACGTCGTGAGCGGCCGCGCCTTGTTCCAACCAATTCAAAACGGTCGGATCGTCCACGACAAACATGAACGTCGGATCGCGTTTCGACAATGCGACCGCGCGCGCAACGTTGTTGATGCTGGCGGGCTGCTTGGTCCACAGGACATGCTTAATGCCGGCGGCGGACATGAGTTCCGCCTCAGCGATCGTGGCGCAAGTGAGGCCGATCGCCCCTTGCGCGATCTGGCGTTTCGCAATGTCCACGCTCTTATGAATCTTCACGTGCGGGCGGACGTTAACGCCCGTCGCCTTGGACTGATCCGCCATCGTCTTAACATTTTGTTCGAACATGGGCAGATCGACTACCATGCAGGGCGTCGGTAGAATGTCTTTGGTGATATTCCGGAAGTCACGGCGTACGATGCGGGTTTCAAATTCTGAAAACGGGAAGCCGGACTCGGTAGATTTCGCAGCCCGGACGATCCGGGCGCTCAGTAAACTGGCGGTCGCGCCAGCCGCGAGGAATTGTCGGCGTGATGTCATAAGCAATACTCCGAAAACCTATATCCGTTTCATTAGTATTGCACCGAAGTCCTCCCAAAGGAGGTTTTCCGCTAGAATCGTCCGTAGCCCATGCACGCGACAGCTACTCCGGCGGAAACCTCGCAAGACAAGTCGCCACGCTGGACCGTTATCGGCTTGCTTGTAGTGGGCGTCATTATTGCCTACGTGGCGCGGTCAAATATATCCGTGGCCGTGGTGCTGCCGGAGTTCCAGCGGTTTTTCGGCCTTACCGACGCGAGCCGGGGCGCGTTGAATTCCGCCTTCTTCTGGTCGTATGCTTTTCTGCAGATTCCGGCTGGCTGGATTGTGGACCGCTATGGCGTGAAGTACCCGTATGCTATCGCTTTTTTCTCCTGGAGCCTGGTCTCGGCTGCTACTGCTCTGGGAGGGACACTGGCACAATTGATCGGCTTGCGCTTTCTGCTGGGCGTAGCCGAGTCGATGGTATCGCCGGCGAGCATGCGATGGATTCGCTTTCACTTCGCGGAGAAGGAGCGCGGACTGGCCATCGGTGTGTACATGTCGGGCACTAAGATTGGTCCGGCAATTGGTCGCCCGTTAGCCGCTTGGCTCATCAGCCGTTACAACTGGCAGATGATGTTTATCGTGCTCGGCATAGGCAGCATGGTCTGGCTTCTGCCATGGCTGTTTGCGGTTCGCGATGACGATCGTGAGATTGAGAGAACAGCCGCGGCATCGAGCAACATTCCCGGGACATCGTTCTGGCAGGTCATGGTCAGCCCGGTAATCTGGGGAACGATTATCGGCACATTCTGCTACATGTATTTCGTCTATTTCTGCATGACGTGGATGCCGGCATATTTCGTGGAACGCAGGCATCTGTCGCTAAGCAGCATGGGCCTCTATACCTTCTTCAGCTTCGGCGGTATGGCGGTAGTTTCTGCGCTGGGCGGATGGGCGGCGGACGCGCTGATCGCGCGTGGACACAATCCTGTTTTTGTGCGCAAAGCCTTCACAATCGCGGGATTTCTGATTGCGTCAACTGAAGTCATAGGCGCTCTATCGGATTCGGTTTCAGTAGCGCTGTTCTTTGCCGTTTTCTCGCTGAGCGGATTGGGCCTGGCGACGGCGAACTATTGGGCTTTGACTCAGACACTGATCCCCGGAGGCGCGATTGGGCGAATCGTCGGCATTCAGAACTGCGCGGCTAACCTTCCCGGTATCGCAGCGCCGATTCTTACTGGCTGGCTTAAGCAGATAACCGGAAATTACAACGCCCCCATGCAGGCGATCTGGTTCTTTCTCGTACTAGGGATTGCCGCCTATCTATTTCTGGTTCGGGAAGAATACGCGCCGCGAGAGCGCAGTTGATGGAGAAGTAGTCGACCTCAACTAATCAAATAGGGGGTTCTGTTGCACCTTCGAGTTGGCATGCTGAAATGGACAGATGCGAAAACGAGAGCGGGGCCGAAATCCATTGTTTCTCAAGCGTTGGTTCTCCGACGAGAAGCGCAAACCAAGTAGCGGCTACAGCACTCCCAGCGAATTCGGCCGCGAACTGATTCGATGCCATTCAAAAGCGGCGCGGCCAAAGAAAAGCTTAATACGCTCTTGCTCGAAGGTCTGCCGTCGGGTGACGCCATCCCCGTCGATGCGGATTTCGGGAACGATCAAACAAGAAGCTATCGCCGAGACTGCAGTCGCTGTGAGAATGTATTTTCGAAGCGATGATCTCGCCACTCACCCAACGGACACGGGCGACTGATCTGCTCGAACAGATTGCTTACTTCGACGAATAGGCGAACGTACGAAGTTCAACCAGCTCAAAATAAATCGGATCGGTTACGTTCATGTTCACCTAGGCCTATAATAATCGCTGGCCTTCTTTGAGCATAACGCCTTCCTGATCGAAGTGTCGCCCCTTGAGGCGATCGGCGCTGTCCGTGGTTAGCAGACCGCCCGATCTCGGCAGATCCACGCCTTCGCCCCACAGCCCCACGGTTGGCAGGACCGTCCCCAATGGTCAGCGTCCGCGAGCTAACGGCCGCCGTAATTTCCGCGCTGAATCAGCAGTCGAGGCGGCCGGTGCTGTCGGCGAATTGCGGGGTTTCCACGCCGAGCGAGTTCATCAATTGGACGAACAGGTTGGCAACCGGCGTCTGCGGCTCGGACACAACATACCGCCCACCTTTGATTCCGCCCGCATGGCCCGCCACCAGCAGCGGCAGATCGGAATTGGAATGACTATTGCCGTCGCTGAGCGCACTCCCATAAAGAAGCGCCGAGTGGTCGAGGAGCGAGCCGTCGCCGTCCGGTGTGGCTTTGAGCTTCCCGACGAATCCGGCGAACAACTCCACATGGAAGCAGTTGATCTTGGTGACCTTCTCGATGAAATCGGGATGTCCGCGATGATGCGTGAGCGGATGGTGCGGATCGGGCACATCGATTTCGGGATAGGTGCGGACGCTGCCTTCGCTGCCCAGCATCATGGTGCGAGACGCGCGTCAGGTCGGACTGAAACGCAATGACCTGAAGATCGAACATCAGCTTCACGTAATCGCGGTATTGGAACGGAATGCCGGAAGGCTTATCGGACGGCGGCTGGATCGGATCCTTTTCCGACGGCGGCGATGCGCTTTTCGACTTCCCGGATATCGGTGAGGTATTGATCCATTCTGCGGCGGTCGGCGGGTCCAAGGGCGGTCATCGACTGTCTGCGTATCGGCGCGGGACTGATCGAGAATGCTTTTGCGATACAGAGCGCGCCGGGCGCGCACCTGCGGGGAAAGGCTGGGATCGGCAGTGCCGAAGAGCCGCTCGAAAACGGAGCGCGGATTTACTTCGACCGGCAGCGGCGAATCGGGATCTTTCCACGACAGGGTGTTGGTGTAGGCGCAGCTCGAGCCGGTGTCGCAGTTGCCCACCATGCGGGAATCCTCGCAGCCGATCTGCAGAGAAGAGACGCGGGTTGTCGCAGCCCCAGTCTGCGCCGCAACCTGATCGAAGGTGGTGCCGGCGTGGACGTCCGCACCCGCGGTGTATTTGGCGGCGCGCCGGAAAGGAAACTGCCGGACAGCTTTGGCGTGGCCGCCGCCGCTGCGCCTTCTTGGCTGCGTGGTTGGCCAGGCCGGAGATCAAGGTGATGTCGTCGCGGAAGGGTTCGAGCGGCTTGAGAATGCGGGTGAACGCGAAATCCGACCCGGCGGATTCGCGGCGTCCAGTGCTTCATGATGATGCCGTTGGGAACATAAACGACTGCCAGGCGGCGCGCCTGTTGGGGAGGAAGCGCAAGGGCCGGGAACATGGCGTCGAGCACCGGCAGCGCGATGGCTGCGCCCGTGCCTCTCAGCAATGTGCGGCGGTCAAGGTGTTTCGCGGTCAGGAAATTCATGGCGTTGTCTGCCGAGCTGCGTCCTTCGCCCGAGCGCTTCATCTGGAACGGCAGGCTGTTCACGATAGCTCAAAACCAGCTCGAAAAACGATAATCGTGCGAAGGCGAGTCGGCTTCAATGGCTTCTACGCGTGGGACGGTCATAGCGCTCCAGGCCCCGGCCCAGCGCATAGATCAGCATCTTTTCGATGAGGCCGGCGAACAAAGGTGTCGCGATCCTGCAGCAGCAGAACTTTGAGTTCGGCCGGCGTCGCGGAAGGTCTGGCCACCGGGCAGCGTGCCGGAGGCGTCGACCGGAAATTTTCCATCTTCGGTCTCGCCATTCGCCGATGGCGTTGAGATTCTCCAGGCCGAAGCCGAGCGGGTCCATGCGCGAGTGGCAGGAGGCGCAGACGGGTTCTTGCGATGCTCCTCCATCTGCTGCCGCAGCGAGGCGGACTGCGCCGACTTTGGAATCGTCGAGCGCGGGCACGCAGGGCGGAGGAGCGGGCGGCGGCGCATTCAGCAGATTTTCCAGAATCCACTTGCCGCGCAGCACCGGCGAAGTGCGCGTTGAATAAGAGGACATGGTGAGGATGCTGGCCTGCGACAAGATGCCGCCGCCGCGCTCCGTCGCGCTCACATCCACGCGGCGGAACTCGGGGCCGGTGATGCCGGGAATGCCGTAGAAGCGCGCCAGACGCTCATTCGAGAAACGTGTAGTTCGCGTTGAGGAAATTCAGAACGCTGCGATCGTTGTCGGATGATGTCTTCGATGAACAGCTCGGTTTCGCGCCGCATGGACTGGCGCAGGCCGTCATCGAAATGCGGGAAACGCTCCAAGTCGGGGCGAACCACGTCGATATTCCGGAACTGCAGCCATTGGCCGGCGAAGTTTTCGACAAGCGCGGTGGACTTTTGATCGCGCAGCATGCGCACGACCTGCGCATTCAAGACGGCGGGCTGGTGAAGTCTGCCCAGTCGCGCGGCGTTGCAGCAGTTCCGCATCTGGCATGCTGCTCCACAGGAAATAAGAAAGGCGCGAGGCCAGTTCGTACTCGCTGACGGGAACCGCATGAGCGGCCGGCAACCGCGGGCTGCTCGCGCTCGATCCGATAGAGAAACTTGGGCGAGACCAGGACGGCTTCGAGCGCGGTTGCGATGCCTTCTTCAAACGAGTCGCCTTGTTTGCGCGCGAGCTTTACATAACCGAGATATTCCTGCACCTCGCTCGGCGGGCCGCCGGCCGCCGAAAGGCGCGGCTGGCGAAGCTGGTCAGAATGGTGCTCGCGCAAGTCGTCTGTGTGCCGGCTGCAAACGTAGATTTTGCTGAGGCTTTCGGGCGAAGGAGCGGTCGGCTGATCGAACGGGCCGCCGATATCGATGGATTCGAAGCGGTTATCCATGCGCGTTTCAATCGAATCGGTCTTGATCTTGGTCCCGTATTTGCGCAGCGTTTCGATGTCCTGCTCGGTGAGCTTGCCTCGTGTGCTGCTGATCAACGCTACGGGCGGACGTTTGGACGGCTCGGGACCACCGTAGCTCGGCGGCAGCCCATGATAGTTGCGTCAGATAGGTGGCCGACAGGAGATGCTCGCCGGCGGTTACGTGGGCGCGGCATTCGACGATCTGGCCTTCCAGATCGGTGGCATCGACCTCGAACTGGTGAATCAATTTGCCGTCGATGCAGAGCGCCGGATGGGCGGGTTCGGATTGATTGGGGCGATGTCCGTTAAGCACGAGGCGGAAACTGTACTCCCATCGACCGGGAAACGGTGAATGAAATGCGCGGAGTGTCGCAAACTCAAACCGGTTTCGTCGTAGTGGAACAGGTCCTTGGGAAGGGATGAGCGGCCGCGCGAATCATTGATGCGAACGGGCGCCGGATAATGCGTAACGGACGGTTTGAGCACCGGCGGGCCGAAGATAGCTGTCCGGACGGAGCGTTCAGCCGCATCGAGATACTTTTCGAGCAGCTCGGGCGACAGAGTCAAAGCGTCGCTGATGTTGTCGAAGCCGAAAGCCGCCACATCGGCGGGGAAGTTGTCGGCCGGGCGAATATCGACGCCCAGAAGATCACGAATGGTGTTGTTGTATTCGGCGCGGTTCAAGCGGCGCGCGGACACCCGGCCCGCCTGCGGTTTGAGAAGCGAATCCTGCCGGGCGAATTCATCCTCGAGCCAGCGCGTGACGCTCGCGGTCGCTTCGGTTTGAGGATGCGGAACGCCGGCGGGAGGCATCTGTCCCAGCTTGAGTTTGTCGACGACTCTTTCCCATGTCTCGCGATCTGTCTGGAATGTGCTTGCGGAACGGAGCGCCGTCAGGTCGAGGTCGCCGGCTTTGGCCGAGCCGTTGTGGCACATGCTGCAGTTTTTCTGCACAAATGCAAAAACCTCGCCCGACTCGGCCCCGAGAGGCAGACCAAACATTGCCAACGCAATCGGGATAAGAAGGGGTTTCCGCAACTCAAGCACTCCGCTTATCTTATCGCGGAACATGCTCCGGTTGACGAGGACCCCTCCGCGGTCAGATACTGTAGCGCAATGGAAGCTTCGTTGTTTTGTGCCCTGATCCTTGCCGCCGGGCCGCTGCTGGCAGCTCCGGCGAGCACGCTCAAAAACGCGACCGGCGATCAAATGATCGTGAACTATAACATCCCGCTGTGGGGCGAAGGTAAAGTGCCTCTGGCCCACGGGAATGGGCCTCTCGATCAACCGTTCGTGACCGTGTTCATGCCTCCCGAATCGAAACGGAACGGGGGCGCAGTGGTGGTCGCACCGGGCGGAGGCAACATCATGCTGATGTACGGCGCGGAAGGAATGACCATCGCGGAACGGTACAACGATTGGGGCGTGGCCGCGTTCGTGCTTACCTACCGGCTCTCACCGCGTTATCGCGAGGACGCACGGGTATTGGATGCGAAGCGCGCGATTCAACTGGTCCGTGCGCGAGCGGCGGAATGGAAGCTGGATCCGACGCGAGTCGGCTTCATCGGCTTTTCAGCAGGCTCCAGCCTGGCGCGGTCGCTACCGGCCGCATCGGGCCCGGGCGATCCCAATGCAGCCGATCCGATCGATCGCGTTAACTCGCGGCCGGACTATCTGGGACTCGTATATGGACCGGGCCGGCCAGCGCCGGGAGAGTCCCTCAAGGATTTTCCGCCGACGTTTCTGCTGTGTGCCGCGGGTGACACGGGAAACGCGCTTGGCTCAGCGCAACTGTTCCAGGACCTGACGCGTGCGGGAGCCACAGCCGAGATTCACGTTTATCAAAAGGGACATCACGGATTCGGCGATGGTTTCGGCAATGGCACGTTCTCCGACTGGATGCCGCGCCTGGAACATTTCCTGCGTCAGGGCGGGTTTCTTCCCGGAGGTAAGCCGTAGTGTTTTGGGGGAACCACAAGGTGTTGCTCGTGGCGGCCGGGATTTCTTGCGTGTCGCTGATCGCCGCGTTTTCGAGTTCCGCAACGCCGTCGAACACCGTTAACGACGGGCACGGCGATTACGTCCTGGTGTCTGCCGGCGCTTTCAAGATGGGCGACAATTTCGGCGACGGCGAATCGCGCGAACGTCCCGTTCACGTGGTGGAACTGGACTCCTATTACATTGCGAAATACGAGATGACGAACGGCGAATGGGCGAGATTCCGCGACGACGCTGGCTACGACGATCCGAAGTTCTGGCCGGAGCGCCGGGTGGTGCCGAAGGACCAGGGCACGTATTGGACGGACGCCCGCAATCATGGCGGCGGAACGCCAGGCAGCGACAATTATCCATTGCTGGGAGTCAACTGGGACTCTGCCACAGCCTATTGCAACTGGCTGAGCGAAAAGACGGGAAAGAAGTACCGGCTGCCCACCGAAGCCGAATGGGAGAAGGGCGCGCGCGGCACCGATCAGCGCCGTTACCCCTGGGGGAATGAGATCAATCACTCTTACGCCAATTTCGTAGGTTCCAACGCGTTCGACACCGGGTCGATCGTGGGCTTCTATGACGGATCGAAACGCGGGAACCTGCAGACCCGCAACAACGCCTCTCCGTACGGCGCGTATGACATGGCGGGCAACGTCATGGAGTGGTGCCAAGACTGGTATAGCCGCAACTACTATGCGTTCTCGCCGCGCAAAAATCCGAAAGGGCCCTCGACCGGCGCCTATCGCGTCGTTCGCGGCGGCACGTTCTTTACGGAGGCGTTCGACTGCCGGACTTACGCGCGGTCGGCGGCGTGGCCTTCATTTCAAGGGCACCGGATGATCGGCTTCCGCGCGGTTCGCGAGCCATAACCGCGGCGGGGGCGTGGGGCTCTAGAATCTCACTTTCAACCCGAACTGCATAACTACATATGGTCGCAACCCTGATCTCACAGGCAGCCTGGTTGATTTATCAAACGTTCGACGAGTTCCTGAGGGCACAGGAATCGACATTGAAAAGAGCATCCTTGCATTGGGCGTGTTGTAGCCTGCAACTTTCGGTGGCGATGCAGAACAAAGGCATCAGCACTCATGAACTGATCACGCGCCTTAATGACCAGCCCACGTGGAATTGGCCTGTTCCTCGACGACCCCGAACACAGCCCGTTGCGGTCCCGAGCCCGATCTCGACGGCATCGCGGGCAGCGGGTTTTATACCACGGCAATGCGGCCGAAAAATGCTGCCCTTCTGCACGGAGCTCCACATTGCGGTAGTCACGCCCATTTGGGACCAGGACGCGGTCGATCCTGGCCGGCGCTGATGTCGATTAGCGGATCGGCTACGGAAGACGATGAGCCATCAATTCTATCTCACACGCCAATCCGATCCGCCAAGCTCGCTCGAACCTCTGCGAATTGTGGCTCAAGCAAAAGATACGTCCGGTGTCAATTGGTGCAGCTGCGTTACCGCGGTCTGAGCCAACACCAGGACTTCCACACGACGCCTGTGTTACCGACCTCGCAATGACGAGTTCGAAGCGACCATTCCCGCCGAAACTATCGATCCGAAATTCGACTTCATGTATTTATTCGAGACCATGGACGAGCGGGGTAACGGTAAAATCTTATCCGGACCTCTCTCACGAAACACCTTACATCGTGGTAAAGGTTGGCCGCTAAGAGCCGTAACGGAATCGCCAATCTCGATAGTCTCACGGCGGAGGACGAGTGACGGGTAAGTTAACCTTGAATATGATCCGCGTCCGGTTTGCGCCCTCTCCCACAGGTTACCTTCACATTGGCGGCGCTCGTACGTTCATTTTCAATTGGCTCTACGCGCGCCACCACAGGGGTGTCGTCATTCTCCGCATCGACGACACGGACGTGGAACGGAATACGCAGACCTCTCTCAATTCCATTTACGAGGGGCTCCGATGGCTCGAACTGGGTTGGGATGAGTTCTATCGTCAGTCCGACCGCCTGGATCTCCATCGTGAGGCCGCCTGGGCGATCTTCGAAAAAGGCCTCGCCTATCGTGACTTCACGCCCGTCTCCATGGCCGCTGAGAATCCCACCGGAGGATGGCTTTTTAATCCAGGCATGCGCGAACTCAGCCGTGAAGAGAGTAATCGCCGCGCTAATGCCGGCGAACCATTCGTACTCCGCTTCCGGGTGTCTCGTGATTCGCGCGCCGAAGTCGTTGTGCCGGATCTCGTCTACGGCACGGTGACCAAGGCCACCGGCGACCTCGAGGATTTCGCGCTTCTGCGCTCGACGGGCATGCCCACCTACCACATGGCATCCTGCGCCGATGATGCCGATCTCCGCATCACGCACATCCTGCGCGGACAGGAACATCTCGCTAACACTTTCAAGCATGTGTTGATCTTCGAAGCTCTGGGCGTTGACATGCCGCAGACGGCTCACTTGCCTCTGTTGATGGCGCCTGATGGGGCAAAACTCTCGAAGCGCATCCATGGGCCCGTCGTTAGCGTCGCCACGTATGGTGAGGCTGGTTTCCTGCCGCATGCGTTCGTGAATTTCCTTTCTCTGCTCGGATGGTCGCCGAAAAACGATCGCGAGAAGATGTCGTGCGAGGAACTCATCGAACTGTTCTCGTTCGAAGGTATCAACCGCAGTAACGCAATCATCAACTTCACCGAGCAAGACCCGTTCGATCCCAAGGCGGTGTGGTTGAATGGCGAGCACCTCCGCGCGCTCGATCTTGATGAACTCGCGCGGCGATTGATGCCTTACGCAGAGCAATCCGGGTTTACGAATGCAACCCCCGAAAAACTTCGCGCCATCGCTCCGCTGATCCATGAGCGGATCAAGTTACTAGGCGACATCGCCACCGTCGCAGATTTTTTCTTCTCGGATTTGCGGCCGTACGATCCGGTGGAGTTGGTTCCCCAGAAGGGAGACATGGCCATGGCTGCGCGAGCGCTCCAGAAGGCGAAGGAAGTCCTGGCGGCCGTGCCCGCGTTTGACCACAAAACAGTGGAAACAGCGCTTCGCGCCTCTGCCGATGAACTCAAGCTGAAGGCGGGACAGATGTTCCAGCCGATTCGCGTTGCCGTTTGCGGGCGAAAAAACGCGCCTCCGCTTTTCGACACGCTCGAGGTGCTCGGACGGGACACCGTGATGGCCCGTCTCGATTACGCATTAGGAATCGTTCTATGAACGCCGTTGATTTATCTCCTTCCAATTTCATTCGCGATTTGATTGTCTCCGATAAAGCGAGCGACAAACATGCCGGTCTTGTCCGCACGCGCTTTCCACCCGAGCCCAACGGCTACCTGCACGTCGGTCACGCGAAGAGCATCATGCTCAACTTCGGCCTCGCGAAAGAGTTCGGGGGCGAGTGCAACCTGCGCTTCGATGACACGAACCCCACGAAGGAGGAGACCGAGTATGTGGAAGCGATCATCGCGGACGTGAAGTGGCTGGGAGGGGACTTCGGCGACCGGATCTTTTACGCATCCGACTACTTCCAGCGGCTGTATGATTGGGCGGTTGACCTCATCAATAAGGGTAAGGCGTTTGTTTGCGATTTGAGCAGCGAACAGGTGCGTGAGACACGCGGCACGCTTACCAAGCCAGGGCAGAACAGTCCTTACCGGGAGAGGAGCGTTGAGGACAATCTGGATCTCTTTGCACGTATGAAGAGGGGCGAGTTTCCTGACGGCTCGCGCACACTGCGTGCAAGAATCGACATGGCTTCGCCCAATCTCAACATGCGGGATCCCGTGATGTACCGCATTCTGCACGCCGAACATCATCGTACCGGGAACGAGTGGTGCATTTATCCCATGTACGACTGGGCGCACGGTCAATCGGATTCGATTGAAGGCATCACCCACTCGATCTGCACGCTGGAGTTTGAAAATCATCGGCCCCTGTACGACTGGTTTCTTGAGCAACTCGGCGTCTTTCATCCGCAGCAAATCGAGTTTGACCGGTTGAACTTGACGTACACAGTCATGAGTAAGCGCAAGCTGCTTCAACTGGTCCAGCAGGGAATCGTTGAAGGCTGGGAAGATCCGCGAATGCCCACGATCAGCGGCATGCGCCGGCGCGGCTACTCGCCGGAAGGTTTGCGGAATTTTGCACGCAGTCTTGGCGTATCGAAGACGAACGGCATCACGGAACTCGAAAAACTGGAATACTATATCCGCGAGGACCTGAACAAGACCGCTTTGCGGGTCATGAGCGTGTTGCGGCCACTTAAGCTCGTGTTAACGAATTATCCCGAAGGTCAAGTGGAGTTGATGGAAGCCGTGAACAATCCCGAGGATGCTACGGCGGGAACGCGATCCGTCCCCTTCAGCGGCGAGCTTTGGATCGAGGAAGAGGATTTCCGCGAAACGCCCCCAAAGGGCTACTACCGGCTGTACCCCGGGAATGAAGTCCGCCTGCGCTATGGGTACATCATCAAGTGTCACGATGTCGTGAAAGACCCGGTTACGGGCAAGATCACAGAAGTTCACTGTACATACGATCCGAAGACCCGCAGCGGCCAGCACACGCACAAAGTAAAATCCACCATTCACTGGCTTTCGGCGGCGCACGCTATCCCCGTCGAAGCCCGACTGTACGATAAGCTGTTTACTGTCGAAAATCCGAACGAGACGCCGGAAGGCTCCGATTTCACAATGTTCATCAACCCGAAATCGCTCGAAATCGTGCACGGCAAAGCCGAGCCGTTCCTGGCGAATGCTCGACCTGGCAATCGCTATCAGTTCGAACGCCTTGGGTACTTCTGCGCTGATAAGTCGTCCACGGCCGATCGGCTCGTGTTCAATCGGACTGTCGAGTTGCGCGACACCTGGGCGAGGCTTCAGAAGCAACGGTAGAGCGATTCGAGAGCATCACCGTTCGATGCTGTCGTCATCGCCGGATGGGCTCGATGGGAGTAGAATTGTCCTCAGATGACCATCCGAGAGTACAAGCCTGACCAGTTCTTTCGGGCGTCCGTTGACACGATGGATGACTTGGACGATTGCAAAACGTACGTGGCGGAGTACTTTTGCTTTAAAATTCCGCGCCACGGCGAAGCCGTGTTCACGGACCTAAGTGCCGCGGAAGAGTTTCTGTTTCGGGTGTATACAGAAACCACTCCAGATCTGGCTCCGGCCGAGCGGCGGTCGGGATGGCTTCGCAGGCACCTCTAAGCCGGTCGGCCGATTGAGGAGACTGCCAGTAGGTGATGGCTGGTCGGCTGAATGGGCCGGCGAAAGCTGTACTCGGGTTGTATTGCAGCTTCGATTCGACTCACCGACAATGAACAAATGCGAAAACGGGAGCGGGCCGAAATCCATTTTTGCCAAGCGTTGGTTCTCGAACGATGTGATTGTTACCTGCGTGCGATGGTATCTCCAGTTTCGGGTTAGTACTCACGTTCGGAATTACGGTGACGTATTCCGGTCAAGCCACGGTAGCCACAGCACGCAGAATCACTCGCTTGAAAAGTGTTACTGGCATCCTCCCAGCCTATGCTGCCCTCGACCTTGAGGCGGACTAGTCGGCGAGCCCGCCCCTATGCCGATCAATCTGGTTCATACCGTGCAAAGCGTGAGCCCGTTTCCTGGATCTTGTTGTCGATCATCAGAAAACGTAGTTTTCTGAACTTCAGCCGGTTGTAACAACATCATCGCGCCGTAGGCGCAAGTCATCATCTGTCCAGTCATCGTCTGATGCATAATCTCTAGAGTGTCAAGAGGCGTCGACAGCGGACGGGTTCTTCGCTTGCGATCTTGCTCCCATCCAGATTGCCGCGCGATGTTCACTATTTGCGCGGGTTGCGATCGCGGGCAGCGTTATTCTTGTACCAGGTGCCGGACGCTTGCCCGTAGAGATCAAGTCCGCGCCGCGGGCCGACGCTTGCGCGGGCGACGAGTTTTCGAGTGGTGCGGGCAGGATTGATGCGATCAAAATAGTCGCTGCCAAGGTCCTTGTAGGGTGAATCGGATTGGAGCATGTGGAATGCGATGACCAGGATCTTGTGAGCGGTGGCAATAATCGCCTTAGACCATCCCTGCCGCGACTTGACCCGCCGGAAGAATGCTGGAAGGTAGCCTCGGCTGCAATGGGAGGCTGCCCATGCGGCCTGTGTAAGCACTCGCCGCAATGCTTTGTTCCCCTTCCGGCACCGTGTGCTCTTTTTCTTGCCCGCGCTCTCATTCTCTCCTGGCACTAGTCCAGCCCAACTGGCGCAGTGCTCGGCATCGGAAAACACGCTCAGGTCCACCCCTAACTCGGCGATCAAATGCCAGGCCACTAGCTGTTCCACTCCCGGGATAGACATCAGCAAGTCCACCTGGCGGGCATACGGCTTCATTCTTTCAGCAATGCGTTGCTCAAATCCAGCAACCTCGCTTGTCAGAAACTGGTATTGCCTGTAGTAGGAAGGACTCCAACATAACGCGGTGGAATTCGGTGAAATATCCTTTCAGCGACTCCTTTACCAGCTCTTCCTTCTCCCGCAGCTTTCCTTTCACCTTCCAGCTCAGAATCGCTGGCGAGTTCTCGCCAGCGATCATGGCTTCGATAATCCGCCGCCCGGTAACTCCCATCAGATCGCTGGCAACCGAACTGAGCTTTAAGCTGGCGGTCTCAAAAAGGTCGCGGATCTGGTTGTGTACCTGGTTGCGCTGCTCCAGCAGAGAGACGCGGTGGCGCAACAACATACGCAATTCGCGAATCTCCGCCGGCGGCACGAAACTCCCGTCTAGACGCCCGTCCTGCAAGTATTCGGCGATCCTCTGTGCGTCACGCCCATCGCTCTTGCGACCTGCCAACGCCTTTACCTGTGCCGGATTTACCAGTAACAGGCGAAATCCCTGGCCTTCCAGAACGTTCCAGACGGGTCGCCAATAGACCCCTGTCGACTCCATTGCAATTTCCGTTACTTTGAGCTGCTTGAGCCAGACTCTCAGCCGGATCAGATCGTTGCGAAAAGTACGGTAGATCTTGCGACAAACCTCTCCCGGCTTACCGACCGGCGGCAAGATACAAACCACCACAGTGTCCTTGTGAATATCCATGCCGCATGAGCGGCGGTATACTTCGTTCATCGGTGTCTCCTTGCCGCAGGACGAAGAACGCTGAAAAGATAATCGGTCTTTCCTTATCGGGCTTCCTTCCTTGCGGCAGGAGCCTCACTCTTCTGTTCCCAAAACGCGTTCCGGACCACATTCACAAACGGTTTCCAACAACCAGACCGTTGCCGGCCTCCATATGTTTCCCACTATCGCGCCACTTAAAACCGTTTTCGTCCCCTCCTGTGGCCGAGCCTAAGCGAGCGCCAATTTCCATTCACAATACCAAAAAATATTGCGTATCCCCCTCAATCCAATCCATTTAGCTCCACAATCCACACACCCCTCACACCCGCTTTTCCGACCTCCATAAACTATATTGAAACCGGAAAGAGGTAACTTAAATGTGGTGTATTCAAAGTTACTGAATTCTAAGTCGAAGCCATGTTAGACTTGCGGTCCACCTGATCGAAACGCATCACAGCCCGGACACGCAACATATAGCGCATCGAAAGGTATAGCGGAGCTTAGAAAATGACATACGAAATGCGGAAGAATCGCAGTCTGGTTTCGCTCACTGCAACTATGTACGCGATGGTATTGTCGGGTACGGTTCAAGCGGCATCCCTAAACTTCACAACCGTCACTGATCCCAATGCGGCTACTGATACTCCTCCTTTTATTCAGTTGCTCGGAATCAACAATGCCGGAACCATAGTCGGCTATACCGGAATGGGAGCGCCTAATCCAAACAGGGGAATCATCCTGACACTTCCCAATTCGTTCACCTCTCTAAATCCCAACATAGTTACCACCTGTACAACATGCCAGGTCCAGGTCTTCGGAATTAATAGTGCGGGCAACACTACGGATGGATTCTTTACGGATTCTGCAGGCATCACGCACGGCTTCGTGGATATCGGCAACACTAACGTGGCGACGACGGTAGACGATCTCGGCGCCGCCCCTGCTGCCAACAATCAACTTCTCGGCCTGAATCACAACGCGACCGAAGCCGCCGGTTTCTATGCCGATACTGGCGGAATCGCTCATGGCTACGCATATTTCGTTACCGGGAAAACATTCTCGACACTCCCTACCGGTCTTCTCAACGGCCCGGTTGCCGGAGATAACAATATGGCAACAGGAGTAAACGATGCTGGGATGGTGACCGGATTCGATATGCCCTCAGGCGCCACGTCGAATGGATTTCTATTCAACGCCGGTGTTTACACGAAAATTCAATTTCCGGGAAGCGTGTTTACCCAGCCCCTCGGCCTGAATGACAATGGCGAAGTGGTCGGAACCTACACCGACAACGGCGGTACCATGCACGGCTTTGCTTACCTGTCCGGGAACTACGTCTCATTCGATGCGCCCGGCGCCTCCATGATGACTACCGCCAACGGCGTAAACGATCAGGGCAAAATCGTGGGCTTCTTCATGAACGCGAACGGAGCGACGGTAGGCTTCCTTGCGGCCCCGGTGCCGGAGCCTGCTACTCTGCTCTCGCTTGGGCTTGGAATTTCCCTAATGCTCGGCGCCGCCCGGTTCCACGGCAAGTCCGCCAAATAAACCATGTGCCGGTTTCCTTCCGGTCGCTCTCGATCCGCTACAGTGATATCGGATGCGTGTCGCAATCACCGGAGCCTCCGGCTTTATAGGCAGTAGACTCGCGGAGAACCTGTGCGAGTCAGGCAATGAGATTGTAAAGCTAGGCCGCACCGGCCCACTCGATCAGGTATTCGAAGGCATCGACGCCGTCGTTCATCTGGCGGGAGAGCCGGTTGCGCAGCGATGGTCGGCCGAAGTCAAGCAGCGCATTCGAGACAGCCGCGTTCTCGGAACCGAGCGGCTGATTCAAGGCCTATCCATTACCCGGAATCGTCCGAAAGCCTTCGTCTGTGCCTCGGCTGTCGGCTACTATGGCGACCGCGGAGACGAGATGCTGACTGAAAGCTCGAATCCCGGAACCGGCTTCCTCTCCGATGTTTGCCGGCAGTGGGAAGAAAAGGCCGATCTTGCCTCGTCTCTCGGAATGCGGGTCGTGAAGGTCCGCATCGGCGTGGTTCTGGGACCAAACGGAGGAGCGCTGCGGAAGATGCTGCCGCCTTTCAAAGCGGGACTCGGCGGACGAATCGGCAGCGGGCACCAATGGATGCCCTGGATCCATCTCGACGACTTCGTCGCCATTTTCCGGCACGCATTGGATAATCCCGTTCACGGCGTTCTGAACGGCGTGGCGCCCGCGCCGTCACCAACGCCGACTTCACCTCCGCGCTGGGACGAGCCATCCACCGCCCCACATTCATGCCGGTGCCGGAGTTTGCTTTGAAAATGATGTTCGGAGAGATGGCCGAAGTCATCTTGGCGAGCCAGCGCGTCATCCCCGAGGCCACGCAGCGCAGCGGCTACCAGTTCCACTATCCGGACCTGGATGCTGCGCTCGCCTCGCTAAATCTCTAGTTCAGGAAGTAAGTCCGATACAAAGTATCCCGCTGCTTCGGAACAAACCCCGCATCGCGAATCAGCCGCCGCAGTTCCTCTTCCGTCGCGCGATGATGCGCGCCCGCAGCCGAGACGACATTCTCCTCGATCATGATGCTGCCGACATCATTGCCGCCAAAGCGCAATCCTACCTGGCATGTCTTCAAACCCGGCGTCACCCACGAAATCTGAATGTTCAGGATGTTATCCAGATAGATTCGCGAAATAGCCAGCGTCTTCAGATACTCAACCGCCGTCGCCTCTTCTTTCACAAAGCGGCCGAGCGAAGTATTCTCGCGCTGAAAACTCCAGGGGATAAACGCCGTAAATCCGCCGGTATCTTCCTGGATCTGCCGCACGATCTCCAGATGATTGACCCGCTGCTCGATCGTCTCGCCGCAGCCGAACATCATCGTCGCCGTCGTCCGCATTCCCAGCGCGTGCGCTGTGCGATGCACGTCGATCCACTCCTGCGTTGAACACTTCAAGCGGCTGATGCGATGCCGAACCGCGTCATCCAGAATCTCGGCGCCGCCGCCAGGGATGGAATCGAGCCCCGCGTCGCGCAACCGCGCAATCGTGTCCCGCAGCGACAGCTTGCTCACCTCGGCGATATTGGTGATCTCCGGCGCGGAGAAGCAATGGTCATGGATGTTGAACCTCTGCTTGATCGAGCGCAGCAGGTCCTCGTACCACTCGATCCCCAGTTCGGGATGCAGCCCGCCCTGCATCAGAATCCCGGTTCCGCCAAGGTCGAGGGTCTCCTGGATCTTTTCGAAGATCGTCTCCTTCGGCAGGACGTAGCCTTCCTTGTGCCCCATCGGCCGATAGAATGCGCAGAAGCTGCAGTACTCGGTGCAGAAGTTCGTGTAGTTGATGTTGCGGTCGATGATGTAGGAGACGACGCCTTCGGGATGATGCTTCCGCCGCACAGCGTCGGCCTCCATGCCGATGCCAATCAGGTCGTCGGATGCAAAAAGATCGAGTGTTTCCTGTCGAGTCGTCATGGTTGGAACTTCATATCTATTATGCTGGTTCGGACATGGCACTCCGCACACTTCTCGCCGCCGCCAAAATCCAGGCACGCATCCGTGAACTCGGGAAAGCGATCGACCGCGATTACCCCGACGGCACGCTCTACCTGATTTGCATCCTCAAAGGCGCCTCCATTTTCCTTGCCGATCTGGCCCGATCGATCGAGCGCGACGCCTTCATCGACTTCATGGGTATCGCGAGCTACGGCAAAGGCAAGACCTCGTCGGGCGAGGTGAAAGTGACAAAAGATCTCGATATCTCGCTCGAAGGAGCGGATGTTCTGATCGTGGAAGACATCGTCGATAGCGGCATCACGCTCAACTACCTCACGCAGTTGTTACGCCAGCGCCGTCCGCGATCGCTTGAAATCTGCGCCCTCCTCGATAAGCCGGAGCGCCGCCAGCGCCCCGTGCCGGTCAAGTACGTCGGCTTCCAGATTCCCGACGAGTTCGTCGTCGGCTTCGGTCTCGACTACGCGGAGAAGTACCGCAATCTACCCGACGTCTGTATCCTCGAACCCGATCCCGCGGCGTGAACCGCGACTTACCCTATTGCGATTCCAGAGGGCACCGCACGGTTGACGGTATACTGCACATCGGATGCAGAGGCAAAGGTGGGAGTTGACACGTTCCGAGCCCATCCTGATGTACCGCGGCTCCGGATCGATCACCAACTGGTAACGCGCGGCGCCCCGCCGCCGGGCCGCGCGTTAGACTCAGCACTTATGCGCTTTGCATACACCACCTTCCTATTGGCCTTCCTGCCGCTGCCCTCCCATGCCCAGGCTGGCGCCGATTTTGCAACCGGACGCCTGAAGAATATACCTATCCGTCTCCAGGAACTGGTCGATAAGCAAACCATTCCTGGGGCCGTGGCGCTGGTCGCGCGCCATGGACGCATTGGCTTATTGGAAGCCGCGGGCTGGAGCGATGTCGAGGGCCGTAAGCCGATGACTACCGCCTCGATCTTTCAGATCATGTCGATGACCAAGAACTTCACCGGGGTCGCCGCCATGATGCTGGTGGAAGACGGTAAGCTCGAATTGCGCCGGCCGGTGGAGGACTATCTCCCCGAGTTCAAAGGCCAAATGGTTGAAGAGAAGTTGCCCAACGGCAAGGACGTGATCCATCCGCCGGCCCATGCGCCCACCGTCTGGCAATTGATGTCTCACACTTCCGGCTTGCCATCCGATCCCGGTGGCGAGTTGAAAGACAACCCTCGCAGCTTGCGGGTGCCGCTGGAAGAAGCAGTTCGATTCTACGGGCATTCGCATCTGGAGTTCGAGCCCGGAACACGCTGGCATTACAGCAACGAAGGCATCGCCACGCTGGGCCGCATCGTGGAAGTTCTTTCCGGCGAAGACTACGTTCATTTCGTCACGACGCGCATTCTCGAGCCTTTGGGCATGACCAGCACCTTCTTTTTTCCGCCGCAAGACAAGAAAGACCGCATCGCCTTGGTGTACCACCACGCGAACGGAAAACTGGTTCGTTCCGGCGGTGAAATATTGGCTGGCGACCCCACGCTTTATCGCGCCGGAGCCAAATACCCGGCGCCGGAGTTCGGCCTGTACTCGACGGCTACGGATCTGTTTCAGTTCTATCTGATGTTGCTCAACGGAGGCACGCTGCACGGCCGCGAATACCTCACTCGACAATCCATCGAAACCATGACCCGCGTATTCACTCCCAACGTAACTCCCTCCGGATGGCTCGGCGGCACCGGCTACGGCCTGACATTTGAGATCGTCGATAAGCCGGAAGGCACCCTGCTGCTGCATTCACTCGGAACATTCGGCCATGGGGGCGCTTTCGGCACCGAGGGGTGGATGGACCCGAAAAACGATCTAATCCGCATTCTGCTGGTGCAGGTTTCCGATGGTACGGCGGGCGCCGCTCGTGCCGCCGTGATGCAAATCGGCGAAGCGGCGGTGGCGCGTTGATGAAACCCGCCAAATCCGCTTTCTTCTCTACCGATATTTGCCGTTCATCTGATACCAGCGGATTTTCACCAGATCCAGGAACGACTGCGCGCCGTTCAGAATCCCGACCTTCGAACCCTCCACGTGATTCCAGCGCACCGGGACCTCGGTGATATGAAAGCCCAACTTCCGCGCAAGGAACAACGCCTCCACGTCGAACCCGAAACGCTCGATCTTTTGGCGCTTGAACACCTGGCTCGCAACGTCGCCCCGGAACAGCTTGAAGCCGCATTGCGTATCGTGAATACGAAGTCCGATCAAGACCTGCATCATAAGGTTGAACACCTTGCCTGCGTTTTCGCGAAGGCCGGGCTGATGGACGCCGATCAGAGATCGATCCAGAGCTCGCGATCCGATCGCAACTTCGGCCTGTCCATTTTTCACCGCGTTCCAAAGTTTTTCTAATTCCTCGATCGGCGCTGAAAGATCGGCGTCGGTGAGCAGCCGCCAATCCATTTTCGAGGCCAACATGCCGTTACGAACCGCATAGCCTTTGCCGCGGTTGCCGGGATTGCGCAGAACCCGCACGGAGGCGTTCGCATCGTGAGCCGCCTCGGCAACTTCGGCAGTCCCATCCGAAGAGCCGTCATCCACCACAATGATTTCCCAGTGCTTCCAGACACCGGCGCTCATGTAGCCGATTACGCGATCAAGCGTCGCGGGAAGGCGCGTCCGTTCGTTGTACGCCGGAATGACGATAGAGAGGGAAGATGGTTTCAACGGGGTCTCAGTGGCTTCTCGAATGGGCCGCTCGCGCCTGGGCCGTATAATAAAGGGTTTTCCGCACAGGAGTTTCTATTGTCTCTCGAAGATGATTTATTTGAGCAACGCCTGCAACGCATACGCGAGATCGAGGCCCTTGGCTTCCAGCCCTATGGCCACAAGTTCAACTTCACATCGACAATCCCGGAAATCGTAGCACAGTTCGGATCGAAGACCGCCGAGGAACTCTCGACCGCGGATCGCGTGACTATCGCCGGTCGCATCCAAACAATTCGGCGCATGGGAAAAGCCGCGTTCGCGCACCTCGCTCAGAATGGTGAGCGGCTGCAGATCTACATTAAGAAGGACGCGGTCACCGAGCGCGATTATCAGCTCTTTCAGTTGCTGGATCTCGGCGACATCATCGGCGCGGAAGGCTACCTGTTCCGCACGCGAACGGGAGAACTCAGCGTTCACGTGGAGAAGCTCGACTTTCTATCGAAGATACTCCTTGCAATGCCCGAGAAGTGGCATGGCCTCGACGACGTCGAAATCCGGTACCGTCAGCGCTACCTCGATCTCATCGCCAACAACGAAGTGCGCAAAGTATTCGTGACGCGGGCAAAGATCGTCAGCTCGTTCCGGAGACAGCTTGAGGCTCACGGCTACATCGAAGTGGAAACGCCCATGATGCAGCCGCTCTATGGCGGCGCGGCGGCGCGTCCGTTTGTGACACACCACAACACGCTCGACGTCGATCTCTATTTGCGAATCGCGCCGGAACTGTACTTGAAGCGACTGGTCGCCGGCGGACTGGAACGCGTCTACGAGATCAACCGGAACTTCCGCAATGAGGGCGTGTCGACGCGGCACAATCCCGAGTTCACGATGCTCGAATTTTATCAGGCTTATACGGATTATCTCGGCCTGATGGAGTTCAGCGAAGAGCTTCTGCGGCAGGTCGCGATCGACGCCACCGGGGGCGCCGAAGTGGAGTATCAGGGCGAGAAGCTCGATTTCGCCAGGCTACGGAGATTCAGCGTCCGTGAAGCGGTCGTGGAATTCTGGAAGCCGGAGCTGTTCGGCGGCGCAGAGAAGCCGAGCATGGACAATATTCGCGATCCTGAATGGCTGCTGCGGACATCTCACAAACACACAGCGGGAGAAGCGCTCGCCGAGATCTTCGAAAGGACCGCCGAATCGAGCCTGATTCAGCCCACGATCATTTACGACTACCCGGTTGAGGTCTCGCCGCTCTCTAAGAAGAAGCCAGGCGAATCGGACATGGTGGAACGTTTTGAAATATACGCGGCGGGGATGGAGATCGGCAACGCATACACCGAGTTGAACGATCCGCAAGAGCAGCGCCGCCGCTTCGACATGCAGCTTTCCATGCGCGAGAAGGGCGACGCCGAAGCTCATCAGATGGACGAGGATTTCCTTCGGGCACTATGTTACGGCATGCCGCCGACCGGAGGCGAAGGCATCGGCATCGATCGGCTGGTGATGCTCATGACGGGTTCCAAATCCATTCGCGACGTGATTCTGTTCCCTTTGCTGCGTCCTGAAGGACCCATCGGCATAGCGGATCGATTGCGCCGGCTCGACTGCGCGCCACTTGACGGCAGATCATGAGATTCACGTTATTTGTTGCGGGCCGCTACCTCCGCGCGCGACGCAAGGAGGCGGTGATTTCCATCATTACGCTGATCTCCATTGCGGGCGTTGCGGCGGGGGTGATGGCGCTTGTAGTGTCGCTCGCGATCAACACCGGGTTCCGCAGCACGCTGCAACGCAATCTGCTGAGCGCAACAGCGCACGTGAATGTGGAGAAGAAGGAAGCCGGAACGGGTATTTCGGATTGGCGCGAGTTGATTCCGAAACTGCTTCGCATTCCACACGTCGTGGGTGCGGCGCCTGTGCTGTACAGCCAGGTCATGCTGTCGGGCCCGCTGCAAAGCCACTTCGCGCAGCTCAAGGGAATCGACCCGCAGGCGGAGGTGAAGGTTAGCGATACGTTGTCGGATCTCAAATCTGGCAACATTGCCGGCTTGAATCAACCGTCGGACCTGCCCGGCATTATCCTGGGCTCGAAGCTCGCGCAGGATACCGGGATGATGCTCAATGCCAACGTCACGGTAATCAGCCCGCAGGGAACGCCCACGCCTTTCGGCTTCCGCCCTTCCTATCAACGCTTCCATGTCGTCGGCGTGTTTGAATCCGGATTCTACGACCTCGACGATAATTGGGCGTTCGCATCGCTCGAGTCGGTTCAGCGGATTCTTTCGTTGCAGGATGTGGTTAATTCCATCGAACTGAAGCTCGACGATATCTTTCGCGCCGGCGAGGTAGCGAAGCAGGCCGAGCAGATCGCAGGCCCTCAATATGCGGCGACGACGTGGCAGGAACAGAACCGGCAACTTCTGAACGCGTTCAGATCGGAGCGCGTCGTGACATGGATTACGATCGGACTCATTGAAATGGTGGCGGGGCTCAACATCTTCATCACGCTCGTAATGATGGTGATGGAGAAGTACCGGGATATCGCGGTGCTCATGTCGATGGGCGCGAAGCGCTCGCAGATCCGCAACATCTTCATGCTGCAAGGCGTGTTGATAGGCATAGCCGGATCGGCAGTGGGGCTGGTCCTCGGCTACGCGATCTGCTACTTCGCCAACCGGTACAGATTGATACCGCTCGATGAGACCGTGTACGCGCTGCGTTTTGTTCCGTTCGAAGCGAGCCCACTCGACGGACTGTGGATTGCCGGCACAGCCATCGCGGTCAGCTTTCTTGCCACCATCTATCCCTCGCGAAATGCAACGCGCATTACTCCGGTTGAAGTCTTGCGCTACGAGTAGGCGCGATGCCGCTCCCGCCGTGTCTGCTACGCTGAAAATTCATGAATGAAGCTCAGCTCCGCGCGCTCTTCGAACAAATCCGGGAGGGAGCGGTAGACGTGGACCAGGCGCTCACCAGGGTGCGCCACATGCCATATGAAGATCTCGGCTTTGCCAAGGTGGATCACCATCGGGCCTTGCGCCATGGCATGCCGGAGGTCATCTTCGGACTCGGCAAGACAAGTGAAGAGATCATCGCGATCGCCGGGTCATTGCTCGATCAGAGCTCCAATGTTCTGATTACGCGGATCATTCCTGAGAGTGCGGAAGCCGTGCTCCAAGCCTTTCCCGAAGGTGAACATTTTCCTCGCGCGCGCGCCATTCGTTTCTGGCGCGACCGCGCGGTTCGGGGCCGCGGAAAGATCACGGTGGTATGCGCGGGTACGAGCGATATTCCGGTCGCGCAGGAAGCTCGCATCACCGCCGAGGTCATGGGCAACACAGTGGAAGAGATTCACGATATCGGCGTTGCCGGTATACATCGGCTAATGAGCAATCGGGAGCGTCTGGCGGAGGCGAAGGTCGTGATCGTGTGCGCGGGCATGGAGGGTGCTCTGCCGAGCGCTGTTGGCGGAATGGTGCCGTGCCCTGTGATCGCGGTCCCGACAAGCGTCGGATACGGAGCCAGCTTTCAGGGTCTCGCGGCATTGCTCGGCATGCTGAATAGCTGCTCGAGCAATGTAACGGTTGTCAACATCGACAACGGTTTTGGCGCCGGATATGTTGCTAGTCTGATCAATCGGCCATAGCGCCTGCTTACTAATTTAGACCGCGACTGATTCGCGAACCCGCGATTCTTTCCACAAGGCAATATACGGCTTCAACTCGCGCATCATCTGCCGGAATCCTTCCAGCGTCAACGATTGTGCGCCATCGCTGACAGCCTTCTCCGGACACGGGTGGATCTCGACGATCAGTCCGTCAGCGCCCACGGCCACACCGGCCCGGGAGAGTGCTGGAATCAAGCTGCGTTTACCTGCCGCGTGGCTCGGATCGAGAATCACGGGGAGATGAGTCAACTCGTTCAGCACTGGAATAGCGGAGATATCGCAGGTGTTGCGCGTCGCTGTTTCGAAAGTGCGGATGCCCCGCTCGCAGAACATCACTTCCGGATTGCCATGTGCCACCACATATTCCGCCGACATTAGCAGTTCCTTGATCGTCGAGCTCATGCCGCGCTTCAACATCACGGGACGGCCGCAACGGCCGAGCGTCTTGAGCAGCGCGAAGTTCTGCATGTTGCGCGCGCCTACCTGCATGATGTCCGCGTATTCGGCGACCAGATCCACATCGCGGTCGCTCATCACTTCGGTGATAATAGCGAGTCCGGTGGCTGCGCGCGCTTTGGCGAGCAGTTTCAGACCAACCTCTTCGAGACCCTGGAAATCGTAAGGCGATGTGCGGGGTTTGAACGCTCCGCCGCGCAGGACCTTGCCGCCTCCCGCCGCGACAGCCTCGGCAGATTCCATAATCTGCTTCTCGGACTCGACCGAGCACGGTCCGGCCATCATGACGAAATCGTCGCCGCCGATTTCAGCGCCGCCATGTACTCGTATCACGGTTCGCTCCTTTTTGAACTCTTTGCTCACGAATTTGTATGGCGCCGAAATGCGAACGGCGCTCTCGACCCCAGGCGTCGCTTCCAGGGATTCCAGGCAGGCCGTGACGTCGCCAATACCTACAACACCGATCACGACGCGGCTTTCGCCGACAATGGAGTGGACCTTATAGCCAAACTCCTGGATACGCTCGCAAACGTGGTCGATTTCCGCCTTGGTGGCATGTTGCCGCATCGAGATGATCATACTTTCCGTGTCTCCTAAAATAGAAAAGCCCACTCCTGCGAGTGGGCTGGTCCGGGATTCCTTTGTTTGCCTGCCAACACCACTCTTAAGGCTCTGGAGTAAAGCTCCAAAATCGATACCAGAAGGTGTTGTAGCCGGTGATTTGCATCGAAACTGAAATTATAAGCGAGAAACCATCCGTCATGCAACTTCGAGTTCACAGGAGACTTCAGCTTTTCGACGGTCCCCAACCTCAATCTTGGGATTCAGCGGTGTAGCTGTCGCTGCGATTGGGTATGGATTGCGATCGTTGAAACAACGGAATCGCTACTTGCCCGCCAAAATAGATAAGGGCACAGGCGAACGCCCGTGCCCTGCCGTTCCATTACTTCGACGGCGCAGCCTGTGCTGCCGGCGCGGCGGCCGGTTTCACAGCCTTCTTGTGCTTCTTGACCTTAGGCGTGGTCGTGTTGGTGTTGCTGTTAGCCGGTGCGGAAGCCGCGGGAGCCTGAGCTGCCATCACGGTTCCGATCGTCAGAGCGAGGCCGATTAGGGCCGATGTCAAAATTTTCATAGTGGTCTCATTTCCTCTTTTTCGGAAGCCGTTCTATCCGTCTTCCACTATGAGAGACGAAGCGCTCGATTAACCCAGCATGAACTAGCTATTAAAGTTGATAAAGGTCACCCAGGTGCGAATCCCGCTGGAATTGCTGCGGCTGGTCTACTCGATGACTGCGGTGCCAGTCTCGGATTGCGTCTCGGATTGCGCCTCGGCTTCCGCGGCTGCGGCAGGACCGGCAGCGCGCGCCTCAGCGAGCACGCGCTCAGCTTCTTCCTTCTGTTCCCGTGGAACCTGCACCTGGAACTCGACACTCGGAATAATGCTGGGGCCTACTATCACGGCCTGAATCCCGTTCGCTTCGAGAACGGAACGGATCGAAGTCGCCTCCATCTCCGCGTCATGATTCATGGAGCTGAAGATCGTCACCATGTCGAGTTCGTGCCCTGGATTTTCCGCCGGAAAAGAGGTCGCCATAGCCCAAGGATACTCTAACGCAAAGGGCGCTTGCGGTGACATTTCTTACGCCTACTCATATCTCAGCGCCTGGATTGGATCGAGCCGTGACGCGCGGATGGCGGGCAGCAGACCCGCGATCAAACCGATGAACTCCAGCACAACTGTCGACACGATGACGGCGAAACGCGAAATCTGCAGGTGAATGTCACCCGTGCCGCTTTCATCTTTGAACAGCGGTCCGAGCAGCGGGAGCGTCTGGATCCCGGCTGTCACGGCCCAGCCGATCAGCACGCCAAGCAGTCCGCCGGCCGTTACGATTGCCATAGCTTCGAGCAGAAACTGGAACAGTATCGCGCCGCGCGTAGCGCCGATCGATTTCAGAACGCCGATCTCGCGTGTCCGCTGCGTCACCGACACCAGCATGATATTGGCAAGTCCGATTCCTCCAATCGCCAGCGTCAATGCTCCGATTAGCCCGAGCAGCACCTGAAGCGCAATCGACATGGTGTCGATGACCTTCATGAATTCGTTGAAGACGATCAATTGGAGAGCGCGTTCATCGTTGGGCGAGAAGTTGTGTACGCGCGCCAGCACTTCCCGTACATCCTTGAGCGCCTGTTTGCGGAACATCGGGTTCGAGGGCATCCACACGATATCGCTGGGAAATTTCGATGTCGTGGATCAACGATGCCGTCGATAGAGGAATAAATACGCATTCGTTGTCGGGCGTATTGTAGTTCGAGATCTGGGTCTTGCGTCTTAAGAAGTCCGATCACCTGAAACTGCAGCCCCTTGATCGTAATGGTTTCTTTCTCCGGCGGTATCTCGCCGAAAAGCTTGCTGGCGGCTTTCGCGCCGAGCACAGCCACACGCTGCTTCGTGAGGTAGTCCTCCGGAGAAATCCAGCGGCCCGCCGCGAGCGTCATGTTGCGAACTTTGCCATAGGGCGGCTCAACTGCGCGGACCGACATATTCTCCTGCGCGATAGCCGCGCGTTACCGGTACGGCGCCGCGGATCATGACTTCCGCCGAGACGCCTCCCACCAGAGGGACGTTTCGCGGATGAGTTCGGAATCGTCGAGCACCAGACGGATCACGCGCCCGGAACGTTCGCCCCCGGCCTGCGTGGAAGTCTGGCCCCCGAACATCAGAACCAGATCCTGCCCGACGGCCTGAAAGGAGACTTTGCAGCGCGAGCCCGAAATCCTTCGCCGTAGGAGTAGAGGATGACGAAACAGGCCACGCCCCAAGCGAGGCTCGCCATCGTCAGCAGGCTGCGCTGCCGGTTGAATGCAGAGCGGCGGCGGCTTCGGAGAAATGCCGCGAAGATTCATAGGCCTCCCACCCAGGAATTACCGCTCATAGCGCAATGCCTCGACGGGAGTCAGAGATGCGGCGCGCCACGCCGGGAAAAACGCCGAGACCACGGCGATGACCTCAGCGCAGTGAAAGCGAATGCGCGTCGTCAATGCGCTCACCGGCAATCCCGGAAACATATCGGGCATCTTGACCAGCTTCAGCGCGCTCGAAATACCGAAAGCCGCGCCCCAACCAATCAGCCCGCTGGTAAACGCGAGGACGCATCCTTCCACCAGAAAGTCGACCATGATGCGAAGCGCGGGTTGCCCCGAGCGCTTTCCGCAAGCCGATTTCGCGGGTCCGCTCGGATACCGTGACCAGCATGATATTCATGACGCCGATGCCCGCCCAGCGACAGAGTGACAAGCCGATGAAGCCGAGAAACATCGTCATGGAATCGAAGATCCCATCCACCTGTTTCTGATTCTCGACGGTATCCCAGAGTGCAAGAGCGCTCTCGTCCGGCGGATCGAAGTCGTGGGCGCGGCCGATAATCCGTTTGACCTGCTTCTGCGCGTCTTCGAACTCGTCGAGTGAGCGAGGCTGGTAAATGATCTCGTCGAGGATAGCCGGGCATGTAGTATTTCGTCGGCGGAACGTCGCGGGCCATGGTTGTGTAAGGCAGAAAGATCTTCTTTTCATCCAGCCCCGAGTAGCTGCTGTTCTGGTCCTTATCCGCCATCACGCCGACGATGCGGTAAGGGAGCGAGTTGATGGCGACCTGAGTGCCGGCAACGTCGGGACGCGCGCCGAAAAGCTGCTTCTTGACCTCGACCCCGATGACGCAGACGCGTTCGCCGGCCTTTTCTTCCCGGTCGCGTGAAGAACCGGCCTTCGCCGATCGGAATGCGTGCGCAGCTCGGGGAAGAAAGCCTCGACGCCGCTGACATCGAAGGTACCCGCTGTTGAAGGGACTGGTGGCGCGTAACGTTCGCCTTCCAGTTCGGCCGCGACGCGTTTCACCAGATAGCACTCGCGCCGGATGTTCTCGACATCCGAGTAGTTCAGCCGGATGCGCCGCCCGGCGCGCTCGCCGCCGGCCTGCATCTCGGTGCGTCCGCCGAATAGGATCACGATGTTCTCGCCCAGCGATCTTCGTATTGTTGCGCTGGCCTGTCTTTGAAGCCGTCGCCCATCGCAACGATGAGCACAATGGAAGCGATTCCCCAGGCGATGCCCGCCATGGTGAGAAAGCTGCGCAGCTTGTTGCGCAGCAGGCTGCCCGAAAACCTGCCGCATCAGTTCGTTCAGATAGGTCATGCCTGCAGAATGACTTGCTGGCCTTCCGTCAAGCCCCTTGAGCACTTCCGTCTTTGCGCCGTTGCTGATGCCGGTCGACGATAGCCACTTTGCGCGATGCCTTTCTCATTCGTCGGGTCGGGGATGCTGCGCGGCGGTGGATTTGTCCTTGTTATAGAGCACCGCGCCTTCCGGAATCGCAAGAACTGCTTGTGTTCTTCGAGAATGATCTCCGCATTGGCGGTCATCTGCGCCTTCAGAATATGTTTTTCGTTGGAAATCGAGACGCGCACTTCAAACGTGGTCACATTGTCCTTCTCGGTGCCCATGGGCGAAATCTTCGTGACGTGACCGTTGAATTTCTGGTCTTTGAACGACTCCACTGTGATGCGCGCGGGCTGGCCCAGATAAACTTTGCCGATATCGCTCTCGTCGACCTTGCCTTTCACATAGACTTCGTTCAGATCGCCGACGGTCATGATCAGGGTGGCGCTCGAACCGACCAGCAGAATGGAACTCACCGCCGTCGCCGACTTCGCTGTCGCGCGAAAGCACCACGCCATCGATCGGCGAAACGATGGTCGCATTGCGCAGGTTTTCTTCCGCCTCGGAAACGACGGCCTGCTGCTGTTCGAGCGCCGCCTGCGGCTTTCGCGATTGCGGCCGCGGCCGAGCCCAGATTGGCCTTGGCGGACTCCTGCTTCTGCACCGCCATCTGCGTAATTCTTCTCGGCGTCGTCGCGGGTATTCTGCGCGATCAGACCCTCCGGCGAACATCTTGCTGCGCGCGTTCCATATCGCGCTTGAGGAATGGAACATCGGCGCCTTCCGCATCCACCTTGTAGCGTTCGTAATCGGCCTGCGCGGTCTGCAGACGTTGGCTTCGGCGACATGCAGCGCCGCCTGCTGCTGGCGCAGCGCGGGCAGCAGATCGTTCTGATCGAGTTCGCAGATCACCTGTCCTTTGTGAACGAAATCGCCCACATTGACCGGCAGCTTCTGAATAATGCCGCTCGCCTTGCTCTTGATTTCGACCTGCGTTACGGGCTGAATTTTGCCGGTGGCGACCACCGACCGCGCAAGATCGATGCGCTCCACCTTCGCGAGTTTTTCCGGATCGATCTTGACGGGCTTGGTCCAGATGGATTTCGCCGCGAAAATACCCCCGCCGATCAGGAGGAGTAGTGTCGGGGTAATCCAGAGGAAGTGTTTGCGTTTCCTTGCCGCCATGCTTAGCTCTCCATTGCTCCAAGGAACTTATACGTGCAAGAGGCAAGAAAGTTCGCATTGCTTGCGGATCAAGCGCCTCTCCAGAAACAGCTCTGTAAATCATTGGTTCTTCATAGGCAAAGGAGTCGGTACGATTCAAGCTACGGGTCTACCTGAACATCTCAGTGACGATTAAAGACCCGGAGTATGGTTCCGGTAGTTGCACGCGCGAATTGCGATCATACTTCACCGTTTTGCCGTCCGCAGCTTTCACCGGAACGATTTCCCGGGTTGCATCCACGGTCCAGAATGCTACGCAGCAGCTACGAAAACATATCACTTGACGGTCAGGGATTTCGTCCATCGTGTTGATCTTCGAAAGCACCTCGATCTGAGAATAGTAGTGCTCCAGCAAATTCAATCCCGACCCTGCCTGTTACACCCACTTCGCTGAATTTACCTGCCGCGAGCTTTGCCCCCATCTCGTTCACAAGATCGCGAGGATTCGATCCATATGCTTTACCCGATGCGCGCTCCACGAGTGGAAACGCTGGATGTGAGGCCACGGCGTCCACAACTTTCGCCGAACCCTTCCCACGAAGGTGCGGCTGCCAATCGGTAAGCTGCTCGCTTTTCGGGTTCGCGACGTCGCTCGCCAGGCGGCTCAATTTTCCGAAGTGATTAAACGCTGACTCAACGGGATTTTGGCATGACCTATTTCCTGGAGAAATAGCCCAAGGCCCCACTATCTCGCCAGTCGCGACGATCACGAAACCGCCCTACGCAGGCTTCCGAAGCTCACAACAATTCCAATCGCCAGTTTTCCGCCAGTCCAACCTAAGCGCCGTCGTTTGGAACGCCTCTACAAACAAGATCTATATAGCCGGCGATCAAGGACGCATCGCTGTCCTGGATGGCGTCACGAATAAGGAAACCGGAACCATCACGCCTCCAGCGAGCGAGGCCGCTGTGCAGATGTTCGCCAGTTCCATGGACGCACGCGTGTTCGTGCAGACCGCAACCACCGTGTATATCATTGATGGCAAAACCGATACCGTGACGCAGCAGGTCTCAGTATCGCCCGCCACTTTCTCGTCTTCCTCTTACAATCCGAATCTGGAAAATCGCAGGCGGTGCTGGCCTCGGGAACGAATTCTTCGTCGATCACTGAAGCTCTTCCCGCTCTCCGTGTGGAACCTCCTATTCTTTGGGTATCTGACACTGGCTCCGAGATGAACGGAAGTGAGACAATAATCTTCGGCGTTAGTCTCACTCGAATGCTTTTCTGGAAACAGTCGGCGTTGATTTGGGCCTACGTCAGAAAGGCCTGACCATGCGAAATGCGACAATCGCGCTGTTGATTTTGAGCGGACATCTCCTGTTCGCGGACGATGATACCGGCGAGGTATACACCTGCTCGTTCACCGCGCACACGCCGGTTGGTACCCTCAGTGGAAACTGTACGACACAAAGCCTTTTCGACCCGAATTCTGTCAGCCTCTGGAAGCTAACGTTGATGTTTGATCAGCCAAGCTCGAGTACGGCATCGACGGTTAATGCGGATATTTTTTATGATATGGTCCGCAGTCAATGTCTGGCCGACGGGAGCTTTACAACGGTAATGCCGCTTTGGGGAGATCTCGTACTCACACCGAATGATTCAGACTACTTGGCGGGAAATAAGGCGTGCTCGCCGACGGCTCAGACTGTTCCTAGTCTGATTACCGTCTCCAAAACCACCGCATCCGAATTTCCGCTGACGCTCACCTTTATATTTAATCAACGGAACGTAGATTTCAATGTTGCGCTGGGTCTTCCCAGCGGCTGGTGGCTTGTACATTACTTGGAATCATTTCGTCGTCTCAGTGGTAATTCTGCCCAAGCGCCAGCTTCGCCATTGGGACGTCCGAGGCGGAGCATCCCGATTATCAATCGTTAGATGTCGTTGGCCGCCCCGCTGCCAGAGTCGCGTTCGAAAAAACGGCAATTTGCGTCACCCATCGTTCGAACGGGTCGAATTTCCCCATCATAATCCGGCCAATCCGAGCCTATTCTTCGGTTTTGGTGATTTTGGCAAGTTTTTCGAAGCGTGAGCGGATGCGAACGAGTCGGCGGAGGAGGAGTTGTAACGGTTTGGGATTGTCAGCCGGATTTTGCTGGCGGAAGAGGTCGATGAGGCGAATCGCGGCGGACAAGCGCTGTTGAATCGCGGGGCGGTCAATGACATCGGGTTGAGAGGAGATTTGCGAAGAAGGCAGTGGGATGGCGTGACGAGGTTGAAGCCGTGCCAGGTGAAACTCACGTTGCAGATCCTGCTGGGTGACCTCCACGTAGCGCAGGGTCATGTTGGCATTGCGATGGCCCAGTAACTTCATCAGAGCGGGCAGGCTCACACCGGCTCGTAGCATGGACGTTGCAAAGGTATGCCGTAATTGATGCGGCACGATGTGAGCGGTGATGCCGGCCTGCGATGCGATTTCGTGCAAGGACCCGCGAATTTGAGTAACGAGCACCGCGCGGCCGCTGGGACGTGGCAGCAAGAACTCTGTGGGAGCGGCAGGCGGCAGTATGCGCAGGAACTGTAATCGCGCAATCAGCGTCCGGACTTCTTCATCGACCGGTACCAGGCGGTCATTGTGCATCTTGCCCAGCGGCACATGCAGCGTCCATTGGTCGCCTCCGAGATGACGCAGGCAATCGGCGGAAAGATCGGCGGTTTCACCAATCCGCATGCCGGTGAACCGGGTCAACAAGAGCAGCGTTGGCGAGCCAGATCGTCACTGCGCCGGCGTAGTTCGGCTCGCAACCGTGCATCGTCGTCAACCGTCAACGGTCGGGGCAGAACGTCATCCCGGCGCGGAATATCCTCCTCCGAAGTAATCCCGGTCGCGGTGGAAAGGCATGGTCGCCGAGCAACTCCAGGAGTCTCCGTAATCGTACCAGGTGCCCGGCGCGTGTCGCCGTCCGCCAGGCTTTACCAGTGTGATTGACACGCCGCGTCCAGAGAAACTCGAAGCACCCGAGCAGATGCGGATCGCGCCGAAGTTGTGGGGGCGATGCACCTCGGGGAAGTTCTGGCAGCAGAAAAGCTGATGAACCAGCCGGACCGTATGGCTGATACATTTCCGCACCGTCGACGGGCCGCAACGTAGTGGCCAGCAACTGTACGCGTGATTGCGCAGAGCTTCTTGCAAAGGATGCGAGTAGTTTTTTCATTTCGGCGGCGGCTGCTCCAGCTTGGCGATTCGTTCGACCGCGCGCGCATACTCGGCGAAAACATCTTGCGGCGCCAGTTGAATGTAGAGCAGCGTGGTCTGAATATGCGCGTGTCCCATCAGGCGCTGCAGGGCGGGCAGGCTGACGGCCCGCACACACCATATCCGATGCCGAAGGTATGCCGAAACCGATGGGGGTTGGCTACGGAGCACCGCTGGCTGGTCTTACGATGATGGCGAAACAAAGACTACGTAATCCGGCCGGCGTCAAGGCTCTGCCGCGGGCGCGGCCTTTCAATGCAAACAAACACCTCCGGCGCATTGGTGAGCGGCCGTTCGGTCTTGCAGATAGCATCGCAAAATGCGCATGGTCTCCGGGAGGAAGCGGCAGCCAGACGCATGCGCGAGCGCCTTTGCCGTGCACACGGATTTGCGATCTCACCAAAAAGCAAATCCTCCAACTGGAGCGCTATCACCTCGCGCGAACGCAGGCCGTTGAGTAGCATCAGCGCCACCATGGCCAGATCGCGCGCGGTACGGAAACTGCGCCAGAAACGCGCGTACCTGTTCGCCTGGATAACGGGCTGATCACACGTTGCGGCACTTTCAACTTCAGATCGGCCGGAGCCACTGGCACACGGCCCACGGCCATAGCCGAGTGGCGAACGGCGATACCAATTGGCGCTGGATCAAATAGGGCGCATGCGGCATCTCCTGATGGAAGTAAAAGCGGAACAGGCGGCGCAGCATGGAAAGCGCGGCTATTAATGTTCTCGGGCGAAAGCTTGGGCTGTTTATCCAGTTGCTCGCGCACAAAGTCGACCAATGTGGACTCGGTGAACTGCGCGGCCTGGAAACTGCATCGATATCGACGTCCCGGCCTGACGGACTTCACCAACGAACGAAATGGAGCAACGGCATGTCGGCATAGGAGCAGCAAAGACAGAAGCTGGCTAATCCGCGCAAGCATTGCGACATCCAGAAAACGATTGACCCATTCCGATCTCACGGCCCTGTTCATCCACCACGCGGAACGGTGAACTACTGGCGGGAAGGTCATCCCGCAAAATGGCATGGAAGGTCATGGGTCGAGCCTGCTCCAGGCAGCGCTGGAAATCGAGCGGCGCTGTTTTCGCTTGCGGCGAAGCAAACTGGTTGGGATCATGGTCCGTCTGGCAAAATCGACTCGCCGCATTCGGCTTCCACGCTTGCCGAAGACGTGCAACTGAATACTGCAAGCGGCGAGCCGCTCGTTGACCGCTGCCATTCCGGTCGGCATCGAAGCAGAGATAAGGAATGCGCGAGCCGGGAGGCGGCAACTCCAGTTGAGCGAGTTGCAGAGTGGTTGAGGTGCGATCCCAGAGCAGTCGACCGCATCGCTAAAGCCGGCCTGCCATAAGGCGGCCGCATCGAACAATCCCTCAACCACGATGATGCTGCGCAATGCGCTGCGCCTGAATCCCACCCGTAGAATCCACCTTTGGATCGCTGGCAGAAAGCGATGACGCCAGAGGCTACCCCAGGTCGAACGGCCATAGAGATTTCCGGCTTGTTCCAAAGGGAAAGTCACGCACCGGAAGAAAGCCGTCGCGGCCCCGTTCATCGATCAGACCATGGTCTGATCAACGCCTGGTAGCCATAAGCCGAGACCGCGCCAGATGAGCCACGCAAACAGTGCGCCTGGCGCATATCCAATGCGCATTCTCTCGATCGCCGCTGGATCATGGATCTCCAGCGACGCCAGATATGACGCGCGGCTTCGACGCTATGCGGCAACTGCTGCCGGTAGAACCGGTAGGACGGCATTCCAGTCAACTGCGGTCCGGCTGGGTCGAGTTCCTACGGCCTGTGCCTGCGGCGCTGCTACCGAGCCAGCTGTATCAAGCCGGGCCAGGCTGCCGCCACGGCCGCAGCCATGACAGTAAAACACCTGTTTGCGCCGGTTGACATAGAACGACGGCCGGGTCTCGCGATGCAAAGGGCACAAGTCCGGAGACCTCTTCGCGCCCGAGGTCGCGAAAGGGCTTCCAGCCGTGTTGTTGCAAGTAATCGAGTATCGCTATCTGTGGCTGAAACGGGCGGTCCAGCGAATAAATCACGACGAATTAATCTCCGGGATCAGAATACGGCGGCAAGCGAACCAATCCCAGGCAAAAATGGTGTTTGCACGAAAGTCCATCAGCGACGTGAGACTCTGCTTCCGTCCATAGCAACCATCGCCGAACCGTACACTCGTCAGCCAGGCGCGATCCAACTCCTGGCAATCGGGAGCGGCTCGTTCGACGGCCTCACCGGCAGCAACTGGCTTCCAAGGTTTTACGCCGGTACGGGAAGCTGTGGTGGAAACCAGGAATACACCAGTCAGGAAGTATCGTCAGGGTTTGACGGCAGGCGGTGCACAGGCCACGCCGCACGCGAATCCACGTATGTTCCGAGTCATGTGCTTGCCTTCGCCGCCAACCGTGTCCGATTACCGCTATCTGCTGGCATCCTGGACACCGCCGAGGCAGCCATTGGCTGTCCGCCTCGCCAGGCTTGCATTCATCGCCGGAACATGGGATAACAACAATCACTCGGCAGCGAAGGTGCGTCCTGGAGTTGCACCCGGCTAAGGCACACTACTCCAAGCCGCCTCCTTCGCTCCTAAGTATTAGAATCCAAACTGGAAAAGAATCATAGCCCTACCCTTTTCGGATTGGCCGGTTTTCTAGTCACGCTCTCTTCAACTTTTTCGCCTCAGAGAATTCAACCACATAGGAACGCTAACGCGTCAGAGTGGGCGATCTAGTAGTAGCATCAAAGCAGGAGGGGGAAGTCTGCGCAATTATGAATTGTCCAAACCGAAGGAAAAGCGCTGTACGGGCGAGAGAAACACCAGAACCGGACTCACTGCTTCAAAACGAGCCGTTTGCGTCATGTCATTCTCAAATCCGTTCTCATGGGCCGAATTGGGTTTGATCCGAAAAACGGCACTCCCGGGTGTGGCTCTCATCCTGGACATTAAGCTGCGCGAACAGCCATCCGTCGCGGACGAAGTGTCAATTCTATAGCAGGCTCCCAACGGTCACTGAGTGCGAAAGCTCGGAGCTGCACGATGTGTTGGCCTGTGTCCTCCTTCCAGCGCGCCCCACATCGCTTCATCCGCATTTCAAACAAACTCTTACAGGTTGCCTCGACATTGCCGGTACCAAGCGCCAATCCAAGTCGGCGCGCTCGGGCGTAATTCATGCGATCCGTTTCGCAACCATGGTTTTGTAGATATGTGATCGCTTCATGGACTGGGTGGTCTATGCCTACACCTTCATCGCGCCCCGAGTCGATCAGTTCCTTGAGAATGTCGGCCGCCGCGCGGCTGCGGTGGAGTAGGGCTTGCTTCCAGCCCCCAGCCGTTCGCCAGCCGCAGCCGCCCAATCCTCCAGCGCATGCGTGGCAGCGCTAGAGTTTTTCCGTCGTGTGATAGAAATCTACAAGATGGTGGAGTTCGTCTCCAAATTTTGGCCGGAAGCCTGCCTCCAGCAGATTCCACATCTCCGGGGCTCCGTCGCACAGCAGCTCAATTTTCAGGTCCGGCCGCTTACTCCGTAGCGTCGCCACATCCGCCACAGTGCGCTCGCGCAAGCCCACGATATCTCCCTCCGGCATGCATCCATAACGGATGGTATATCGGCCGTGGCCGTCTTGGTCATGCAGTGTCACCGTGCCGCAATAGGCCATTCGGAAATTACGTTCCACCGGCCCTTCTTGGCCAGCTCCCTTTTTCAGTAGCCCTACGGGTCGCGGCCGCGGTTCTTCCATCGGCACACTCACCCGATCTAGCGACACACTCACCAAAGATGCCCCCTCAGGCACTTCCACGGCCTCGATCAGAGCGTCCTCGATATCTTGGTGATCTGCTACCGCCAGTGCGCCCACCATGTGCGTCACCCGCTCGAAACTGGCACGCGAATATGGCAGCCGTCTAAACTCTTGCGCCATCTTCTCCGCTTCCCGCGAGGTGCCTTGCTGCACGGCATAGCTCATTGCCCGCGCGGTCTGCGGCAACCACCCGTCCCCCACCACTCCCGCGCGCAAGCTGACCGCGTCCACCACCCTGCCCCCTGGCTGTCCACCTCGCTCTCCCGATTGCCGGTATAATGATCGCTCCACCGATACCGAACCCACCATCGTGTGATAAGCCCCCTCACACCGTCCCACTCGCGTGTACCGCACCCCACCAATCACCACGGCTGGAACATCAATGTCCAGATTGTTCAGGATTGCGCCGTGGGCTGCTAATTCTGTCCTGGCCGCCCCCTTTGCGATCGCCTCTTCCACGGCTGCATAATCCACCGCCTTCCCTCCACCCAGCCGATCCACAGTCCGCTGCAGCATAGACAAATGTTCGGCCATCGCCTTTCCCACCTCAGCAAACTCATCCGGAACCTCAATCACCATCTTGGGCATCCCACCTCCTTGTTTTGGACAACCTTCGACAGCTTGTTCTATCAGATTCTCGAAGATTTGTCAAGCATGGGATCCACACCCGCACTCCCTGTTCGGCAATCCCCGACAATATGACCGGCCGGTTGAAAATCGGGCGTTTTGCGTCACCGTCCGACCGTCCTCCTACACGGCTCGGATCTCCCCCAGCAACCTCGCCGGTCATGGGGTTGGTTCCGCAAAACGGCGCACCCCTAACCTATCTCGCCACTCAACTCCAAACCGTCGCCTTCGCTCCAATGTATGTATTAGAATCCAAACTGAAAAGGAATCAAAAGCCTGCCTTCAGCCGATTGGTCGGTTTTCAGTCACGCCCTCTTCAACTTTTTCGCCTCAGAGAATTCAACTAGATACCCATGCGAACGTACCGGAACAGGTGATCTGCGTAATAGCTTGAAAGCAGGAAGGAGACGTGTGCGCATATGAATTGTCGAAATCGAAGAGAAACCCTGTACGGGAGAGAGAAACACCACCACAACGGCCCTCGCGGTTTAAAAAAGGGCCGTTTGCGTCATCTACTTGTCGAATCCGTGCTCACCGGCCGGATTCGGTTCAATCCGCAAAGCGCCACTACCCCTTCGGCAATCGCCAATGATTTCACCAGCCGGTTTGAAATCGAGCGCTTTGCGTCACCAGACGCGCCTGTCGCTATCCACCTGATTGCAAACCGCGAAGGAACAGTGGAAAAAAGTATCAAAACGATAGACACAATCAGAATACGGAAGGTGAGTCGCGATCAAACCAAATTTTCCGATCAATTCCCAAATCGCACTTGCCGAATGGGTTTTCCGGGATGGTTCTCCCGAGTCAATAACCGCCGAGATTCGAGAATGGCCACTCCTTCTGTGGATCAAGCCCCGCCCGAACCGGAGATCTACGATGCGGTTCCTAGGAGCAAGAAGCGAGCGGCGCTGACAAATGCCCCTTGCGAACGATTCTCCGAACCCATATCCTAACGAGTGACTATGCCTCTTACGCGCAGAAATCTATTCACCACCGGCGCCGTTGCCATGACCGCGGCGTCGTATTCGCGAATTCTGGGAGCGAACGACACGATTCGCCTGGGCGTCATCGGTTGCGGGGGACGCGGCCGGGGCGTCAGCGGAATCTTCGCGAAGAACCCCGATCTTCGCATCGTCGCACTCTGCGACGTCTGGAGCCAGCGTGTTGCCCAAGCCGCTGAAGTCCTCCACGCCAACGATGCGACGAAATTCAGCGATCACCGGAAACTGCTCGATGAAGATCAGACCGATGCCGTTTACATCGCGACACCCGATCACTGGCATTGTCCAATTGCCATCGACGCACTGAACGCCGGCAAGGACGTCTACTGCGAGAAGCCGCTATCGCTGACCATCGAGGAAGGACCGGATGTCGTCAGGCCGCCCGCGAGAACAATCGCATCTGTCAGACGGGAATGCAGCAGCGGTCCGGCGCGACATTCATTCAGGCTCGCGATGAATACTTCAAGACGAACAAACTGGGCAAGGTAACGCTGGTCCGCACGGTGTGGAATGGCAACGGAGCGCATTTGATGAAGGCGCCGCGAGCCATGGCAACCAAGCCGGCGGACCTCGATTGGAACCGCTATCTCGGTCGCGCCAAGTGGAGGGAATGGGATCCGCAGCAGTACTGGAATTTTCGCGCATATCTCGATTTCGGCGGCGGCCAGATCACCGACCTGTTCACGCATTGGATCGATACGGTCCACATGCTGATGGAGCAGGATAATCCGATTTCCGCGGTGGCGGCGGGCGGCGTTTATCACTATCTCGACGGCCGCACTGCGCCCGATACCATCAGTGTGGCGCTTGAGTATCCGGAGAGTTGGACGCGCAACGTTCGAAGCGACGCTGGCTCCCGGCGCGAACGGCGCAGGTATGACATTCTTCGGCACGGAGGACGGATGGAGATCGACCGCAGGGTGGGTTCACGTTCACTCCGGCTGGAAAAGGGGCGCAACCGGTGAAAGTGAAGTCGACGGTGGAGCAGACCGTCGAGCATGTGCGGAATTTCCTCGATTGCGTGAAGTCGCGTAAGACGCCGAACGGCGATGTGTATGTGGGACATCGGTCGGCACAGGCGTCGCACTCGGGAATATCGCGTGGGAGCAGAAGCGCCGCCTGAAGTTCGATCCCATCGAGGAAGCGATTTTGCCATTGTAGGAGATGGCATTCTCGCCTGCCTCCGAATTCATACGCCTTCTTTGACCGCAACTAACCATCTGCCGTACCATGGAGCGTTATGACGTTCCGGGTGATCGCGTGCTTGCTCCTTGCGCAGTCTTGCCTGTCGGCGGCACAAAAACAGGACGAAGAGTACACCAAACTGATCAGGCAGTATCTGCAGGACCCGCGCATCACCACCGAACTGGTGGATCACATGCCGGCCTCCGACAAGGTGCCTTCGCCGCTGAAATTTCTCGGGCGCATTCCCGGGCACCCCCGGCGAACTGACTTACGCCAAGGACATCCAGCGCTATTACGAAGCGCTCGCGAAAGCTTCGCCGCGCGCGAGGTGCTGGAGATCGGGCAGACCGAAGAAGGGCGCGATCAGGTCGTGCTCGCCATCGCCGACGAGGCGACCATCAAACAACTCGATCAATACAAGGAGCATGCTGGCGCAACTCGGCGATCCGCGCCAAATCACCGAGGAGCAGGCGCAGCAGCTCATTCACACCGCCAAGCCGATCTATTGGATCAACAGCGGCATTCACTCGCCCGAGACCGGCGGCCCGGAGATGCTGATCGAACTGGCCTACCGGCTGATCGTGGAAGAGACGCCGTTCATTCAGGCGATCCGCAACAACGTGATCACGTTCATTACGCCGGTGATCGAAGTCGACGGGCGCGAGAGGGAGGTCGACACCTGGTACTACGGCAAGAAGACCGGCAAGCCCGTCCGCCGCTGATGTACTGGGGCAAGTACGTCCAGCACGACAACAATCGCGACGGCATGGGCCAGTATCTCAAGATCACCCAGAACATTCACGAAAGCCGTGCTCGAGTGGCACCCGACCGTCGGTGCACGATCTGCACGAGGCGCAGTCGTACCTCTATGTTTCGACCGGCACCGGCCCTTACAACAACTCGCTCGATCCGATCGCAGGTCAACGAATGGTGGCTGCTGGCCGAGACCGAAATGATGGAGATGGCCAAGCGCGGCGTTCCCGGCGTCTTCACTTATGGCTTCTACGATGGCTGGGTTCCCAATTATCTGTTCTGGATCGCGCTCACGCACAACTCATTCGGCCGGTTCTATGAAGTGCAGAGCTACGGGCCGGATAACAACGCAGAACTGCGCTTGCCGGCGCACCGCCACCAGCCGCGAATGGTATCGCCCGAATCCGCCGCTGCCGCGATCAAATGGGGACCGCGCAACAACACCAACATCCAGGAATCGGCGATGCTGTTCGCGATGCACAAGGTCGCGCAGGATAAGCGAACTGTACCTCGAGAATTACTACATGAAGAACAAGCGCGCGATCGAAAAGGGCAGAGAAGGCCCGACTTACGCCTGGCTGGTTCCGGCCGGGCAGCGGCGCAAGGCCGGATGCCGCCGACTGGTCAATGCGCTGCGGCATCAGGGCGTGGAAGTCAGCAAGCGCGGATGCGCCGTATCAAAGCGGGCGATACAGATGTGGCCGCGGGCGATTACATCATTCGCGCCGACCAGCCGTATCGCACGCTCGTCGACATGTACCTGAGCGTGCAGAACTATCCGCCGGCGAATCCGCGTCCCTACGACGACACCGGCTGGACCATGCAGTACATGCGCAACGTCAAAGTCATGCCGGTGAGAGAGTAAGTGCGATTCTCGAACAGCCGCATGACGCTGCTCGCCGCCGATGCAAAACCCGCCGGCGGAATCGAAGGTGACGGGATCGACGCTGGTGGTCGAACACACCACCGACAATGCGCTGATGGCCTTCCGCTTCCGCAATCGCGGAGGTGAAGATGCTGGCCGCCGAAGAAGATTTCGAACTGGAGCGGTCACAAATTGCGCGCCGGCTCGTTCATCATTCCGAACGCCGATCGCGCAAAGCTGGATGCGTCGTTGAAGGATCTCGGACTGAAGGCGTGGGCGGTCGTCCGCGGCGCCCGCGGTGAAGTCGCATGAGATGAAGGTGCCGCGCATCGGCTATGTGCATTCGTGGTCGCGCACGCAGGATGAAGGCTGGGTGCGCGCCGCGCTCGATCATTACGGCGTGCCTTACACCTACTTCGCCGACCAGAAGCTGAAAGAGGGCAATCTGCGCGCGAAATACGACGTGATCGTTTTCCCGCACACCGGCGGCACGTCGCAGATCTATGGTCAACGGGATCGCGATGACGGGCAACGATCCGATTCCTTATAAGAAATCCGAGCTGACGCCGAATCTTGGCGGCATCGACGAGAGCGACGATATTCGCGGCGGTATGGGGATGGAGGGCCTGGTGGAGCTGGCGAAGTTCGTGTCAGGCAGGCGGCACGCTGATTACCGAAGGTTCGACGGCATCGCTGATGGCGGAATTCGATCTGGCGGCGGCGTGACGGTGGAGCATCCGGCGCAGCTGTTCGCGCGCGGGTCGATTCTGCGCGGCACGTTCGCCGATATGAAGAGCCCCATTGCCTACGGTTACAGCGAGAACGATCTGCCGGTCTATTTCAATCAGGATCCGGTGCTGGCTGTCGCCGCACGCTCAGCGACTTTTGCAGGAAACGCGTATGCGGCGGGCGGTCCGGTCAACGCGGGGCTCGGCCAGAATTTTGCGCCGAATGTGAACGGCGTCCATATTTCGCCGCTGGAGGGCAACGACGCGACCGTGCCGGCGCCAGGTGCTGGGCGGTCCAGGGCCGGTGTCCCTGCACGGCGCGCCGATGATCGCGCCCGCTGCTGCGCCGGATCGCGCCAGCCCGTTTGCCGGACCCAGCATGGTTGCGGTGGAGCGTCCGCGCGTTGTACTGCAGTTCCCAGCAAAGACGGACGACATGCTGCTCTCCGGTACGCTGGCTGGAGGCGAAGCGCTGGTCAATCGTTCGCTCGCCGTCGATGTCAAATTGGGCAAGGGCCACATCGTGATGTTCGCGCTGCGTCCGTTCTGGCGATGGCAGACGCAGGGTACTTATTTCCTGGCGTTCAATGCGATCCTGAACTGGGATCATTTGGATGCCGGTAAACCGCCAGTGAACGCCGCAATGGCGAAATGAGCCTGCCGTGGACGGATAGGGAAGAAGAGTATCCTACCGCGGATGCTCTCGAAAGCACGGCATGGCCGGCTGCGGTGCGTCTCGGGAGTATCGCGTGGGGCGCCGTGATGACGCCCCTACCCTTCACTTCTTCTGCGAAACCAGCAACAATCGCGGCGACCCCAACTGATAAGCGTCGCCCGCGAGCGATGTCAACAACTCCACAACCGCCAGTCCCGACTCCTCGTGCATCCTGCAGATCTCACCGCTAGTGAAGCAGTAGCTCGACGTTGGCCGCGTCTCCACCTTGCCCTGATGTATGAACGTGTAGTCGATATCGAGACGGCTTTCCGCCGGATCATAACGGTTCTCGCTCACCACGAACATATCGCCGAGCTTGTGAAAACGCCCCTTCCCGAGCGTCGGTAAAATGGACTCCGCCGCCATCCCGGTGTCGACCACGAACCTCCCGCCCGGCCGCAGCGCGTTGGCGACCGCCCCAAGAAACCTGCGTACACCCGTGCGGCCGTCCAGATAAGGGAAGCTATTTCCCCAGCAATATGCGCCATGGAACTCTTCCTTCCATGGCAACTCGCACATATCACCTTGCACCCAGCGAACAGCCGGAGCCGTCGCCCGAGCCTCAGAAACGAACTCCTCGCTCAAATCGACTCCAGTTAACGAATAGCCGCGTCCGGCCAATTCGACCGCGTGACGGCCGTTGCCGCACGGAACGTCAAGTATCGACGCATTGGGACCCAGCTTTAGAACCTTCTCAAGAAAGTCGGCTTCTGCGCGAGTCTGTTCAGGACTCACGGCGCGACGCCAAAACTCCAGCGCGACGCCGTGAAAAAAGTTAGCTTGCCAATTCGATTGCATTTCTTTCCCTCGATAAAACACACGTATCCTGTATGCGTGGCCGCGAAAAGAAAGTTATCGGATTGCGTTTAGTGTCAACAACGGCGCACTGGCATTGTATCAGTTGCCGGTCTCAGTAGCTGAGTCCATAACCCACCGGGAACAGCGCCTTTCCCGTAGAGTCTCGCCAGGTGAACGACAGCTTTCCAGTGGGCTTGTAGCCGCCGAGCAGGATATCGGCAATCCCCTGGCCCTCCGTCCCCGGCAGCCACGCCGCCATAACCGCGCCGGCCTGACTCATCACGTCTCCAAGAACCAACGATCGACCGGAGAACACCACTACCGCGATCGGCACGCCGGTGGCTTTCACGGTCCTGACAAGAGCGGAATCCTCGGCGGACAACGACAGATCGGCTCGATCTCCCATGCCCTCGGCATACGGTTTCTCGCCGACCACTACCACCGCGACGTCCGCGCCAGCGGCGCCGGATCCATTGGCTGAATAGGTCACCTGCGTGTTCCCGGGGACGGATTTGCGCATCGCCGCAAGTAGCGTAGTACCGCCGGTGGTTACAGGACCGCTCTTTCCCTGCCAGGAAATCGTCCAGCCGCCGCATTGGTTTCCGATGTCGTCCGCGCTGACGCCGGCGAGATGAATGCGGCGCGCGGTCTTTGCAATCGGCAGCAGCTTATTGTCATTCTTGAGAAGCACCAGAGATTCCCGCACAGCCTCTCGCGCAACCGCGCGATGCTCCGCCGATCCGAAGCTCTTGTGCAGCGTGCGATCCGCCAGCACCGATCTCTTGGGGTCCATCAATCCCATTGCAAACTTCACGCGCAGAATGCGGCGCACCGCATCGTCGATTCGTGCGAGCGGCACCTGCCCTTCGCCAACCAGCGCCTTGAGGTCGCGGATATATTCTTTGTAGCGGCCTGGAACCATTCCCATATCCATGCCGGCATTGATCGAAACTGCGATCGATGCCTTATAGTCCCCGGCTTGATCTGGTCGATTGCGTTGTAATCGGAGATCAGGAAGCCCTCGAAACCGAGTTCGCCTTTTAACACGTCGGTGAGCAGGTACTTGTTTCCCGACATCTTGACTCCGTTCCAACTGCTATACGACGGCATGATGGAACCTACGCCCGCACGCACTGCGGAATAATAACCCTGCAGATGGATACGGCGCAGTGTAGCTTCATCGACGCGTGTATCGCCCTGATCGAGACCCTTGCCGCCGCGCGCCGAACCGAACGTAGTGCCGCCGTCGCCGAGATAGTGCTTGGCGCAAGCCAACACTCCAAGCGGATTGTCGAGCGAAACGCTTTGCAGCCCAAGCACCGCTGGACCCGCTAAATCGCGCACGATGCCGGGATCTTCGGAGTAGCCTTCGTAGGTCCGCCCCCACCGCTGATCCTGCGGCACGGTCACGCACGGCGCGAATGCCCAATTGATTCCCGTCGCGCGCGTTTCTTCCGCGGTAATCTGCATGATGCGCTGCACCAACGCTGAATTCCGCGTACACCCGAGCCCGATGTTATGCGGAAAAATCACCGCGCCCAACACATTGCTATGACCGTGAACCGAATCCACGCCATAAAGCAGCGGGATGCGCAGCCGCGTTTTGAGCGCGTGCTTCTGGAAGTTGTCGTACATGTTGGTCCAGGCTTCCAGGCTATTGCCGTCGTCGGGATCGGAATTGCCGCCATTCAGAATGGAGCCGAGGAATAAGGTCTCCACGTCCGTCGGATCTTTGACGAACTCTTTGTCAGCCTGAGTCATCTGGCCGATCTTTTCGTCGAGCGTCATACGCGCCAACAGCTCGTTGACTTGGGGATTGAAGGAGGAGAGCCTCACCGGAGTAGATGAGGTCAGTACCGCGGCGAGCATAAGAGCGGCAAGAGAAATCGTGATAATGCGCATGAACCCTATACTCTACCGCCATAGAATAAGAGCTGACACATGCCCAAATTCGTTCGTTTCCAAAATGGCCAGACAGTAGCGTACGGCGTCGCCGATGGCGCGAGCATTCAGCCGATTGAAGGCGATCTCTTCGGGTCGCGGCAGGCTTCTGGCTCACCGCTGCCGCTCAGTAAAGTGAAGCTTCTGAGTCCTATTCGTCCGCCGAAGATTTTCGCGGTCGGCCTAAACTACAAGAGCCATCTCGGCAACCGGAAAGCGCCCGAAAATCCCGAGATATTTTACAAACCGATCACGTCGCTGCAAAATCCCGGCGATCCCATTGTGATTCCGCCGCAATCTCAGAACTTGCACTTTGAAGGCGAGTTGGTAGCGGTGATCGGAAAACGTTGCACCCGCATCGCGGTTGACGAAGCGCCCAACGCGGTCTTCGGCGTAACCTGCGGTAATGATGTTAGCGAGCGCGATTGGCAAGGCGGCCCGTCCAAGGATCTGCAATGGTGGCGCGCCAAAGGTTCCGACACATTTGCGCCGCTCGGGCCGTGGATCGTCACCGGCATCGATTACAGTAAATTGCACCTAACCACTAGGCTGAACGGCGACGTTGTTCAACAGCAGTACACGTCGGATCTGCTGTTCGATGTTCCGGCGATCATCAGTTATATCAGCCAGTGGGTGACGCTCGAGCCGGGAGATCTGATCTACACCGGGACGCCGGGGTCGACCAGCAAGCTGAAACCCGGCGATGTAGTTGAGGTTGAAATCGAAGGCATCGGCGTGCTGCGGAATCCGGTGGAATGATCCGCCGCTTCGTCCGGAGAGTCTTGCATTGGATGGCGCTTATGGGCTTTCTGGTGCAGGATGACCGACCACTCGAGGTCCGTGAGCCGGACCGGGAATGGGGAACTTCCGTGGGCGGTCTCGTATTGTCGGCGAAGGCAAAGGGTGAGCGCTTGTCGATTATCCTGAAGAACATCGGGCAAGACGAGATCCGCGCGACGATCCCGGAATGGCTGTTCTTTTACCGCCTGGAAATCTCAGGCTCGCCTCCGCTCACAGGTTTCGGTAAACAGGCGCTCGATCCTCACCGAAAGCTCAAACGCACGGAGTTGATTCTGAATCCAGGCCAGCCCATTGAAGCCGAGATCCCGGTTGACGCTTTGTATGATATCCAAGGGGACACTCATCGCGTTCGCGTATCGTGCGAGATCGCGGGAGTAATGCTGGTTTCGAACCAAGTGGAGCTATGCTCAGGCTAATGCTCATACTGTTTACTTAGGCCATAGCGCGCCCGGCGCTTCCATTTCGACATATCGCTTCAGCGCCCGTGAAAACGGCTTTTGGGCTTCTGCGGGTGCGCACTTCGGCAGTTAGGGCGTTATACGTCCAAGTGGCTTCCAGCCGGCGAATTCCGGTTGGCGCGGGATCCGCGAGTGATCCCCAAATGAGGAGCAGGTGAGTGGTAAACGCTAAGGGTGTCTTTATCTTCCACCGGTTGCAGGCCCCAATAATGCGACTTCCGGACGACAAAGAATCACCTTTTTCGTCTATGTGTAAGAAACCGTTCGGCAGCAAAGACTATTGTGGTAGAGGCCACGATTGAGTCCCGACGATCAAGATCAGCTTTACATGCAAGCTCGAGCTGAGCACGGGGAGTCGATGCGCCGTTTGGTCAGCGGGTATGAATTCGACGCCGACCAGCAGCGCGATCTACTCCAGGAAATGCACATCGAACTGTGGCGCAGTCTGAAGAAATTCGATCACCGTTGCAGCCTGCGGACGTGGGTTTATCGCGTAGCTCACAACGTTGGTGCAGATCACCTCACCAAACGCCGCAAGGTGTCAGAACGATTGGTGGAACTGGAAGCCCTATCCATTAACCCTACCGCGCAAGCTGGGGAGGCTCAGGAACGGCGCCGCGTGGAACGCGCCGAGCTTCAGGCATTGATTCACCGGCTCGCTCCGCTAGACCGGCAAATGATTCTCCTTTACCTCGAGGGAGCAACTGCCGAGGAGATCGCCGGCGTCACAGGGCTTACGCCCGGAAATATCGCCACCAAGATCCATCGAATCAAGAAAGTACTAAATCACAATTTCGCAGGAGCAACTAATGAACGCCAATAATGATCCACAGGACCTCTGGAACCGAAGCGAGACTTCACTACCTGTGCCCCTCGCCGCCGAGATTTGCGCGGTGGCCCGGCGGCGCGAGCGGGAGAGTCTATGGGGGCGACGCATCGGTCTCTTTGCGCTCGCTGGTTTCGCGATCGCGTTCGCCCACAATACGTGGGAGGTCAATCAGCCTTGGGTAAGGCTCGGCCAAGGATGGATGCTGCTCGTCCTGACCGTGTGCCTCTGGAATCTGATTCGCGATCGCACGCACCTGCGTGGATTGAATGATGACTGTGGAAGCTTTCTCCTTCGCTCGCTTAAAATGAAGCGCGACGGATACTTGGCCGTTCGCCGAATCGTTATACTCATTATCCCGGCAGTTTTGGCGAGTTGGTGGGGTGGCGGCGCCGCACTGAAGGCGCGTGCGATGGGTCTCGATCCGACTTCTCTCTATTATTGGTATTTGACGAGCGTTTGGCCGATGATCGCCACCTGTGTCTTGCTGCTTCTTGTCTGGTTAGCTTTCCGTAGCGCGGCGAAAAAGGCCTCCGCTGAATTCGAGGCATTGCGTCAGCGTGTGGCCGCCGTCTGAGTTGATGACCACCCAACTCACGGGAGTTTGGGCCACTTTGGACTGGTGAGTTGCTGCAAGGAATCCCTCTTCATCGACGGCGTTCCGTTTACGGATGGGATGGTGGGCAGGAACCTGCCAATTTGGTCTGAACCGTCGGCAACCCGGAAGTGATTCACTCTG
>CAVYEV010000027.1:0-59701 GCA_963767545.1 Terriglobia bacterium
GTTGTGTTAGACCCGTCGAGAGCGTGATCGGGCCCATTCGCCCCCCGGTCTCATGCGCCCAAAACAAGCAAATGTTCTTCCGATTGAAAACAATCCCCTGGCGGAGCCGGCGTACCGAGTCATCCAGGAGCATAGCCTGACCGGAGTATTCTCTTAGCTTTCAAATGCTCGTTGTGAGCTAAGCAGCCGGCACGGGAAGAAGCATTGTGTCGATAATCGACGCACTGGATCGCTTGGAAGGTCCGGCGTGGGCCCAAGAATCGAAAATCGTTCGAAGTCGCGTTGTGGGAAGTTGAGCTGTATCCATCCGGGCCGTCGACTCATTCTCCTCGAACCAGGTTCGTGGAGTTGAAGGTGCGAAAGCGTTCTGCGCATGCGTGACACATGGCGTGACACATGGCATGAAAACGGAGCGCGGCTTGTTTTTAGGATCTGCGGCCATGCGACTTAAGAGGTTGATCGGGAGGAAACAGGCGGCTGGACCTCATGCGGCGCGCACCCTGCGTGACTGCCACCAAGAAGACAAGGAGTGAACACGCGAATAGCTCGATCCGGTGCCGCCCCCACCAAAGCCGTTCTACGCGGTAACTCATATGGCCGTTGCCGATTCGGATAGTCTCGACCAGCAAGCACCACAACTCGCCGAGCATCGCGCTCCCGGCCGCGAACACCAGCGAAAGGAGCAAGGCCATCACGGCTCCCGGAAGCCATCCATGCTCGATGGGCGGATATTGGCGCCAGATCATTCGGGCTATGGCTGTTGCGACCAGACAGTAAACCAGTATGAATGGCAGAACCTCCCCTACTTCGAGGCCGGCACGGTTGCGCCCGAGTGCCTCTGAGACGAGCGAAACGCGAATTCCGTGCTCTCTTCCAATTTGTTCAAACAATGCTTCTCTGCACTGATCCCTTGCAGTTCCGTAAGCGTCGAACGATCGAAAGTTCGCGGTCCGTGGACCGTGATGTGTGTCGGCATATCGGATCGCCAGATCCTCGGCGAATTCCGCGTCAGCGCTGAGGTGTCTCGAGTCGGGCGCGTAGCCGGCTATTTCTGGCGGCCATTTGCAATCAGAGTTACGCCCGTCGCGACGGACGCAGCCTGCGACGGCGAGGACTACCAAGAGCGAAACCGAGAACGCGAACGTCCGCATTGTTAATCGAACCTCCCTGTCTAGAGACGCGGGCATTTCGCGGTTTGTTCCCGTCTGGGTCACCCAAATACAGATTCGGACATCTAACGCACTGTTGCCGGAAGGGCGCCCCTGCGTTTATCCCAAGTGCGTTGTGGTGCACACAACAGCCGCCCGCTGAGCGTCATTCTCCTCGGGCCCCGTTTACAGCCGAGTGATTCGCTTCCGGTGGGACAACCGATCGGACCGAAACGGCTACATTCCGGTAAGGGACTCTGCAGGCGTTTGCAACAGCCGCCTCAATGAAGTGTGAGAGCCGATCTGTCAGTCTATTGGCGAGCCTTACCTGCATTGCGCTAGCTTCATCCTCAACGATGTCCAGATGGTATTCACTAGCTCGCTGTACGGCCAGCTTCAAGGAGAGGCCGGGAGCGCACGCCTGCATAACACTCCTGATGCCAGCAACATCGGCTTTGCTCCCCGCTATCACTCGCCAATGTTTACCATTCGGAAGGGCTGTAAAAACAGGCATTCGAGCAAGGGGGCTGGACAAAAGCGGCAAGCCGTGGCATTCTAGGCTGGATGAGTGCGGGTGATGCGGTAGGTCGCGCCGAACAGTTGGAGCGGGAAGTAGCATCCCTGCAGCGACGTCTTGAACCGGTCATTGAGTGAGATCGAGCGTCTCGAGCAAGAGATCGCACGAATGCACAAACTGCTGGAAGAGGCAGTGCGCAAAAAGAAGCGCAACACAGCCCCGTTCTCCCGCGACAATCCGAAACCGAATCCCAAAACAGCGGGGCGTAAAGCGGGGGACCAATACGGTCAGCAGGCCACGCGTCCGGCACCGCTGAGGGTGGATCAGCAGATCGCTGTGCCGTTGCCTGCCTGCTGCCCACATTGCGAGAGCAAGGTGATTGGGCGGGACACCCAGGCCCAGTATCAGGAAGACATCGTTCGAGTGACCCTAGTGCGGCGGTTTGACGTGGAGGTGGGGGTGTGTACCGGCTGTGGACGCAGGGTGCAAGGAAGGCATCCGCTGCAGACCTCCGATGCCTTGCACATAGGCCAGGTACAGATCGGGCCGGAAGCGTTGTCGTTGGCGGCACTGTGGAACAAAGAGATGGGCATGTCGCATGAGCGAGTGGCGCGGTCGCTGCGATTGGGCTACGGATTGACGGTGAGCCGCAGCGGGATCTGCCGGGCTCTGGAACGGTTGGGCAATTTGGCCGCTCCCACCTACGATCGATTGAAGGCTTCGTTGCGGCACAGTCCATTCAATGGACTGGACGACACGGGTTGGCGCGTAGGCGGCCAGTTACAGAATTGCCGGGTGATCGGCAACGAATGGTCACGGTATACCTGATCGAGCCGCATCGCGGCTTTGCCGAAGCAGCGGCGGTATTGGGGGTCGATTATGATCGCTTTCTGGTGCATGACGGAGCCCGGACCTGGTACGGTTTCTTGCAGGCTTTTCACCAAACCTGCCTGGCGCATCCGATCCGGCGTTGCCGGGACCTACTGAAGTTTCTGACCGGGAAGGCGCGGCAGTTTCCGCAGGCGGTCCTGGAGCTACTGTTGGACAGTCTGCACTTGCGGGATCGGCGCCAACAGGGACTGGTCGGCGAACACGGATTGGCAGTGGCTACGGGCCGCCTGGAGGCTCGCTTGGACAGGCTGTTGGCAACGACACTGTGCCATACCGCCAATCAGCGTTTTGCGCGCCATTTACAACATGAGCAGCCCCACCTGTTCACCTTTCTGTACTGTCCTGGCATTCCGGCCACCAACAACTTCATTGAGGCAGCGATTCGTCTGATGGTGGTGGCTCGCAAAACCTGGGGCGGCAACCGGACCTGGAACGGCGCTCGAACCCAACAGATTTTGACCAGCGTTTTGCGCACTTGCTGGCAACAGGGCAAAGATGCTTTTCAGCAGTTGGTTACCCTACAGCATTCTCAGCGGCCGATAGTGCTCGATCTCGTTCCAGCTTCTCTATCTCCCTAACTCCGCCTTTCTCCTCACATCTCTCCAATTACTCGCTATCCACAATGTCCAGACTCACTACTCCCTGCTGAGCGGCGATTCTGTCATGTTCTCCGGGATGGTAAACATTGGCGATCACTGCAGTGATGGCTCCTCCGGCAGGTGCAGGAAGCCCCCCTCGGTTGCAAGATCGAAGGAGGATTGTTGTCCCGCCCCAGTAGCCGGTATTCGTGCTCGCAGGACGATTCGCATGATTTGGTAAGCAGCACAGCTTCCAGCAATGCCTGAGAATCGTTAACGGTGTCTATATCGATCGAGGGGATGGGGTGCTCCAACCATATTCGACACGCCGGGCCCGCCAAACTTTCTCCTTCGTCGCATCAAACTCAAGGCATACACCTTGATGCTTTCGTGCATAATGAGCCCACATCAGCAGCGAGGTGGAGTGCGGAGTCAACAGAAGATGCGGTAGCGATCCGCATTGTTTCTGTGCACCGAGCGCATCGTCTTCTCGACGCTCTGAATTAAAAACTCCGTGTTCTCGTACCACTGCGGTCCAAGTTGCGCGAGGATGTTGTCTTGCTGTTTCTCCGTGAATCCATCAAACTGCTTCTTGATGAATTCAATCCATTTGTGCCGCTTGGACGGGTCGTTCACCGAAGCAGTATCGAAGTACGGCCGGCAATCCCAGGGATCGTTGAAGTTCTCGGGGTTCGAGCAGCGAATGCGGTTCTCCCGGAGAGCGGTCTCGACATAATCGAGCCTTCCGCATTGATAGTGGTATAGCCTCTCAACGCCATGCTCTCTTGCGGTGCCCATCAGGAATTCTATTTTACGATGCTTCGCCACTTGCAACTACTCGTACGATCTCGCTTGGTCTGCGATGCCCGTAAGGCGCGAAGTGCGTGCGTTACGTGGGATCAGCAAAGTCGCGGACACGTCGCTTCCGGAATGTGAACTACTTCTCCGTTGGATTCACCCCTATCGGAGCTCCAGAAATCTCCACTGACCGAAAGTCGCGTTGTGGGAAGTGAACCCACTTGGCAGTATTCTCAGCATCCGGAGAGCTGCGAACGGTACGAAATGCCGCCTCGAACGCGGCCTCTCACCGAAAGCGATGCGACACCATCATTTAACGCCTATTGCGCGTGCGTGCCGGCTCCTTTACGGTCGCCGTTCAGAAGTTAGCTAATTCCAATATGCGGGCAAGCCCTTCTTGGTAGCGCGAAGGATCTCGTAAATAGACTTTCGATCGGCGGGGGAAGATGCGCAAATGGCGCGCTCGTATCCTTTCCGCTGAGCACTTCCCACATGCGGCGATAGATTCGATCCTTCGCCACCGCCGGCATTGCGTCGAAGGCATCAGAGTAGATCATGTAGCTGCACGGATAGCGGAACATCCGGGTCTGCATGTCGAACGTGCGGAGCGAGCGGCCCTGCGGATCGCGCGGCCCTGTTTTCTCGAACTCGCGAGCAAAACCGGAGGTCCCCTTGATCGGCGACGTAAGCCGGGTTTCTCCAGAGAAGAGCATGTAACTCACCAGTTCTTCCGCGGCGGAGTCGATTCGATGTGTGGTGGAATCGCTCAAAGTGTCAGCCGGGGCGATTCAACGCCTGATTCATGGCATTGTTATCGTACAGCGCGAGGCGCGCCTCCCAGCCAACGCGGATAATCAGGTTAACCATCTGCGTCTGATGTTCGAGCGTCATAAGCGCGACGATGTCGCTGTGCGGCGTCAAATAAGCCCCGGTATCGATTTTGCCGGTGAGATCCACGAGATTCTGGGTGCCTTCCGTTTCCAATACGTCGGGCTGGCTGCGATCCCTCACGACGGCGTTTCCCATATGGCTCTGTATTGCCATGGGTTCCGGTAACATACCAGCCGCCCCAGCGCTCACTTAACGGACTGCGATGATCGGTGACGAAGGTGCCTGCCTGAAACAGGGGCATGCCAGTGGAATCCGGATAAACCGACCGCACGACAAGCCCTGGAATGCCCAGAGTTCCGCCCGACTGATGACATTGCAGGCAGGTGTCGCGGCGTTCGAAGCTAGGGTGAGAGGAAGGTTCCTGGTCGAGCGTGTAAAAGACGACGCCCTGCTTAGGGTCGAGAGCGGCAAACTCAAGTACCTCGCCGGTACGCACGAATCCGACTGCGACACGATCGTTGAAATAGAGAGCCCGTGGAGTGCGCGGCGCAATCCGCGGCGCCTGGAAACTGGTTTTCGAAAAGACCAAAACTTGCGATGATTCCGGCACGTCCAGCGCGCGCAAGACCGAACGCAAATAGCCGAGGGTGTCGCCATCGGATTTAAGCTTTACCTCTCCCGAATCGATGCGGCGCTGGAGCCTGGAGACCGCGTCATCGACCGGCGCCTTCGAATACTGAATCACTTCGTGGTCGAGTGGCAACAGGTATGATCCGCCCAGGCCCGCGAGTGCGAGGCCTATGGGCATCAGGAAGAGCAGGAAGATAGTCCGCAGTTTCATATGTTCGGGGCGTTTAAAGGGGAACAAATGCCGACATAATTTTCCACTGTGCAAAGCGCGAGACGCGCCGGCGGTTCCTCGCACAGTGAAGCTATGGAGGTCGATGCGAATGCCTGTTCTACAAGAGCAAGAGCATCATCGAGCTTGCGATGCAGCGGGCACAACCGCATTGCATGAGCTTTGAGATGAAGCGGGCAAGAATGAATGCGACGGATGGGGTCGACGGCTGTGACGACATCGAGCACAGTCATCTGGGATGCCGGCCAAGCAAGGGAACAGCCACCACCTCGGCCTCGTTGAGCTTTGACGATACCTGCGCGGGCCAGCGAGTTTATCACCTTCGCGAGATAGCCAAGCGGGATCTGGGACTGGCGTGCAATCTCCTGGGTCGTGCATCCAGACTCACATTGGGCGATCGTCACGATCGCGCGCAGTGCATACTCCGTAGTTTGTGACAGCACTTAAGACGATTATACTATATCTGGATAATCTTATCCACTTTAGCGATTCCGGATATAGATAGTCCGGAAGGCTACCGGCCCGTGATCGCCTTGCAGCATGATGGGATTCACCGCCGCTTCCGGGATGTTCATGTGGCTTACGGTAGGCCCTGGGACCTCGACGTTCTCCTGCACGTGAACGCCGTTGAGGAGCACACGAAGCACGCGGGCGTTCGCGATCTTCTTGCCGCCGCTATCGAAGCGAGGCGCTTGGAACCAGATATGCAGCGATTGCCATTCGCCTGGGGGACGGCAGGCATTGATCGCGGGAGGCGATCCGCCGGTGCCGTCGTCCTGCTGGTATACGCCGCCGCAGTCGCCGACCGTCAGAGTACCGGAGTAGCCTTGGCTATCGAAAATCTGGACCTCATAGAGTCCGTGCAGGTACACGCCGGAGTTGGATCCGCGGGCGAGCATGAACTCCAGATATAGTTCGAAGCTGCCGAATTTTTCGGTGGTCACCAGATTGGCTGTCTTCCCGTCACGGCCGTTTATGATGCGATCGCCTGGCGCAGGTTTGGCCACCAGATGTACCGGGTTGAAGACGCGCTTCCACTCGACGCCCTTCGCCGTGAACCACTCATGCGACGAGCCGTCTACGCTGTGCCAGCCCGCGAGATCGGTACCGTTGAGGAGCGGCCGCCATCCGGCTTGCGTCAAGTACGGTGGATCGCCGTGGACCTCGTCTTTGTAGAGGTCGGGCAGCTTTTGGCCCCGGCATAAGGGTAACAGCAGGATCGATATGGCGATAGCGAGCCGCAAGCGATATTGTACAGCGCGGGTCAAAAGCGCGTTAGAAAAGATAGCCGATTTAATGAGCTTGTATTAGATATTAAATTCATGTTAATGTGAGGTCGAGACGTCCTGTCGAGAGGCCGGACGCCACTTCAATAAACTGAAGTGAAGCTACCCACCGGGCTAACGAACCAGGCTCGGCGAGGCGACTCCACTTGGGAGGTATGCCAAGAGATGGATCGATCACAAGAAGCAGAAATCAAAGCGCATCTGATGCAGACTAGTGAGGAATTCCGCAAACTCGCTCACCAGCACCATGAGTACGACCGGCTGGTGTCCGATCTCGAATCAAAACATTTCCTCACCGAACCCGAAGAAGTCGAGGAGCACAGATTGAAGAAACTAAAGCTCCACTTGAAGGACGTCATGGAACAGATGATCCATGATCATGCCAGCCAACAAGTAGCCTGACCGGATGCGCTGAGAGTAGAAGATTCGAAGCCCCAGGAAAGCGCCCGGACCGGAGTCCCCGGTTGCGGGCGCTTCGCTAGTTTTGCGCTGTCGCCATTCTCATTACTGCCACCCATTGACCACGAATAACTCGGAGAGCATCCGCTTCGATGAGTACACATACGTCTTCTCGTCTTGGGAGACCTTGGCGTCGCCTATGCGGTAACTCTCGCCGTCGGATGCCCTCAACTTTCGCCACAAAGTTGTTTTTCCCGATTTGAGATCGACCCACTCCAAGAGCGCTGCGCCCTCCTTATCCTCGGTTTGAATGAGCAGGCGGTTGCCGTCGTCGCTCCATTTGACCGGCACGCCGATTCCTTCCATAGGCAGAAGGTCCGGCGCGCCGCCAGTGGCGGGAATCACGGCGATCTTGCGAGTGGGTGTGGCACCGGCAATGCGTTTGCCGTCCGGAGAGATCCTGGGGAAATCCAGTATGATTTCCGGAGTCAACGCAACAGGCGCGCCGCCGTCCAGAGATTGGGTGTACAGCCTGAGGCCCTTACCGGGCATACTGCCGGTGACCAATAACTTGCGGCCATCCGGAAAGACCTGAGCCCACTGATAAGCCAGATCCTTCCCGGCCACGGTACGAGGCTGCCCCGCGCCTACGGGCACAATGTTCAGGTGTTTATTATCGCGAGGCAGCATCGCCACGATCGATTTGCCGTCCGGGAAAAAGGCGAACCCTTCTCCATCCGACAGCCTGGTGGTGGAACCGGTGGAGAGATCACGGATGTAGACGGCGTACTCCCGGCCCCCGCCCTCGCCTCCCTCGGTAAAGAGCAGATAGCGTCCATCGGGAGAGATGTCGTTCGGTTGGGACCAGTCGAACCAGGAAACGTCTTTTTCCTGGTCCTGCCCAGCCGTTCCCGCCGCCATCATCTCGCGTAATGTGTCCCGGCTGATGACCACCTCACCTTTAGGGGATATGTCGTGAAGCGTCATGGTCCCGGGAATGCTCGCTACGTTGCGCACGGAACCCGATCTGGTTGCGGCATATAAAAAGCGGTTGACTCCCGTCCGGCTGGCCGTAAACCAGATCTCATGGCCATTGGGGGACCATGCCAATCCTGCCTCGCTTGCCCATCCTTCCGATATCCTGTGCGCAGTTCCGGATGAATCCACCCAGACTACGCTTCCGCCATCGTCGGTCGTCATCGGGTGCTCGAGAAATGCAACAGCATCGCCGGTGGGCGACACTCTCAAATCGCTTACGTAGCCCGAAGTTCTGAAAATGGTCTTGCCTCTGGGGAATTCAACCTTGGCTTCGCCACCGTCTTGCCGTACCAAGGCGATATCGCCTTGGGGAATCCAGTCGGCCCAGGCGACGCCTTCCAGAAACAACTTCGGAGAGCCGCCATTCATCGGGACCCGGTACAAAGACCGCTTCTTGGCGAGAACCAGTTCGCCGGCCTTCGAAACCGACATCAAATTGTAGCCGTTGAATCCGAGCGATCGGGATTCGGGGCTTCCCGGGCTTACCATCGAGATACTCCACGGTTCGCCGTTCCATTGAGCCGCATAAAGCACCGTTTGTCCATCCGGAGCGATACGCGCCGTGTCTACAAAGCCGCGGCGGAATGTAATCTGCCGGAAGGCCGCTTCCTGGGGGACTCTATGACGAGTTAGGTAGATAACTCCAGCGATTAAGATCAGGATAGCCGCGACGCTAAGGCCTGCAATCACGTGGTTTGCCGATCGATGTTCCACGGGGGGAGCAGGGGCAGACGGAATGGCCGGCGCGGGCACGATCTCCAAGTCGGGTTGTGGCGCGGCTTCGCTAACCGACGCGATGAAACGGTAACCCGTCCTCGCCAATGTTTGGATGTATCGGGGACTCTCGGCCGAATCGCCCAGAGTTAGGCGCAACCGATTGGCGGCAGTATTCAGGCCGCTTTCGAAATCTACAAAGGTATCGGCGGGCCACAGCCGCTTTCGCAGTTCATCGCGGGTGACTACCTCTCCGGGATGTTCGACTAACGCCTGCAGGATCTGAAAAGGTTTGCCCTGCAATCGAATGCGAATGCCGCTCTTGCGCAGTTCCCCCGTCTGCATGTTCAACTCGAAAACCCCAAACTGCACTGACCCCTTGTGACCGGACTGCTGAGGCATTGAATCCGGCAGGTCCTGCGTACCGCTATTCATAGAAGGTTCTGACGCGCGAGATTGCTTGAAGTATGCAAGGTTATCGGACAATTGCGTATCCGACACGGTTATTTCTTCGTCACAAGCGATAATAACGGGACCTCAGGCTTACTTGTTCCAAATTGTTAGGATCCGTTAGATGAGGTTACGAGATTTGCAGGTGTCCTGTGGTGGATCCTCCAAAATGAAATTCAATGGGATCAACAAAAAGATTCAATAGGCGTCTGTATTGCATTGCTTCCATCCGCTGGGGCATGATACTTGCAGCACGGTAATTCGAGAAAGCCTGCGTTATCTGCCGCCCAGCGGACTTCTTTTGTCCCCTGGGCTATGCCGCTTTGAGAAAGCAAAGCGATGCGCGCACCAGTGGCTTCAAGAACACTTCAGATAAACAAGCTCAAACCCGGAGCGGCTGTCTACAACCAAGTAGTCGCGGCGGGCGAGCCCTGGATCCATGAGATCAAAGCCGGGCAGGTGTTCCGGATTGTGGCCCTAGGCGGGAACCAAACGGTGGATGCGCTGTTCTATAGCGCCTGGGACACGTCCGAGCGGTACAGCGCGCAGGATACGATCCTCGCCCAACGCAACATTTATCTGAAGAAGGGAACGAGGCTGATGTCGAATCTCGGACGGCCGATGCTCACGATTGCCGCGGATTCTTTTGGGTATCACGATACGCTTACGGGCGCATGCGCCGCCGAGAGCAACCAAGTCCGATACGGCCTGGAGAAGCGTCACATGCACAACTGCCGCAATAATTTTCTTGCGGCGATCGCGAGTTGGCGCACGACCATCGACAAACGGGACCTGAGCGCCAACGTTAACTTCTTCCTGCGCGCGCCCATCGGCGAGGACGGGAGCCTGACTTTCTCCGAAGGAGTTCCGGAGCAAGGCAAGTTCGTTGAATTGAAAGCCGAGATGGACGTCATCGTACTGATTAGCAATTGTCCTCAGCTCAACAATTCCTGTAACGCTTATGATCCATCGGTTATCCGCGTGATGATTTGGGACGTTTAGATTTTGGCGGGCTTTCGCCCTTGTGCGATTAGCGTTTCCGAGAGAGCTGCCGCGAAACGCCGCGCCCACTTCAGTTGACCTTCCGCGCCGGCAATTTTGTCCTGACGAAACTCGACCTGCAGATAGGGTACGTTGCGGCGCATCGCATGAAAGGGCGTGCTGTAATCCACAGACGGGTCCAGATCGTAAGGTTGATTGTCGCCCACGATTACGTCGCCTGGACGCCGCAGAGCTTCGAGCATCGGGTCTACCAGAGTTCGGTCATCGCGGCTAGATAAGGCGATCTGCCAGGGACGGGCTTGTCCCGCGAGACGTTCCGTCATCGAGTGAATCGAGAGCGCGATGAAAGACGTGCCGCGCGCTTCGCACTTCAGCATCACCGATTCAATGGCGGCGTGATACGGATCAAAATAGCGTTCGATACGCAGCCGCCGCGCCGCCTCGCTGAGATCGCGATTTCCGGGGATTGCGGTCCCATCGCTTATGGCGGGGATCAAGTCGGGCGCGTCGAGTTGCCGATTACAGTCGATTACCAGACGAGATGTGCCGCAGAGAATAGCGGGCGAATCGAGGATGGCGGATAGCTCGGCAGTTACTCCGGCAGCGCCGATATCGTAGGCGATGTGGCGTTCGAGTTGCGCGTCAGCGACGCCCAGATTATCGAGCTCCGGCGGAATGCAATTAGTGGCGTGATCGCAGAAGATTACGAAGCGTCCCTTTCCTTCGGGACGAAGTATGCGAAATGGCGTCACTTTTCAGTTTCGCGCACGGAGACGGTAACATCCATGCCGAGAAAGGACGAAGCCGACCCCGAATAGGTGCCCCATAACGGGACAACCTGTCTTGGGTCCCACGCCACGGCGACACGGATCAGGTTGCGGTTCCCTATGATGCTGTTGGTGGGATCGAAATCGATCCAGCCCGCGCCCGGCAGATACGCCTGCATCCACGCGTGGGTCGAACCTCCGCCGTTGGCGCCCGCGCCGGAATTCATCGCGGGAACGAAGATATAACCACTGACAAAGCGCGCGGCGATACCAAGCGAACGCGCCGCTTCGATCATCAATACCGCGAAGTCCCTGCATGTTCCGCTGCGGCTGCGCAGCGTTTCGGTCAGGGCTCTGCACGCCCTTCTCACTTCGCCGCTGGTAACGAAACTCTTCACGGATGCCAAGTGTCAGGGATCGAAGCAAATGCATTGTGCACGTGACGCCGGACGGGTCGAGGTATTGCGTTACCCACCGATCCAAAACGTCGCTGGGATGCTGGCAGACGAGGGCACGCGTCAGATTAGGCAGTTCTTCATCCGAATAGCGGAACGGGTAGAATTTCGCGTATTCCTCGAGTGGATATTCGGGCAGTCTTGTTTCGAAATGTTCCAGTGTGACGCTGCTGTCGAAACGAAGCTCGGTCGTGGCACCATCGAAGATCGCGATCGCGACGGAGTTGTCGAAGGCATCGTGCAACCAGCGGACATGGGAAGGATCAGGTGTGATTTTCAGGCTCGATTTCAAAAGCCGGAGGTCGTGGCTTTCCCGCGGGCGGAACATCATCCGGTGTTCGCCAAGCTCCACTGGTTTCGAGTATCTATAAACCGTGAGATGCCGCACGGTCAGAAGGGGCATATTTCTCTATTAGACGTACGTTATATCACACTAGATGGGATCTGCACTACTTCGTCAGTCCAGACTTTAAAGCTCGTGAGGGTATTCGCGCCGAAAGTGGTTGCAATCGCGACGTCGCACGCATCGCGTCCTCGGGCAAGCAGCACGCGTCCGATTCTCGGCACGTTATTGCGGGCGTCGAACGTATGCCATCGGCCACCGAGATAAACTTCGAACCAGGCGGCGAAATCCCCGACTCCGTAAGGCGGCAGCGTACCCATATCGCCGAGATAACCGGTGCAATAGCGCGCCGGAATATTCATGCAACGGCAGAGGGTTATCGCGAGATGCGTGTAGTCGCGGCAGACGCCGGCGCACTCGTTGAACGCCTCCCAAGCCGTACGGGTCGCGCGCGCCTGTTGATAATCGAACGCGATCCGGCGGTGCGCATAATCGCAGATCGCTTGCACGCGATCCCAACCCGGCCGCGAATTTCCGAACAGATCCCAAGCGGCCTGCGACAGCAGATCCGTCTCGCAGTAACGGCTGCCCAGGAGAAAGACCAGAGTCTCTTCCGGAAGATCCTCCACGTTGTGCTGACGGGCGTCAGGAAAGATCGCATCCGGCTGCCCGGTATCCCGGATGAGCGCATCGGTAGTGATTCGGATTCGGCCGCCGGGCGCAACCAGACGGGTGCACCAGTTGCCGAAGCCGTCGCGATATCCGCCGATCGGCACTGGCGGATCGGTGGTCAGATAATCGGGAATGATGATGTCCGAGGCGCGTGAGTAGTGAATGTTCAGCGCCAGGATCATTGGCGTCGGTTGGGGACAGTGATAGATCAGTTCGTAGCCGAGCCGAATCTGCATGTTAGTTTCCTTCCGTCAAGATGTTCAACGAGGAAGCTGACGGCTCAGTCGTCAAATCGCGGACTTTAGTCAATGATACCCCGCTTACGCGCCCTATGTTCCAAGTGTGAGGAATCACGCCCACACCGGCGTGCGCCCATCCTTAGCCGCGCTTTTAAACCTTTATACTCAAATTGCTCATGGATATTCAACATAAGAGACAGCGGCTTCTCAACGAGGAACGGGACCTGCGCCTGCAAATAGAGAGGCTCGGCGGCGAGAGCCCCGATGGTCACGATACCGAAGTCCAAGATTCGAGCGATCTCGCGGTATCGGATCTGGCCAAGTCGGAGGCGTTTGACGAACGCACGGTCGCGTCCCAACGGCTAACGGATGTGCGGGACGCTTTGCGGCGTATCGACGACGGCACTTATGCGAAGTGTGTCGTGTGCGGCCGTCCGATCGAAGAGGCGCGCCTCGATGCCGTTCCGTGGGCGCGGTATTGTCTCGAGGACCAGCGGAAGCTAGAGAAGCCACAGACCGCGCGGCCCACGCTGTAAGCCGATGAGGCGAGCAGCCTCCGACAGTCCGTATAGAGCGGATAGAATATGGAAACGGACGTGCCGCTCCATCAGATTCCAGCGTCTAGAGAAAACAACCTCTGGTATTCCTATACCGGCTCGGATACCGTGCTGGTTTTTCTCCACGGCATCTTTTCGGACAGCCGCGGCTGCTGGCTTTACGAAGAGTCCGGCAAGAGTAACAAGGAAACTTCGCTACTTTCCCAGCCCAACAAGCGCGTTTACTGGCCCGAACTGATTTCGAACGACCCCAACTTCGCTGGATTGGATATCTTTCTCGGCGGTTTCCATACCGATGTCGAGGCGGCCGATTACGATCTTATTCAGTGCTCGCTTGAGGTGTACCGGAACTTAAATCTTGCGCAGCCTCCGGCGACCGAGTCCGTTATGTCCAAGCGGAACTTGATCTTCCTCGGGCACAGCACCGGCGGCATCGTGGCGCGCTACCTTCTCCAGCGGAACCAAATCGCTTTCCGCGAGAAGAACGTGGGAGTTGTCCTGGTCGCATCGCCCTCCATAGGCTCGATTTACGCAACCTGGTTCAACTTCTTATCGAAGATCTATAAGAACGAACTTGGGGGCCTGCTGACCGAGGACAACACGTTACTGGCGGACCTCGATTCGCAATTCCTGGACATGGTGTACAGGAAGAAAGAGCATATAGCAAACCTCATTGGAAGCGAGGCGTGCGAAAACTATATGGTGCTGCGCCGGAAGATCTTGGGACGCTTCAGCCGCTGGCTCCCGCCGCAGCGGCGCGTGGTGGAACCTAAGTCCGCGTGGAGATACTTTGGGCAAGGAACGATGCTCAGGGATACCGACCACTTTTCGTCGGTGAAGCCTCACAGCATTAAGCATCCGGCTCACGAATTTCTGCGTTCATTCTGGAACGATTATCAGAAGGAATTCCTCACTGAGCGGATGCAAGTCTCGCGAAGGACCCCTATGCCGGTCTTGTTGCCGCCGCTTCCTCCCGATCCGATCTTCGGCAGAGATGCGATCATCGCGGCGTTGAAGAAGCAGTTGATCGCCGGCGGAACTTATGCGTTGGCGGGCGTCGCCAATGCAGGTAAAACGTCAATCGCTCTGCGGCTCGCTCACGACGAGGATTTGCGAGGCGCTTATCCGGACGGCATATTGTGGGGAGATCTGAGCCCAAAAAGGGAGCACGGCGGCGGTGCTGGCGTCGTGGGCGGAAGCGGTGGGAGTTCCCCGAAGCGCCTTGTTGGAACTTAGGCGGCCGCAAGACCGGGCAGTGGCCCTTGCTAAGGCAATCGGCAGCCGCCGAATGTTGCTGATCGCGGATGGCTGCGAGGATGCCGCCGACGCGGCGTTATTCAATCTAGCCGGTCCGAATTGCGCGCACCTGCTGACGACCGCCTGCGCCGCAGCTGCCTCGGTGTTTGCGGGTTCCAATGTGACTCACCTCGGCTTCCTCACGGAGGAGGAAGGAATCGAGGTTATCGAGAAGTTTGCGCCGTCTCTCACGGGCGAGCGATCGGGCACGCGCCGCTTAGTACGAATGCTGAACGGAGTTCCAGCGCAGGTTGCGATGTTCGCGCGCATGCTCGGGTCGGTGCCGGCCGATGCGCGGCAAATGCTCGAAGCGCTCACAAGCGCAGCGAAGGAGCCTGCCTGATGGGAACCGCCCCTCTAGTGAGAGAATTAATTTCGACGAGCCTCGCCGCCGCCCCGCCGGTGTGGCGCGAGGCGCTACGAAGTCTGGCTCTCTTCCGCCCCCGCCCAATAGCTTCAGTGAAGCGGCCGCGGTCGCCATTGCTCAGATCGACGCCCGCACTCTACAATCAATTGCGAACGGAGGTTTTCTGGAAAGGCCAGCGCTGGCGCGCTACGGCATCAATCGTACGCTAGCTGAGCTACTTTCCGAAAGCGCGCCGGAGGAAGCGGCATGCCGCCGCATGATCGGCCATTTCAGCGACTACGCGCGCACCCATGCCGGGGAGTTTTCGGTGCTCACCGCCGAGTATTCGAACCTGACGCGCGCCCTCTCGCTCGCGCGGATGTTCGACCCTCCTATCTTTGCCGACATGGTCCTGACGCTTGGCCATTTCTGCGATCTGCGGGGGGACTACAGGAACTGGAAGGAATTGTTGATCCAGGCAAACGCCGTAGAAGGCAGCACGGCGAAGGCACGGGCGTCTCTTTTGCTGCACCTGGCCTGTGCTCACGAAAGACTCGGAGAGAATGAGGCGGCGCTCGAAATCGCCCGCGCTGGCCTTGAGGTGGAGAAGGACGACCCGGCCGTGGCCGCTCCGCTGCTTGGCATACTCGGTCACGTGGAAATGAACAAGGGTATGCTGCTGGAAGCTCAAGCCCATCTCTCATCAGGCCTGGCGCTCGCCCAACGAAGCAGCGATCCCAACGGATTGTTTCCGTTTTTTGTGAGCCTCGGCGTCGTGTCGACGCGGCTGGGCGACTACGAGTCGGCCACGCGGTTTACCGATCAGGGAATGCAACTCGCACGTGAGCGGAATAATCCGGCAGCGCTGGTTTCCCTGATGACGAACCTCGGAGTCCTTCTCTATCATCAGGGGCGATTTGCCGACGCTCTGCGCGTCGATACGGAAGGGCTGGAGATTGCGCGTCAGATCGGGTACTCAGAGAAGCAGGCGGCGCTTTTGCAGGCGATGGGCGGGGCGTTGATGCGGCTTGGCGAGTTCGATCCCGCTGAGTCCCGGCTCCGGGAAGCGCTCGAGATAGCGAGCGAATTGAGCACCGTTGGTATATCGCGACGATCCTGAACGTGCTTGGGGAACTCCTCCTCGACCGGGGTCGCACGGATGAAGCGATTGCGGGCTTTCAGCACGCGGCCGCACAGAGTCCTCCGGGTTCTCCCGATGTACTCGGCTACGCATTCCTCGGTTTAGCGAGCGCTTTCGCCCATTCGGGCAGGCTGGAGGACGCTCGGGCAGCGGCCATGAAGAGCCTCGACACTTTTGAAGCAATCAATCATCACGCGGCCGGCGAAGCTCGACGTTTGTTGCAGAGCATCGAAGGACGCGAGGTCGCGTGACCCCGGCCATTCGATGCGGTCTCATCGGTTACGGCCGAATCGGCAGGATGACAGCGGAGATTCTACGCTCGGGCGCAACGCGGCTGGAACTTGCGGGCATTGCGGATCAACCGTCCGCATTCGGCACAGATCCCGCCATTGTCTTTCGCGATTACCGCCAGCTTCTGGAGACCGACGTTCAGGCCGTGATTATTGCGACGCCACCGGCGCTGCATTACGAGATTGCCGTCCAGGCGCTTCGGGCGGGGAAGGACGTTTGGATCGAGAAGCCCCCCGCGCGCACTTCGGCGGAGGCACGGGGACTCGTGCGAATCGCCCTGGCGAGCGGCTGTGTCCTGTTCTTCGCGTATCACGCGCGCTATAATCCCGCGGTGGTCGCGGCGCGCCTGTGGCTTGCGGGTGCGGAGGTTCATTCCATCGAAGCCCAGTACAAAGAGCGCGCTGAGAGTTTCCACGCGCCGGGGAGCTGGGTCTATGAGGAAGGCGTTTTGCGCGATAGCGGAATCAATGTATTCTCAGCGTTATTAGAACTGCTTCCTCATGGGACCGATCCGCGTGTCCTTTCAGCATGGTCAAACGGGACCCCGGGCAGACATCCTACTCAAGCGCGCATGCAACTGACTGGAGACGTCACCATCGATATGGATTGGGAATACACGGCCTCCGAGGTTCGGAAGCTTCGCATACAGTCCTCACGCGGTGTTTGCTCCACGGATCTGAGCCGTGGATTGTTTATGGTAAACGGAGCGCCCTACGGCGACTCGGCCATTCCCAACGATTCAATGAAGGCTGAATACGAAGGCATGTTGCGAGACTGGGAGAAACGCCTTCGAACGCGGGAATCTTTCGCACGTGTGCAGGAAATCGAACTGCTCGGGCAAATAGAGTCTTATCTCAGTAATCGGTAAGATAGGCACGTGAACCGCGGCAAATCATTGGCGGGAAAAGCGTGAACATCCGCGGCTGGTTCCTGCTGCCGGCGCGACTCACAATGGTAATTCTGTTCGCGGCGCCGCTTGCGATTGTCTGCGCCTATAGCATACTGACTCGGGGCGACTATGGTGGCGTGGAGCTGCCCTGGACCGCGGAAAGCTACTCACGCCTCGCCGATCCGCTGTACGGAATGATTCTGTGGCGGTCCTTCGCCCTCGCGGGGATCACGACTGTTATTTGCGTGGCACTCGGATTTCCGCTGGCTCTGTTCATCTCGCGGTCGGGCAGATGGAAGAATTTGTGGCTGCAACTCGTCATCCTGCCGTTCTGGACCAGCTTCCTCGTCCGCACCTACGCGTGGCTGTTTCTGCTTCGTGAAACCGGTCTTGTCAATACCGTGCTGACAAAGCTCGGCATTATCCACACTCCCTTCCGCTGCTTTACAATACGGCGCAGTGCTCCTGGGACTGGTTTACGCGTATCTGCCCTTCATGGTGCTGCCGCTGTACGCCACGCTGGAGCGCATCGACCCGTCACTTCTCGAAGCCGCCGCCGATCTGGGCGATGCGTCCGTTGCGCGCTGTTTTCCGCATTGTTGCTGCCGCTTGACCACGCCCGGTATGATCGCCGGCAGCATCCTCGTGTTCATCCCCTGCCTGGGCGCTTATCTCACGCCGGATCTTCTGGGCGGCGGCAAGACGGTGATGACCGGCAATCTGATCCAGAACCAGTTCACCACTGCGCGCGACTGGCCTTTTGGATCGGCAGTCTCGCTGGTGCTGATGGTCATCGTGATGCTGCTGCTCGCAGTGCTGATCCGGCGCAGCGGAGACGGGAGTTGCTATGAAGCGCGGTCTTACGCTGTATGCGGCCGCTGGCATTCGCTTTCCTGTATCTGCCGCTCGCTGGTGCTGGTGGTTTTCAGTTTCAATCGATCGCGCTTCACCGTATGGGAGGGCTTTTCGCTCAATTGGTATCGCGCCGTTCTCAACAATGGCGACCTGGCATGGGTCACGCGCAATAGCGTGATCATTGCGATCGTCGTCAGCGATGCTCTCCACTGCAATCGGCACGATGGCGGCGTACGGACTGTGGAAGCGCAAGTCGCCGTGCTCGCGGGATCACTGTATCTGTCGCTCGTCACGCCGGAAATCGTGACTGGCATTTCGCTGCTCGCGTTCTTCCAGTTCATCTTCCGCTATCTGCATTTGCAACTTGGACTGTACACGGTGATTCTGGCGCACGTCGCTTTCTCGATCTCTTATGTCGCGATCGTCGTATCGGCGCGTCTGCGCTCGATGGATCGCGCGCTGGAAGAAGCGGCGCTCGATCTGGGCGCGCATGAATGGACGCGTTTCCTCCGCGTGACTCTGCCCAATCTGATGCCCGGAGTCATCGCCGCGGCATTGCTCGCATTGATCGTCTCATTCGACGATTACGTGATCACCAGCCTGGTGGCGGGCGTCGATTCGGAAACTCTGCCGATGATGATCTACGCCATGGCGCGGCGCGGCGTGAATCCCGAGATCAACGCGATTTCGGCGATGATCGTCGTCTTATTCGGCGCTCTGATAATGGTTTCGGAGAAGGTGCGGTCGGCATGAAGCGGCGCAGCGTTCACTGCTGGGGCGTCTCGCGCTGACCGGCTGCAGCATCGACCGGCGCCCTCGCCTGAATGTCTTCAACTGGTCGAGCTACATCGCTCCGGAAACGGTTCCGGATTTCGAGAAGAGCGTTCGGCGTGCGGGTGCGCTATGGGCTGTACGAAAGCAACGAAGAGATGCTTGCCAAGGTAATGACCGGCAACTCCGGATGGGACATTGTTTTTCCTACGCACAGCCGCATCCAGCCGATGGTGAAGAACGGCTTGCTGGCGAGACTCGATCACTCGCGACTGCGCAACCTCGGCAATCTGGACCCGCAATTCCAAAGGCCATTCTGGGATCCGGATCTCGATTACTGCGTTCCGTATATGTGGAATGGCACAGGGATCGCCTACAACACTTCAGTCGCGCCGCCGAGTTCGTGGGCGGATCTATGGAGACCGGATCTACGTGGCCGCGTGACCATGCTGGATGACGCCGAGGATGTCATCGGAGCGTGTCTGCTGAAGATGGGATACCGGTTCGATTCCACCGACCCGGCGCAGTTAGGGATTGCGCGGGCTCAAGCGATCGAGCAGAAGAAGTCGCTGCGCGCGTACATCAACGCCGAGGTCCGCGATCAGTTGGTATCGGGCGATGTGTTGATGTCGCAATTGTGGTCGACGACAGCGGAGAGTGCGATTCGCGGCGCAGCGCCCGGCAAACTCGGATTTGTGTATCCGAGCGAAGGTTTTCCGGTGTACTGCGACAATGGCGCGATCCTGCGGGAGAGCCGGCATGTGGACGCCGCGCACGAGTTTCTGAATTACATCCTGCGGCCGGAGGTCAACGCGCGGATCGCAATTGCGGCGGAGACTGCGACTGCCGATCTGGCGGCACGCGCATTGCTGCCGCCGGAGATCGCGAGAGTACCACGCTCTATCCCGGACCTGAAATCATGAAGCGCGCGATCTGGCCGCCGCCGCTTCCGTCCGCGGCGCAACGGTATCGGGATCGGATATGGACGGAAATCAAGAGCGCTTGAGCTACGGGCAGCGTGAGGAGACTCGAGTCTATCGATCTCCTTCAAGCTGAGAGATCCGCTTTTCGTGAGCTTCTGCAATCCGGGCCAACGTTCGGATGGAGGTAGCATCCTCATTGCTCACGGCTACAAGCTTATCGATATTTTTGGTCAACTCACCAACCTGATGAGTCAATTCGCCGATCTGGTGGTTGTTAGAGCCACTGGACTGCACCAGAAACTCGATTCGTTCGTCGATCGTCATCCTGCCTTTTATTCTATGAAATCCTCAGGGTACGATGTATTTCCTCCAGAAACCGTCAGAACGTCATTTTTGAAGGAAATCATATGTTCACAAGGTTCAGAGGTATTGCGCTTTCGGTCGGCCCGTGATCGTCGGCAGCATCAGTCGATTGAGCAACGCCTCAGGCCGGGAAGAGCACTACGCTCTATCCCGGACCGAGATCATGAAGCGTGCGATTTGGCCATCGCCGCTATTGGCCAATTACAATCGACAGGTTCTGGCCGTTTGAGACGCCATCGACAAGCAGTTCAATTGTCTGATCGCCGGCGGGAACGGCCGGGATCACGACGTTGAACTGATACAGTCCCACATTGCCCTGGGTCATTCCTGCAAAGGTCACCATGGCGGAAACGCCTGGATCCGGACGTCGTATGGCAGAGCCAATGGCAAGTTCTGCGCGGCTTCAACGCCCGCCTGCGTGGCCGGATTTGTCGGGCCGCATCCCAGGGCATACAACGATATCGTATCGCTCGCTTTCGCGGGGACAAACAAGGCACCCTGCAGCATGCCTGGTCTGCCGATGAAGCTCTGAAAATCGGGCGTGTATGCTACGACGTACTGCTTGCCGCCGATGTCGAACTGCGAGACGGTGTGCAGGTCAAACTCGGGTGCGGTTCGCCATGACGATATTACTGAGGCCAAGCGGCGTCTTAACCTGAATCGGGACTAGTCCGGTAGCGGTGTCGTCCGGTGCATCGACATTGATCTGTCCCGGACCGACATAGTTGACGAAGGCGGGTTTGCCGTTTACGGTGACGCTGATGCCGTCGAGGGATGTCGGCGCATTCGGGCCGGTGAACTGGCAAGCGTGGAGTTGCAGCGCGGACATTTGGATCGGGCGGAAGCGGAGTTCCGCCGCGTATACGAAATAAACAGGACTGCTTATGGCGATCATCACTACAGGGTCGCGCTGGCGCAGAGCAATCTCGCAAGCGTGTACCTGGCGAAGAAGGAATATGCCCGTGCTGAGGTAGTGTACCGGGATGTCATCCGGTGTTTCACGGAAACTCTTTCCGCGGATCATGTTAACACTGGTATCGCGAGAATCAAACTTGGCCATACACTGTTGGACCAGAAGCGCTACGCGGAGGCAGGGGAGCACACTCTTACCGGCTATCGGATACTAATGAAACAGACCAGCCCGTCGGTGACGTGGCTTCAGTCGACCCGCAAAGATTTAATTGCTATCTATGAGGCATTGCTGGAACCGCGGAAAGCCGACTATTCCGCAGCGACGGTGGGTCGATCAGGTAAGTGCAGCATAGGCTAGACTCTCCCTACCGATTTTCTTCAAGCTAGCGTGTAACCTGTAATCATGCTTCCTGAACCCTGGCTGCGGGAAATCGACTTAGGGCTACACCCGGCACTGGCTCAGCCGATCTTCGCTCTTCAGCAGGTCCAGGAAGACTTGGAGCGCCATACCACAGGCCTCACCGATGAGCAGATGTGGCAATCTCCATGCGGTCTGACGCCCTTGGGATTTCATTTGCGGCATATTGCCGGCAGCACCAGCCGATTGAGTACGTACTTGCGCGGCGGGCAACTCAGCGAGGCGCAACTAGCCGAAATGGCGGAAGAAAAGAATGCCGGGCCGACGCGCGCTCAGTTACTTAGCCAGATCGCGACTGCGATCAAACGCGCCGATGCCGCCATCCGCTCGATCGATCCTGAGCAGCTCGGCGAACCTCGCTTTATCGGCAGGAAACGCATTCGTACAACAGCGGCCGCTCTGGCCATTCACATCGGCGAACACGCGCAACGGCATACCGGCCAGGCGATCACCACCTGTCGCGCGATCCGATTCACCGGCAAATAGCCGCGAATGCTTCGAACAGCTTCCGCTGGATCGGATCAGTTGGCGCCTGATCCTCGGGATGCCACTGAACCCCGATGATGAACGGCCGCGCCGGATCTTCTACAGCTTCAATCACCCCGTCCTCCGGGTCCGTTGCAGATACAACCAGTCCCCGGCCGATGCGATCGACCGCCTGGTGATGGCGCGAGTTCACGCGCGCGTCGTGCGTCCCGATCATGCCTGCGAGATTCGACTGCTGCTCTATTCGTACGGAGTGTACCGGTTGCGATTTGGGCGTTTCGTTTTTCCTGTGCCTCGGCGATTGAACCAGATGCTGGAACAGCGTGCCTCCGCGGTGAACGTTGAGAAGTTGCATGCCGCGGCAGATGGCAAGAACAGGAAGATCGGTGGCATCCGCTGTTGCGAGCAGTCCGAGTTCGAAGGCGTCGCGCTCAGGGTCGACCTCTCCGAGTTCCGGCTCCGGCTGTTGCCCATAATATTTCGGATCGATATCGCTGCCGCCGGTCAGCACGAGGCCGTGGATGCCATTGCTTAGCGGGCGCAGGCCTGCCGCGCAAGGTATCGGATCAAGGCCGGTTGCCCGAAGCGCCGCGAAATACGGCTCGGCCTTGGGCTCGAAGCGAAGGCTCACCAGCACTCGCGCGAGGCTCATTGCTTCTGGGCCTCGCGCGCTGCCTCTTGTGTCTTCAGTCTGTTTTTCCAAGGCGTCATGAATCGCAGTGTGAGCACATTTACCACCGCCAGCATCACCGCCACTTCCCACTTATCGAGCGCTACGGCGGCGCCGATAACGCCGGTATTCCAGATGCTGGCAGCGGTGGAAGCGCCGTGAATCGTGGTGCCCTCCTTGAGAATCGCGCCGCCGCCAATGAAACCGATTCCCGCAATTAGGCCTTGCAAAACCCGCGTAAACGCGTCGGAACTGGCGCCCGTCTTGGTAACCAGAAGATAGCCGCAGCTCGCCATCGCGACGATTGGAAAAGTCCGCAGGCCTACGCTGTGAGCTTCTCTTTCGCGCAGAAATCCGAGCGGCAGTGTCAACATATAGGCGATGAGAATCTTGCCGGAGTTGGACTCGATGAGCCAATGGCCGATGGTTTCAAACATTACTTTGTTATCCTGAGTGACTTGACGGCAGATCTCAAGAGCGGGCGCGCGCCGCTCCACTTAAAACGTCGGACATGAAAATCACGCGAGTTCAATCATACCTGATGAGCTACCCCTTTGAGGAGCCCATCCAACTCCCTTTCCACGGCGGGCACCGGACGCTCATCAAGCGCGATGCGATGTTCATCAAAGTTGAGACCGATGTGGGTCTGACAGGCTACGCTCCGGGAGAGGGAAGCGAGAAAGCTCACCACGCCATCCGCAACGTCATTGGTCCGTTTCTGGTAGGGCGGACGCTGGCCGATAACGACGCGCTTCGGGTGCAATTTGTCGCGGGCCCCGGCGCCGATTCAGTTCGCGGGGCGGATCTGGTGAAAATCTTCTGCTCGGTCGAAATTGCTCTCCTGGATCTACTCGGGAAAGCACACGGCGTGCCTGTCTCCGAACTGGTAGGCGGCCGCGTAAGGGACCACATCCGGCTTTATGGCAGCGCCGGAATGTATATGGATCCCGAAGGATACGCGAAGGAAGCCGCGGCCATTGCGGCCTTGGGATTTCGCGCCTATAAGATGCGGCCGGCGCACGGTCCGGAAGCGGATCTTCGGACAGTCAAAGTAATGCGCGATGCCGTCGGTCCGGACTTCGATCTGATGGTGGACGCTCATTCATGGTGGCGCATGGGAGATAACAGTTACTCGATCGAAACAGTCGAGCGATTGGCCGAGGGCATGGCGGAATACGGTATTGCGTGGCTGGAAGAACCGATGCCTCCTGAGAACCACGAGGCTTATCTCCGGCTCAAGGAAAAGGACATTGTGCCTCTCGCGAGCGGCGAACACGAGCCCAATGAAGAGCGATACCTGGACCTTATCCTGAGGCGCGCCGTCGATTATGTGCAAATGGATGTCTGCTCTCAGGGCGGTCTGGCTATGGGCCGCCGCTTGTTTTCGGAGATTGAGCGGGAGCAGCTTAAATTCGCGTTCCACAGTTGGGGTACCGCGCTCGAAGTGGTCGCCGCGGCGCATTTAGGAGTCTGCTGGCCCGAAACGGTCGTCGAGTGGTTAGAGTATCCGTGCTACTCTACAGCAACTCTCAAATCCATGTATCCGTTCCCTCTGGCCGCTGAAATTTTGTCCGCTCCGCTGCATATCGATCACGGAGATCTGATAGTTCCTAGGGAACCGGGACTTGGGGTCGAAGTTGACGAGCGGGTGATCGAGAAATACCCGTGGATACCGGGCCCGTGGTCATTTTTCCGTACCGATTCGCCGGCGCGGACATTCGCCGTCACGTCGGATCATAGCATCAAGTGGGAGGGCGCATAAATGGCGCATACAGCCGTGGCAGCCGTTGAATTCGAGCGAAATCCAGTCTCTCGCTATAAATATCTCGATCTGCTGATCAATATATTCGTGGTCGTGCTGATCGTGTCGAACCTGGTGGCGCAGAAGTTCACTCAGTTCGGCCCATTCAAAATCAGCGCTGCTCAGTTATTATTTCCGATTACTTATATATTCGGCGATGTTTTCACCGAAGTCTATGGATATTCCGCGTCCCGCCGCGCCATCTGGACCGGATTCATGGCAAGCGCCGTCATGACGGGGATGGGCCTGTTTGCTATCTGGCTCCCCGCCGCGGCGGAATTCAAGAACCAGGCCGCATTCGAAGCGGTGTTTGGCGCGGTACCGCGAGTGGTCGCAGGCAGCCTGATAGCCTATTGGGCGGGAGAATTCGCCAACTCGCTCACTGTCGCCAAGATGAAGTTATTGACCAACGGCAGGTGGCTCTGGACCCGCACGGTGGGCTCGACCATAGTCGGCCAGGCGGTCGATACCACGATCGTTGTCTGCTTCATTTTTTACGATCAGCCGGTAGGCCTGATCTGGCAGATTATTTACTCCGGATATCTGTTCAAAGTGGTGTATGAAGTAATCGCAACGCCGCTTACTTACGTTATCGTGAATGGACTCAAGCGGGCGGAAGGAGTCGATTTCTTCGATCGATCCACGAATTTCAATCCTTTCCGGCTGAGGTCCTGAATAGGGGCGATGAAGACAGCCGCGGCGTGTGCATGTCCCGCCATGCTGCTCGCAGCGGTGATTCTCCCCCCTTTCTCCACGCGCCTTTCACGATCGACGATCCAATCTATCTGCGCGAGGCTCAGCATGTGCTGGAGGACCCGTTACATCCTCAAGCCTTCAACATGGTGTGGTCCACCGACCTGAACCTGCGGGCGTCGAAGATTCTTCCCGGGGTATCGTTATGCCTTATCTGTTGATCCCTGCGGCGCTTACGGGATGCGCGGAATGGGCGGGATATCTTACACAATTGATCCTGCTACTCGCCGCCATTTCTGCGACGGCACTGGCGGCTCTACGCTTGGGTTTGAATCCCGGACAAGCGCGCCTCGCCGCTCTGCTGACCGCGTGTTGTCCCGCGGTTCTCGGGATGGCGGGTACGGTCATGCCAGATATTCCCGCTATGCTGTTTGCGGCTCTCGGTATCGAACGAATCGCCGCATGGCGGGATCATCGCAGATGGCATCAGTCGCTGCTCGCGACCTGCTGGTTGGCTCTCGCCGCGCTCACCCGCGCTCATGCGATCCTTCTGCTGGCCCCGGCTGGCGTTCTTCTTCTCGACGGCATCGGCACGGAGGAGATCCGCGCGTCCTTCCGAAACTTTCCCGCGCGCTTTCTGCCGATTCTGTTGACGCCGCTCGTGTTTATTGCCGCCACGGCGATCACTGCCGATCCCGAGTCTCAAGGCGAGAAAATCGTTGTCAATATGCTGCGTTTGCCGGGAGGTCTGCGCCTGGTGGTTGAGAATACCTGCGCCTTTCTGGCTCATCTGCTGCTGGTGATCCCTTTAACCGTTCCGTGGATCGTTCTACGATTTCGCCAGCTCAGCGCACCACTGCTTTTGATCGTGTTCATCGGTGCGTCCATTTTGTCGTTGCGCTTAGGATGGGTGGCATTTGCCGCAGGCGCTACTATCGTGGCGTTCGCAGATATTCTTGGGGACGCAATTGCGCGGCGCGACCGTGTGCAACTCGCTCTTTGGCTATGGCTGCTGCTGGCGCTTCCGGTTGTCATCTACGTTCACCTTCCGTCCAAATACGTGTTGCCCTCCGTGCCAGCCGCTGTGATGTTGGTGGTCCGTCTCATTCCGCCGGCGCGCCGCGAACCCACGCGCTGGTTAGTCCCTTCCGTTGCTACTGCGGGCATTGTTCTGGGCGTCCTGGTCCTGCTCGGCATCCGCGACTTGGCGGAGACTCAGCGGCGCGCAGTGGCTGACCTGATCTATCCTCAGGTTCGATTGGGCGAGCGCGTCTGGTTTGCCGGACACTGGGGATTCCAATGGTATGCCGAACGCGCTGGAGCATCGCCGGTCACACGGGAACCGCCGCTGCCTCAACCCGGCGACATCATCGTCATCAGCCAGATCGACCTCCCCGTATTTCCGCGAAACTGGAGCGCTCGCAGAGTTATTCGGAGAGCGTCGTATATGAGCGGCGGCTTTGGCCGGGTGATGGATTTCCAGGCTCGCGCGGGCTTCTTCTCCAGTCTTTACGGTTATCTGCCGTGGATCTGGGGCTCTGGCGACGCGTCCCGCTTCGAGGTCTGGAGAGTCGAGTAAATGGGAGCGATCGCCGTCCGCTTATCATAACCATAATGCCTCGTTACGCGGCCATCGATATTGGAAGCAACTCGGTTCGTATGCTCGCCGCCGAGGCTGATTCCGGCTCCGCAATTCGAACGCTTGCCTCCGATCGCGAGGTCACGCGCCTCGGACAGAGCGTCTTTCGCACAGGCCGCGTCAGCCGGGAAGCGATTGACTTTGTGTGTTCGGTTCTCGCGCGCATGGCGCAGACTTACCAGAAACTGAATGTGCTGGGCATCCGAGCTGTAGCAACCGCGGCCATTCGCGACGCCAGCAATCAGCACGAATTCCTCAAGCGCGCATCGGAGGCCGCCGGTTCGCCGGTCGAGACCATCTCGGGACAGGAAGAAGCCCGCCTGATTCATCTCGGAGTGCAGACGCGTTGGCCTCAACCGGGAAAGCGTGTGCTGATGATCGACATCGGAGGCGGCAGCGCCGAAATAATTTCGAGCCAGAACCGGCACATTGAGTTCGCTGTATCGAAACAACTCGGAGCCCTTCGCCTGTGTGAAATTTTCATGCGCGCCGATCCACCGCGACCGTCCGATCTGCGGCGTCTCGAGAGCTACATCGAGGAGCGCATCGCGCCCGCGATCCGCAAGATCGGCGACCGCCACATCGATCGGGTGATCGCAACTTCCGCCACGGCGTCGGCGGCCGTGAGCGCTGTCAATAACGTGCCGCGCGTGCGCCGCGATGAAGCGGACCGGCTTCGCGCTTCCGCGGCGCAACTCCGCAAACTCTACAAGAATGTTTCAACCATAAACCTTGACGATCGCCGTAAGGTCGTTGGTATTGGTCCGCGGCGCGCGGAGATTATCGTCCCCGGAGTTGCCGTACTTCTGCGGGTTCTAGAAGGTCTCCAACTACCTGCGCTCTACCACTCATCGGCGGGCGTGCGCGATGGCATCATTGCGGACCTCGCGGCTCGCGGCGCCGGATTCAATCTCACCCAGCTTCCCGCCGAGCAGCGAACCAGTGTCGAGCAGATGGCTGAGCATTACCGTGTGCCGATCAAACACGCGCGCAAGGTCGCGCAACTCTCCAACACGCTCTTCACCGGCATGCACGCTCTCCACGAGTTGCCGCCGTTATACGGGCGGTTGCTGGAGGCGGCGGCTTACCTGCACGACATCGGACATTATGTTAGCGACACCAAGCATCATAAGCATTCTTATTATCTGGTCGCTAATTCCGACATGCCCGGTTTCAACGCCCGCGAGCGGGATCTGATCGCGAATCTGTGCAGGTATCACCGCAAAGCGCTGCCCAACGAGACGCATTTGAATTGGCAATCGCTCGATGTGGAGGGCAAACGCGTTGTGCAATTCCTGACTCCGATTTTGAGGCTGGCCGATAGCCTCGACCGGAGACAGGAGCAACGGGTGAAGGATCTGCAGTGCATCGTGCGCCCAGGAGAAGTGCTGCTCGAACTGCAAGGCGACCGCGACATGGATCTGGAGGCCTGGGCTGCAGACCGCGCAGGCGATGTATTCCGCCAGATTTTCGGCCGCCCTCTAGTGGTAGCCCGCACAGGGGCCTGATCAGCGCCGCCCACCGATGCGGGACCGTTGCCAGCGTGAACGAAACGCCGCGCAGGACTTCGCCGAAGCCCGCCGACATCAGGGTCGTTAACGGCTCGCAGGCGGCGAGCGAAGGATCTGTATTCGCCAAAAGGTCGGCGATCGAGAGAAGCTTGAGTTGTTACGTCCGCAGTAACCCTCGCCCGAAAGGTAGTCCCGCCGCCGTTTCATTATGGTTGAGTTTGCAACCTCACAGGAAAGTCCGGTATTCAAGAGTTTCTGCCCAAACGGCTATTTTTGGGACAGAGGAGAGATGTGGATGTGGACCTTGAGTTCACCGCTATTATCACCGAATACGCCTTTACAGGTCAGTCCCGCCAGCGTTTGTTCCATAGTAAGTTTTGCGACGTCCGGCGAGGCCAATGAAATCAGTCAATTTTCATCCATCGTTGTCGGCCGAAAGGCCGGTGGGGAACTGTCTCGAAAAACAGGCTGCGATTTCGCCTCCGGCGTGGCGATGGGCCATGAACACTGTGTGAACGTCTGGCATGAGTTCGGGATGCGCAGCCCCACCGGATATCGAGCGCTGCTCCTCCACGCCTAGCCCTTATACCCGCCATAGAAGGAATTAATTGTCCTGTAACACCACCTGCCTTTAGACTGAGAGTGACCACTGACATGAGCCCATCGGAAGCGCGGGACGATAATCACGTATTGACGCTCGAAGAAATTGCCAGCCTGGCCCAGGGAGGCGGCAAACCGGCCGAGACTCTGATGAACGTGGTCGCGCTGATCGCCAGGAGATTCAAGACCGACGTTTGCTCGGCTTACCTGCTTGAACCCGACCGCGCCAACCTCGTAATGGCCGCCACTGTTGGGCTTCGCCCGCAGTGCATCGGCACACTACGACTGGGTCTTCACGAGGGCTTGACCGGACTCGTAGCCGAGCAATGCTGCCCGTTCCTGTCGAGCACGCCAATAGTCATCCGCGATTCAAGTATTTCGAAAAGTCGGGCGAGGAGGTCTATACGTCCTTTCTCGGCGTCCCGCTTATCGATCAGGGCGTGCTGCAGGGCGTCCTAACGGTGCAGACGCTCGCTCCGCGCAGTTTCGACGACGATGAGATCCGCAGGTTAGTGGAGGCGGCAGCCGAAGTCGCGCCCCTTGTTAGCGAAGCCCGTACGCTCGCGCGCTTCATTGCGCCCGCCCAGGAGAAGCTCTGGTCGCTCGCCCGCAATCTTTGGTGGAGTTGGGATCAGGACTGCGTCAGCCTGTTCCGCGATCTCGAACCCGCCCGCTGGCGGCAGGTTAACCAGAATCCCATTGCCATACTGAACGAGATGCCGCTCGCCAAGATCGAGCAGCGTTCGGCGGAACTGGTGCTCCATAGCCGCATCAATTATGCATACCGGCGCCTGCAGGAATATCTTCGGGCCGACCACACCTGGGGCGGTAAGCATGCCGCCGTCCTGCGCACTCGGCCCGTCGGATACTTCTCCGCCGAATTTGGCATTCATGAGTCCCTGCCAATCTACTCCGGCGGTCTGGGCGTTCTCGCGGGCGACCACATCAAGAGCGCTTCGGATCTCGATATTCCCCTGGTGGCGGTCGGTCTGTTTTACGGCCAGGGCTATTTCCGGCAACGCCTCGACCGTAGCGGCTGGCAGCAGGAGGAATATCTGCCGACCGATATCAGCCAACTCCCGATGGAGCCGGCGATCGGCACCAGCGGAGAGCCGGTCATGGTGCAGATCGAAACCCGCGGCGGGTCTATCCGCGCTAAGGTCTGGCGCGTGAAGGTCGGGCGCGTCGATCTTCTTCTGCTCGATTCCGACGTGGATGGCAATGCTCCCGAGGATCGCGAATTGACTTCCCGGCTTTATGGCGGCGACGGACGCGTCCGCATTCGCCAGGAATTGCTGCTGGGCGTCGGCGGCTACCGCGCTTTGAAAGCGATGGGCGCAAACCCCGGCGTTCTGCATCTCAATGAAGGACACAGCGGATTTGCCGTGCTGGAGGCCATTCGGTGCCGCATGAAGGAAGAAGGTATCGGTTTCGATCAGGCCGTTTCATCGCGTCACGCGCGAGGTGGTGTTCACCACGCACACTCCGGTGCCTGCGGGTCACGATCGGTTTCATAGCAGCCTTATCGACGAGCACCTCGGACCGCTGCGCGAACCAATGGGAATCTCGCACGATCGCCTTATGGCGTTCGGCCGCGAGCGTCCCGACAATCATCACGAAGAGTTCTGCATGACCGTGCTGGGCCTCAAACTCTCGCGCCGAGCCAACGCCGTCTCCGCGCTGCACGGCGAGGTTTCGCGCATCCATGTGGACCGGCTTGTTCCCGGGCCGAAGTGAAAATGCCGTTCCCATCGGCCACATCACCAATGGCGTGCATGTTCCGTCATGGCTTGCTCCGCAGATGTCTCGCCTTTACGATCGCCATCTCGGCAATGACTGGGTTCAGCACGGCAGCGAATCGCACATCTGGGAAGGCATCGAGAACGTAGATGACGGCGAACTTTGGGAGACGCATCTCAGTCTGAAATCGCGGCTGCTGAACTTCGTGCGCCGCCGCGCGGTTGAACAGGCCGAGCGCCGTGGAGAACCAACAGATGTTCTGCAGCGCCTGGCGCGGCGTGCTCAGTCCGGATGCCCTCACCATCGGATTCGCGCGCCGCTTCGCCACTTACAAGCGCGCCGATCTGATTCTCGCGGATATTGAGAGACTTGCGTCCATGGTGAACGATCCCAAGCGTCCCGTTCAGTTCGTCTTCGCCGGTAAAGCGCATCCGCGTGACGAGCCTGGGAAGCAGGTTCTGCAGCAGCATTGCTCAGTTGATGCGCGACAGGCAATTCGCCGATCGCTTCGTCTTCGTGGAAGATTATGACATCAACGTCGGACGTCACTTTGTCCAGGGAGTGGATGTCTGGCTGAACAATCCCCGGCGGCCGCTCGAGGCTTCCGGCACCAGCGGCCAGAAGGTTGTGTTGAACGGCGGACTGAATCTCTCGGTGATGGATGGCTGGTGGGCAGAAGCGTACGACGGCTTGAATGGCTTCGCTATCGGCACCGGCCGGACGCATTCCAATATGCACATCCACGACTCACGCGACCGCGAGGATCTGTATCGCGTGCTTCGCGACGAAGTGATTCCGCTCTACTATCAGCGCGACCGCGACGGTCTGCCCCGCGGCTGGATCAAGCGCATGAAGCGCACCATCCGCACGCTGGGCTGGCGCTTTAATGCCGATCGCATGGTCATGGATTATACGTTGAAATGCTATGTCCCGTGCGCGGGAGGAACGTCGAGCGATATGAGCGTGACGGATTGAGTTCTGGCCTTCGCGACTGGTTCCTGCCCGCGAACGTGAACAGCGGTTGATGCGCCGCGGTATATTCTGTCGATATTGTCCGTGAGCGTCATCTGGTGCCGCTGATCGTCTGGTTTGCGGCTTAAGCTTCATATGCGCAGCCACTGCCGACAGACCTGTTCCTGCGTGGAGTCCGGCGACAACATCGCGGCCCGTTAGCTTTTGCGCGATCTCAGCGACTTCCACTCTCTTCAACTTCAGCGCGCGCCTCATCGCGCAACCAACGCGGCACACAATGTCATCCGGCTGGAGGTCCGTGCGTCCAGCGTCGCTGTGAAGGACTCCGAAGTTAGCGATCAGGCCTATCACATCGTGATTCAGCCGGGCCGCGTTGTGATCACCAGCAACGCGGCCACCAAACTCCACCAGAACCGGATGGAAACGATCAAACGTCACCTCGACTGGTCCGCGCGGTTCAGGGTGAATATGATCGGCTTCGAAGTAGAGCATACGTTCGCCTATCCTTCGAACCCGGTCATCGGAGCGCCGGGCGCATTCACTCCCGCCGAGGTGCAGGAGATCGTCATCCCCGGACTTACCGATCTCCTGAGGGTTCTGAAGGATCTACAACTACCTGCGCTCTACCACTCATCGGCGGCCCGTGGGCGATGGCATCATTGCGGACCTCGCGGCTCGCGGTGCCGGATTTAATCTCACCCAGCTTGCCGCCGAGCAGAGAGCCAGTGTCGAATAGATGGCCGAGCATTACCGTGTTCCGATCAAAGACGCGCAAGATCGCGCAACAGTCCAACACGCTTTCACCGGAATGAACACCCTGCATGAACTACCGCCGGTTTACGTGCGGCTGTTGGAAGCGGCAGCTTACCTGCACGACGTCGGGCATTCTTCATTATCTGGTCGCTAATTCCGATATGCCCGGTTTCAACGCCCGCGATGTTTAGGGCAAACGCGCCGTGCAATTCTTGGCTCCGATTTTGAGGCTGGCCGATAGCCTCGACCGGAGACAGGAGCAGCGCCTCGGCCGCGCTCTGGTGGCCCGAACCGCGACCTGAGTACAGCCATCCACCCGACGCGGGCGACGAAACGAAGACCGCCGGGGTGTATGATGCGCTTTTCACCGGCAGCCTGGCCCCAGGAACTCACAGGCGAATTCTTGGAATCACTCCGCTTCACGCCGACGCACGGCTCATGGCTGAACTTTGTCGAAACTCTGTTCGGCAAATGACGCGAACCTTGCAAACGCTGCTCCTGTCGTCCATGGATGGAAAAACTCAAGGCCCTGGAGCCCAAATAATATGGTTATTTTAGTGAAACGAAATACTAGTCAAACTTCCGGAGCCAAATATCTCGCACAGAGATCTTGCACGGCTGGCTTTCGATTTCGAAGCCAATGAGTCCGGGCTGGTTATTAACTGAGTCTTTATTGTCGTCGATGAACACCGCCATCAACTGGCCGTTCATAATGTGCATCATCACACCGCCTCGCGCGATAACCTCATAATCATTCCATTCGTTGACCTTCACATAGCCTCCCAGTGCCTGCTTGTCGCCTATCGTGGCAACCAACCGGTTGGTCTGGCCGGGCAACGCCTGCGTGACCTGGCCGCGATAAGCGAGAATGCCTTGCATCGTGTTTTCGGAGTACCACTGGCCTGTGTAGGCCGACGCTTGCGCGCTCACCGGAAACCAGAAGTCCGCCTGCGGGCCGGTCATCATGAACTTGAGGTCATAAGGCGGCTGGCCTTTTGGCTGTAGCCGTGTCCACGGTACGCCGGTGACGCTGCGATACTGAATACCGCCGCCACCGCCTTTTTCGATCTTCATCTGGAGCTTCAAATCAAAGTCGCGCGTCTTGTCGCCTCGATAGACTATGTAGTTGTTCCCTTTTGGCTTGCCCTCCAATGTTTCACCCACCATGACCCCGTTTTCGACTCGCCAGATCGTAGGGTCGGCGTCCCATCCATTGAAGCTGTGGCCATCAAAGATCTGCTTGTAGCCCGTGTGCTCGTCGATATCGTAAGGGGCGGGGTCGTGAAACTTCGGCATGCCGATGAGCTTCTCTCCGTTCGGGCCCGTCTGGGGCGGACGCGCAGCGGGAGACTCGAGCGCTGGCGGTACGGACTGAGCAAGAATCGCGGCCGGCGGTGCCAGGAAGAGAACTCCAAGCGCGGCTTTCAGTAAGAGCGATCGACTATCGAAGCGAGAGCCGTGGCGATCGGATGCGGACATGAAGTTTCGCGCCTTTCGATTGAGAATCTGGATCAATAGAAGTTTAGCGTAACAGCGTTTTTGAACCTGTCAAATCGCGGATGTGTTCCACGAGTTGGATCAGCCGCCGGCCGGGATCCATCAGCGAGTATTCGACGCGGGGCAGAACGCTGGTGTAAATCCGGCGCGATTGGACCATGCCTTCTGGGACCGCCGCCCGGTTCTGACGATCTGAGTGAGGGCACGCTACTGATTAGAGACATGCGGTGCCCGGCCTGCTTAGGCCGCCGCCTTCACATAAATGAGAAGCGATGAGAAGCGATGTAAAAATGTGAGACGAGCCCGCGAGATTCAGCCTTGCCGCGGCCGATATCCCGGTCTCGCCCGCACGCGCAGCTTCTTACCGGCATCGTTGACCATCTCGACGGTAATCTTGCGGAATCCCTCGTTCGGATTGGGCGCCGGATAGTATGTCACGGTGTACGAGTTGCCGAGATCCTCGCGGATGTTTTCGAAAGCCTCCACCTGCTTCTGCCAGGTACGCGCCCAATAGGCCTTACCGCCAGTCCGCGCGGTGAGTCTGCGGAACACACTGCTCGAAATCGAGTCCTTATTGACCTCATTCGTCGAGATCACATAAATCGGAATGCCCTCGTCTTCCGCAACTGCCCGAACGTCGTCCGGCGCAACCATGCTGGCATTGTCCGGGCCATTCGAGAACACAATGACCACCTTCCGGCCCGGAACCTTGGCCGCGTCGCGTAACGTCAGCAGAAGCCCGTTATAAAGCGCCGTATCGTCGCCGGCGACCGCCTTGCGCAGACCCGAAAATGGCATCGCTGCGGCTATGCGACAGATTTGCCGCGCGGCTTAGATTGCGGCTGAATGTGTAGACGGCGACCGAGTCGGCCTTATCTACGCCCCGAATGAAGTCGGCAATCGCGTCCTCGGCGTACACGAAGCCGCGGTACATGAAGTTGCTGGTATCGAATAGCAGAAATACGTTGGTTCCGACCAGTGAATCCGTGTGGATGTCCGACCCTGGCTTCGACGGATCGCTTACTTCTTGATCCACCATCGGTCTCAATGTCCCGTCCGCCATCACCTGCATGGGCGGCTTGTTACCTTCCGCGAAGGTGGAGATCTTCTCCGGGATGCCATCTTCCATGATCCGGAAGTCACCTGGCTTCAGTCCGGTCGTGTAGTGCCCATGGCCGTCTTCAACCGTGAAGGTCAAAATGACCAGGTCGACCTTCGCTTTGAAGGTCGGCTTGTCCTGAGCAAGCAGCTTGTCCGAAAGAAACCATAGCCCCGTACCCGTGGCCATTATCGCCACGCCCGAAACAATCAGAGACCCAAGTGAACGCACGAAATCCTCCCGTAGAGAGATTATTAGTTTAAAGCAGCAGCCTTCTGTTCGCCACCGGCTGCCGGCGAGTTCTTTTGCACAACTTCCTGTCCGACCGTACGCAAAGATTTCAGCAGTGCCGGCCAATCCTCCAGATGCGATGCGAAAATCCGTTCCACCACCTGTTGCGTCCATCGGAATCAGAACATTCAATTGCGCCGGCGCGAATATGCAACTGGTCCGCAAGAGCGGCCCAGTAGAGCGTATTCGATTCCCAACTCTCGGCCATGATCCGGCTGGAATATCCCATGAGCGTAGGGAACGTGCGGAGGCGCAGGAGCTGCGGCCGGTAGGAATTAGCCAGCGTGGGTTTGGGAGTTCCGAAGGCGTAAGATATCGCGGTGTCGCCCAATGCCGGATCGTGCTTTTCAACCATGGCGCGCAGTTCGCGCGACACCGGATCGGAGCCGTTCACTGGAGTGTCCGCGCCAATGTCATAAAGCTCGGCGGGCGTCAGCGCATCGATCGCGCCACCAGATCGCCCGCTTCCAAATCGCTCCGCACGACGCTGGTACGATACGGGGACGCGTGCAGGTTGAGAACATCGAGCACCTGCTGCCGCGACCTCCGGGCTCAGCGCAGCCTCTGCCAGCATCGTCTTGTGCGTGCCGCATCCGCAAACCCACAATGTGTATCTGCGCCGGCGTGACATTCCACCAGCGGGGAATCTTGGCGCTGAGGATCATCTGAGGAACCAGGTCGCCCCAGATCAACGCTTGCGTCTGTGTCGGAATAAGGAAGTTCTGTTCGGCTTCGGCCAGTGCATAGGGCAGACCGGCAAGCGATCCCATCAGACGTCCTCCGGCATTCGAGGGCCAGCCGGATCCCATCATCTCGCAGGCCTTCCAGGTGTGGTTTGCGCCCTGCATGCCGAGAAAATCGTGACCTCGGACGAACACCGGGTTCGTCAACAGGATCTGCGCTCCCGGAGGCGCATAGTTGCATAGCTGTAGGCGACCAGCGTGTCGCGCAGATGCGGCGCCAGCGAGCCGCGAATCTCCTTCAGCTTCTCCGGATTGTTCGCGGCCTTGTCGATTGCCGCGCGAAGATTGAGCTTCCGCTCGTAATCGATATGTTTCTCGAGTCCAGTAGCCAAATGCCAGAGCATTCCTCTCGGCCCCGGAAAGCGGAGCGCGGGGAAGCGAAATCTCGGAGATCGCGAGGGCCAATCGGGCGGCCAGCTGGGCATTCAGTTTTTCGCCTTTGGCAACGTTTTCGAGGTTATCGGCGAGCTGAAACAACGTGTCGAGCTGCCAGGATGTGCTGCGCATCGAGCACGCGCTGCATCTCCTGGACCACCTGGGCCTCGCGTCTCCGAATCCTTGCGATTCACGCCTCCCGCAAGGAGTTGCAGAATGCGCCCCTGCGCGTCGTTCGCGCTTCCGACGGCCGGTGCCGCGATCAGCAACGTCTTGACGCCGCCGCGGCCCGCGTCGAACAACTCGCGTTTATCTTGATTGCGGCAAACGGAGTAAGGACGTCTTTCAGCGCCGCGTCGGACTTGCTCGCCGGAAGGCATCCCTGGCGGCGTGAAGATCTGCCAGAGACCGGCTAGCGCCTGCATAGTGCCGGCCGAATCCTGCCTCAGCGCGGGTCAGATCTTTGATCGATCGATGGCCAGCAGCCACGTCAATGAACTGATTGATCGCGTGTCGGTGACCTCGGGAGCGTCGCTGAACAGGCTGTACTGCGCGCCCAATTCCTTGTAAGTCGCGGGCCAGACGGTCCACCGTCGCGCTGCCAGGGGCGTGGGCCGATAGCGATCGACATCGCTCATTGCCATGAAGATCTTGAGAGGTTCGTTTTCTACCGCCTTGCGCGAAGACCGAAGAGCGCTTCGAGGACATCGTCCGGATCCTTCCACTCAGCGGCGGACTTGTCAGCTTGCCGTCGTACTTGCCTTGCGGATGGTTGACGAACAGATTTTTCCATACATCCAGACTTCCTGGAATGTGGGGCTGGCCGTTCGCGTCGATGCGCAGGCGCGTGGTCAGCAGCATCATATCGGCGTTCGACCGGAACACGGGGCGCGCCGGACCGGGGCTGGTGACCTTGCCGCGAACCGCGCGTAGAAACGCTTCATCCGCGCGGGCTCGGTCAGATAGTTCTGCACTGGACCGTGAATGCGCGCGAGCGCATCGTAGAGACTCGCTAGCCAGCCATCGTCCTTGATCATCAGCTTCTCGAAAAACGCCGAGCCTTTATCGGGCGACGCGCCTGCAAGCTCGGCCCACGTCGCCGCCGAGCGCTGCCGCCGGGCACGACAGCATGGCCGCCGCGGATCTCGAAACTGCCGCCGAAGAAGTCGAGAACATGGGCGAAAGTGCGCAGCCGCATTGCCGGAATATCGCGCTTTAAAGAGTCCGCCGTTTCCGGGTCGAGCTTGCTCATACCGAGATAGAAGCGGCAGATGCTCGGGTCGGAGAGGAAGGCCTCGATGAAGTCGGTGCCCTTTTCTCTGGGACTCAGCCAATAGGCCGGGCCGTAAAGAACAGGCACCCGCGCCGGATGGAAGTCGTAAGTGAACGGCCGGTTCTCCCGAAGAGCCGTCTCAAGTTCCGCTAGCGGGAAGCCGGAATCGGTCGACAGGAAAGCGCGGGCGGCGTTCACCGTCTCCAGCACCACCTCGCTCCCGCAGCCGCCGCGCATGCGGAAGCCGAGAATCTTCAGCAACTCGCCTGCTTCCGGAGCGTCGCACGTTTCAATCTTGATGACCTTACTTGCGCCCGTGAGCTTATCGAGTTCCCGCGCTTGTGAAAGATAGCGATGGACCAGTTTCAGGTACTCGGTCTGCTCGAGCGCGTCGTTACTGTGCGATGCCTGGTAGCCATTGGTGACCACGTTGCGCGCGATCGCCGGCATGACGTCTCGGGGCTGGACGTCCGGTGCGATCGCCGCCATGCGGCTAAAGGATCGTATCGGCCCAGGGATCTCGATGGTATCGGCTTCCACAGCGACAGCCTTGGCCGGGAAGTGCAGCCATCCTTCCATTCCGAACCGCCCGCGGCGTGATAGGCGGTCAAGTCGCCCATAGCTGCGGCGCGGTCGCCCGCGATGAGGTCCAGGACGACCAGTCGACGGCCGGCGGCCGCTGCGCCGGACTTGTCGCTGGACTTATTGCATTGCGCGAGCATTTGCCGGTAGACGGTCCGCGCCTCCGGATCTCCATATCTTTCGAGAAACGCGGCGAACGCGCCGAGCGTCCCCACGTCGGACGGTGAAGACTGGGCGGCTCGCGCCAGAATGATTCTGGCGCCCGTGGCGTCACCCGACGTCTCGAGTTGCGTGGCCCTGTCGAGATTATCGTCGGCCCAAATGGCCGAGGCCCCCAGGAAAATAAAGATAGCAACAGCGGTCGAACGATGCATCGCCTTTAACCCGCCTTATACCGCAACACTTTACCATATAGAAATGTGCAAACGTAGCGCCGCCTCGATACTTTTGTGCGGTCTTGCGCTTTAGGCTTCGCCAAGTACTCCGGAGTACCATGTCCGAAACCGCTAACACGCTCTTGCAGAACTCGCCCGACGGGCTCTACTGCCCCGCCGGAAATTTTTTCATCGATCCATGGAATCCGGTCCAGCGCGCCGTTATTACACATTCTCATTCAGACCACGCGCGGCCGGGCAGCGGAACATATTTAACAGCCGCAGATGGTGAGCGCGTTCTCCGCTCGCGCCTCGGCGGCGATGCGGTGATCCAGACTGCGGAGTATGGGGCGCCACTGAACATCAACGGCGTTACGGTATCGCTGCACCCTGCCGGTCACATACTGGGGTCGGCGCAGATACGGGTCGAACATCGGGGGCAGGTGTGGGTTGCTTCGGGCGACTACAAACTCGCTCCCGATCGGACATGCGCGAGTTTCGAGCCGATCCGTTGCAACACGTTCATTACGGAATCGACCTTCGGCCTACCTATTTATCGCTGGGCAGCCGACGCGGAGATATTTCAGGAGATCAATCAGTGGTGGCGCCGTAATCAGGAGACCGGGAAGGCCAGTCTCGTCTTCGTCTACCCGTTGGGCAAAGCGCAGCGCGTGCTTTCGGGGATAGATGCCGGCATCGGCCCAATCTTTGCGCACGGCGCGGTGCGGAGCATGAACCAGTGCTATCGCGACAGCGGCATCGCGCTACCGGACGCCGCAAATGCTTTGGATGTGCCGAAAGGCCATGACTGGAGCCGCGCGCTGATCCTCGCTCCGCCGTCGGCGCATGGGACCACGTGGGTACGGCGATTTGGGGCCGTTTCGACCGCATTCGCATCGGGCTGGATGCGCATTCGCGGGGCGCGGCGTCGCCGGTCCATCGATCGCGGATTCGTGCTCTCAGACCACGCCGATTGGCCGGGATTGTTGGACGCGATTCACAATACCGGGGCGGATTGCGTCTGGGTGACCCACGGTTACCGGTCGCCCATGGTTCGATGGCTGACAGAGCACGGCCTCGATGCTCAGATCGTCGAGACGCAATGGGAGGATCGTGAAGACCTGGAGTCCGAAAAGGAATCGGAGGGGTAAATGAAAGCCTTTGCCGATCTGTACGCGGAACTTGACTCCACCACCAAGACCAACGAGAAGATCGGTGCGCTGAAGCGCTACTTCATGAGCGCTGATCATGCGGATGTCGCTTGGGCCGTCCACTTTCTGATCGGGCGCAGACCAAAGCGGCTCATCGAAACCCGGAAGCTGGTGGAATGGGCCATCGAAGCCGCGGGCGTCCCGGAATGGCTGTTCGGCGAATCGTATCACGCGGTCGGCGACCTCGCCGAAACCATTTCCTTGCTGCTTCCATTGCCCGTCGCCTCGACCGATCGATCGCTGCGTTACTGGGTCGAAGAGCGCTTACTCCCGCTGAAGCTTTGGGATGATGTCGCGCGAAAGGAATCGCTGTTGAATGCATGGCGCGAGATGAACGAACGGCAGCGCTTCGTATGGAATAAGCTGATCACCGGCGAGTTTCGCGTCGGCGTCTCTCAGAATCTCGTGGTGCGCGCTCTTGCCGAGGCGAGTGGCGTCGATCCGGCCGTGCTGTTCCACCGGTTGATGGGTAACTGGGATCCTACAGTCGATTTCGCTCGCTCCGTGCTGGCCAAAGAGTCGGCGGACGCGGATGTCAGCCGGCCCTATCCCTTCTATCTCGCCTATCCGCTGGAGGGCGAAGTCGAGGATCTCGGAGATCTCCGCGATTGGCAAGTGGAATGGAAGTGGGATGGCATCCGTTCGCAGTTGGTGCGGCGCGAGTGGCAGACGTTTGTCTGGTCGCGCGGCGAGGATCTGGTTACCGATCGATTTCCCGAACTGCAAAAGCTCGGCGGTTTATTGCCGAACGGCACTGTGATCGATGGGGAAATCATGGCCTGGAAGCATGGAGGGCCTTTGGGATTTGCGCAACTGCAGCGGCGCATCGGGCGTAAGGTGCTCGGTCCCAAAATATTGGCGGAGGTTCCGATTATGCTGGTCGCCTACGATCTGCTGGAACATGAATCGGCGGATATCCGCGACCAGCCGCTTGAATGGCGCCGTGAGAAGCTTGCGTGTATCGTACGTTCGGTCGAGAGTTCGGGGTGCATCGTGCTGTCACAACCCGTGGTTGCCGACTCGTGGCAGCAGTTGCGGGAGATGCGGCAGGAATCGAGAGAGCGCCGCGTCGAAGGTTTCATGTTGAAGCGAGCCGGCTCGCCTTACCGTGTGGGCCGGCGCCGCGGCGATTGGTGGAAGTGGAAGATCGAACCTTATTCGGTGGATGCGGTGCTGGTCTACGCGCAGCCGGGCAACGGGCGACGAGCGAGTCTGTTCACCGATTACACATTTGCCGTATGGGATAACGGCGAGCTGGTCCCATTCGCCAAGGCCTACTCGGGTTTGACCGACGATGAGATCCGATCGGTGGATTCATTCGTCCGCCGCAACACCATCGAGAAGTTCGGTCCGGTGCGGCGGGTTAAGCCGGAATTGGTGTTTGAACTGGCGTTTGAAGGCATCCAGGCGTCTCCGCGGCACCGATCCGGAATCGCTGTGCGCTTTCCGCGCATGGCCCGATGGCGGTTGGACAAACCCGCGGCAGAGGCTGATACTCTTGAAAATCTACGCGCCCTTCTGCACGCTCGGATCTAATTCGATACTTAGCCGCCTGACAGCCGCCAAACCAACACACCGAAACACAAACTTTGGTGTTAGCGCCAGTTCCCCGGCTCTGTTGAGATATAGCGATCCAATCATTTGTGAATTCCTTTCTAAGAAGTCGGAAACCCGTTCGTTACGACGCGTGCCCGGCAACTGAGCCGCTGGGCTCGGGTATGATCCTGTGGGGCGTCCGCGAGTTAGGTTAGGGTGGCACCGGAAGGATCTCCACTTCCGGATAATGAGATCAGGGAGCGCGTATGTACGGCACGGTTCAACAGGATTTGCAGGCTCAACTAGATGGTATTCGCGAGGCGGGACTCTATAAACAGGAGCGTTTGATCGAAACGCCGCAGAAGGCGGAGATCGAGGTGGCGCGGGGCGCCGTGCTCAACCTTTGCGCCAATAATTATCTCGGGCTGGCCGACCATCCTGCTGTTCTTGAAGCCGCGCACAAGGCGCTCGACCGCTGGGGCTACGGTCTGGCCAGCGTGCGATTCATCTGCGGTACACAGAGCATTCACAAGCAGCTCGAGACGCGCATCAGCGAGTTCCTGGGGACTGAGGATACGATCCTTTACAGTTCCTGTTTCGATGCCAACGGTGGCCTGTTCGAGACGCTTCTCGACGCGGAAGATGCCGTCATTTCCGATGAATTGAATCACGCGAGCATTATCGACGGAGTCCGGTTATCGAAGGCGCAACGGTTCCGCTATAAGAACGGCGACATGACGGATCTCGAAGCCCGGCTTAAAGAGGCGGCCGGCGCGCGACGGCGGCTGATTGCAACGGACGGCGTTTTCTCGATGGACGGTTTCATCGCTCGTTTGCCGGAGATTTGCGATCTGGCCGAGCGCTACAACGCAATGGTCATGGTGGACGATTCGCACGCTGTCGGTTTCATGGGCGAGTCGGGGCGGGGCACGCACGAGCATCATCATGTCATGGGGAGAATCGATGTTCTCACCGGAACGCTTGGGAAGGCGTTGGGAGGCGCTAGCGGCGGATATACCAGCGGCCGCAGCGAGATCGTGGAGCTGTTGCGGCAACGATCGCGGCCTTATCTGTTCTCGAACTCCGTTGCGCCGCCGATAGTTGCGGCGTCGCTTAAGGTGCTGGAACTGCTGTCGTCATCCGGCGAGCTGCGAAACCGTTTGCGCGAGAATACGCGATTTTTCCGCGAACGGATGACGGCCGAAGGATTCAGCATCGCGCCGGGCGAACATCCGATCGTACCGATTATGCTGGGCGATGCAGCGGCAGCGACGAAAATGGCCGACCTGCTGTTAGGGCGCGGCGTGTACGTAGTCGGGTTTTCGTATCCCGTGGTACCGAAGGGAAAAGCCCGCATTCGCGTGCAGGTATCCGCGGCGCATACACGCGAGGAGTTGGAGTTTGCGGTGACGCAATTTGCCGCGGTGAAGGCGGAGATCGAAAGATCCTGAGTAGCTTACACCGGAACGTATTGCTGCAAATAGCGGTGCGCCATTCTGAAGCCGATACCGTATTCGGGGCTGAAGTCCGGACCGGGGCGGCTGGGATTGCCGTACAAGTCGTCTTCGTGCTCGATGCTCATCGCGCCCTGGTAACCTGCGCGCTGCAGCACAGAGAAGAACTCGTTCCACTTGATGCACCCAAGCCCAGGCAGCCGATACGACCACCAGTGCGCTCCATCTACAGGCGCGGTGCCGCCGTGGTGCAGCACGTCCCAGCGGATCTCGGTGTCTTTCAGATGGACGTCGTAGATTTTGTCGACGAAATCGCGCGCTGTCTGGATCGGGTCCATAAACTGCCAGACGAGGTGCGATGGATCGTATTGCAAGCCGACGTACGGGGAATCGCCAAAGCCTTTAAACAACGCTTCGAATCCAGCCGGACTGGTGGCTATATTCGGACCGCCCGGCCAGGGTTCCCATAAGATCCGGACCTTATTCTTTTGGCACGCGGGAAAATAGCGCTCGTTGTACGTGCGGACAATATCGTCGACCTGTTGCGCGAATTTCTTTTCCGGATCTTTGCCGGAGCAGGTCCCGATGAATGGCACACCCATCTTGCCAGCCAGCTCGATCGCTTTCACGAAGTGATCGTTCTCCTGCTTACGGCGGGCGGGGTCGGCGCTGATGTGGTTTTGCGTGACCTGAAACGCGGAGACGTTCATATCGTGCTGCGCCAAGACCTTCTTGATGCTCTCGACCTGCTGATCGGTTGCGGTCTCGGGATCGAGCGTTCCGCGGCCCACGCCGAGGATCATGTTACTGAAGCCTTCCTTCTGCGCGAAGGCAACGTTATTTGGCGTGTAGGGTCCAAGAACGCCAAGTCTCGGCTTCCATTCCACCGGTTGTCTACGCTGCTGCGCCTGGGCGGCCGCTCCCGCGGCTAACATGCCACCGATAATAGTTCGTCTGGTCATAAGAATTTCTCCGACCTTCGACTATATCGCAGTGTGTGTGAGGTGATGGATTCCGCAGAAAAACTTAGGGCGGCCAACGCGTTGGCGCGGGCCGCCCGGAGGAGTTTAGATAGCCGATTTCCAGGAGGGGCTTACTGGAACTTGATCTTGGTGGGTGTTCCACCGAGGTCGATTTCGTGAATGGTATTTACGCCCTTGACCTGTTCGGTTTCGAGCGACGTGGCATCGAACTTCGTCTTGCCGTTGTTTTCGACGGTAGCATTGGTCTCAACAGACTTACCGGTATTCTCGTCCATGAACTTCACAGTGGATCCGTTCAACGACACCCTGTAAGCGCCGGGCTGTAATTGCAGATCGCCCGCTTTGGCTACGCTATCGACACTGATCTCAAAGCTCTTGGCGCTGGCGAGAGATAGACCCAAAATTGCGAAACCGATAAGAAACTTGAATTTCATTTTATTGTTCTCCTAACCTTTGTCCTTGCACTTAGTAGGATGATCCCGCAATCGCAAAGGTTACGGCTATGGATTTCAGAACCGATTTGCAAAGAAGAATTAACAAGTTAGTGGCTGGACTGCACCTTACCGCACACTCAACGAAGTTTCGGATTAAAAATGAAACCTGTTGTAAGTTGGGACGTCGTCCCATTGTAAAATTTCAGATGTTGTTTAGCTCGCGAGTAACATCCGCCGCTATGTCAGCCCAGGGCCTTTCTAAATCTCCGGGCGATTTCCGCGGCCGGAACACGGGCCCAGGTTTCATTTACTTGCAATGTGAACCAAACGTTGTCTAACGGGCTCCGCGCGGATATACCCGCTTCCTCAAGCCGCCCGGAATAGACTTGGCCATTGACATCCGCAACGCGCATGCGGAACACGTTAGTGCCGTTAGGTACGCGTTCCACGGTGAAATGACCTTCCGAAGCGAGCATTGAGATAACTTGTTCCGAGTTATCGACGGCTTCACGGAATCGCCGCTCGAAGCCATCGAGATAATGCAGCGCGACGGCCGCAAAGGGCCAGACCTGTGGGAGTCCGCCGCCAAACATTCGCCGGGTCTGGTAAAGGTCCGCAAGTAAACTTTTGGGACCGGCGAGCACTGCGCCGCTGGCTGCATTGAAGTACTTGTAAAGCGACACGTACACAGTATCGAAGAGCGCAGCGTAGTCTTTAACGGGCCGACTGGAATACGCACTCTCGAGAAATAGTCTGGCTCCGTCGAGGTGGAGGCCGATGCCGCGCCGCTTCGCCAAAGCCGCGATTTTCAGCATTTCTTCAAAGTCGAATCGCGCTCCGCGCTGCCGCCGCACAGGCGTTTCGATCTGCAGGGCACCTACTGGCGTTGCGACTCTTCCGAGCATGGATTCGTTAGCGGCTCGCTCGGCGTCGTCCATTGAGAAAGTAGCTTTGCCTGCCGCAAGACCGATCAGGTTCAAGCCGCTCAAGGTTTGGGCACAGTCGCCGCAATCGTTATATAGGTGGCTCTCGGCCTGAACCAGAACACGCCGCTTGTTCCCGGCTAACATACGCACGGCGAGGTGATTGGCGAGCGTACCCGTGGGAAGCCATACCGCAGTTTCCTTACCGAGTATCGAGGCCATACGCGTCTCCAACTGCTCAACCGCGCCGCCGCGAGAGTATTCGTCGGACTCCAGTTTCTCGCCGGCAGTCAATCGTTCCAGCAGCCGCGAGTATTCGTGCGGAGTGTGGGGGATGCCGTCGCCGTAAGCGTAAACGCGGTCATCGGGCGCCGCGGCCGCAAGTTGTAAACCAGTCGTGCTCAGACCCAACGGGACGGCAAGAAAGCTGCGGCGGCGCATGATGTGAAAAATGATAGCGCGAAACACCGGTGGTGTCAGTCTGCTACAAAGGCTGTGTGAGAGTTCTCTTCATTGGCGGAACCGGAATCATCAGCACGGCTTGCTCACAGTTGGCGGTGCAGCGTGGAATCGATCTGACGTTGTTGACGCGCGGACGGCAGGCTGTAGGCGTGCCGGGCGCCCGAACGCTGACGGCCGACATAGACCATGCGGACAACGTCGCGCGTCTATTGGGCAAGGAACCCTTCGATGCCGTTGTCGACTGGATCGCATTTACTCCGGAGCAGATCGAACGCGATTTGCAATTCTTCCGCGGGCGGACGCGGCAGTATATCTTCATCAGTTCCGCGAGCGCTTATCAAAAGCCCGCAACCCACTATCCGATCACCGAATCGACTCCGCTCGCCAATCCTTTCTGGGATTACTCGCGCAATAAGATCGCCTGCGAAGACCGATTGATGCGTGCCTACCGTGAAGAAGGCTTCCCGATCACTATCGTGCGTCCTTCTTTGACTTATGGCGATACGCAAATTACGCTTGCGGTAAATAGTTGGACTAAGTCATACACCGTCGTGGATCGTATGCGCCGCGGGAAGAAAGTCATTGTCCCCGGCGATGGGTCGTCGCTGTGGGTCATCACGCATAACAGCGATTTTGCGAAAGGATTCGTAGGTCTCCTGGGACTTGAACAGGCAATCGGACACGCTTTTCACATCACGAGCGAAGACGTCAGGTGTTGGGACCAGTTTTACCGCATTGTTGGAGAGGCGGCCGGCGTGGAGCCGCAACTGATTCACATTCCCTCCGATTTCATCGGCGCATGTCTTCCGGATGCTTTGCCAGGATTGGTGGGGGACAAGGCTGTCAGCGTGGTATTTGACAACAGCAAGATTAAGCGCTTCGTACCGGACTACCTCGCTACCATGCCGTTCGGGCAGGGCGTTCGGCGTACGTTGGCATGGTTCGACGCAGACCCATCGCGGCGGCAGATCGACGTCTTGGCCAATGCCAAGTGGGACAAGCTGATCGATGGATACGAGCGAGGTCTGCGCGAGACTATGCGTTCGTTTTCGAACACCCCATAAGCAGCTAACCTACGGACCGCCCCACCCCAAGCGGAAGCGATTGGCAAAAAGCTTCTGTCCACGGTGGCACGAGTGTTTCATCGTGTGCGTGGACGGAAAGAAGAATTCAGGCGAAACAGAATGGATCAGGCCGCTTTTGCAGGCTCCGCTGGGCTTTCCGACTTTGCGTCGGCTTCAAGGGTAAGTTTTATTGTCCTTTCCGTCTTTCGTCTCGACTTGGTGACGCAAATGGGGTGAGTTGGATATCCCCTTGACTCAGCTTGCTTCAAACGGCCCCTACAAGTTGTGGTGTTTCAGTAGCCGTTCTGACCATCGTGTCGTATGTTTTCGGCGCCGTGATGGCGGCCTGTTGCACGAGCCGAAAGAAGAGCTTGCCTCGACTCTTCGATTTCCGCCGGTTGAAGCGAAACGTAAATTCATCCGGGTAATAGGGGAGATAGTAATAAGCCACTCCGCCTTGGTGTACCCTACAGCCAACGCTTCCATCAGCTGCTGGAGGGCTGGCAAACTCACCCACGCGCGAATGGAGTCTGCGCCGAAAGTATGGCGAAAACGGTGAGGATTGGCCAAGGGCACAGCGCTCTTACCGCGGTGATAGCGGAACAGAGAGCGCACACCGGCGGGCGTCATCGGCTGGCCACGGGCCGGGCCTTTCAGACATACGAAAAAAAGAGGAAAAGATGTTTTGGGCCGCTCCGTGCGCAAATACAGATCCAGTAACGTCAAAGTGTCTGGCGGCAAAGGCAGCAGTCTCTGCCGGCGGCCTTTGCCGGAGACGCGCAACTGCGCCTCGGAGAAATCACATCCTCCAGCCGCAGGGATACACCGATATTCCAACCACCATGCTCTATGTCAATCTCACTCCTGCCGATGTAGGGCGCGAGTTCGCCCGCGCCGTAGCAGCCAGAAAAGCTCCGCCCAGAAGTCATGCATACGACACTACACTCGGACGGGGCATTTACTGGGAACTCCGGCGACTCGCCACTACGCTTCGGCCCTCTACCCTGGGGCATTTCCGCGCTGTCACCGCTCATTTCCTGGGTTATCTGAAGCGCCGCTTCGCTCAGGCGCGCCGCACCGATCAGATGCGTCGCGATCCCCACATACTCGGCTGGATGGAGGATTTGGCGCACCGTCAGCCGCCGTTGGCAACCGCTCTACGCGCTTGCAGCGGCTGCTTTGCTTACGCGGGCTTTTGGAGGGCATGGCGGACCTGCCGCATCCTCCCCGGCCGGCATTGATTTGCTCGGAGGATTTACCTCGCTGCGTCTGCCCAGACCTTTGTCGATAGAAGATGACCAGCGCTTACACAAGGCCTGCGCACGGCTAACGATCTTCTGGCCAACGCCCTATTGCTGCAGCGCGCGAGCGGATTGCGTCTTGGCGAATTGGCCGACCTCCCGGCGGATTGTCTGCATCACATTGGCGATGAGCATTGAGCGATCCGCGTTCCCGTCGGCAAGCTCCACTCTGAGCGTTGGGTCCCGCTGGATCAAGACGCGCGGGATATAGTGGGCCGGTTAAGGTATCTGAGCCCGCTCCCGCCCGCGATTTCCGATCCTAAGTTTCTACTGCCACGACCGCGCGGACGTCTGGCGCTGATCGACCAACTTCGATCCAAACTCCGCTCTATCGCTGCTGCCGCGGGCTCTTCCATACGACCGGGGACACATCAGCTTCGCCATACCTTCGCAACAGACATGATGCGACATGGAGTCAGTCTCCCGGGGGTGATGAAACGGCTCGGCCACACGAGCCCCCGGATGACCGTACAGGTCACGCAGGAAGCCTCATCATTCCATGCCCATGGCTACCCTGCCGGCTAAGCGTCAGCAGAGCCTGGCTCCCTGCTCCAATCTCTTCAATCCACCCTTCACGTCTTGGACTGTTCCCGCCCGCATCTCGGCCATCCCAAGCCACTCGACGCACTCCCGCCGCCTTCTCAAATTTATCGCCGCCGCAGAGCGCAGTTATCGTGAGGAAATCAACAGTGAAAAAACGTGTAAAGATTGGCCGGATAAGTGAACTGGCGGATGGGCGATTTGCGCGCCGACTCCCTTACGATCGCGGTTCAGAATGCGGCGCGGAGATACTGAGAAAAACGCGGAGAAGTGCCCTTAAATCGCCGCCTTACTGCGGACCCGCTTTGAGGCGCTTTAGCGTGCCATCGCCGGCACCCGCGAGCAGCGCTTTCCCCCTCGCGATCCGGAGAGCTGAGATGAGCGCAGTCTCGTCCTCCTTGTGGACCGCGGTCACCTGAAGGCTCATACTGCCCATTTCGTCGAAAGATCCCTCGCCCCACCAGACCTGCTTCGGAGGATTACTCGGATTATGCGGGTTAGCAGGCGAGTTGTCATAGACAATCCGGACATCGATTCGCGTGCCTTTCGGCAACACGAACGGCTCCTTGTACGGATAACGATCCTGCCAGGCGAAATCCCAATCGGGTATCCAGAGCAGCGGAACCTTGACGCCGTCGGGCTTCGTCGCGACCGCCTTCATGTCCTTGGCAAGATAGTGGGCATGCGCGCCAGCCGACCATACCTTGACGTCCACTGGAACCACGAAGCTATCCTGAATGGTGTAAGCCTTCTCGCCGGCCGGGATCTTGAGATGCGCGCCGAGACCGAAGATCGCGGGTACTTGAATTCCCAGGAGCCGGCGGTCCGGTGCTTTGGAGGCGAAATAAAGCCCGACGGTGGATTGCTCAACCTCGGCCTTGCCGGTCAGGTGAAAATGCTCCTGCAATACCAAGTCGGAGCCCTTGGGAAGCGGATACGCCAAACCTTCCGCGAGAGGAACAGGCGTCGCTCCTACGGCCCAACCGCCGAGGCTGCCACTCTTGCTCGACCTACCACCATCCATACCGTTGAATCCAGGTTTGCCGTCCTCACCGTCGCGTTTACGCAGGGACCCGGTAGCATCGTAGGAGAAGAGAGAATGGTGCACAACGGAACGCGTCCCCGGATGGAACTCCACCGCCCGGACCCACTTGACTTCCTTATCATCGGGCAGATTGAGCGGGATCACGAAATTGCGGTAGATGTCGGGTCCGCTCGCGGGAAGCGGAAAGCCCTTGGGCATTTTGACGATCAGGTCCGGTTTCCCGAGATGCCAGCCATCTACGAAATGAGGCAAGGCGGGCATTTTCGCCGGGTCGCCCTCCGGCATTCCATCTTTCACCTACTCGCCGATCAGCGCAATCTGTTCGTCGCTTAACCTGCGCGCACCAGCGAATTCCCCGAAGTTCGGAGCCGCGTGCCACGGGGGCATATAATGCGACTTGGTAACGACGGCGATCAACGCTCCGCGCTTCCTCACGTCCTCGTAGCTGGTGAGACTGAACGGCGCGGCCTCGCCGGGATGATGACAGCCGGCGCATTGATTGAAGACGATAGGCGCGATCTGTTCAGTAAAGCTGACCGGATGGCCGTTGCCGCTGGCACCTTTGAGCAGGCCGGCGACAGTGACTAAGACAGTGAGGGTTTCAGAGCGTCTTGCGCATCGTTTCGGCTTTAACAACGGCTACTTGGGAATATAGCAGCCGATGGCTTGGGTTTGCGGATGGGTTACGGCTTTGCCCGCTAATACCTCGTCGAGCGCGTCTCGCAGATCGTGTTCAGTGGCCGCGCGCCGCGGTTTTCCTAGCGCCGCGTAGAAATTGTCGATGCGTCCGCGATAGAGCACTTTGCCACCTTTGCCTACCACGACGGCTTCGGGCGTAATGGTGGCGCCGGTTGCATCGGCTACTCTGTGGGAGATATCTTCGACGGCGGCAATTGTGGTCTTCGCATAGCCATATTCGGCGCGATGTTTCCGGATGGCCGCGGCATCGAGTTGCGGGTCGGAATACATGAGCGCGCAAGATACGCCTTTGCTTGCGTAATCGCCGCAGATACGCTGAATCTCAGGCGCGTAGAAATTGGCAACCGGGCAGTCGTTGGTGATGAAAAACAGAATTGCGGCCGGACCCACAGGATCGAGAGGCTTCACTTCGTGTCCGTCCACATCGCGAGTGGTGAAGCCGGCGGAGAAGAGAGGAATCGCCGCTAGCAAGGCAGACATACAGAATTTCGTCATGGTCTGTTTCCACCAGATTATACGAATCGAGGCGCGGATGCGATTCTAAAGGTTGCATCGGCTCGGCTGGAGGCGATATTAGCGCGGTGTAACTGTTGGCGGTCAGAACTTGAGGTTGGTTCAACCAGTGCGAGACCGCGAGAAGATTTCAGAGGCTTAGTGAAGTGCGTGGCAGCGCACCGGCCGAGGTGAATTGTTATCACAGTCCGAAAAAAAGGCCGCAAACATTCCCTTCCCCATTGTGAGGACTGAACAACATGTTCAGGGAATGATGCGGCCTGCTATTACCAAAAATCGGATCTAGCTGATTAAACCTGCGAAGCCTTCTTGCGCTTCCGGTAACTAGGCCGATGGTCAAAATAACGGAGCCCAGCAACACGGTACTCATCGGTTCCGGAACCGGAATCAATGGCTGCTTGCGCCGAAATTGCACTTCGGAATCGGCACCCAGAGTGATCGAAATCTGTTCGTCAATGGCGAACGGGGCTGCAAGCGACGCTATCCCCACGCTTGAAGTCGCCACTGTAACGAGCCTGGATTGGCACCGCTATAGACGGCGTATAAAGTCGGGGCGTTGAATCGTGGCAGGACAGCCCTGAGTCTGATTGTTAGTGGTATCAATGCAACTCGATGAAACTTAAAGTATCGTTCGCATTGCCGACCAGCACTGTTCCCCCGATGTGGCTCAACAACTGGATGGCATGGGGGGGTGATCGGCGATGTGAAGTCAGTAGAAATGACATTGATCACGATAGTATGCTGAAGTTCCCCAGTCATGTTAAGGAGGGTCCAAGTCGCGCTTTCCTCAATTTTGAGGGCGAATCCCCCCGGCGAGTTTGACATCCGCTGTCAAGGTCGTTATGGTAAATGGGAGGCTCGTAACATTTCCGCATGCAACCGACGGGTTAGCCCCGCCAACCGGGCCGCACGTTACCGCAGCGCCACCGTCGGCATTGTGTAGTTGATTTCCAAGCCTGCATGCGCCAAAGGGGCGGCAGCAGCCAGCAATAGAGCCCCGAGCGGGCCTATCAATTTATTCATTTTTCGTCCTCCGCTGCGAAACTCTGTTCCACAGCCAGCCCCCTCTTAAGCAAGCAAGGGGCCAACTAGCAAGATGTTTGATTTGTTACGGTTAGTTGGGCTGTTCGGATAGTTGATTTCCGAAACTTTTGGGTTAATGCCAACTTCATCGCATGTACGGCCCGGAACTAAGGACGTTACCTGATTTATCCCCAGTACGTCATTGAGGCTAGCCAAGGCTCCCGGCCAGGGCCATGGAAACTTTCTTGCCGACGAGTGTTTACGCAGCTAACGTGATTCCTTATCATTGCGGCGCACCTAAATGTTTGCCGGGACAAACGCTAGGCGTGCCTCAGTTGGATACCCCGACCACTTCCCTTGCAACCTTCGCTTCGGGCAAGTTCGAATTCTCTTTAAGCGCTGCGTCTAGCGTGGCATGAGCGCGCTTCTTTGTCTCCCAACTTGGCGTAAGCCATGGCGAGATGATACCGCCAGAGGACATTCTCCTTGTGCGACGCCGCAAGTTGCATTTGCTTGACCGCCCTGCCGTAAAGTCCCTTCTGATAGAGGATCCAACCTAGAGTGTCGGCATAGTTGGGGTTATCGGGCGCAAGTTCCTGAGCCTTTTCGGCATATTTGAGCGCTTCATCGGGTTGTTTCCCGTAGTCCGCTAACAGGTACGCGAGATTGTTCATGGCCTCTGCGTGTGACGAATCCGCGTCCACGACCTGGCGATACTGCTTCACAGCCTCCTGATGGTTCCCTAACTCGCTTCAACATTGCCCAACCAGAGACGCGCCAGCGTATTCCCGGGGTTAGCGGCTAAGGCCGCTTGCAAGCGCTTCCTGGCCGAATCCCACTTGCCATCCAGCACATCAAGTTGTGTTAAAGCCATCCCGGCGGGTTCATATTTGGCGTCAGCCGCCTCAGCCTGGGTAAATGCCTGTCGCGCCTGTTCCCCTTGGCCGTTAGCCATGAGAACGCGGCCGAGAAAGTCCTGCGCGGGAGCTGACTTGGGAAATTTGGCAGCGTATTCCTTGACTTGCTGCAGCGCCATAGGAGCTTGCTTCTGGGCCATATAGGACCGGCTCAGCGCTTCGAGCGCCCGCAGATTTTGCGGGTCAATCTTTCAGCGCTTCCTCGAGAGCCGCGCGAGCGCCGCCGTAATTGGCGTGGCTCAATTTCGATAGTCCGTCCTGAATCAGTAAATCCGGCGTTCTCTGAATCGCAAGGCCCTGGTCTATACCTTTTCGGAACTCTGCAACGTTGCCAAGAGCTAAGAGGGCCCAGTTGCGCATCTCCACGACGGACAAAGACCGGCGCTGTGAGGGAAACGCTTGATCGAGGATATCCAGTGCTGTCTTGGGAGCCTTAGTCTGCAACAGAAGTTGAGCCAACATGAGCCGAACGGGAAGGAGCGCCGAATTCAGCCGGAGGGTTTCTGAAAGTTCCTGCCGCTCCAGAAGCGGGCTTCCTTGCGCTTGCCGCAATTTCGCCAGCACGAGATGAGCCTCCGCGGAATCGGGCTTCAAGTGCAACACGCTATTCAGATCGACTTCCGCCGGTTTGTACTTTCCGGCCGCAACAGACAACTCGGCGCGCTGCAGCAAGGCATCGAGATTCCTCTTATTCTTCGTCAAGGCATCTCTCAGAACCCGGTCCGCCTCCGATTTGCGGCCAGCGGCTAAGTAGGCGGAGACGAGACGGCTTCGCGTGAGGCGGTCTTCCGGATTTTTTTAAGAATTGGGTGAATTCGGAATCGCTTCATCCCGCCGGCCGATTTGGAACAGGAATAGGGCATGAACCTGTTTGGTCGCCAGATCTGGCAAGGCCGATAATTATTTGAACGTCTGCTCGGCATCCTGATTGCGACCGAAATACTTCAAGTCTCCTCAAGCCCAACAGCGCCGGCCCGCTATGAGGATTTATCTTAAAAGCTTTGCGGAATTGTTGATCCGCCTCAGGAAGCCTGTTAAGAGCTTCGTAAAAGTCGCCCAGAATGAGCCTCGCATCGGCGGTACGAGAAGAACTCGCGCATGCCTTTTTGAGTACTTCCTCCGCTCCCTTCGCATCATCTTTGTCTTCATTGCCTGTGCGAGTAGAAGCGAGCTCTGCAACTTCTGGGGAGCTATGGTCAGCGACTGCTCCAGATGCCCGATCGCGGATTCCATCTTCCCCAGTTTCAGCTCGGTCAGTGCGAGTGAGTTTAGCGCATCCGGATCGACCGACTCCGCCCGCAACAGCGCTTGCAACCTACCTTGCTCATACGCCAGATTACCTGGGTCCGCCGTCCATGCCAAGATCTTCGCCAGCCGAAGCTGAGCCGCGGCATGTTTCGGATTGAGTTCATTGGCCTTCCGATAGGAGTCTACGGCCTTCTGGAATTCCTGTATGCCCTCAAGCGCGCGGCCCGATTGGTAGCGAGCTTCGGCGTCATCCGGCATAGTGGTCACCGCGTTGCGGAATTGCAGGACCGCTTGGGGATAATCTCCCTTCTCGATCAGCTTTTTTTCCTGTCGTGAGGTACTTTTTCTCTTTTCCTGCGGAGTGCGCGCATCCGCCGAAGCCAGCGAAGACAATCGCTATCCCTAGCAAAACGACCACAAACTTTTGCAGGTTCTTCCCCGCGCGTGTTGGAAAACGATCTTGATTTCTACATATTGAGTTTCGACTTTCTGGCGGCGATTCTTCGCCGCGTATGGGCCTAAACTCACATCATGGCAATTCGTCCTCCTTTGGCGACTCGCAGGCAAGGTCTGGAGAAACCGCTTGCTTCGCCTTGAGGTTCAGTAGAATTAGTCTGTGAGGGCCGCAATGCCTGTGGAGTTCAGAGAAGAAGATTTGGCATCTTTACCACTTTTCCAAACATTCAGCCGATTTTGGTTTCTTGGCCCAACACTCGGTAAGGGATTCCAAACTGTAACGACTGGCACGGTGCGTGCTACGTGAGCAGCTTCCGATGGCGATAGCGAACGGTTCCTGGCAGGAAACGGCAAACAAACCCCGGCTGATCAATGGTTACGCCTTGTGGCTTCAAGGTGGTCTCATAACCATCTTGACGGTCGTACTCTATGCGACCACTTTGGCCGATCTGGCGAACGATTGGTGGACGGACCCCAGCCTTTCACAAGGCCTGTTGATTCCGCCATTGGCTATCTGGATTGCCTGGACGCGACGGGATCTGACGCTTGCTCATCCGGTGAATCAGGACACTTCTACTTTGCGTTGTCAGCCCCGGATAAACATCAGTTGTTTCCAAGCAGCGCGAACCTCGGACCAGCGCGGCCGGAAGTGGTCGAGATCGGATCGCGCACACGCGCAAATGCGCTCACCTCCGAGCGCCTGAGGAATAACGTCCGAGACATGAATCCAATTCCCGCGAATCAACAGCAAGCACTCGTCGACAGGCTGATTGCAGGCGTGCGGAAGCGCCTACACTCCGGAGCAGCGCCGGAAATATTACATCACTGGCCCGCAATGGGCAGGCGCTTAAAAAGACCACGCGATTTACCATGCGCCGTGTGGGGGGCAAGCCCAGGGGCAAGCCCCTGATGGCCGAGGGGCCGGAGGTGCGGGAGTATGCCAAATTCCGCGTATTGAATACCGTGGATATTGCGCATCGCCTGGGCGGGACTCATGCGGTCTATTGGCCCGGATCGCTCGGCTATTACACGCTAGGCGCGGTGGAAGAGACACAGATGTTGCGTTGGTACGCCGACGCGTTGAATGCGGCATGGCGAACACTATAACGGAGCTGCGGGGAAAAATAAGCGCCCCACGTTAAAAGGCCAGTGTTTACCATCCCGGAGAACATGACAGAATCGCCGCTCAGCAGGGAGTAGTGAGTCCGGACATTGTGGATAGCGAGTAATTGGAGAGATGTGAGGAGAAAAGCGGAGTTAGGGAGATAGAGAAGCTGGAACGAGATCGAGCACTATCGGCAGCTGAGAATGCTGTAGGGTAACCAACTGCTGAAAAGCATCTTTGCCCTGTTGCCAGCAAGTGCGCAAAACGCCGGTCAAAATCTGTTGGGTTCGAGCGCCGTTCCAGGTCCGGTTGCCGCCCCAGGTTTTGCGGAGCCACCACCATCAGACGAATCGCTGCCTCAATGAAGTTGTTGGTGGCCGGAATGCCAGGCAGATAGATAAAGGTGAACAGGTGGGGCTGCTCATGTTGTAAATGGCGCGCAAAACGCTGATTGGCGGTATGGCACAGTGTCGTTGCCAACAGCCGGTCCAAGCGAGCCTCCAGGCGCCCCGCGGCCACTGCCAATCCGTGTTCGCCGACCAGTCCCTGTTCTCGCCGATCCCGCAAGTGCAGACTGTCCAACAGTAGCTCCAGTACCGCCTGCGGAAACTGCTGCGCTTTCCCGGTCAGAAACTTCAGTAGGTCCCGGCAACGCCGGATTCTGATGCGCGAGGCAGGTTTGGTGAAAAGCCTGCAAGAAACCGTACCAGGTCCGGGCTCCGTCATGCACCAGAAAGCGATCATAATCGGCCCCCAGTACACCGCCGCCGCTTCGGCAAAGCCGCGATGCGGCTCGATCAGGTATACCGTGACTGATTCGTTGCCGATCACCCGGCAATTCTGCAACTGGCCGCCTACGCGCCAACCCGTGTCGTCCAGTCCATTGAATGGACTCCGCCGCAACGAAGCCTTCAATCGATCGTAGGTGGGAGCGGCTAAATTGCCGAACCGTTCCAGAGCCCGGCAGATCCCGCTGCGGCTCACCGTCAATCCGTAGCCCAATTGCAGCGACCGCGCCACTCGCTCATGGGCCAGATGCCCATCTCTTTTACTCCCAGTGCCGCCAGCGACAACGCTTCCGGCCCGATCTGTACCTGGCCTATGTGCAATGCATCGGAGATCTGCAGCGGATGCCTTCCTCTCACCCTGCGTCCACAGCCGGTACACACCCCCACCTCCACGTCAAACCGCCGCACCAGGGTCACTCGAACGATGTCTTCCTGATACTGGGCCTCGGTGTCCCGCCCAATCACCTTGCTCTCGCAATGTGGGCAGCAGGCAGGCAACGGCACAGCGATCTGCTGATCCACCCTCAGCGGCCGCCGGACGCGTGGCCTGCTGACCGTATTGGTCCCCCGCTTTACGCCCCGCTGTTTTGGGATTCGGTTTCGGATTGTCGCGGGGAGAACGGAGCTGTGTTGCGCTTCTTTTCGCGCACTGCCTCTTCCAGCAGTTTGTGCATTCGTGCGTTTTCAGGCTCGAGACGCTCGATCTCACTCAACGACCGGTTCAGACGTCGCTGCAGGGATGCTACTTCCCGCTCCAACTGTTCGGCGCGACCTACCGCATCACCCGCACTCATCCAGCCTAGAATGCCACGGCTTGCCGCTTTTGTCCAGACCCCCTTGCTCGAACGCCCGTTTTTACAGCCCTTCCGAATGGTAAACATTGCGTTAAAACATTGCCTGGAGGCTAAGCCATTCGAACCGCAGGCGGAGATTGTGCTGCCCACAAGCGACCAATGCTGGGATTCATCAGTTCAGGGCTGCTCACACATCCGGAGATGGTCGGCTTAAATCCGGAGTATCTGCACGAGCTCATGTGGGGCGGTGCGCCTCGCGCCGCGCTTGCGCGTGCCATCGTTGCGGGCAAACTGTGGCACTTCGATATCAACGATGGATACCGTTTGAAGCATGATGTCGATATCGCGATCGGTCTTGGTGTTGCGCAGTCATGGATACAACGGTCTATTCGATCTGGACTACAAACCGCCGCGCACCACGAGCAATCACGGGCGTGTTTTCGGTCAGTTTCCCAACCGCCGTCGACTGTTTCATCACACTGTTGGAGATGGCGGGCGAAGCGCTCGAAGATCCCATCATCAAAGAAGCGACAGAGGCGTTGCGAGCGCTAGGCGGCCCTACCGATGCGCACGACGCCGAGGCCATCTTCAGCGCCAACAAAGAACTATTGACGCTGCACGAGTTGATCGCACACCAGTTGGTCCAGGTGCTGTTGGGGCTTCACCGCGGACGGACGTATGCCGTTTAGAAGTATGCTGTGAGTAGATGGGACTCGGCCGGGTATTGATTACCGCGGGAGTTGTTCTGATCGTGATCGGAGTGTTGATCACCCTCGGCGCGCGGCTGCCAGTTCGATTCGGACGGCTTCCCGGCGATATCTATTATCGGGGCCGAAACGGCAGTTTCTATTTTCCGGTGGTGACCTGCCTTCTCTTGAGCGTAGTCGTGTCGATCGTCTTATGGCTTGTCAATCGGCGATGAAGAAGTTCGTCCTTCCTTCGCCCGCTTCAGAGCGGCAATCAAAGCGGGATAAGGATTGATCGCCTTTCCTTTCCACCATTGCTTTTCCGTTCCTAATTCGAAAATGGCAAAGTGCAAGTGCGGAGTGCCTGGGTCGGCATTTCCCGTGGATCCCACAAATCCGATTATGTCCCCTCGCGCGACCCGCAATCCCTCGCGAAGTCCTTCCGCATAGCGGTCGAGATGAGCGTAATAGTAACAGTACACGTTCGCATCATCGAATTCGTAAATCGTATTGCCGCCCGGTTTGCTGAGGAAAAGCTTTGCGGATCGTGCCGGAAACAACGGCATGCACCGGCGTGCCCCTGGGGCTGAGAAGATCAACAGCTTCGTGAGGATGCCCCGAGTGTATTTCACTGAACGTGTCTCGCACGTTTGCCGCAGTAAGTCCCTCGATCGGCAGACCAATATTGGTAGGTTGTGAATCAGAACCCGCGGCTAACAAAACCGCGAAACCTGAGCCATCCAAGCGGCACGGCGCAACTTTTTATTCCTCCATGATTACCGGAGTGCCTCGAACTACCATATGCGAAAGATCGTTCGCGTCCCAATTGGTCAGCCTGACGCACCCATATGACTCGCCGTGTCGAATATGCCCTGGATCGGGCGATCCGTGGATTCCGTAATGTTCTTTCGACAGACCCATCCATACGACACCCGCTGGGTTATTTGGTCCCGGGGGCAGTTTCTCTGGCGCCTTTTCGGGATCGACATTCCAGTAGTGCACAGGATCCCAATAAAACCAGGGATTGTGCGTAATATTAACAATTTTCCAATCGCCGATGGGAAGCGGATCGTGCGGACCACCGATGGTTGCGGGATACTGGGCCATTACTTTGTCACCGGGACCCAGAGCGGTCACGGTCCGCTTTGATGCCGAAACCACGACCTTGGCCGCGCGCCGGGGAGGAGCGAGCCGCACATTGGCTACCATGATTCGCTCTCCCGCCGTATCGAGTTTCTTGCCCGGATTCAACTCTTCGAGCAGCCGCGGCGACATGTGAAACTTCTCACCCAGTTCCTCTTGCGGCGATTCGTATCCCATCCACTTCAATTTGGCTTGATCCGCAACATCTTTCGGCAAGGGTTCAAACGGGCCCTTCACGTCGGCGGCCGTGATCGTGTAAGGGACGAGCAGCGGAGCGGTATGTTCGTCCAGAAATTTCCAGGTTGCCGGATCGATGATACCGTTGGTTTCAACCGTGGTAATTCTGATATCCCTTGATCGCAATGCCGAGATCGTCACCGTAATGTCCGTCGATCTCGCCCGGAGAAAATCTCGCGCAAGCCAGCAGAATCTGCGCGCGAATCACTTTCGCGCCCGTTGCTCCCGGTCCCACAACTCCGGCTGTCGAGTGTTCTACTTCATGCGAAAGGAGGTTTCCGGAGACGGGAA
>CAVYEV010000028.1:0-98419 GCA_963767545.1 Terriglobia bacterium
GTTACCGAGTTTCATCGCTTGCAGAAGCTCAGTGAGGATCTGGTCGGTGTGAACGAGAAGATCTGTGCCCTTCGCCCGGTCGATGCGCAGCAGGGCGGCTGGACGCCTCGGGAAAAAACGGCTGCTGCAATCCATCAGGAAATTGCGCGGGAAGGAAGTCATCTGCTGAGCCGCATTTTCACCGAGCGCCACAATGGTGGCGGTACGGATCTGGAAGCCATTGAGGGCGCGCTGCGGACGATTCTCCATCAGGCCGGAACCGCTGCGCTGAGCGAACTGCTGCAGTGCGAGGCGCCGGCGGCGGGTCGGCGTAAGTTGCCCTGCCCGTGTGGTCATCAAGCGCAATATCAGGAACTGCGGTCCCCGCCAATACTCAGTGGTGGGCTGGGCGCGGTTATAGGGTCGACAAAATATATTATGGGTCGACAAAATCCTAGTTGACGGTTTGTCGCCTACTCGTAGATTTGCAGCCTAAAACATTGGCCCGGACTTTCCGCCGGCCGGCAGAACTCTGATGACCGATATTAGTTGATAACACGCGGCTCAGCTGTGTAGACCCACGGGATGCGTCACGACATTCAACGGATTACCGTCCAGAAAACTTCGCACGTTCTCTACAGCCATCCGCAGGCCAGATTCCAGAGCTTCAGGCGTGATGCCAGCGCAGTGCGGCGTAAGCACGACATTGTCCAGCATCGTAAGTGCGTGGCCGGCTGGAAGCGGCTCGGGTACTGAACACGTCGAGCCCCGCGCCCGCGATCTGTTTCGTCGAAAGTGCGTCTACTAAGGCCGCTTCGTCCACAATTGCACCTCGAGCTGTATTTATCAGAATCGAAGTTCTTTTCATCAATGAGAACTGACGGTTCCCGATCAGGCCCTTTGTTTGATCAGTTAGGCGTAGGTGGATACTCACGACGTCGCTCGCACGCAACAATTGCTCGAAACCGACCAGCTCAATGTTGGGCGCCGGGTGCGGGTGCTTGGTCCACGCGACCACTTGCATCCCGATCCCATGGCCCAACTCCGCGAAGCGCCCCCCGATCGCACCCAGTCCGATAATTCCTAATGTCTTCCCGCGCAACTCAATCCCCTGCCCGCGCGGCCAGCCACCGTTTCGCACCGCCGCGTCCTGCGCGGGGATTCCACGGGCAACGGCTAACATCAAGGTCAATGCATGTTCGGCAACCGAGTAGGCGGAAACGGCCGGAGTATTTGTAACCGTCACCGCATGCTTCACCGCTGCCGCCAAATCCACGTTATCCGTCCCGGTCCCCCACACCGAAATCAGCCGCAATCGCGGACAGCTTTGAAATACCTCGGCGCTGAAACTCGAAGAAGATCGGATGTTGATCACCACCTCGGCGTTGCGAATTCGCTCTATCAAAGTTTGGGGCGAGCCGGGAAGAGTGTTGAAATATTCGATTCCGGTAATCTCACGTTGCAAGACTTGAAACGCGGCGCTGGTGGCCAGTAAGGGTGGGCAATCATCGGGGACGGCGATCTTCGGTGGATTCATGCTCGTTATCGTAACGAAGTCGCGTCGATAGAGACGGATCAGGCGACCGGGTTCTTGCGCGTTTCGTTGGCTGCGCGTGAATACCGGCGTAGCCGGAACTTGGCAGGGAATGCGAAGCAACGCGCCGCGGAGGCTGTGCGTTGCCCTGAATAGATAGCGATATTGCGCGTTAACACCGCCATATCGACAAGCCCGGAAAGCTATTGCGCCGTCCGAGGATTTCAGCTTCCCTCGACGGTTGGGGGCGAAGGGGATTTCGCGACAGCAACCGTTCGCGCAGACGACTTTCGGTGAGAGACAAGGCGCAGAAGGGCCAAGTCCCCAAGGCACCGGGCTGGAAGTCGATCAGCCGAATGTACAATCCCCTCCATGAATGCGGCGTACCGCGTCTGATTATGGCCAAGTACTTTGCCGACGCGGCATTTCTCAAGTATTATGATCTCTGGCGTGGATTGGCGTCCGATGAGTTTCGGACCATCATCAGGTATCACACCGCTTTCCGGAGGAGCAAGAATCGACAGGATGTATCAGGGAGGACGTATGTTACGGAGTGCAGTAATGCTGGTGTTCGCAACTTTTTTAGCGTTCTTTGTGTCGATAATTGGGCCGGCATGGGGCCAGAAGCCGTCCAAAAAGCCAATCATCTCACACTTCCCGGAGGCCCCGGCGGCCTTCGAAAACAAGAGCAACGGCGCGGTTGACGACCAAACACATGTAGCCGATCAAGTGAAGTTTGATGAGGTAGAGAATGTGGGGGATGGGCTTGGGCCGCTGTATAACGCACAATCCTGCCGTGAATGTCACCAGAATCCCACATCGGGCGGTGGTAGTCAGATTTCGGAACTACGAGTGGGGCATCTGGGTTCGGATCATCGGTTTTTGAATCCGAATATTCCTATCGCTCACGGAGCCGAGATTATCTCCGGTCGCACACTGGTGAACGATCGCGCAATTTGCCCAAGTGGGGCGTTTCCGGATTCGGAGATTCAGGAACGTGTGCCGGATAGCGAGAGCGTACGCACGACACGTATTTCCTTGAGCCTCTTTGGAGACGGTTTCGTAGAAGCGGTCACGGATCAGACTCTGATTGACCTAGCCAGCAACCAATGCAAGAGCAGTCATGGCAAGATCTGTGGTCTCGTGATCTATGTGCCGATCGTAGAAGCAATGGGGCGCGCAGGCGTCGGCCGATTCGGCTGGAAAAATCAGCATGCGAGCCTTCTTTCCTTCTCGGGCGACGCCTACCTAAATGAGATGGGTATCACTACCTCATTGTTTCCAGATGAAGTGACTAAAATTTGTAACACTACATCGGAGCCAAATGACAAGCCGGGACCGGACGGACTTGCTGATGTTGACCATTTCGCCCGCTTCATCCGGGCGTTAAAGGCACCTCCACCGGATATAACATTGTCAAAGTCACCTTCGGTGATGAGGGGGTCCGGTTTGTTTGACAAAATTGGTTGCGCGGTTTGCCACGTTCGCGCCATGAACACAGCACCCGCCGGCACAAAGATCAATGGCGGTGCATTTACCATTCCGGACTCGCTCGGAAGCAAGACCTTCCATCCCTTCGGTGACTTCCTTTTGCATAACGTCGGGACCGGTGACGGAATTGCGATTCCTACAATAGAACATTACGGACGTGCAGTTCGCCAGATGCCGCAGGAATGCTCGCCCGAAAACTTCCAAAAGACGCAAGACCGAGTTCGTACATCTCCTTTGTGGGGAGTACGCCTTCGCACCCGCCTGATGCATGACGGACTGTCTGTCACCCTCCGAGACGCCATTCTGCGGCACGCCGGAGAGGCGGACCCGGCAACACGCGGCTTTCGAAAGCTGCCAGCGAAGGACCAACAGGCGATCTTGGAATTCCTGAGATCGCTTTAGGAGACCGCATATTGACGTCAGATTTTCTTAGCAGACGTCGATTTACTGTCGATAGCAACTTCTGTCCAGTAATCTTGCACTATTCACGACAACGAGCTTCCCGAGAGCGTGAAAATGCTTGATGTTCTTCGTGACCAGCGCATTCCGTCATCGGACAACGAGATTGGTAGCGAGGGTGGACGCGAAGCCCTGCGGCGGTTGAAAAATGTGCTTCGGAGAATCGAGACCGTGTGGCGACCGTCCTCGGCGGAAGAGAGCTTCGAGATCGTACGGCAACGCCTATTTCAGCCGATGCCCCAAATAACCATACGGGCCGTGAACTCGTCGTAGCTCGTTTCGCTGAGGAGTACCGAAAGAACGCAGCGAGTATCCGCCGAGGCGTCGAAGCCCGACGGCATATCCGATCCACTCGGAGTTGTTCGACCGGCTGTACAAAGAACTGGGGCACGCTCGATAAGTTTCAGTTGACGCGCGGCGTATCTAAGTAAGTGCGGCCGTCAGGCGGGATCGAGCATCACTTCATCCACGAAGCACCATCCCCAATTTTCACCGGGCTCCATCGATCGCATGATCGGGTGCTTCGTCGCATGGAAGTGTTTGGTGGCGTGCTTGTTTTTGGACGAGTCGCAGCAGCCCACATGGCCGCAAGTGAGGCATAGCCGAAGATGAACCCATGAATCGCCCATTTTGAGGCACTCTTCACAGCCGCGGGTATGCGGCTTAACGTCGTGGATCTGATCAAGATGATGGCACGTTTTCATTGCTTCGCTCCTTTCGAAATCGGCAGGCGTACTTGAAAATGCGTCTCTCCCGGATGCGAATCGACGCGGACATCTCCATGGTGCAACCGGACAATGCGATAAACGGTATCGAGCCCCAGCCCGCTTCCTTCACCCACCGGCTTAGTGGTAAAGAACGGATCGAAGATGCGATCCTTGATTTCCGCCGGTATGCCCGGTCCATTGTCGACAATATCCACCAGTGCGAATCCGTTCTCGCGCGTGGTGTGGATGGTGATTTCGCCCTTGCCTTTCATCGCATCGATCGCGTTGCCGATCAGGTTCGTCCACACCTGATTCAATTCGCTACCCCGAGCGCAGACGCGCGGTAAGGAACGGTCATACTCGCGGCGGACGTTGACACCATTCTTCAGATCGTGGTGCAGCATAGTCAGCGTACTCTCAAGGCCGTCGTGAATGTCGATCTCTTTTTCCCCGGCCTGGTCCATATAGGTGTATTCTTTGATCGCTTTCACAAGATCGGAGATTCGGCTCGCGCTACTCTCTATCTGCCGCAGAATCTTCTCGACCTCAATCGTGGCCGCCACACGGCGCAGCGCCAGTTCAAGCGTTTTGCCCGGGAACTGTTCGCTAAGCTTAGCAAGGCACTCATCGTCGGCTTCGGCTTCCACCAGTGCGGGCGCCAGCTCCCAGGACTTGGCGATGCCGCGCTTCTCCAGGAGCCCTGCCATGTGGTCCTCGCGATCGCTACGGTCGAGCGCGTCCATCACCGGCGAACCGGTCATTGCCTCGGCAACCTCATTCTCGATCTCAGCAAGATGCCGCAGTACCTCATCCGAAAGCTCCTCACGGCAGAGTCCGAAGTTGGCTTCACGCAACGTGGCGAGAGCATCCCGAAGGCCGGTCGCTGATCGCCGCACAGCCGATGCCGGGTTGTTCAACTCGTGCGCGAGGCCGGCGGATAACTTCCCTAACGCCGCCAATTTTTCGCGCTGCTGGTCGCTTCGCGTAGACTCCCGCACACGGTCTGTGAGGACGCCGACCAGGCGGGGCGCGATGTCGGGGATGCGGTGAAACATCTCCTCGAAGCGGTCCTTGTGCAGCACGGCCATACGCGTCGGTGCCGTCGCCCGGATCGCTGAAGGAAAATGCGTCATGCGCGAGAACGGGAGCATGCCCGTTACGGCGCCCGCATTCACGATATAAAGAGTGCCGTCGGAGGGACGCCTGCCCTGTATTTCCCCCTGAATCATCACGATCAGGCGGTCCGCGGGCGCACCGGCTTCAATTACGAGGTCCCCGGCGTCGAAGTGAAGATCCTCAGCGTTTTCAGCGAACCATGCGAGTTGTTCGCCGCTCAAACCATCGAACACCGGGATTGCGCGTAACTTCTCAATTAGTGGAGCTTCCGTTGCCGTTGTCCATAACTAGACCTTGCTTAGATATTGATGTACGAATTGAATTGCGACCGAGCCCTCACCCACACCCGACGCGACGCGCTTCACCGATCCACAACGGACATCGCCTACCGCGAACACACCGGGAACGTTGGTTTCGAGCAATCCCGGATCGCGATCGAGAGTCCAGCCCTTGGGCCGTTTTCCGTCGTGAAGCAGCGCGGCGCCGGTCAGAATGAAGCCGCGGTCATCGCGCTCAACCACCTCGTCCAGCCAGTTGGTCCGGGGTTCCGCGCCAATGAAAATGAACAATGAACTCGCAGGCACACGATCGATTTCTCCGCTCGCATGGCAGCGGATCGACAACTCTTCGAGGCGCGTCTCGCCGTGAACCTCAACCACGCTCGATCCGGTTTGCACATGAATATTCGGCGTCTGCTCGATGCGATCGATCAGGTATTTCGACATGGTCGCCGCCAGCGAGTCGCCTCGCACCAGCATCACCACACTTCGCGCATAAGTGGAGAAGTGCACGGCGGCCTGTCCCGGCCGAGTTGGCGCCTCCCACGATATACACGTCCTCTTCCTTGCACGATCGCGCCTCGACGATTCCCGCGCCGTAGTAAACCCCCGCGCCTTGCAACCGCTCCATGCCCGGAATATCGAGCTTGCGCCATTGCAGTCCCGTTGCAATCACCAGCGCATGGCAGGATATTTCCGAACCGTTGGACAGCTTGATGTAGCGGTAGGGCCCGTCGACGCGCATCGACTCCACTTCCTGCGGCGCCAGGATCTCCACCTGGAAACGCTCTGCCTGCTGCACGGCACGGCGCGTCAGTTCCGATCCGCTGATGCCTTGCGGAAATCCCAGATAGTTCTCGATGCGCGAACTAAGCCCGCTTGCCCTCCGGGAGCTTCGCGCTCGATCATCAGCGTCTTGAGCCCTTCCGATGCGCCATAGACCGCGGCCGCAAGACCCGCCGGGCCCGCGCCCGTGATGACCAGATCGTAAAACTCCGTTTCGGCCCGCATCCTGCAAGCCCATGCGTTCCGCAACTTGCGAATGCTGCGGTTCGGATAACTGCACGGTCCGTCCGGAAACAATACCAGCGGCAAATGATCTAGCTGATCCGGTTCAAGCGTGGCCAGCAAGCGTCTTGACTTCACCTTCCCGATCGCCGGCCTCGACATCCAGCCACTGATAAGGAATCCGATTGCGCGCCAGGAACTCGCGTAAGTCGTACGATTTCGGGGACCACCGGCTGCCGAGCACGCGCAGTCCTTCGAAACGCGGTTTGTAGTTCTGCTGCCAATCGTCCAGCAGCTCATCGATGACCGGATAAAGATTCTCTTCCGGTGGGTCCCAAGGCTTTAACAGGTAATGATGCAGTTTGACTTCATTGATGGCCTGGATCGCCGCATCCGTGTCCGCGTATGCGGTCAAAAGTACGCGGCGAGCCTCCGGATAGATTTTCATCGCCTCTGCCAGAAATTCGATGCCGTTCATCTGCGGCATACGATGATCGGCTAGCAGAAGCGCGACTGGTTCGTCCCGTTGTTCCAGTTTGCGCAAGAGATCCAGCGCGGCCGGCCCTGACTCTGCGCGCAGGATGCGATAATTTTCCGCGTACTTGCGCCGCAGATCGCGCTCGATCGCGCGAAGGACATCCGCGTCGTCGTCGATAGTGAAGAGAACAGGCTTTGCCATAGTCTATTGTTCTTCTTTCTTGCGGACGGGAGTTCCATGCGGACCGGAGCGAGCATATTGGACCGGCCATGCGGATTGGGACTCCGAGTACACGCGCCGCTCGCAAAGGCCAATATGGATCGCGCAGCATTTCTCGCGCCAACAGTACCAGATCCGACTGCCCGGTGTGGATTATGTGCTAAGCCTGATGCGGCGAGGTGATCAGCCCCACTGCGCCCGTTAAGATACCGGTGTCGCGCCGGATTCGTTCCGCGAACGGCGTCTGATAACCGGGCCCAACCGGGATCTTGGCAGTTGCAACGTTACCGCCCGAGGAACAATCAAACAGATCGACATCCAACGGGCCGAGTGCGCGCGCGAGTTCCACGGATTGATCGATGTCCCAGCCGTTATCGACCCAATCTGTCGATGAAATTCGGACGAACAGCGGCAAATTCGGCCGGCCACTCGTTGCGCACTGCTTCCACGCTCTCGCGGAGAAAGCGCGTCCGGTTCTCGAACGATCCACCATAGCAGTCGTGACGCAAGTTGCTGAGCGGCGACAGGAATTCATGAAAAAGATAGCCGTGCGCCGCGTGGATTTCGAGGATGCGAAAGCCAGCGTTCAAGCGCCCGTGCCGCCGCGCTAGCGAACGATCGCGTGAGGCCATGTAGCTCTTCGACTGTCAATTCGCGAGGTTGGGGATACGTCTCCGCAAATCGTATCGGGCTGGGCGCGACCGGCGTCCAACCGCCGCGATCTCCAGGTATTCCGACGCTACCCTCCCACGGAGGAGTGGTGCTGGCTTTGCGGCCGGCGTGCGCGATTTGAATTGCTGGAATACTGCCCTGCTCCGCGATGAAACGTGCGATGCGCTCCAGCATCGCAATGTGATCGTCAGTCCAGATACCGAGGTCCTGAGGCGTGATGCGCCCCTCTGGCGTGACCGCCGCGGCTTCGGTAAATACCGCCGCCGCACCGCCGACGGCGCGGCACCCGAGATGTACGAAGTGCCACTCATTAGCGAAACCGTCCACGCTGGAGTACTGGCACATAGGAGAAACGACGATGCGATTCGGTAGCGTTACACTGCGAATCTTGAGGGGATCGAACAGGTCGGCCATGGGCGCTATTCGTTTTGGATGCACGAGCGCCGAATTGGGTGCAGGCTGGCCATGATGCTGGTAGGTTTGAGTAATGTGCGCAGAACTGAGCGGCGATCTCGGAACGGTACCTGGCTTCCTGTTCTTCGATCATGTTGCCGTGTCCGTTGCGCCTGGCGAACTCGAAGCGCAGGTGAAAGCTTACGAAACACTAGGATTCAAAGAGATTCACCGCGAGGACGTACTTGGGCAAGACCAAGTCCGTGAGGTGCTGCTGCGGATCGGTCCGGGTCCTAACCTGTTGCAATTGCTCGAACCGCTGACTGCCGATTCACCAGTTGCCAAACAAATCGAGAAGAACGGCGGACGCGGCGGCTTCGCCCACATCGCGTTACGCGTCTCCGATATTCACCGGGCTTTCGAATACATGAAAGCCAACGGGTTCAAGGTGCTCGATCCCGAGCCACGCAAAGGTTCGCGCGGTACTACCGTGTTTTTCGTCCACCCCAAGACAACCGATCGGGTAGCATTCGGATATCTCATTGAGGTGGTCCAGGAGGGATGATTCGCGCGGCTCAGTATTCAACTGCCGCACCGGCGGTGAGTACTCTACGCTCAGCGTGCGGCGCGCCAACTATCTGCACTCCAATTGGAAGGCCTTTCGCCGTTATTCCGCATGGAACAGATAACGCTGGCACGCCCAGCACATTAAATGGCCGGACGAATCTGGTGGTTGCCATCCGGACATCCTCATCGACTCCGCCCAAGGTGACAGTCGACGCGCCGATGGGCGGGGCACCCATCGGGATAGTAGGTGTGAAGAGCACGTCGATATGCTTCCATACGCGCGCAAATTCGCGTTGCAACATACGCCGCGCGCGCTGGGCGTTCACGTAAGCGGTTCCGGAAATCAGACGGCCTTGATCGAGCAGTGCAAGCACTTCGGGCGATATTTCACTTCGGCGATTGAGGTGATACGGCTCAAGCCAGGCCGATGCCTCGGCCAGAAGAATGACTCGCGCGGCCGTGTTAATCGCGGAAATGTCCGGGAGTTTCACACGGATTACCGTCGCGCCCCGTTCTTCAATCTTGCGCAATGCCTGGTTTACCGCTTTGTCCACGTCCGGATCGAGACGCTCGAAGAAGAACTCCTCGCAATATCCAACCTTCAGATCCTTAAGGTACAGCGGTTCTTCAAGGCGGACGTTCTCGGCAGAGCGAGTCGAACTGGAGGGATCGCGCGGATCGTAACCGGAGATTGCGTTCAGCGTCTCGACGGCATCGCGGCAGGTGCGAGTCAACGGACCAGCATGATCGAGGCTGTAGCCGAGAGGGAACATGCCGTAGCGGCTGACTCGTCCGAACGTGGGCTTCAGTCCGACGGTTCCACAGTAGGCGGCTGGGATGCGGATGGAACCGCCTGTGTCGCTGCCCATGGCCATGAACACCATGCCGCTTTCTACGGCAGCCCCAGATCCGCCGCTCGATCCGCCGGGAATACAGCGGGGATCGTGAGGATTGCAGATCGCGCCGAAATGGGCATTATTGGAAGTGACGCCGTACGCCAGTTCATGAAGTCCGGTCTTACCGATGACGACTGCGCCGGCCTCATGCAATTTCTCTGCGACCGCCGAGTCGTAGTCCGGGACGTGATCGGCAAAGAGTTTGGATCCATCGGTGGTGCGCACGCCTTTGGTGAAGAAATTGTCTTTGAGCGCGACAGGGATCCCGTGCAACGGTCCACGGTCGCGTCCCGCGGCAAGTTCGTCATCGCACCGCTGGGCGTGCCGAAGTGCCTCATCGCCGGTGACGGTAATGAACGCATTGAGCTTGGGGTTAAGTTCGGCGATGCGGGCGAGCGACGCCGATACCAGTTCGTGAGAAGAGACTTTGCGCGCCCGTAATTGCGCGGCGGCTTCGATTAGGGTCATCTGGCTTCCACCGCTTCTTCCGAGAATGTGGTGGCGGGTTCGACGTCATGCGTCAGGTTGGCAGCCAAAGTCTGGTATGCGGGCTCGAGCGCGTCCATTACGGCGGCCAGTTTCGACAGTTCAGGTTCGGATAGATGCAGGCCTCGCGCGGCGGCGAGAGTCTTCCAATCGGGCATGCGGTTTATTCTATCGGACCCCGGTGGACTCTTTGACGGGGCGGCGCGCCGACCACTCGGGTCCGGCGAGCACGATCATGGACGCGAAGAAGCTGAATAGAGTAACGCTGGCCGAGTGTATGCTGGCATACGGCAATTGGGCAGCAGCCAGTACGTGAGAAATAGCGCCAGCATTACCATGGGAATCGCGACGATTTTGAAGAAAATGAGAAGAAGCCATTTCGGAATCGGCTCATCCGCGCCGAAGAATTTTCGAGCAACTAGTGGTTCATCCCGGTGAGTAGAAACGAGCCGAGCGCCAGACTTCCGCATAGCAGAATGAGGCTGAAACCGAGCAGTTGATTCTTGAGATAGGAACGGTCCTTGGTGATTCCCACGCGCGGTTCAGAGCGACTTCGAGCGGCTCGAAAATGCCATTCGCGGTGAAGAGCAACAGGATTAGGGAAATTAACTCGAAGCGCCGGGTATATAGCAAATTCGGCTTCAGAAGCTTGAATAGATCGATTGGAAAATAATCGGCGACGGCGAATTTGATCGCGCCTTCCGCGGCCTGCCATTTGAAAGTGCCGCAAAATGACATCATCACGTTCAACAGAGGCGGCAGCGAAATTAGACGCTGGCCGCAACGGCGAAGCCGAAAACGTGAACCCGTACGCGCGAGGTGCCGGGCCGGCAGGAATAACTTCTCCCAGGTGCTGGGCATGGCCGGGCTATGGATGGGTGGGTGATGAGTGTGGGCGAATGACTCATGCGGGTAACCGCGGCGATGGGCCGGGCAATACGGGTGGCCGGGAGGTAGCGTCGTCTTTGATTTTCAGATGGGACGCGGACGCGAGGGTCCGAAGAACTTTATCGGTCAGTTGCAGGCATTCTGCAGACTGACGGCTATATCGCATACGAACGCATAGGCGGTGCCGGGATTGTGCATGCCGCCTGCTGGTCGCATTCCCGCAGAAAGGTATTCGACGCCGCCAAACTCAATCCGGACGATCTCGTTGCAACGCAACTTGTGTCGCGAATCGACCAGCTTTTCGAGATTGATGCCAAGGCTCGCGACGCTGGCATGGACCATACTGCGCGCCATGTGCTGCGTCAGGAATACTCACATCTACTGGTCGGCGTCATCAAAAAAGAGATGGGGACGGAGCGCCGACTGGTGAAGGGCTGCCGGACCGAACCACTTGGATATGGCCATCCGGTCAGGAGTTTCCTCTGCCGATGTTCGGTGAGAGCAAGCTGCCGGTAGACACGATCTTCGATTTGAAATATCAGCCGTGATCATCCCAATCGAACCGGTAGCCCCGATTGCGCACGGTCTTGATATGCTTCGGGTTCCGCGGATCATCCTCTAACTTCTGCCGGAGCCAGCCCACATGCACATCGACGGTTCGCGAGGGGACGTCCACATCGTAGTCCCAGACGTTCCGCAGGATCTCCTGGCGGGAAACCACTTTGTGCCGATGCTCGGCCAGATAGCGTAGCAGCCGCAGTTCCATCGCCGCCATGCTAACCGCGCACCCGCCCTTACGCACCTCCGGAATTCCGAAATCGATCGCCACATCTCCGAATCGCAGCACTCTTGCCGGATTCCGCACGGCTCCCGGAACTCGGCGCAGCAACGCTTCTATGCGCGCAATGCATTCGCTCGCGTCACACTGCCGGCTAATACAATCGTCGGCGCCCAATCGCAATGCGGCGACGCGTTCCGCGGGGAGCGTCTTTGCGGCCAGCATCAGAATGGCCGTATCGATTCCGAGGCGGCGGAGTTCGCGGCACACATCGAACCCGCTGAGCCCAGACAGCGCCGCATCGAGAATCACCAGATCGAATTTGCCGCTCGAAGCTTTGGTTAACCCAGACACCCCGTCCACCTCTGCTTCCACGTCGAGTCCTTCGGCCTTCAGCAATCCGGATAAATTCCGCGCCGACTCCGGTTCCGATTCGATCAAAAGAATGCGCGCCTTCATTTCAAACGAGTCTTCACGCACTACCCGACCGCAATTCACCTGGCGGGGTTTACCAGAGGCCTAATCTCTTTACGTTCTTAATTGAAGATTTGTCATTTCGTTAAGATGACACCAACATATGTCCGATACCCGTCGTTATCCCGATCGCCCGATACTCGGTGTAGGCGCGCTTATCATCCATGAAAGCCGCATCCTGCTCGTCGAACGCGGAAAGGAGCCTCTTAAGGGCTACTGGTCGTTGCCGGGCGGCATGGTAGAAGTGGGCGAAACTCTTGAGGCCGCCATCCGCCGTGAAGTCCGCGAGGAGACCACCCTCGAGATCGAGGTATTGGAGGTCGTAGAGGTCTTCGAGCGCATTATGCGCGATGACGCCGGCCGGCCTGAGTATCACTACGTCCTTATCGACTACCTCTGCCGTCCCCTCGGCGGCGAGGCCCGTCCCGCAAGCGATGCCGCGCGTGTCTCCTGGGTCCAATCCAACGAACTGGCTGGCTACCTCATTACGGCGGGCACTCCGCCCGTAATTCAGAAGGCGTTTGCCGCGTTTGAGGGCCGGGCTTGAGAGAATAGCAGTGTGAAGTCAACCAGCGCCGGAACACTTGAATTCTACCGGCTGCGCGACCTGGTGGGCCGCTACGTGTCGAGCCCTCTCGGCCGCGGAGAACTCGAAAAGGTTGAGCCCCATTCGGATCGCGCCGCACTCGAAGCCGATCACGCGGATACTGCGGAAGGCATCGGCTATCTGCGCTCCGCCGGCAAGCCGCAGCCGGCACAACGCGGCGCAGCCATTCGCATCGATTTCAATGGACTCCCGCCGCTCGACGAGGCCGTCAACAAGCTCCGCATCGAAGGCGCCAGTCTCGACCCCAAGGAGATGTTCGACGTCTTCTCATTCCTCGATCGCTCGGCCGATGCGCGGTCAATCCTGAACGCGGTGGCCGAGCGCTTTCCCAGACTCGGGGCGCTGGGCGCACAGATCGGCGAATTCCGCCCTCTGCTACGCGACCTCGAAGGCAAGATCAATCCCGACGGCAGTGTCGCCGACTCCGCCAGCGTCGCACTCAACCGCATCCGCCGCGACATCGAACGCCAGAAGAAACACATTCAGGACTCCCTCGAACGATTCCTCAAGGCGCACCAGGAAGAAGGCGTGCTCCAGGAAGAGTTTGTCACCATTCGTAGCGAGCGCTTTGTGGTGCCGGTTATCGCCGGGCAGCATAAGAAGGTGAAGGGCGTGGTTCACGGCGCAAGCTCCAGCGGCCAGACTCTATTTGTTGAGCCGCTTGAAACCATCGAACTGAACAACGATCTGGTCCGCCTCACCGAAGAAGAGATGCGCGAAGTCCACCGCATTCTCCGTGAAATGACCGAACGTCTGCGCGGCTACTCCAGCGCGATCCGCGTGACTCTCAACATCATGAGCCGTCTCGAACTGGTCTTTGCCAAAGCCCGGTTCGCGATTGAGTTCGATTGCTCCGTACCGCGGTTCAGTTCTCCAACCGAGCGTATGCTCGCGATCAAGAATGCGCGCCATCCGCTCTTGCAGGACGTGCTGCGGCAGCGGCGTCTCCGCGTAGTGCCCTTCTCTTTGCAACTCGATGCTGCCTGTCGCACGCTGCTTATCAGTGGTCCCAATACCGGCGGCAAGACCGTTACACTGAAGACCCTCGGCCTCATCGCATTGATGGCGCAAGCGGGACTCCCGGTTCCTTGCGACGAGGCCGAACTGCCGGTCTTTGAGCAGATTCTCGCCGACATCGGCGACCAGCAGTCCATCGAGGCCAACCTCAGCACCTTTTCCGCCCATATGGGCCACATCCGGGAGATGGCACTCGATGTCACGCCGGACTCGCTGGTGCTCCTCGACGAGTTGGGCTCCGCCACCGATCCGGAAGAGGGCGGCGCGCTCGGGGTCGCTATCATCGAGCACTTCCGCGCATCCGGCGCATTTACGCTCGCATCCACCCATCTGCTTGCGCTCAAGATCTATGGATCAAACACGCAGAGCGTACTGAACGCGTCCATGGGTTTCGACGAAGAGACGCTGGAGCCTACCTATCAGTTGCAGACCGGCCTTCCCGGCAAGTCCGCGGGACTCGACATCGCGGCGCGGCTTGGGATGCCGGACGACATCATGCGCCGTGCGCGTTCAGCCATGAGCAATCGCGAGCGCGATCTCGCCAGGTTCATCGCGGAACTCCATGAACGCGTCGACCAATTGCGCGAGCAGCAGGCCCAACTCGAAAAGGAGCGCACTGCTCTAGCTATTCGCGAGAGGCAGATCGCGCAGGAATGGGAGAAGCGCGAGTCCGAGAAACTCAAGGAACTGGAGCGGCGCTGCGACGCGCTCATCGAGCGCTTCGAAGGCGAAGCCCGCAATACGATCGCGCAGTTGCAGGAAGCCGGTGGACACCGCAAAGCGGCGGATCAGGGTGCGCGCAAGGTCGCGAAGCTGAAACGGGAACTCGGCGAGCATTTCGACGCCACCATACTCGAAACCGCGGACGATGCCCGCCAAGGCGAACTGCAATCGAAGCGCCCCAAAGTGGAAGAGGGATCGCGCGTCCGCCTTAAGAATATCCGCGAACCCGCGCGGGTCAAGCGCATCAAACCCGATGGACGAATCGAAGTCGAAGCCGGCTTCATGCGCATGCAAGTGACACTGGACGACGTGATCGAGGTGCTCCCCGAAGCTGTCGGACCCGCAAAGCTCCCCAAGAACGTCAGCTTCCGGCCTGGCCCTGAGCTGAGTCCGATGCTCCAGGAGATCAACGTGATCGGCGAACACGCGGAAGAGGCTCGGGAACGCGTCGAGCAGTTTCTGGATCGCGCGGTCATGGCAACCGCCGCACGAGTCCGCATCGTGCATGGTCACGGCATGGGAGTGCTGAAGAAGACCGTCTGGGAGTTGTTGAAGAGTAGCCCGCATGTCGAGAAATACTATCCGGCAGAGCAGTTCGAAGGCGGCGCGGGAGCGACTATCGCCGAACTCAAGGACTGAGGACGGCCGCTCTCGATCGTCTTCGCCATCCAATCGGCGTGGGGAAGTCCGCATCCGGAAAGAGCCTTCAGTTCCCGGCCGACGTCGTACTCCACGCGCCGGATTGCCGGCTCAAAGTCGTCCAGCAGCAGATATGATGCGCGGTGGTCGCCATCATAAGAAAGGCCGACGCTGCCCGTGTTCGCCACAACCATCCCGTCCAATCTGCGGATGTAAGCGCGATGAATATGCGCGTAGACGGCAACCGGCTGACCGAGCGCCGAGTACATCGCTTCCAACTCAGCATCACCCGCTTCGGGCGATGGCGCACGCCAGAGACTCTCAGGACTGGCATGCACCAGCGCCATCGGACCATGAATCTGAACACGCGGCAGCCCGCGTAACCACGCGAGCCGCTCTTCTCCCAATGCTTCCCGTGTCGCCACGGCCATCTCCTCTATCGCCGTGAAAAGAGCTTGCAGCGCGGGCGATTGCTGTGCAAAGTCCCGCAGCGACTCGGGACGAAAGAGCATTTCATCGGTATTGCCCACCACGCCCTGCCAGCCGAGATTACGGATATGATCCACAATCTCCACGGGGCTCGCACCGCTATCCGCCAGATCCCCGCCGTGAAGAATCAAGTCGGGAGAAGTCTGCCGAAGATCTGCGAGAACGGCGTCAAACGCCGTTCGGTTGCCATGGATGTCGGATACGATTGCAATTCGCATCGGTCTCCTCCAATCTGCCGTAATCGCGGCGCTTCGTGAGCCCCGCTGCCAGTTTACAATTAACCCTATGTCCGAACCCGCCGCAGCCGATTACGTCATGGGCCATAACGACCGGGAACGCCGCCGCCTGGGTTTGCAGGCATCGATTCTGCACCCGTTCACCGAGCACTTCTTCCGCCGCGCCGGAATTACAACTGGAATGCATGTCCTCGACGCCGGTTGCGGTGTTGGCGACGTGTCTTTACTAGCGGCGCGTTTGACCGGACGCACAGGCTCCGTGACATCGGTCGATATCGATCCTGCCGCACTTCAGATTCTCCGCGATCGCGCCGCGGCGGAAGGCATTCGCAACATAACGTGCATCGAGGCGGACATACACTCATTTGAGCCTGGGCACCGGTTCGACGCCGTGTTGGGCAGGCACATCCTTATCCACACGAAACAGCCCCTGAGCGTCCTCACGCATTGCGGCGAACTACTCTGCCCACGGGGGATCGCGGCATTTCAGGAATACGATTTTCAGCAGGTAACGCCATCATATCCTCCCGCGCCGGTTCGCGATGCCACCTTCAGGTTGATAAACGCTTGCATGACAGCAACGGTTCAATCGAATATCGGAAGCCGCCTATTCCACCTGTTTGGGGAAGCGGGTTTTGCGCATCCCGACTGCCGGGGCGAGTTTCCGGTGGACGGCGGAGAGGAGAGCCCGCATCACCAATGGATCACTGAGGCGCTACGGGCGCTGCTTCCGCACGCTAACGCGCTGAATATCCCCGGTGCGCAGCATGTCGATATCGACACGCTCGAAAGCCGTTTGCGGGAGGAGTCGCGGTTGGGTTCGGGATTGTCCGGTCCTATGATGTTCAGTTGTTTCGCCCGGCGGCGAGAACCGTAAGAGAGGTGATTCGCTTTATCTTCGTTTCGAGAGGTGCCACTGCCTCGCAACTACACGGCGAGCCGTGACCGCCGGATAATGCGCGCCATGCGGCTGAGCACCTGATTGAGGCGAGTCGCGGCGCGCAGAATCTGAGGTTCTGCCGCGCTTCAATTTTGGGAGGGAGCGTGCTTCCGGCATCGGCGTCTCCATATTCCAGATCGCTTTCGCGACATTCCAGGCACTATCGGATTGCCTCTTTAAGATCCGCATCAGATTGCCCGGCGCGCACAGGCCGGAAGGGGCACCTCTGGGTCTTATCGTTATGCCCGTTCGCGCTCATTCGACCGCATCCTTGCCAAACAGCTTGACCTCTTGGAATCCATTGCACAGCTGGCGATCTCATTCTTTCCCGCAGGCGCGGGGCTCTTATCAAAGCCAACTGTGGGGCGCATCAATGCCTTTCACCGGTGTTTCGCCGGGCGTAGCGCCACCCCGTTGACGGTCGACACCCCAATTGCTAAGCGCTCGGGCATTTGTCCTAAACTTGAGCGAGTGCCGAGATTCGGAGGGCTGGTAATCATATGGCTGTGTTGTGCAACACAGATGAATGGGCAAGACCCGTTTGAAATTCACATCTACGAATATGAGCCGATGACCTTGCGGCAGTACAGTCTCGAAGCTCATCTGAACTTCGAGGCGCAGGGGACGAACACGCGGGACGGCGCTCTGCTGCCCACGATGAATCAAACCCATCTCACTCTCGAACCGACCTTCGGTGTATCGCCGGAGTTTGCGATCGGATTCATGTTTCTCAATGCCTGGGAACCCGGTTATGATCCGCAGTTTGCGGGATGGCGCGTGCTGCCCCATTTTTATGCGCCTGAATCGTGGCATTTACCCTTCCGAGTAGGCTTCGTTGCCGAATTTTCGTTTCAGAAGACGCGCTATGAAGAGAACTCGCGGCGGGTTGAATTGCGTCCCATTCTGGATCGCGACTTTGCGAACTGGCAGGTTGTGTTCAATCCGGTTTTCGAACGTGCGATGCATGGACCGGGTACGAGGCATGGGTGGAACTTCGAACCCGCGCTGCTGCTGCGCTGGAAGCGCAAACCGTTCTCGCCTTCTCTCGAATATTATGGCGGGATCGAAAGCATCAATGTTCGTCCGCGCGGGCAACCGGAGGTGCATCAACTGTTCGTGGGAGGCGATTGGGAGATCAGGCCGGGTTTCAGTGTCAATCTGGGGACTGGTTTCGACCTGGGAAACAAAGGACCCGGCGTCGTGCTGAAGAGCCGCTTCGAATGGGACTGGGGACTGCACGGGCGTCCATGAGTCCGGAAGAGCAGGTCACCTTATCAGTTCTGAACGTGCAGTGTCTTGTTCAGCCAAGCGATCATCTCTGGTTTCCAGTGCTGCATCTCCGGGGCTTTCCATCCCGCCATCCCGTGGCCTCCCCCTTCGATCGGAAGCAACTCGCAGACGGCTCCCACTTTGTGCATGGCATCGCACATAGCGGGCGATTGCTCGTAAGCAACCTGATCGTCCTTGGTTCCGTGAATGCAAAGAAACGGAGGCATTCCTTTGTGCACCGCGGCTATCGGCGAAACCGCGCGCAGCTTGGCAAGGCCAGTTTCGTCGAGCTGGTCGGCGCCGAAGAAATGAATTCCCGCGCCGTTGGCAGCATGTCTATTGATGCTCGTCATATTGAAGCGTTCCGGATGATCGCGACGTAGTTCGGCTAACTTCGCGTAATCGACCGGACCGTAGAAATCCACTACCGCGGCAACTCTCGTGTCTGGCGTCTCGTGAGTGCCGGCGTAGTTTACGAGAAAGCCGCCGGCCGATTCGCCAATTAGTGCGATCTTGGAGGCATCGACATGGTATTTTGCGGCGTTCGCCTTGACCCAGCGAATGGCTGTCTTGACATCTTCGTTCGTCTCCGGAAAATGAACTTGGGCGCCAGCCGATAATCGATGCTGAACCACGCGAAGCCGGCATTCGCCAGCGGATCGAATAAGGGACGGACCAAGGTGCTCTTACTGCCTCCATCGAACCCGCCGCCGTGGATGAGAATAGCGGCGGGAAATGGCCCTGGTCCGTCCGGAATGTGGAGATCGAGCAGCAGAGGCGTGGAGTCCGGGTGGCCGTATTCGATGTCCTGTTGATCCAAAGGCGCGCCGGCGAGAGTGATGGCGCAGGTGGCTGCCAGAACAAAGATGAAGATCCGCATGGAAAGGAAATTGTATCAGGGTGCCGTCAGTGCCTGTTGCCGGTGAAGGCGTCTACGAGCGGGCCTGGCCGCGCGGGCATCGGTTGGACTCTTGTCAGCCTGCCTCGTGAAGTTTTGACGAACCTCGCGAGGCAGGCCGGAGACTTACTCAATTACTGGTTTGTGTGGAACTCGAACTTTTGGAAGCCTGACTTACCCTCATCGACCTTGTAGTCACCCGGAACTTGGAATAAGGAAGCATCCGGCTCCGCCCGGCTGATGTTGGTGAGGGTGTGGGTAGTTTCTCCCATTCGAGGATCGTTGCGGACCGACTTAACCTCGAGTTGCAGCTCCGGAGATTCCCAGCGTTCGGAGGTGATGACGATCGGTCTATCATTGCCGATCGATCCTACTGCGATGGTGCTGGTCTCGCGCACTCCTTTAGCATTGACGCCTTCCAGTGTGCTCGTGCCTAGATCGTCGCGCTGTACGGCGGCAGCATCTTTGCTCCGTGTCACGCGGTACGTCATATTGGCCGTTCGGGAAGATTTTGTCTCGCGCCCCATGGCTTCAGCTTCCGCCTTCATCTTATCGACTGCGATCAATTTGGCCGCCCCAATGGGCATAGGCATCTTGTGGGCAACCTTATTCTCGGGGTCGAGCGTAAAGCTTGCACCCGCCACGGGATCGAAGATGGTGATCAGTGTGCGAGTCTGCGTATCGCCACCGAACGCCGGGAGCGGCATCTCACGCCGCGTCCGGCCCAGACTGTCACGGTAGATGTGCGCCGTGGTGGTGTTGGTGATACGTGTTCCATCGGCGAGGGTTTGGACGGTTTCCGTTTTCTCCTCCGCCGAATAGGGCGCGTTAGTTACGGTGCGTCCGCTGAACTCCTGGCGCATGAACTCCACCACACCGGGTTCATCGGGGAGACTGATCATGCCTCTGATCGCTCCCTGGGCGACGATCACGGGCTCACCCACCCCGGCGGCAAAGTGCCGCTCTGCCGTGACCTTCTCCTGTTGTGCTTCGTTTTGTGCGAAGAGCCCGAGGGCCGTCGCGGGAATCACCAGTGTTGCAAAGATGCTTCTCGTCTTCATTTGAATTCTCTCCTAAAAATCCCCACCCTAACGGATAAATCGTATTGCCCGCGCTACGCCATCTTCACCGACCAGAACATCGGCAACGATGCGGGAATCAAGGCTCCCGCCACTGACAGGCAAGCCGAAAGCGGCCATATTGGCGCGCGGCATTCTTACGCGAAAAACGTCAGCGCGCTCGGAGGGGCGCAACGGTTCCGAATAAGGAATCTCGAAGAAATCTGTGGCCGCTTCTCGTGTTTCCTCAACGTGCGGACTCTGGACCTGTGGCCGCCGACGATGGCGTCTGGCGGACCGCTGCGGCAGCGTTGAAGGCGGAATTGCTTGCTCCTGCCCAGTAGGAGGCGCCTTTACCATAGGCGCCACAACAGGCTCCTTCGGCACTCCCGCAGTCTGCTGTCTGGGGGATGCAACCAGAAAGAGGACCGCTGCAACCGCGGCGACAGCGGTAAGCCCAACCAACACCGTCATCGGCCGCCGTTTGGGACGCAATTCCGCCATGAGAGCAGCTTTCACGGCGGCACTCACGACAGGCGGCGGGACGCTTTGCACTTGCGACGCAACGGCGGCAAGCCCGGCGGTTAACATACGCTGATTGGCCAAACGGCAGCGGCATTCGGGACACGCCCCGGTGTGATCTTCCAGCAACGTTCTATCCGCAGCGCTGATAGTTTCGCCGCGCGCGGTGGCCACCAAAACCTCTCCAATACTTTCGCAGATGCTCATACACAACACCTTGTTTGCAACTTCGCGAGCAGCATAGTCCGCGCGCGATGCAGACGCGAGCGCACGGTTCCCACGGGACAACCGAGCACCGATGCGGCATCGCGATAGTCCATCTCCTGCAAATCGCACAGCACGACAACCTCCCGATACGCGGGCGGTAGAGACACAACGGCTTGCCGGACAGCATCGATCGTCTCACGGCGCGTTAGATCATTCAAGACATCGGCCGGTCCGGCAACTCCCGGTGAATCGTCCAAGGATTCGCCTGCCGGCCAGGCGCCCAATGCCCGTCGGGTGAGGTTCCGTGCGATACCTAGGAGCCATGACGAGAGTGACCCACGCGTCTCATCGAACACTGACGGGCGGCGGACGAACGTCATGAACGTATCCTGAGTTACTTCCTCGGCAATGTGCTGGTCGCCGCTCATATGCAACGCGAACCGGTAGACCGACGGACTCCAGCGCTCGTACAGCGACCCGAAGGCGTCCTCGCTCCCGGCCTTCATTCGCCGGATCAGATCGCGGTCCGTTGGGGGTGTTACGGGGTGCATGTGCAGTCGACGATCCGATCCGGCCTTCTGTTAGGTATTGCCGGCGAGGCGCAGGAAAGTTCCGCGATTTACCAAACAAAATGCTCGAGTGCGCAAAGTTAGCTGAACAGCTTCTTGGTATACGCGATGCTGGCTTCCAAGTCCTCGCGCTCGCGTTGTGCCGTCTGCTCTTTGGGTACCGGTCGATACTCGTGCGGTTTGCCGCGTTCCGCGATGCTCGCGAAACGCTCGAATTCCCAGGCCGGCGTGGTGCGATAGGCGTCCCAGAATTGGGGTCATGATACGGAAACATACGCGCTCCGCTGACGATGCATTCCATCGACAGCGCCTTGCCGGGACAAAGCCGCGCGTATTTGTGCACGTAGTCTTCGATGTTGACGTTACCTTCACCCATACGTACCCATGCCACCGCCGCGCCCTGCGGAGTGTCCCACACCGCGCTATCGCGAACATGACTGGTGAGAACGTATGGATGCAGCGTTTCAGCGTCAGGTGAGGATCTTCGATGGTCCAAAGCGGATTGCCTGAATCGAGGCACGCGCCAACGAAATCACGGCCGGCTTCGTCGAGGAGGCATTTTCAATTCGCGCGCCTGCATATCGCCGGCGTGGTTCTCGATGGCGATTTTGAGATTGGCGTCCATCACGCGGGATCGAACATTGTGCAGCACCTTTACCATGCTCTCGATATGACGCTCGATCGGGCCGGCTTTGCGATCCTCCATGCTGCCGAGGACGGCACGGACAATGTTCGAGCCTACGATATTGGCCGCCGTCAACATGCGCACAATCTGTTCTTCGGCGGTACCCGCGGCGGGATCGAACATTTTCGATGTCGGGCAGATGGACTTCATGCCGATCTCGACTTCGATACCGAGCTCGGCGGCATGCTGCTTCACCCGGCGGAGGTTGCTTTCTTCGAGTCCGCCGATGAATCGAATTTCTGAAAAATGGACTACTTTAGCTTGCTGCGAGGCGCAATAATCCAGGTACTGGATGGGCGACCAGTTCTGCGAGCGCAGGCTGAAGAGATCGATTCCCAGCTTCAGCGCAGGTTGGGTGTCGGGTTTGGCCATGAAGGGAGCTCCAGCGGCGAGCATGAGAAAACTTCGGCGGTGCATGAAAAGAGGATTGTATCAAGCGCCGTGGATCTTATGTCGCGCTGGCTGAAAAAAAGGCAACGGGCACGAGAACCCGTTGCCTATAGGGGAAGGACAAGAAGAAGTTGTTACACCTTCGACCGGCGGCGAAGCTTGAACGCAACGAAACTCGCGAGGGTGCCTAGGAGGACTATAGAGGCCGGCTCCGGAACAGCTCCGATATCCTGGGTGTGTCCGTTTGTGGTGACGACGACGTTACCGATGCCGATGGTCGCAGGCCAGTCGATGAAATCGAGGCTAGATGCACTTAGATTGTTCACCGTCGTGCTCCCAATGAGCTGGGGGCCGGTTTCAGGCGACCAAGAGTAGGGATTAGCTACAGACGCGGTATACGTAGACCCTCCGGCGTCCCCAGGAGTGATTCCGTATGCGATGAATTTTTGCACGCCATCCGCCGCGAGTTCGATATCGGGGACGGACCCGCAAGGCAGGCTCGGGCAACTGTTGTCGGGGAAGATTTCGTAGTCGAAGCTCACGCTGGTGATTTTGGCTCCGCCAGTAAGGCTGAAGACAAAGTTAATATCGTTGGAGTTACCTGGATGCGGGGAAATTCCGGCACTATCATTGACAAGGAACGTGCCGCCATCCTTCGTCCCAAGTGTGTAAGGGGTGACCGTGGGATTGTACCAAGGTCCCGTGCTCGGTCCGACTACGTGGCCATCGGCGGTGTATCCGTTGTCGGTGATGCCGCCTGCCTCCGTGACTGTGCCGGCAGACCCGAGTTGATGGTTCATGTAAGTCTGAACCGAGGTCGCAGTTGAAGCCGCGGTTTGATTTTCCGTGAGGCCTGTGTAGTTGAAAGTGAATGTGTCCGCATGCGCGAACATACCGGTACTCAGTACAAAAAAGATGCCGGCAAGGGAAGTGACAGCTGAATTATTACTCATCGTATAGGTTCTCTCTCTAGGGTTACGCCGTATTGCGTGATCACACGTTGAGCAGGTAGGATGCCATTCCGTAATTTATAGAGTACAAAGAACTTAGTATCAAATTCCGGGTAGCCGTTGCTAACAAAATAAGTAAATAGATGACAAATATTTGTCATTTGTACAACAGATGAGCACCTGCCGTCATTCTGAAGCGGTCCCAAACTCCTACGAAAATCCTCATGGGTTTCTCATGCCCGCCGGGATAGTCTGAGATCGGGAACTTTACCATGACAAATACCTCAGCGCCGACGTTGCTGTTAGAGTCCCACGCCGGTTCGGCGACTCTCGACGTCGTCGTTCCTTTTACCACTCCCGCGTTGACTCGCGCCGCATTGACAGTGACCGGCCGCCTCACTGCGGGCCTACATCCCATGGTCCGTATGGTACGAACTCAAGTCGTACCCTTCCCTCTTCAACTGGACTCCACTCCAGTTTCTGCGGCGTCGCTGCGCCGCCAGACGATCGGGCTCGCACGGGAATTCCAGGCTAACCTCGAGATCTGTTTCGCGCGCGAGCCCGCGAAGCGCTGGAGTATTTCTTGTCGAGAGATTCGATCATTGTCATCGCCACGGTCCGCCGCTTGTGGAGAACGCGCGAGCAGCGTCTCGCAGCATGGCTAAGCGCCCGAGGACATTCCGTGGTACTCGAATTCGTGGAGAAGAATCATGCTTGATCTGTTCTATGTCGCAATTGGGATTGCATTCTTTCTGGCCGCCTGGTGGATGGCTCGGGCCTGCGATCGCCTCTAGTAAGGAGAAATATGGAAAACATACTGGCCGCGCTAGTTTCTTTGGCGATTGCCGTCTACCTTCTCTACGCGCTGCTGCGCCCGGAGAAGTTCTGAGAGGACTTCGTTATGACTTTACAAGGTTGGCTACAAATCGCTGTTTTTTTCGGGTTGATTCTGGTCTGTGTCAAACCACTGGGCTCATTTATCGCCGCGGTGATGGAAGGCCGCCCGAACCTTCTGTCCAAACCGATGCGTCCGCTGGAACGGCTTATCTATCGACTATGCGGTGTGGATGAGTCTAAGGAACAAAGCTGGCTGACTTACGCCGGCTCGCTGCTTGCATTCAGCGTGTTCAGCGGGTTGTTGCTTTACCTGATTGAACGCGTGCAACAGATTCTCCCCTGGAATCCGCAGGGCTTCGGACCCATGTAGCCCGGACCTTTCCTTCAACACCGCCGGAGCTTCATCACCAACACCAACTGGCAAAGCTATACGCCTGAAACCACGCTGAGCTACTTCGTCCAGATGACCGGACTGACTGTTCATAACTTCTTGTCCGCGGCGGCGGGTCTGGCTGTCGCGATCGCGCTGGTTCGCGGTTTTGCGCGGCAGTCGGTAAAGACCATCGGTAACTTCTGGGTCGACCTGACGCGAGGGACATTATACATTCTGCTGCCGATTTCGATTGTTGCCGCGCTCGTGCTTTGCTCGCAGGGCGTGATTCAGAATCTCCACGCCTACACGGCTGTCACCACGCTTGAAGGCGCGAAACAGACGATCGCTCAGGGTCCGGTTGCCTCGCAGGAAGCGATCAAGATGCTGGGCACCAATGGCGGCGGATTCTTCAACGCCAACTCCGCGCATCCGTTCGAGAACCCGACGCCCTTCTCCAACATGTTTCAGATGTTTCTGATCTTTCTGATTCCCGGCGCGCTGACCTACACGTTCGGCAAGATGGTGCGGGACACCCGGCAGGGCTGGGCGCTGTTTGCCGCCATGTCTGTGCTCTGGTTCGCGGGCGTGTTGACGGCTTACCATTTCGAGCAGCAGGGCACGCCGATGCTGCGCGAAGCCGGTATCGAAATGAGCCGCGACACGCGGCTCACAGCCTGGCGGCAACATGGAGGGCAAGGAGACTCGCTTCGGTATTGCCAACTCCGCGCTGTTCGCCACGATCACAACAGACGCGAGCTGCGGCGCAGTGAATGCTATGCATGACAGCTTCACTCCGCTCGGAGGACTGGTGCCGCTATTCAATATCGAATTGGGCGAAGTGGTGTTCGGCGGCGTGGGGCGGGACTCTACGGCATGTTGATGTTCGCTATTCTGGCTGTCTTCATTGCGGGTCTGATGGTGGGCCGCACGCCTGAGTATCTGGGCAAAAAGATCGAGCAGAAAGAAGTCAAAATGGCGATGATCGCGCATGCTGGTGCTGGCGGCGAGCATTCTGTTTTTCGCCGGCGCAAGTTCGGTGGTCGGAGTTCGCGAAGAACAGCTACTGGAATCCGCCGGGACCGGCGGCAGCGAACACTCAATAACCCCGGCGCGCACGGGCTTTCGCGAAATCCTGTACGCCTATACCAGCGCCACCGGCAACAACGGCAGCGCATTCGCGCGGTATCAACGCGAACACCCCCTGGTACAACGTGACCATCGGGTTCGCCATGCTGATCGGCCGCTTTCTGATGCTGCTGCCGCTGCTTGGCAATCGCGGGTTCGCTTGCGGCGAAGAAACAGGTGCCGGTGTCGGCAGGCACTTTCCCGACTCACGGGCCGCTGTTCGTCGGCCTGCTGGTTGGCGTGGTGGTGATCGTGGGGGCGCTGACTTACTTCCCTGCGCTCTCATTCGGGCCGATTGTCGAGCATTTGATGCTGTGAAAGGAGATACTGCAATGTCTATTCAATTGCAAGACCTGAATCTCGCAGCGCCGGAACCGCCGAGCGCAGCGATTCGCCACGATGGGTCTGTCGCGCGGCAAGCGCGCCCGTCCGCTGTTCGATCCGCCGATCGTGCGGCGAGCCATGGTCGATTCGTTCATAAAGCTCAATCCCGGTGACGCTGGCGAAAAATCCCGTGATGTTCGTGGTCGAAGTGGGCGCGGCGCTGACCACGCATTCTGATGTTCCGGACCATCGATCGCGGGCGGCGCGGGCATCGGGTTTCGAAGTGCAGATTGCCGCATGGCTCTGGTTCACGGTGCTGTTCGCCAATTTCGCCGAAGCGATGGCGGAGGGCCGAGGCAAAGCTCAGGCCGACAGCCTTCGCAAGACGAAGACCGAGATGCCATGGCGAAGAAGCTCGGTCACGACGGCAAAGGTGGAAGTCGTGCCCGCTTCCGCGCTGCGCAAAGGCGATGTGGTGCCTGTGCGAACCGAACGACGTGATTCCCGGCGATGGCGACGTGATCGAAGGCATCGCCAGCGTGGATGAATCGGTGATTACCGGTGAGAGCGCGCCGGTCATCCGCGAATCGGGCGGCGATCGCAGCGCCGTAACCGGCGGCACTAAGGTGCTGTCCGATTACATCAAAATTCAGATTACTTCGAATCCCGGCGAAACCTTTCTCGATCGCATGATCGCGCTGGTGGAAGGGGCGCAGCGGCAGAAGACGCCGAATGAAATCGCGCTCAACATCATGATCGCGGGGCTCACACTGATCTTCCTGTTCGCGGTGGTGACGCTGGCTCCGTTCGCGCAGTACAGCGTGGCGCAGGCGAAGGCGGGCAGCCGTTCCGAGTGTCATCGTGCTGGTTTCGCTGCTGGTGTGTCTGATTCCGACAACCATCGGCGGATTGCTTTCGGCCATCGGCATCGCGGGTATGGATCGCGTGATGCAGCACAACGTGCTCGCGATGAGCGGCAAGGCCGTGGAGGCGGCAGGCGACGTGAACACGCTGCTGCTCGACAAGACCGGCACCATCACGCTGGGCAATCGGCAGGCCGTCGAGTTTCTGCCCGGCGGATGGAGTTTACGCCAGCGGAACTCGCCGATGCCGCGCAGCTTTCCAGCCTGGCGGACGAAACGCCTGAGGGCCGCAGCATCGTGGTGCTGGCGAAAGAGAAGTACGGGCTGCGGGGCCGCGAGATCGCGGAGCACCAGGCCGAGTTCATTGCGTTCACGGCGCAGACCCGCATGAGCGGCGTGAATATCGAAGGCCGGGCGATCCGCAAGGGCGCAACGGAATCGGTCAGGCAGTATGTCATCGGATCATGGCGGACGCGTTTCCGCAGCAGCGTGGCGATATTGCGGAGCCGATTTCGCGCACCGGCGGTACGCCGCTGGTTGTAGCCGAGGACGCGCGAGTGCTGGGCGTGATTCATCTGAAGGACATCGTCAAAGGCGGGATGAAGCGAACGTTTCGCCCAGATGCGCGCCATGGGGATTCGCACGGTCATGATCACGGGCGACAATCCGCTGACCGCAGCCGCGATTGCCTCGGAAGCGGGCGTGGACGACTTTCTGGCGCAGGCGACGCCCAGCGACAAGCTGGACCTCATCAAGCGGGAACAGGCGGGCGGCCGGCTGGTCGCGATGACTGGCGACGGCACCAACGACGCGCCCGCGCTGGCGCAGGCCGACGTCGGAGTCGCGATGAACACCGGCACCATGGCGGCGAAAGAAGCCGGCAACATGGTGGATCTCGACAGCAATCCCGACGAAGCTGATCGAGATCGTGGCGATCGGCAAACAGCTTGCTGATAACGCGCGGCGCGCTGACGACGTTCTCGATCGCGAACGACGTGGCGAAATATTTCGCGATCATTCCGGCGATGTTCGCGGTGACTTATCCGGCGCTCGACCGGCTCAATATCATGGGCCTGCACACGCCGGAGAGCGCGATTCTGGCGGCCGTGATTTTCAACGCGCTGATTATCATTGCGCTGGTGCCGCTGGCACTGCGCGGCGTGAAGTATCGGCGCGCTTTCCGCGGGCGCGCTTGCTGCGGCGCAATCTGCTGATCTATGGGCTTGGCGGCAGTAATCGCGCCCTTCCCGGGCATCTGGGTTATCGACCGGCTGCTCGGACTACTGCATCTTGCGTAAAGGAGATAATTGCAAATGTTAACCGAACTGAAACCGGCGATTCTCATCACGATCGTTTTTACCGTGCTGACCGGAATTCTGTATCCGCTGGCGGTAACAGGCGTGGCGCAGGCGATTTTCCCGCACCAGGCGAACGGAAGCCTTGATCGAGCGTGAACGGCAAGGTGATCGGATCCGAGCCTGATCGCGCAGAACTTCACGAAGCCGGAGTATTTCCATCCGCGTCCTTCCGCGGCAGGCGACAAAGGCTATGATCCGACCACTTCGGGCGCGTCCAACCTCGGACCCACCAATCCCGCGCTAGGCGACCGGCTGAAGAAGGATGCCGCGGCTTTCCGTAAAGACAATCCGGATTATTCGGGCCCGATCCCCGCCGATGCGATCACGGCGTCGGGCAGCGGACTCGATCCGGAAATCACGCCGGCCAACGCCATGGCTCAATCGGCTCGCGTGGCAAAGGCCAGAGACGTCTCGCTCGATCAGGTTCGCGAACTGATCGCGAACGGAAACGAAAGGACGCCAACTCGGCTTTATCGGCGAACCGCGAGTGAATGTTCTCGAACTGAACCTCGCGGTCGACGTCGCGTTCCCCGCGTCTCCTTCAGGAACTTCGGCGAAATAATCGTGGCCTCGCGAGAATTTTGCCGTCCCGATCCGGAAGAGCTTCTTCGCAAGATCGAAGCCGAAGAAGCTCAATCGCATCGTGGACGGCTGAAGATTTTTGTCGGCTATGCGCCACGAGTCGGCAAGTCGTACCGCATGTTCGACGAGGGGCGCCGGCGCGCCGCGCGCGGCCAGGACGTCGTTGTCGGTGCGGTGCAGCTTAAAGGATCCGAAGATATTGCGCCTTTACTGACTGGATTCGAGGTTATACCGTTGACGCCGAATGGCGGTGTCGATGTCGACGCGATTGTCCGACGCGGCCCGCAAGCCTGCCTGATCGACGAGTTAGCCAATACGAACGCGTCCGGAAGTCCGCGGGAGCACCGCTGGCAGGATGTCGAGGAGTTGCTCAACCGCGGCATCAATGTGATCACTGCGATCAACCTGCAGTATATCGCGGAGCTTCAACCGGAAATCGAGAAGCTCACCGGACGCCGCGCGCCCCGGTCAGTGCCTCAGAGTTTCATCCGCTCAGCCGATGAAATCGAAGTAATCGATGTCCCGCCGGAAGATATCGAGAGCGGTACGCGCCGGACGGATGCCAAACTGACTGCCCGCCAGCTTTCGAATCTCCGGGAATTAGCTCTGTTACTCGCCGCCGAAGTAGTGGAATCGCAACTCCAGCGCTACATGGATGTCACGGCATCCATCAGTCGTGGGGAACGCAGGAGCGCATTCTGGTCTGCATCACGCCGCGCAGCGAGGCTCGGTCAATGTTGCAGAGCTGGCCGCTATGCCGCCGATCGGTTTCACGGACAGTTAATGGCCGTCTACGTCAAGCAGACGCGATCTGACTCGTGGAGCGGAAGAGATGCTCGGGCAGAACCTCGACTTGCGCCCGGAAACTCGGCGCGCAAGTGAATGTCCTCGAAGGTGCAAACCCTATGGATGAGATAATCAAGTTCGCTCGTGAGCAACGCGTAACCCAGATCTTTATCGGCCACACTCAGCGAAGTTCGTGGCGCGTCTGGGCGGCGAATCCGGTAGACCGGCTAATCAAGGCAGCCGAAGGGATCGATGTCCGAATCTTCCCCCATTCTCCAGGCGCGTGACGCTACCGCCGGCCGGCCGCTCCACCGCGGCAAGCTCAAAGTGTTCCTCGGGTACGCGGCGGGCGTGGGCAAAACCTACCAAACTCTCGAAGAAGCCCAAGAGCTGAAAAAGCAGGGCGTGGACGTCGTGATCGGTTATTTCGAACCCCACGGCCGCAGGGACACCATTGCGAAGACGGAGGGACTCGAGTTCATCCCCCGCCGTGTGCATGGAGCATCGCGGAGCGAGCTTCGAAGAGATGGACACTCAGGCCGTCATCCGCCGTCATCCCCAGGTCTGCGTGGTCGATGAGTTCGCGCATACCAACGTGCCTGGGGTCGAGCACCTGAAGCGCTGGGAAGACGTTACGGACATTCTCGAAGCAGGCATCGACGTACTCACCAGCCTCAATGTGCAGCACATCGAGAGCCTGAACGATCAGGTCTGGTACTTTACCGGTGTCCGCGTGCGTGAGACGATTCCCGATTGGGTCGTGAAGCAGGCCGACGAAGTCATTATGGTGGACGTTACGCCGCGTGCGTTACTTCATCGTCTGGAACGCGGCGTGGTCTATGCGCCGGAGAAGGCTCAACAGGCGCTCGAAAACTTCTTCACCGAGTCCAACCTGACTGCTCTTCGAGAGCTGGCGATGCGCCAGACCGCCCATCAAATAGAGGATCGCCTCGACGAGCCGGTTCGCGAACCCGAGCCGGTGAGAGGGGCTGCGCGACCGGGTAACAGTGAACGCATCCTGCTATGGCTGACGCCGGATCCCGCGTCGGCGATGCTCATCCGCCGCGGTCATCGCGTCGCCGATTATCTGCAGGCGCCGTGTATCGCAGTTGCGATTGGCCGGGACGACAAGTTTAGCGATCTTTCACCGGCAGACCGCGCAGCACTGGAGCGGCATCTGCTGTTCGCGAAGAATCTGCATATAGAAGTCGCCAAAGCGTATGGACCCGATCCTGCTAACACTCTCGCCGAATATGCTCGCGAGCGAGCTATTACGCAAATTCTCGTCGCGCGCAATTCTCCGGCTATTAATAAAATCGTGCGATTAATGCAAGACATGCAGATCACCATCGTAGCGGGCCGGCGCACCTCCTGACCTAAGGTCAGGCCCGCGTGGCGCTTGCCGGCTCGTAGTGGACATGCCGGAGTATGCAAAAGTAGCCTTTACGGGGTGGTCAGTTGTAAACCTGCGCACGCATACGACGTTCGAGTTCAGTCATCGGTTTGCGGTAATGTTCACCTAATATCGCGTGTTCTCTGTGAATGGCTTTGGCGCGCGCCAGCAGAACAGAGGCTTTCTTCCGCTCGTGTAGATCGAGATAGCAGTTACTCAGGGCGATATCAGCATCGGCAAGGGCGGGACTCGCGCGATCCAACAACCCGGTTCGAAGATTGACGGCTTGATCGAGCAGCGGCAGGGCTTTGCGCGGCTCACCGAGTAACAATATGGCCCTCCCCTCGGCGAGGGCGGCCCGTGCCTCACAGATTGCCAGCAATGGCCTATTCGGGCTGCCCTCAATGGCTTCTCTGGCCTGCGCCGCAAGATTGGCCGCCGATTTGTAGTCTTTGGCCGACAACCGGATTTCCGAACGTAAGATCAGTTCCTCGAGTTTCGAACGCGCTACACGGCCGGGCGGTATAGAAAAAACCTGATATTCGGAGAGCGTGTTGAGCGCTTCATCCTTGCGGCCGGTCACGTTCAGCAGATGAGTCCGGAGCGCCAGATTGCGATTGTATGAAAGTGTGTGCCGCCGGTTCATCTGTAGCAGTCCCGTTGCCGCGCCGGTCAGCAGGGCCTCCGCTTCGGCGTAGCGCCCCATTTCAATCAGTGCATCGGCGCGTTCCTGGCGCATCTCGAGCATGTTCCAGGCTTCGAGAGGACCACGGACCGTTTCGGCCTGCTTCCATACATCGAATCCTTCCTCTATGCGACCGTAGTCGACCAGCGCATTGCCGTAATCGATTGCAGCGTCCGGCAGCATGATTAAGGCGATTCGCTGGCGAGCTAATTTGAGAGAAGTGTCGAAGGCGGGTCCCGCAATCGCGAGCCCCTGGGTCATGCGCGATGTCCTTACCAGAAAATTCGCGTACGCTAAAGCTACGCCTAGCGCCCAGGGACCGTCCGCATTGTTGTATTTCCTTGTGTACTCTCTCGCAATCGCGTAATTCCGCCCGGCGCTCAACAAGTCCTCGGCGCCATTCTGCGCGTCCGCGAGATGCTTATACTCCCAAGCAAGGTTTGCCTCGTTATCCGGAATGCTCTTGCCTATGGCGATCGACTCCGCGCTTACTGCTTCGGCTCTTGCGTAATCTCCGGCCTCAAGTTCGTAATATGCGGAGGACTGCAAAATGTTCGATCGCTCATACGACACCGGGAGCGCGCGCATTAACCGGACAGCTGTTCTGGTGTGGCTCAGCGCCTGCCCAAAATCGACGTTATTGTAGAAATCGGCAAGGGTTGCTTCGAGCTTCGCGCGCCGCTGCGAAGTATAGTCTTGTTGTTTATCCAAAATGAGGCCGATTTCCTGGAGTACCTGCCCATGCTCTTCGTGCAAATCCTGATTCGCAATACTTTCCGCCAGGTCCAGCAATGCATCCGCAACGGCCGGATCGTATCGCCCGTAAATGGACCGCGCAAGCGCCACACGTTTTCGACCCAACTCGACCTCCTTATCCCACAAGTCGAGATCGTCATACATTTCGTTAAGGGTCGACAGGACCCTCATCTTCGCCGCGGGAACATCGTTGAGTGCGTTGTCCAAATGATTCGCGCCGATATCGAGAAGCTCTCGCGCGGTTGTCTGCCTGGCCTTGACGGGATCGGGCTGGGAGATTGAATTTGCGCGGAAGATCCCTTCCATAAAGGCCAGCACAGATTCGGCCACGTGCGCTTGTTCACGCGCCTTGCGGCCTTCCCACAGCGCAGCCGCGAGACCCACTGTCAGGGCAAGAACAACCGCGGCAACAGCGGCAACGGCGAGCCGGTTGCGCCCGGCGAACTTCTTAAACCGGTACCACACGCTTTCGGCCTGGGCGAGGACAGGTTGACCGTTGAGATACCTCTGGATATCCTGCGAAAACGCGTCCGCGGTGGCGTACCGCTGCTCGGGTTGCCTCGCTAAGGACTTCAGAATGATGCAATCGAGATCGCGTTTAAGAGTTGCCGTCAACTTCTTGACATTGCTCCCGCGCGTCCGGGCCTTTTCAAGATTCTGCACTGCCTGAGTGGGACTCACGATCTCGCCGGCAAGGATCGCTTCTTCAAGCGACGCCCGCGAATCGATTTTGCTCCGGTACGGACGTTCCCCAGTCAGCAGTTCGAAAAGCACGACTCCGAGCGAGTAGACGTCTGAGGCGGTGCTGATTGGCTCGCCCGCGATCTGCTCGGGTGAAGCATATCTGGGAGTTAGCGCATGACCCGCGCGTTGCGTCAACTCAGTTCCATGCGCTTCGCCATCGAGGATCAGCTTGGCGACGCCAAAATCGAGCAGCTTGACCTGTCCGTCGATGCCTACGAGGATATTCGACGGCTTTAGATCTCTGTGGATTACCAGGTGGGAGTTGGCGTGGTGCACGGCGCTCAGCACCTGAAGAAACAGCTTGAGACGCTCGCGGACACCCATCTGCTTTGAATCGCAGTAGGAAATGAGTTCTGTTCCCTCGATATACTCCAGTGCGAGAAAAGGCTCGCCCTCGTCAGTCACGCCGGCGTCGTATAGTCGTCCGATGTGCGGATGCGTCAAGCTCGCGAGGATTTCACGCTCCCTTTGGAATCGTTCGATAAAGTGACGCCCATAGACGCCCGCGTGGGGCAGCTTGATCGCAACGGAGCGTTTCAGAATGCCATCGGCGCGCTCGCCAAGCCAAACCACCCCCATTCCGCCTTGGCCAAGCTCACGAATCAGCCGGTACGGACCGACTGTCCGGCCGGCGAAAAGGGTGGCTCCGTGGTCCTTTTCGACATTCCTGGTGTTCTGAAATACGTCAGGCAGAGGCTTTAGAAAACGCCCGGTGCCCGCATTTACTTCGCTCGATGAAAGCAAATCGCGCAATATGGATTTCGAGACAGGGCAAGATTCCGGCAGGCGATCGAGCCACTCCTCAAGCTGCTGACCGGTCAATTCCAGCCCCTGGTCGACCCATTCGGACAGAGCTATCCATTCCTTGTCGGTGAACTTCATAGCGCAATTAGAGAGCCGTGTTCATTGGAGCGCGAGAGATAGGAGCAGACGCGCTCTTTTCCAATCTCTCCTGACCGTTCGGTCGGTGATGCCCAGCGATTCAGCGATCTCCGGTTCGCTGAGACCCGCGAAGTACCGCATTTCGACCACCTTCACCAGCCGTTCGTCCACCTTCTCGAGTTCGCTCAGAGCCTCGTTTACACGAACAATTTCCTCGTCCGTCGCCTGTAGACTGTCCGCCGCATCGATAGAGACCTGCGGTTCGCCTCCGCCCCGGCGCTCGGCTCGGCGCCGCCGGACAAAATCAACGACGATCGATCGCATTGCATGCGAGGCGTAGGCCAGAAAGTGCGATCGTTCCGAAATCGGCATCCCGCCTGCCTGCAAAAGCTTTAAATAAGACTCGTGGACCAGAGAGGTAGTGTCGAGGAGAGTGATCGGCTCGTTGTGCCTCAGCCGGGCATGTGCCAGTCGGCGCAGCTCGGCATACAACTCTGCAAAAGACTCATCTATTGAGGGCCGGGGGTCGTCGTTGGTGTTAGCCGCTGAGTTTGCCATATCCCGCAGGCGCAGCATCCCGGTTAGCTACGACTTCTGAATATTATCATGCCGGGCGGTAATGGGCGACCGGGTGTTTCCGATGGCCACGACGAGAAATTACTCTAGATTTTAATTACCTGATAAACGCTGATCCTGGAGGTTGGATCTTCAGGACGCTTTCTTCAGACGGCTCGCCGCCGCAGCTGCGGGCCGGTGGAGAATGCGATTCATCCGGCCGAACATCAGCCATTCGGCCAGCAGCGCTGCCGCGCCGAGAATCGCCAGCAACTGCCACAGGTCGCGCGGGTTTTGCAGTGTCTCGCGAAATGCGGGCAGACCCCGTTTGGCGTTGGCGGGCGGATCCCATTTTCTGGTCCACATTCCGGGCAGCGAGAGCGAGTATACCGATTCATGGCTGCCAGCGAGGACGCGCACGATACCTGGAACACCGGAGAAGAAATGCAGCGACCGGCCGGTGAGGCTGAAGGGCAATGGTTGCCCGTCCTGACGAATCACACGAATCGTCTCCGGATCGGTATCGGCCGGCAGTTCCGCGTTGACGGTGCCCGCGCTGCTGGCGCTAAGATCGAGGTTGCGGAACGACTCTGGCGCCAGCCAGCGCAGAATGTTGCCGATCAACAGCGGTGTCGCAAGTTCGTATCGCATGCCGGCATTGCTGGGATGGAAACCAAGCACCACCATGCGACGGTTGTTATCGCCAGTGCGCGCAACAATTACGGGTCCCTCGTCGATAACTCCGATCTTTAAATCGGAAGGGGCCGCTTCGAACACCGTAGTCGTGTCCGGTCGCGCATCTTTGGTACGCAGGCCTGCCGCGATGCTCTGATCGGCGGCCCAGCGGATCGGTCCGGGATGATCGACGCGTGTGCGCACAGGGATGGGAGATCCCATGGGCGGCGGATCGATCCATAGCGAGTCGCCATGTGGCGGCGATTGCGGATGAAAGCGATCGAGGACCACCAAACCAGAAGTTTCGGGCTTATATTGCGATGTCGTTTTGAACATCGCGTTTACGTGAGAACTCGTTCCGAACAGCGGGCGGAGAAGATCGGGTGTATCGGAGTATATGGTGACGTTGAGCCCGCCATAAGAGGGTATTTCCAGCACAGCGCGATTATCTTGGGTGAAAACGTCGGAAGGCAGCAGGCGAACTTCGAGAAGTCCTGCCGCGTGAGTGCGGAGCTTAAAAACGGCTTCGTGGTCGGCAGCCGGTCCGGGCGCCGGACCTAACGCGATGCGTTGCGCTCCGGCCGGTGCGCCTCCGAAAGCGATGCCTACAGTTCCGATTCTGGGCTGGGCGCCATAATTGCGGCAGGAAACGTAGACGTCCCACACGTTGGAATCGTCCGGCGAACGCCGCAGCCCGATATGCGTGATTCCGGCGTTAGCGGCAGAATCGGCTACTGGAAGCACCCGCAAGTTGGGAACCGCTGGCACGGTTTGGTCTGTTTCCGAAACGCGAGCGGGTCCGGCGTAGATAATCTCACCGGCGCGGTTGACAGATAACTGCTGAGTTCGCGACGCGAAGGCGAATGCCTGGCTGAGGTCGAGGACAGTGGAGCCGGGCTTCGAATCGGCTATTGCTTTCAATATGGAGATCTTGTCGGAGAGAAACGGGGTTGCGGGACTGGCGAGAGCGTCCGCGCGCACCAGCATGACACGATCGGCTCCGGGGAGATTGCGGACGTAAAGAGCAGCTTGGCGGCGCGCAAGATCCATCAGAGTGCGGCGGGAGTTCGTCCCTGCTGCATTCGGCCCTATCGCAGCCGGCGCTGTGGCGGCCATCCACGCGGACGTATCGAGCAAAACGATATGGTCGCGCGGCTTTCCCGAGAACACTCCCCAGCGGAGTTGGGCAATGGCAAGCAGGAGAAGCAGAATGCCCAAAAGCTGAAGCATGAGCGACAAAGGTTGACTGACCGTCTTGCGCCGGACAACCGTAGTGGGCTGTTCGGCTGCGGTCCAGAAGCGCAGCGTCGGGACAACGACTTTGCGCCTGGAGCGGTCAAGCAGATAAAGGACGAAGGCAATGCCTCCGGCGGCGGCGAACAGGGTGAGGAATTGCCCCAGCGTGAGATTAAGGAACGACATCAGGCAACGCCTCGCGTGCGCACCAGCGAACCGAAGATGACGTCTTCGAGCGGCGTGGCAGTTGAGACGCTAGCGAATCGGCCTCCGTTCCGCACGGCCAGTTGTTGCAGTGCGCCGGAGTATTCGTCGAAAGCTTTGGTGTAGCGTTCGCGCGCTTCTTCGTCGAACTGCAGCCGGACCTCCGCGTTCGTTTCGGCGTCGACCAGTTCGAGTTCGCCGTTCCATGGCGGCGTACGGTCTTCATCCGCGAAAATCTGAATGAGCAACAACTCGTGGCCGAAGTCAGCCAGATATTGCAGCGGGCTGTAGGCAGTCGGCGTCGTCCAGAAAATCGGAGAGCACGATAACCAAGCCGCGCTGCGGGTTCGACTGGATGAACTCCCGGACCACGAGGTTAAAGTCGGTGTGCCTCTTGGCCTCAATGCGCTGCAGGTACTCCATTACTGGCCGGAAACGATGGCGTCCGCCGCCGCCTACGATTCCTTCGCCGAGGCATGAGGAAAACGGCTGAATCGCAATGGTGTCGAGCCGCACCAGGCCGACGTAACAAAGGGCCGCGGCAAGTCTGCGCGCCAAATCGAACTTTGAACCGTTGCCCGACGCCATCGATGCGCTGGTGTCGACCAACATGTGGACCGGAACGCGCGGCTCGATCTGGAACATCTTGAGGAATAGTTTGTCGAGCCTGAGATACGCGCGCCAATTAACCGCGCGGAGATCGTCGCCGTGATGGAAGTTGCGATGATCGAGGAATTCCTGCCCGCCGCCGGAGAATCGCGAGGGGTTGTGTCCGCCCACGAGTCCCGCGAACGAGCGCTGCCAATGGATGGTGAGGCGCTCGAGCTTTTCGAGGAAGTGACGATCCAGCAGGGGCTCGGCGGACGGCATGGGTGAGGCCTTGAATCCTTATGCGGCGGATACCTGCTTGCTAACACCGCTGAGAATTTTGGCGAGCACGGTATCGGCTGTTTCGCCGTCGGCATGCGCGTCGAAATTAAGTATGATCCGATGCCGGAGCACGGCGGCGGCCACGTACTGTATATCGTCGATCGCCAGGTGATAGCGGCCGCGCATAAGGGCGAGCACGCGACCGCACTCCACGAGTGCCTGCGCTCCGCGGGGCGAACTTCCGTAGCGGATATACTTGCGGGCGGATTCATGCGCTTCCTTCTGATCTGGCTGCGTGGCCATGACTATATGTATGGCGTAATCGCGCACATGCGGCGCGACCATCACCTGACGGCAGACGTCGCGGACTTCCAAAATCTGCTTCGCGGTCGAGAATGGGGTGCACTTCCGCCTCCTCGCGCGCGATGGTGCGGTCGACGATAAGGCTGAGTTCATCGCGATTCGGATAGGTCACGATAATCTTCATTAAGAAGCGATCGAGTTGCGCTTCAGGAAGCGGGTAAGTGCCCTCCATCTCGATGGGATTTTGAGTAGCCATGACGAGGAACGGACGCTCGAGTTCGTGCGTGGTGGTGCCGCTGGTAACGGTTCGCTCCTGCATGGCTTCGAGGAGAGCGGACTGCGTTTTGGGCGTCGCGCGATTGATCTCATCCGCCAGAACGAGGTTGGCGAACACCGGTCCAGGCTGGAAGCGCAGGGCCTTACCGCCGCGGTCGTCGGTTTCAATTACCATGCTGCCGACGATATCGGCGGGCATCAGATCGGGAGTGAACTGAATCCGCGAATATTTGAGTTGTAGCGCGCGGGATAGAGTGCGCAGCAGCGTAGTTTTTCCCAGGCCCGGAACGCCTTCGAGCAAAACATGCCCCCCCGAAAGAAGGCAGATCAGCACGCCATCGACGACGCTTTGCTGCCCAACGATAACCTTCGCGATTTCGGCCCGCACATCCGCCAGCCGTGATACCGCGTTCTGCAGAGTAACTTCCGGGTTCACGGTTCCATTGTAGAACGCGCCGTCGCTAGAGCGCGTGGATCCCGGCTGATTCCGGCACACTCCCGCTCGCAAAACATGATTTACTATTGTTAGTCGATGCTGACCTGTCCCATTTGCAGAAGCCGCGCGGTTCGCCGTTCCGCGCGCCGAAGCCTTATGGAACGTTTGTGGAGTCTGAGCGGCCACTATCCCTATCGGTGCCACGATTGCCAATCGCGGTTCTACGCGATGCGCCCCTCAGATAGGGCCGCTGCTGAGAAGGAAGCTGAGGCCGATCGAGACGCAAAGGCGAAACTTGCCGGTAATCGCGAAGAGGCGGATTGAGAATTAGGTGAGTACCGTATAGATGCCAATTCCTTCTGCATCTTTTGGGTGGCTTCGAGCGGACCAGCTCGTAAGACTTCGAAATGTTTCCGTGCTCGCCAATGAGAGGACGCGTCACTGTTCCGATGTTATGAATCAGCATTCACTGTCAAGGCATCTTAGTACTGTACTATATATCATATGAGTGTGTTACACTCATAGGTGAGAACTGTGGCCAAAAACCTGACTGCCGAAACTGAAAATACCGCTCAGACTGCAATAGCGAAGTCTCCGCCCGTTGATGAGCCCGAAGTAGTTGAAGAGCCGGTAGAGGAACCACCAACGGAAGACGAACCTCCAGTTGATGAGCCGCACCCCGACGAAGAGCCTAAAGAACCGCCAGAGGATTTGCCTAACGATACCAACGCGGTGGAGGTTGTATCGATTCTCCCGGTCCGAGATACGGTTCTGTTTCCCCACGGACTGCTGCCTATCAGCGTCGGCCGCCCCGCGTCGGTGGCGCTGGTAAGATCGCTTGGCGAGAATCGCACGATCGGCGTCGTTTCGCAGCTCGACGCGCGCGCCGATTCTCCGCTTCCGACTGAGCTTTATCAGATCGGGACGCTGGTGATCATCCACAAAATCGTTCCCATGCGCGAAGGTCTGCTCCTGTTCTGCGAAGGCCTGTCGAGAATGCGTACGCTGGATTTTGTCGCGACGGAGCCCTACCTTCGCGCGCGTGTCGCGAGACTGCCCGAGATCGAGCCAGAAATCACACCCCAACTCGAAGCATTGCGCCAGAACGTGTTGAGCGCGTTCCAGCAAATCGTTTCCGCTGCGCCTAATCTCTCCGACGAAATTCACTTGACCGCGTCGAATATTCCCGAAATCGGCCGTCTCGCCGATTTCGTGGCAAGCGCTTTGCCGGGAATGACCCATATTGAGCGCCAGACCGTTCTCGAACAGCTCGATTCACGAGCCCGTCTCGAATACATCAATGTCCTGCTAGCGCGCGAAGTTGAGTTGTCCGAACTTCGCAGCAAGATCCAATCGCAGGTGCAGGGCCAGCTTTCCCAAAGCCAGCGCGAGTTCTATCTCCGCGAACAGGTGAAGGCAATCCAGAAGGAGTTAGGTGAATCCGACGAGACCCAGCAGGATGTCGAGGAACTGAGGCAGACGCTGGATGCCGCGGGTATGCCTGACGAAGTCAAGGCGGAAGCGATGAAGGAGCTTAAGCGACTCACGCGAATCTCGCCGATGTCGCCCGAGTACACGGTAACCCGCACTTATCTCGAATGGATGGCGAGCCTGCCGTGGAGCAAATCTACGGGCGAAGCCGTGAACGTCGTGCGCGCGGCTGAAATTCTGGACGAGGACCACTACGATCTCGAGAAAGTGAAGAATCGCATTCTCGACTACCTGGCCGTGCTGCAACTCAAGCCCACAATGAAGGGTCCGATACTCTGTTTCGTCGGACCTCCCGGAGTTGGTAAAACGTCGCTCGGCCGCTCAATCGCGCGTTCGCTTGGCCGGAAGTTCGCGCGCATTTCGATGGGCGGCATGCATGATGAAGCGGAAATCCGCGGTCATCGGCGGACGTACATCGGATCGCTGCCCGGACAGATCATCCAGGCGCTGCGGCGCACCGGTGTCAACGATCCAGTGTTCATGCTGGACGAAGTAGACAAGCTGGGCCGCGACTTCCGGGGAGATCCCGCGTCGGCGCTACTTGAGGTGCTCGATCCCGAACAGAACTCGACCTTTCGCGACAACTACCTGGATGTGCCGTTCGATCTGTCCCGAGTGCTATTCATAACTACCGCGAACGTTCTGGACACTGTTCCCGACGCATTGCGGGATCGTATGGAGATCATTGAGCTTCAGGGATACACCGAGCAGGAGAAGGTCATAATCGCATTCCGTTATCTAATTCCGCGTCAAAAAACCGAGAACGCTCTCGACGATTCCCGGCCACTTGAATTCAGCGACGACGCGGTACGCTACATCGTTCGCCGCTATACGCGCGAGGCCGGCGTTCGCAACCTTGAGCGCGAGATCGGCAACATCTGCCGAAAGCTGGCGCGGCGCTACGCGGAAGGGAAGAACCCCATTGCGCAGGTCACGCCCGAGATAATCGAAGAATTGCTCGGCGCTCCCCGCTTCCGCGCCGACGCGGAGCTTGCCGAGCGTACGAGCCGCCCCGGAGTAGCCGTCGGGCTCGCCTGGACGCCGGTCGGTGGCGACGTGCTGTTCATCGAATCCGGCCGTATGCAGGGCGGCAATAAGGGCCTGATCATGACGGGACAGTTGGGCTCGGTGATGCAGGAGTCGGTACAGGCGGCGCTTACGTGGGTACGCGCCAACGCTGTGAGCTACGGAATCGATCCCGAGGTCTTCAAGACGAGCGACATACACGTTCACGTTCCCGCCGGAGCGATTCCCAAGGATGGACCTTCCGCCGGAATCACCATGGCTATCTCGCTGTTATCGATGCTCACCGGCCGCTGCGTGAAGCCTAATCTTGCGATGACAGGCGAGATAACGCTGACCGGTCAGGTGCTGCCAATCGGCGGTGTCAAGGAGAAAGTGCTCGCCGCGAAACGAAGCGGAGTCACTGATGTAATTCTGCCCTACGAGAATGAGGTGAATGTGAAGGAAGATCTCAAGCGGGAGCAGATCGGCGACATGCGGATGCATTATGCACGGTCGATGGACGACGTCGTCAAACTCGCCCTTCTAGGTTAGAGTGTCGATTCCCGTCTGGTTTGGTTCGCGACGCGTTCGGGTGTAGAATTCTCGCATGCAGAAAACGACTCAGAGCCGCCGGTCCTTTGTACGCGCCGCGGCGGGAATCGCCGGCGCGTTCTGGGCCGAAGAGACAATCCAGGCGTACCAAAATCACGTAAACACGAACTCCAAACCGTCCGAACTGAAGATTACCGATATGCGCATCGCAGTGGTGACGCGCGCGCCGATGACCTGTCCCGTAATCCGGATCGATACAAATCAAGGCATCTATGGCTTAGGCGAAGTCCGCGATGGCGCCAGTAAGACTTACGCGCTGTTCCTCAAGAGCCGACTGCTGGGCGAGAATCCTTGCAACGTCGATCAGTTGTTCCGGAAAATAAAGCAGTTTGGCGGAAATTCGCGCCAGGCTGGCGGCGTCTGTGGCGTCGAGATGGCATTGTGGGATCTCGCCGGTAAAGCTTATGGCGTTCCCGTGTACCAGATGCTCGGCGGCAAATTTCGCGACAAAATCCGATGCTACGCGGATACGACTGAGTCGGACGATCCGAAGATTTATGGCGCCCGGTTGCGCGATCGCCGCGACCAGGGATTTACCTGGCTCAAGATGGACCTTGGGATCGACCTGGTTAAAGATATTCCAGGCGCAATCACGCATCCGCTCGGCAGTTCCGTCGGGCTGGGCGGTAACACGCAACATATGTTTACCGGTATCGAACTTACCGAGAAAGGCATCGAGAAGATGGGCGATTTCGTCCAGACTGTGCGCGAACAGGTCGGAATGGAAGTGCCGCTTTCGGCCGATCACTTCGGGCACATCGGCGTGAATTCGTGCATCCGCCTCGGCAAGTATCTTACGAAATACAATATGGCGTGGCTCGAAGACATGATCCCGTGGCAGTACACCGACTTACTCAAGAAAATTTCAGACGCCGTGGATATACCGCTGTGTACCGGCGAAGATATATATCTCAAGGAAGGCTTCATCGAACTCGCGAAGAATCACGCGGTCGATATACTGCATCCCGATCTTGCCACTTCGGGTGGAATTCTTGAAACCAAGAAAATCGGCGATGCGATCCAGGAATACGGCGTAGCGATGGCCATGCACTTCGCGGGAAGCCCGGTATCCTGCATGGCCAACGTTCACTGCGCCGCGGCGACCGAAAATTTCCTGGTGCTGGAGAATCACTCCGTCGATGTCCCGTGGTGGAGCGACTTAGTCGAAGGCGTCGAGAAGCCGATCCTCAATCATGGCTTCGTCACCGTCCCGAATAAGCCGGGTTTAGGGGTCACGCTTAATGACGACGTGATGAAACAGCACCTGATGCCCAATAGCGGAGGATACTTCGAACCTACGAAGGAATGGGATCAGGAGCGATCGCACGACCGGCTCTGGAGTTAATCCAACTTACTTGCCCCGATGGGCGTTCAGATACTCTTCATATTCTTTCCTCAGCGCGGGATCGTGCGGAGAAGGATAGATATCGCTGGACTTATATTTACCCGTATCCAGCTTCAGCTTAGTCCACTCGTCGTGGATATGGGTAACATCGGCTTTATCGAGTATTTCTTTGATCAGCGCCGGCGGGATGAAGTAAAGCCCGCCGCGATCGCCGAATACGATGTCGCCCGGCATCACGGTAGCGTCGCCAATCTTGATCGGCACATTTAAACCGGTCATCATGACGCTCTTATAATCGAGCGCCGAAGGATGGACGCCCCGGTAGTAAACGGGCATGTCGATTGGGAAAATGCCTTCAAGATCGCGGACTGCGCCATCGACGACCAAGCCCGTGTGCGTGGCGTTCCAGATTGCGGTGGCCAGGTTGTCGCCGACGATAGTGCCGCCTTCAATTTTGCCGAACAGGTCCACGACCGGAACGTCGCCCGGCTGAAGGTTGTCGATCAGTAGCCGCTGATGCGGCGAAATATGCGCCCCGGCGGCATCGGGATCGGCCCATTTCGCGATATCCGGCCGCATGGGCATGAACTGCGCCGTGACGGCGCGGCCCACCAGTTTCTTCTCGGGATGCATGATCAAGAGGCTGGAGCCGGCAAGTTGCCATTTATAGCCTTTAGTGTTGAGGACGGCCCACACTTCTTCAATCGAGAGACCCTTACATTTTTCGAGCACGGCGTCGGGAACCTTGGGGCGTCCGTTCGGAAAGCGCTCGTAAGGATTCTCGGAGGTCAATTTGACCATATCGTCATGGGAGAGGGTGTAGATCTGGGCGTTCAGAACACCGGTCAGCAAACCGACCGCGAGCAACGTAGCAGGGCAACTAGTCTTCATGACGAATCAGCCTATCAGATCCGCCCGGGCTCATATACGTCCGAACTTCGCGACAGCTTCCGTAATCGAGCGGTACTTCTCGATAAACGGGAGCATGCTGTGCTCGGTATTATCGAGGTCCTGCGCCTTCTTTAGAACATCACTTGCATGAGCCTTGGGAACCACCGCGACGCCGTCTTCATCGGCCGTAATAATGTCGCCAGGTTGAACGCGCACGCCTGCGCAGGTTACAGGAACGTTCACGCCCACGAAACGGTAGTGATTGATGGATGTTGAAGGCACGATGCCGCGGCTGAACACGGGGAATTGCAACTTTCGGATCTGCGGGGTATCGCGAACCCCGCCATCAATGATTGCGCCGGCGAGCGCACGGTACTTCATCGCGGTCGCCATCAGTCCACCGATGCCGGCGATATCGAGGCCATCCTCCAGGACCAGCACGTAGACAGAACCCGCGGGTGCTTTATCGATTGCATCCAGCATGCCGGTGGAAGCTTTTGCTCCTTCGGTGTGCTCTTCCTTTTTCAGCATTACAGTGACGGCGGGCCCGGCGAATTTGGCGGGACTGAGCGGGCGCATGTCATGCGTCATGTACGATTTCTGCCCGTAGAGTTGTTCCATGGCGTCGGCGACGGATGCGACTTCAACGAGTTTGAATCCATCGGAAAGAGGATCCGCGGGCGTCTGGGCCGGAAGCCAGACGGCAATCGTCACCAGCAATGCGAGTGCGAGGAGCGCTATGTATTTCATGTCGTGGACTTATTGTATGCCTGTGGGGAGACCGCCGCGACTTACAGCGACTCGCCTCGGATCAGATCGGCGAGCGTCTCGCGCTCCCGGATAACGCGCCACGTCTCACCGTCAACCAGCACCTCAGCGGCGCGCGGACGCGAGTTGTAGTTCGACGACTGGGCGAAGCTGTAAGCGCCCGCCGTCATGATGGCGAGGTAATCGCCGGGCAAGGCGTTAGCGATGTTGCGGTTGCGGGCCAGGAAGTCGCCGGTCTCGCACACCGGACCCACTACGTCCACGGTCACCTTGGGAAGATTGTTCTTGCGCAGAGGCAGAATTTCGTGATGTGCCTGATAGAGAGAGGGGCGGATCAGGTCGTTCATCGCGGCGTCCACGATCATGAACTCCTTCTTGGGACTCTGTTTGCGATACAGCACGCGCGTGAGCAGGGCGCCCGCGGGTCCGACGATTGACCGGCCAGGCTCGATCATCACGGCGAAGCCGCTGCTCGCGATGCGGCTGCCCATAGCGCGGACGAACTCGCCAATTGACGGTGCGCGTTCGGCGGCCTGGTACGCGATGCCCAGGCCTCCCCCGAGATCGACGTGCTTGATGGGGTGGCCTCGATCGCGTAAATGTTCGGCGAGCGCGAGCACCTTAGCGGCCGCATCAAGTATCGGGCGCGGTGTCGAGCAGTTGCGAGCCGATATGGCAGCTCACGCCTTCCGCGACGAGGTTGCCGAAGCGGCGGGACGCGCTCGTAGACCGCCTCCGCCAATTCGATATCAATGCCGAATTTGTGATCGCGCAGACCGGTAGCGATGTAGGGATGCGTGTGGGCGTCAACATCGGGATTCACGCGAAGGGAGAACTGCGCCTTCGTGCCCAGCCGCGCGGCCATGGAATCGATCAGCGCAAGCTCGGCCTCCGACTCGCAGTTGAAGCTATGAATTCCCGACCCGAGGGCGTACTCCACCTCGCGCTCCGTTTTGCCGACTCCCGAAAACACAACCTTCGAGGCATCTCCCCCGGCTTGCAGCACGCGAAACAACTCACCGCCCGAGACGATGTCGAACCCCGAGACCTTCTCTTGCCAGAAGCGCCAGGACCGCGAGCGACGAGTTGGCCTTGACGGCATAGCAGACGCTATGCGGCAGATCCGCGAACGCGGCGTCGTAGGCGCGCCAGGCATCAAGAATCGATTTGCGTCGGAATACACATAGCAGGGCGTGCCTGCCTGTTTGGCGATATCCGCGAGTGCAACGGACTCGCAATAGAGTGTCTGACCGGTATAAGTGAACAATTCTCGAGCTACTTCACTTTCATTGCGATCAGGGTCTGATCGTCAAATAGAGTTGTGTTGAATTTATCGAGATCGGCGAATATCGCATTAACAACGTCGTCTGCCTTCTGCCAACAGCGCCGCCGGACGACACGGGAGAGACGGCCGCGGCCATACTCCTTGCCTTCGGGGCTCAGGTGATCGCTCACGCCGTCGGAATACAGCAGGATCAAGTCTCCGGAGCGCGCTTTGAACTCCACCTCATCGTACTCACGGTCGGGCAGAAGGCCGATTGGCACGCCCTCCAATTTGAGATCGACGATCTGGCCGTCACGGCAGATCAGCGGCACGGTTCCGCCGGCGTTCGACATGGTCAAGGTTTGCGAATGAGGATCCCAGAGCAACAGCAGCAGAGTTACATAACGGGCCTCCACCTTACGTTCCATGAGCTTGCCGTTGAGCGCCTTCATGAGTTGGGCAGGCCGGCGATGACGGCTAGCCATGGTGCGCATCAGTCCTCCCACAACGGCGCCGTACAGAGCCGCGGCCGCGCCCTTTCCCGAGGAGTCGCCGAAAGCGATGGCCATCTGCTCATCGCGATGCTCGAAGAAATCGAATATGTCGCCACTTACCAGGCGGGCGGGGCGAAAGCCGATAGCCGCTTCCATCCCATGAATATCGGGCGGCCCGGTGGGCATCAGAATGGTCTGCAGTTCGTGCGCCGCGATCAGGTCTTCCTGCATGCGACGCTCGCGCTGAGCAATATCCTGATACAACTGAGCATTCTCGATAGCAGCGGCGATTTGAGGCGCAAGCAGCACCAGAGTGCGTTCGTGGTCGTCGGTGAAGTATCCAAGCTGCTCGCTTTCGACGTCCAACACGCCAATCACCTTGTCGTGAAGGATAAGAGGGACGGCGAGTTCCGAGCGGATCTCGGGATGAGAGGCGATATAGCGCTCATCGGCGCTGGTATCGTGGACGCGAACGACATGGCGCGACTCGACCGCGTTTCCGACGATACCTTTCCCGAACGGAACATTGTCGATATTAACTCGCTCATCGTAGCGAATGCTGAAGCGGTGGCGGAGGGCTTTTTGTTCATCATCGACCAAGAGGATGCTGAATGCGTCATAGCTCATGAGGCTGCGAACGCTGGTAGCGACGGTGCCGAGCAACTGATCGATCTCCAGAATGGCGCTGATCTCGGTGGAGATCTTGCGCAGCGTTTTCAAAGTGCGATATTGACGGTCGGCGCGCCGGTACAGACGCGCATTATCGATGGCGGCGGCAACGCGTGAGGCGAGCAGACGTAGCAGGGATCGATCTTCTTCCTGGTACGCTCCGGCGCGCGTCGACTGCACATCGATCACACCTACCAGGCGTCCTCGAGCCAGCATCGGGACGGCAAGTTCGGTGCGGACGGCATCGATTGAACTGAGATAGCGATCATCCTGGCGCACGTCTTTGACGAGGACGGCCTCGCGTTTTGCCGCGGCAACACCGGTAATGCCTTCGCCGAGCCCAATCGAGAGATTGCGGACAACTTCCTCGCGATGGCCGACGGCATATCGGATACGCAAGTCTTTTTCCCGTTCGTTGTAGAGAAGAATGGCGAACAGTTCAAAGTGCAGGACGCGCCGGACAATGGTGCTGACATTGGCGAGCAATTCGTCGAGATCCAGAGTCTCCGACGTGACGGCGGCCACTTCGAGCATGAAGTCGAGCAACTCAGCCCGCTCTCGAAAGCGGAGCTTGGAGCTTCCCTTTGTGGTGATAGGCATTGCGATCAGTAGGCGCCTTCCGCGGCAATTGCGCCCGCGAGGATGGCGATGCCAGAACTCGTGCCAATGCGGGTTGCGCCAGCCTGCACCATTTTCTGAAGGTCTGCAAACGACCGTATTCCGCCAGAGGCTTTGACTCCCATGGCCGGCCCTACCGTCTTGCGCATCAGCGCGACATCTTCGACGGTCGCTCCGCCGGTGGAAAAACCGGTGGAGGTCTTGACGAAGTCCGCCCGGCCTTCGACACAGAGTTGACAAGCGGTGACCTTCTGCTCCTCGGTCAGCAGGCAGGTTTCGAGAATCACCTTGACCAGAGCGCCCGCGGCATGGCCCTCTTCTACGACACCCCGAATGTCCGCGAGTACCGCGGCCAAATCCCCGGACTTCATCGCGCCGATGTTCATTACCATATCGATCTCGTGGGCGCCTTTGCGGAGAGCGTCCCCCGCCTCGAAAATTTTCGTCGTTGTTGAGTTGGCTCCCAGCGGGAATCCGACAACCGTGCAGGTTCTCACCGCGCTGCCCGATAGCTCACCCACAGCCAACCGAACCCAATAAGGATTGATGCAAACGCTGGCGAAGCCATGCTCCCCAGCCTCGGCACAAAGTTTGACGATCTCTTCCGAGGTGGCGCTCCGGTTTAAGGAGGGTGTGATCGATCAGACTGGCGAGTTCTTTCTTTAGCATCTAAACCATCGTACAATTCGTATGGGTTAATGTGATGCACCGCACCCGTATTGCTTTTCTCTCCGGAGTCTGCGTCAGCCTCCTTTGTGCGCACCCGATGGGAAATTTCAGCGTGAATCATTATGCGCGGATTCTGCCTCACGATGGCGGCGCGGATATTCGATATGTAATGGACCTGGCTGAGATTCCTACATTTGAAATGTTTCAAAAGTGGGGTCTCCAAGCCTCAAGTCCGCAAGCGGCGCTAGAGAACCGGGCCGTGCAGGAAGCGCGCGTATGGGTGCGGAATCTCGCTGTGACTATCGGCGGTGTCAAGGTGCAGCCAATCTTCAAAGGCGCGAAGATGACGCTGACCGATGGCGTTGGCGGCATGAAAGTGATGCGGGTGGAAGTAGAAGTTGTGGTGAAGAGCGGGCCGGGAAAGCTGCAGTACGAAGACCACAATTATCCGGAACGGACGGGGTGGAAGGAGATCGTGATTGGGAATGGGCCGGATCGGAGCCAGGCTTTGACAGCTTATCCGACGGATCCAACGATTCCCCAGCCGCAAGACGTGCGGGCCTCGCTGGACATTTCGGGTAGCGGTCCAGTTGTGGCAGAAGCTGTTCCCGTTCCGCCCGATGCCCCCGCGCAACGACACGAACCTGCTGCCGCTACCGCCGCGATTCCTCAGGCTGAAGCTCCGGCTGCGCGGGCCGCCACAACATCGCCTACTCCCGCGCAATCGGAATCGATGGGATCGTTGAAACGCGGGGATTATCTGTCGACGGTTCTTCATGGCGGTCAGATCACGTTTGGCGTCGGATTGATCTGCATGCTCGTGGCGTTTGGTCTGGGGGCGATGCACGCGTTCGAGCCAGGGCATGGAAAGACGATGGTTGCGGCTTACCTAGTAGGATCGCGTGGAACACCGAAGCACGCGGTTTTGCTCGGATTGATGACGACATTCACTCACACGATCAGCGTTTTCCTGTTGGGTTTTGTCACAATCTTTCTTTCGCGGTACATCATGCCTGAGAAGATGACGAAGGTGCTAGGGGTTATCTCAGGCCTGTCGATCGTCTCGATCGGCGCTCTCATGTTGTATAAGAGGTCCAAAGCCATGATGGGTGCGCATTCGCATGTACACCACGGGCATTCTCACGATCACCACGAACATTCGCATGAGCATGGCCATTCACACGATCATGTTCATGAGCCGGTTACCGCTCATGCGCACAGTCACTCACCCGGCGATCACTCACACGGCGAGCACTCGCATGCTGGTCACTCACACGCCGATCATGATCATCATCATGAAAATGGCGGTCACACGCACTCCCACGATCACGCGCATCCGCATCATCACGTGCCTGAAGGCGACATTACTCTCGGCAGCCTGATTGCGCTCGGCGCAAGCGGAGGGATGGTTCCTTGTCCCGCGGCCCTGATTCTGCTACTTACGCGCGATTTCGCTGGGCCGGCCCGGGTTAGGTATGGCGCTGTCTTCTCTCGTTTAGCGTTGGGTTGGCCATCGTACTGATGGCAACGGGCCTGGTAGTGCTCTATGCCAAGCACCTGGTACCCGAGCGGCATCGGAGTTCGCAGAGTCTGTTCATGCGCACAATGCCTGTGATATCCGCCGCCGTAATTATGATGGTAGGGGTGGTGATGACGGGCGTGTCGTTGGGGTGGATCCCCGCTGTCCGATTTTTGGGCTAGCGAGAGAAGAAGTTTGCACGGTTCTCTCACAACCGGTATATTCGGGCATCGCAAGCTGGTTCAGTGAATCTAAATTTAGTACACAAATTTCAAACCCAACTGTATAATCCTCGGGTCGGCGGCTCCGAGTATCCGGCCAAAGGAAGAGGAACTGACAGACGATGTAGGGTTGTTGAAATTGGCGCGGTTAAATACATTGAAGAACTCCCCTCGGAATTGCAGAACTTGAGTCTCGGCCAGCGGTCCTTTGCGGATCGGGAAGCGGCGTACCACCGAGAAATCCAGGTTCGCGAATCCGGGCCCTTCCAGATAGTTGCGCGGCGTTGTTCCGAAGGTTCCGAGAGCGTTCACGGTAAACGCCTGAACATTGAACCACTGCTGCAACTGTTGCGCCTTGGACCTGCCACCCGGGAGCGACGGGTTGCCTACCAGATCGGCACGGTCGAGTCCAATGCCACTGAGTGAATTGTCTATGCCGCTGGTGATGGTGAACGGAACACCGCTGCGCAGGGTTAGAATACCGTTGGTCTCCCAGTGGCCCAGCAAGTTGCGGCCGAGCGCCCCCATCGAGTCCGGTGAGGGAATGTTCCAGGCGTAGGAAAAACGCCCCTGGTTCGGTATGTTGTAACCGCAGACGGCGCGATCATTACGAGGGTTAGTAGTACTGTAGGCGATTGCGGAATAGGTCGTGGCGCTTTCATTCTCATCAAGGCACTTCGACCAACGATATCCTGCCAGGAATGTCAATCCGCTCGTTATCCGCTTTTCGACGGAAACGTTGAGCGCCTGGAAACTGGCGGTGCCGACATTCTGGCCGAGGTAGAGTCCTTGATAAAACTGGCCCATCGGCCGGCGCGAGTTGACCTGGGTTCGATTCTGCGTGGCGGTCAGTGCTGGATTATAGATCGCGGCATTGCCTTCGATCGAGCCGGGCAGATGATAAGACTCCATCCCTTCGTACGCCACCCGAAGCAACATCGACCAGGGAAGCTGCCGCTCAACCGTGAAGTTCCACTGCTGGATCGCCGGTGGCTGAATGCCCAGGATAAACGGATTGGCAAGTTCGGGCAACGGGAAAATGAGGCCGGAAGGGTTCGGCCGGGAAATCGGGAAGGGATTGTACTGTCCTTGATACGGGTTTTCAGTGCTGGCAGGAAAAGCGATCGTCGCGTTGACATTGAAAGGACTGTAATTCGGATTGATCGTGTTCCCCTGCATCTGATCCTGAAAGATGCCGAACCCCGCGCGAATACTGGTTTTGCCGTCACCGAACGGATCGAACGCGAATCCCACGCGCGGGTTAAAGATGCGATAGTCGGAGGCGATAATCTTCTTCGGAATGCCGGGATCGCCAGAAACCAGCAGACCCGGCGGCAAGTTGGGATAGAGTTTGGAGTGGACCCCCTGGCTGAAGTATGCGTAACTGAAGATCCCTTCCTGTTGGTAAGAGGATTCGAACACCGGGACGAAAGGATTCCATCGCACGCCTAGGGACAGAGTCAGGCGGCGCGACACTTTCCACGTGTCGGCCACGTACGCGGCGGGCAGCGTCCGAATTGGGACGATATAGAAAGGTTCCTGCTGCTGGAATTGGCTGGGCCGGCTGAGCAGGAAATCGAGCGCGTTATCCCCGGAGAGGACGCCCGAAAAGGTGTAGTTCCCATCGCTTAGGAAATCCTGGTCTTTGACGACTTTGCTCTTGATTACTTCCACACCGAAATCCAGCGAGTGACTACCTTTGATGTAGCTCCAGTGCGTACCGATTTCGCCCAGCGTCGAGGGGATCGTATAGATTCCGTCCCAGCTTGTCGAGAAGTAGTTGCCGATAGTCAGGTCCAGACTGGTCTTCGATCCGCCGGTCACCATCTTCGGCACGGCAGCGCCGAGGTCGGGCCAATCCTGGAACTCGGTGGGTCCGGTGTAGGTATTCAAACGCCGGCTGATCGAGGCGACGAACGTTGCCAGCAGATTCGAGCGAAAGGTGTAAGTAGCGTTCAGAACAAAGTTCTGGCTGCGCCAATATTGGTTCGGGGATGCCGTGAGCAGATCGTCGGCCACGGTGGTCGCCGGTTGCTGCAATCCGTCGTAAAGATAGCTCCCATAAATGCGAAACTTCTCATTCACATTATGATCGCCACGCGCGACAAACTGCTTGTCATTCTGCGCTGTACGCGATGGATAATAGACCACTCCGCTGCCGGGCGCACCGACGGGAACCCAGGTCAGGATCTTCACCGCGATTGGATCGAACCGCGATACGGGTACCTGTTTACCGGGAAACGGAACGCTAGTGGCGGGATCGACGATATTCGCCTTGTCGGCGGAAAAATCCCCTGCGCGCTGAGCAGCGGTTAGCGTCGTGGCCGAGTTGGAAAGAGCGGTCTGTCGCAGTGTTGTGCCCTGGTAGGAAAAGAAGAAGAACGTCTTGTCTTTACGCACGGGGCCGCCGATTGTTCCGCCGTATTGGTTGCGCTTCAAACCATCCTGCCCGCTGGAGAAAAAATTGCGGGCATTGAAATCGCTGTTGCGCACGAATTCGAATAAGGCGCCATGGAACCTGTTGGTTCCGCCTCGGGTCACCGCATTCATTACGCCGCCGCCCCGTCCGCTGAACTTTGCACTGTAGTTGTTCGTCTCGAAGGTGAACTCCTGGATGGCGTCGGGATTTGGAAAGATGTTCGCTATCTCCGTCAAAGCATCTTCGTTGACCGCGCCATCGAGATAAAATCCGGTGGAGTTGGCCCGTCCTCCGCTCGCGCTGACATACGTGCCGGCGATTTCAGGCCGCGATGCACTTTGCTGGTAGCTGCTGGCCCCACCGCTGGTGGGCACCGGCGCAGCATCAGGCGCGAGTTGCATGAGTTGAAGTACGTTGCGACCGTTCAGCGGCAGTTCGGTCACCATCTGAGTGTTCACCTGGTAGCTGAGCGTCTGGGAGCGCAGGTTCACCTGTTCCGCCGAAGCTTCCACCTCGACAGTTTGGGCTGATGCGCCTACCTGAAGTGCGACGTTCACAGTGACGGGGCGGCCGACCTCCACCGTAACGCCCTCCTGGACCGAGGTTTGAAAGCCCGGCTTTTCTATGCGAAGCCGATAGATTCCGGGAGCGAGTCCAGCCAGAACATAAAAACCGGCGTTGTTGGACTGTGCATGGGCGACGGCACCGGTCGAATTCTCCGAGGCCGATACCTCCGCCTCGGCAACGACGGCGCTCGACGGATCGGTAACTGTGCCGGAGATCGTCGTCGTTGTAAGCTGCGCGACCAGTGTAAGAGCAAAGATCAGTGTCCCGGCGATCAACCCGGAGACACGCGCTGCGGAAATTTGAAACATAACCAACCTCCTAAGCGAAAAATGAAATCGATATGCTTATCGGCGAGGATGAGTTTCGGCGGGACGACGTTGTTCCTGGCCGGTGTTGACAGTATATACTGAGGCGACCGCCGCTCCAAGCCTGAGAGGTTTGTTTGTAAGCTTCTAAAACAATATGAAAATTCTAACTCTCCTTGCGTTTGTTTGTGGAGTTTCGTGGACCCAAGATCTCACCGTTTTTCAGGATGTGAACGAATCTCCGCAAGCCCAGCTTACGCGCTATCTCGACGGTATCGCGCGACAGGAACTGGACCGGCGCGCGGCGGTAATTGCTTCAATTACCACTCGTGAACAAGCCGTGCGCCGCCAGCAGTTAGTGCGCGAGAAGATTCGCGCCCTCATCGGCGGCTTACCAACGTATCGTGGCCCGCTGAATGCCCGCATGGTGGGTACCTTGAATCACCAGGACTATCGCATCGAAAAGATTATCTACGAGAGTCTCCCCCGCTTCTACGTAACCGCGAATGTCTATGTGCCCACCCATGGCGTAGCACCTTTCCCGGCGGTTCTGATGCCTCTTGGACACTGGGAGGGAGGCAAGGAGGGCGACCGCCAGATTGCCATTGGCCTGGCTAAGAAGGGCATTATCGCGCTCGAGTATGATCCCCTTGGCCAAGGCGAACGATTGCAGTACTATGACCCGGATCTCGGAGCATCCAAGGTGGGGAGTTCCACAACTGAACACAGCCACGCGAATGGCCAGACTTTGTTGATCGGCGACAGCATCGCACGCTACCGCATCTTCGACGGGATTCGCGGAATCGACTATCTACAATCTCGCAAGGATGTCGATCCCCAGCGGATTGGCTGCGCCGGATGCTCGGGAGGCGGCACACTTACCAGTTATATTTCGGCGCTCGACGATCGGGTCAAGGTAGCGATGGCCGCTTGCTACATCAATTCGTGGCAGGATCTTCTCGCGGGTCCCGGGCCTCAGGATGGCGAGCAGGTATTCCCTCGCTTTCTGGCTGAAGGCCTGGATATTCCGGATTTCGTCGAATCATTCGCTCCCAAACCCTGGCTGATCGAATCGACTAAGGAGGATTTCTTCCCGCTCTCCGGCGCTGAGCGTGCTTACGCGGAAGCCAAACGCTTTTATTCCGTTTTCGGGGCGGGGGATCGCGTCGCCTGGTTCGTCGGACCCGGAGGACATGGCGTTCCCCCGGTTTCCCGCGAGGCTTTGTTCGCGTGGTTTATCCGCTTTCTGAAAAACGGCGACGGCGACCCCAAGGATATGCCGGAGAAACTGGATCCACCGGATCAATTGCTCTGCACTCCCACCGGCCAGGTGGCCGATTCGCTCGGCGGCGAGACAGTCTTCACTCTGAACAAAGCGCGCGCGGCCGAGATTCTGCCTCCGCACGGGCCGGTCACCACATCCGACATCCGCGCACTGACAGCCATCGCAATCAATCCCGGTGGCAGCGCACGCTCTCTCACCGTGCATCGCTCTTATTCGCGTGCGGGATACAAATTGGAGACTGTCTCCTACCAATCGGAACCCGGAATTCAAATTGCCGGTTTGCTACTGACCCCGGATAGGGCAGGCAGACACCCGGCTGCCCTGGTCGTCGATTCGCGTCCGAAAGAGATACTGGCCCGGGCCGGGGGCGACCTGGAAGATCTCGTGCAATCCGGCTATTTGGTTCTGGCAATTCAGCCGCGCGGAGTTCCCGAAGCGGGGCCGTCCCAGCGTGGCAACATTCTCGGTGATTACCGCGACGCAGCGCGCGCCTATGTTGTCGGCAAGACACTGATTGGCATGAGGGCCGAAGACGTGATCCGCGCAGTTGATTGCCTCGCCGCGCGCCCGGATGTCGACCCGGCGGCAATCACGGCGATCGGCCAAGGTCCGATGGGCGTATCTGTTCTCCATGCCGCCGTTCTCGATACCCGGATCGGTCGGGTTGTACTCCAGCAGGCGTTACTGTCCTACCGGCTGGCTCTCGATCATCCCATCAATCGCGAACTCTACGACGTTTTGGTTCCGGGCGTTCTGAAGAAGTACGATTTGCCGGAACTCGTGGCGGCGATAAAGCCTCGCACAGTCGTCTTGCTCAACCCTATCGATCAACTCGGCAGGCCAATTCCCTCTGCGGGCAAATACCGCGCTCCCAATACGCCTCTGCACGAGTTCCTGCGTTGAGTCAGCGCGCATCAATCATCAGGACCGATAGCGCAGAGCATCTGAGATCGAGCGTAGAATCAAGACGATGCCTCTAGCCGCCGGAAGCCATCTCGGCCCTTACGAGATCCTTGCCAAGATCGGCGCGGGCGGGATGGGTGAAGTCTACCGGGCCAAGGATACGCGGCTCGACCGGATCGTCGCGGTCAAGGTGTCTCATGCCGGGTTTGGCGAGCGGTTCGATCGCGAAGCCCACGCGGTAGCGGCCTTAAATCATCCCCACATCTGCCAGCTTTACGATGTCGGGCCGAACTACCTGGTGATGGAGTATGTCGACGGCAGTCCTTTGGAAGGTCCACTGCCGCTCGCAAAAGCGTTGGAGTACGCGGAACAGATTCTGGACGCATTGGACGCGGCGCATCGGAAGGGAATCGTTCATCGAGACCTGAAGCCCGCGAATATTCTGGTTACCAGACAGGGTATCAAGCTCCTCGACTTCGGGCTCGCCAAACAGACCGGTATCGAGCTCAAGGAAACCGACGCGACTATGACCGAGGCGCTCACGGTCAAGGGGCAGATCATGGGGACGCTGCAGTATATGTCTCCCGAACAGGTACAGGGTGGGCAAGTTGACGCCCGCAGCGATATCTTTTCGTTCGGCCTCGTGCTCTATGAAATGGTCACCGGCACCCGCGCATTTCAGGCTGGGAGCGGCGCGAGTATGATCGCGGCAGTATTGAAGGACGAGCCGCGGCCCATTCACGAGATGCAGCCGGATACACCGCCGGCTCTCGAACGCGTGCTCAAGGCGTGTCTCGAAAAGGATCCGGATGAGCGCTGGCAAGACGTGCGGGACTTGCGGCGCGAACTGACTTGGGTTCGCGAAGAAGCCACTCAGCGGAAAGGCGCTCCGCCAGTTCAGATGAGGCGGCGCGCGAATTGGTTGTGGCTCGGGCTGATTCCGGCGGCGCTCGCGCTTGGCTTCGGAATTGCACGATGGACCGCTGTCGAGCGCAGCCAAAGCTTCGATGCGGTACCACTCACCACGCTGGCGGGGATCGAGGCTGCGCCCGCGCTTTCTCCGGACGGCAAGCTGGTCGCGTTCACTTGGACGGGCGTAGATTATGGGTCGCAGAAGATTTGCGTGAAGCAACTCGATTCGAGTGAGCCACTGGTGCTCACCCGCGGCAACGAATGGCACGGTTCACCGGTATGGTCGCCGGATGGCCGCCAGATCGCGTTTCTACGCGCGACCGACCACGGGATGCAAGTCATTACTGAATCCTCGTTAGGCGGTCCCGAACGAAAGATTGGACAGCCGTTTGGCGGCTGGCTTAACGGTGGAATGTGCTGGCTACCCACTGCCAATCGCATTGTCGCCGACAGCGATGGGCTGATTGGCATCGCCATGGACGGTGGACAGGCTGTGCGATTGACCGAGGTGACTGCCGGCAAGGGCGATTACTATCCGTCGCTGTCGCCGGATGGACGCGATCTGGCATTCGTCAGGACACAGACGCTGGCGGAATCGCAGGCGGAGATTTTATTCCTGCATCTCGACAGCAAGCAACAATTGCAAGGATCGGCCAAGCTGCTGACGTCGAGTCTCCAGGGTGTTGGCGGCATAGCATGGGCTCCGGATGGACGTTCACTGATTGTCTCCGCGTTGCGCAAAGGATCGCACCATCTCTTCCGTGTGTCTTTTCCAGGCGGCCGGGTCGAGCCATTGGGAGGTTTTTCGTCCGCGGGCTATAGCGGCGGAGGATTATCGATTTCCGCGGCTGCTCATAATATGGCGCTGGCGGTGGCGGAAGACGACACGGATATCTGGAGGATCGCGGGTCCGGGGTGGCCTGCCGATCAACGGCGTCCTGAGCCAGAGCGGCTAATCGCGTCGACGCGCGACGATGTTTCGCCCGACTATTCGGCGGACGGCAAGAAGATCGTTTTCGAATCACGGCGCACGGGAAGCCAGGAGATCTGGTCCGTTGATGCCGAGGGGCACGACGCGGTCCAACTGACGAACTTCGGCGGAGCGTCGGTCGGCTCGCCTCGCTGGTCGCCCGATGGAAACAAGGTTGGGTTTGACAGCCGCAAGTTCGGTAAGGGCGACATATTCGTGGTGAGCGCCAATGGGGGCGCAGCGACGCGTGTAACAGCGGATACGTCAAATAATCATCTTCCGGCGTGGTCGTCCGATGGACACTGGATATATTTTGGTTCCGATCGAACAGGCAGGGACGAGATCTGGAAGGCTCCGGCGGAAGGCGGACCTGCGGTTCAGGTCACGCGCGATGGAGCCACTGCTCCGCGTGTGCTGGGAGGATCGCTGTATTGGTCGTCGAACGGCGTGTGGCGAATGCCGGAAGCGGGTGGCGCACCCGAGAAGGTGGCGGGGTACAATTCTCCTTCTTTCTGGGCGCCCTGGCGGGATGGCATGGTGTTCGGCGACGATGCATTCGCGGTTGGAGCGTATCGTTTTGGAGATCGCAAGTCAACGGTTCTGCAGCAAATGCCGCGGCCGGAGAGTCCACGGGTGATGCGCAGGCCCACGATGGTGGTTTCACCCGATGGCCGTTGGGTGCTGCTGACCATGCTAGCGCTCGATCGCGGCGATCTTATGCTCATCGAGAATATCAAGTGAGTTGGCGCGTGTCCGTGCCAGTGCTGCTCAGACATGCGAGAGAGCAACAGGTTTTCCATCGTGGTGGCGTATCGACCACACGACACGTGGATTAGGGACGAAGGCTGACCGTGAAGCGTCGGGGCGTGTATCGGCATGACGTACGCCGGACCTCGATGTGGGTAGGTCTCACATGGAAGACTTGTGCACCGACTTCCTTCCAGTCGCGGTTCAGAAATTTTCGTGGGGCACACGCTTATCTGAAGATCAGGCCTTTGCGTAATACCCTTGGCGCGCCTGCACCACCAGATCCTTTTTCTTTGTCGTCAGGCTGATCCTGCGGAAGCCGGGACCGTTGCTTGAATCCGACGTGTAGCCGAGGCTGTATTGATTGCGCAGTTCCTCTTCGATTTGCGCGTATGCTTTCTCAATCGGGTGCTTGTCGGAGATTTCGAAAAAGCTGCCGCCTGTCTCGTGCGAGATACGCTGCAACACCTTCTTTCCATCCGCGCGGCTGGCGTTGCCGCCAGAGGGTGGATACGGACCGCCTCTGCCCATACCTCCACGTCGCCCCATTCCGCCCATGTTGCCCATCTGCCTCAGCGTACTATAAGCCTCTTTATCCGCGAATAGAATGGCGTAAACCAACGTATCGGCGCGTTGGGCCGACTCGATACTCTCGGAGATTCCGACCTTGCTGCCATTATCGACGCCGTCGGATAAAACAATCAGAGCCTTGCGCCCGGTCTGCTTACTCATGAGTTCATTCGACGCGAGTAACACGGAGTCATATAGCGCTGTTCCTCCGCCACCGCCGCGTCCCCTGCCTCCTCCGCCTGGATATCCACCACCTCCGCCGCCTCCTCGCTGCATCTGCGGTTGCGATGAAGAATTCATTTCATTCAGCGCGTCGTCGAGTTTCTTCTTTGACGAAGTCAGGTCTTGCAGCAGCTCAACCTGGCGGTCGAAGTGAATGAGGAACGTCTTATCCTTGTCCTCGCGGAGAACCTGCTGTATAAACGTGTAGCTGGCATCGCGCTCTTTACCAAGCACGCGCCTTTGACTCCCGCTGGTATCGACCAACAGTCCCAGCGTCAGCGGTTGGTCAGTTTGCTGCGAAAAGTATTTGATCACCTGATCGCGTCCGTCTTCCTGGAGAACGAAGTCATCCTTCAGAAGATTGCGGACAATCTGCCCCTTCTTATCGCGTACGTTGGCGAGCAGACTGACGACCTTGACATCGGCCGAGAACTTCACGTTATCCTCATCCGCTCCAAATAGGTGTGCTGCCGGAACCAACGCGGCTGCCGACGCCAGGAAGCTACGCCGGGAAAAGCTGAACCTTTGCTGCATGTCGATTAAAACCCGCCTCTTCGGAAGTTGACGCGGACACCAACAGCGACGTTACGCTAACGTCCGACGCGCCTCTCCACAAGACCGGGAGCGATCGACGCTTCTCGGTACCTGATAAAATTGGGGTTCCGGTAAAACTATTGGAGGGTTGAATGGCAGTTGGAAAGCGGCGGAAGTCTGTCGCAACGGATGTAGGTGGAGTAAAGGTCGGCGGAAATTATCCGATTGTCGTACAATCGATGACCAACACCGATACTGCCGACGTCACCGGAACAGTCAATCAGGTGATGGCACTTGCGCAGGCCGGTTCGGAGTTGGTGCGCGTCACCGTGAACACGGAGGCCGCGGCGGCAGCGGTCCCGAAGATCGTCTCGACGCTCCAACAATTCGGCGTTCGCACTCCGATCATCGGAGATTTTCACTACAACGGCCATCTGCTGTTGAAGAAATATCCCGAGTGCGCGCGTGCGCTGGCCAAGTACCGCATCAATCCGGGCAATGTGGATATTGGCAAGAAGCACGACGACAATTTCCGCACGATGATTGAGGCAGCGATCGAGTATCGCAAACCCGTGCGCATCGGCGTCAATTGGGGCTCGCTCGACGGCCGGCTGCTCACGCGCATGATGGACGAGAACAACTTGCGCGCTGAACCGAAGGACGCGCGCGAAGTGACGCTCGACGCGATCGTGGCGAGCGCGATCTGTCGGCCGAGATGGCGGAGCGCCATGGCCTTCCGCACGACCGTATTATCTTGAGCGCCAAGGTTAGCGGCGTGCAGGATCTGATCGACGCTTACCGGATGCTGGCCGAGCAGTGCGATTATCCGCTGCACCTCGGTTTGACCGAAGCTGGTCTAGGTTCAAAGGGCGTCGTCGCAACTACGGCGGCGCTCGCCGTGCTCCTGCAGGAAGGGATCGGCGACACGATTCGCGCATCACTCACTCCGCTGCCGAACGGCGACCGCACCGAAGAGGTGATCGTGAGCCAGCAGATCCTGCAATCCATCGGAATTCGCAGCTTCACACCGCAAGTCACCGCCTGTCCCGGCTGCGGAAGAACGACCAGCACTTTCTTCCAGGATATGGCCGACCAGATCCAGACCTATCTGCGCGAGCAGATGCCGAACTGGAAGGAACGGTATGCCGGCGTCGAGACGATGAAGGTGGCAGTGATGGGCTGTATCGTCAATGGGCCGGGTGAATCGAAGCATGCCAATATCGGGATCTCGCTGCCAGGAACATTCGAAGAACCGGTTGCGCCTGTGTATGTCGATGGCCGCCTGTCGCTGACCCTGCGAGGCGACCGGATCGTGCCCGAGTTTATCGCGATACTGGAAGATTACGTGGCATCCCATTATGAACGGGAAGAAGTGTCAGTATAGGGATACCAAGAAACTTTGGAACTGGGCCTGTAATTTTCGTATCTGAACAGAGAGAGGTCTATTCATGAAAACCGACACTGCCGCGCTACCGGCAGTCACAGAGAACGGCAGCGCTCCGGCGCTCCCTTCCGCATGGCGGATGTTTAACCGTGTGGTGGATTGGATCACCACCGAGCGGCTCGAGTTGATCAATATCACGGATCGCATCAACGACATCGTGCGCAAGAGCGGCATTCGGGACGGCGTGGTGCATTTACAGTCGCTGCACACGACGGCTGCCGTCTTCCTGAATGAGTGGCAGGAAGCGCTGTTGCACGACGTTAAATCGTACCTGGATCATCTGGTGCCCACTGATCACCAATGGAGGCATAACGATCCGCGGTATTCGGATTGCGAGCGGCAGAATGCCGTTTCCCATCTTCGTGGCCTGGTGCTCGGTCAAAGCCTGTGTCTGCAAGTCCGCAATTCCGCGGTACTGCTGGGTACCTGGCAGAGCATCATTCTGGCAGAACTCGACGGGCCGCGCAGCCGTTCGATGTCCGTGCAAGTCACCGGAATCTGATTGAATCGGGAATAAATCGAATGCCCCGCTATTTCACGCTAGACGAAGCACGGCAGCATCTACCGGCGGTCGACAGCGGAATCCGCGAGGCAATCGCGGCCAAGAAAGTTTTCGAAGCCGCCGAACGCGATCAACGCGCATTGGCGGAGAAGGTCATGATGATGGGCGGTATTACGGTGGATCGTGAGGCCGTCCTAGGAACGCGACAGAAGCGCGAGAACAGCGCGGCCAAATTGAAGCTTGTATTCGATAACTTCGAGGAAATTGGTTGCGTGGTCAAGGATCTGGACATCGGTCTGATCGATTTCCCCGCGCTGTACCGTGGCCGCGAAGTTTATCTCTGCTGGCAATTAGGGGAGCCGGACATTGCCTTTTGGCACCCGGTCGACGAGGGTTTCGCTGGACGCAAGGCGATCGATCGTGAATTCCTGCGTGAATGCGGCGCGAACCAGGAATAAAGATAGCAGCCATGCAAAAGGTTTTTCATTTCGACGCGCCCCGGGAGAGATACCAGTGTGACGCGGCTGTCGTTTCGTGCTTCGATAATCGCTTCCAGCTTGGCTTCTCTAAATTTCTCAAGCGCCTTGGGATCGCGTGTCCGGATCCCATTAAGATAGCCGGAGGCGCCAAATGTCTGGCGTCACCGGACCACGAGACCGAGCGTGAGTTCGTGCTGGAACAAATCCGCAAATCGATTCGCCTTCATGAGACCAGGCTCGCGATTCTTATGCTGCACTCCGATTGCGGCGCGTACGGTGGGCTTGTCGGAGGATTCGGCGGCGATGCACGACTCGAAGCCGAACTGCAGGAAGAGGAGTTGCGGCGGGCGGCGGAATGTCTGCGGGAAGCGATACCGGGTATCGATGTGCAGGCTTATTTCGTCGACTTCGAAGGGATTTGGCCGGTCGATCTGGCTGATTCGCAAATTAGCAAGAATTTGGCGTGACGGCATTCGATCTCGCCACGCATTGGCCGCCCCGACCGATATGTTGGGAAGATGAGCCGCCGATAGAATGCTACTAGCTGGACAGAAGCCCAAGGAGATTTCAGTTTGGCTTGGCGGCTGCCAGGATGGCTTCGCGAACGGCATCGGCCCCACGCGCTTCAACGATGCTGGGAAAGAACGTCCCGGAACAGGAATCGCTGGCGGAGATCGATTTTTCATCCGCGAGGTCCTTCAGGGATGCGGTCGAAGGCTTGTTGATTCCAGAGTCTCTCGATGGCACATCTTGCGATGGCACATCTTGTTAGGAGGATCGGCGGTGGATTTTCTCAAAGATCTCCTGCACGAACAAACCGGGCGCAGGGGCAGCAAACGGCTAGGCCCGCGGCACTGTCAAAAACATCAGAAAATCCACGCGGCGCGCGATAGCCCGGCATCGCCAAACATCCCTGAGTCCTTCGGAGTAAGAGATAACTCATCGATGGTAAGCGACGCCGGGCCAGTCCCGATCTAGTTCTTGTTGACCTGTGCCGATAAGGAAAGGTCCGGACTTTTTTGTGAAATGGTGTGGTTGCCGCCGGGGAACGAAACTTTGAATTTAACGCTGCTGCTGGTAAGTGTTATGGCGTAGTTTGCCGTGGCAGGGTCAAGCGCCATTGCCCAGTCAATTTTGTTTCCCGAGTCTTCTTTCGTTGGCTCGGCTTGCGCCGCAGGCGCGAGCTGAATGCTAATTGCAGCAATCAGATCGCTGAGGTCAGATCGATCAATCGGCGCGCTGGGTTGGAGATCCAGCTCGACGTGGCCGGTAAACTCGTTGCTGTTGAATGTTACCGTTACACCGGGCACAGGTTGAGGGTTGATCTTGAATGTGTAGCCTGGTTTGGCAACTGCGGCGTTGTATGTAATGCCCGGCGGTCCTTTCCGGTATCCGCTCCATTTCCCGCTCGCATTCGTCTTGTTTATTATGGTTGTGCCATCGCTCGCCGTTAGGGTTATTGTTACATCCGGGATGCCCTTGTTTAGAAAGTCTTTTACGTCGACGTCCACCTTCTTGGGTGCGTCGGCGTTTTTATAAGCGTCGAATAACGCACTCGTGTGCGCTTTACTGACCTTCAGTCCATTGGGGGAAATAGTGTAGCCTGCTACTGCGAGGGTGAGAGTATATGTTTTACTGGCATCCAGGCCGCTAACCTGCAGCAATCTGGGGTCGCCGTCTATATTGGTAATAGTGACCCCCTTACCGCCGGCCGGCGTGACGGTAAGATCTGTTGGCTTCAGGTTGACCAAAGCGCCGGGAGCCGTGTTAAACACATCATCGGCGGCTACGGTCGCATCGAACGTGGGGGGCGGAGGCGCAGTTTTGCCATCCTCCTTGAAGTCGACTGTCTGACCTCCTGCCTGGGCGTAGGCAGGGCGCTGCGTAGTAGTCGTATTGGCATCGGCCCAATACTGAACTGCATAACTCACCTTGCCCATTTGCGTCACCCCGTCGTTCACCACGTGAAGGAACGATGTAGTACTGCTTGCTGTCCATGGGCACGCAGAGTTCGAAACGCCTACGGTGAAGGATTGAGGACTCGACTGCGCGATACCGCCGGCGGGAATGCTTATCTCCGTTGAAGGCACTGTGAAGATGCACTGCAATCCCGACTGTGTGATCGTGAAATTCTGGCTGAATGGCGGATTCTGCCCGGTTGTTGTGCCGCTCACGTTCACCGTCGCGCTGCGCGATGAGCTGCTGGTGTTCAGCGTGACGTTGGGCGAAGCGGTCAAGAGCGGGCTCCAGTTGCCGGTGCCCGAAGTCAGCGACAAGCTCAGCCAGGTTGAACCGCCGGTGGAAGCGGAACTGGTGCAGGTGGAAGGCGATGCCGTGATGTTCAGGCCGGCGCTTCCGCCAGTCGCTGCTATGGGCAACGTCCCGGTGGTAGTCGCGGTATAGGCGCACTTGACGTTGTTTCCGGCGTCCTGAGTCACGACGATATAGGGCCCAAGGAATCCATCAGGCTGTAGGTCCAGGTGCTCACTGATCTGCACATTGTAGGGGTTCGCAGCAGCAGTCACTGCTACAGTCGCGGGCCCGATGCCTGACGTTTGCGCCGGAAAGGCAAAAATGTCCATTCCAGTAAGTATGGGACCCAAGTCCCAGTTGCAGCCAGGATCCACACTGATGGTGACGGATTGAGTGCCACCCTGCGATGGGAAGTTCATAGTAGACGGCGAAATGCTGTTCATGGAGCCGCAGGTATGAGGAGCGGCAGAAGCGACTACCGAGGAGACTAGCGCGAATTTCTGCGGCGGCTCGCTGGCGCCGATTGGCTGGGTCAACTTCACTCTGACCATTAGCCCTGTGTCGCTCTGAGCGTTTACCTGTTGCACGTTGCCGCCGTCGGACGTGGCGGAGGCAAGTTCGTTGTGCGCGTGATCGTAGACATGGATCTCCAGATTGCGCGAGTAAGGACTGCCGTCGCCGGAAAAGTGCGATTCCAAACCGCGCTGATTTTGGCTGGTGAAGCGGACTTGATTTCGTAGTCCTGCGTCGTCGTGATGGCGCTGGTGAAACAGGTGCTGCTTACTCCGGCGGCGCTCCGGTTCTGATCGATGCACAAAGACTGGCTGGGATCTGGAGCAGCCAGCGCACTGATCGAATCGGGTTTAATTCCGCCCCATCCGGAGTCAGCGGACCAGCCGGCGGTTGAGTCAGCGGCATTGATCAGCAGGGCTTTGCGGGCCAGCGCCGAACTCACGCCCATTTGGGTAAGACGCGCGAGGGCGCTCTCGATAGTGCGGCTGGAATCGCTGCCGATGAAGTCCGGCTTCTGCATGCCGGGGATGCCTGCGGCTCCCACTGTGATCGCATTTGCCTGGATACCCGAACCGCCGCGTAGCACCACGCTAAGCTCAAAGTCGTTGATAAGGCTGTCGAGCAACTGAGAAATACCACCACTAGGTGGAAAGTCGCCGTCCGGCATGACGGCACTGACCACGCGGTTGGGTGAAGATTGGGTTGCGCCGTGGATTCGCCGGAGCAGATCCGCAAGCGAGCGGGACGAAGGGTTGTCAAAGGATAGGATGTGGGTGACTTTCGGATCGCTTGCCAGGCGATCGGCGGTGAGAGGGGGAGGGTCGCTCCGAGGGCGTTGATGGCGGTGTAGCGAACAACTCCCGATCCGCCGAGGGCTCGCAAGTGCGCCTCGACCATAGCTTGGTCTCCACTGCGTACGACAGGATCGCGTGGAGTTTGGTCCTGGAGCATAATCATAACGTTTGATGTTGGTGTTTGTCCTAAAGACGGCAGCGGCATGCGCTAGCGCCAGGATTGGGAAAAGAGCGGCTATGCGGTTCATGGGGAATCTCCTTCACCGGATAGCGTCCGCTTTCGTTAAAAAAGGGATCACGGTTATTGTCTATGGGCGAAGGTGTGCTGAAGCGAGATGCGGATGAATGGCATTCCGCGCCGCGCCCAGATTGTTTCGCGGGTGCCACTCATCCAGCTTGCGGAGAAGCAACATGGAATACCGCAACGTGGGAGGCGCCAGCGCGCATTCGCCTTGAGGATGCAGATGAAAAAGCGCCGTTAGAAGTCTGAATACCTAATCCTTTATCAGCATGCAATTGGGCGCTTGGCGAAAGACGAAAACTTTATCGCGAGAATGCGAGCCCAACAAACGATCCATCTGCCGTTTGGAAATCGCGCGATGCCCGTATCCTGGGCCTACTCTGGCGGTAATAGTAAGTAGGCAGATGACAGCGCAGAAAGCATTCGACGAGCACCATCAAGCCGTTTACAGCTTTGCATATCGCCTTACGCGCCAGCCAGAGGTTGCGGAAGATATTACGCAAGAGTGCTTCCTGGCCCTGCTTCGCGCCCCGCAACGCTACGATCCATCGCGGGGAAGTATTAAGGTATACCTGTTTTCCATCGCTCGAAACCTGGCGTTGAAACAGTATCGCGATTATCGGGCGGAGCAGCCGGTCGACGAATCGGAAGATCTGTTGACAATCGACCCGCGCGGGTCGCTGGAGATGTCATTCGCGGTGGCGGCAGCAGTGGCGCGCCTCCCGCACCTCCAACAGGAGGCATTGATTCTCTTTGAGTATGAAGGCGTCACCCTGGATGAAATAGCCACGGTTGTGGGCGCGGACATAGGGACCGTGAAGTCGCGCCTGCATCGAGCGCGAGAGCGATTACGGCGGATTTTGGCGGTCTATCGAAAGGCGGAGAATGCACATGGAACCATTTGAAAAAGATGAGCTATCGGATCGGGAGTTAGACGCGATTCTACCCGCCTGGAGATGCCCGCCGGCGCCGGCGCGATTGCGCGCAGCGGTGTTTCCCGCGGCATCCAGGCCCTGGTGGCGGGCTCTCTGGAACCTCTCGTTTCGGGTACCGATGCCGGTCGCCTGTGGCTTGGCGATCATGTTGGCATTGCTTGTGTGGAGAGGGTTCACACCTCCTCGTCCCCGCGTGGTGATCCGGACCGAGCGAGTGGAAGTTCCCGTGGTCAAGAGAGAGGTAGTGACCCGAACGGTGTATCGAGAACGTATTGTACACGTTCCGGCCGCTACTTCAAGTGTCAACGCTAGCGAATTGCAACCCGTAGCAGAGCTGCGGCCAAGAATCATCAGGAGACAAAATGCCCAAAATTAGCTTGATTTATCTCTTCGGAGTAGTTGCATTTGGTCAGAGCCAGATAATGATGAGCGGAACCGCGAGCTTGAAGTCAGGCGTGTGGGTCCGCTACAAGTCCGTGCTGTCGCGCACCGCTGGTCCGCCGGTCGATCTTTATCATGGATTACGTGGGGGTGGCGTTGTGGTTGGCGCCGATACCATCCATCGTTTGATGGCCGACGGGCTTAGAGGAACGTATTTCGGCTATGACTTGGTGATTAGGCCGGCGGGCGGCGAAAACAAATACATGGCGACCTTCCAGCCGCCAAGCAACGTGAGCGAAATACTCAAACACATGAATGGCGACGCCTTAACCCTCATGCCGCCGCCGAAATATCCGGGGCCCCAGATCGTACATGACGGAGACATCATTGAATTTGACCTGATGACGAGCCCTGATGGCAAACAAAGGCTCACCGATTATATCGAGATCTTCTCGCATGCGCCCGAGCCGCCGGCCGCGAAGACGACTGCCGAGCCGCGCGATTTCACCGTGGATGACGGTTCCGTCGCGTTTGACGGATCACGGATAACTGTCTGGAAGCAGGGAAAACAGCTTCCAAGTAATGGGTTCACGGGGAGACCAGGAGCGACGTTCTGGATCGCGGTTCCGGATCAGGGCCGGTACATTCTATCGCTTACTCCTCACGAGGGTTTCGCCAAAGCGGGAGCGATTCGGGACAACGTGATTTCGTTCGAAGATGCAGGCCAGGAATATGAGGTGAGATTCATGAGCCCGATAGCGGGTGCCGGGAAAGCGTGGAACCTTTACTTAATGCAGGATCTTGCTTATGTGCCAGACCCAAGCTTGCGCAATCAGGTGAGCATGGGGACGGATCGGCTGGAACACTTGTTGCCGAACCGCAGCGCTGCGCGGGATTAGTACGATTTGGGTCAGCGGCCCGGTAACTAAGAAGGCAGTGTTTTTCGTCTTAAATTTGTAGCCATCGGGCCGCCTTCTTTTGAAAGCGTTCTGAAAAAGGCATAAATTTTCCTGTATAGTAGATTAGGGGTCGGTTTAGCCGATCCGCGCTTGAATCCCCGGATATCCGCATGAACCTTCTGCCCAAGCTGGCACTTTTCGCTGCTGTTATTCCGCTAGTTGTTTCAACACTGGACGCTCAAGTCACAGTGCCAAACCCACTTGGCGCGCGGGCTCTGGTCAATCAGTATTGTATCGGTTGTCACAATCAAAAGCTCAAAACCGCGGGAATTGCGCTGGACGTGGTGGACACGGCGAAAGTGGGGTCCGATGCGCCTGTTTGGGAAAAGGTGTTGCGCAAAGTCAGCTCGGGTGAGATGCCGCCGGCCGGACTTCCCCGCCCCAAGGCTCCCGACGCAACAGCTTTCACTCAATGGCTTTCGAGCGAACTAGATCGCGCCGCGGCAGCCCATCCCAATCCTGGACACCCTACAATTCACCGCCTGAATCGGGCCGAGTACAGTAATGCGATTCGCGATCTGCTTGCGCTTGACGTTCAGCCCGGATCGAAGCTTCCGGCCGACGATAGCGGCTACGGGTTCGACAATATTGGCGATGTACTCTCATTGTCGCCTGTGCTGATCGAGCGGTACATGTCCGCAGCCAGAACGGTCAGCCGTATGGCTGTTGGCGATACCGATATTAGGCCGGACATGTACGAGTATGATGCGCCGCGGCAACGCGGGTCACGGGTTAAGGTGAGCGACGACTTGCCTTTCGACTCGGCCGGCGGCGTCGCACTGACCTATGGTTTCCCGTTGACGGGGAGTACCTCTTCAAGATCAAGACACAAGGCGCGAAGGTTTTCGAAGATCGACGTGTCAGTAAAGGCAGGTACGCAGCGGTAGGGGTGACGTTCCTCGCTGAGAGCGAATTGCCGGAAGTGGTTACGGGACTTAATTTAGGACGGCGGGCTGCTGCCGCGATTCCTCCCGCTCCCACCGCCGGCAAAATGGATCTGCGTCTGGACGGTGCAAGGCTGAAACTTTTCGACATACATACACGAGCACACCGCGCTTACGAGCGGTTTCGATTTCCGGTCCGTTTAACATCACGGGTCCTGGCGATATCGCCGAGCCGCCAGAAGAATTTTCGTCTGCCAGCCGGCGAACGAAAAGGATGAGGAGCCCTGCGCGCGCAAGATTCTCACCGATCTCGCGCGTACGCGCGTACCGAGGACCGGTGAGCAACGGCGACATCAGTCCCTTGGTTGGCTTCTATCAGATAGGGCGGCGGGACGGCAGTTTCGAAAAAGGCATCGAGATGGCGCTGCGCGCGATGCTGGTTTCGCCCGATTTCTTGTTCCGAGTCGAACGCGATCCGGCGAAGAGCGTTCCGGGAAGCGTCGCACCGTGTGAGCGACTTCGAACTGGCGTCGCGGCTTTCGTTTTTCCTGTGGAGCAGCATTCCCGACGATGAACTGCTGGGTCTGGCGGAGCAGGGCAAGTTGAAAGATCCGGCGGTTCTTGCGGCGCAAGTAAACCGGATGCTGGACGACCGGCGATCCAAAGCGTTCGTCAGCAACTTCGCGGGCCAATGGCTATATCTTCGCAACCTGACGCAGGTGAAGCCCGATCCGGACGCATTCCCGGAATTCGATGCGAATCTTCGCCAGTCGTTCCAACGTGAGACGGAACTTTTCTTCAACGCGATCCTGCGGGAGAATCGTCCGTTGACCGATCTTCTGGCGGCCAACTTCACGTATCTGAATGAGCGGCTCGCGCAGCATTATGGCGTGCCGAACATCTATGGCTCCCAGTTCCGCAGGGTCGATTCTGAACGGGCCATAACCGCGGCGGACTGCTTGGACAGGGCAGCATTCTGACGGTGACTTCGTACCCCAATCGCACTTCAGTGGTGCAGCGCGGCAAGTGGGTTCTGGAGAATCTACTAGGGGCGCCGCCGCCGCCGCCGCCGCCGGACGTGCCGGCGCTCGAAGCGCACAATAAGGACGGTAAGATGCTGACCATGCGGCAGCAGATGGAGCAGCATCGCGCCAACCCAACCTGTGCTTCCTGTCACTCGCAAATGGATCCTATCGGTTTTGCACTGGAAAACTATGATGGTGTCGGAGCGTGGCGGTCGAAGGACGCCGGCAGCGTAATAGACGCAACTGGAAAGCTGCCTGACGGGACCACATTCGAAGGTCCGGCGGGGCTTACCAAGCTGCTGCTCACCCGGGATCGCGAGGCGTTCATCTCGACCTTCACAGAAAAGCTTCTGACATATGCCCTCGGGCGGGGGCTCGAGTATTACGATACCCCGGCTGTACGCGCGATTATGCGCGATGCCGAACGGAACGGCAGCACCATCCCGCATTTATTCAATCAGTTGTGAAAAGTCCGCAATTTCAAATGAGGAGGACTCCGGAGTCATGATAATTACTAAGAAATCGATTTCGCGCCGCGCGTTGCTGCACGGCATAGGTGCGTCTGTAGCGTTGCCGCTGCTGGATGCAATGGTTCCGGCAATGGCCGCAACCCGTCTCACGGCGGCTAAGCCCGCCGTCCGGCTCGGGTTTGTCTATGTTCCCAACGGCATTATCCCGAAGGCTTGGCTGCCTACGGCAACCGGAGCCGGCTTCGACTTCCAATCGACGATGAAGCCACTGGAGCCCTTCCGCGAAAAAATGCTGGTGTTGAGCAATCTGATGCAGCGCGGCGGGCGCGCGTTGGGCGATGGGGCGGGCGACCACGCTAGGGCGGGCGCAAGCTGGCTAACCGGAGTGCATCCGAAGAAGACGGAAGGCGCCGACATTAGCGCTGGGATATCGGCGGATCAGATTGCAGCTAGAGAGTTCGGTAAGGCGACCCAGTTGGGTTCGCTCGAAATCGGCTTGGAAGAGCCAACCCTCGCGGGAGGCTGCGACAGCGGTTATAGCTGCGCCTACACAAATACGATTTCCTGGCGCACACCCATTACGCCCAACCCGATGGAGATCAATCCGCGCGCGGTATTCGAACGTCTGTTCGGCGATGGAGACAGCACCGACCGGGCCTCGCGCCTGAAGCGGATGAACGAAGACCGCAGCATTCTTGATTTCGTTCGCGAAGACGTCGCGCGTTTGCAGCCAGGGCTCGGCGCGCGGGATAAGAGCAAGCTCAACGAGTATCTCGAAGGCATACGCGATATCGAGCGCCGCATTCAAAAGGCGGAAGAGCAGAGCGCGACCATGAAGCTGCCTGTGATGGAGCGCCCGACCGCTATTCCGGACGAATTCGAAGAACATTCCAAACTGATGAGCGATCTGATGGTGATCGCATTCCAGACGGATATGACGCGGGTGGTTTCGTTCATGATGGCGCGGGAAGGTAGCAACCGCAGCTATCGCGCAATCGGCGTATCAGACGGGCATCACTCCGTTACGCACCACCAGAACGATCCCGAGAAGATCGGGAAAACCGAGAAGATCGACGAGTTCCATGTCAAGAACTTCGCGTATCTCATAGACCGGCTCGACAAGACCCCTGACGGCGACGGCTCGCTTCTTGATCACTCTATGATTCTGTACGGAAGTAGCATAAGCGACGGTAACGCTCATACGCATCACGATCTACCGCTGGTTTTGGTCGGTGGGGCGGCGGGTCAGGTGAAGGGCGGACGGCATATCCGCTATGCCCCGGAAACGCCGATGAATAATCTGCTTCTGACCATGCTCGATAAAGCTGGAGTACCCGCGGAAAAGCTCGGCGATTCGACCGGCAAAATCGATCAGCTCTCCGGAGTGTAAGCTGTTCGGCGCCTAAGGAAGCTTCATGCGGTACTTATTTGTCGTACAAATCGCGCTGCTGTTCTCGCAGAGCTTGACCGCAGCCGAGCTTCGTCCCGATCTCAGGCTAATTGACGCCATAAAGGACAACGACCAGAAGGCAGTCGATTCGCTGCTCCGCGACCACGTTGATGTGAATGTAGCTCAGCCCGATGGAGCGACCCCGCTCGCTTGGGCCGTGTACCTCGATCAAACGGCGACTATCGATGAATTATTGAAGGCCGGCGCCAAGGTGGAGACGGCCGATGAGTACGGTGAGACGCCTTTGACCCTAGCGTGCGGCACTGGTAATAGCGCTGTAATCCTGAAGTTGCTGGATGCCGGAGCGGATGCTAATGCCGCGCGTTGGAACGGGGAAACTGCGTTAATGATCGCATCGCGATCGGGGAGCGTGGAGGGCGTTAAAGCCCTTCTGGCGCACGGAGCGAAAGTAAATGCGGTCGAATCCCATAAAAATCAAAACGCTCTGATGTGGGCCGCGGCGGAAGGTCATTCGGAAGTCGTGGACGTTTTGATCGCGAATGGAGCAGACGTAAAATCCGCTTCAAAGGCGGGCTTTACAGCGCTTGTGTTTGCTGCGCAAAAAGGCGGCGCAAAGTGCGTTTCAAGTTTACTCAAGGCCGGCGCCGACGCAAATTACGCTGTTCCCAACGGAACGGCGGTTCTGGAGATTGCGGCATCCGCCAAAAAGGCGCAAGCCGCGGAAGCGCTATTGGACAGTGGGGCAAAGGTCGATGCCGCCGATCGCTCCGGCAACACGGCACTGCACGTGGCTGCACAGGAAGGCGATCTGGAATTGGTCAAGATTCTACTAAATAAGGGCGCCAATCCGAACGTGAAGAGCGCGCTTGTTCAGTCCAGCGGGTTTCGGGGTGGCGGCGGCGGATTCTTCCGCGCAGTTGGAGAGCAGACGCCACTATTGCTTGCGGCCCGCGCCAATCACCTCGATATCGTCAAGGCATTGGTTGATGCCGGCGCCGATCCGAAGCTCAAAGCTCAGGATGGCTCGACGTTTCTCATGGCTGCGGCGGGAAGCGGTCACATTGAAATGGTTCAGTACGCGTACGGACTGGATCCCGACGTTAAGGCCGTGACGGATACAAAACGGACCGTCATGCATGCATCCGTTCTCGGGTCCATGGCGACTTCCACCCAGCCTGAAGTCTGCAAGGTCGTCCAATTTCTCGCAGATAAGGGCGCAGATCTCGATCCGCAGGACTCAACCGGAAGAACGCCGATCATGATCGCCGATCTTCTGCCGATTGACAAGGCTGTCGATCTTTTGACAAAGTTGATCAAGCAGTCCGGAAACGTTCCCAAGCAAGCCACCAGGCGATAACATTCCCGGCTGCGGGGAGTCCACGATGACAAGACGCCAAGTGCTGGCCGCCGCGGGAGCTCGGCTTGTATTCTCAGATTGCGCGAGGCCAGTCGAAATTCCCGCGCATGGGCGGCGCGCCCACGGCTTTCTCCTTGCGAATGCGCGCAGGTCGCGATACGGGCAGCCGGTTCGACATCGTAGAGCACTGTCACGGTCTGGGCCTATCCGGCGTCGAGACATCGCAACCGCCCACCACACCGGACTCCATCAAAGCCTTTCGCCAGAAACTGGACTCCTACAATATGTGGGTGATCTACAACGTCCCGCTCCCCCGCAATCCCGACGGCGTTGCGGCATTTGACGCGGGCGTTGCGGCCGCTAAGGAGTGCGGCGCGTTGGCGCTCCACGCAGCGCTGACTCCGCGACGTTACGAGCAGTTCGATAAATTCGATGCTTTTAAGAAGAGCTTCGAACAGAATCAGGCCTCGGTCGCTCTCGCCGAACCGGTGCTGCGTAAGCATCGGATGAGGCTGGCCATCGAGAACCACAAGGGCTGGAGGGCCGCCGAGCAGGCCGCCTGGCTCAAACGCGTCGGCAGTGAGTACGTGGGCGTCTGCTTTGATTTCGGCAACAATATCTCCCTTTGCGAAACCCCGGACGAAACCTTCGCGCTTCTCGCGCCGCTCGCGGTTTTCTGCCACATCAAAGACATGGGCGTCGAACGGTATGAAGACGGTTTTCTGCTGTCCGAAGTGCCTTTCGGCGAGGGCGTGCTCAATCTGAAGCAGATGGTGCAGAGCCTTCGAGAGAGAGACCCGAATATGCTCTTTTGCCTTGAGATGATCACGCGCGATCCACTGAAGATTCCGGTCCTCACCAGCAAGTATTGGGTGACTTTCGACGATTCCTATAGTCCGCTGCCCGGGCGGGATCTGGCTAATGTCCTGCGACTTGTCCGCGATAATCCGCCTAAGAAGCCGCTGCCGAGAATCTCAGGTTTAAGTCCTGCGGAGCAGGTGAAGGCTGAGGACGACTACAATCAGCAATGCGTCGACTACGCCCGCAAACACCTCGATCTGTAGATGGAATAGAGTAGTTGGACATGCACGTAACCAGACGCGATCTTCTCGATATTGCCGCTCGTGCTGCCGTGCTGCCTGGAGCGGCTGAGTTTTTCTCGACTTGGCTACGAGCTGCCGAGAATCATCACGCACAGGGAGCCGCACCGCCGCCCGAACCGCCGTTGCTCCGCAATTATCAGCCGAAATTTTTTCCGCCGTCAGATTTCGAAGCGCTCCAATCGTTTGTCGAAATCCTGATCCCGACCGACGATACGCCAGGCGCTCGCGAGGCTCACTGCGCGCACTACATCGATTTCGTGTTGCAAGCCGCGCCTGATATGCAGAAACAGTGGCGCGATGCCATGAACGCGCTGCGAGAGGCGGGATTCCATGCGGCAGACCGGGGCGGGCGGGAGGCGATAATTGAGGCGTTGTCGAAGAAGGAGGACCCGGTGTTCCGGCTGATTAAACAGCAAAACACTTTCGCGTTCTATACCTCCCGAGCGGGCATGATCGAAGCGCTGGACTATAAGGGCAACTCTTATAACGCTTCGTTCCCGGCCTGCACGCACCCGGAACATCACACGGTGTAATCGCCATGCCAGTCAAATACGATGCAATTATTGTTGGCTCCGGCGCATGCGGCGGATGGGCCGCCATGGAACTCGCGAAAGCGGGAATGAAAGTCCTTCTGCTCGAAGCCGGGAGTCCGGTCAATCCGGCGAAGGATTTCCATCACACGTTCCTGTACGAAATGGATTATCGCGGACGGGGCAAACCCGGCGAACTCCGCCGCTACTCGGGCGACGAGCGGAATTACCGGATCATGCTCGACAACACGGAAAATCCTTACACCACGGCTCCCGGCACCACGTATCGCTGGGGACGTTCCCGGGTTCTCGGAGGTCGAACGCTGCACTGGGCGCGCGCCAGCGACCGCATGGCGGATTACGAATTTAAAGCCGCGTCGCGCGACGGTTGGGGCCTCGATTGGGCAGTCAGCTACGCCGACATGAAGCCTTACTATGACCGTGTTGAGAGCTTCATTGGAGTCAGTGGCTCCTTGGAGGGTTTTCCTCAGTTCCCCGATGGCATCTTTCTGCCACCGATGCCGCTTAACTGTGCCGAATCTATTTTCACGGCCGCAGCCAAGAGTCTCAACTGGCCTGTTACGCATCGGCGCCTCGCCCAATTGACGCGCATGCACAATAATCGCCCGCCATGCCATTACTGCGGTAACTGCATCAACGGCTGCGATGTCGGCGCAATGTTCAACTCTGTCGCTGTGACGCTCCCGGTCGCGCTCAAGACTCGCAATCTGGAGATCCGCACGGACAGCGTCGCGGCGCGTGTGCGAATGAACAACGAGAATCAGGCGCAAGGCGTCACGTATATCGAGCGCTTCACCATGAAGTCCGTGGATGTCGATGCGAAATACGTGGTGCTCGCGGCATCAACGCTGGAGAATACGCGCCTGATGCTGCTTTCGGCGAAGAGCGGACTTGCGAACTCGAGTGGTCTTCTCGGCCACTATATGATGGACCAGGTCAGCGGCGGTGGAGTGACAGGTATACTGCCCAAGCTGAAAGGCGGCCCCAGCCGTCTGGACGACGGCAAGTTGGCTGGCATCACCATTCCCAATTTCCAGAACATCGACAAGAAGACCGAGCGCAAGGATTTCATCCGCGGCTACGCGATCAATGCGACCGGCGGACAGACCGAATACCCGTTCTTCGCTGCATCAATTCCGGGATATGGATCGGCATGGAAGAAAGAGATAAAGAGCCGCTATGTGGCGCAGGCGCGCATCTGGATCGCGGGCGGCGAGATGCTTGCGCAGAAGGAGAATTTCGTCGAGCTCGATCCCGAGGTGAAGGACAAGTGGGGCATTCCCGTGATCAAGATTCACTTCTCACATCACGATAATGATCGCAAGGTCATCGCCGACTTTCAGGAAAAGGCGAATGAATTGTTCAAGAAAGCCGGCGGCGAAGTGATGGCGGGCGTCACACGCGGCGGTCCAGCGGGTTTCCCGGGCGGCCCCGGCTCTCCCGATGCTGGAGCGCCACGGGTCAGAGGTCTCGGGTCATCAATCCACGAAATCGGCACCGCGCGCATGAGCCCTAGTCCAAAGGATGGCGTCCTGAACTCTTATTGCCAGACACACGACATCCCCAACCTCTACGTGTTCGGCGGGAACGCGTTTCCATCGAGCGGCGATAAGCATCCCACGCTCACCATGATGGCTCTCAGTGCGCGCGGCTGCGATCACATTCTCGGGCGTGCCTGATGGCCGAGGTAATGCGGCACAAGCGTGTCTGTAAAATAGTTGCATGACCCCCGATCGGGAGAAAGAGCTTCTCGAACATATCCGCCGCCTGGAAGAACTGAACAGCGTCCTTCAGGATAAACTCGACGCCATTTACCAAATCGTCGCGCCGGAAGAAGAATATATCGACGGGGATAACGGCGGCTTGGTGAATATAGACTTTCCGAAGAATTGAAATCGTCCGCGCTGTTCGCTATCGAACCTTTGAATAGCGCCGATCAACGTATAACTTTGCCTTCAACATTGTTATACTCCCTGTTTTGATGCATCAGCAGCAGGCCGCCACGGCGCGCGATAACCTGTTTACCGGGTACGACACAGGCGTCTATTACGACGAGATGTTCGACCCGGCCGGCCAGGCACGCCCACACTACGAAGAAATACTTGCCGCGCTCGGCCGGTTGACTACCGCTGAGTTCGAGGAGAGGCGGCGGCTCGCCGACCTATCGTTCCTTCTGCAAGGAATCACATTCACCGTCTATAGCGACGGCAGGGGCACGGAACGCCTGTTCCCGTTCGACCTGATTCCCCGCGTGATTCCTCGCGCGCAATGGGATCGCCTGGAAGCAGGACTGTCCCAGCGCGTGATGGCGCTTAACCTGTTCCTGCAGGACGTTTACGGGCCGCAGCGCATTCTGAAGGACGGGAAGATCCCGCGGGCTCTTGTGTTTTCCTGCCATCACTATCAGCGCCAGATGTCAGGAGTTCAGGTGCCGCGCGGGATTTACACCCACATCTCCGGGATCGATCTGGTGCGCGATACCAAGAGCGGCGACTATCTTGTGCTCGAAGATAACGTCCGTACGCCGAGCGGTGTTTCGTACGTGCTCGAGAACCGCTTGGTCATGACGCGGACGTTCCCTAAGATCTTCGAGGCCTGCGAAATTCTTCCGATCGATCAGTATCCGATGGAACTGATCCAGATCCTGCGCAGTCTGGCGCCGCGCGGCGATGTGGATCCCACCGTGGTTCTGCTTTCGCCCGGGATTTACAACAGCGCCTACTTCGAACACAGCTTCCTCGCGCAGCAGATGGGGATCGAGTTAGTCGAAGGCCGCGATCTGGTGGTCGATAACAATATCTGCTACATGAAGACCATCCGCGGTCTGACGCGGGTGGACGTGATCTATCGCCGCATCGATGACGAGTTCCTCGATCCGCTGGTGTTTCGTCAGGACTCGGTGCTAGGCGTGCCGGGTCTGATGAATGCCTATCGCGCGGGCAACGTGGCGTTGGCCAATGCGGTCGGCAACGGCGTCGCGGACGATAAAGCCATTTACGCCTATGTGCCGGAGTTCATCCGCTATTATCTCGGCGAGGACCCTATACTGCGCAACGTCGAGACTTATCTCTGTTCGCGCGGCGACCATCTGAAATACGTCCTCGAACATCTCCCTGAACTGGTCGTGAAGGCTGTCGGAGAATCCGGCGGCTACGGCATGCTCATGGGTCCGGCTTCGACCACGGATAAGATCGAGGACTTCCGCCGCAAGCTCAAAGCCGATCCGCGCAACTACATTGCGCAACCCGTTATCGGGCTGTCGCGCGTGCCCTCGTTCGACGTCCGCAGTAACACCATCGCGGGCCGCCATGTGGACCTGCGCCCCTATTGCCTATTCAACGGCGAAAAGACCATCATCGTACCCGGAGGCCTCACCCGCGTGGCATTGGAGCCGGGGTCCATGGTCGTAAACTCGTCGCAGGGCGGCGGCAGTAAAGATACCTGGGTATTGCGAGGGGAGAGGTAAGCTCATGCTTTCGCGAATTGCCGATTCCCTGTTCTGGATCTCCCGTTACATGGAGCGCGCGGAAGACACGGCGCGCATCCTGGACGTCAACTACCACATGATGCTGGAGCAGTCCCAATCGACCATCCGGTTGCGCTGGGAGCCGCTCGTACATATGACAGGCGAGCAGGAAGAGTTCTTCAAGCTCTATCAGGTCGCCAACACCCAGACTGTCTTCGAGTTTCTGGCTTTCGACGAGCGTAATTCAAACTCCGTGCTGCAGTGCATCTTCCATGCACGGGAGAACGCCCGCACCATCCGCGACCGCATCTCCCGCGAGATGTGGCAGGACATCAACAGTCTCTATCACAACGTCAGCCACTTCCGGGCTGAGGAAGAGCTGGCCGTTGGGCCTCATCGGTTCTGCGACACCATACGCTTCGGCTGCCATCGCTTCCATGGAGTAAGCGACGATACGCTACCGCACGACGAGGGGTGGCAGTTCCTCCAAATGGGCCGCGCACTGGAACGCGCCGACATGACGGCCCGCATCGTTGACGTCGAGTATCACAATCTGGTCGAACGGGTTTCGTCCGGTGAGCAGCCCGATAATCACCAGTGGATGGCCGTGCTGAAATCCGTCGCCGCGTATGAAATCTACCGCCGCCAGTATCATTCGCGCATCGATCCTGAGCGCGTTGCCGAGATGCTGATTCTGCATCCTCAGCATCCGCGATCCATACGGTTCAACGTGCAGACTGTCCAGACCGCGTTGCGCGCGATCAGCGGAGCCGGAGTTGGTTATTACGCGAACGAGGCAGAACGCCTCACCGGCAGGCTTATGACCAGCCTTGCCTACGACCGCATAGAGGATATCTTCGCTCGCGGTCTGCACCCGTTCCTTACGGACGTGCAGAAGACTTCGCGGCAGATCGGCTACCAGATCGCCAAGACCTATTTCTATTACTCCACAGCGGCTTGAAATGAATCGATACCGTCTCTTCCATATCACCGAATTCCAGTACGACGGGACCGTTTCGGAGAGTTATAACGAAGTCCGGCTGCGTCCGATACAGGATGAAATGCAGTCGTGCCTGTCGTTCCGCTTGATCACTACCCCAGGATCGTCGCCATCTTCCTATCTCGATTACTTCAACAACTGGGTACATCAGTTCAACATTCTGCGCGAGCACCGGTCGCTGAAGGTAGAGGCGGAGTGCGTCGTACTGGTACACGCGCCGAAAGAGACAGCGGCCGACGGTCTGCCCCTGATAGAACTCGCCGCCATGCAAGCCGAGTTGAACGACGAGTTCTATGATTTGCTGGCGCCTTCGGTATTCATTCCTCACACCCGCGATCTGATCGGATTGGCGGAATCGGCCGAGCGTGAGAGCAATGGAACCGTGGGAGGTTTCATTGAAGCGGCCGTCAAGCTGATCCACTCTCGCTTCACTTATGAGAAGGGCGCGACGCACGTCAATTCGTCGATTCAGGATTCATTACAGAGCCGGTCCGGCGTCTGTCAGGACTTCGCGCACCTGTTGATCGGTTTGGCGCGGACTCGGGGCCTACCTGCGCGGTACGTCTCAGGCTACATGGTACCCAAGAAGACGGCGGCCGCGGATGCCAGCGTCGAAGAGGTGATCGGCGGGCAGGCTTCTCACGCGTGGGCTGAGATTTACGTTCCCGGCGTCGGCTGGATAGGTGAGGATCCGACGCTTGGCTGCGCCGCTGGTCTCCAGCACATCCGGGTGGCGTATGGGCGGGACTACGGCGATGTTCCTCCCGTACGGGGCGTGTATAAGGGGCACGCGGGACAGAGGCTCTCGGTCGATGTACGGGTACGCCCCGCGCTTGACGACGAGGGGCACGAATACCTGCAGGAAACGGCAGCCGGCCCGGTCGAAGCGCCTCCCGAGGAGGAGCCGCCTCAACAGGAGCATCAGCAACAACAACAGCAGCAGTAGGCCCGGCCTACGCTAGACGTATACGCGCTTCACGCGGGCGCTGATTCCGCACAGCACGTTGTAGGAGATGGTCCCCGCGGTCTTCGCGATCTGTTGCGCGTCGAGCAAAATGCCGCCTTCCGCGCCCAGCAGTGTGACCACATCGCCGGGCTTCAGATGCCGCGCGTGGGATATGTCGATGGTGGTCAGGTCCATCGAGACTGTACCAATCATGGGCGCGAGCTTACCCGCCGCTATAACCTTGCCGCGGTTCGATAAACGGTGAGGAATGCCATCCGCATATCCGGCCGCGAGGATGGCGATCCGCATGGCTTGCGCCGCGCGATAGCTGCCGCCGTATCCAATCAGCGCGCCCTCCGGCACGTCTTTGACCGCGATGATCCGAGTCTTCCACGCGAGCGCCGGCTTCACGTGAAGCGTACTCGGCGGCGCTTTGCCGCGGGCGGGCGACACGTAACCGTAGATCGCATGGCCTGGGCGCACCATTGCGCGCAGCGCACCGGACCGCAGGTACGCGATCGCGTTAGTGCTCGACAGGTGCAGATACGGCGGAGCCACTCCGCGTGCTTCAAGGCATTCGACGATCGAACTGAAGTAGGAGATCTGAGCTTCCGTCTGCTGCGATTCGAAGTCGGCCGCGGACGCGAAGTGAGTCATGAGACCTTCGAGATGGGCACTTCGCAGACTCCGAACGGCCTCGCAGATCTCGCCGGCGGTGGCGAGAGTGCCTAGCCGTCCCATACCGGAATCGATCTTGAGATGGAAGTGTAGCGGTCGGCCCATGCGAGCAGACAGTGCGTCGAGTTCCGGCAATTCATCGAGCGCATGGACAGCGGGCGTGAGCCCATGTTCAACAACAGCTTCCCGCTCCGAAGGCAGAATGCCCGCCATGACCAGAACACGAAGATCGAGACCAGCCCTTCGCAGCGCGACGCCTTCCTCGACCGAACTCACCGCCAGCCACTTCGCGCCTTCGGCGGCAACGATGCGGGCGACTTCGATCATCCCGTGCCCATATGCATCGGCCTTCACGACCGCCGCGGCTTCCACGTTCGATCCTACGGCCTCACGGACGTTTCGGTAATTCGCGGCAATCTGTGAACGGGAAACTTCGACCCAGCAGCGGCTTCCTGATGACACCTCTTATATTATGACTTGGGAGCCTATACTCACCCTATTGTGAAGCTCACGATCGGCATCGCCGTCCAGATCGCGGCTGCTCTTGCGGCTACGGCTTCGCACAGCCCGCAACCAGCGATTCTCTTCGACTTCCACGCGCCAATCGATCGGGCATCGATCAAGACGGATGGCACGACCGCCATTCAAGTGGGGCTGGCCTTGCGAGTGCGCGTATCCGATCCGGGCGACGGGGCGCCTTCAGCCTTTCTACTTCCGGAGCAAGGCCACTGGGACTTTACTCAGTTCCGGTATCTTGCCGTAGATGTCCGGAACCCCGGAAGAAGGCCGGTTGACGTGAGCGTATTCGCCTTCGTGCCCGGAGGCTTCGGCGGCATCAGCACTTTCCCGCTAGACGAGGATGGGCATCACCTCATCAGCCCGGGCCGTTCGCAGACCCTGAAGATCGACCTCCATCAGAAGTTTCCGGATGGCACTGAAACCATCAACCCGGGAAATGTCACGCAACTTCGGGTCATCCTCAACGGAGGCTTACCGGGAAGCATGATCGATGTGAAGCGCGTCTATGCCTTCGGCCAGGGGCCGGCGGAGCGCCATGAGTTCAAGGGCCGGCTGATCGTGCCGCCAGTGACCGGCTCGGACGTTCCAGCGCCAGGCAAGCGAGTTTACCGGAAGCTGGACGGTTCGCCCGTTCCCTACGTTCTCTATCTGCCAACCGATTGGAATCCGCAGGGCCGATTCCCGATTATCGCGGAGTATAGCGGCAACATCCTCTACTTCAAGAACACCTACTCGACGGGCAAAGCGGACCAGGGCAACATCGGCTACGGCATGTCCAAAGGCGTGGGCGCGATCTGGGTGAATCTGCCTTTCATCAGCCCTAATCATCAGCACGAACAGCTCAACGGTTTCGGCGACATTGACGCCACCGCCGAGTATGCCATCAGAGTCATTCGCGATCTGGTGGAGAACTACGCCGGCGATCCGGGCGCGGTCTTCCTGACCGGGTTCTCACGAGGGGGCGCCGCGTGCGGCTTCATCGGCCTGCGCGACAGCCGGATCGCGGATGTGTGGCTGGCGTTCCACGCGGTCGGAGGCGGCGACGGGGCAGGATGGTTCGGCTCCGATATGTCCGGCGCGCTAGTAAGAGCCAAGCGCATCAAAGGCCGATCCTCGTTTGTCACCGATGGCGGGCCGTGGCAGGACGTACTCGCGAGCGTTAAACAGCCGTTCATCTTCATGGATTCAGGCATCGGGGCGCACGTCGATACCATGTTCCTCGACAACCGATCATCGACGGTCGCGGCCCGCCGATGGATGCGGCAGGTCCTGGCGGATCGGCCAGGAGTTCACGACATTTCCGGCACGGTGCTGAACGCGGAAGGAAAGCCGGTCCAGGGCGCGAGTCTCGAGAGCGGATATACCCACTTCACCTTCACCGATCAAGACGGCAAGTACACGATTCGAAGCCTTGTCAATGGCCCGCGGAACGTAAAGGTCTCGGCGGCGGGGATGCACTTTGAAGGGCGCTCCGTCACCATGGCAGGCAAGCACGTAACCGGCTTCGATTTTCAAGCGGTCCATCAGGACTAGCTCAGCTTATTGACCTTCAATCGTGAACTTACCGTACAGGGCCGGCGCCGTTTCGGGCGTCACCATGGTTGACGTCAGGCTGTAGTCCTTCTCAGGCTCAAAGGTCGGGTTGCGGAGCATCTGAAGTCCGACTTCGACCGCCTTGTCCACACATAGAGGATAAACGAAGGTCGCGCCCAGCACGCCGTCCATCACCTTTCTGATCCCGCCGGCAGGGCCGCCCAAACCATCGACTCCCACGAAGATCATCTCTTTATCCCGACCGAGTTCTTTCGCAGCGAGATATGCGCCGATCGCCATGGGATCGTTGTGCCCATAGACCACGTCGATCTTTGGTTGCGACCGGAGAACTTCGGTCATGCGGTCCTTGGCTTTGGCCTGGATCCAGTCCGCCACTGGTTCGGCAACGATCTTGATACCCGGATAGGCCTTGAAGACCTCCTTCGCGCCCGCATCCCGCTTTATCTCACCTTCGACGCCAAGGAGGCCGCGCATCTGCACGACATTGCCTTCCGGCTTTCCGTTCTTCTTCTCCAGTTGATCGGCGATATACTGTCCAGCCAAACGGCCGATCTCAAGATTATCGCTGTGGATATAGGTCGTATAGTTGGGCTGCAGAATGTCGCGTTCGAGGCAGATAGTCGGGATCTTCGCGGCAACCGCCTGCCCCATGATCGCTGTCAAGGCAGCGCGCTCGTTGGGCGCAACGATCAACAAATCGGGCTTCTGGCGAATGAAAGTTTCGACTTGGGCGACCTGCTTGCTGTTGTCCTGCTGCGCATCCGCGATGACGAGTTTGACGTCCCCCGCATCGTTGAACAGCTTCTGCATCAGCGCATTCTGCGCGGCGCGATAAGGTTCGGCGTTGTTGCACTGGCTGAACGCAACGAAATAGGTCCGCTTTTCATCGCCGGCCGAATGCTTCGAACCGCATCCAAAGGACAGCAAAGTCACGGCCATCAAAACCGTAGAATGGAATCGCACTATTTCTGTCCCCGTTCAGCGTACTTCTTCCAGATGGCAGGGTCATCCAGCATCTTAATGAAGAGCCCTCCAACCACCGAACGCGCCTGAAAACCCTGCTGCTTTCCGGTCACGGTGTCATACCAATCGCTCAGTGGAACGCGCGTAGGGGATTGGTCGGCGAATCTGTAACCCGGATCGGCTATCTTCTCAAAGTCAGCCTCATTATCGGCGAGTGTCGCGGTCCAGATCAGCCAGTCAAGCTTGGTGTAATCCTTGCGATTGTCGAGAGGCAGGCCGAACTTGTTCTCTTTCGTCTTATAGAATGAGATCTCCTTACGAGCAATGTCCTTGGAGAAGAGATTCAGTCCGAGCAGTTTGTCCCATACGAGGTTGTACTTCTGGCTCCAGGTTCCGGGCTTGTCGAAGGCCAACCTGAAATGATCTCCGTCGTTGCCCATCTCAACCCATTTCCCGGCGAACTCCTCGGCTTTCTTCCGATAGCGCGCGGCATCCTGTTTATGGCCAGTCATCTCGCAAAGTCTGCCATAAGCGCCAATCGCGAGGATGGCTTTGATCGAAAGGTTGGCATTGTGCGCCAGGTGACCGGCGAAGTCGTCGGTGGATAACTGGTTTTCAGGATCAAGTCCTTTTTCGAGTAAGTAGTCCGCCCACTTAGTAAGTTGCGGCCAGTATCGGACAGAGAAATCGGCGTTACCTTCCACCTGCGCAAGAGCCGCGAGGAGGATGAGCATGTTACCACTCTCCTCAACGGGCATTTGATTCTCTTCGGTGCGCTCCGCGCCTCCGTAGACTTGGCCATCAGCCATTGGGTAGGTGCCAAGATCGTGCGGCGCGAAGGGCCATCGCCAGCGAGACATGCGGGAGTACTCGAGCACCGGCGCAAGTTGGGCTTTCACCAATGCGGGGCTAAAGAGGAGCGTGAAAGGGGCGCTCGGATAGATGACGTCCACGGTGGAGATGCAGCCGTTACTGAAGTTCTCTTTAGGAAAGAACATTGCGGTGCCGTCGACATCGGCGGCCAGTTTGTGAGCCGCAAGCGTCTCGCGATAGGCGAGCGCAGCCAGACGCGCGTACCGCTCGCCGCCAACCTTGCGGAGGTCCGACATGAGCTCACCGTCGAAGGCTTTGCTGCGAGCCGCGAGCGAGTCATGATCATGGCGGGCGCTTCGTAACAGATCCGCCATCTCAGCGCCGTTACGACGCCACCACGCTCGCTCCCGGCGCTGGAAATATTCGATGGAGAAGAGGTCGTCATAGGCGAGCATCAGGTAACGGGACACTGGCGCGGTCACCTGGCCTAAGTCGATGGCCATTGCAATCGCGCCGCTTGGACCACGGCGCGGCGGCATACGATCCGACATGTCGTCCGAATCGTTCAGTTTGCCGGATGTCAGGAACGACGAGACTGCATCGGCGTGTTGTGCCGCGAGCGATGTCACTCCCTCATGACGATCGGCCATGAGATACAGGTAACCCCAATCGATGCGCAGATCGTCGCCGCGTTTGGCGAGGACAGGCTGTTCACGCGATCCCATGCGCAGAACGGGCTCGCCATCCACCTGATAGCGCTGCCACATCACCAGCTCATCGGGCGTGTTCACCACCAGTTCGCTCGATCCCTCGAAGTAAAGCTGGACGGAATGGGCATTCCCATCGCTTGAGGAGACGGTCCACTCAATGTAAGTGAGAGGGCGCGAAAGCACATCGAGATCGTCAGGCAGCGCGGGCGTGAGGAAAGTCAGGCCGACCTTCACACCTGCCGCGGAGAAGTCGTAGATGGTTCGGGTCGGGAGAACTTCGACGCCATCCTGATGGAGAGCCGCGATGTTGGCGCGCTCGCGGCCGATCGCCTGATACGCGCGTCCGTCGACGCGAACGATTCCGGTGATCGTGTTATTCTTTCCGGTCCAATGCTTGGTAGGTTCATCGTTGAGATGGTCCGCCATCGACCAGATGCTGAAGTAAGGGTCGTGGGCGACCAGCGGCACCGCGGGAGGGCGCAGCGGAGTCAACTGCTGGGCCTCTGCAGGTAGAGCCGCAGTTAACAATAAGGATAAAAAAGTGAGGACGAATTTTGTCATGTCTACCAGTTAGTAATTGAACCATCGGGACGGAAGTAAGTTTGCGCTCGGGCGGTAACCGGCTGAGTCACTTCCATGACCTGCTTGAGCGGTTTGTAATCGAGTTCGACGCCGAGGCCAGGCCGGCTGTTGGGATAAAGTTTGCCGTTCTTAAAATCGAGACACACGGGCAGGTGTGGCAGCGTGCGGCCCTGGAAGTTATATTCCATCATCACGGGGCCGGAGAAAGTTCCCAGCGTGTTGACCAGCGCGGCGGTCGCGATGGGACCGGTGAAGTGCGGAATGATGCCGACGAAATGAGTTTCGCAGATGGCCATGATTTTCAGCATCTCGGTGATGCCGCCGACGTTCGGTAGAGTGGCGCGAATGTAATCGAGATCATGATTCTCGACGAGGCGATTGAAGTCCCAGCGATTGCCCCACTCTTCGCCGGCCGCAATGCGGTACTTTTACCATGCGACGGAGTAAGGGGAGATCCTGCTGGAAGGCTTCGGTGCGGACAGGATCTTCCACGAAGTAGGGGGCGAGATCCCTGATCAGTTCGCAGCCGCGCACGGCATCGTTGAGATCGAAGCGCTGGTGGAAATCGACGCACCAGTCGCCATTCTTACCCACGCCCTCGCGGGCTTGTACGCAGTCCTGATAAAGCTGATTTAGCCTTTCATGGGTGTTGAAGGGGCCGTTAGCGGGGGAGTCGGCGGCGCCCATGCGGAAAGCGCGATAACCCGCTTCGACGGTCAACTGAGCGCGGTCCTTGATACTCATGCCGGGCTTGATACCCGGGATTTGGCCGGCCGTGTTGTAGCACTCGCAGTAATTGCGAACCGTGCCGCCGAGCAACGCGTGCACCGGCAGCCCGAGCGATTTACCCCTGATATCCCAAAGGGCCAGGTCAAGCGCTCCGATACCGTCGGTCTTCTCGCGGCCGGCGGGATAGAAGAAGGCCCGGTTCATGTCCTGCCAGAGGCGTTCAATATAGTGCGGGTCGCGCCCGATCAGGCGGCCGGCGCTCTGTTCGAGCAGATCCTTGGACCCGCCCTCGCCGATTCCGGTTATACCCGCATCGGTTTCAATGGTGACCACCATGTCGCTCTGGTTGAAGAGCGGGTTCGGGTTGGGCGTTTGATACGCGCGAACGCGAGTTATCTTCATTTTGCCAGGCGCGCCGTTAGCGCACTGCGCCTGCAGACGAGGCAGAGCGGCAACTCCCGCGACGGTTGAGGTAGCCGCCAGGGACTTAAAGAAGGATCGACGTTTCATCAGATGCATTCTATCTTGTTGGATGAGCATGGTGTCGCATGGGCACGTCCGGGATTTTGCGGATCGAACCCGATTGGGGGTGTCCGGCGATGACGCAAACACCGGGTTTTTGTGACGCGGCTGTGGAGTGCGTTGGGATTTTGCGGATCGAACCCGATCGGGGTGTCCGGCGATGACGCAAACACCGGGTTTTTGCGACGTGCCCGTGCGGGCGGTTCGGGATTTTTGCGGATCGAACCCGATTGGGGTGTCCGGCGATGACGCAAACACCAGGTTTTTGTGACGCGCCTGTGCGGCCGGTTCGGATTTTGCGGATCGAACCCGATCGGGGTGTCCGGCGATGACGCAAACACCGGTTTTTGCGACGCGCCTGTGCGCCCGGTTCGGATTTTGCGGATCGAACCCGATTGGGGTGTCCGGCGATGACGCAAACATCGGGTTTTTGCGACGTGCCTGTGCGGCCGGTTCGGATTTTTGCGGATCGAACCCGATTGGGGTGTCTGCGATGACGCAAACACCAGGTTTTTGCAACGCGCCTGTGCGGGCGGTTCGGATTTTGCGGATCGAACCCGATCGGGGGTGTCCGGCGGTGACGCAAATGGCCCGTTTTCGAACGTGGCTTGGGGGAGGCGATGCACGGCAGCGCGTTGTTTTGCGACACGATCCGTGGGATTCGACTTTGGCGATGACGCAAGCGGCATCAATTCAACACTCCTGTTAACGAACACGCACACCCGGCCTTCCTGGCGAAGTGAGCCCAACGTTTTTTCCGGCGATTTCGACGTTCCATAGACGCAGATATTCCTTCCTGCTCTCACATTACTACTCAGATGCTCGGTTCATTCAGGCAAACGCGCGTATGTGATTGAATCTCTTCAGGCAAAATAGTTGAAGAAGACGTTAATGACTTAGGCACCGGCACCTACCGGCGCGCAAATCGATGGAGCGCGAATAGGGTAATCTCGCAGAAAGCGATGGATTCTCGTAAGGGTTGGCAAAAACGAGGCACGCCGATAAAATCTGGTGCGTCGTTTAGGAACAAAGGCGAAAATTGCATGATTCCAAAATTCGGCGTCGGCGACAGCCTGCCCGGTGCCGAGCACCGGCGGCTAAGCGATTCACCTGTTCGAGTGCTATGGTCTAGATCCAATGCTGTTCACTTAGGGGAGCCGGATAAACAAGCTGGACAATTGACGCGGTTTCAGATACCGTAAGGTGGATGAACAGATCTACACGTCGTAGAGCGGGAGAGAGTCGCTGGTTGAGAGTGCTCGCGACGCTCAACGAGTATCAGGCGCGGTTGTTTGTGGCCGATAAAGCGCTGGATGCGGGGCAAGGTGGAATTAGCCGCTTATCGGAGTTGACTGGGATGTCGCGAACGACGATCACCAAAGCGGTGGCGGAGTTGAACAGTAGGAAGAAGCTGACGGTGGCGGAGCGGGGGCAAATCCGGGAGGCGGGTGGCGGCCGGAAGAAGGTGGAGGACTCCGACCCAGGATTGACAGTACAACTCGGTAAGATCCTGGAGGAGACGTCGGCGGGAAATCCAATGAGCGCGCTGCGGTGGACGAATAAGTCGACCGCAGCGATGGCGAAAGAGTTGACCAGCCAAGGCCGCCCTGCCAGCGACAAGACAGTGGCGCGGTGTCTACGGGAGATGGGATATTCGATGCAGTTCAATCAGAAGAGCCGCGAAGGTCCGCAACACCGGAACCGGGATCGGCAGTTCCACTACATCGACCGGAAGGTCACCTCCTCCGGAACAGCGGAGATCCCGTGCTCTCGGTGGATGCGAAGAAGAAAGAATTAGTGGGGCCCTTTAAAAATGGAGGAAGGACGTGGCGGCCCAAGGGAAAGCCCGAACGAGTCAACGTTCACGATTTTCCGTCCTTGGCGGAGGGCAAAGCGATTCCCTACGGGACATACGAGATCGGAGAAGACCGGGCGGTGGTCAACGTAGGAGTGACGCATGACACGGCCGAGTTCGCGGTGGAAAGCATCCGGCGGTGGTGGAACTTGGCCGGGCGCAGGAGGAAGCAAGGGGCCAAGCGAATCCTGATTTGCGCGGATGCGGGAGGAAGTAACAGCAGCCGGTCCCGTACTTGGAAGCTACATCTGCAAGGACTGGCGGACGAACTCGGAATGGCTCTCACGGTTTGCCACTATCCGCCAGGAACGAGCAAGTGGAACAAGATTGAGCACCGGCTGTTTCGTTTATCAGTCTGACCTGGAGAGGGCAACCGGTCATAATTATGAGACAGTTGTCGATCTAATCGGGGCCACGAAAACGAAGAGTGGCCTACGGGTGAGGGCCGTATCGACACCAACGATTACAAAACGGGGGTTAAACTAACGACATCCCAAATGGAAGCACTCTGCATCCGCCGGCACAAGACTCATCCAGACTGGAACTACACAATCAAACCTCGATCTTAGAGTGTACCTGCCGTAAACTTGTCCATATTATTGTTCCGTGTACCCTTAGCGCAAGGCTTCGCCCGGCGCCGTTCAAAGCTGTCATCCTGGTCCGGTTTGGGGACAGTTGAGACGAGATGGCGACGAACCGTCAACCTGGATTCGTGAATGCTGGGGGAGGGAGGACTGCACCCGGGGGCATGCCAGGCGGTCTAACAGCGTTCACGACCCGGCATCGCGTGAGAGCCGAAATCGCAGTTGCTTTTCGAGACAGTTCCCACCCGCTTGTGGCGGACAACGAAGCACGAAAATTTTGAGCTTCATCGGACCGCAGGATTCGGGATTGCAGAGGCGTCTGTTAGCAGACGGCTGTTATACACGGGTCGGATTTCAGGAGAGAGATTTGCGATTTTCGGCGCCATTGCGGCCGTGCAGTCTGCTCAGCCCCGCTGGGCGAACCGCGCGACCCAACTCGACGACGTGCATTCGATTTTAAGACTGAGTTATGAGACTCTGATAGGGCTGATTTCATTGGCATCGCCGGATTTCACAAAACTTACCCTTTTTGCGAAGTGTTGCGCTCCGGTGACCAGAGGGGGCATTGGTGGACGATAGCGAGAGCAGGGAGACTGGTTGAGCGGAAAGCCCCGGAGCGTATGTGAATTGATGTATAATAACTTTCGCTCGGGCCGGTTTCCGGCAAACCACTTTCTGTTTCTAAAGATGTGAATTTCGGGAACGCTCTGAAAGGAGGGCATCATTCGTATGTTCCCCGTAACCACGTTTCAGCTTATCTTGCGAACAAATCCACCGCAGGTAGTAGGCGGGGAATTTGACGCCGCGTTGCAGCTAACCTTGCTTGGTGCAAACCCCCCGTTGATAACGCTCCCGATCAAGTCGCCTGCGGAGTTGGCGGCCATTGCAGCGCTACTCCAAATTCCGGGGAAGCTGTTCTTTGTATCAGCGGGCGCTGAGCTAATCAAACAGGCTCAATGAAACTCACCGGGTGACGAAAAATGACATTACAGGAAAGGAGATACAGCCGATGGCTAACCCATCTCAGTTCGCAACTCTGCTCAGCGGTTTATCCGACAACAACGCTGAGCTTCTAAATAACATTCTCACGAACGCTGTCAGCAAATCAGGCCGTCCGAATGCTTTCTTGTTCAGCGTGGCCGAAGCCGGATTTGTTGCATCGGACGTGGCGTACGTCAAGCAACGATTTAGGGGTCTTCTTCAACGAATTGTTGACTTATCGCTAGCCGCCCAGCCCCCGGGGGCGCATGCAGCCAGCGGTTTCTTCCACGATTGAATGGTTTCAGACGGGATCATAGCCTCCATGGGCGGTCCTCCAACGGTCCCCTTAGGACCGGAGGCACAGCCTCTGTTCGACGTGTACTTAGACTGGTACAACAACGTTCTTAATAGAGTATTCAAGAACGCAGACAACGTAGAAGCAGAGGACATAGGCATTATCATTGAAGGCATCCTCGGGGACATTGTTTAAATTTGCGGTAGACGTTTTCAACGCGATATTCGGTAATCAGCAACAGCGCCAGCAAGCGATAGACAACATCTCTAAGGAAATTGGTCCATTGGTGAATAACCTGAACGCCAATGGAAACAAGCCGTTTAAAGGACGGCACATGAGCGGCTGGATAGCCAAGTTCTCGTCCGACACGGCCTTTTTCAGTCTCCAGGTTCTGAACCAGAGAGTTCCTCCGGGGACTTCAGGCGACCTCGGAAGAATCGCCGATGTGATAAGAGCGATGTTGACGGCTTTGAACCAGATCCCCTTCGATGGAATGAATCCTTGGTTGAAGGGAGCTTGGCAACTTCAGTACCAAGCTACTCTTCAGTCCGCCATCGTTGGATTAGACGCCATTCAGACCCTTCTCTTGAGAAAGCAACAGGTGCCGGATATGCCGACGGGTATGGGGCCTCTGCTCGGGCCAGATGCCCGTCAGCACCCATCCTCGCCCGGAGACAAAAATAAAGTGCGGGCGGGCTATTACCAAAATTCTTTTTAAGGATTGGCCGTCCGGCAAGCGACAACTCAGAGCGCGGGGCAGTGTTTTCCGCGTTCTCAAAACTTAACCTTTGAACAAAGCGCCGGGGGTAGCGCCAGTGTTCCGGGCGTGGGCAAATATTACAGTATATGAAACATCGTGCGAGAGTAAAGAGATGGCGGCAGATTGACGGCGATGGAGCAAACAGCAATGAGGGCAGTTCGCATCAGCGGAGAGGAAAGTTGAAACAACCTGGCTCGCGGCGCGCTTGGGGCTCTCAAGTTTGGCTGGCAACTCGCGCACTAACGGGAAGCTCTTTAAGCATGACGCGCATGACCGTTACTCCCGGACATTCCGGTGAAGCGCATCGCCACTCTAATGCGGACGAGGTAATTTACGTGGTTAAGGGGAGAGTGGAAGTTAGTGCGGGCGCTGAAACCTTTCCGCTCGACGCCACTGACACGTTGGCAATTCCCGGCGGGCTGCCGCACCAAATCCACAATCGCGGTATTGAGGAAGCCGAATTACTCATTTGTTATTCGACCGGTGACAGGGAATACACGTCGGAATCAGCTGTTAAAGAGGCGTAGGGATGACATAGCGAGTCCCCGGTCTGTGCGGTCGCTTAGCTGCTCTCGTCATGTTGCACAAAGAACCTCTAGTACCGGCCTATCTTTCGCGCTGCTTCGATTCCTCACACGGTGTTGTGGGTAGGACCGAGAAATCGGCTTGTTATCGCCAATCTGGAACTTTGACGCAAAACGCCGCTAAGGGTACACGGAACAATAATATGGACAGGTTTACGGCAGGTACACTCTAAGATCGAGGTTTGATTGTGTAGTTCCAGTCTGGATGAGTCTTGTGCCGGCGGATGCAGAGTGCTTCCATTTGGGATGTCGTTACTTTAACCCCCGTTTCGTAATCGTTGGTGTCGAGAACGGCCTTCACCCGTAGTCCACTCTTTGTTTTCGTGGCCCCGATTAGATTGACAACTGTCTCATAATTGATCAGCGGCTGCCCTCTCCAGGTCAGACTGATAAACGAAAACAGCCGGTGCTCGATCTTGTTCCACTTGCTCGTTTCCTGGCGGATAGTGGCAAACCGTGAGAGCCATTCCGAGTTCGTCCGCCAGTCCTTGCAGATGTAGCTTCCAAGTACGGGACCGGCTGCTGTTACTTCCTCCCGCATCCGCGCAAATCAGGATTCGCTTGGCCCCTTGCTTCCTCCTGCGCCCGGCCAAGTTCCACCACCGCCGGATGCTTTCCACCGCGAACTCGGCCGTGTCATGCGTCACTCCTACGTTGACCACCGCCCGGTCTTCTCCGATCTCGTATGTCCCGTAGGGAATCGCTTTGCCCTCCGCCAAGGACGGAAAATCGTGAACGTTGACTCGTTCGGGCTTTCCCTTGGGCCGCCACGTCCTTCCTCCATTTTTAAAGGGCCCCACTAATTCTTTCTTCTTCGCATCCACCGAGAGCACGGGATCTCCGCTGTTCCGGAAGGAGGCTACCTGCCGGTTGATGTAGTGGAACTGCCGATCCCGGTTCCGGTGTTGCGGACCTTCGCGGCTCTTCTGATTCAACTGCATCGAATACCCCATCTCCCGTAGACACCGCGCCACTGTCTTGTCGCTGGCAGGGTGGCCTTGGCTGGTCAACTCTTTCGCCATCGCTGCGGTCGACTTATTCGTCCACCGCAGCGCGCTCATTGGATCTCCCGCCGACGTCTCCTCCAGGATCTTACCGAGTTGTACTGTCAATCCTGGGTCGGAGTCCTCCACCTTCTTCCGGCCGCCACCCGCCTCCCGGATTTGCCCCCGCTCCGCCACCGTCAGCTTCTTCCTACTGTTCAACTCCGCCACCGCTTTGGTGATCGTCGTTCGCGACATCCCAGTCAACTCCGATAAGCGGCTAATTCCACCTCGCCCCGCATCCAGCGCTTTATCGGCCACAAACAACCGCGCCTGATACTCGTTGAGCGTCGCGAGCACTCTCAACCAGCGACTCTCTCCCGCTCTACGACGTGTAGATCTGTTCATCCACCTTACGGTATCTGAAACCGCGTCAATTGTCCAGCTTGTTTATCCGGCTCCCCTAACCGCGGAAGTGGCGCACCCGCAGAAGCCCTAAAGCCGTTTTCACGGGCGCTGAGGCGATATGTCGGAAATGGAAGCGCCGGGCGCGCTATGGCTAAGTGAACAGTATCGAGTCTAGATCCAATGCTGTTCACTTCAGCTGAAGGCTTCGCACGGCGCCGTTCAAAGCTGTCATCCGGGTCCGGCTTGGGGACAGTTCAACGAGATGGCGATGACGCGTCAAGTTGGCTTGACACTTAGATGCGATCAGGCGGACGGAGCGGTGGCCTTCACCGCCCGATCCGATGTTAGGCTGTTTGCTAGCAATCTATGAAGTTCGTTCATTCCGAGTGGGCAGCCTGCGCAGAGGTGGGGCTGGTGGGCCTTATAGTACGCTATGGCTCGTTCTCCGGCGTTAGCCTCGTATTGCTTCTCCTACTCAGCTCACAGTCACTCTGGCTTCGCGGCCTCAGGTGGTCGCAACTGGGCATGCGTCGTCCTATTGCCGCCCGGCGAACTGTCCTTCTTGCAACCGCCGTTTCCGTTGCCCTCCTTCTCGCGATCAGGATTGCCATCGTCCCGTTTGCCGTTCTCGTCACACGACAGCCGGTCGATCTTTCAGCCTTTGGCGAATCCGGAGACACCCGATCGTTTCTAATGTGGCTTGCTGAAGCTTGGACGCTCGCGGCTTTCGGTGAGGAGATGGTATTTCGGGGTTATCTGATCGGGCGGGTAAGCGAATTGGTGGGCAAGACGGGCATTGGCCAAGTGGTCGCTGTCGCATCCAGCAGCGTGTTGTTCGGACTTGCGCATCGCTATCAAGGGTGGACGGGTGTAATCGCAACGGCGATCATTGGGGCTGTCTTAGGCACCGTGTATCTGCGTGGCCGCAGGAATCTCTGGACGGTGATTGTGTGCCACGGGATCGTAGATACCGTCATATTATCGACCTTGTATTTCGGGAATAGTTCTCTTCTATTTCCTTAACGAATTTTTACTTGGCCGCAAAACGCCCAAGTCTGATGTTAGCCGGGCGGATCTGAAATCGACAGCCTGCGGCATATTTTCTTCGGCAAGCAGATTGGCAATCTCGGACTGCCGAGGAACGGCTTCAATATGACCAGTTTTGTGGATTCTCCCAAAGGGCATGTTCCTTGCCCCCCCGACGGAGCACGCAGCCGTTACGACGAAGGTGCCGGAGGAGCCCTTCGCGTTCATCCAACGATCACGGGTTCCTGCTTGGCGTCGGAAGGCAGAGGCGCACAGAGATTCTTCACGCCTGTTGTTCCAGAATGAGCGTTATTCGCTTCGCGCAGGCTCGCCAGACACTCTTCGTGGGTTTTTCCTTGCCCATTTGCGCCTGGCACCTCCGCGCAGTACGCCACGAACCAAGGTCCGTCCCGCTCGACAATCGCGGTGAACTCATTACGCATGGCTGTATTTTACCTGAACACCAGTCGCGAGCTTGCCCGGTGGTTTTGGCCTCGTTTCCACTTGGCCGCATAACGCGCTAACTACGGAAGTCGCGCACCCAGCAGAAGCCCTAAAGCCGTTTTCACGGGCGCTGAGGCGATATGGCGAAAATGGAAGCGTCGGGCGCGCTATGGCCTAAGTGAACAGTATTGAGTCTAGATCCACCTAGCCGCAATGGTGTTCACTTAACGCGTTGAGGGGCTTATAGCTGTTAGCGGCCCCCAAGGACCGCGCTTCACGCTCCTTTGGTCCTTTCACTCCACCGGGATGGGCCTATACGGCCAACTGACTTGCCTGCGCTGCTTCCGAATGCGCCCTTGCCCGTCCGCAAATTCGGCCAACTCCGGGAACTCGCCCCATTCCGGTACCCCCGTATCTCAGGCCCAACTTCCGGATGGCAGGCGACCCTCCCGGAACCGGTAAAGAGTACGTGCGGAACAGCCGGAAGAAGCTAGGGTTTGAGGGCCCGCACAATCCGTTCCTGAGATTCGCGCGTCAATTGTCTGTGCATATCGGGCTGCCCTCCACAAATACTTTCGACCTTCTTCCGTCTTCCCGCTTCGAAGGAGTTCGGTGCCCAGTCTGACGCAAGCATCACGCGTAGACCCCTCTTCGCGTAGCCCATGTGATCGGCGATCTGGCGAAGAAATACGTCGCGCTTCGCCAGTTCGCCGGTCTTTTCGTAGTAATTCGCAATCGCCAGACTGACATCCGGATGGAAATCCCCGGACCCGCGATAGGCTTTGACCAGACTGTCCATCTCTCCCGAGAACGCGGGATCGGCAGAGGTCGGAAAGAAGAGAGATCATCGCCCGATCGCTCCTATGGAATCGGGCCGGTGCAGTCGAACGCAGCCTTCTTAGCAGGCTTTTTGCCTCGCCCTGATCGCGCCCGAAGGCCGCCTCAGTGTAGTGGACCAGGAACATCCGTGAATAATCCCTGTCAGCGCTGGAGAGCAATCCCGGCAGCATGCTGTCCAGAAACGCCACTGCGAATGGCGACGTCAGCAAATTGCCGAAGCCAAGCAGAAACGGCGCTGAAGCCGCTCCCGTATTCGAGAGAAAAATGAAAGAAGTCTTTTTCTCAGGAAGTCGGACGAGCAGAGCCGAATAGGAATCGTCATAGCCGTAATGCCAATGCACCGCATGGCCGCCAACTTTCTGCGTGCTCCATCCCAGGCCGTACGGGCTGAGACGCCCGTCGTTCAGAGTATAGGGCGTGGTGAGATGCGCGTAGCTTTCAGATGAGAGCAGGAAATTCTCGTCCAGTGCGACCATATATTTTGAAAGATCGTCAACCGTGCTAAGCAGTCCTGTAGCAGGATACAAGGTCGTCGCGCCGGACGCTCCCGTATCTTTTGTCGCAGTCTTATGCCCCGAATCCAGGAAGTATGGAGTCGCAATTCGAGCAATGCGCGGATCCTTTTGGTCAGCAGGATATCCGGCCAAAGTCGACGTCAAGCCGAGCGGTTCTTCCACACGCTTACGAAACTCCTGTGCACAAGCCTGGTAGTGGTGTGTGTTCCCGCTTATTTTCTCAAAGACTCCGTACACGAAGTTGTAGCGGCCCCCGTTGTACACGAAGTTATCGCCGGGCTTGCCTTCTGAGGTGTGGCTGAGAACGTGCTTGAGCTTCACGTTAGGATCGACCAGTCGATCCGGGGTGAACCCTACGGATAGAAAGGGATAATTCAGCACGTAGTCATCCAGGGAGATCTTCTTCTCCTGGACATACTGCATCATCATCACTGCCGTGAACGTTTTCGTGAGAGACGCAAGAAAGAAGATGTGGTCCTGTCGCATGGGTGTCCGGCTCTCCAGATCGGCGAAGCCTTCCGCCTGGACGAGGGACAGCTTCCCATTTCGGACGACACCGGCGACAAAACCGGGAAGTCCCAGCAGGCCGGCGCTCTGCCGAATGTTGGATCGCAGCGAATCATCGGCCGAGAGTTCGGCGCCGAGCACGGGCATCGTTGCGAGAAAGGGAGCGGCCGCGGTCAGTTTGACGAGGCTTCGGCGGGTCATAGGCATGTAAGTGTCTCCTCAAAAAACTTGTGATTACTCCGCGAAAAGCCGAGCCCGCGGCGCAGACACCGGATGAGCACACGAATAGCAAGCAGCATACTATCTATACGACGCAGGACTGGAAAGGTTATGATGATCCACGCACAAAGGGTCCGGTCCTGTCAGTTTTTCGCGAACCTAAAATCATCTCCGTGCGAAGATCGGCTGCGAACAACCCGGCCTGAGCACGCTTATTTCCTGGTTGGCGGCAAACGCGCAGCGACTAGATGTACCGCCCGTAAATCGGCGTTGGCGAATCGCCCTGGCCTTGTCGGGCAGCGTTTATGTCATCAGTGATGGGTTAAGCGCTATCCGGAAGTTGGCATGTCCTGCGTCAAATTGCCGAAGAACGCCCGTTGCTGATTTGTGCCGCAAGGGCCAGATTCCCTGAGGCCGTTTCGTGTAGAAACAAATTGTGCGCTTATTTTAACGCTTATGCCTGGCGACACAGCATGCCCCACCCAACCTGACACAAATGTTGAAACTCCAATGACAGGGTGAGCTTGTCAGTCGCACTAGTGCCATAATTATTCCAATGAAAAATCGCTGCCTACTCGCCCTCCTCCTGCTAACGCGCGCGGCAGCGCAATCCCCATTGCCCGGAACTGCGCCCCTCATCACGCAGGGCGACCTCGCCGCGAAGATGGTCGACGACATCAATGATTATCTGGTCCGCCAGTCCGCCGCGAGCCCATCCACCCGCGCCCATTACTGGCATCGCGATTTTT
>CAVYEV010000029.1:0-110192 GCA_963767545.1 Terriglobia bacterium
GTCCTCGATCCATTGCGCCCTGGTCAGACATTGGCATTTTGGACAGTGTCGATCGCGGCACAATTGAAAGCGTTCCGTTCATGGCCGCACTGATCGCAACGTTCCAGATGGCCGCCGAGAACTGCCGTGCGGCACACCTCAATCGCGGTCATGACGCGCCGCTGCCCCGTGGACATCGACGCGCCATGTTGTTCGCGATAGGCTTTCCATAGCGGCGAAAGACATCCGCCACTTCCAGCTTCGGGCGATCCATGAGCGTGGCGCTCAGAAAAGCGGAGGCGGAGCAGGCTGGATCAACGGGCACAGGATGAGGCAGCAGGTCGAGCGGACTCGAGTTGAGCACACCTTGCTGGTGGCGATCCGCAGGTATCGGGCTGTGGTGGCGAGGCTGCGGTGGCCGAGTCAGACAGCTGAATCGTGCGGACATCGGTTCCGGATTCCAGCAGGTGAACGGCAAAAGCGTGGCGAAGGCAATGGGGAGTAACGGGCTTGGGAGCCGGAAAGCGGCGCGCGTTCTGGCAGGCCAGTTCCACGGCATCTTTGGTTGATATGCCGTCCCGGCGATATCGCCCGGGAAAGAGCCAGTCGCTTGGGCTTTTCCACCCGCCACCAGTCGCGCAGGATCTCCAGTAGTTTCGGCGACAACATGACGTACCGGTCCTTCCGGCCTTTGCCCTGATCGACGCGAATGACCATCCGGGCGCTGTCAATGTCCGAAGGGTGAGACGAACGGCTTCGGAGATACGCAGGCCCGCGGCGTAACACGTCGTCAGGATGGCGCGGTGCTTCCTGCTGCCGACGCAGCCGAGAAACTGAGCACTTCTTCCGGGCTCAGAATCACGGGCAGGGTCTGAGGCTTCTTCGGCGCAGGGATCACGTCGTCGAAAGTCCAGTCCTTCTTGAGAGAGACCTTGTAGAGAAAGCGCAGCGCCGAGACAGCGATCAGGATGGAGCCGGGCGCCAGCTTCTTTTCGTTGGTCAGATAGACCTGATAGGTGCGAATATCCTCCGGTCCCAATTGTTCGGGCGATTTATTGAAATGGCGTGCAAACAGCGAGACTTGCTGCACGTAGGATGTTTGCGTATTCAGTGCGAGATTCCGCACCTGCATGTCTTCGGTCATGCGTTGCCGAAGGGATGTCATGATGAACTCCTTGCGAAATGGAATGTGCTGCAAAGCAGCCATTCCATGCTGTCGCAATGGAGTTCTCAGAGAAATGCAGCCAGCTTAGGTGATGCGGTCAATCAGGTGATGCGCTGAATGGTAGCGCTGCCGGCTTACCGCGAAGCGGTTTAGTCGTGTGCTGGGCATGCTCAGCAGTTTGGAGGTGCAAGTCCTCCGGCCAACCTGATGGAGGTGAAGGCCTAGTGATGTGCAAGGGCTACCGTCGTGAGGCGGGGTCTGAAAGAAGCATGGATCAAATGTGCGAGTCGATGGACAAGAATCGGATACAAGGCGTTAGCATCGGACGAGCGGGCGACTTACCGCGAAGTCCATATCCATCAAAGATGCGGAGCGTAGATCCGGCGGCTGTGCACGGAAGACGACTGAGCTTACCCCAGGAGATCTGCTCCGTGTCGCTTCGGCGACTGAGGTCGTTGAAAGACGGCTTGACCGCGGAGCAGAAGTCAGCAGAGGGCATATTAGGTCATGACGTCGGCAAGGCTAGTGAGGCACTCCAATGCCGAAAGGCGGAGCAACAGATAGGCCAAGCCGGGAACGATGGCCGAAGGCCCGAACGAGAAGGAGAGGTTAGTAGACCGTGAGTCTCAAGGACGACAAGCAGCAGAACATCCAGATGCAACTGGACTTCTCGACTGCGCCGACGGGTGAAGCCCGAAAGGCGGGAAGGGAAGAGGCTGAATCGTCCGGGGTGACGAATGGACCCGAAAGCCCAGCTAATACAAATCGATTGATGGAGTTAGTATGTGAGCGAGAAAATTTGAAGGAAGCATTGCGGCAGGTGAGGGCCAATAAGGGTAGCCCGGGCGTCGATGGGATGACCGTCTTCGGAATCACGGATTACTTGAAGCAGCACTGGCCAACTATCCGGGAACAACTACTGAACGGAACTTATGAACCGAAACCGGTGAGGCGGGTGGAAATCCCCAAGCCGGACGGCGGGGTGCGAAAGCTTGGCATCCCTTCGGTGTTGGATCGATTTATCCAGCAGGCGGTGATGCAGGTTCTGCAGAGGCGGTGGGACCCGACGTTTTCCAATCACAGCTATGGGTTCCGACCGGGACGGTCGGCTCATCAGGCAGTGGCACAGGCGCAGCAGTATATCGCCGCAGGCCATGGCTGGTGCGTTGATCTTGATCTGGAGAAATTCTTCGATCGAGTTTCGCACGACAAACTGATGGGTCAGATCGCCAAACGAGTCGAGGACAAGCGGCTGCTGAAACTCATCCGGGCATTCTTGAATGCTGGGGTGATGGAGAACGAGTTGATCAGTCGGAGCGTGGAAGGGACTCCGCAAGGGGGACCACTTTCGCCACTGCTCAGTAACCTCGTGCTCGACGAACTCGACCGCGAGTTGGAGCGCCGGGGCCATGTCTTCGTTCGATATGCGGATGACTGTAATATCTACGTTCGCAGCGAGCGGGCGGGGCAACGGGTGATGGAGAGCATAACGCACTTCATCACGCAAAAGCTCAAGCTCAAGGTGAATGAGTCGAAGAGTGCGGTGGCACGACCGCAGGAGCGGAAGTTTCTCGGGTTCAGCTTTACCGCGGGTCCGGAGGTCAAGCGCGTCATTGCGCCAAAGGCTTTGGATCGGTTCAAGCTGCGAATCCGGGAGATCACGCGAAGGGCCAAGGGTGTCAGCATGGAAACGACGATAGAGGAGTTGGCTCCGTATATGCAGGGCTGGCGCAGCTATTTCGGCTTCTGTGAAACGCCTGAGGTGTTGGTGGCTCTTACTCGCTGGGTTCGGTTGCGACTCAGAGCGGCGATGTGGCGGCAGTGGAAAACACCACGCCGTCGCAGAGCGGCGCTGATGGAACTGAGGGTGCGTCCGCGACTGGCAAGCAATACTGCCGGGAGCGGACTGGGTCCCTGGTATCTCGCGAAGGCCAAGGCCCTATCTGTCGGGCTTTCAAACGCCTACTTCAAATCGCTCGGTCTTCCGTCATTGGTCGACGAGTGTTAGAGTAACTTTCTCGAACCGCCGTGTACGGACCCGTACGCACGGTGGTGTGGCAGGGGTCGGCGGGTGACCGCCGCCCCTATGCCGATCAATCCGCATATTGCGGTTCTCCGCAATATGCGGAGTTTGAGCGGGACATATTGCGTCAACGGGTAAACGCAGGTCTCAAGGCCGCCCGTCGCCGGGGTCGCGTGGGCGGTAGACCCAAGGCGCTCGATGAGGCGGACTTAAAGAAGGCGCGGGCACTGCTGCGATCCGGGGAGTACAGCAAAGTGCAGGTCGCTGATGAGCTTGAGGTCAGTCGCCATACGCTGTGGCGTGCCCTGTCGCAGACGAAATGATCGGACAAGCCCTGCCCGGTGATCTGGGAGAGCGTTGACTTTGTAAATTAGCCGGGGCTTGGCTCCAGCAGCCAAGATGTCGAGGCCAGTTTTGAAACGCTGGATTGTTTTCGATAACTTTCCTTTCCTGGTGGAATGATCTGCTCCCTCGGGACGCCTGCGAACCTTAAAAGTCGGGGGATCGAAGCTGCAATGCTGAGAAGCGACGTGTGGTATACCGGACTTGGTCAACGTTGTGGTCAGAGGTGCAATTACAATCTGGTTTGCGCTCCAATGTATCGTCATGAGTGCGGAGACGCACCGCGTCGGCGTTGACGTGGTAAATATCCTGACAGGCGATCACGATGAAGGCGCGGTTATCGAGCACCGCATCGACGCTGCAAGGCATGCGTCCGGGGGAACATCTACCTACACTGACACGGCCCTTGCCGTGGCTCTCGGGACTGCGCGCAAGCTATTCACCACTCAGATACCGGAGCCAGCTCGCGTCGCGACTCTGACGGAAAATGACGAAGACATCCTGGTCGCGAGCTTCCCGGCGTCGCGGTCCCGAGGCATACTGCACCCGGTTTTGTTGTGGGACGGCGCAGTTTGGGAGACGATCATCTTCGAGTGTGATACGCGTCAGATTACTTCGCCACGTTTGCTCCAGAAGCTCATGGAGGACATGTCAACGTGGAGTAACGCTCGCTTACAAGGAGCGACAATATCGCTCAAACTACCGCCCCCCGCGAACGGAACTGTGCTTGGGGGGATCGGGCAGCGGAACCCGTTGATCAAGATCCAATTCGCCGGACCTGACGTGCGCTTTTCCGGGGCCATTCATGGCCTGTACGGCTACTTGAGCATTTCGATGCTTTGGGTAATGCGCGACAACACTGCGGAGCCCAAGCACATACCGGAGCGTTTTCCACCGCTCGAAACCCGTATTGGTCACTGGTCGACGAGCCGTCTGATGGCGGAAGCGGGAAGGTACCCTCCGTTCGATTACGATTCGCGCCGCGACGACATCATTGTTGGGGAGTTGCTGACGCGTAGTGACTTTAGCCCCGATCAATTGGAGCCGGTTTTGCGTAAGATCCGTTGCCTGAACAAGCGGGCTGTCATCGATGGCGCGGCCCGGGCCCAACGCTCTGAAGAATTTGCCGCGGCGATCGAAGTCTACTTCGCCAAGCGCCGAGATCCGTGCCCCATGTAATCCTCGATCCAGCTGAGCGAGGGTTTCCGATAACCCTCGGCAAACCGCGTTTTCGGAAAGTGCCATATAGCGCTGAAGAAACCCCGCCACTTATCTCTGAAGATCACAGCAGTGAAATCAACGGTTCAGTGTCCCGAAAGTCAGTCTCAAAAGGCAGCCTTAATTTCGTCCGGCGCAGCCCTGGCATTCGCTGGAGTGCAGTCGCGAAATTCTGTTCCAGAACTCATACGACTTTCGCCTCTAGAAGGCAGGAACATTCGCCGAAATCAACCGGCGATTACTTAACGCTTAGTAACGGTGCGGGTACAACAGACGGTCTGCAAATCCCTGTTACTTTCACCCTATTTCCCGCCGCTCTCCTACGGCACCAGCATCACCGGAGCCTGCCAAAACGCCGCTTTCTGGCCAGTCGGATCGAGCACCGTCACCTGGCAGTTATACTTTCCCGCCGGCAGCTTATCGAGCGACAGGCGAAGCGGAGCGGCAGAGCCTTCAATTGCGGATCGAGCCCGTCGGTAACCGGCAGCGGCGAGGTTTCGAACGCCTTGATCTGCCCGCGGTAAAACTGACGAATGCCACAAGCGGCTGCGTCGTCGCCGCGCCTGGGTTCGTAGGCTTGCAGATAGACGTACATATCGCGGCTCTTGCTGAATACGCGAGTAACGCTGGGCACTAGCTTCTTGCCATCTTCCACCAACGGATTCACTGCCTCGGCATCTTACTCTTTCCTGCCGCGTTGAATAGAGCGTCTCGCAAATCCACCCGCTGGCTGCTTAGAATCACCGAACTGATAGGAATCCGTTTTTCTTCTTTATTCAAGATTGGGAATAACGAAATTATTGATGTAAGTCCCGATTCTACCGGTCTCATTGTCGCGGGCGAGAAACTTGATCTTGTAAGTCCCCGGCAGAAGAGTAAAGCCAGTTGCATATTCGAATCGGCCGCTTCGCTAATTGCGCCGCGTCGTTCGTCGCTAAGCTTGAAATCCACTTTATCGCGCAGATTCTGCACGGTGGTGCCGAACTCATCCTTGATTTCGCCGATGAAATCGATGCATCGTCCGTTCCGCGCCGCCTTTTCGCGCAAGAGCCAATTCGCTGCCCGGAATCTTCACCATGACGGGAACGAAGTACTCCGCGCGATTCAACTGAAAGTAGTTGGCCTCCATCGCTATAGTGAGTTCCGTGATCGGATCGCCCAGCATGAACGCGTCTTCGAGTTGCCGTTCTTTATCTGCCGCCGTGAACTTCTTAAACACTTTACCGGCGAAGTAACCCGGCGGAAATCCAGCTTGCGGCAAAGCGTCATTCAGCGTGATTTTCATCTTCCGGAACTTGCCATCCAGATGCGGTATTGTTCGAGTAGTAGCCAATGATGTAGTAGCTCGAAGATGGCTTTCTGCGCGTTCACAATTCCGACGGTCAGATCGTTGTTATCGAGGAGCGCTTTGCCGCCTGTATCCGCCGCCAACGTAAAGAGGGTATCTTGCGAGTGTTGAAAGTTACTCATGGCCGCCAAAGCGGAACTGCCGGAATACATCCCGATGCCGCCCGGCGATGCCTGGGTGGCATCCCCAAAGGAGCTTCCGCAACCAGCCCGCGCGCGTCGATCGGCTAGAGTGAAACATTGGCGCGGATAGCGGAGTTAATCGTCGCTTGCAACTGCGCCTGATTATCGACGCCATTCAATCTCATGCCGCTCGCGAAGTAGATGAGTGATTTCTTCTCGTTCAACTGGCCCAGCATCTTTACCGCGGTCTGCAGCGCGGATAACTGGCGGTCGGTAGTGAAAATGTTGAATTCGCCGCTCGTCCTGTCCGAAAGCCGCGCCGGTATCCGCATTGCTGTCGTCATTGGCGATCTTCGTCGATCACCCTGGGCGTCGCCCACAATGAGCTTTTGCAGCGAGGTCAGGAGTTCGTCGCGATTATCCGTGAAGTCGTCGAGCACTTTCACGCCGCCCCCGTTGAACATCATGATCGCCATCATGTCCGCGCGGCGTCATCTTGGCGCGGATGAACTTCTGGGCCGCGGTAAAGGCGCGCAGTTGGTCGGGAATCGGCATCGCAGACATGTCGAAATACATCGCCAGCAGCGCTGGTCCTTATGCTGGATGTCGCCCGGGCGTTCCGCCGCGATCTGCCTTGGTCACTGAATCGACCTTGATGCTGTCCTGCGCTACCAGGGAGACTTCGGCCGGAACCACGGTCTGCTCGTCTTTCAGTTCTGGATATTCGCAGAAATTGATTGTCTGCGGCTTGCCGTCTTCGGTGATGGTGAAGTCTTTCGCGGTCAGGCCTTCGATAGCTCTTGCCGCTCTTATCTTTGACGATCACGGTTTCGACCACCAACTGCGTGCTGGTGGTGAATTTGGCGGCACCCTCGCTCGCGGACTGCGCGAGCTGGCGGTGGCTGTGGGCAGCCAGTAGTCACGAGCGATAAAAGAATCACCCAGAGAATTTGTCGCATACCCTTAAAACCTCACCCGCAGAGTGGTTTGCACGCTCCGCATCGCATTGGCCGCGATCGGGAGTCCGAATTGCGCGCTATTGACGATCGTGTTCCAACTCGCGTAAATAACGTGATTGATCGCGTTAGACGAGTCGAGCCGGAAGTCCGCATTGAATCGATCGTTCAAGCGGAAAGTGCGCCCCATAGACGCGCTCAATGAAAACTGCGCGGGTCCGATGATGGAATCGCGGCCGGCATTTCCCCAATGTCCAGCTAGCGGAGCAAGTAGGCCGCGGATTCAGAAAAAAGCCGGCCGGAGCGTCATCAAGCGGCGCGCCGGTATACTCCGGACGAATGCTTCCCGTGACGCCGGTACCCTGTATGGCCGCCAGATAATCGGCGATTGTGGCAAACCGGTGCCCGCGGTGATGTGCGACGTGAACGGTCCATTCTTTGTACAGCGCGCCCTTCCAGCCGCTCAGCAGCGTTCCACCGCCGATCGCCCATGCCGGTGCTGTATTGCAACTGGAAGTTAAGAGATGCCGCTGGTCAAAAGTCGGAAAGGCCACGTTCGCCGCTCAGATCCAGCCAGTTCTGCGCGATGACCGCAGTGCCCTGACCTCGTCCGCCTAATGCAGCATCGTCGATAGCTTTCGAGAAAGTATATTGCAAACTGGCGGTGAAGCCATTGTGCAGCCTGCGCCGCAATTGAATCTGCGCCGCCTCACGAGTCGAATTGCCGTTCGATGTTAAGTAGGCATATCCCGCCGGGCAGGCAGGACACGGATTCACGGCTCCGGCCGGATAAGTGTTAGGCAGGAACTCCTGTTGCTCGCGCGTTCCTTTGATGCCGAGATAAGTCGCGGTCATCACCATCGCTCCAGGAATATCCCGCTGGATCGAGAGATTCCAGTTCTGCGCATAACCCACGCGGAAGTTGGGATCGATCGCGAAAGTGTTCGGCGTAATTGATGGAGACGCATTGAAGCCGTTCGCCAGCGTCAGCGGATTATTGGCGCTGTTTTGCACGCTGAGGCTCTTCGAGAGCGGCGATTGCTGCGCCATCTGCAGCGCGATCGACTGGTAAACAGAGGTGTTGTAGTACACGCTATAGCCGGCGCGAATCACGAGCGACGATGCCGGCAGCGGACGCCATGCCAGCCGAAGCGCGGCTCGTAACCATGTTTATCAGGCTGGACGAGCGAGTCGGATATAGGCCGTCCGGTGAGCGGCCCTGACGGACTGCTGGCCACGACCGGAGCGACCGCGCGCGTAACCGGAGCAACGTCCAGGTTCACCAGACGGCCGTACTTCTCGGTAATCGGAGCGCCGTAGTCCCAGCGGAGCGCCAAATTGAAGGTGGGGCCGGACTCATGCGCCAATCGTCATTGACGAAAGCATCGTAGGACGATGCCCGGAAATACTTATCGGCGTTGCCAAAAGCGAGCGCACTGGTGTCCGGAATGCCCAGCAGGAAGTCGGCGAAATCGTTGCCCGTGGCCGCGCCCGTGAACGTGAAACGCCCCCGCGCATTTTGCTGCGATAGATTGTTGAATTGCAGCAAGCGCCAGTCGCCTCCGAATTGGACGTTATGATTACGGTGGCTCCAGAACGAGCTATAGGACCAGGCGGCGGTCTGATTGCGATCGAAAGACTGCTGCGTATCCGATAATCCCGCAATACCGCCCGAGAACGAAAGACTGGGAGGGCCCCAATTAACAGGCTCCTGATTGTTCCCGAAGATTCCCGCCTGTCCCGAAATGTTTTCGCGATTGGCAAAGAACGGCGTGATGCGCGTGGCCAGACGGCTGTACTGGAATCCGAAGCGCGCGAAGAATCGCGTAGTGAAGCGGTGTCGAAAAGCCGACTTGCGTGTTGATACCCGAACTGCCGGTCGTGTCGGTAAAGCCGAACAAGCTTGGATTATCCGCGGAGGTCCGCTGGTAGCCGAGGCTGCCGTTGATCTGATTTTTCGTGCTGAGCGTCTTGTTCAGGTTGACCTGCACGGCGTCCTGATCGGACGTGCCGAGGATAGGAACCTGATAGTTATAGCGCGCGCTCGCAGTAAAGTTCGGCAACGGATATAGCTTCAAGAGCGCCGTCGCCTGTGGGCTGATCCTGCTTTGTGGAATCACGTTGCCGGGGAACGGCGATCCGGTGGCGGGGTCCAATACCGGTACCTGCAATGCGAGCGGGTTCAGCGCCTGAGAGAAATCTCCCATGCGCTGGGCCAATAACGGCATCAGCGCAGATTGGTCGCTGGCGTTGCGATTGCGCTGCCATTGATACCCAACGAAGAAATTCAGGGGAGTGCGGCTCGGCCTCATCAGGTGCGGGATGTACAGCGGTCCGCCGAATGCCGCGAAGCCTTGCATATGGTTGTATCCAAGTTTTGGCGTGTCCTGGCCCGTCAAGGAAAACGCTCGCGCGTCGAGCGCGGCATTGTCCATGGTGATTCCGATGTTCCCGTTGTAGAGCGACCGCGCGCCTTTGCGATTGTTGCCGAATGCGGGCGATTGCGCAAACGGCGAAGCCGCGCCGTTATTCACGCTGCCGCTAACCAGCAGACCGTCGGCGGCGCTTTGATTGGGTTCAGGGGCGTCTTCCGAGAGCTTGCCGCCATCGGCAGACGCGTTCAGGCCGGCTCGTTGGAAACCCGCCTGAGGATTCGGCGGCTGCGCCTGCGCCGCTTTTGCATCACGAGATTTGCCGCGCCTGGCCGGGGCTGTGGGGGGCGGCGCACTCTGAGGCGGAGACACCGTCAGTGACACCGGCGCGGAGGGCGCGGAAGCGGGACCAGCCGCAGCCTGAAGTTCCGCCAACGGCAGCATTTTCAATTCCCATATCGCGGCGGGAGCGTCAGGCGCGACTACCACCTCGCGGTCGATCGGCGCGAAGCAGAGCATTTCAATCTTTAGGGTCCACATGCCATCCGCCAGATCCGGAAATCGGTATGCGCCCTTCAAGTCCGTAACCGCAACCAGTTTCTTGTCGCCCTGCGTTGCTGTTACTGTGGCGCCAGGAACCGGAAGCCCTCCGAACTGGACCTGTCCGCGATGCTCGGCCGCGGCCATGGCGAAGACTGCCGCGAGCGCAAGCGTTCCCAACCGAGTCATCGCGATGATTGAACGGTTCACTAATTCTCCGTAGGCACTTGCTCAGCGTGGTCGATAATCAACATCTCCACCGGAGCTTTCCTAGCCTCCAGCTTTAATCCTAATTTATCCTGCAGCGCCGTGAAGATAGAAGGGGCGTCGGCACTTTCATCGTGAATCTTGGCGTCATGGCCGACTTCAGGACTGCCGCTTTCGGGCCGTGGTCCCGCTTTGAGCGGACCCAGTCCTCTCATGCCGCCCTCGTCGCCACTCCACTCCAGATCGATGTCGTATACCCCTTTGATTCCCGTTTTGTCGAGCACCGGCCGATCGAGCGCGTTGGACAAGTTATCGGCCAACTGCGAGAGAGTGGCTTTGCCGGAAAGGTGACGGCCTCTTGGTCCCATCATCATCCGCATTCCGCCGCCAGCTTCGGCTTCCTTGAGCTTTGGGCCGCTTTTGCCGGGCAACAGTTCATACGCGGGCATCACTTTTTCCTCTTTATGCAGGGTCAGTTTGAAACGGTCCGCCAGCAAAGCCTGTAGCATTGCCGGAACATCCTCTTTCTTAGCGCCGGCCGGTAACTTGGCGATAACGTCAAATCGGGTGGATGCCATCCAGGCCGGTCCGGAGATCTGCAGATCCTTCACTTTGTATGCTGCTGTAATGATGTTACGCAAGCTAACATTGGTGTACGTCACACGCCCGGCCTCGCTGTTCATGCGCACCATGAGACGCCCGTCCACCGGAGGCGCCGCGGGTTTTATCGACGCTACTTCGAAAGTCTGGCCGAACGCCGCACACGATACGACAGCCAGGAGCCCTGCAACTGAAATGCTTCGCATTGTTCCTCTTACCTCTATAACGCTATTCGCGTTGGAAGTGTTCGAAGTTCCAAAAGCTTTTTTGGCTAGCCGGTGTGAGACTCGTAGCTTTGACGATATTAGAGGCGAAACCGTTGGCAAATAATCGCAACTGAGCCATGCTTTCGGCAGCCGGAACTGGGGCGTACCGCGCGGCTCAAGGCGAGCCGACCACATAAGCACTAATCTAGGGATCACTCCACCAAAGGTAGAAACTAAATTGTCAAAGAGCCCTTGTCCACGGGGGCACGGGTAGTTCGTCGCGTGCGTGAACGGAAGTTGAATACAGAAGTCAGGAGACTGAAGCATCAGGCCGCTTTTGCAGGCTCCTGTGGGGATTCCGGCTTTGTGTCGGCTTCAAGTGTCAGTTTTATTGTCCTTTCCGTCTTTCGTCTCGACTTGGTGACGCAAATGGGGTGAATTTCAGCGAGCTTTTGACTTAATGCTCTCGCGGTCAGCTTCAAATTGAGCGCGGCAACCAGTTCCGTGGCTGTTCCTTTCCACTCTCCTCCTCCTTCGGTGGCGATTTTGATGAGGTCGGCTTGCAGTTTGTTTTCGGCCCGGGTGACGCAAACTAGCTCTTTTTGATCGAGGCTGGGGATTGCGGCGGTGGCCCATTGCACCGCTTCGGGGAATCTCGCCTTTTCCGGGAACGGCATGCCCGGGAGAGAGCGGAGGGCCTCGGCGAGGAGAAGCAGGATGCCTTCCACTATCGACTTGCGGTGCTCTTCGAAGCGGCGGTTGAGTTCGTCGTTGGGAAGCGGATCGGGGAGTTCGGGTAGTTCGACGGGGAGGATGCGGCTCGACAGGCGGTCGGCGGCATCGGGTTCGTTGGCGGTGATGATGATGGGGCGGGAGACGTTCTGCATCTCGCCGTGGAAGCTGGCGGGGAGTCCGGTGGAGAGGCGGGCGAGAACTTCGGCGGGACGGCGGGCGAGGCGGGTGGCTCCGTCGATGAAGACGACGTGATTGTCGCGGGCGATGCGTCCGCCGGCGGCTTCGTTGGTGGGGGTGAAGTTGATGGGGGCGAGGCTGGGGTCGACGAGTGCTCGGAGCATGCGTGCGGCGGAGGTTTTGCCGGAGCCTGCTGGTCCTGAGATTTGGAGGATGGGATAGTCGCGCGGGTGTTGGTTGTCGTCGGCGGGGCGGAAGGCGGCGAGTAGCCAGACGACGACGCGGAGCCATGCGGGGCGATCGTGTTCGAGGCGGAGGAGATGGCGGAGTTTGTCGAGTTCTTCTATGGGGTCGATGTTGTGGAGGGGATCGACGGCGGGTTGCGGGGCTACGGTTGGGGATGGGACGGTGTCGATGAGGTTACGGCGAAGGCTCCAGCCGTCGCGCGTGATTTCGATGTGGCGGCCGCAGTTCCAGGCGGGGTCGAGGTGGATGGCGCCTTCGTCTGCGCCGATGCGGAAGTGGACGTCGCGGGTGCTGCGGCTGGCTTGGGATTTGAAGATGAGGAAGGCGGCGCGGAGGGCGGAATCGCTGGGAGCTTTCTTGTGGCGCTGGTAGTATTCGCTGGCGGCGCGGAGGCGGACGCTTTTGTGAGAGAGGGGAGTGGAGACGCTGCAACCGTCGCCAAAGCGGTAGCTGAGAAAGCGGATGCCTTGCGGGGTGATGAAGGGAATGCCCAGGTTGTTGAGGATTCCGATGAGCTCATGGGAGGCTTCGTAGGAATTTCGCTTGTAATACTCGGGATAGACATCTTCTGGATATAATTTGCGTTCAGGCATAGTTACCTCTTTCCGGTTTCAATATAATTCATGGCAGTGGAAAAAACGCGTGTGAGAGGTTTGGGGATTGCGGGGTTAAATTGACTGGATTGAGAGGGATACGGGTTATTTTTTGGTATTGTGACCGGCGGCGGCGCGAATTGGGATTATTGAGGCGGTGGTGTTTTTAACGCTGAGGCGCTGAGAAAAACGCGGAGGGTGAAGGACGACTACGCGGCGTGGGCTGAGTTTCTTCTGTGTTGTACTATTGTGTGATAAAGTACATTATCACACGTATGGAGGCGCTTGACGGTGATGCGGTTCAGTTGTACTGTTTAACAGTTAAACTAATGAACAGGGCAACACAATGGATATCGTCACGGTAAAGAACAAGTTTCAGATTGTGATTCCGCAGCATGTCCGCGAACAGGTGCATATCGAGATTGGCGACATCCTGGAAGCGGACGTGGAGGACGGAAAAATCACCTTCACCCCCAAGAGTCTCATTGACCGCCATCTGGCCGAAGGGCTGGAAGATGCGAAGAAGGGAAGAACGCATGGGCCGTACAGCAACGCCAATGAAGCGATTGCCGCACTCGATGCGCGGGCGAAACGCCATGCCAAAAAGCGCAAACCATGAGGCTGCGGTTTACGGAGAGGGCCGACAAGGACTATGCGGGCCTGCCGGTCGTCATCCGCAAGGCGTTCGGAAAGCAACTGCGCTTCCTGCTGGCCAATCGCGCTCATCCCTCCCTGCATGCCAAGAAATACAACGAGGCGCAGGGCATATGGCAGGGCAGGGTAACGCTGGCGCTGGCGCTTCTACTTCACAATCGAAGGCGATGAATATGTCATTCTCTCCATCATTCCGCACCCCAAATAACGGTACGTCGCTCGTCACCATCAAAGAGCCGCGCGCACTCGCGGGCCTGGCCATAACCCCCGCCGCTTTTCTTGCCTGCAAAAGCGCGGCGGAGCGGTTCTTCGGCTTCTTCACCGCCAATATCCGCAACAAAAACACGCGGCGGGCTTATTACAAGGCCGCGTGCCGGTTTTCGGACTGGTGCGAGGGCAGGGGACTGCTCGACCTGGCCGACGTGAAACCGCCGCACGTCGCCGCCTATATCGAAATGCTGGGCGCTGCCGGAGCCGGACGAGGGCAGGGGCTTTCCAAGCCTTCCGTGAAACAGCATCTGGCGGCGCTGCGGATGCTGTTTGACTGGCTGGTGGTCGGCCATGTGCTTGACCATAACCCGGCGCATGCGGTGCGCGGGCCGAAATATTCGCAGAAGAAAGGCAGCACGCCAGTACTCGACCGCGACGAAGCGCGGGCGCTGCTCGCGGCGATTGATACCAGCTCGCTCACCGGCCTGCGCGACCGGGCGCTCATCGGCATCATGATTTACACCTTCGCCCGCGTCGGCGCGGTGCTGCAAATGAAGGTGAGCGATTATTTCAGCCAGGGGCGGCGCGGATGGGTGCGCCTGCACGAAAAAGGCGGCAAGGAACATGAAGCGCCCTGCATCCCGAAGCTGGAAAGCCTATCTCGATGAATACATCGCGGCGGCGGGCATCGCGGGCGACAAGGACGGGCCGCTGTTTCGCACCACTGGGCGCTCGACCGGCACACCGCACCGCCTAACGCAACAGGATGCCTACCGGCTGATACAGCGCCATGCGAAGCGGGCGGGCATCAAGACGCGCATCGGCAATCACTCCATGCGCGCCACCGGCATTACCGACTATCTGAAAAGTGACGGCTCGCTTTCCGAAGCCCGCAAGATGGCGAACCATGCCGACACCCGCACCACGCAACTCTACGACCGGCGCAGCGATGCCGCCTCGCTCGATGAATACAGTAAGGTGGGGATTTGATGGCAGACCTTACAAACGCGGAGAAGCGCAAGCTTGAAAAACTGCTCGATATGGGCGGCGGATACGTGCTGAACTTCTCCAACCGCACGCTTGACGATTTCGTGATGGATAGCATTGGCCGGAGCATTTACGACCCCCGCTGACAGATTTTGACCAGCGTTTTGCGCACTTGCTGGCAACAGGGCAAAGATGCTTTTCAGCAGTTGGTTACCCTACAGCATTCTCAGCCGCCGATAGTGCTCGATCTCGTTCCAGCTTCTCTATCTCCCTAACTCCGCTTTTCTCCTCACATCTCTCCCATTACTCGCTATCCACAATGTCCGGACTCACTACTCCCTGCTGAGCGGCGATTCTGTCATGTTCTCCGGGATGGTAAACATTGGGCATAAAGGACGTTATGTTGGAGTAGGCCACGGAGGGGCTACACATGAATTCAACCTGGCGCATTGCGCTGCTTGTTGTCTTCTGGATGGCGTGGTGGTTTCCCTTCTTCGTGCGCTTTCGCGGACCGCGAGCGAAGGCCGTTCAAAAGGACAACCGTGCGCGCTGGGGCCTTCTGATGCAAGCGTTCGGGAGCGCGGCGGTCTACGCACACAAACCGGCCACCTGGGCATCGACCATTGCGTGGTGGCGATTACTTCCGGCGGTTGCGATGGCATTACTGGCGATCTGGCTTGCCTGGACCGCGACAGCTCATCTCGGCCGCCAATGGCGCGTGGAAGCGGGTCTCAACGCGGATCACAAACTGATCCGCAGCGGCCCCTATCGTCTGGTGCGGCATCCGATTTATGCCTCGATGCTGGGCATGATGCTGATGAGTGTTGCGCTTATCGGTACGTGGCCCGGTGCACCTATTGGTTTCGCCCTATTTCTCATCGGCATAGAAATTCGTGTTCGCGTTGAGGACGGTCTTCTAGCCGCTCACTTCGGCGATTCGTTTCGTGCGTGGCGGGATTCTGTGGCGGCGTATATTCCGTTCGTACATTGAGGCGGCGGTCCGGGCTGTCCTGTTATCAGGCAAAAACAGCCGCCCGCTCGTCGGAAACATTTCCCTACGATCTTGTCGTATCGTGTGATAAAGGACGTTATGTTGAGCCTTCGTCTTCTGAGAATTCGCGCCTGATTGTAGCGAGTACATCGCCAAAAGTCTCTCTGATGTTCCCTTTGGCGAAGGGGATATGCTGGACACCCGCAAGATTTGAAAATTCAGCACAACCGTCTTCCAAGAGAACTATGGCCCTTTTGAAGCCCAGTTTGCCTTGAAAAATTCCGGTTTCGTGGACGACATTTTCGCGGGCGTGTAGAAGGCCAGCGGAATCAGTATTCTCGCCCGTCAGCACGAGTATGGCGAAGCTGGAATTTTCCTTCAACTTTTTCAAAATATCGGCAATGTGCAAACCGGCTCTGATTCCGGTTTCATAAGCCTCGACCTTGAAATGGTGCTGGTCCGACGAGATGGTCTTTTAGGTCACGCCAAAGCTGGCTGCGTCCATGGCCGATAAATATCCTGAGCCAATCCTTCAACAGCTTGTCGCGTACCGCCTCCGGCAGGTGGCAAGCTGAAGCTGCGGACTCGAACACATTAAAATCCAGGTGGCTGGCAAATATTCGGTATTCCCACTTTTGCATGACAATCAAGCATGGCAGATAGGGCAATGGGCCTGCTCTACATTTCGATCTAAAGTAACAAGTACGACGACAGAACCGTATATACTAAGGGTCACATGGAAACGATAAGGATCACGACGGACTTAAGTAAGCATGCGGGCTGCGGCGGATTGCTGGGCATGTCCCAGGAAGCCCCGCTATACATAGTTGATCATGAGGGACTAGAAACCCGAATTCCTGGCATCGAAATGGTGTGCCTCAAATGCGGTGAAAGAATCAGGTCGCAGGACAGCGTTGGCGAGTAGGATTCTTGGTGGAGTCTGTGCGCACAGTTCTTACGAAGTAATCGCCCGTGCTGAGAATGCCGGCGGATGCACACGCTGGTCTTGGTACCGGATTTCCGGCAAGCAAGAAAGTTGATAAAACGCAATGGCCATCATTCAAGAAAACCGCAGCAGTTGCCAGGAACCTTCTGACTCGAAACAAATCCTGCTGGCCGAAGATGAGCCGGCGGTTCGTAATTTGATGCAGCGGTTACTCCATTCGTGGGGATATCGCGTGTTCTCCGCCAGCAATGGCCGGGAGGCGATGAACATGGCTGAAGCACACAAAGGGGAAATTGACCTGCTTGTTGCGGATGTGACCATGCCAGAGATGGACGGACAAGAACTAGCCACGAAGCTGACGGTCAAAAAGCCCAAATTGAAAGTAATACTTTTATCCGGCTACTCAAAGGCTCAGATTGCCTTTCAGCGCGGATGGAAATTCATTCAAAAGCCATTTAAGCCTCAACAACTTAAGGATGCTGTAGAAGACAGCCTGAAATAACGCGAATTATCAGTAAGCGTCCGATTAGCCGCGCTTGCTGTGGACGCTGCCAAATGGATTCAACTTACCATATCGCGACATCGGGCCAAGTAACGTACCGAATCGTCCCACTGATGAAGTATCCGGCCTATCAGAACATCGTTCAGAGCTCGTTAGCGTGTTAAAATCCCGTCAAAGGCAGGGTTACTTTCCCTGACCGGTATTCGAACGATAGGAGTTTATTCAGTGACGCTTCCTGGTTTTACCGCTCAGTCCGGACTCAATGACGCTCAGCAGCACTACCGGAACGGCGCCTCGGTGTTCGGAGCTCATCGAGAACGATCGTTCCGCAAAGCTGGCGTCCGCAATGGTGCAAGACGTGCGTGTGCGGCTGCTTGTGCGGCCGACGCTCCGGCAATCCCGATGCCTGCTATGAATCTTGTTACGACAGTTGCAAGCTTATTCTTCTGCCGCCCTATTAAACCGATAGCGGGTGATGGCGGTAAAAGAAGTTCCGTTTTCACCCGCTGCCCTCGTTTCCTAACAATCGGCCAGACAGGCCTGTAGCGCGGCACCGTGCTTCGTCCGGTAGCAGTTTAGCCGGCACTGCGGGTCAACGCAATCTATATTGCCCCAAGCGTCACGGTGGCAGATCAGTCTCTGCGGCACTACCGCCGCATCTGCCGGGTAGGAACCGACTGGTGTAATTGTCTGGAAACGACTCTCGGTTCGGTAGATCGATCGTTCGGCCGAAAAGCCAGGAAGGTTGTGTCTTTTCATATTCAAGTCTCCTTTCAACGGTCGTAATACGGCGCCATCGGCGTCACCAGGAATGGGAACTCCTCAGTAACGTCTACTCGTGTAAAGAACTTTTCAGTGAACTCATTGTTGCGATTGGTAAAAGAAAAAATAACTTCGACGATCTTGCGGGTACTGCTGAGCTGCGACAGGCGGACATCAACGCCCGTGAGTGAAGCATTCCGCCCATGAGCGTCGGCCACGGTCCTATAGATGGCGGGATAACGCATCGCCAGGTAGTTCAACGCCCGGTGATCATCCGTCGCGCCTGCGTTATCGGTGAGCAGCATGACTCGTTCAAAAAGTTCGCGGGCCGATCCCTCGAAAGCTTTCGCGTCGATGTTTTCCGGCCGCGGGATTGCACTGATCAGAGCCTCCCGATCAAAAGAGTAAATCTGATCAAAAGTCACGACGGGCACCATCAGACCGTTGCAAAGCTCTGGCGAAGCGATAGGGCCGCGAACGCCAACCACGGCATCGATGTCCAGCGGACTTGGAGCCGGGCGTATAGCCTCCAGGAGCAGGTCGACATCGGATGGCTCGGCGGGCTGCAGTAGATACGTTTCCAGTCCCTGGATCGTTAAGACCCAACAGAGATGACGAACCAGGTACCGATTTTCGCGCTGTGACAGCACGGTGTGGAACATCTCGCTTTCGGTCTGGCCCTTGGTATCGATGCGGCCTGCTACCTGCGCGAATTCTTTTTCGACTGAAAGACGCGGGAAGCGCGCCTTTACGCGCCCTAACGCGTAGACGTACGACGACTCGGGCGCGATCAAATCGACTTGAGCGGCTTCGCTGTTGCATGTACTGCAGGTTTCCGGGGAAACGATGGCCCCGGAATGGCTCGTAGAGTAATTCGCCGTCGCCGATCTGCCGTCGTGCTTCGCTGGTTGATTCGGTTGTTCAATTATGGCGGCTGTGTCCATGTAATCTCCTTCCTAAAGCTGATCGAAAATGTGTTGTTAGTGGCCGCCCGGTAAAAAGCGAACCAGTATTGAGAGCGGCTGCGCGATTTTCCAACCCCGCCTGGCTTGTCTCCCAGATAGGACGTTGCAGTTGACGAGATTGTCCAGGCTAATATCCGGATCGTTCAGAAATCCAGGCAATCGGGATTTTGGCGATTTATTCGGGCTGAATATTGTGTTCTTTTTCGTTCATAAACACGCCGTTCCTTCATTTTCTCCTTGCCAAGGAGCTGGTAGGCCGACCAGGCATCTAGCAACGGTGGAACCACGCTGGCGCGCCGCCCCGTGGATTGTGCAATCGCTAGTTTTATTTGTGACGCACTGTTGGCAGGAAATGCCGACCAGAGAAGAGCGATGGCGCCTGTGACTAACGCGGTGGCGACGCTGGTTCCCATGGAAACAGCATTTCGATCCGTTCCGCCTAAGCTGATGACCCCGTCGCCCGGTGCACGGACACCGCGCAGTCCAATCGAGCACCCGAAGTTTGAGTAGTTCGACGGCTCCGGCCTTGCAAGTCGCATGCGGCAACGTCAGGACCAAGATGGCGCGTAATTGGAGTGCTGCCGCTCAAGTTCTGGTTGCCCGCTGCGGCGACTATAATGACGCCGTGAGATCGAGTGGTCGAGAGCCGTTTCGAGCCGCCGTTCGCTTCCGCCGCGCGGTTGACGTAGCGCCAGACTTAGATTGAGGATCCTCGCGCCGGCCTCAATGCAGTCCAGAATTGCAGCAGCCAGTCCATCGGGATCAGCGCAAGCAAGTTGTGCGCCTCCAGTTGGAGTTTCGCGATAGATAGGCCGCACCAACAATGTGCACTTGGGACTGATGGCAGGCGCTAGAGAGCCGCGCTTCGCGGGAAGTATGCCGGCCATCAATGTTCCGTGCCGGCAGGCCTCGCTATCAGGATGCCGGCACGAAGCAGCATGAACACCCGGGAGTTCGCGTATCGGACTTTCGGCGAGATCTGCGCGATCAAGCGCCAGCGGTCCGTTCATAGGCCAATGGACACTTCCGGTATCCCACAGGTAAGCTCCATCAGCGCTGTTAGCCTCGATGAGCTCTAACGCGGTTTTCGCAGGCGCGATAGGTTCCTTCGGTCAGCGTGGCCTGGACGCACGAAAGTTCTCTATTCCCTCAGAGTTAAGAAATCTAAACGTACAGCGGCCATTCCGGCCGATTTGCCAATCTAGCATACGCGAGAACGGTAGTCGAGAAGCGCTTCACTTTTCCTTCTGGGCATAGTAACTTTCAGTACTTACGAAGTTGCTTCCGAATCGAAGCGCCTCAAATGCGACTGCAACGCAGCGAAGATCAATCTTATGGAAATCCTCAGGCGTTCATTGACGAGGCCATATACAAACTGGGACAAGTATCGAAGTGACACACTGAGGCTCAGTAAGCGGCACGGCGCCTTCGTCCGCTCATCAGATACACTTCCGCGCGCGTTTCCAGCAGAGGATCGGCCGAGGGGTAGATCCCATCGACGCGCGGAATCGGATCGAAGATTATCTTGCGGGCCTCGGCGTCATCGGGCGCAACGGACGTTAGCACAATCTCGCCAAACTCCGCTTGCGGACGATCCTCCGGCCAATGCGCCGTGGCATCGTCCACTACATCGCCGTCCGCGGCCAGTTGTACCATGACGTGCAGCTTGACCGGACCCGCAGCAACGCGGTCGCGGATCTCATTGAAGAGGAAGTTCGGAGTCTTCGCGGCGGCAGTTGTGTCATCCAGATATTCATTGCCTGCATCCGGACGAATGCGAAAGCGTCCATACCGGCTCGCGCCATCGGCGTTGGTGAACTTGAACGCATTCACCGTGAAGTAGGACTCCCTCCCAAAACTGGCGGGGATCGGCTTGGGCGCGTTGAGAAAGGCGAGCGCCGTAGGGTGCGAACTCACGAAAACTTCAACTGGCGAAGGCTTCGGCGCATCGGGACCACTCGCGCGCACAGCCCTCAGAAATTCCAAAAACTCCTCGGGCGTCCGCACTGGAAAGCCATCCGTCGAGTGCCCGATGATATCCGTGTGAACGTGCTCGGCGAGATGAAACCGTACCGCGAACCCGCGGGGGCTCGCATTCTTCGGATCGTTGTCCGCCACGTTGGGAAAGCCCGCGGAGTCCGAGAAGCGCACAGTCACCGGCGTTGATGCCCGTTGGGCGTGAGGCGCCCGCGTTAGCGAAGCCGCGTTCGCCGACGGTGAAAACGTTCCCTTGAGCATGATGCCTTTGGCGTGTGCCGGCCGGAAGCCAGGGTGCAAACCGTTGATGTCGTCGAGCGCGTGCAGCAGATCGCTGCTGATTGTTTTGCGGTCGTTGTCTGCCATGGCGTTATCGATGAATGCGAAGATCGCGGCGATTCGATACTTCGTGCGACACTAGAGAGTTTGTAAGAAACTCCACATCAAATATGAAAGCCCATCTTTGCCATTTGCCCCTGTTGGCAGTGGCGCAGGCCATGCTCATGCCTGGATTGGCTCTGGCGCAGTCCGCCGCGCCCGTTCCTTCCACGATCGAGTCTCGCCTCGCCGCCGTCGAAACTGCCGTCAAGTCCGCTCAATCCGCGGGCGACAACGCCTGGATGCTGGTATCCGCCGCGTTGGTGTTGCTGATGACCGGTCCGGGCCTCGCGCTCTTTTACGGAGGCCTCGTCCGGCGCAAGAACGTGCTCGGCACCATGATGCAGAGCTTCATCTTGATGGCCGTCGTAACGGTAATCTGGGCGGTGGCCGGTTACAGTCTGGTCTTCGCTGAAGGCAATGTGTTCATTGGCGACCTTCGGTACCTGTTCCTGAACGGCGTGGGATCGGCGCCGAATGCCGATTACGCGGCCACGATACCGCAGCAGACGTTCATGATCTATCAGTTGATGTTCGCGATTATCACGCCGGCTCTGATCTCGGGGGCCTTTGCCGAGCGGATGAAATTTAAGGCGATGCTGCTCTTTACCGTCCTCTGGAGCTTTATCGTTTATTTCCCGATGGCCCATATGGTGTGGGGAAGGGAGGACTGCTCAACGCCTTCACCGGCGGCGCGCTGCCATGCTTCGACTTTGCCGGGGGCACCGTGGTCCACATAACTTCGGGTGTATCCGCGTTGGTCTGCGCTCTCTATTTGGGCAGGCGGCACGGATATCCGAGCGAGGCCATGAAGCCACACAGCGTTGTACTGAGCTGCGTAGGAGCGTGTCTGCTTTGGGTAGGGTGGTTCGGTTTCAATGCGGGCAGCGCGCTTGCCGCATCCGGCCTTGCGTCAGCGCTTTCGTCGCAACTCACTTTGCCGCGGCGACCGCAACGCTCGGCTGGATGTTCGCGGAATGGATGCGCAGCGGTAAGCCCAGCGTGCTGGGCGCTATCTCAGGGGCGGTCGCGGGGCTCGTCGCGATTACGCCCGCGTCCGGATTTGTGAAGCCCATGCCCGCGCTGCTGATAGGCTTTCTCGCCGGCGTCGTCTGCTATTACATGGCGACTTCGGTGAAGCATCTATTCGGATATGACGATACGCTCGACGCGTTCGGAGTTCACGGCTCGGGAGGGACGCTTGGCGCGATTCTTACCGGAGTTTTTGCCACAAACATGGTCAACGACGGACTGAAGGACTCGAAGGGCAATCTCCTTCCATTGGGCCTGGTCGACGGTCACGCAATTCAGGTCCTCTACCAATGCGCGGGAGTTCTCATATCCTGGGTGTTGGCGATTGTTGGGACTCTGATTATTCTGAAGGTTTGCGATATGGTATGTGGCGTTCGCGTCACATATGAAGAAGAGCGCGAAGGACTGGACCTTGCCATGCACGGAGAAGAAGGATATTTCCTGGAGTCGTGACGATCGAGTATTGACGAGGCTAAATGAAAAAAATTGAAGCGATAATCCAGCCGTTCAAGTTGGACGAAGTGAAGCAGGCCTTGATTGGGATCGGGATCGACGGTATGACTATCAGCGAAGTTCGCGGTCATGGACGCCAGAAAGGGCACAAGGAGGTCTATCGCGGACAGGAGTACACCGTCGATCTTCTGCCCAAGGTGCGGATTGAGATGGTCATCGGAGACGAACTGGCGGAGAAGGCCGTGGACACGCTGGCTAACGCCGCGCGCACCGGCAAGATCGGCGACGGGAAGATCTTCGTTTACGAGGTCGCGGAAGCGATCCGAATTAGAAACGGAGACCGCGGCGAGGCGGCGCTTTAACGGCAGATTCTGTCCTGACCGATGCTTTCTGAACTGCAGGCACGCACCAACGAAGTCGACGACCTGGTCCTCAGCAAATTCCCAGCGATACCGGGCGTGGCGCTCGCCGCGGTGGGCGGGTATGGACGGTCTGAGCTGTTCCCCTATTCGGACATCGATCTCCTTTTCCTGGTGGCCGATGAGCCCGCGCGCGATGGATTGCGTGAACCGCTCGGGCCTTATCTCCGTGAGCTGTGGGATTCGGGGGTGCGCATCAGCCAATCGGTGCGTACGCCCGAGGAGTGCGCTCAGTTCGATCCACAGAACGTCGAGCTTTTTATCAGCCTCCTCGACATGCGCTTCCTTGCCGGCGACGCGGATCTGTTCGGTCGTCTGGCCGCCAAGAAGCCGCCCCGCGACCTGATGAGCCATCTTGCGCGCCTCACACGCGAACGCCACACGATATTCCAAGGCACGATTTTTCATCTTGAGCCCCACGTTAAAGACGGACCGGGCGGACTGCGCGATTTACAGACTATCGGATGGGCGCAAAAACTCGGCGAGAACAAAGCCGCCGACGGCCTTCTCGCCGCCCGCGATTTCCTCTTCGATCTGCGCCGGCGGATGCATTTGCTCGCACGGCGCGACAACAATGTCCTCGACTTCGCCACGCAGGACCAGATCGATCCGGATGATCCCGGCGGTCTGATGCGCCAGTATTATCGAAACGCGCGCGCCATCTTTCGTTGCTGCGGAAATATTCTTGACGCGTCGGAACGCCGCGGAAGTGCGCTGTTCGCGCGCTTTCGGGACCGCACCGGGCGTCTCTCGAACACCGATTTCTCCGTGGTTCGCGAGCATGTCTATTTCCGCACTCCGCAGCAAGCCACAACCGACGCTAAGTTGATCGAGCGGCTCTTTCTATTTGTGGCGCGTCACGGCATTCCGCTCGCGGCCGACACGCAGGACCGGCTGCTTGCGCGGCTTTCCGCGCTGCACACCGAATGGCCTATGTTACGCGAGATGCTTTCTCTCCCGTACGCCGATCTCGCGTTGAACGAAATGCATGGGACTCAAGTGCTTCAGTCCATTTTCCCCGAGTTTCTGCACCTCGATTCTCTGGTGGTGCGCGACTTCTATCATCGCTATACGGTGGACGAGCACACGCTGGTTGCGATTGGCACTCTTGCCGCGCTAAAGCGGAAAGGAGGAAAAGGATTCGCGGGTCTTATTGCGGAAAGCCCGCATGTTGCCATCCTCTACCTTGCGCTCTTGTTTCATGATGTCGGTAAAGGGACCGGCGAGGATCACACGATCGCTTCTCTTCGCATGGCGGAGACAATGTTCGATCGTATCGCCCTGCCGGCGGACGACCGCGCTACCGTGATGTTCCTTATCGGAAAGCATCTCGAGATGTCCGCCACCATGAGCTCGCGCGACATTTACGACCCCGCCGTTGTGCGGGACGTTGCCAAACGCGTGGGCACGGTCGAGCGTCTCAAGTACCTAACGCTGCTTACCTATGCCGATATCAGCGCCGTGAATCCAGAGGCGATGACCGCCTGGCGAGCGACCCTCCTGTGGAACCTTTACACGGCCACTTATCGGGCTCTCACCAGCGAACTCGATACCGATCGGCTGGAGGCGCGATCTTACGGATCGCCTGAGCGGGAAGCATTCTTGGACGGTCTTCCAGTGCGTTATCTCCGCACGCGATCGGAAGCGGAAATCGCCATGCACGTCGCGATGGCTCGGGAGGGGACCGCGGCTTGCATCGATAAGGATCACGAAGTCTACCGACTTACGGTGGTGGCCTCAGACCGTCCCTTTCTTTTCGCCGCTATTGCGGGCGCGTTGGCGAGCTTCGGCATGAACATCGTGAAAGCGGAGGCGTTCGGCAACCGGCAGGGCGCCGTCGTGGACACTTTTCATTTTGCAGACCCGGTGCGCACGCTCGAACTGAATCCGGGTGAGGACGAAGCGCTGCTCCGAACGGTTCACAGCACCATCAAAGGCGAAGCGAATGTCGAGACACTGCTAAAGCGGCGTCCGGTGAAAGCGCCGCCCAGCCGCCACATGCAAATTGAGCCGCGGGTGGCGGTCGACAATTCCGCTTCCGATCATTCGACTCTGATGGAGATTACAGCGGAGGATCGTCCAGGGCTGCTGTATCGCATCGCATCTGAAATCTCCGCGGCGGAGTGCAATATCGAAGTCGTTCTTATCGATACGGAGGCGAATCGCGCGATTGACGTGTTCTATGTTACGAAGGCGGGGCGTAAGCTGACCGATCCGGAGTCAGAGGAACTCTCGGCCAAGCTCGTCAACGCGCTTTCGTAATTGCAGCGCCGCCGTAACGCTGCATCCAGTGAAATCCGTTGCGCTCTGGTCTTCATTCCCCAACATGTTTTATTTCACCAGTCCGGATTGAATTCATGATTGCTCTACGCTGCCATGTGCGGCAATAGATGTCGAGCCGGTTCGATCTGGCGCGGGCAATCAGAATCGCGATGGCGCGGCCAGCCAAGTTCTGCTGGTACCGAACGCCCTTATCCATCGTTAAGAAAAGATCAAAACCGTCGGCTTCTGCGATTGAAAGCAGTAGGCCGTTCTTGCGGCCGGCCAAGCCCGCTTCGGGAACAGTCTGGCATTCATAGTCCTGTAGTGCGTTCTTAAGCTTGCGAGGGATACATTCGTCAAGCAGGATCTTCATCCCAATTGACCGGTAAGTAGCGACTTCGCCGCTTCCAACGCCGCAACGGCCGCGTCCTTGGTTACTGTCGGGAAATCGTCAAGGAATTCGTCGATGGTTTGCCCGCCTTCCAGGTAGTCTAGCAAGGCCTGGAACGGGACACGCGTGCCGCGGAAGACAGGAGTCCCCCCGAGAATGTCGTGATCCTTGATGATGATGTCGGTTCGCTGCGCCACGGTGACCTCGCTTTTCGTTGCGTGTGGACCATTTTAGCGCACGAAGGAATCACTTCAGCGAGAACATGGGAGTACCCCAAGATACGGTTTCAGAACAAAAGCGGGGCAAATTCGTTCAGGTATCGACGCCAGTTTATCCAGGTGTGCGCGCCGTCGCTCTTCTTGAAGACGTGCTTAATTCCAGCGTCATCCAGCATTTTGGAAAAGCTTTCAGAAGCCGCGAAGAGTGTGTCGTCCGAGCCGCAGCCGATCCACAGGAGATGCAGCTTTTGATTCGCCGACTTCGGATCGGAGACAAACGAGCCAAAGGTATGCTGGAAATCGGCGGTGCGGATACCGGCGCTGAAGCCGCCAACATAACTGAACAGATCCAGATGATTCAATCCGATTCCGAGCGACTGCCCGCCGCCCATCGAGAGTCCTGCGATCGCGCGGTGATCGCGATCGGTGTACGCGCGGTAATGGGACTCGATGAACGGGATCGCGTCCTCCAGCAAATCGCGGCTGAACGCGGCGTTATTTGCGCCAGGGTTTGCCCCGGGGGCGGGTGGCGAACCAGGAGGCACACCGTAGCCAAACGGCATCGCGACCAGGAACGGCTTGTCCTTGCCGGACGCGAGCAGATTATCGAGGATGAGGTTGACGCGCCCCAGCCGTGTCCATGCGGTTTCGTCGGCGTTGGCGCCGTGGAACAGGTACAGCACCGGATATCGCGTGGTGGTGTTGCGATCATAGCCGGGCGGCGTGTAGACAGTCAGGCGGCGCGTTGTCTTCAGAGATTTCGATTCGTACCAGTGGGTTCTGATTTCACCGTGAGGCACGGGCTGAGGGTCGTAGAACGCCGGGTGATCGCCGTGAATTTCGAGAATGCTGGCGACCGTGCTGGGAGTCGATCCGGTCTTCACGTTGGGATTGCCGGGATCGATTGTGCGCACGCCGTCGATCGTGAAATTGTAGTTGTAGATTTCGGGTTCGATAGGTCCGATGGTTACGCTCCAGACGCCCTCACCATCCTTCTGCAGCGGCAGGTCGCCCTTCATGAATTCGCCCGTCAAAACCACCTTATTCACCGCGGGAGCGCGAAGCCGGAATGTAGCCCGGTGATCCGGGCTAAGCTCGGGCGAGTGGACAGGCGATTGCGCCCAAGCGGCCGCGACAAGAATGGAAGCTGCGATCCTCGATTTCATTCAGTACACCTCGCAAGGTAGATGGATCAGAGTAGAGCAACTATTCTATAACGCAAACGCCAACATCCAGCATATCGAGGCAATCTTACCCTGCGTGAAATGCTATCCTGATGCTTCCGGCAAATCGTATCGGCGGTACATCCATGCGCGAACTTCATTACACTACGCCGCACGGTATCGCTGTCACTCGCACTCTGTCGAAGGCCAATTTCCGCAGGGGTCTTCGCCATCTATTACGCGAGCTCGACAGCCATCGTGGGGTCTATCTTTCTTCGGGATACGAATTCCCTGGACGGTATTCGCGCTGGGACTTCGCGGCAACGTGCCCGCCGCTTGAGCTGATCTCCGCGGCGCGGAAGGTGGAGTTGCGCCCGCTGAATCAACGCGGCGAAGCGTTAATCCAGATCTTCGCTCCGATTCTCGCCGGTCACCCTCACTTGGAATCTTTCGAGCACACCGGCTCCGGGCTTACCTGCATGCTTAAGCCGATGCCGAAGCTGTTCCCGGAGGAGGAGCGCAGTAAGCAGCCGTCGGTCTTCTCCATTCTCCGGGCGCTTATCTCCGAGTTCCGCGATTCTGGCGACTCGCGCCTCGCATTGATCGGCGCATTCGGCTACGATCTCTTGTTCCAGTTTGAGCCGATCGAACTCAAGCTTCCCCGCGCAGGCGTCAGGGATCTTCACCTTTATCTCTGCGACGACATCTGGTTCATGGACCGGAAGCGGGAGCAGATCGAGCGCTACCGGTACGATTTCGAATGCAACGGTATCTCGACTGCCGGTCTGCCGCGCACCGCCGCGGAGATTGCTCCTCCAACGCAGCGTGAACCGTCGCCTATCACCTCCGATCACACGCCGGAGCAGTATATGGAGATGGTCGAGGCAGTGCGGCGCGGCATGAAGCAGGGCGACTACTACGAAGTCGTGCTGCGGCAGACATTCCAGACGACGTACTCCGGTCCCGCGTCGGAACTGTTCATGCGTATGCAGGAGGCGAACCCGAGCCCTTACGAGTTTCTTCTGCAGTTCGGCCATGAGCAACTGGTCGGGGCGTCGCCCGAGATGTTCGTCCGCGTGGAAGGCGAACGCGTCGAAACGTGTCCAATTGCAGGCACCGCTCGCCGCACCAACGATCCGCTGATCGACGCGGAGAACATCCGCGACCTGCTCATGTCGACGAAGGAAGAGTCGGAACTCACCATGTGCACGGACGTGGACCGCAACGACAAGTCGCGCGTCTGCGAACCGGGGACGGTGAAAGTGATCGGACGCCGATTGATCGAGTCGTATGCGGGACTCTTTCACACGGTCGATCACGTGGAGGGCTTTCTTAAGGAGGGATTCGATTCGCTCGACGCTTTCCTGAGCCACATGTGGGCGGTGACGCTGATGGGCGCGCCCAAGAAGGCAGCTTCTATAGCAGTCGAGAATTTGGAGAAGAGCGCTCGCGGTTGGTATGGCGGCGCGATCGGCATGCTGTCGCTGAACGGCGATATCAATACTGGCATCCTGATCCGCACAACCTATTTGCGCGACGGGATCGCCACCTATCCCGCGGGCGCGACGCTGCTCTACGACTCCGATCCGGCGTCGGAAGAGCAGGAGACTCGCATCAAGGCGACCGGCTTCTTCCGGTTGCTCGATCCGGCGCGCAAGTTAGTGACCGCGGTCCCGCCGCCGGAGATGACGGCGCGCGGCGTGAAGCTACTCCTGGTCGATAACGACGACTGCTTCATCCACACCTTGTCGAACTACGCGCGGCAGACCGGCGCGGAAGTGGTGACTTATCGCAACGGCTTTCCGCTGGAGATGCTGCGCGATATCCGTCCGGACCTGATCCTCGTGTCTCCCGGTCCCGGGCGGCCGAACGATTTCGGAGTCCCGGGTCTTATTCGTCATGCCGCGTCGGCGGGCATTCCAGTCTTCGGCGTATGCCTCGGATTGCAGGGCATGGTGGAGGCTTTCGGCGGCGAGTTGGGGGTGCTGGACTATCCCATGCACGGCAAACCCACGCTGATCCATCACCACAACAGGGGCATTTTCGAGGGGCTACCGAAGTCGTTCACCGTTGGCCGCTATCACTCGCTCTACGCGATTCCCGAGAAGCTTCCGGCGTGCTTTGAAGTGACTGCCGAATCGCAGGACGGCGTGATTATGGGCGTGCGCCACCGGGACTTGCCGCTAGAGGCAGTGCAGTTCCATCCGGAGTCGATTCTCAGTGCCCGCGATAATCTGGGGCTCGATCTCATGCGCAATGCCATGCGACTGGCTCATCCGGCTACCGTTGGGCGGTAGAGTTCAGGTAAGATGTTCGATCCGTGCGATTCCTTTGCGTTGCGCCTGCGCTGAAAGGGCCCAATGGGCGGCAATCGCCTTAGTGTTCGTCCGGCAGGAGTTTAATCCCGCGGCGGATGCCAAGTTAAGATACGTCTTCAACGAGCGGTCAACCCATTGATCCGGCTTCCCCGCTCGGAAACACTCAGAGAGAACGTGAGAACTCGCAAAAGGGGTGTTGAGTACGTCATCGGATCGTGCTCCGCCTGGGATCTCTCACGCAAAGCATAGACCAGTTGCACGATCACTTCGTCGATTAAGCGAAATCGACCGCGCTCGATTTCTTCCTGCTAAGTCGTTCGGTTGCCGGTTTGAGTTTAACTGTCACGCTTCGCATTAGGCAGACTCAAGAACCGCCAGCTTGGACTTTGCTTCGCGATCTTTCCATAGCAGTCTCGCGACGATAAGCAGCGAGAGCGCCAGCAAAAGTTTCCCAATCCGATTTTCCATCGGCGTTTCAAAGCGCATGTCGATGGTGTGCGCGCCGGGCGGCGCGTCGATCAGCATAAATCCCATGAAGCGATCCTCGCGAATCGGGAGCGGCTTCCCATTCTCGTACGCGCGCCATGAGGGATCGTAGGTTTCCTGCAAGAGCACCGATTGACCATCACCTACCGTGGCTTTCATCCGGACGGCGTCGAACCCGGACCACGCGACAGCGGTCTCTTGCTGCGGGGCCTCGATGACCGAGACGTACTGCCGCAAGCGCTCGACATCTACCCCGGAGCGGACCGGTTGAGCGGCCGATTGCCTCGCCCGATCAACCACTCGTCCGAGACTCGGGAAAATGCGAGGAACGCGGTAGATTACAGTCCCGTGCCGGTCGTCGTACATCACTGGCAGAAGACCCCGGAACTTCTGGGGCGTGGAGTAGTCGTGATAGCGCTCGTAGGAAGTCTTATCGGGTACGATCACGGCGGACGATCCAAGCGCTTGCAGCCATAACACGGATGCGTCTCCGCGATCATTGGCGGTCAATTGGTACCGCGCAGCCGGAAGGTTCTGGTTGAGCATTCCCTGGTCCGAACCTCCATCGGGCTCGGCGTTGTCGAACCAGGCGTCGTACCAGAAGCGAACAGTGCCGGAGGGCATGACGCGCTCGCCAGGGAGATTCTCATGAACCCAGTCAGTTATGCGGCGTTCGTAGACATTCTCCCAATTATCGGCTTGCACGAACGGCGACCAGGCGTGCCGCAAGTAAAGGGCCGCGGGGGCGAAGAGGAGAGCCGCCAACACCACGGCTTCGATACGCAACTTAGGTATATTCCAAAGCCCGGTGACGATCGCGACTATGAGAAGTATCAGCGCCATGTCGAGTTCGGGCGCTAGCCGCGCGGCTTCGCCGAAGACGCGAAGATTGAAGTAAAAGGCGCCCAGAACATCCACTGAGAGAATTACGGAGGAGCCCGCGGCAAAGACCATCCAGGTGCGGCTGGGACGGCGATTGGCCAAGCGGTAGCTCACATCGCAGAACACAACGATCGCGCCCAGCATGATGAGGCGGGAATGCGTGTCGCCGGGCGTCGATACCCACTTGAGGTTCAGCAAGGTGAGGCGCACGAACGACGGCGTCAGCCAGAATGCAGATAAGCCGTAAGCGAGGGCGACGATAGCGGCCGCGCGCAGCCACACGGCATTGTCCCGGGTGCCGAGCCAAATCGCCCAAACGGCCGCCGGAAAGAACATGGCCAGCGCCGTCGCGCCATAAAAATTGTTAGCCACCGTGAAAGCGCAGAATCCGCCCGCTAGCACGAGCGCCAGCGGATGCCGCCGCCGCAAAGCTACGAACGACGCAGCAAGCGCGGCGGGCAGAACCGATAGCGCGGAGATGTGCGGTCCTTCTCCGTAAGCCATCAAAACGTGAAGGCGCTGGGGGATCATCCACGGGCTATCGTTGGCGAGGGTGCGGACGAGTAGTAACGATGGTGAACATAGCGCAACGGCAACCGCCGATATCCATGCTGTCCGCCTCGACCCATTGCCCAGCCAGACCAGCCAATAAACGGAAACGATCCCGAACACGTAGAGAATCGCGGTATAGATGTGATACGCGCGGGCCGTCGACGCGGACGCGGCGAGCGAAATAAGCGCGGTCCCATAGCGTAGCGCGGGAGGATAGATGTAGTCGAAACGCGTCCCACAGTACCAGAGGGGCTGCCAGCCAGGATGGGGCATATGGGCCGCGAGCAGCCGCGCATCGGATATGAACGTACTCTCGATGGATGGCCAGTTATCCAGGTAATTGATCCCAAACAGCGGGAAGATCAGTAAAACGGCCAACAGGAGTAGAAGAAGAGTATCGAGTACTCTGGGATGTTTCAGCAGGCTCACGAGCTTTCTGGGCCGCGTGCCTATCGCCATCTTATCGTGATGCCGGGCCAGACTGGGTACCGTGCGCAGGCTGAGTCACCAACATCACCTGATATCCGAAGAGGCTGGGAAGCAAACCGGTGACGGCGCGATTTAGAAAGTTGAGAATGCGCATCAGCGGACTATCGGCGGGCATTTTGAAAACCAGTTCGAGTGGAATGACCGTCATCTTCTCTTCCAGAATTCTGTAACCGCGGGATTCGACTATCTTGCGTACAGTCTTCCGGGTGAAGAATCGCAGATGGGTTTTATCGAGGATGCCGCGTTCGGTGTAATCGAACTTACCGAAGAGCAACGACAGCCGAACCGAGATGTTCGCTACGTTCGGCACCGAAATGATCAACAGGCCATCCTTCTCGAGAATGTCGCGGCATTCATCGAGGATCTTTTCCGGATTCTTGAGATGCTCCAGCACATCAAGCAAGAGAGCTCGTGTAAATCGCTCGCCTTTCAATTGCTGGATGACCGGAGCGATTCCGTTATCGAGGTCGGCGCTATAATAACGATCCAGCGCCGATGTTTCGGAGGCTATCGGCAAAACATCGATGCCGGTGATCCGGTTATCGAACTTCTTTAACTCCGCCGCCAGATAACCTTCGCCGCACCCTATATCGATAACTTCCTGCCCCGCGCCTAACATCCTGGGCAGATAGTAGTGGCTCGATCCCTTACTCTGCTTCAACGGATAGTGAATGAAATATTCCTTGAACTCGGGGTAGCAACGGACGCTGCGACACGTCTGCTTGTAGCGGTGCACGGCTTTGGCAACGTCTTTCGCGTACTTCAAGCCATTCACATAACAGATTTCATTGCCGTAATAAGTCGGGATGGGCACTTCGGCAATGTTGAAGCGCTGATGACGCAGTTTGATGATGATTTCCGTATCGAAGTGGAAATCGTCGGTCATATGCTCGAAGCGGATGCGCCGGAGAGCGTGCAAATCATAGGCGCGATATCCACTGTGAAACTCGGTTAAGTCGAGGTCGAGAGCCCGGTTCTCCAGGACGGTAAGGATACGGTTACCGACGTACTTATAGAGAGGCATCCCGCCTTTCAAAGGTCCGCCATAATTCCTCATCATGCGGGAGCCGAATACGGCATGGGCATCGCCTCTGACAATCGGACTATACAGATGCGCCAGGATTTCGGGAGCGTACTGGCCGTCGCCGTGCAGGAGCACGACCACGTCGAAACCCTTGTCCATGAAATACTGGTAGCCAGCCTTCTGATTGCCGCCGTAGCCGAGATTTTTGTCGTGGTGCAGGACATGCAGTTTCGGCAGATCGCGCATGGCCTTCATGCCGACCGCCAATTCGTAAGTCGCATCGTGGCTGGCATCGTCGAACACGGCTACTTCTTCCACGTTCTGCCAGACGTTGGGGGTGATGCGTTTGAGCACCTGCGCCAACGTGGTTACTGCGTTGAACGCGACAATCAGAATGCCGATCCGCTTGCCCTGGCATTTGGCAAGCTCGGCCTCGTTCTGCATGAGCCCGCCATAGAACGCCGGGAGCGGTTCAAAAGGCAAAGGGATTGCGGTGTTTGCGGTGGCGACGGTTTGAGCCATAGATCTACAGCAGCGTGAAAACGCTTCTAATAGCATAACGCGCCGATTCGTAGAGCGATTGTGCGCTCCACTTCCGGCGTTTCCGGATTTTCGAGGCAGGTGGTCACGTACACTGAGGAAAGGTGAGATCGAATGGCTACCGTTCAGGCCGGGTTAGTAACTTTTGACGAATTCGTAAATCTGCCCGATCCAGAGTCGGGTCACCTTGAACTGCACCACGGACAGGTGATCTTAGTGCCGCCACGAAAGCATTCACATGCCGAGATCCAACAGACCCTGATGGAGATGCTCTTACCGCTGACTGGCGGGAAGGGCTTTATCACCCTCGAGTTTCCGTTTCGTGCGCCGGGACATGAGTCGTGGCAAGCCGATCTGGGTTTTGTCCGAAGGGAACGCGAAGCCGCCATAGTGGACTACCTGATGGGCGCTCCGGATCTGGTGATCGAGGTTTTATCCCCAGGCAATACAGTCCACGAGATCGAGGATAAGAGGGATGTGTGCCTGACAAACGGCTGCGTTAGCTTCTGGGTCGTCGATCCCAAACGCAAGCTTTTATCCGTAACGGAAGGGGACGTGACACGTGAGTACCGAACGTCCATGTCGATCCCGCTGCCGCCACCGCTCGAAGGCACGATTTCAGTGGCGGCTATCTTCGAACGTTCCAACCCGCAGTAGCACGGCATGCGGCACAGGATTTTGGGTAAACGGGCTGATCTCCTGCTGAGTCTGGGCGTTGATGCCCTGCGCCCCCGCCACATCCAAAGTTCCGTAGTATCTCGAAGAGGAGGGCGTTGGGGAAAAAGACCGGCGTGAACTGATCGTGCTTCCCACGATTCAGCTACCCGAGCTTGCAACAGGGCAAGGTAAGGCTGACAATCATCGGCCGCCGGAAAGAAATGCCGGATTTCAAGAAGGAGCGGCGGTTTTTGCTGGACAGTTTGGAGGATCGGCTACGGGACTCGGGTCAGCGCGGATTGGTATCCCAGACTTCAGAAGCAGTCTTCGACCAGGGAGCTGGATGGTCCCGCTGGGCAGGTGAACGTGGAGCCACTAAGGTCGGAGCATCTCGCCTTCTTGAAATGGGATCAGATCTGGTTTGATGTGGAGCGCCACAAGAAGGAAAAGGCTCTGTACAATGTGGTGTTCTCGCCGAGCGGAACTCCAAGGGCTCATGTCTCAAAGCTGGTGGTATGAATTGCGAATACCGCCTGGCTACCTGGACTTCCGGCTGGATCGGCGGGGCCTTTTGGCAAGAGATTGTGGTCCACTTGCTTCAAGGATATTTGGAAAGGTTTTACGCCTTCCACAAACGCGAATTTGAAGCTCCCTAACTGGAGTATCAAAATCTAACACCGGACAACAGCCTGCTGCTTAAGCAGTACCATCTCCTGGTCAAGAAGTCTGAGAAACAGCTTATTCACAGGCTGCGGTCGCTCGCCGAAAAGTTTACCGTGGGTGAATTCGAAGCCTTCCGCTTCGAGCACTTCGAGCTGTTTCAGGCGAAGCATCACCTCTACCAGCCGCTGATCCATCTGACACGGGGGAACGGAGAGGAATCGCTGCATTAAGGTCGTCCCAACCCACTTAAACGAGGGCGAAAAGCACTTCGTTGACGCACTGGAGGCGTTGTGCCGCGCCGAAGGTATGGGCTTGCTTGCCGATTGTGAGCTGTTCTTGCTCAGGAATCACAATTCGGAATCTGCCATCAGCTTCTTCTCCGAGTCGGGTTTTAGGCCCGACTTCGTGCTTTGGATCTTGAAAGGTGACCGCCAAACGATCGCGTTCGTCGATCCGAAAGGTCTTCATAACCTTACGGGAATGTTCAACAATCCGAAAGTTCAGTTGGCCGCCCGCATCAAGGACCTGGAAGGCCGATTGAAGCGTGCAGATATTCGTCTTGAGTCTTTCCTCTTGGCGCAGACGCATCGGAATCAGCTGCGATGGATGAGTCCTGCGAACCCACAGCGCATCGCTACCGCGTCGGAATATCGTGATCAGCACGTCATCCTGGCAAAGGACGATCCCGATTACGTTCGTGATTTGATCAGCCAGCTTGTGGTGTGATGCGGCGGCGTTTCGCGCCCGAGTTCGCAAGAAGCCGCCGCGGAGAAGTTCGGGACGCATTCCCGCCCACGCCCAGAGGGTGTTCGCATGAAATGGATCGATTGAGATGGAATCGATGGACCCGCCCGGCCCGGAGTTGGGAAGGCCATCGGCAGCTTGGGACCAAGTGAGCCCTGCGTCAGTGCTCTTAAAGACACCGAGTGGCACGTTCGCGCTGGCGTAGACCGCATCGGGAGTAAGCGCGAAACCGTTAATCGTTGCGTATTGCAGCGAAAAGATCGCGTTGGACGTTTGCAGGCCATCGATGCTTCTGTAAACTGTCCCGCCGCGTGCCGCGTAAACTGTTATCGGATCCGACGGACTGACGCCCAGCACCGGAACAGGCGGAGGATTCCCGGCACCGGGAGGCAGCGGCGTTGGCGGAAGATTCGGAAGCGCTTGCCAGGTGCGGCCCGAATCCCGGCTCACCAGGAGGTCGGTACCACGATTCGCAGTCTGAAACGCATTGAGAACTGGCAGCGCTAATGAGGTAGTCGTGCCTGTCATGTACACGCTGCCCTGCGCATCAACCGCGACACTCGTAGCGACCTCCGTGCCGGAGCCGCCGAAATTCGCAATCTGTATCGATTGGCAGAATGCAGCAAAGGACGAGAGAAGAACCAGGAAAGACGACGCGTAAAGCATGCAATGGGATCGCTGACCCATTCTAGCCCTGCCGCAATCAGGAAAGTCCGAATAACCGCCGCGCTTCCGCAACCAGGAACAACGAGCCCGTGATAAACGTTGTCCCGTGAACCTGGGCTACTGCAACGCCGAGATCGGGCGCAACGCGGATGTTGGCATGATCCACCAATTCGAGACAACTCCGCGGCGCTAGCGCACGGGGCTGTTGCGGGGCGGTGACGATCACCTCCTTAAATCGCGGAAACAGCGTTCCGGCGACCTCTTCGACCGCCTTGTCGCGCATCGCGCCGTAGATGAGGGTCAGTGGCTCGTTCGCATAGAAACGATCGATGTAGGCCGCCAGAGCGCGGGCACCGGCGGGATTATGCGCTCCATCAATGATGATCTCGGGATTATGCGAGATTCGCTCCAAGCGGCCTGGCCAACTTGCGCCGGCGATCCCCGATTCGATCGCGGCGCCTGGAACGCCAACTGCGTGTAGCGCGACGGCCGCTGTACGGGCATTCTCGATCTGATGCTCGCCGGCCAGCGGACAGGAGATGGTGAGGCGCTCGCCGCCAAACTTCAATTCGAAGCGGGCGCCGTAACGATCAGCCGTTGCATTCTCAATACGCCAGTCGCGAGGATCGATCAGCTTCACGCCGAGTTCCCAGGCTCGCTGCCTGATTACCTGATCGGCCTCGGCCCGCTGGGGCGCAATCACCGCGGGCACTCCTGGCTTGAGAATGCCTGCCTTTTCAAAGGCAATGGAATCGATGCTGTATCCGAGCCACGCTTCATGGTCGAAGTCGACCGGTGTGATGACACAAAGTTCGGGAGAGACTACGTTAGTCGCGTCCAACCGGCCACCCAGGCCTACTTCGAGAACGGTCCAGTCGCATGCCGGCGCATCGCAAAAGACTAGGAACGCCATGGCGGTCACCGATTCGAAGTAGCTGGGGTGCTGATCCAGTTCGCCTCTCGCCAGCAGTTTTTCCGCACAAGCATGGACCTCGTCGAATGCGGCGGCGAATTCGTCTTTTCCAATCGGTTGGCCGGAGAGCCGGATGCGTTCAACCGGTTCGGCGAGGTGCGGTGACGTGTAAAGCCCGGTGCGGAATCCCGCTGTCCGCAGTCCGGATTCGATCATTGCGCACGTCGAGCCCTTGCCATTTGTGCCGGCCACGTGAATGAAGCGGCCCTGCAGTTGTGGATTACCGAGCGCATCGAGCAGCGTGCTGATGCGAGCCAGATCGTATTTGACGGCCTTCAGTTCGTTGCCGAGAGAGTAGAGGAACCGGACCGATTCCTCGTAGGTCATGGCCGCGTTAGCGACCGGGCCGCAGAAGAAGTCGAGCGCGCTTGAGATGTAGCTCCTAAGCTCCGAGCGCGGCACGACCGCATCCAGCATCCCGTGCTTCAGCAGGAATTCGCTCCGCTGGAACCCTTCGGGCAGCTTCTGCCGGATCGTCTGCTCAATTACGCGCGGTCCGGCGAAGCCGATCAGCGCGCCCGGTTCCGCGATATTGAGATCGCCCAGCATGGCGAGACTCGCGGTAACGCCGCCAGTGGTGGGGTCGGTGAGGAGACTGATGTATGGGACACGAGCTTCGTCCAGCCGCATGAGAGCCGACGAGATTTTGGCCATCTGCATCAAGCTCACTGCGCCTTCCTGCATGCGCGCGCCGCCCGAGGCTGACACGATAATCAGCGGCGTCGCTTCGGTTACGCAACGCTCGATTGCGCGGGTGATCCTCTCACCCATGACGCTGCCCATGCTTCCGCCAATAAACTTCGACTCCATGGCGCAGATGCGCACCTTGCGTCCCAACAACGTGCCCACGGCTGATACGAGAGCGTCATCCAGATTCGTGGCTGCGCGCATGGCAATGAGGCGGTCGCAATAGGGTTTCTGATCGACGAACTTGAGCGGATCGGAGGAAATAAGCCCTACATCGCTCTGTTCGAAGCGCCCTTCGTCGAAGAGCAGTGCGAGGCGTGTCATGGCCTCGATACGGAAGTGTTTGCTGCACTTCGGGCATACATTATTGGTGGCGTCGAGATCCTTCTTCCAGATGATCTCGCGGCAGTTGTCGCATTTCTGCCATAAACCTTCGGTGCGGACGGTCCGTTCGCCATCCTCTGGGCGTGACTTCTTATCGCCGCTATCGTTATTGCGCTTGAACCAGGACACCGTTATTAACCGTATCACGTGCCCGTTACCGAGGGTACGGATGGCCTCGCAAGGTGGCGAACGCGCGATAGATCTGCTCAGCCAGCATCGCGCGGGCGAGTTCGTGGGGGAAGGTCATGGGAGATAACGACAACAACGTCCCTGCCTTAGTCCGCCACGTGGGCGGCAAGCCTTCCGCTCCGCCGACCAGGAATACCAGATCGCGCCCAATCATCTCGGCCTTCTCGAAGATGCGAGCGAAGGCTGCTGAATCGAGAGCCCGGCCGCCGGGATCGAGATAGATATGCTCGGCGGAAGGGTGTTTGGCGTGGAGATCGGCGCGATCCGGCCGAATCTCCAACATCTCGGTGGGTGCATAGCGGGCGGCACGTTCGATAAAGTCCTCCGCTATCCGGTTGGCATGCGCATCGCGTGGCTTGCCAATGTAGTACAGAAACACTTTCAAGGGATCGGGACGGTTTTCGCGGCGCGCCACAACCGTTCGAGATCGTAATACTGGCGGGCTTTGGTGGAAAAGACGTGCACTAGCAAGTCGCCGTAGTCGGCCAGAATCCAATCCGCCTGCGTATAGCCCTCAACGCTGATGGGAGTCTCGCCCGATTTCTTCAACTGCATGGTGACTTCATCCGCAATCGCTTGCACTTGCTTGGGGTTAGAACCTGAACAAATAACGAAATAATCGGCGAAAGAGGTGATGCCTGTAAGGTCCAGGACCTTGATATCAGTGGCTTTCTTCGACTCCGCCGCGCGCACCGCAATCAGCCAGCTCGGCTCGGGTTCGCTGATGGGGACTATTTTTTTCTCTTCTGCTGCCTTTGCCAGGAAACACTACCTCAGCCGTTATCGTACTATAAAAGAGAACCTGTGTACGTGAAAGCCATAACCCTTGGTGTCTTTTTGTCCGCGCTCGCCGCACTTCAGGCCGCGCAAGTTACTGTAGATCCTAACGATAGCGCCATTATCCGGGCGCAAGCCAACCTCGAAAACGTGGAAAGACTGGTGATATCGGGTGTCCTGCCGAGGCTGCGGCTGGATCAGGCGAAGGAGAACGTGGAAGACGCGAAGGATATCGCGATCCTTCACCAGACTCTTTACGGCAAAGAGCTTACGACCGATCAGGCGGACGAGATGATTGCGGCCGCCCAACGGCGCGTTAACCGCAAACAGCGCGCACAGCTCGACATGAAGAAGCTGCTCGATCAAGGGATCATATCCAAAGCGGAGATGAGCGGGTACACGGACGACGTGGATCGCACTCTTCACGAGCTCGATTGGGCCAAAAGCCGGGCGAAGCTCGTTATCGAATTGAGCGCTATGGTTCAGGCCGAACTGGATGCCGAGAGGGTGGCCTCGCTTGCCGAGTCGCTGCGCCAGGCTGGACACTCACAGCATCCGCTGGTCGAGCGGTTCGACGGCAATGGACAGTTTGGTCCGGAGATTTTTGCGCGCGTTCAATCGGCGTTCCAGAGGCGTTTCGGGATTGCACTACCTGTCAGCGCGAATGGCGAGACTCAGGTTCACCGCGCGATGGGCTTCGATCATCGCGGACGAGTGGATGTCGCCATGAACCCGGATCAGCCGGAAGGCGTCTGGCTGCGACAGTACCTGACCGATAACAGGATTCCGTTCTTCGCATTCCGGTCCGCCATCGCTCACCAGGCGACGGGCGCGCACATTCACATGGGTCCGCCAAGTACGCATTGTGAGCCGTCGGCTTGCGTGGCCGCGACGGACTAAGCGCCACGGATTAAGCTATCGCGGAAGATGATCCTCCAGCCAGCGGACTCTCTCGAATTGATCTTCTATGGCTCCCAGACGGCATTCCAGGTTCACGTAGCGGAATCCGCGTTTGGCGGCTAACCGGGACAGCGAGCCGTCGTCTTCGAACGGCTTGCGATTTTGCAGTACAACGTTGTAGGGCGAGCGGCGCAGGACGTCGAAATCGTGCGGGTCGGTGCAAAGAAAGAATTCCCGCGGGCTCTTGGGCTGCGGAATCGATTTATCGTCGCTCTGCGCGATCTCTTCGGTGACCGAATACTCGCGATTGTTGTGCAGCGCGAACAGCAGGTTGCCGTCTCGCGGCTCGAGGTGGCGGATCAAATCCTCGCGATGACGATCGAGGTAATCAAGCGCGGGTCCCAAACGATCCGGCAAAATGCCGGGATTCTGGCTCCGGATACTTTTATCGGCGCCTTCGCGCGAGAACAGGCGATTGGGATCGATCTTGACGCCCTCAATGGTCACGTAGCGATCGGAATTGTCGATGAGGTATCCAATCCCGGGATACATGTACATGTGGATTTTCAACACCTCGCGCGCCGTATCCTCGTTACCATGAATACAGAGATAGCGTCGGCCGCCACGGCCTCCGCGGCGGACGAGAAATCGCATGCCCGCCAGTTCAACTGAACTGCGATGGAAGAATGGAAACCAACCGGTAAGACTCAATGCCAACAGATCGCGACGATTCACAATACCTGATTGTCGAACGAAAAGTCCCGTCTGTCATCAGCGTGCCAGTGATTCGTGATGGAGAGCCGGCGGATTATCGGGCGGCCGAGGCAATCCAGATGGCGGCATTCGGCTCGGTACATTGGACGTTCGGAGACGAACCGTTCAAAGTGGCCGAGACTATCGGGGGCGAGACGATCGCCTACCTGGTATGGCGGCAAACATTCACCGATGAATACGAGATCCTGAGTATCGCCACGCATCCTGGGCACCGGCGTAAGGGAGTGGCGCGGGCGCTGATCGACGATTTCCGCTCGGCCCATAAAGGCGACGTCTTCCTGGAGGTGCGCGAGTCCAATGCGGCCGCTATCGCGCTTTACGAACACGCGGGCTTCGTGAAAGCGGGCGTGCGGCACGCATATTATTCGAGCGATGACGAGGCGGCCGTCGTTATGAAGCTGCATTCCCGTTTATAGCGGCGTCGGGTCAGAGGATATTTTCATTGAAGAATGAGCCTGGAGACGGGCGCGAAGCGATTTGCCGCTTGGCTCCTTTCTCCTGTTGAGGGTTCTAATGGGAGCGGCAAGACTACAATGATGCGGTCGATGCTGCGTTGGGAGGCTACGAGGACGTGAAGGCCGGGCGCACGCAACCTGCGAGTGAATTTCTCGAAGAACTGCGCCTGAAGCATGGCCTTCCGCGTTGAAATAATTCCCAAGTCAAAACAAGATGCTAACGCAATCCTGAAATGGTTACTGGCGCAGCACGCCGGAGAAACCTGGCCGCGTTGGTATCGGAAACTGGAAATCCGCCGCGGCCGTCGCAGGCCGCTCCGCCAACTGAATTCCAGATAATTCGCAAGGACTTCGTCCAGGGCCGCCGCGGGTTCTTGCCCGTGGCGCTGGGCGTAGTCGTCCAACTGGGCTCTTCGCTCACGTGTGAGGGGGATTATGTCCATTGCGCCCTCTAGCGATTTTAGAAGAGAACGCGGGCGCCGAGTTCGATCTGGCGCGCCGGTCCGGAACTGCTGATAACCCCGAACGCAGCCGAACCAAACGTTTGCCCGGGAAGCCCAAGATTCGTATGATTCAACGCGTTGAAGAATTCGCCTCGGAATTCCATGCGGACCCGCTCGGTAATATGGAAGTTGCGCAGCACGGAAAAATCGAGATCAACCAGACCAGGCGCACGCACAATCCCCACTCCTTCATTGCCGAACGTATACGGCGCCGGCTGGGCGAAAGCCGTGGTGTTGAACCACATGGCTACACTGCGGTTGTCCGAAGGCAAATTGGGATTGGTCAGGGCGATCGGCCGCTGCGACCCAGCGGAGAAGCAGTTGCAGTTGTTTGTCTGGGTGACAATGGTGATCGGCGGTCCGGTCTGAATAGTGGCGACGTTGCCTATCGACCAGCCGCCCACCACGAACCGCAACGGGTTGGCGGACAGCCATCGTTTGCCGGCGCCGAACGGGAGTTCATAAAACCAGTTCAGGCCGAGGTGGTGTCCAATGTCGTTCGGACTGTTACCCCAATCCGCCCTGCGGTTATAGTAATTCGAAAACGGGCCGTTTTCAGCGCCGAGGGAGGACCCGGAATCGTTAATGTTGCCAAGGAATTTGGAATAAGTATAGCTGGCGCCGAAATTCAATCCGTGGGAAAAGCGCTTCTCAATACGAATCAGCCCGGCGAAATACTTGGAATCGCCGAGAGTTGCATTCTGAATCGACACATTGGTGAACTGCGGATATGGACGATCCCTCTGCGAACTGTGCTGCGGGCTAAGCACGGATGGTAGGATCTGGTTGAGCGATAGCGCGGCGACCGGCAGTTTGTGCGAGACATTGCCCAGCACTGTGGCTTCGATCATCATCGAGCCCGGCAACTGCCGCTGAAGTCCGAGATTGAACTGCTGCGCATATCCAGTGGCACGGCTGCGGTCGAAGTAAGTAACCGCGGTGTTCGGCGGTCTGGCCGACCGGCACTGCGCCGAACGAGTCGTTCAGCGCCGGCGAACTGAGCGACACGGGCACTGGGTTCCGCAAAAGGTACGGCGCAGTGATGCCCTGGTCGGGGCTCACCAGATCCAAGGAAGTACTGAAGCCCAGTGAATTGGCATTGGGAACGCCAGCATCAAACGGGTGCGCGAAGAAGATGCCGAATCCACCGCGAACGACGATCTTGTCCGACCCGAAAGCTTTCCAGGCGAAGCCGAAGCGTGGACCGAAGTTGTTCCAATCGGTGGGATAAGGCGTTGCCGGATAACCGTTCACGCCCAGGAATTTCACCACGCCGGGTGTGCCGGAGACGGGATTGATTTGCGACGGGTCGAAGCTGTTCATGCGGTTATTGGCATCCACCATCGGAGTATCCGTCTCCCAACGCAGGCCGATGTTGAGGGTGAGATTGGGAGTGACTGTCCAATCATCCTGAACGAACGCGCCGAAGTACCAGCTCGATCTCTGCAGTACCTGGGTCTGCAGTTCCGAGAAATCGGTTGGGAAGCCTACCAGCATGGAGGCGAGGCCATTACCAGTGGCGGAGCTGCCCGGCAAACCGGTCGGCTGCGTCGAGAAGGTGAATGAGCCGGAAGCCGACGTGCGCAGAACGTCCTGATTGTAGGAACGCCGCCCTTCAAAGCCGAATTTCAACGCATGGCGGCCGTGGTTCCATGAATAGTTGTCAACGAATTGCTGCTGCCGGATGGGATATTGGCGGCGCTCCTGCTGGGTCGAGCCGAGTGCGCTAAAGCCTGCAGGGGCGATGCGAGGAAACGCGTCGTCCGGTACTCCTTTCAACCCGAGCTTGGAAGGGAAATCACCGCCGAGCCCCGCACTTAGATTGTGGAATACGCGATCGTTGTAAGTGAAGCGCAGATCGTTTATCTGGGTCGAACTTACCACATGAGTCCACGAGCCGTAGTAATACTGAATGGTATTGACAGCGGTATTGGTCGGATCGCCCGCGCCATTGAAGGGATACACGCTGATTAGCGTACTGGTTCCCGAAACCCGCATATACCGGCCGGTCACGCGATCGCTGTCGCGGAAGTTATGATCGATTTTGATCATATAAAAATCGGCAGGGGAACCGGTAACTGAGTTACCGCTGAAGTTATTTGCGCCGGCTATGTTACCGGCCTGGTTCGGTAGCGGATAGTAAGTCGCCATGTTGACGCCAACAGGATCGAGTTCACTAGTGGGAATAGTGTTATTGGGAAATGGCTGCCGCACATTCGTGCCGTTAACGAGCTGCGTAGTATTGGGATCGTAAATGGGAATTAGTTTGCCTGCCGCGTTGAAGGTTTGTGAGAAGTTCCCGGCGCGCTGCAGAACTGTTGGAACTGTGAGAGTAGACGTTGAACCGGTGCGCAGCCGCTGGCCTTCGTAATCGAAGAAGAAGAATGTCTTGTCCTTGCGAATCGGACCTCCTACGGTGCCCCCGAAGACGTTGTAGCGCAACTCTGGAATAACTTTGGCTCCATTTACAATCGGCGCGAAAAATCCAGGAGCGTCGAATTCGTTATTGCGCAGAAACTCGTACGCGCTTCCGTGAAATTTGTTGGAGCCGGACTTGGTGGTCTCGATGACCACGCCTCCTGCGGAGCCTCCGTACTCGGCTGCGTAGTTGTTGCTAAGAACCTTTACTTCCTGAACGGCTTCAACGGGCGGATCAAGATTGATCTGCCCCGCGCCCATGCGCATGTTCTGCGCATTGCCGCCGTCGATCCAGGCCATTTGACTCTGCGTACGGCCACCGGCAAGGCTGAAATTCGGATTGACATTGGCCGGTGTGTTGGGATAGCCGACAAAAACCGCTGCGCCGCTAAGTTGCACTACGTTTAGCGTGCGGCGATTGCCCAACGGCAGTGAGTCGATACTCTTAGATTCAATCAGCGTATTCAATTCCGAGGTGCGGGTTTCGATCGCCGCCGCCTCGCTCGAAACTGTAACCGATTGCCCCGTCGAGCCAACATCAAGCTTTACATCGAGACCGAGCTCTTGCCCGGTGGTCAGCGTAACCTGTTCGCGGACGTACTTGCGGAATCCCGGATGTTCGACTGTGACGTTGTAGACCCCGATCGGTAAGTTCTGGAGATGATAATAGCCGGCCGAATTTGTAACCGCCTGAGTCCGTACACCGGTGGCGGCTTCAGTCGCGGTAATTGTCGAATTCTGGACCACACCTCCTTGCGGATCTGTGATAACGCCACTGATAGCAGCCTGGTTCGACTGCGCAAAGGAATTTAGGGATAACGCGAGTAAGCTTACGACGTACAGACCCGTTCGAACATGGAACATTTAGCGAACCTCCAAGATGCCATGAAGTCTATCGCCGGTTAGAGAGCACTGTCAAATGGGTGGAGTCAGAATAACTTCAGATGCAGATCGACTTCGCATTCGGCAAACAAGGCCTCCGCCTGGATCTCCCGGCCAATTTCGATTATCGGATTCTCGAAGCGCGCATGGCGGGAATTCTGGCCGATCCCATTCAAGCGATCGAAAACGCGCTTGATAGCCCACACGGTTGCGCGCCTCTATCCGAACTGGCTCGCGGCAAACGATCCGCCGCTATATCCGTGTGCGACATTACTCGCCCAGTCCCCAATCGCGTCACGTTGCCGCCGTTGCTGCAACGCCTGGAACAAGCAGGGATCCCGCGTAACGCCATCACAATTCTAATCGCCACAGGACTGCACCGTCCCGCGACCGATGCCGAAATCCGCGAAATCGTGGGCGATGAGATCGCGGCCTCCGTGCGCGTCGTGAACCATAACGCCCGCGCCCTCGCCGAACACCGCCCACTCGGCACGACCAGTTCCGGAACGCCGGTGTACGTCGATGAGCGTTTCGTCGCCGCGGATCTGCATATCACTCTGGGCTTCATCGAGCCGCACCTCATGCTCGGCTATTCCGGCGGGCGCAAACTCATTGCTCCCGGACTCGCCGCTCAGGAGACGATCAAGGTCCTGCACAGCTCGAAGTTCATGCGCGACGCGCGAGCCTGCGAAGGGTCCATCGCGACCAATCCCCTTCATCACGAGCTCCTGGAGATTGCCCGCATGGCCCGGCACGACTTTCTTCTGGACGTGACGCTCGGAGCGGGCAAGCCAAGCCATCGCCCCATCACCGGCGTTTTCGCCGGAGACCCTGAAACCGCTCATGCCGCCGGCGTCAAATGGATGTCCGCCGTCATGCTTCAGACTGTGGATGAGCCGGTAGACGCGGTCATCACCACCGCGGCGGGTTACCCTCTCGATCTGACGTACTACCAGGCAATCAAAGGAGTCACTGCGGCGCAGCATATCGTGCGCGATGGCGGAACAATCCTGCTGATGGCGCAGTGCTCCGAAGGCACCGGAGCGGCCGAATTCACTCGCATGTTCACCGTAATGGGCGACCGCGAATTTATGCGCCACATTGAGAAGAGTCCGGTCGAAATCGATCAGTGGCAATTGGAGAAGTTGGCCATGGTAACCGAGCGCCTCAATGTTTTGTGGTACGTGCCCGGCGTGCCTCAAGAGTTGCAATCGAAGATCTGGGGCCGCACGTTCCCTTCGGCCGAAGAAGCCGCGGGCTGTTTGTTCCGCTCACTGCCATCTGGCGCCAAAGTCGCGATAGTGCCCGAAGGCCCGTATGTCCTCGCTCAACCGGCGTAAGAGCCGGCGCCTCAAAATAAGGCACCGGCCATTCGACATTACTTGCCCGTTTTGAACCGCTTCAAAATCTCCGGCCAGTTCACCACGCTCCACCATGCGCTGATATATTCCGGACGCCGGTTCTGATACTTGAGATAGTATGCGTGCTCCCAGACATCGAGACCCATCACCGGGAACTTCCCCTCCATGATCGGGCTGTCCTGGTTGGCGGTTGAAATGATGTCGAGCTTGCCGCCCGCGTGCACCAGCCATGCCCAACCCGATCCAAAGCGGGTGGTTGCCGCGGCGTTGAACTTCTCCTTAAATTGCGCGAAACCGCCAAAGGTGCTGCTGATAGCGTCCGCCAGTTCGCCCGACGGATCGCCGCCGGCTTTTGGAGCCATGATGGTCCAGAACATCGAGTGGTTAGCGTGCCCGCCGCCATTGTTGCGGACAGCGGTGCGAATGTTTTCAGGTACGATGGCGCAATTGTTGGCCAAAAGTTCCTCGATAGACTTGTTGGCTAAATCCGGCGCCGATTCCAAAGCTTTGTTGAGATTTGTCACATACGCGGCGTGGTGCTTGCCGTGGTGGATCTCCATCGTTGTCTTATCGATGTAAGGCTCCAACGCGTCGGGTGCATACGGGAGCTGCGGTAGTGTAAATGCCATATCGTTCTCATCCTACATTGCTTCGTGGGCTTCTGGCAGACGAAATATTCTCCAGGCGTGATGACCGACACCACATCGCTTTCGGTGGGCCGGCCGCGTTTGAGCCGGCATTTCGTATTGTCAGCACTGCTCCAGATGCTGAGAAAACACACAAAAGTGGGGAGGGGCCACTATCCGGCCCCCCATCCCTGATCGCCTTATTTTTCCGTGGCCCCCTCCCAGTAGCTGATCAGAGAGTCGCGAATGGCTATCGCTTCAATTGACTCATTTTGTGAAGTTTCACTGTCGCGTACACTTTGAGTCGCATGCCATTGCGATTGCGCAATGATCTGATTCAGCAGGCGAAGTGTTTCTTTTGGCTCGTTTCCGTATCGTTGGGCTTGCTTCAGGCGAACGTTGGCCACATCAAGCATCACCAGTAAGCGATCGCGCAAATTGGCGTCGGTAAGATTCGTTCTTACGTCGGCGATCAAATGCTCCAGACGAACGTTGGCGGATTCGGCGTCCGCTTCGACGGGTCTTGCCATGCCGGGTGAAAAAACTAGCGACTCCAGCGGAGCACCCACCCGGACGTTTGGTTTTACTTGAGGGCTCGCCACTTTGAAAGTTGAGGTAGTGCAACTCAACGGCTTATAGCCGCCATCGTTTACCCAGAAGGTCAAATCATCGCCCACGTAGGGGAGGACCCAACCGTTTTGGTTGAAAAATAACGCAGCCGGTTTCACCCCCAATCCATTCGGCGGCCCGGAGAATAGCGCGTTGAGTGCGGAAAGGTTGGGATAGTTGTGGTTATTGGAATCCTCAATGAGGAGCGACAAGAGCTGTGGTTCGTTAAGCCCGGAACATGAGCCGGTCACCTGCACGGAATCCGCAAGCGGATAGGAGGCATTTCCCGGGAAAAGGCAATTCTGACAAAAAGCCGGGGGCTCTTTTAGCACGGAAACATATGACCAAGGGGTCGATTGCAGCAGAGCTTGCCACACAGTCATGCGGAAAGTGGCCTGGCTGGCAGCCAGGACGTCCTGCTGGGTTTCTAAATCGAGCGGAAGAGTCCCTGTAAGGACACTGTCGAAGATAAATTTGCTCGAAGTCCAGGAAGACAGAGACGCGAGTTGGTGACAGGAGTTGGACGTCGCCGCTCCTAGCGATTGGTTGTCCAGCGTAGTTTTCAAGTCGAAGTTGTTGGTCCCGGACGCCGGGACCGGGCCGGCATAGGCCGCTGTGTCGCCTGTGACTGCTCCCAAGAGTTCCAAAAGCGCACCGGAGGAGCCAATCACATTGGCGATTCTGGAAGCGTCCGCCGCAACCGTCGCGATCGTAACGATGGAACTCACCCCTTCAAGCAGAGCTCCGAGCCCCCCAACTGCAGTGGTCACCTCGTTCAGCACAGTTTGAGCGACATCGGGCTGTGAAGGCAGGCCGAGCGCCGCGGTGACTTCTGCAAGCGTCGCGTCCTTCACGAGGTACGTGTTCGTCAGGATCTGGCCCGTAACCCCGTAGAGCAGGTTCACGCTCTCGAGCGCGGAGACTTCTTCGATTGTCTGATTTTGGACGAACTGGAAGTCCGTTGCGGAAATGCCCGACGAAGCCGGCGGCGCGGGCATGGTTTCGATCTGGAATTGGATGAAGCTCCAGGGAACCGCGGGGTCGGTATACAGCGAGCGAATATCCGGGTTGCCGCGAGTCGCGACGCCGCTGATGTATTGATAGGCGTTCTGCTGGGATGCCGTGTAGGCCGGATATCCTCTGTCTGTCAGGGTTTCCGGGTCAACATAAGAATGGAGGAGGCTATGATTTGCATTCTGATTGGAAACCGCGCTCACAATGCCGGACGGAGATCGTGCGAGCAGCACCGGTTCCTGGTTTTCCACGGCAACACGATAGAATCCGGAATAGCCCGCCGGATTGAATCCTTTATTGCCGTCGATGACGTCCGTAATTGCGGCGACAGTCTGCGGATCGGGGTTACCTTGCGCGTCTTTAGTGAACCCAACGACGTAGGTCCCATCCGGGATCATGAGAGTAATACCGTAATAACTGTCCAGGAGTGGCTTTGGAAGAATTGCTAAGGTCGAGGAAACGACGTTTGAACCGAAAAAGTAGGGAGAGTTACGGACGGCTGTGAAGTCGTTCTTCGATTTATCCCAGTAGTAAGCAAAAAGGGATCCGTTGGAGATCAGGTACGTCAGCTCCCCTTGTCCGCCGCCGTTTATGTCACCCACTTGCCAACTGGCGGTAACGGCCGGATCGAGCTTACCATTTTTGTCCACCGGAATTTTTACACTTGATGTGATTGTCTGGCCGTCGAAAAAAGCCGACGTGCTGCTGAGGTTAACGCTGACGTTAGCAAATCCGTCCACGTAGATCAGGTCAGTGATCCCGTCGCCATTTACGTCGGCGAACGCCACGCAATCGTTGTGAACGCAAGATCCAAGGCCGCCAACTTCGACGCCCAGCATTTTGCCGGTACCTTTCTCGGGTGACCAATTACCCAGCAGAATTTGCATATCCACCGGATTACCCCCATTGTATGGGTCGATTTGAAACCGCGCGAATTGCTTATCCGTGGTCTTTTCTTTGAACCAGTAACTGGGATGAAAATACAATGTTTTGTAAGCCGAGAGCAGGCTCCAGGAGAACGTCAGCTTGTTGTAATGATAGATTTGCTCGACATACCCCTGAATAAATGTGTTGAGTGGGCCGTTATACTCAATATCGACGACAAGCTCCTGTTGTCCGTCGCCATCCACATCGACTAACTGGATCCTGGCCAGGCCTGCGCTACTAATACTGCCGTTAACCACCAGTGAAAAATTCGCCGGGGCGAATATCGTGCTATGAGGGATAACGTTCATGGGCGACCAGCCTGTCTGGATCCAGCGGGAAAACTGGATTGATCCCCCGGAAGCGTCGGGCAGCACCGCCGCCAGCTCATCATTCCCGTCGCCATCGATATCGCCGACAACGAAAATATTCTGCGCGTTAGTCATCGGGGACCAGCCGGTTGCGTTATCCGAGAACTGGGGATTTACGAAAGCCGCTGTCTTCTGGCAAGCGGCCGCGGATTGTGCACGGGCCGGAGAAGGCAGACAGCCACACAACAGCAACCCGGAGCAGAGCCAGGCGGTCAGTTGAACAGACAGGGTCGCGTAAGTGGCAGCGATTTTCCTCCGCAGGTTGGATACTGCGGCGACCGCCAGGCTTGCAAATGAGATAGCGCGAAGTACTTGCGTTTTCGTGAGGCCGCGCCGCCTGCATGCGTTGGATGCCGGAGCGGGTGCTTGAGTTTCCTTGCGAACCTGCTCCGTAGTTGATGCCGAATTTTTGATCTTGAGATTGAAATATTGAAGATTTTGAAAGGTCATCGAATTTGTAGCTCCTGTTTTATGGGTTCATTGGCGCCGTTGGTTCAAACCTTGGTAATATCGCGCAGAAAAGGCCGCGCGTTCGCGCGTGCCCTCCGCTGAATCGCAAAAACCGGGTCGCCTCGGACCCTGCCCGTACAGTTACTCGATAAACAGTGGCGAAAAGGTGCATGTCACGGAAATAAACTTTGCTCCTGCAGAAACCGGCCAAGACGCATCTCTTCGACGTTCTCTTGCCGGTTTAGTAGAATGGAGATCCGGAACGGTGACAGAGCGTTGGAGCAAGCAGAGGACAAGTCGCAAATTACGCGGTTGTTGCATGCCTGGCGGGGCGGAGACAGAGCTGCCCTGGAGCGGCTGGCTCCGCTGATCTACGACGATCTGAGGGCGATCGCCCGGCGATCGACGTCGCGCGGGCGCGCGGGCGTCACCATTCAGGCGACCGCCCTGGTGAACGAAACCTTTCTCCGCCTATCGGAAGGGACGAATATCGACTGGGCCGATCGCGCGCATTTCTTCGCGGTAGCGGCGAAGGTGATGAGGCGCATCCTCACCGACGCCGCCCGGGCGCGGTTGCGCGAGAAACGAGGCGGCGCAGTTGAGAAAGTACAGTACGAGGAGGGCACAGTCGCCGCCGCCCAGAGCGACCGTTCAACCATCGCCCTGGACGAGGCCATCGATTCTCTTTCGCGGACCGATCCGCGCAAGGCGCAAGTCGTCGAGATGCGTTTTTTCGGCGGCATGACCCATGACGAGATTGCCGCCGTGCTGACGGTTTCCCGCGACACCGTCAAACGCGATTGGAACTTCGCCAAACTATGGCTGGCGCGCGAGATTCGCGGAGAAATGGCGCTCGGTTAGTCATGGCGGCGGCGTGGGAAGTGGTCCAACAGATCTGCCTGGAGGCTCTTGCCATAGACCCGCCGAACCGGGGAGCCTTCGTGCGGGCGGCGTGTGCCGGCGAGGAGCTTCGGCGCGAGGTCGAATCGCTGTTGGCTCAATCGACGTTTGCGGACCATGTGCTGGAAGTTCCCGCGCTGTTGTTCGCGGGCGGCGGTCCCGCGCCGGACGAAGCGGTTTCGCCTGCGATCGGAAGCGAGATCGGTCCGTATCAACTGCTGGAGAAGATTGGAGAAGGCGGTATGGGCGTGGTGTACCGCGCTCGCCAGTTTGCGCCGGTGAGGCGAGAGGTAGCGCTCAAAATTATCAAGCCGGGCATGGACACGCGGGTGGTAGCGGCGCGTTTCGCGGCGGAGCGCCAGGCTCTAGCGCTCATGAATCACCCCAATATTGCGGGCGTTCTGGATACGGGCACTATGGCCGGCGATCGCGCTTACTTCGTGATGGAATTGGTGATCGGGCAGCCGGTCACGGCATATTGCGATGCCGCCGGCCTTGGCGTGCGCGATCGAATGCAATTGATGATCCTGGTCTGCCAGGCCATCCAGCACGCGCACCAGCGAGGCGTGATTCACCGCGACATTAAACCTTCGAACATTCTGGTCACGCTCGATGGAGATAAACCAGTTCCGAAGATCATCGATTTCGGGATCGCTAAAGGGACCGAAGATCTATTACACGATGGCGAGACTTTCACCCGCGCCTTTGACGTTATCGGAACCTTCGAGTACATGAGTCCTGAACAGGCCGAGCCGGGCGCGCGCGACATCGATGTGCGATCCGACGTTTACGCGCTCGGCGCAGTGCTTTACGAACTGCTCGCCGGTACGCCGCCGCTTAAGGGATTGTCGCTGCGGGAAGCCGGTTATGCGACGATCCTGAAACGCATCCAGGAGGAGACGGCTCCGCCGCCCAGCCAGCGCGTCCGCGACTCGCGGCATTTCATTCGGGGGATCGCAGAGAGACGGGGAGGCTATACCGCGCAACTCCGCACGCTGCTCGCTGGCGAGTGCGACTGGATCGCGATGAAAGCGCTGGAAAAAGATCGTGAGCGCCGCTACGAATCGGCCGCCGCAATGGCCCGGGATCTGACACGTTATCTGGCCGGCGAAGCAGTGGAGGCGAGCCCGCCATCGCGGATGTACCGCGTCCGCAAGTTAGCCGCGCGGTACCGGTGGCCCGTGGCCGCTGCGGCGGCCTTCGTGGCCGTGCTGATTGCGGCCGTCATCTGGATGTCCGTGGCGCTACGCCAGCAAATGCGAGCCAATGAGAATGCGGCGGCGCTGCGCGAAGTTGTCCGCAAAGTGATGATCGAGCGGCCGGCACAGCTCGCGCGAATTGCCGAATTCGCTGAAGCTCCGCTCCGACCTAATGAGCGATGTCGAAGGCGCGCTGGATGCGCTCAGTAAGGAGGCGGGGCGCGACAAAACTGCCGACCTGCAACTTGCCCGCGCCTACTACAGCCTGGCGTCGGTGAGGGGAAATCGCACCTCCGACGGCTCCATGGGCGACTGGGAATCGGGTTTGCGGTATATGGAGCGAGCCGCGGAGATTTCTGCGGGCCTCATCCGCCAATATCCCGATGATCTGGACGGGCAAAAAATGTTTCTCGGGGCTCGTCTCGGGATTGTCTATACCTGCCGCGAGATGGAACGGTTCGACAGAGCGGAGAATGTGGCGCGGCAGGTGATGAGCCACGCGCAAGCCTTGCCGGAATGGATGCACCGGAAAGACCTCTTCGCCGACTACGATATCGGCACGGCAGCCAAAGAGATCGCCGCCATGAAAACCAGCCAGGGCAGGATGGGTGAAGCTTTGGCCCTGAATCGTATCGGGTTATCGGCCCTTACCGCCGTGCAGGAAAAATGGGGTAAAGAACCGAAGGTCAAGAACAACCTGGCTGCCAGCTACGCCGATACCGGTCTCTCCGAGTGGCGCTTGCACGGTTACTCGGAAAGCGCCTCCGCCCTGCTCCATCGCGGCCTGGCAGTGCTGGATGGCTGTCCGGAGTTGATGTGCAAATCGCGCGCAGCCGAACTGGAGGGCTACGCGGGCCTGGTAGATTGGTCGGGCGGTCGCGAGCAGGAAGGTTTGGACCTGCTGCAGCGCGGGATTCACGACATGGAAGCGCTCCTCGGTGCCGACCGCGCCAACGCTGTGTTTGGCGATGCGGCGCAGTTGCTGCGCGGAATCTACGCGCAAGCGCTGGTAGTGTCGCACCGGCCCGAACTGGCGCTCGCCGCCGTGCGGAAACTTCCCAAACCCAGTGATTCGAACGCTACTTCCGAGAATCTGATGCTCTACGGTCAGATCGTCGAAGCCCAAGCCCTGAAGAACAGCGGGGAACGTTATTTTCTGGCGGCACGGCAGGCCGTCGACAAGGAGCACAAGAGCGCCTTCGAGGCACAGGTAATCCGGTGGGCCGCAAGCCACGTACTCGGCAACTGTGCGGACCGTTTGAAAATGAGCAACGACGCGCTCCGGCACCGCCGCGACGAGTTGCGCCTCGCAAGCGAACTGCCTGCCGGCGAGAGCATGATGAAGATCTTTCACAGCGTCAGCGCGACCTCCTTCGCGCGCACCGTCCGGGACACGCGGAACGCCTCCCCTGAGTTACGGGAGGAAGCGTCCCGATTGCTCAAGGGCTGTTGCGATGGAGTGCCGTATCCCTACCGTGTGCAGCATCCGGGCATGATTGTCTCGACGGCGTCTCCGGAGGAAGTAGCGAAACTGAGGCAGGCTCTCGATTTAGTTAGGTAACGGCTTGCAGGAGGGGACACAATCCTTCATCGGCGAGATGAACGGTACGCCGTAATGCGGCGCTCACTTGCCTTATCACTCGAAATCCGAGGCTGCGCACCGAAGTGTTCGCACCAAAAGCTCCCGAGATACGGCGTTGCGGAAGTTACGTATGCAGCTGGTCGTCAAGCCTATAACATCCTCCTCAGCACCCTCGCCGAGTAGGCCCAGGGAATTTCACCCCGAGCCGCTCACAGAACCGGACGTAAGCCTCTCGACTTATCCGGCTCGTGCCACCGATAAACGCTGCCGCCTTCCGCCGAAACCAGTGAGTTCCTCCTGTTTCCAGTTGACCCTTCGATCTCGTCTCCAGGCGTGATGACCGACCCCACATCGCTTTGCTGTCTCCCTACCTCCACCATTCCGCCAGCAGCTTCCGCGCGTGGGCCTTGAGCTGATTCAGGTCGAGCCAGAACACTCGCACCGTTCCGTCTGTAGCCAGGGTCGTAACTTTGTTTGAGTCCGGCATGAACTCGACCTGCTGTATCGCAAATGCCTGCCCGCTGAACACTCGTGGGGCGCTGTGGGAATTCAATTCCCAGACCAGCAGCCGTCCATCTTGCGCTCCACCTGCCAGACTTTTCCCGTCCGGACTGAAGTCAAAGCTGTTGAAGCTGTTCTTGCCGCCATATTGCAGCCGGGTCTCCGCGCCCGACCGCAGATCGACCACCCGCACGTCGCTCCCCGCTGCAAGTGCAACTCGCGCGCGGGAGCGTTCGAATTTAAGCATGCTGGCATTCATCTGTACTGTTCGCTCGATAACGTTGCCGCGCCGAAAAACAATGCGGCCGTTCGTTCGGTACGCATACTGCTCGTTTCCGGAACCGATCCACACTTGGTCGGCCGACTCTGTGACTGCTGCGATCTGCCGTTTTGCGCGCACGTCCCAAACGTTGAAGCCGGGGTTCTTGGAATCGGTCCAAGCCGCTATCAGCTTCCCCTCGCCGTTAAACCCGAGAGCGGCGACTCTCGCCTGGTAATCCAGGCCCGGCGGCTGCCACTTCTGGGATGTTTGTCCCTCGGAATAGGCAACGTTTCGAAGGTAATCCACAGTCGCCAGCGTAGTACCTGCCTCATCGATGGCATTAAACGCTCCTAAGGTGACAGCCAGATTCGGGAGGGAGGACTTAGTTAGCCTTCCAGTCTCGATATCCCATAGAGCTGGTTTATAATTACTAGTGATGCCCGCCACCCGGCGTCCCTGATCTAATAATACGAGAGTTGTTTTGTATCCTGACTGTAGATGCAGGCTCCGGTAATCAGACTGTGGATTGATATCCCATCCTCGCATCCCGCCGTCCAAGCCAACGGTGATCAGTCTACCGCTTGCTGCGAAATGGACGTCCTGGGCCGTTGTTCCCAATTGGAGCAGCAGCTTTTCTCCTCGCCCATCGAAGATCTGGACAGCATCTCCACTGGATGCGGCTCCCATCGAATCGTCTGAACTGAATTCCCAAACGCCTCCGTTCACGTTAGCAACTATGGAGAAGTCGGCCGCCGAGAGGAGCCGTGTTTCAAAGGCCCCTGAGAAAGCAATCAGGTTTCCGTGAGCATTGATTCGTAGCCGAGGATCTGGGAGCCCTACAAACGAGGGTAGGTGGCTCGTGGCGGCTGCGGTCCCGGTGCCAAGATCCCACTTGACTATTGAGATCTGGTCTGGCGCACCACGCGTGAAATATAGATAGCGCTTGTCGGGAGAAAACCGCAAGCTCGTTGCTCCACTGATCGGAAGGGATGTAATCGTGCCGTCACTCAGCTTCACAACATCCACCGAGGACTTCCTGAGAATCGACATTTGGCCGTCGGAACTCAAATCGAGCGCTGCCGCGTACTCCCGAGGGTGCTTGAGGTCCCCTTTCGGCGACACATAGGCCAGGCGAAAAGCGGGCAGTTCATATGCGCTCACATCGTCCTTGGTAACGCCAAAATAGCGTCCATCGGGGCTGAATGCCGTCGCGTTTAGAAATCCGACGTCGCCACTGCCGTTCGACCACACCTCGTTGCCCGAAGGAAGTTGGACTACTTGAATCCCGCTTCCGAAACGGGAGATCCCAACAAGTTTGCCGTCCGTACTGAAAGATGCTGCCTGGAAAAAACCTGGGGAGGATGCTGGCACAACCCACTGCAAGCGTGAATCCTGAACGCTTTGCTCCAACGCGTCCACAGCCTGACTCTGTGGACCTTCTTCCCTTGTTGTTGCTTCCACTGCCGCTAGAGCATCCTGCATCGCGCTCCACGGCGCAGTTGAAAGACTGCCCAGCGATTTCCATGCCAAAGCGCCCGCGCTCGCGATGCGCTGTTGCTTCTCCGCGATAGCCCGTTGCTGCTCCGCGACTTCATCGCTCGCAACCGCCGCCGCCTTTGCCTTCAACGCGACGTCAGCCTCCGCGCGATTAGCGGCCGCGGTCCGCTGGTTCTCACCGGCGATACGTTTATTCTCCTTGGCTATCCCTGTGGATTCCGCGGCAGCCCCCACTGCCCTATGGCGTTGCTCCAGGGCCCACCAGGATAGGCCGATCATCGCCAGAGCCACGACAACTGCTACCACCGCGACATTACGAGTCTTGTGCCTCCTATGTTTCTCCCGGATCTGATCCTCGAGTTCCTGCTGCCTTCTGGCGCGATCTTCGCCGGCCCTCTGCACCGACCGATCGATTAGCCTCGCCACATCCGCGTAGCCCACCTTCGGACCGCTCTTTCCTGGGAGTGGATAGCGCTCTGCCCACGCGTCCAGAGCGGTCTCTCGCCCAGTCTCTGGCAGACCTTTCTGCAACTCGGTTTGCCACGCAATTGCGCGTTCCAAAGGGCCTTCCGCCAGCAGTTCGTTCGGAGCGCGCCTCACCTGCTCCGCGAGCGCCAGATACTGCCGACCCCAATCTTCCTCCTCGTCGATCCACTGATTCAGATCGCTCCACAGATGCAGCAAACTCTCATGCGTAACATCGATCAGCGAATCGTCGGTCACTTCCTGCCGGCCCGGCAAGTCCTCCCCGACGCTCCGGTCGGCAACGTTAAGAAACGTTCTGCGTTCTTTGCTGAAATGCAGGCAGATTCGCTTCACCACCTCCAGCGCCGCACCCGTCACGGCGCGCAGCTCTCCAACTTTCGCCGGACGCCGAGTGTCGCGCGCCCCGCTCCGGCGTTCGGTCAACCTTTGAAATATGCGCTTCGCTACCGGCCGATCGGCTTCCACGAGATCTTCGTAAACCTTTCGCGCATGCCGGTCCAGCGCGTGTTCCATCGTGCCCGCAAGGTCGTAATGCTCCAGGTCGATCGGACTCGCTCCGCGCGCCTCCTCCCAAGTCCGCATCAGTGCGTGTTGCAACACCGGCAGGCGATCCGGATCGTCGCCAGCGTCGTTCAGCAGACGCTCCATTAACCGCGGCGCGATCGCCGCGCCCATCAGCTTCGCCGGCTTTTCGATTGCCTCGGCGCCGCTCCTCACGCGTCATGCGAGGCACCAGGTATTGAGCGCCGTTTAGCTGCTCCGGGAGTTCCCGGAACTGCGCACACTCGCCCAGAAAGTCCGACCGCATCGTCAGCAGTACATAGACGCGTGAGCATATAGAATCTTTGCTTACGGCGTCGAGCAGAATCTGCACGAATCGCGTGGCCCGCTCCGGCCCGTCCGCCTGTTCATTGCGATACCTAAAGATCTCTTCGAATTGGTCCACCACCACCAGGAGACATGCACCATCGGGCAAAGTCGCGCGCAACGTGCGCTCCGCCAGGCCGCGGCTGGACGCTTCGAGTATTCTCCGCCCCTCCCGGTCCGGCCCCAGGATGTTATCCCGGTCCAGTTCCGTCGCCAGATTGCCGATAGGATCCATTCCGGGACGCATCACCGCGATGCGCCACTCCGCGATGCATTCGATTCCACCTACGTGCAGCGCCGGCAGCAAACCCGCACGCACGAGCGAACTCTTTCCCGATCCGGAAACTCCGACTACCGCTAGGAACCGCCTCTCTTGGAGGAAATCCAGCAGTTGATCGGATTGCATCTCTCGTCCGAAGAATAGGTGCGCCTCCCGTTCTTCGAAGGGGCGAAGTCCCGGATAAGGGTTCTCGGTCAACTAACTCCTCTGCCGCACTAACTCGAGAAATGGCGCGAGCGAATCCACCCCGTCGCTTTCGAGTAGCAGCCTCGGATCGTCCCGATTCACTTTGGCAAACTCCCGGAACTTGTAATCTTGGGCCGCTTCTTTCGACTTGGTCTTATCGGGCGGGTCCACAGTGCAGGCGGCCTTAACGGCCGGCATCTTGCCTACGGTGCTGAGCATGGAGTCGAACCATTTATCACCAGCGTCCTTCTGATACACCAGCACTCCATCGGACTCTTTAAGGTCCCGATCCGCGCCCCGGCCTCCCTTTGCCACGCTCGAATTGCTCCGCCTCGATGCGCCTCAACACCCGTCCTGCTGACTCAGCATCTTTAAAAGAATTAAACAGAACTAAAATCTTTTTGCGGCGATTCGGCTGCGCCGGTTCTTCCGTCATCCCCCGTTTCCGATCGAGCTGCTGCTTAACCCGTTGCGTGAACTCTGAGAAATTCTCCTCGGAGTATTCGCAGCCCGATTCGCGAATCCGCCGCAAAGCCGGATCATTGCCGGTCTGTGCCTTCGCCGAGAACCAGACAATCATTGGCTTCTTCATTCGCAACGCGGCGTCCACCTGACGCAGCACCAGCACGTCGTCGAGATCGTCAATCAGGTGAATCGACATCAGCCCATGCGCGATCTCCGCCTCCAACGTGTCCTCGCGATAGTAAACTCGGATGCCTCTCGCTTGTACGCCGGTAACCCGCTTCACTGAGAGCCCCCAAGAGTTCGGCGGTCTTCTCCTCAGCGGCCGACCGGCCGGCGCTCGGCAGCGAAACATAAACCGCGGGGAAAATGGTCGCGCATGCGCCCTAACAACTCCGCGATGCCTTTCACCAGATTTCGGAACTGTTCTTGAACCCGGTTGCTGCTGAACACGCCCGGCCAGCCATTCTCGGATAGATCCGCATAGAGGTGTTCACTGTCGAGAACACCGCTCATGGTCTGGCTTGGACGAATCAATACGTTAATCAACCGCGAGCTCTCGCTCCACCGTCAGCCCGGCACCGCACAGGGCGCGAAACTCCGATCCCTCATGACCGCAGTAGCCGGAAGCCATATACCCAGGCGACCAAAGGCTGACGACTACCGCGGTTCGTGCGAGCGCCTCCCGCGTCGATGAGGTGATTCCATATCCCGGTTGCATGCGGCTCAAATCCTGCCAGACCGATACCCGGCGGTCTCCCCATAGCGCCAGCTCGGCCCGCAATTCCCGTTCCAGTTCATCGCGAAAATGCGTTACCCAGTTTGAGCCCTCATTGTCTACGTGGGCATAACTGATAAACACGTCGTGGACCGATTTCGGGACGAAAGCCATGAAGAGTAGCCCATATCGTACCCGAACCTCAACCCTCCTGACAACCAAGCGAAAGAGACCGAGCCAGGGAGACGCCACGTCTACCGTAAGGAATCTGGGCGTTTACCCCAAACCGAAACTCCCGCCCATCCCCGCGCATCTACAACTTCAGACCCTCCCTGCAAATCCAGACTTGCCCGGCGGCAAAACCACGGCTATACTGGCATTTTCGTCGGGTGCAACTTTCTATATGACGGCGATGGACCAACTCGATCCGCTGGCCCCCCAAAGGGAGGCCGCTTTCTTCTATGGACTCTTCCTGCGCGGCTACCCAGTCGACGCACTGCGCCAGGATATCGACGTCCCCCGGCCCCTTCTCGATAAGTGGCTGAAAGCGCATGACTTCGAAGAGACATTCCGGGACAACCTCAAGCGCGTCTACACCTACCGCAAACAGGTTTTGGCGATCTTCGACGGCCTCGTGCTCAACGAGCAGAACCGCCCTCGGATTCAGTAGGCGGTACCCCCACAAACGCGATTTTCGCCCGGTTCGCCGCCTCCACCATCTCCTCGCGATCGAGCAGTAGCGTCCGCCCCGCATCCACAGCGAGCGCCGTGGTACCCGTTTCCACCATCACCGGAATGGTCGCCGAACCGATGACCGGCACGTCGAAAAGCAGATGCCGCCGGCGCGCCGACGCCTTCACCAAAGTCAGGGGCCGTCCGTTAATCAGGCTGGCGGCGCGCCGCAGCATCGCGTCGGTGCCTTCCATCGCTTCCACAGCCACGCAGGCGCGCTCGCAGATCGCAACGCTCTGGCCGACATCAACGGCCGCAAGCGCATGCGCGATGCGCCGGCCGTATTCGATATCCGATTTCTCCTCGTCCGAAGGTTTCCGGCGCGTAATCGCGCCCTCAGGCGCCAGCAGCGGCTTCAGCAGCGTCGTCGAATCGACCAGCTCGATGCCTTCCTCGGCCAGAACCTTCGCGACCGCGCCGATCAGCGAATCGGTATTCTTGCGCGGCAGCGCCGCAAGCACTTTGAACAGCTTCCAATCGGGCTTGATCGACGAGAAAATCCTGGCGTGCTTCACCTGCCCGCACATCATGATCTCGCGTGACGCCTTCCTCGTGGCAGATCTCGATCAGCCGGCTGAGTTCTCCGAGCGAGACCCAATGGCACCGCGACGCCAGCGGCTCGATCTCCGGCGAGGCTTCTTCCCGGATCGCGATCACCACCACCTCGTCGCCCAGCTCTGCGCGCCGTCTCAACGCCAGGATGGGGAAGCGTCCGTTGCCGGCGATCATGCCATATTTCATCCCGCCGTGTTCCCTCAACTTTGATCACGCCGCGCTGCGAAGAGCGGATAAACTCGATCAATTCGCGTCAACTCTTCGCGTTTCCGGTACTTCCGCCTGTATGCGTTCGATCGCCTGCGTGGTATTCAGCCCGGCGCGCGTGAGCAGGCGAAATGCCGTTTGCAGTCCTTCGATCGTTTCGTTCGCAAACCCGCGCGCTCCATGCCGATGCGGTTCGCGCCAAAGACCCGAATCTCCCGGTCGCTCACCGTGTTCGAAAACGGCAACACGTCCTGCACCACCACGCTATAGCCGCCAATGATCGAGTGGCGGCCGACGCGGCAGAACTGATGGACCCCGCTGTGCGCGCCGATGTTCGCGTAGTCCTCCACGGTGACGTGTCCCGCGAACGTCACGCCATTTGCCAGCATCGTATGGCTGCCGATCGTCACATCGTGCGCGACATGCACGTAGGCCATCAGCAGGTTGTCGTCGCCGATGCGCGTAATCAGTCCGCCGCCCTGGGTCCCGCGATGAATGGTCACAAATTCGCGGATCGTATTGCGGTCGCCGATGCGCGTTTCGGCGCGCTCGCCGTGGTATTTCTTGTCCTGCGGCGCTACGCCCACCGTGGAGTACGGGATAGAACAGGTTGTCCTCGCCGATGACCGTGACGCCTTCGCAATAGATATTGGCCATCAGCCGCGTGCGCGCGCCGATCTCGACATCCTCGCCGATGATGCAGTACGGGCCGATCTCGGCGGTCTCGTGAATGCGGGCCTTCGGACTGACGATCGCGGAAGGATGGATACTCATCTACGGCTGTCGGCGGCGGCGTTCGTACTTTATCCTGCAAGCTGCACATCACTTCGGCTTCGGCGACCACAACGCCGTCGACCGTGGCGTGCCCCGCCATCTTGGCGACCGTACCTTTTCGCTTGATGACCTTCATCTCGATGCGAAGCTGGTCGCCGGGGCGCACCGGCTTGCGGAAGCGCGCCTCATCGACGGAAACCAGAAAGACGAGTTGTTTGGCGGTCGGGAATGCTGCTAGCACCAGAACGCCCGCGGTCTGCGCCATCGCTTCGATAATCAGCACCCCGGGCATCACCGGGAAATCCGGAAAATGCCCGGGAAAAAGGCTCGTTGGCAGTGACGTTCTTGATGCCGACAATGTGCTTCTCGTCCATTTCAATGATGCGATCCACCAGCAGAAAAGGGTAGCGATGCGGCAGAATCGCACGAATCGCGTCATTATCAAGCGTAGGCATGGCGGATTCCTCAGTATACGTTACATGTGTCGCGGCAATTGAAATCTGCCGTGGATTTGACAAACCGCCTACGCCCGGCGATATCCTATTCTGAAAGCCCCATTTCGAACATCAACCACCGTTACACGAGGATTCATGAGAAGCTTGCTGTGGATAGTCGTTTCCCTGCCTTTTTCGATTTCGCCAGCCTTTCACCTGCTTGGCCAATCCACCGCGCCGCAACCCGCGCCCGCGCCGGCGCAGAAGAAATCTGTTCCCAAGGCCGCTCCGAAGAGCACCGCGCCAGCCGCGTTGACGAATCGCGACGTGATCAGGCTTCTGCAGGCCAAGCTCTCGGAAGACATAATCATCGCCAAAATCAACAATCCAAGACTCATTTCGACACTTCCGTGGATGCCCTCGTTGCTTTGCGCACCGCCGGCGCCACGACCGCCTGATCTCGTTCATGATGGACCCGAGCTCCCGACCTCCGCCGCGTCCGGCCGCTCCCGACCGCTCCGGCGACCGCAGCGTCGGCGCCTGCTCCCGAGCCCTCCGCTCCGAAATACACCGGTCCCGCATCCAACCGCGCGAAAGATGCCGCCCCAAACGTCACTCTGGCCGCCAAAAAGAGCGAGACGCCGCGGCCCGTCATTATCAATGCGGCGCCGGAAAACTATGGTGTCTATATCGCTGCGCAAGGCCAACTGAAGCCGCTGGGCCGCATCCAGACCAAGGTTCAGGTGAGTAAGTTCCGCTCGCTGCTCAAAGGCTATGTTCCCTTCGTTCGCTCCAAAGTTGATATCAACATTCCCGGCGCGCACTCCACCAGCCGTTACGAACTCGTCCGTCCGACCTTTTACGCCTATTTCCCGCCCAGCCGCGACGTCAGCAAGTTCAAGCTGCTGCAGTGCAAGATCACCGGCCAGAAGTTCGATCAGCGCACGGTGGCGAACGCCTCCATCATGTTCAGCACGGAGCAGAACCAGGACGAGGTTCCCATCGACATCGGTCCGGCCGGCAGCACCAAGGATCTCTACCGCATTTTCCCGCGCGAAGATCTGCCGGCCGGCGAGTTCGCGTTCGTCGAAGGAAACTCGGGCAGCAAGTCGACCTCCAATATCGAGATTATCGACGTGTACGATTTCGGCATCGACCGCAAGGAAGAGAAGATGCCGCTCAAGGATTACCTCGACCTGCAGCCAGGCGCGGCTGTGTCGGATTCGGCGTTCCTCAATTGGCCAAAGGAGGATTGCCAGAAGATCGTGGCGGACCACGACGGCCACACCGGGATCACCGGAGCATGATGGGCTGGTTCAAGCGCCAATATGCGACGCTCGAAGTTTACTGGGCTGACGAGCAGTTCGCCAAAGCCTTCGCTCGCCTCGAAATGCTGGATCGCGATCTCACGCCCGTGGAAGCCACGAAACTGGCCGCCAGCCTGATCAGTCCGGACAAGAGCAAGTACTACGTCGTCGTGTCGGTGGGAGCAAGATCGGATCGGGCAGGCTGATCGGCGCCAACGAAGGCGAGCGCATCATGCGTCCGTTCGATGCGACGCTTATCGAACGAAAAGGGCAAGGACATCGTGCCTGCGCAACGCCTCGAATTCATGGGCGGCTACGCGGGCATGTGGAGGGTGTAGTTCGATCAGAAGAGCATCCGCGGAGTCCGTTGACTCAACGACTCGCACCAAGGAACTCGTCTTCGAGGCGCAGGCTGAACCAGAACCTCGACTTCAAAGCGAAGTTCGAAATGGAGCGGATCAACGCTTCAGTCGCCGCTCCGGCGAAGTAGCTGGGCCTCATTATCCGGCGCTTGGTCCCCTGGCCATCTGGCGCTTCAATCCTCACGGCAAATTTTTCTCTTGACAAACGATTCGTTTAATACTAATTAATTAGTATGCGGCCAAAGAAAGCCACTCTCACCGACCAGGAACTGGAGATCATGAAGATCGTCTGGGACCTCGAAACGGCAACCGTGCGCGATGTGTACGAAAAACTACTCGAACGCCGGAAAATCGCCTACACCACCGTGATGACCCTCATGAACATCCTCGAAACCAAGGGCCATCTCAAGAAATCCAGCGCCGAGCGCGCTTTCGTCTACAGGCCCTCGCGGCCCAAACAGCAGGTAATTGGCGGCATGGTGCGCGAGTTCGTCAATCGCGTCTTTAATGGTTCGGCCGAGCCGCTGCTGGTCCACCTGGTGGAAGACGAAGGACTAACCGATAAGGAACTTGCCGACCTTGTCAGGCTGGCCAGGAGAAAGTCATGAACTTCTATTCGATGAATCTGCTCGCATGGTCCTTGCAAGTAGCGATCGTCGCGGGCATCGGTGCGTCCCTGCCTTACCTCTTTCGGCTGAAGGCTCCGCGCGCGAAGCTATGGTATTGGCGCGTACTGCTGTTGCTCTGCATGGGGCTACCGTTGTTGCAGCCCTGGATAAAGCCATTGCCGTTCCAGATCCGCCATCACTTTTACGGCCGGGCAATTTCGCCTCGCGGAGTCGTCCCCTACCGCCGGATTTACTATCTCGTGGCCGCTTATTGCGCTTACTGTGCTTGCAGCCGGCATCGCGATCCGCTTGCTCTGGCTATGTCTTGGCTTAGCGCGGCTGCGCCGTTATCGTGTATCGGCCATTCAACTGGAAACTGGCGAGGACTGCTTCGACGATATGCGCCGCGCCATCGCGCCGGCAGCCGAGATTCTCGTTTCCGGTCGCGTCACGAGTCCCGTGACGTTCGGTTTTTGGAATCCCGTGGTGTTGCTGCCCGATGGATTCCGCGGGCTGCCTCACCAAGAGCAACGGTCTATTGTCTGCCACGAACTGATTCACATTCAGCGGCGCGATTGGGCTGTGGCAGTTGGCGAAGAGCTGATTCGCTGTATTCTCTGGTTTCATCCGGCCATCTGGTGGCTGCTGGGCCAGATTCAACTGACTCGCGAGCAGGTGGTCGATGAAGCCGTAATCGATTACACGGGCGACCGTACTCGCTATCTCGACGCTTTGCTCGCGATTGCATCTCAACGGCTCAGCGCGGACCTTGCGCCCGCGCCATTATTTCTAAAAAAACACCATCTGCGCCAGCGGGTGGAATCTATCGTATCCGGAGTTACTATGACGAAACGCAACTTGCTCCTTCCACTGGCCGCGGCCTTCGCGACGCTGCCTATCTTAATTGGAATTGCCGCCTGGCAGTTCCCCCTGCGCGCCGCGCCCCAGGAGGCGGTCGACGACCCCGGCGTTGAGGTACAACTCGGCGCCGCCACTATCCTGCATCGCACAGGGATCGCGTTTCCGGATGAGGCGCGCGCCAAGCACCTTTCGGGAACCGTCGTCGTTGGAGTAACGGTGAACGATAAAGGCGAAGTAACCGATGCCGCCGCGGTAAGCGGTCCGCAGGAACTGCGTAAACCGGTTGTTCAATCCGTCTTGAACTGGCACTTCTCCCCGGAAGCGAATCAGGGTCCCAACTTCCAACTTGCAGTCAGGTTCGATGGTGGCAGGGCGGCCGCTCCGTCTGAATCGGATTCAAATCTGGTTCCCACATCCGCTTCCGATGAACCCCGTACTGTTGATGCGATCAACCTCAATCTTCTGCCAGCCGCGCTCAGGGCAAAGGTAGAGCAGGCGAACGTCGTGCGCGTCGGGGATGTCCTTACCCGCGAGAACTTCAAGACAGTCGAAGCCTCACTGCGCAACATTGACGACCATCTACGGATGACTGGCGCCCTTCACGGCGACAAGGTATCTGTAATGATCAGAATCGCGTCGCCGCCTCAGGTGGCGCGCGTCGCCCCCGTTTTCACAAGCTCAAGCGTGAACGTAAGCACGCCCCAATCGATTCGCGTCGGCGGGAACGTTCAGTCGGCCAATCTCATCCGTCAGGTTAAGCCCAAATACCCGGTTGATGCAAAGCAGGCCCGAATCCAGGGCATTGTCCGATTTAACGCAACCATCGGACCTGATGGCGCGATCCAGAGTCTGGACGTCGTCGAAGGTCACCCTATGCTGGTGACCGCCGCTATGGACGCGGTGAAGCAATGGCTATATAAGCCGACCCTTCTTAACGGTAACCCCGTAACCGTCATGACGGTCATAGACGTTAACTTTACACTGCTGCAATAAACCATAAGACTCGATCACTGACACTGCAGCCTCTTCACAGCGCGCACTTACTAAGCGCCGCGTTAGAGTTACGGGACTAACGCGGCGCTTGGCTCCGATCCGTCGCTAAACTTAGGACGGAAGATAAACATGGGTACCCATCGCAGCTCAGAGTTAGTGGTAGCGTTGGCACTCTGTTGCGCGAACACGAGCCTTCCGGCCGCTCATAATGATATCGTTCGATTCCGCGGCGAAGTATCCCGCGGCCAGAGTTCCGCGCGCCGCTTGGTCACAACCTTTTATTTATCCTCGGCTCCCTGGGTAATGGCTGGCGCATTTCGGTGCGGCCGAAGGAGGTGGTCGAACCAGCGTGTACTGATTATGCGTGGGTCGTCAATATGCCTATTAGAAACTCCAACGCCCTGGACCTGTTTCCGTCCTATGGAGATACAGCTCAGGAGATCGTCGACAAATCTCCGTTTCAATTCAATTTTGTCCTGAGCTACGCCGACTGCAAGCGTGAAGCAAGCCTGCTACGATTGTTGATCGAGTCTAAACCGATCGGCGTTGCGCCACCATCGGAGAAACAATTGGCCGAGGCACAAAAAAAGCTTGGCACGTCTCCCCAAGGCCATGCCAAGCTGTGGATACTGGATTCCAAAGTCAGCGCCGCGTCGAAAGACGTTGAGGGCAAGAACTACGGGCAAATTGACTGGATTCGTTTCCGCGTGGAGATTCACTTTCCGGACAACGCCGACTCTCTGCGGGCACCCGGTCTATAAAAATGATCGTTTCAAGCCGACCGTCGCGCGCTTCGCGACGAAGCGTTTTGCGCACTCAAGCTAATACTTCGGGCACGGTAGGGTCCACCTTGTCGCTCCACGCCAGTATCCCGCCCTTCATATTGCGAGCGCGGAAGCCCGACTGTTTCAACAGGTCGACAGCCTTCGCGCTGCGCGTGCCGCTCTTGCAGTGCACCACAATGTCGAGCGAGGGATCGAGTTCAGCGAGCCGTTTCGATAAGTCTCCGAGCGGGATAAGTTTCGCTGAAGGGATCCTCGCAGATCTGATATTCGTGCGGTTCGCGAACATCGAGCAGGAGAAAATTATCGCCCCGGTCGAGCTTGGCTTTCACTTCCGTCGGATCGATGTCGCCCGCACGGGCTTAGGTGGTTCGGCCTGTTGAGGAACTCCGCAGAACTGATGATAGTCGATCAGCTGCTTAATCGTCGGATCGTCTCCGCAAATCGGGCAGTCGACGTTGCGCCGCAACTTCAATTCGCGGAACCGCATACCCAGCGCATCGTAGAGAACCAGGCGGCCAACCAGCGGCTCTCCGATGCCCAGGATCAGCTTGACCGTTTCAGTGGCCTGTATGAGCCCGATCGTGCCCGGCAGAATGCCCAGCACGCCGCCTTCGGCGCAACTCGGCACCAGGCCTGGAGGCGGCGGCTCGGGATACAGAGCAGCGATAGCACGGGCCGCCTTCATAGGCGAACACCGTGGCCTGGCCTTCGAAGCGGAAGATCGAGCCGTAAACGTTCGGCTTGCTTAGCAGCACGCACGCGTCGTTCACCAGATACCGCGTCGGGAAATTATCGGTGCCGTCGACGATGATGTCGTAGTTCTTGAGAATCTCCAGCGCATTCTCGCTGGTCGAGCGCGACCTCGTGCTTATCGATCTGCACAAACGGGTTGATCTCGCGCATCTGGTCCGCGGCGGAATCGAGCTTCTTGCGCCCTACATCGGAGGTACAGTGGATCATCTGCCGCTGCAGGTTGGTAAGGTCGACGACATCGAAATCCACAAGCCCGATGCGTCCGACGCCGGCCGCGGCGAGATAAAGCCCGAGCGGCGCGCCCAGATCCGCCCGCGCCGACCAGCAGAACCTTGGCCTTCTTGAGCTTCAGCTGGCCTTCCATCCCGACTTCTGGCAGGATCAGGTGCCGGCTGTAGCGCAGGATCTCGTCATTCGAAAGGCTTACTTCCACGGCACATCTCCTGGCAGTCGCGCCTCCCGCGATGCTGGGAACAATGGAAATCGTGTCGCCGTCTTTCACCGCCGACGGATTTTTGTCCAGATATCGGATGTCTTCGTCGTTCAGGTAGACGTTGACATAGCTCCGCAGCTTGCCTTCATCGTTATAGAGTTGCTTGCGCAGCTCGCCGAATTTGCGAGGTCAGGCCGCTCAGCACCTCGCCTACAGTGTGCCGGGAAGTTCGACGGTGTCCAGTTTGCCGGCGTACTGCCGCAGATGGAGTTGGGATCAGGATTTTTGCCATGTAAGTTCTTCCTTTTCCGCCGCGGTTTGTTCCGCATTCGGCAGCCAGCTATTGGCATGATCGAAGCGGCCCTTCTGAATGGAAAGTACAACGAAGGAATACCACGGACACGAGTTCTTCAGATCCGTCTCCGAGAAATACGCGTCGCAGTCGGGATGAGAGTGATAGATGCCGATGAGGTCCATCTTGCGCTCGCGGCTTCGCGGTCGGCGCGCAACAGATCTTCGGGCGCAATTCGTAGTAGGCCCGCTTGCGATCCAGCGGCGGCGTTGTCCAGCGCGAGAGACATCCGACCGCCTTCCTGATCGCCGTCGATCGTAGCCGAGCATGGCTCCGCAGCATTCGTTGGGGTAAGTGGCCTCGGCATGCGCTACCATTGCGCCCCAAGGCTGAACTTCAATATCAATCATTTCCCAGAAATGCTCACTGAGATATTTGTCCGCGCTGTCGCACAGAATCGTGACGATTACTGCCTCACGGCCTTTCGCATGGAGTTCCCGGCCGAGCGTCAAAGCCGCATGGACATTCGCCCCGGCCGATATCCCCACCAACACGCCTTCCTCCCGCGCGAGCCGCTTCACCATGCGGTGCGCATCTTCCGTTTCGAGCCACACGATTACGATCCGCAAGTTCCTCGTCGTATATCTTAGGCACGATTGCGGTCGGCATGTGTTTCAGCCCTTCGAGACCGTGAAATCCCGACGAAGGCTGGGCCGAGATGCACTGAACGCCTTCAAGATCGTGCCGCAAACGCCGGGTGATACCCATGAACGTTCCGCTGGTGCCTAACGCGGTTACGAAGTGGGTGATTCTCCCATCGGTCTGCTCAATGATTTCGGGACCTGTGGAGTTGTAATGCGCGTGCCAGTTCGCCGGATTGTCATACTGATTGGGATAAAAATAGGCCTCCGGATTGGCCTAGATAGATCTCCTGAACTTTACGCATTGCGCCGTCGGAGCCCTCGCCAGGATCGGTGAAGACGATCTCGGCCCCGTAAGCCTTGAGAATGCGCTTGCGCTCCATCGAGGCATTCCTGGGAAGGCACAATTTCACTGCATATCCGCGGGCGGCGGCAATCATGGCGTACGCGATTCCGGTGTTGCCGCTGGTGGAATCGAGGATGCGTCCCGCCGGGCCTCAGCTTTCCGGTGCGCTCCCCATCGAGGATCATATTCAGCGCGGGACGATCTTTGACTGAGCCGCCGGGGTTAAAGTATTCGGCTTTGCCATAAATCTCGATGCCGGGGAGGTCCTGGGTGATACGCTTGAGGCGCAGCAGGGGTGTGTTACCAATCTGGGCAAGAATATCCGTCGCAGGCCGGACCGGGGAGGCCAAGCCCGCCGCTGAGTGTTGCACGCTCATTTGATGCTTCGACTAAGACTATCGTACCAATGTTGGTCAACAAAGTAGAGAATGCCTTCACGAGGGAGACTGGAGAGAGTAAACGACGGCTCTTGATCCGGCCCGGAGCGATCGGCGACTTCATTGTTTCGCTCCCGGCGCTCGAACATTTACTTACCGCTTACACCGAGGTCTGGACGACTGAAACCAACCTGCCCCTGGTCCGCTTTACAGATGCGCGCCGAACGATTATCTCGGCAGGCCTGGACCGGATAGGGGTTCTTCCCGCGGACGATGTTCTTCAGCGCCTCGGTGAGTTCGACTCGATCATCTCCTGGTACGGCAGCAATCGACCGGACTTCCGCGAGGTGGTGGCCGAGGCCGGGCTTCCGTTCGAATTCCACGACGCTCTACCTGCAGCGGGTGCGAAAGTCCATGCCGTCGACTACTACAGCGCCCAGGTGGGAGCGCCTTGCGGCGCCATCCCGAGGATCGAGCCAGGGACGGTTGAGCGCCATGATTCCGTGGTCATTCACCCTTTCGCCTCGAATGCGCAAAAGCGGTGGCCGTACGGCGCCGCGTTCAATCTGCCGGATGTGAAACTGGTAAGGCTTCGCGGACCGGAAGAGCATTTGGAAGATGCGGTTTACATCGGGGATCTCTGGCAACTGGCCCGCTTTCTGGCTGGCTCGCGAGCGTACATCGGCAATGACTCGGGCATCACTCACCTGGCTGCGGCGGTCGGCATTCCAACAGTCGCTCTCTTCGGTCCGACCGATCCGGAGGTCTGGGCGCCTCGGGGCAAGTCCGTGCGAATTCTTCAGGCGGCGAACATGGCTGCTATCTCACCGGACGCTGTTGTCGACGCCTTGCGCGATTTCGGACTATATTGAAATCCATGCGACTCCTCGCCTTCTTGCTCCTATCGCCGGTCCTCTACGCGTCCAACATTGTCACCATCGCCGGTAACGGCAGCGCCGGATTTTCCGGCGATTCGGGCCCAGCTTCGGCTGCTCAGATCAACAATCCCTACGGTCTTCGCGTCGGCCCGGACGGGGCGATGTACATCTGCGAGATTGGGAATCACCGCATTCGCCGCATCGACTTGAAAACGGGTATCATCAGCACGTTTGCCGGAACTGGAGAAAAGGGCAACTCGGGCGATGGCGGGCCCGCGATCCAGGCGAGAGTAAACGAGCCTTATGAGATAATCTTCGACCACGCGGGGCATCTTTTCTTTACCGATATGCCGGAGCACGTGATCCGGCGCATCGATATCAAGAGCGGCATCATTACTACGATCGCGGGCACTGGGCAACCGGGGTTCAGCGGCGATGGCGGGCCGGCGATTAAGGCGCAACTACGCCAGCCGCATAGTATCGCCCTCGCTCCCGATGGCGGGCTGCTGATTTGCGACATCGGCAACAACCGCATCCGGCGCGTGGATTTGAAATCGGGCATGATCGCGACGTTCGCCGGCACGGGAGAAAAGCAGCCTACACCCGATGGTTCTCCTCTCGAAGGAACGCCCTTGAACGGCCCGCGCGCGCTTGCCGTCGATAGCAGGGGCAATCTCTGGCTGGTGTTACGCGAGGGCAACGCTATCTATCGGATCGACACGAAGCAGAAGAAGATCTTTCATGTGGCGGGAACGGGCGAGAAGGGCTTCACCGGCGATGGCGGGAACGCCCGGGAGGCCAAGCTGAATGGACCCAAAGGCATTTCATGGTCGGCCCACGGCATCTACATTGCCGATACCGAGAACCACGCGATCCGGAAGATCGATGAGAAGACTGGAGTAATTACAACGGTTGCGGGTACCGGCACGCGCGGAGACGGTCCGGATGGAGACCCGTTAAAGTGCCAGTTAGCTCGTCCCCATGGGATTCTGGCGGCAAACGATGGGGCGGTTTACATCGACGATAGCGAGAATCATCGATTGCGGAAGCTCACGGAGAAATGACTGTCCTCGGACCGGCTCTCGAAGTTAACACCTGGCGGCTCGATCGGATATGTGCATACGGAAGAAGGATGCACCGGAAGCCGCGGCAGCGCTCCGATCAGCCTCTGTGCGTAAGGATGTTGCGGCGATCGGAAGACATCGGCGGTAGGTCCCGCTTCCACGATCCGGCCGTCGAACAGAATTGCCACCCGATCGCAAAGCTGCAACACGGAAGTGAGATCGTGGGAGATATAGAGAATCGCGGTTCCGCTCTCGTCGGTGATTTTGCGAAAAAGACAAAGGATCTCTTGCTGGGTGATGAGGTCAAGTGCCGAAGTCGGCTCGTCGGCCACGATGAGCTTTGGTTGGTGCAGCAGCGCGAGTCCTATCAGCAAGCGCTGTCCTTGTCCCACGCTGAGCTGACTGGCGCGAAGATTGAGGAACTCCGGGCTCGCTGGCAGGCTGACCTGGCGGAGGAGGCCGAGCATCGTATGTTCGGATATCGCGTTGGTTTTGTGAGCGCGCCAGGTTTCGGAAATCAGGCTCCGGATACGCAGCATCGGATTAAGGCTGCTGGACGGGCTCTGCGGCACGTATGCGATATCGCGACCGCGGTACAACCGGACGCGGGACTCCGGCATTTCCGCAAGATCTTCTCCTTCCAGGATCACGTGGCCACGCATAATGCCGCCTTTCAGATGAAGAAGGCGCAGCAGCGACAGCGCGATTGTGCTCTTTCCCGATCCGCTTTGGCCTGCGAGGCCTAAGACTTCGCCGCGCGCTATTTCGAAGCGGACACTTTTGAGGACGTCCTTCTTGCCGGGATAGTCTGCCGAGAGATCAACGCGCAGCATTCTTGGAGCCTTTCGTTGGATCGGGGGCCATCGACAAGAATTCGGCGTTCCACACCAATTGCGGGGGCAAGGATGTCGGCGCGGCATTTCTCAGCGACCGCGAAACCGCCGACAGGGAGTTAGGATTGACGAGATAGATAAACGGTTGCTGTTCGGCGGCAATCTCCTGTACACGATCGAAATAGCTCTTCCGTTTGACGGGATCGAGTTCGGAGGTCTGCCGATTCATCATCGCGTCGATCTCGCCCTCCCAAGTCGTCGCCGGAGTTTTCTGTGAAGGATTCCATTGATGATTCGGACCGGAACTTAGCCACACATTCTTTTGCGAATTAGGATCCAGTTCGACACGTCGAAATCCCAACAGACAGGCTTCATACCCATAAGACGACGTGATCCGCTCGATCAGCGATTTGAAATCCAAAGTGACCAGATTCAGGTGTATCCCGATCGCAGCGAGGTCCTGTTGCAGCATCGCGGCGATCTTTTCGCGGGTTTCATTGCCTGCATTGGTGATCAATGAAAACTCGACGGCGTGACCGCCTGAGTCATACAGGATGTCGTTGTGGAGGGTGAATCCGGCGCGATTCAGTTCCTTCATGCTCGCTGCCAGATCAAAATCCGGAGCTGGGAGTTTGCTGTCGAACCAGAAAGCATTAGATGGCGAGACGGGCCCGTAGGCCGGCCGGGCGTGGCCATGATAGACGATCCGGCACAGGTCGGCGCGCCGGATCGCGCGCGAAACGGCTATACGGAAGCCTTGCGTTCTGAACCACTGTTTTTTGTAATCGGGAATCGGAGCAGTGGGAGTCTGATTAAACCAAATCAATTCCGAATCGAGGGATGGACCTGAGTCGCGCACCGCATCCGGCATATCCCTGGAAAGCCGATCGAAAATCGCGGGGTCGAGAGTATCGATCAAGTCCAGATCGCCACGCCGAAATCGCATTAGCTCGGTTTCCCGGTTCTGCTGGATGGGAAGGCGCACCGAATCCAGGTATGGGAGCCTGTGCCCCTGCGAATCGAACTTCCAGTAGTTCGGATTACGGGCCACCAGCAACTCGATTCCCGGTTTGTACTCCTTTAGCATGAATGGCCCAAGTACAGCCTTCTCTTTCAGAGGCGATTGCGACGAAAGAATGGGCAGTTGATCGAAGAGACTGGTGAAATCGGCGATGGGGGCCGCGAAGGTTAGCTTGATTACGTCCCCCCGGATTTCCATCTCCGGATTCTTTGAGCCAATGCGAAAGCAATCTCCCAGAGGAGATTGTAATTTGGGGTCGAGAACCTGCTTGATTGTATAGGCCACATCTGCCGGGCTGAACGGCGTACCGTCGGAAAATCTGATTCCGGGGCGGATCTGGAACGAGATCGAACGGAAGTCGCGAGATATGGTCCATGCCGCCGCCAATGCAGGCTCCGCTTTCTGCGTGGACCGATTGACGCGAATCAGAACACCGGAGGTCAAATAGCGAATGGTATCCGAAGCGTCGTCGGTGGCTGTTAAGGGATTGAGGTTCTTGGGCTCAGCGCGGAGGCAGAACCGCAACTCACTGCCCTGAGCCATCTGGGACGACAAGATAACGGCAAGAAGCGATGTGCGGAGAATAAGAGTATGGGTTTTGTTCATGAGGTTAACTCCGAATCGCCGCACGCTATCCGAAAGCAGAACATTACGGCGATCAGAACAGCGAGGGGCGCAAGTACGACTGGATGAGAACGAACGAGTTCCTGATTTTCGAGGCGGCGGAGCAGGTTTCCCATCGAGGGCAATGGTTCCGAGACTCCCAATCCCAGCAACCCCAATCCCGTTTCCGCGAGAATGAAAGTGGGAACGAGCAACTTGAACTGGGTGAGGCAGACGGATCTCAAGCCGGGGAGAGCCTGGTGCATCCACAGCCGCCAACCGTGAATGCCACAGGCCGACGCATAGAGAATCGCACCGGAATTGCGGAGTTCGGCCGCCGCCGCCTGTATCACTCGCGCGGCATGCGTCCAGCCGAGCAGCGCAATCAGCGCGAACGTGATCCGGATCGACGTGGCGGGATCCACATTCAAAGGCAGCAACGCCCGTACGGTCAGGAACAGAAAAATCCATGGGACCGATTCCACAACGCCAATACAACTGAGCATCAGGGACTCCAGCCACCCGCCCGCCAGCCCTGAGATTGTGCCGGCAACGGCGGCCACCGCGCAAGCAATCGCCGCGCCCGCGCACGCTAGCAGTATCGACAGCCGAAGTCCGGCGAGCAACCGCGCCAGGTTATCGCGGCCCAACTCATCGGTTCCGAGGAGAAATTGCGTCGAAGCATCTCGATTGACGGCGTCGCGATTCTGCGTGGCGTAGCCGGCCGGCGCGACCTGATCGGACATCAACGATAGAGCCCCGATCAAGATCAGGAAAATGAAAGCGCAGAGTCTCGCTCCACTCATGTATGTTCTCCGCGCAAAACCACGGACGTAAGCGAGCCCAGGCCGCTCGATATCTGGATGACTAAGCCGATAATCAGCGTCAAAACAGTCAGTACTGGCAAATCGCGAGCCAAAGCGGCCTTCCAGGCTAGTTGGCCAAGGCCGGGCACGTCACAGATGACTTCGATGGGAACGAGCGCGCCGATGGCCAGACTGATGGAAGCCGCCAGCCAGGCCAGAAGTTGGCCGGCGGCACGGGGCAAAACGTGCCATCCGAGTATTCGCAGCCGGTGCAGGCCCCTTGCATGGGCCGCTAAAATCTGGGGCTGGTCCACGGCTTCCTGAATCGCTCCGCGCGTCACCTGAAAGCTTTTCGGGAGAAGCACCAGGCAAAGAATCGCCGCAGGTGGCCACGCAGCCTGCAGACCCAGCGCGGCAATCACGGCCGCAGGCAGACACAGCATGATTCCGCTCACGAGGGACGAGCCGATCGCAAATAACCGCTTGCCATAAAAGACGCAGGCGATTGCCCAGAGGCATCCGCCCGCCCAAGCGGCCGCGGTTCCCAACGACAGAATCCTAAGGGTGGCGGGCCCTCGCTCTGCCAGCAGTTGCCGCACCGGAACTCCGAGAGCGCGCGAGGAGCCGAGATCTCCTCGAAATGCGGCGGCAATGAAACTTCTGGAGAAAGTGAATAGGCGTAATTCGGGCGACCATTCCGCGTGCATGGCTTCACGCGCCGAAAGGCTGAGGGCTGGATCGAGATCCCGCTCGTCCGTTGCGAAGCCGGGTGCGTAACGGACCAAAGCAATAGCGACCGCTGTTACCAACAATACAGAGGACAGCCGCAAGCCGCAGTGCAGAGCCAAACGCGCGAGCCAATGTGGCTTTGTCAAATTCGTTCGCGAGGCCGAGACTATGGCGACCTTCAGGTTCCATGGCGCGGCGGCATCGTCGAGCGGCACGTTTGCGTGACTAAGCGAGGGCATGGGTTTTCGACCTTATGGAATCCGCGTCCTTAGCCGCGATTTTGGGAAACTCAACGATGTTTGCGGGAGCGGGGTTGCTCTTCCGCCGCCGCTTCTCTTCATACATACGCTCGTCGGCTTTTTCCAGGAGGCTTTCCGCGTCCAACGCATCGGTTGGATAGACCGCGTAACCCACACTCATGGCCATCGGAGTTCTGCAGCCGCTTTCAGCGGCGGCTCGCGCGCCGACGCCGGAAATCCTTTCGATTAGCGTGTCGATATAGTCTCCCGGCTCGGACAAGACGAGCACAAACTCGTCGCCGCCTAATCGTGCAAGCAAGTCATCCGCCCGGCAACATTTCTTTAGACCTGCTGCGACAAATTGCAGCACGCGGTTCCCTGCGAGGTGGCCATGTTCGTCGTTGGCTTTCTTGAAACCGTCCAGATCCATGACAATTACGGCCAAAGAACCGTTTCCTTCCGCCGTGGACCTAACTTGCCGATCGAGTTGATCGAATAGCGATCGCGAATTCAGTAGCCCCGTCAGCTCATCGAGACGCGCCTCTTCCTGAACTTGTTCAAACTTCAACGCGTTCTCGATCACAATGCCGGCTTTGGCGCTGATATTGAGTAGAATTCTACGATGGTCGAGGGTAAACGCATCCGGTTGCAGTTGATAAAGGGTTAGCACGCCAATTACCTGATCGCGGCACTGCAAGGGCACAGCGATGGCGGATCGCAGCGGCGTTACCTTCGCCGGATCTGCAAGATATCCACTTTCGACCCCTGGATTGCCGTTGACAATGGGCAAATGATTCTCCGCCACCCAGCCTGAAAGACCCTGCCCAACCGGAATACGCAGCGATGAGAACAAACGAAAGCTCTCGCCCTTTACATAACGTGGGACCAGTTCATCTTTTTGGCGTATATAAATGACCACGGCATCGTGCGGGATATTCTTGGCCAGGCGGACGGCAAGAAGCGCCAGGGTTTCGTCAAGACTGAGCGAACTTCCCAGATCGTTGGCGACTTCCACCAGCATTTGAAACTCACGGCGGGCATCGGAGATGCGCATGCTAAATGTTTTGTCCGGCGGCGAGCTTTCGGCATTTACCACTGCTTGCGCCGCGAATCCGGTCGCCGGACTGGCGCCGCGTTCAATCTTGATATTCGCCGACACCTTGGCAGGCTCAACGCTCTCCGCTTTGGCTTTCGCCTCTAACTCGCGATACCGCGCCTGAATAATTGAGACGACTTGGGGGTCGTAGCTCTTACCCGATTCCCCGACAATGATTTTGATCGCCTCGTCGAGCGGCATTGCGCTGCGATACTGCCGGTCGGAAGCAAGCGCATCCAGACAATCGACGACGGATAAGATGCGCGCGCCGATCGGAATCTGATCTCCTTTTAAACCATCGGGATAACCCGAGCCGTCGTATTTCTCGTGATGGGCACGCACAATTGGAACCACAGGATAAGGGAAGTTAACCCGCTCGAGAATCTCGGCCCCCACGACGGGGTGGATTTTCATCTTTTCGAATTCGTCCGGAGTCAGCCGGCCGGGCTTCGAGATAATGTATTCCGGCACCGCAAGTTTGCCTATGTCGTGCAGTAGCGCGGCTGCTTCGAGCGCCTGCATTTCCAACTTCGAAACCCCGAGTTCCTTACCCACTTCGGACGCATAGACCTGGACGCGGCGGAGATGAGCGGCGGTGGTGTCGTCCTTGGCGTCGATCGCGAGAGCCAGCGCTTCAATTGTCCGAAGATGAAGCTGCGCCATTTCGACGATATGCTTCTGTTGCTCAACGACCCGGGATAAATAGATATCGTAGGAACGGTACACCAGATACGTTGCGGGGAAAGTGAATAACATTCCAACCCAACCAATTTGCTCAATCATCAGATGGAAACAGGTTGCAATAATCCCGCCCACAAGGTACTGCGGAAACGTCCATAAATAGGACTCTCTCCAAACGGCTATGACGGGCTGGCCGGTCGTCAGCCCTACTACTCCGGAGACGGCAAGAGTATTGACAGCGAAATAGGCGAGAGACGCGCTGACGATGGAGACGCCGCCATAGCGATCCATGGCGGCGAAAATCATCAGGTTCTTACAAACGCCCGCCGCCGCGACCGACAGCGCGACCGTGGCAATGTTGAAGAGTATGTGCCGCCACTGGGGCTTGTATTTGCAGTTATAGTAGCTTTGGCCAACTACTCCGGCGAATCCAATCAGGATTCCACCCGGCAAACTCAGATCCAGCAAACCCGCGACTATGAAGACATAATTCATCGATAAGGTCGAGAGTATCCCCGGCAGCCGCACCTTGAAGCTTGAGGTCACTACCGCAGCCGCCAGGTACAAAACCAGCCGGGGCAAATCGTTGGCTTTCGGCCGCCATCCAGCGAAAACGAACAAGGCCAGACATAAGCCGGTGGAAACGACCCCGAACCAGTATGCTTTTGCTTGTTTCGACATTCGGGGTCCCTTTTAGCTCTATCTAATTCTCGCCATTGATAGCTACGGTCGTGCTTTCGGCGGCTGTGCCGGACGAACTACCCCAGATGGCGGTACTACCCCAAATTGCCGTGTTGCCGTTGTCAGTCGACGATCCGCCGCCATCGGAACTGCCCCAAATCGCAGTGCTGCCCCAGAGCGCGGTGCTGCCCCAGATTGCGGTGCTTGGGTTAACCCACTCCGAAGAGCCCCAAATCGCCGTGCTTCCCCAAATTGCAGTGCTACCCCAGATTGCCGTGCTGCCCCAGATAGCGGTGTTGGCGTTGACAACATAAACATCGCCGGTTTTTTTGCCGATGATTGCGATCGGGGAAGCCGCCAATCCCCAAGCCTTGTCCGTGGCGGATAGCGCGGCCCAGGAATCCAGATAACCGGCGCCCACCGTGAAGATGTCGTACTGGCTCGTATATGTGGCGCCCGTATCCGGATCGGTGACAGTGCTGAAAGCGGGAAAGTTCTTTGTAGCCGTTTTCATCAGACGCGCCTTGATCGTGTCCGGCGTGAGTGTAGGATCCTTCTGAATCATAAGGGCCACCGTGCCCGAAACCATGGGCGCCGCCATACTCGTGCCGCTCAGCGTGTAATAGAACCATGAATTTCCTGTCGCGAGCGTGTTCTCGTAATACGCGAGCGGGACCGCGGTAGTCGGGTTCGCCGCCAGGGTCGATCCCACGGAAAGTAGCGATATGATCCTGTTCCCAGACGCCACCAGATCCGGTTTAACTACATGATCGAATAGCGTGGGCCCTTTCGAACTGTAGCTCGCGATGGTGTCGTCGCTTCGGGTTAACGTGCGATTATCTTTCATCGCACCCACTGTAATCACGAGTGGATCGTTTCCGGCGCCGTGATTGTTCCGTACCCGTTCCTGCCCTGGCTGTTGTCGCGGCCGCCATTGCCTGCGGCGGTCACAACGGTTATACCTGCCGCCCAAGCTCTCTCCACCGCCCGGCAGAGTGGATCAAAAGGTAACTCTCGAAAATCGGGCGGCCTAAGAGAAAGGTTAATCACCCGAATGTTGTATTTTGATTTGAGGGCGATGGCTCGTTCAATGGCGGCGATCACGTAGCTGTCCCGCCCCGACCCGGTATTGTCCAGGACTCGAAGATTAACGAGGTTTGCATTCGGGGCAATTCCGCGAAACGTGTGAGTGTATAAGGGACCAACCGATTGTGATGCGTTGCCCGCCAGAATACCTGCAACATGCTCGCCGTGTCCGTATGGGTCGCCGGGCGCGGCAGTCGGAGATGGCACAAAGCTTTGGCTGTAGACGTACGCGCGAAACGCCCTTGGAATCGTTGAGGTCGGGATGAGCCCCGACTCCGCTATCGATGATGGCGACACCTACGCCGGTGCCGTCGTATCCATTCTGAAATGCGGTTAGAGCATTGATCGTAGGTTCGGCGTAATCCAATGACTGCGCGACACTACGATCCAACGAGATATAGACAACATCCTGGTCTAGCGCGACCAATTCAAGCACCCCGGCCGGAAGCGTTACAGCGACCGCCGGGATTACCTCAAATAGTGTCTTCACGTTTCCACCGAGCCCGCTCATAGCGGCCGCCTTAGCCAACGAAGGCGGGGCGGTGAATTGAATGATCGCGTCTACCAGAGTTAAGGGAGCCAAACCACGCAGGTCCGGTGCAATCTTGCTCGAACCCGCATGCAAGAAACTGCTCATCGATAAGAAAAGGGCGATTGCCGAAATGTGTCTTTTCAAGGTCTCTCCATCGGAAATAAAAATTCGGTAAGCCGAAGGCCGCGCCCCTTGTGCAGTGGGCACTCCCGGCAGCTTCCATATTCCACTTATGAAATCGGCGCAGAGGGAAGAAAACTTTATGCCTCAAAAAGAAAAATATTCGGGACGGGAAGAAGTCTGGCAGCCTGGGGACGGTGCCTGACCAATATCGGGAGCTGCCTGAGCGCCGATCCGGTGACGCAAAATGGCAATTTTTGAATGCGGCTTGAGGATCTGGGTGTCGGACTTGAGGCAGGGCAGGGCGTGTTTTGCGAAAGGAACCCAAGTTGGACGGTGTGTGAGAGTTGCGGATCGCGAATGAAGGAAAGACGATTTGATCTCCCGACCTTGGACAAAGAAGTCGATGGCCGCGGATAAAACGAAATGAAGGGGGATGACTGGCGATGACGCAAACGGCGGTTTTTTGAACTTGTTGCTAGTGAGCTTGCTTGGCCTGGGCGATAGACGCGGGTGCGTCGCGTGGAGCGAGAAAGTCTTTGCCGGCCGCCGATAGACGCCGTTGGACGCCAATAAACAAGAAAATAAAAGAAGTTGTCATAAGTGCTCTCCTAAAAGAAAAAACGCGGCCGATTTACGGGCCGCGTGAGGATTTCGTTGGCCGACACTACGGGTCGGATAACTTGTTTATAGCATGCGGAAGCTCGAATTCGTTCTTCGTGGCCTGGAAGATGTTGATTATGAGAGGAATAAAGATTGTGACCGATAACGGCCGCTGATAAACGCCGTTGGAGGCCGATAAATAAAAAATAAAGAAGTTGCTATAGGCGCTCTCCTAAAAAAAACGCGCCGATCCGGTGACGCAAAATGGCGATTTTCGAATGCGCTTGACGGTTTGGTTGTAGGACTTGAGGCAGGGTAGGGCGTGTTTTGCCAAAGGAACCCAGTCCTGGGCGGTGTGCGAGAGTTGCGGGTCGCGAATGACGGAAAGGCGCTTCGATCTCCCGTCTTGGACAAAGAAGTTGATGGCTGCGGATAAAACGAAACGAAGGGGGTGTCTGATGTCGCAAAAGGCGGTTTATTTGAACTTATTTGCCAGTGAGATCGCTTGGACTGGGCGATAGGCGCGGGTGCGTCGCGTGGAGCGAGAAAGTCTTTGCCGGCCGCTCGATAAACGCCGCTGGACGCCAATAAGACGAAAATAAAGAAATTGCGATAAGTGCTCTCCTCAAGGAACAATCGCGCCGATCCGGTGACGCAAAATAGCGATTTTCGAATGCGCTTGACGGTTTGGTTGTAGGACTTGAGGCAGGGTAGGGCGTGTTTTGCGAAAGGAACCCAATCTTAGACAAAAAAGTTGATGGCCGCGGATAATACAGAGTTGCCATAAGTGCTCTCCTAAAAGAAAAAACGCGGCCGGTTTAGGGGCCGCGTGAGGAATTTTGTTGGCCGACACTACGGGTCGGATAACTTGTTTATAGCATGTGGAGGGTCGAATTCGTTCTTCGTGGCCTGGAAGATGTTGATTATAAGATAAATAAAGGTTGTGACAGAGTATTCGCGAATGCCGTGTACGCGCAGCGCCGCGAACGCGTCTCTACGGTAGAACTTGGACCGTCAGCGTTACCGGCACTGTCTTCGGCGCGAAGCATGCATTGTTGTTGCACGCTTGATATCGAACCTTGCCGTTAAGAGTCACTGGTCCGGGCGCGGCGTTTGCTGACGCCTTGAACTTTGTCACCAGTGGAAACTGGCCCGTGAGTACGGAAAGCGGCTTATCGTCGAAGCTGTACTTCTCCATCTGCGGTTTCGGATAGACAACGTCTACAGCTTCAAGCGGCCCCTCCCACTTGAGGCTGAGCGGGATCAGATAGTCTTCAGTCGGAGTGTGGCTGTTGAGATGGAAACCCTCGTTGAGGGTGGCTATGAGTTTCACGTCGATCTCCGCGCCCTTCTTGACACCACTCCCACGGGAGCCTTGACCGTCAACGCGGGCCCTTGCGCCATGGCGAGATCAGTCGCGAGATTAGTTAAGAGCAGCGCGCTTATCGCCGGCAGCAGCTTCCAATAGTTTCTCGATGCCATCCTCAAATTCCTTTCTGCTTGAAACGCCAATGTGTTCGGCCGCAACCCTGCCCTCCCGATCGATCAGAAAGGCCGTCGGCAATGCCTCGATCCCGCCATATTGATCACCGGTCCGCTCATTGCCCAGCATCACCCGGTAATTCATGCCGATTTCCTGAATGAAGGGTTTTACCGCCTGCCAGCCGTCGTCATCCATCGAGACACCCAGCACCGCGAAACCGCGGTCCTTGTACTTTCGCTCGAACTCCATGAACCACGGAATTTCCATCTTGCATGGTCCACACCAGGTCGCCCAAAAGTCGAGCAGCACGACCTTTCCGCGATAGTCGGTCAGGTGCACCGTTTTGCCGTCGACATCTTTCAGCGCGAAGTCGGGGGCGGTCTGGCGCTTTTCCTCGTCTTTGACCGGCGATACTCTGGAAGTCTGACGATAACATCCGCCAAGAGCGGCAAGCATCAATAGAGCGGCAGAGAGGCTCCGGCGAGTTACACGTTGGTTTAGCAATGATCCTCTAGTCTTCCATTATATCGGGACGCAGCCCTATATTAAGACGTTCCCGGAGCCCAGATTCTTCCCGAACCACAAAATCCGTTCCCGGCAGCGGCTTACCGGCAGAGTGAATTCATCATGGCGCCTGGCGCGCGAGTAGCGATACGCGGCTGTATCGCAGAAGGCTTCGCAACAATACTCGCGCCATTTCAGAGTACGCTGGCGCACATCCCGAGACTTCAAGTCGCGTTTGCGGTACTCTGCCGACCAACCCAGTTCGCCTCGGCTCTTAAATTGTTTCCTAAGAAGTTTCTCGAACGATCGCCGCTTCTCATTGGACAGCCGGACCCAAACGAAGTGAAACAGCTCGTGGATCAGGATACGGCGCAATTCGACATCGCTGCGCAATAGATGTGCGTCGAGGACGATCCGGCGCTTCCGTATGAAGGTCGCGGCATTGACCGGAGTGCCACGTTTATCGGTGATTTTGCCTCGCGAGGCGCGGAGGTCGTGTTTCGCGGAGATCCGGATCGCAGGCCCGGTGAGCGTAGCGTGCGCCATCATTTGCCCCATGGGCCCAACTTCGCAGCAGTAACGCGGAGATAGTCTTGCGGATTAATGAAAATTTGTAAGCCGCGCTGGCCGGCGGATACCGAGATCACGTCGAATAACTCAGCGGTCTCTTCCAGCATGACCGGATAGTCTTTTCGAGCGGCCATGGCGGTCACGCCGCCTCGAATATAGCCGGTGAGAGGCTGGAGTTCCTTCACCGGAACCAGATCGATCTTGCGGTCGCCCGTACCCTTGGCCAAAGCCTTAAGATCGAGTTCCATGTTGCCCGGAATCACCGCGAAACAGAGGCCATTACGATCCCCGCGAGCCAGCAGCGTTTTGAAAACCTGCTCGATCGGAAGGTCGATTTTGCGGGCCACCGTTTCAGCCGAGAGGTCCTCCGGATCGACCTCGTACTCGCGGGTTTGGTAGGCGATTCCGTGAGAATCGAGCAGCCGCATGGCATTCGTCTTGGTCATTGTGGGTCATCGCGGGGTCATCGCAGAACAATCACTGCGACCTGCCCGTCGGTGTGCAGCGGATCGCCGGTTGCATTGAAGGCGTTCGGCGGCACATTGTCGCGGGGGACCAGCGCCAGTTCGCCGATTTTGCCGGCGAAAATCAGATCGTTGACCACCTTCGCGCGCTCATCGTCAATATTGGGGTCGATACGGTGAATAAAAGTCTGTTCGCGCTCGGAATAGCTGATGCCGACATCATGGGTCGCGGCGCAGACCCAGATCGGACGGCCTTCGAATGTGCCCGGCTGTCGCCAGATGCGCAGATGGTGGCGTGCGTCGAAGGTGTCGTTCTGTTTCTGATAGACCTGGTCGGGAGGCCGCCGGTCGATCAACAACACCGATACCGGCGCTTCTTTGTAGCCCCGCTGCTCGATCATGGCACGGGCTGTCTCGAATTTCGAGAAGCCGTTCAGCTTTGCGGCCGTCGACCATCCGGCAGTATCGAACCCGGCGGCTAGCTGCTCTTCAGTTCCGATGAAGAGGATGTTGGTGAGATCGGACGGGCGTCCATCGGTGGCCATGGCGCGAATGGGCATGTGGCGCACCAGACTGGCCAAGGCCTCGACGCCTGAGATTGGCCGCACATCGGCGGCGATGCCCGCTGAAGGTTTCGAGACTTGAAGAGGCGCCGTCAGCTTGAGGGTCATCTCGACGCCGGCATCGAACGTGATGTCGGGATCGGCGTCTTTCACCAGGACGGTCTTCGCTGCTTCCAGAATCCCGGCCAACCCGGAGAGCTTGCCGCTGCCGGACATTTTGTCGATACCGTGGTTGATTTCGGACGTCAGTGTCTTGGATGCTGGAACTCCGGTGATGACGCCGTTCTCGTCGACGGTCTCCTTCGCATTGTCGACGGCGGACACGCGCGCCGAGATCGAGTCGCGTTCGCCGCCGAAAGCGACGCTCTTGAATTCGAGTTCGAGTGTGGGAGCCTTCGTCGCATCGGCTGCCGCCGCCTGGACGCTCTTCACTACACCCGTGAGTTCGGCGCCGGGAGGCACAACGATTTGGCCACCCGCCATGACGGGCGCTATCAGCACGGCGGTGACGGGAGTGCCCGCTTTGGTGTCCGCGCTGGAGAGCCTGGCGGTCAGGCGGATATGGAGTTCGGCGCCGGCCGGGACTTGTGCCGCTTGCGCCGCCAACACGCACAATGAAAGGAATAATTCAATGCTTCTTCTCATGCAACTCGGCGGTAGGTCCGCTTACATCTTCGACCCGGACCAGCAGGTCCTTGCGGCGATCCAGTTCCTCCACCGGAATCATGAACTGCATACCAATCTCACGGTCGATCGATTGGTGCGGCGGCACTTTGTCGCGAGCCTTAAAGACAGGATTGTACTGTTCGCCTAACACAGGATAGTTCTTGAACAGATCTTTCACGTCACCCTCTGCTATCCAGTTTCCCGCCACGTCACCCTTATCAGTGACCGCTGAGGCTTCGATGTTGCGCGCTGTCAGCCCGTAATCCGAGTCATTGGTCAACCTCATCTCGATAATTGCGGCACTCGAATTGTCGTCGAGTTTCAAAGTCCGTACCTTTAAGATCGAGCCCTTCGGATCGATGTGGGCGCCTGCTGCTTATAGAGCACAGCCCAAATCGCAACTCCGATCACCAGCAGTCCGATTGCGAAAGTGATTAAAAAGCTCTTCGACATGAATCATCCAAGTTAGAGCGAGTCTACGATACGCAGAATCTCCTTCATGGAGAGATTCGCTTTTGGTATTAACGTGCCATCGAAGATGTGGGTTTCGAGGCCGATGCGGTACTTGTAGCCGTCTTTCTGCATGAGCCGCCATGATGTCATGCCAGGGTAGATTGTCGTTCGGGTAGTCGGGCAGCAGGTCGCGAGCTTTGACCTGCGCGTTCATCATGCGGTCCAGCGGAAGTTTCCGGTAGCCGTCGGGAAACGGAATCTCCTTGGCCGAGTGCGCGTTATTGGGATCCCAGTTAAAGCCGAACCAAGGCGACTTAAGCATCGGCATGAACTCGCCCAATTCAGCCGACGTGGCGATATTCTGCGAGCCTTCGTTTTCCACCAGCAGATGAATCTTGTGCTTCGCAGCTTCTTCCACCATAGGCGTGAAGACTTCCACAATACGCGGGTAGGTCGATTTCGGCATCGGCTACGCGCGAGCCAGTGAAGACCCGCACTTTATCGCAGCCGATGATCTTGGCTGCCGTAAGCGCTTTGCCGAGGTCCTCCATACGGCGATCGAAGCGCTCCTTTTCAGTTGCGAGGCGCTTCTCCTTCTTCTCCGGCGTGTCGTTGCGCGGCGCACGCGCGGGCTTCCATGCCGGGCCATGCGAACTTGAGCAGCGAGGTGTTCATGAAGGACACCTTGAGCCCGTTAGCCGCGAGAGATGCGCCGAGTTCTTTGACGTCGGGCTCGGGCGCGAGGGCGACTTCCTTCTTCTTCTCTCTGATGTCGCGGACTTCGACCCATTGAAGGCCGTAGGTTTTGGCGAATTCGATGGATTCGGCGGTGGTCATGCCAATTTCATCGGTAATGGCGCTGATTCGGCTGCGGTCGATGCGGTTCTTGGCCAGCAGGCGGGTGGAAAAAAGCAGCGGAGCGGCGGCGGCTGCACATAACGTCTCTCTTCGGGTGGTCACGTAAGAGATGATATCGAAATGTCTGTTGAGAAGTTGGGATTGGTGATTCACGCGGATTCCGGAACCGGGATCATGCACAAAGTCACAGGCGTGATCGCCGAACATAAGGGCAACATTACTTCCGTTTCGATCATGCAGGAACGAGAGGAAGGCGCCTACATTTTCTTCGAGGTGCTCACGCCGCATTCGGAGCCGATGGTCCGCGATCTGGAGAAGCTGCCGGTAGTGCGCGCGGTGGAGCAGGTCAAGAGCATGGAGCGGATCTACGGGAAGCGCATCATCATCATGGGCGGCGGCGCGCAGGTGGGCCAGGTGGCGATCGGCGCGATCGTCGGAAGCGGACCGGCATAACATCCGCGGAGAGCATATCTCGGTCGACACGATTCCGCTGGTGGGCGAGCAGCAACTGGCCGATGCGGTGCGCGCGGTGGCGCGGCTGCCGCGCGCTCGCGCGCTGGTGCTGGCCGGCGCGCTGATGGGCGGCGACATCGAAGTCGCGGTGCGCGAGGTGCGGCCAGCGGGACTGCTGGTGATCAGCCTCAATATGGCCGGCAGCGTCCCGGATGCGGCGGACCTGGTGGTCAGCGATCCGGTGCAGGCGGGCGTGATGGCCGTGATGGCCGTTGCGGAGACGGCGAAGTTTAATCGGAGCGGCTGAAGCGGCGGGTGTTTTAGGGAGGGGAGTCCGGGCTGAGACCCGGCGCGTGGGAAGTCTCATTTACTTTTTCTTCATGGCATGTTTATTCGCCAACACGCAGAAAGCCCAACTGGGTAAGGCGGCATAACGCGAGATTTTCCTCCGAAAATTGCTGAACCGCAACTCGCGATCAACATCGATCCCCGAAGCGCCCGAGCTGAGGTTGCCTTGCACTTCTTTTTTGACGGCATCGACAAAAATCTGTTCCACTGTGGCGCCCGCGAACTCACTTTTCACGTAGAGTGAGTCCGCAAGATTCACTGTGGTTTGCATAAAGTCCGCCTTGTTTTCTCCCACGCAAGCAGTTTGGCGAAAGTGATCCGGCGATGCGAGCGCGCTTCGATGTTCTCGTATTGTCCGCGCTCATCCGCCTCGTTGGCCGGACGGACAGGCTGCGGGCGGTAAGAACTGGCGCTGGCGCTCTTTCGGCAAGAGAGGCTAACTCTCGCGCAGGCGAGCCGCTTCGAGGAAATGGGCCAGCCTGCGTTTCAGCCCCCTTGGCGGATCGCCAGATTCCGATCCATTACGGCCTCGAAGAATTCCGTGAGGATGTTGGGGCTCATCGTCAATCAGAACGGTTTTGATCGTCCTCGCCCACACATCGCCGGTCTTAAATCTCGCGGATCGGCCGTCTCGAACTCCTGCCTTGCTTATAGACAGGTGCTCATTCCCTCGGCCGTATTTGAGGAACTGACGGCATTCAAGCGTGATCTGCCTCCTTCAATCGATCTTGCCATCGGAGCCCTGGTTGTTAGTTGTATCGGCAAAGGACCGGCAGCGTGTACAAGAACTTCGGGAAGACTTGGATGCTGGGGAGGCTGAGGCAATTGTGCTCGCAATAGAGCATCGAGCCGACCTCCTGCTGGTAGATGAACGGCACGCCCGCCGTACTGCTTCAGCCGCGGCTTGATGGTCACGGGTCTCATCGGCGTTGTGGTCCGAGCAAAGAGCCGGCCTGATCGATCTAGCCAAGCCCGTGGTCGATGAATTGATCCAGAGTGCCCGATTCTGGATCGGCCCAGATCTCTATGTGAGCGTACTCGCGGAACTCGGGGAAGCTCAAAAACTCCCAATTGGCCGACCAAACCAACCCAGTTGGTTTGATTTTCGGTTTGTGTCGATCATCGGCTGATTGAAGTCAAGTGAACGCTCCGGAGAGTCTCACCATCAGCCCTTCCGGCCATAGTTGGCAAACCAACTACTACCACTTCACCGTGGATGGATACCGTCGCCGATTCTATAACCCGCATACCCCATTTCTCCGCGGCGTGGATTGCTATATAATCATCCCCGAACCGTACCTTCATTTCAGGGGGCATATGAACCTTCGAGCTTTTGTGCCAGTTTTGATGCTGGCTAGCTTCCCATCCGTTTCTCTGTTCGGACAAAGCGCCACGGCGACGTTTGTCGGAACCGTTCTCGACAGTTCCGGGGGCACGGTTCCCGCCGCTAACGTCCAGATCAAGAAGGCCGATACGGGCGAAAGCCGGCAGGCCCAAACCGACTCCAAGGGGGAGTTCACGGTCGCGGATCTTGCGCCTGGAATCTACGATGTCACGATCGCCAAAGAGGGATTCCGTGCTATTCGCGAATCGGGACTCGAACTGCAGATCGACCAGACGGCTCGCATGGACTTTCATCTGGATGTCGGCGCGATGACTCAGACGGTAGAGGTGACCGGCGTGGTAGCGACAGTCCCCACGATCAATACCGAGAACGGCGTTAAGGGCGAGGTTATGACGAACAGGGAGATCATCGAGATGCCGCTCAATGGCCGCGACTTTACCGATCTCGCGGTTCTGGTCCCGGGAGTGTCTCCAAGAGCGTCGGGGGGCCAGGGTTCCGGTTATAACATCAACGGGGCCCGAGCCGATAACACGAACTTTGTGATCGACGGATTCAACGACCAGAATCCTCGCGGCGCCGCTGCGCAGGCCCGGCCCAATATCGACGCTCTGCAAGAGTTCAAGATGCAGACCTCGAATTACTCGGCGGAGAATGGCCGCCTTGCCGGCGGCGTGATGAACATGGTCATCAAGAGTGGAACGAACAAATATCACGGGACCTTGTTCGAGTTCCTGCGCAACGATTTCTTCGACGCCCGCGGCTTTTTCGATGGATCGACCAAGTCCCACCTCAGGCAGAACCAGTTCGGAGGCGTAATTGGCGGACCGATCACGGTGCCTAAAGTTTACAGCGGTCACGACCGTACGTTCTTCCTCTTCAGTTGGGAAACTTACCGGCAAAACCAGGGGCAAAGCAAAGTCGGCCTGATACCGACACCGGCTCAGATCGCGGGTAACTTTTCCGGGTTTAAGCCCATTGCCGACCCGCTGGCTTCCGGCAGTTGCCCCGGCCCGCCAGCGGCGCCAAAGGCGCCTGTTTCCCGAACAACATCATTCCGCCGTCGCGCCTGAGTCCCGTGGCGCAACAAATCGCGGCATTTTATCCCAAGCCTAACTTGTTTAGCGGTTTGAATAACTATCTAAGTAACGTTGTCGCCCCGAATAACTGGAATAGCTGGCTTACAAGAATCGATCAGCACATATCTTCCAAAGACTCGGTATCATTCCGTTACACCAAGAAGTACAACAACAGTTACGGCCCTTACGCCAACCCGAATTCGACTGACAGCAACATTACTGGCGTGTGGGGACAGTATGTGCTGAATCATCAGACTCTGACCGGGTTGACTTACACGCGAGTTCTATCCGGCTCGAAGATCAATGAAGCCCGGATGGGGTTTTCGCGGACGGCTGAGCGCGATACCGGCGTTCTTCAGGGGATCGATTACAACGCCAAGCTGGGCCTCACCGGTACCACTACCGATCCATTGCTGGTTGGTTTCCCGCTGATTGTGGTTTCCGGTTACCAGCAGATAGGAGGCGGCGCCAATCTGCCGGTCGCTTTCTTCGTCAACAATTTCACGCCCGGCGATACCTTCACCTGGGTGGAGGGATCCCATTTAATCAAATTCGGCGGCGATGTGCTGCATACACAGTTTAATCAACCTTACTGGAACAATAACCGCGGCACCTTTAACTTTACGGGCAGTTGGACGGGCGATGCGTCGGCCGACCTGATGCTGGGCCTGATGAACGCCGACTCCCGGCAAATTGGCACCACGACCAACTATCTCCGGTCGACTAACTACGGCTCGTTTGTATCCGACGATTGGAAAGCTACCAGCCGCCTGACGCTGAACGTCGGTTTGCGCTATGAGATTACCAGACCTCCGGCCGACAGGTATGGCCGTATCACCAATTGGGACCCGGCGATACAGAAGTTAGTTGTCGCCGACCTGAGCACGCTGAACGGTACGGGGGTCACATTCTCCAATCCCGCTTTGGTTACTACAGCCAAAGATGCCGGGCTTCCCCCCGCCCTCGTCTACACGCGGTGGAACAACCTCGCACCTCGATTGGGATTTGCGTGGCGGCCTTTCGGCGGCAATCGCGCGGTGGTTCGGGGAGGCTACGGGATATTCTACGGGAGCACGCTGCAGAATCCGATTCGCAATCAAATCGCCAATGCGTTCCCGTTCGCGGTTTCTCAGACCATCAACCGCAATGCCAATCAGCCTAATTTCTTAACGTTAGCATCACCTTTTCCCACTGCGCCAAATTTAAGCGGCAACCTATCCTCGCTCGCCGTCAACGGCTTCGAGATAAACGCTAAGACTCCTTATCTGCAGAGTTGGAACATGACCGTTGAACGCGAGATTGGCAGCAGTTCCGCCATCGAGATTTCTTACACCGGTTCGAAAGGAACGCACTTCGGCATTCTCGGGAATATCAATGCGCCCTTCCGATCGGCCGCGACCGCGCCTAACTTCCCCGTGCCATACCCGGGCTGGGGCACCATCAACTACTTCATGTTCGAGAGTAACTCCAATTACAATGCAGGCACGGTAACACTTCGCCGCCGCTTTTCGCGCGGATTTTTCTATACATTGAACTACACGTATAGTAAGTGCCTTGACGACGCATCCCAGTTAAATGGCAAGTCGGACGGCGGCTATAACGGTTTGCAAGACGTCCGCAATGTGCACGGCGATTACGGCCGGTGCGATTGGGATATAGGCCATTCGTTCACCGGCAACTTTTCATGGATGTCCCCTAGCCATAACATCTTCCTTCGCAGTTGGCAGATCACCGGGACTCATCGACTGTACACCGGTTCCCCGATCACGCCGCAGGTTACCAATGTCAATCTGAATCTCGGCGAGGCGAACCGGCCGAATCGTATCGGCAAAGGTACCTTGCCGAATCCCACGCCGGACCTCTGGTACGATGTCGCCGACTTTCCGCCGGTACCGACCAACTCGTATGCATTCGGCAACTCAGGCCGAGGTATTATCGACGGTCCCGGACGGATCGAAGTGAATCTCAGTCTCTTTAAGAACTTCGTGCCTCGGGAGAGGACAACTGTTCAATTCCGATGGGAGTTATTCAACGTGCTCAATCACGCGAACCTAGGCGTGCCGAATACAGCGGTGAATGCCGCGAACGCAGGTACGATTGCGTCGTCCGATCCGGGCCGCCTTATGCAGTTCGGCTTGCGCTTCACTTATTGAGACATTGGGTTCGGGCGGGCGTGATTCTGCAGTCGCGGCTCAGAAATCCGACTTGGTGAAGAAGGTGTGAATTTTCCATTTTGGGGCGGACGGTCCCTCGCTAGGCGGACCTAAGGCGAATATCCTCGCGCCCGGAACTGCCAGTTGATCTTCTTCCGAGCCCGGTTCATACGTCGACTCCATAGTCGAGTTTCACGATGCTGTCATTGCGAGGCTCGCATGACAGCCCTCACCCGCCCCAGCGCGCTCCTAGTGGATTACTTATCCCGCACCTTGAGCCTACCGAGCAGCCCCGCAAACGCGATTCCGAAGCAAAAGCCACATGCGATGAGCCCCAGGATGTCCGCGCCATGTAAAGCTGCGACGCGCGGTTTGCTCAAACTCGAAAAGAGCGCCATCAAGCCCGGCAGCGTCACGAGCAAACCCGCAATTCGACTACGCTTCTGCATTTCCCCTCCTAAAACCCGGCAACCAGTCTACATCTCTGGTGATGCAAGGGGCGGGAACGTTTCAAGCACTGTCAAATGGGCTCCGATGACTGATATCCTCACCAATCTCGCGGCGATCACCATCAGGCCATCTGCTACCTGCCAATTGGGACTAAGCAATCACGCGACTGCAATGACCAAAGGGCGGAAATCCCTGCGATGCGCTTCGGCAGGTTAAGGAGCAACGGGAGCGCTGCGAGCAGGCCCTCAACCCGCAGGAGCCCGGCCATAAATGACATCAACGACAACGCGGGCGTATAGCCCCGAACTATGCTCCTCTTGTCCGGCCAGAATATCGAGGACCATGTGTACTCAGGGCAAAGCTATGGCTTCTGTGCCGGTACCGGTTCATACGTCGACTCCATAGTCGAGTTTCGTGGCGCAGAGTCTTTAGATCCGGAATTCTTCTCGTGCCCAAGCATCGCTTGGTTCACCCAGCTTCCATGAGTTGGTTCGTTCAGGGGCTCACGACAGACCAGAAAATCAGATACCAGCAGAACCTCAGGGCCGCAAAATTGCCATTATCGTTTTGGCTGGTACGGCGAAATGGGCGCGCGTAGGATTGCACCTTAAACGCATCGCCGCTGCCGTGAGTATCGCCGCTCCGGGCAGCTATGTCGAGTTGATTATACCGTTCGAGTGAAATAGCTACCTTCGCACTTAAGGCAGCACACCAGTGCGAAGCTGCTCCCGGATTGCCGCGCCGAGACCCTCCGTCTCAGTAGCCTTATCGTAATCGGGGTTCGGCTTGGGCATTTCCGGATTCATCTCCTTCAACCATGCATCCAGGCGCGCTTTCATCTCGTGCGCCTTCTCCGGCATCTGAACCGCCAGGTTGCGCGCCTCGCCGATATCGTCGCGCAGGTTGTAAAGTTCCACCGACCCGTCTTCGTACCACTCGATAATCTTGAAATCGCCTTGCCGCATGGCGGCGCCCGGCCGGCCGCCCTGATTACTGTAATGCGGATAATGCCAGAAGATCGCGTCGCGTTTGGGGATGCCGGTTTGCTTGAGCAGTGGAACCAGGCTAACGCCATCCGCCGGATTACCGGGATCGTCCTTGATGCCCGCCATTTCGAGCATCGTCGGATAGAAATCGGTGCTAATGACCGGAACGTCGTTTTGCGACCCTGGCTTGGTCACGCCGGGCCAATGGACAATCATCGGCTCTCGAATCCCGCCTTCGTAGAGGAAGCCCTTGCCAGCCTTCAGCGGTTTGTTCGAAGTGGGAGTCTGGCCTTTGTATTCCGCCGATGCCAGGCCGCCGTTGTCGGACATAAATATGATGGCCGTATTGTCCGCGATCTTCTGTTCGTCGAGAATCTTCATGATTCTGCCAACGCTTTCATCGACGCTCGCCACCATGGCCGCGTAAATCGGATTGTTCTGCAGCGCGCCGGGCTTGATCCGTTTGCGATATCGCTCGATCATCTCCTCCTTCGCTTCGAGCGGAATATGAACGGCGTAATGTGCCAGGTACAAGAGGAACGGCTTAGCCCGATTATCTTTGATGAAATCGATGGCGCTATCGGTCAGGCGGTCGGGAAGATAGGCGCCGGGCTGCGCCGTGATGGGAGGATTAGGCGTCCACTGCGGAAAGAAGTAGCTCTTGGGCGCGCCGGCCTGCGTGCCTCCTACGTTCACATCGAAACCCTGCTTTTCAGGGTAGAAATCGGGGCCGCCGAGATGCCATTTGCCGATCGCGGCGGACCGGTACCCAGCGGGTTTCAGCGCCTCTGCGATCGTCACTTCCTCCAGCGGAAGTTGCTGTTTGGATAACGGCGCGATCAGCTTCGAATGCGGAAGGTGATGAGTTCCGGGAAGGAAATTGGTAATTCCCAGGCGCGCCGGATATTTTCCGGTCATGATGCTGGCGCGGGTAGGCGAGCAGACAGGACAGGCGGCGTAGGCGTTGGTGAAGCGCATGCCCAGCGACGCGAGCTTATCGATGTTCGGCGTTTCAAACAGTTCGCTGCCGTTATAGCTGACGTCGCGCCATCCCATGTCGTCGATCAGGATGAAGACGAAGTTGAGCGGACGCTTTTGCTGCGCTCGCAGCAGAGGCGCGGCCGCGAGAGTGGATAGAAATGCGCGACGGGAGAACATAACCGGGATTTTACGACAACCGTGAAGCAGGGTCAGCCGCGATACCGTTCAGTTAGCGTCAGAGGCGATTGTGACGCTCCCCAAGGCTGTTTCGGACCAACGTTCCAGATGGTACTCGCGCGATGATCCTTAACTTCGACGCGTAGAGCGCTTATGTGCGCTGTTACCGGCCTTCAGTCGGACCACTCCGGGAACTCGCCACATTCCAGTAATGCCCGTTTCTCAGACCCAACTTCCGGATTGGCGACGATACGTCCGCAATCGGAAAGCTGACCGCCTTAACGCCAGTCGTCGATCACGTAGGCATCGGCCCGATTGAACCCGTCCGCATGCGGACGTTGCATGGCGACACCCTGCATGGTCACTCGATATCCGTGGGAGCGCAAGCGCCGGTAGGCATCTTCGCGAGCCAGGTTCACGCCAGCCTCTACAGTCGCTCCGCGCGAGGATGCAAACGCTTCGCAAGCATCCAGCAACTTGTCGAAACGTTCACCGGCTCCGGCACCACCACGGGCCGCGCCAAACTTGACGTAACAAGTTGTCTCGCCGCCCTCCGATCCGGGTCCGTTCAGGCACACTGCGAAAGCATCGAGAACACCGCGCGTGTATGTCAACACGACGTCGCCGGTGCGCTGCGCAAGTACGGCCCGGATCTCACCAGCCAGATCGAGTCCCTTATCGATCTTGTGGGTGAGTTTCCCGCAGGCCTGGATGGCCTGTTCGCGCTGGCTTTTGGTGAAGGCCGATAGCAACGCTGGCGCATGCGCAGGTTTAGCCTGTGACGCTGGGTTAGCCTCCGGTGTGCGCGTCATGATCGCGGTAAGATAGCGCGGCCAGTAGCCGAACTTCTGGTACAAACCCACGTGCTTGGCGCTTTGCGGGAACGTGAACAGCCCGGTGTGCCGCACGCCCCATCGGTCGAAAATCGTCATAGTGGCTTCGAGCAGCCGCTGCGCCACGCCGCGATCCCAGTATTCCGGCAGCACAGTCAGGGGTCCGAAGAACCCGAACGATCCCCAGCGCGTGGCTACGTTCGATCCGATCAGGCGGCCACCTTCGCGCGCCGCGATCACCTTGACGTGGGTCGAGCGCCAGCGCGGCGCCATCAAATTGCGGTCGCCCATGAAGTCGAGGGGATTAGGCAATCCCAGAAACGTTCCGAACGCCAGCCGGACAATACGGCCCGCCTCCTCGAGTTCACTCTGTTTGAGCAGACCAACTTTGATGGGCCGATTCGTCGACATTGCTTTTACGTCTCCTGTGTTAACCCCGCGATCGCATTAAGTTTCGAGATGTGCAAATTAGATCAGTTTAGCCGATCAAGGGCGGCTGGCGCCTGGATGACGCGCTAACCGGAAGTTGAGCCCATAGCGGGCGCTTGGAGGTCCTGCCCGAAGATCCTTCACCGGAAAGTTATGCGGCCTAAACGTAAATCGGTTCGAGCGTCTTCACCACATAGGCGCCGCAACGTTCGTAACTCGCGCGGGGACCGTTGCGCGCAATATCGAGATCGACGCATAACCAGCCCTTGAACGAGATGACTCTTGAGCACTCGATGGCATGCCGGAAAGTCGATCTCGCCGTCGCCCAGATCGAAGATGTTGGGCAGAAAACTCTTGCCCAGATTGGCCCTTTTCGCATCTTTATAATCCGCCAGCATCAGCCGGTTCTTGTACTTTTCCATAATCGCCGGAACGTCCCCGCCGCCAAGGTGCACGTGCGCGGTATCGGGCGAGAAGTAGAAGAGCTTAGGATCGGTCAATGCCATGCACCGGTCGATCTCCTCCGGAGTCTGCACCATCTGGCCGAGATGGTTGTGCAATCCGGCTTTGAAGCCCATCTCGTTCGCCGTTTCGCCAAGCCGGTTATAGAACTTGCACGCGATCTCGAAGGCCTCGGCGCTCTGCCCCCGGCCGCTCGGCGAGAAGACCACCAGGTGATTGGCGCCAAAGCGCTTCAGATAATTCATCGCCTCTTTTGCGCGCACCATGATCTGTTCGTGCTGGTCCGGATCCTGCGCCTTCGCGTTGCTGAATGAGACGGTGATGACATGAAGTTTCCGCTTGTTGACCTCGGCTTCCATCTGATCGGCAGTGATGTTGTATTTGGTGAGGATCTGCGGGAATTGGGTCAAGCGAATGCCGATGAATCCCGTATCCCGCATGATGTCGAGGATATCGGTCATCGGCACGGGCGGGAAGTAATTCCAGAGATTGGAGCCAAGCGCCCATTTCACGTTCTTATTGGCGGGGAGGCGGTCGGCGGCGCGGGCGAGCAGCGCGGACATGGCCATCAGGCAGGTACGGCGAGTCATGCATCATCAGGATATACCAGAAATGGAATCCCGAAAAAATGATTCTTAGGTTTTCGGTCTAACTCAACCTAACTTGCCCTATCCGCCGTCAATCGCGAAGGGACTTTTGGGTCGATGAACCTGTTTCTGCCAGGACTTAGCGCGTTATCAGAATTTAGACGTTAAGGCGTTCCTTCGGCCTCTCGCTTGCCCCTCGCGCGGCGTGCAACGTACGCGTCGATTCCTCCCGATACTCTCGCTTTTGTTTATCCCGGCAACTTGGATGACGGCTCAGACCAGCCGCGGCACCGTGACTGGACTTGTCACGGATCCCACCCGGGCACCGGTGACATCCGCCACCGTCACTCTGACGAATACCGCTACCAACCTGGTCCGATCCACTGTTTCGAACGAAGCGGGTCTGTACCGGTTCGATGCCGTCGATCCGGGCCCTTACGATGTCGCCGTCGCCTTCCCCGGCTTCAGGCCGGCTCGGGTCTCCGGCATCACTGTTCAGGCTGCGCAGGTGGCGTCCATTGACTTGGGTCTGGAGCTAGGCGAGCAGAAGAGCGTCGTCGATGTAACGGCAGAGACAGTTACTCTCCAGACGGAATCGCCAGTGCGTGGCGGGAACCTGGCGCCGGCCGAGATCACTCAACTTCCTAATGCCTCCCGCAACCCGGCGGGATTGGCGCTGACCCTACCCGGCGTTACGACCAATCGCAACGCATTCGGTGTCGCCACGTTTGCGGTCGACGGATCGCGCGGGCGCTCCAATAACTTCTTACTGGATGGGACCGAGAACAACGACATTTCGGTGGCGGGCCAAGCCTTTCAGGTGACTAACCCAGATGCGGTTCAGGAAACAATCGTCCAGACCACCAATTTCGACTCTGAATTCGGACGCGCCGGCGGGGCTGTGGTGAACGTTGTCACCAAATCGGGCACCAATCAGCTTCATGGAACAGCGTCCTATCTTCTCGATTCCACCATCGACGATTCGATCTCGTCTCTGCAAGCGCAGGATCCCGCTGTGATCAAGCGCGGCCATCCGCCGTCAGGAACCGAACAGATCTGGGCGGGAACGCTCGGCGGACCTATCAAAAAGGACCGGACGTTTTATTTCGGATCATTCCAGAATGACACGCAGAATTCCGTCGGATCGCAGACCGTGACCGCGCCATCGGCCGCCGGTTGGGCGACCTTAAATTCGCTCTTTCCGCCCAACTCAAACAAGAATGTGGATCTCTTTCGAGCCGGAACCAGCCAGTTGAACGCGACCTCGCAATTCTTCCCCGTAGCGCTCGGCAACGGACGGCCGGCAGTCGAATTCGGAACCGCCGCGTATGGCTTCTCCAACGCGGTTCTCGATCGACAGTGGCTGATCAAGCTCGATCACCGGATCGGCAACAACGATCTGCTTTCCGGACGTTTCGCGTATGACGATCAGGACTTTCCCGTTGCCAGTCTCAGTTTTCCCGGCTTCAATACGAGCGGCCACAATCGCTTTCAAAACGCGCTCATTTCCGAGACGCACATCTTTTCGCCGCGATGGACCAATGAACTGCGGCTTCCCTACAACCGGATCACCATCGCATTCCCACTCGATCCCACAAACTCACTTGGCCTCACCATGCCGCAAATTGCCATCGCCGGACTCAACAGTTTTGGCTCGATCGATTTGGGCGTGTCTTCCGGCTTCCCGCAAGGCCGTATCGCCAACAACTACGGCTTGCAGGATACCGTGACGTATACTCGCGGCAACCACAGCATCCGCTTCGGATTCGATCTGGTCGATCAACGTTCACGCCAGTTTGCGCCGATCGACGGGCGCGGCCTATTGTCGTACAGCGCATCGAGCGGCTTCACCGGGTTCGCGAACTTCGTGGACGACTTCGGCGGCTCAGGCCTGAGCACGGGCTCTGCCGACCGCGATTTCGGCAGTGCAGCCTATTATCCAAAGCTATTCCGGCAACAGTACTTCGCGCAGGATCGGTGGCGCGTCTCGTCCGCGTTGACGGTAAGTCTCGGCGTGCGCTATGAATACTTCGGCACGCCGCTCGATTCGATCCGGACTCCCGCATACACCGGACTCTTCAACATCGACCCGGTTACGTTCACGGGTCCCTTCAGCCAGCCCGATAAGGTCAGCGGCGATAAGAACAATTTCGCCCCATCGATCGGCATCGCCTACGCGCCCTCGTTCACCGGCGGCATTGCCGGATGGCTGTTCGGCGAACATAAGGCTGTAATCAGGACCGGCTATCAGATAGGCTACGATTCGTTCTTCAACAACATCGCATCGAACGCGCAGACTTCTTCGCCGAATGTAGTTTCCACTCTACTCGCGTCGACGGTGACTGCGGCGGCGCCGCGGGGTCTCGGGAATCTCTCGGCACAGATTCCAACCGTTGCCAGAGCCGTAACCCCGCTCGATGCGCAGACACTCGTAGTGAAGAACTTTGTCAACCCGTATTACCAGAAATGGTCTTTCGGAATCCAGCGCGAACTTCCAGGTAACTTTCTGCTGGATGTCTCGTACGTCGGCAACAAGGGGACCAAACTCTATCTCAACGAGGACTTGAATCCTATCGTCCCGGCCAGCTTGCAGATTACGCCGGCTGGCAACATACCGGCCAACAGGCTCTCCGGACGGCTCGATAATCTGCAAGGTTCGCGCCAGATCCGCACCAACGATGGTTTTTCGACGTACAACGCGGGTCAACTCGAACTGACGCGAAGATTTAGCCGGGGCTTTTTCGGACGGCTGGCTTATACCCATTCCAAGCTTATCGATAACGGCAGCGAGGTCTTCGCTAGCGGCGGTATCAACGTTTCGTCGCTATCGGCAATTCCGGAACCGTTGGGAGGTCAGCCGTTCGAACGCGCGGTGTCGCTGTTCGATCGGCCAAACCGGCTATCCGTGACGTGGGGCTATGAACTCCCCTTCATGAAGAATCAGGCCGGACCCGCCGGTCACATCGTGGGCGGCTGGCAAGTCTCCGGAATCTACACGTATGAATCGGGAGTACCGTACTCCGTGAGTAACGGTTTCGATGCCGACGGAATCGGCGGGAACGGCGATCGCCCACTGTTCAACCCCGCGGGACAGACTAATGTGAGAGCCATTCCCAGCACATCGAGTCCGACCGGTTACATCAATCCGGACAATAACAATGCGCCCATCGATGCGGGACAGGCGGAGTTTATTGCCGTGGCCGCTAACTCGGGCCGCACCGGCAATCTCGGCCGTAATACCGAGCGTACGCCGCCGCTGGATAATCTGAACCTGAACGCGTTCAAAAATATCCGCGTGACCGAAGGCCTGAAGATGGAGTTTCGCGCCGAGTTCTACAACGCGCTCAATCATCCTCAATTTGGACAACTGAGTGTGAGTCCGTTCGCACCTAGTTCCGCGGGGACCCTGGGCGCCAACGTGGCTACCACCGCGCCTGGCCACTTCCTCAATCCAACCTTCCTTGACGGTGGACAACGGGTGATCCGCTATCAACTGAAATTCATTTTCTAGCGCCATCCACTTTTCTTTGATCACAGCTGCGAAGCGGAGAAGCTTGGGATGCGGATGCCGAATACCAAGCTACTCATATTCGGCAATCCGCCGCCGGCCCTCGATCTTCCGCTCAAGATTCTCGTGTGGGAGGACGCGGAACGATGTTCGCGAGTCTTTGGACGGATTGATCCGCACAGTAGCAGACGCTTGGTTCGGGACTTTATCGGGACTTTATTAGAGTCTACTGGCCCGCAAAACCGGCTCCGCCGTTCCGGCCAAATTCGAAAATCTATCGTGCCGTTATCATCTGGAACGCAGCACAGACGCAACATCGTCCGACCGTTCATAACGGCGCAATGAAGCGGTTCTGAACGCTTGCTTCTCACCCAAAAATAGTTTCGAGAATTTTCTTGCATAGTCGCGGGGAGGGGCATACAATCAGAAGTCCTGTAGTTCATTTGTGCAGTATTAAACAGACCAAGGTGAAATATCCTGGCTTTACCGGGTAATCGACGGAGGAAATTGTGCCTGATGTTCAGCATATCGCCTCAGCGCCGGTGAAACAGCTTGAGGGCTTCTGCGGGTGCGCCACTTCCGCGGTTAGCGCGTTATGCGTCAACTGGAATGCTAAACGCTGGGCGACAAGGGACAGCTATCTTCGAGCGCCCTGTGTCGGGAACTTATGGTTGATCACTGGACGGAGGGCTGCTATCGGCAGATTGTCAATAAGCGTAACCGAAAAGGTCCACTTTTTCGAGTTTGCCTGAAGTCGAATTCTCAAAGGTAAGAGCGCCAATTTTGAGTCTTGCCTTTTGATACAGCGGTGCGCCGCTAATTTAGAATCGTCGCAAGTCAGAAATACCCATCCAGCAGCTTCGGATCAGAGAACGTGCCGAACAAAACTGATCCGCCAAAATCTTCCGCAGGGTAAGGCGCAGAAGAATCTCGGTCTGTTCTACAATCTGGTAGCCGTAACCTGTCTCTTTTGGCTGCGCTGGTGCAGTGAGCCATTTTGGATCGGGTATCGACAGGCCGTGAGCGAAGGCGTTGCGCAGTTTGAAAACGTCTTTCCCGATGCCCGCCACTGTAGAGTGCTTTCGCGGCGTTTGATGAGCAGGTAGAGCAACAGTATCGTAGGGTACGAGGCTTGCGCCCAGCAGCTTTGCAACGCGTTTTGTGATCTCAGCGGACCTTTGCTTCTTCCGATCCAACTTTGAAGCGTATAGGATCCAAACCAGCCGCCCATAAAAACTGCCGGGGATCTGATGGCGTCACCGAATACCCGTGACAGAAAAACACCGCGGCCGATGAATAGGCAGCACTGGATGGTCCCACGAGCCATACCGCGAATCGAACGCTTTGGCCAACGCCGAGGCGATAGCAACAGCGCCTCTTCTGCGCGATCAACTGATTGTACGAGATTGGCGGAACAGTCGCGGAGGAGCAGCAATTGAGATTTCATGTTCGACATGGAGCATGGACTCAGGGGTTGAATTGGCCTTGATGTCATCGAAGTCCACCTATTTGCCTATGGGCTTCGTTCCCGACGAGGAACCTGTTGTTCCTATGAGGACTTCGCTAAAGACTATAGTCGATCCAGGCTCGTTTGAGCCGATGGATTGCTGCGATTCGAGCGACACGTCCTTCTTGTCTCCAAACGAAAAGGTGACCGCCCGGTAGCGCGTACCATTAAGTTCAAGCTCAGGATCGGCGCGTACTCTAACTTCTACCTTTCTTCGTTGTACCTCTGCAATCATCGCATACAGCTTGCTTCCAAGGTGTCGTGACGGCGTATCCTTTCAGCAGCGTTGAGCAATTGATGTCCCATTTTTGGTCCGACGTTCGGACCTTGCGAGGTGGTATATGAGTGAAGTGAAAATTACAGTGGGCGGCGCAATGGAAGATGAGGCTTCGCGCCGGTTCGTGGATGCCTGGCACCGCGCGGCGCGCGGCGAGACCTTTCGCGAGTTCTATCTGGCGTTCGAAAGCTGGGACGCTCTTGCGCGCGTTCTAACCCGCAAACGGATGGAACTGCTGCGGTACGTCCATCGGCATGAGGTTAACAGCGTCCGCGCCTTGGCGAAGGCGCTCGGGCGCGACTACAGCAACGTCCATGGCGATGTTCAAGCGCTGTCCTCAGCCGGGCTTTTGGATACGACACATGGCGGCTTACGGGCCGATTACGATGCGATCGAAACAAAGATCGCGATTTGAATGGAGTTGGTGTAACTCACGATCCGCGACGGATTAGGGGCGAAGACTCGACTTGGGCTAGTTGTGGATCGGGATCATGTTCGCGGTCGTCTGGGTCGAGACGCCCGACTGTGGCCACAACGCCGGCGTCCCCGTTGCCGATGCTGGGCGGTGGCCGGCAGGCCGAACGTAGTAAGGATGGGTTGAGCCGAAACTCGACAAACTCCGCCAGCTCCTCAGCCTCGAAAACGACCGCTCTGCATGCTCCGCGTCGTCGTCTGGCTGGGTCAACGCTGAGGCGTTGTCGTATAGGTGGAGACGACTTCACTTCCTACTTATATCGGCGCCCTGCCCCTTGCTGTCGAGCACGTCGCGAACTTTGTGCGCCAGCCCCGGCAACGTGAATGGCTTCTGCAAAAAGGGAGTTCCTCTAACTTTGATCCCCTCCGCGATCAACGAATCGTCCGTGTAGCCAGACATGAAGAGTACTTTCATCTCGGGATGGAGCAGCAAGGCTTGCATTGCCAACTCGCGCCCGCCCATTACAGGCATTTTGACGTCAGTGAGCAGTAGGTCGATGTGTCGGCGGCTCTTGCAGATCGCAAGGGCCTCGCCACCGTGAGTTGCTTCAAGCACCGTATATCCTTTGCTTTCCAGGAATCGGCTGGTAAGGTTGCGTACTGACTCCTCATCTTCCGCCACAAGCACGATCCCAGAGCCGGTCGGCGCGTTGCTGAGCGGTTCAGACGGCGGATGAGGTATCCCGATCTCAGGCAAGCGCGCGGGTTCCGCGACGCGCGGGAAGAAGATCTTGAATGTTGTACCGTGACCCAGTTCGCTTGAGAACCGGATGTGCGCGCCGCTCTGCTCAACGATCCCGAAAACCGTCGCCAGCGCCAGCCCGGTCCCGAAACCCTGGGCCTTGGTCGTAAAGAACGGTTCGAAAAGGTGTGATTGTGTCTCGTTGTCCATTCCCATACCGGTGTCTTTCACCGCCAGCATCACATATCCTCCGGGTTTTAGATCTTCCACTGGGGCGCCCTCCCGGACATCCACTGTTTTGGTTTCGATAGTGAGCGTCCCGCCATGAGACATGGCATCGCGAGCGTTGAGGACAAGGTTCATGATGACTTGCACGATCTGTCCAGGGTCCGCTTGAATAAATCCGGGCGGCCCATCCAAGTCGATCACCAATTCGATATGCTCGCCAATTAGTCGGCGAAGCATTCGCTCCAGGTCCGCTGCAATCGATCTGACGGTCATGACCTTCGGTTGCAGCACCTGCCGCCGGCCGAAAGCGAGGAGTTGCTGGGTCAGTTCGGCCGCGCGTTGAGCGGATTGTTTGATGACCTGAAGATTTTCGCGTCGGCGCCAGTAGTCGTCCGGACCATCCGAATCGAGCAATAGGTCTGTGTATCCCAATATGCCCGTTAGCAGGTTATTGAAATCATGAGCGACCCCACCGGCCAATCTCCCAATCGCTTCCATCTTTTGCGCGTGGCGCAAACGCTCTTCGGTGCTTCGCAGCGCTTCTTCGGCTTTCCTGCGCTCCGTAACATCGTTGATGCTGACGAGGATCATCTGGACGCTATCAAGTTGACGCGCGCTTAAAAGCAGAACCTTATGGCCGGCCTTCCCAAACTCGCGTTCCACCTCGAAATCTTCAAAGGACTTGTTGGCCGGCAAAACTACACTTAACAGTGTGCGAAGCTCCGGGATTTCCCACTGGCCGCCCTCGGCGCGATACAGAAATTGACCCTCGATGTCTGCGGGCGTGGCCTGGAAGCACCGGCAAAAAGCCTGATTGACGCTTTTGACGCGCAACTCCGTGTCCAAAACCAGCAGCGGCTGCCAGACGGTCTCCACAATCGATTGAGCGAAATCGCGAGACTGGCCCAACTCGGCATTCCGAACCTTCAACTCCTCCTCCACGCGCTTGCGTTGCGTGATCTCCATCTGTAGTTTTGCGTTCAGCGCCTCCGCCGTCTCGGTGAGTTCGTGCTGACGCACCGAACCGATCATCAACTCCTGATTCATGGCGACAACCTGCTCATGAGCAGGCGTGGTCTCTGTCATTTGGATAACGATTCCTATGGTGCGGCCATCCGCGCCAAGTGCAGGCCACATGGAATAAGACCTGAACGGTGGGGGACCCGGCTGTTCCCGCCCGGTGTAAGTTTCCGGCTGTCCCGTTCGATAAACCCTGTCAAAGAGGGCCAGAAATTCGTCGTCTGCCGCTATAGCGCCGGAGAGCGGGTTCCCGATCAGTTCTTCCTCGGGTTTACCGGCGAGGCGGCAAAAGGCGCGATTAACGTAGCGGACGATGTGGTTGGCGCCATTTACTGCCGCCATCGGGACGGGTGAAGCGGCGGCAATAGGCCGGCACGCATCCGTCATCTCGGGTTTCTGTTTTGCGTCGGCACTTACTTTCGCACCCATAGGCTTCCACCTGTTACCTTCTACACCGTAATCGTTATTCCACTCGTTCCACCCGCCTCGGAATTCCGGTGATCAGGCGATCGTAGCCCGTGAGGCGTTCCCCGATAACCAGTCCCTTAGATGTGATTTCGTATTCGCGGATGTCTTTGCTGTGACTGCCTCCCCGCATCTTGAGAACCATCATGATCTTGCGAAGCTCGCCCTCAATTTCCACATAACGGAGCCGGATGATGTCGTCTGTGAGAAATGAGATTGAGAAGTTGCTGAAGAGCAACTCCGTGAAAGACTCCTCCATCTCCAACGTGCTCACAATAGTGATGCCCATTCCGGTCAGGGCGAAGATCATGCGATACAGGGATTCGCGGAAGTCCGTGCGAAAGGCGGGGGCCAGTGCCATCTCAAAACCGGCCAGAGAGTCGATCACCAGGCGCTTCGCGCCCGTCTTTTCGATCGCTTGGAATATCTCCTGCATGGTTTCGTCCACGGAGAGATCGAGTGGACGAAGATAGATCACGGTAAGTCTTCCATCCTTGAGCGACGGTTGCAAGTCCAGGCCGAACGTATCGGCGCGGCCGACGTATTCTTCGGGGCGCTCCTCAAACACCGCCACGATCCCCGGCTCTCCATGGTGTATGCCTTCGGCGATGAAGCGCGTCGCCATTAGCGACTTGCCCGTTCCCGAAGAACCTGCTATCAAGACACTATCGCCTTCGGGAATGCCCCCGCCCAGCATCTCATCCAGCTCTGGAATGCCCATCGAAAGGCGCTTTTGGGCGGGCACCCTCCTTTTTCGGCTCGAGAGTCCAAGGGTGCGCGAGAATGCCTGCAATCCGTCGCCGGTAATGCGAAAGGTATGCTTCCCCGGCACCGACTCCTGTCCGCGCAGTTTCATGACTCGCAGCTTGCGTACAATGGAATTCCGTTCCACGTCCTGATAGAGCCAGAACAGGCCGTCGGCGACCGTAAACACCGGATTGTCGCGCAGTTCTGCCTCGGTGTACTCCCCGACCAGAAACGTGGTCGCCTGCCAACCGGCCAGGAGTAACCCAAGGCTCTGCACGAAAACCTGCGCGTTCAATTCCTGATCGCCGTCTCGCAGGGGGCGCAGTACCGTGCGAAAGGAGTCCACCACCACAGTGCCGGGACTCGTCGCTTCGACCTGCTTGGTGATTTCTTCCAGGACACCGTCCAGGCCCCGACCCAACAAAACCTCGCTCACGTTGATAAAACGGATAGTACCGTTCAACTTGGAAACGTCGAAGAACGAATATTGCTGCTGGTACCGCAGCATCTTGAGGGCCGGTTCTCCGAGGACGGTGAAATAAAGCGCGGGGTGCTCCGGGCTGGCATTGGCAAACACGAACTGATGCGCCATCGTCGTTTTGCCGCATCCCGGCGCGCCTGCAACGATGTTAAAGGAGAATTCCGGGAGGCCGCCGCCGAGAATTTCATCGAGGCCCGGAACCCCGGTCGGCAGTTTGTTTATCGTCACTCTATCTTGTGGGGTCATTTCCACTGTCTCCATAGGATTCCGCATCGAAAGCGGGCAAATCCGGCCACACATCGACCACGAGGCGTAATGTCAGGTTTTCGCCAATGAAAACCTCAAGAAGCCCGAGCAATTGGGCAATGAGTAGGATGCCTGCCTCTCGATCCCGGTCGTTGCGAAGTCCGCTTACGCCCTGCGGATCTAGATGTAGAGTTCCGTCCGGGTTGACCTGCACTGCGTCAAGCCCCTCGCCATGGCCCTTTGCCAGCGTCAAAGCACGGGCGAGAAGGACGCGAAAACCGACGGAGCCCGCGAGTGTGCTGAGAGGACGGCGCAGCTTCTCGGACACGCGAAAAGCCGGAGGCGTGTCTGCCTCGGAAGGATTGCCGGCGACGGCTTCGTAAGCAAGAAGCTGCTGAGCGATCGCGCGCGCCTTCGGGCTGGGGATGTTTCGGTTCAACGCTTTCCCAACCGTGGAATTCTAGTAAAATGTCTCGACGTTATCCCAACCGGCAAAGCTCTGGGACATCGTCGAAGATCCCTCCGGCGGCTTCGGAAATGCGATTAGATTATATTGAAGGCTCTCGCCATGGAGAGCTGGCTCGGTGGCATGTGCGCCAGGCGGGAAGCTGCGCAACGAGGAATGCGCATACTAGACCCATCGCCGCGGTGCGGAAGCTTATTTCGATTGTTGATCTTCACCGGGCCTCACACGAGATTCTAACAGAGAAAGCAAGTGCCGTCGGCGATCGTCCGCCCTGCTCGCTCCAAGCCCTGTACTCTTTCGAGCAGATGCACTGGATATTTAAGGGCACTTCTCTGCGTTTTTCTCAACATCTCCGCGCCGCATTCTGAACCGCGACCGTGAGGGAGTCGGTGCGCCATTCGCCTATCCGCCAGTTCACTTATCCGGCCTTATGCCGAGTTCCGGATTATGCCGAGTACTGCGGATAGGTTCGGCGCCGATGCGATAGGACGTGGGTGCAGCCGCCCGCTCCCAGTTGATCTTCTCGGCATAATTCTGCGAGTGTCTTCTTGCGACCGACAGGTCGCAAGGAGAAAAAGTGAACGAAACTCAGACATGTGAACAACGGCCCGCTTCGGCTTCATCGGCGGCTGGATCAATCAAGGAGGTGCTGGACGACTTCGATCGGCATCTGGAAGGACAGCGCGGCTGCACAAAGGGAACGCGCCAACATTATCGTCGGGAGGCACGGGCTTTGCTGGTCCGTGTAAAGGCCGCGCACCGCTTGCGCATCGAGAAAATCAGGCAGGCCGGCCGGCAGCAAAATAGCTGGATCGTGTCCTTCGGGTAACGCCACGCGCAGCGCCGGGCGTCCGTCAGAGCGTCCTCGTTGGCGGCGCTCCAATAACTCTGTCCGCGATCACAATGCCGGCAAATCCGGAACACCGCGTGACATCCGCTCCCGCGGCAGACTCGCTGAAGGAGAATCGTCTCGCCATGAATCGGCATGCCACCCGCGGGTGGGGTATGGACATCGGCAACCAAATTATGGCAGGGTGGTGCCAGTTTTCGAAATGCGACCTGCTAGTCGCAAGCGGCGGGACCTACATTCATTCCCGCTGACGATAACTTATACCTCCGCGATTCACATCTCAAACCGACCTCCCCTGTCCATAATCGGCGGAAGAAGAATATTCCCTTTCGCAGCAGCCAGATACGATTAATTATCCGCTTGTGGGATATTGGCCGGATTACATTCACAACACCAAAAAATATCCCGTATCCCCCTCAAACCATTCCATTTAACCCGACAATCCACACGGCCCTGCCCACCGCTTTCCCAACCTCATAAATTATCTTGGAATCAGAAAGAGGATTTCATGCCCGAACGCAAACTATATCCAGAAGATGTTTATCCCGAGTATTACAAGCGAAATTCCTACGAAGCCTCCCATGAGCTCATCGGAATCCTCAACAACCTGGGCATTCCCTTCATCACCCCGCAAGGCATCCGCTTCCTCAGCTACCGCTTTGGCGACGGTTGCAGCGTCTCCACTCCCCTCTCTCACAAAAGCGTCCGCCTCCGCGCCGCCAGCGAATACTACCAGCGCCACAAGAAAGCTCCCAGCGATTCCGCCCTCCGCGCCGCCTTCCTCATCTTCAAATCCCAAGCCAGCCGCAGCACCCGCGACGTCCACTTCCGCATCGCTACCAGATGAAGGCAGCCATCCACCTCGACCCCGCCTGGAACTGCGGCCGCCACATCGAAATCACCCGCGACGGCTGGAGCCTTCGCCGCAACCTCATCGACACCGTCCCATCCCCAACCGTAGCCCCGCAACCCGCCGTCGACCCCCTCCACGACATCGATCCCATAGCCGAACTCGACAAACTCCGCCATCTCCTCCGCCTCGAAAACGATCGCCCCGCATGGCTCCGCGTCGTCGTCTGGCTACTCGCCGCCTTCCGCCCTGCCGACGACAACCAACACCCGCGCGACTATCCCATCCTCCAAATCTCAGGCCCGGCAGGCTCCGGCAAAACCTCCGCCGCCCGTATGCTCCGCGCCCTCGTCGACCCGAGCCTCGCCCCCATCAACTTCACCCCCACCAACGAAGCCGCCGGCGGACGCATCGCCCGCGACAATCACGTCGTCTTCATCGACGGAGCCACCCGCCTCGCCCGCCGCCCCGCCGAAGTCCTCGCCCGCCTCTCCACCGGACTCCCCGCCAGCTTCCACGGCGAGATGCAGAACGTCTCCCGCCCCATCATCATCACCACCAACGAACCCGATGCCGCCGACCGCCTGTCGAGCCGCATTCTCCCAGTAGAACTCCCCGAGTTACCCGATCCACTTCCCAACGACGAACTCAACCGCCGCTTCGAAGAGCACCGCAAGTCGATCGTCGAAGGCATCCTGCTTCTCCTCGCGGTCGCGCTCCGCTGTCTGCCGGGCATGCCGTTCCCTGAAAAGGCGAGATTCCCCGAAGCCGTGCAATGGGCCACCGCCGCACTCGTCGATGTCGATCAAAAAGAGCTGGTTTGCGTCACCCGAGCGGAAAACAAACTGCAAGCCGACCTCATCAAAATCACCACCGAAGGAGGAGGAGAGTGGAAGGGAACAGCCACCGAACTTGTTGCCGCGCTCAATTTGAAGCTGACCGCAAGAGCATTAAGTCAAAAGCTCGCTGAAATTCACCCCATTTGCGTCACCAAGTCGAGACGAAAGAAGGAAAGGACAATAAAACTGACTCTTGAAGCCGACGCAAAGCCGGAAAACCCAGCAGATCCTGCAAAAGCGGCCTGATTTTCGTCTCCCCGTCCACGCACACGATGAAATACTCCTGCCCCCGTAGACCATAGCTCTTTGCTCGAAAATACTGCTCGGCTAAACAATCAGGCCGAATTCGTTGGGGATGTCATAGGACTGCGTTGTGATCGTTTGCGAATGTTGTTACTGGGTAAGTCTGTAGACGTCGATCGAGACCTATTCCCGGGTTGTTCTTTGGCCATTCGAATATTGCTTGCGCTTTTGCCCGGCTCGGAAACCCAGTTTGCCGCGGCAGGTTTCGCCGCGTCCTTTGGGCAATCCGACGGCTTGGTGTTACGCGGTGCGGCAACCTGGGTTTCCTCGGCCACATCGGCTTCCTCGATCGCATCGTAGCTTTGCGTTTGCTCTGGCAAGGGGCCGGCTTGAGCATCTGCTCCACGATTACCTCGACCGCGTCTGCTTCCGCCCCATCGCCCGCAGTCGCCGCGCGTGGTGAGGAACCAGTTTGGTCACTCCAACTTTGCATCACCAACGCATCAGGCTCGCGGTATGGTTCACCGCCCGTCAAAATGCGCCAGATCAAGCCTACAACCTCTACGACCACTCAAATTGGACTCTGGAGTTTATTTTCTGGCCCTTTGGGTGAGGGCACCCCTCTCATGGTTTGACAAT
>CAVYEV010000030.1:0-21255 GCA_963767545.1 Terriglobia bacterium
GATCGATCAGATCCACGAGACGCTGCGGCGAATTTGCGAGGAAGAGCCTTTGAGGCCCAGTCTGGTGCGCGGACGCGGAGGGCCGGCGCGGCGGGATTTCGGCGGCGAGATCGACAATATCATCCTCAAAGCGCTTCGCAAGGAACCTGAGCGCCGCTACGCATCCGTCGAGCAGTTCGACGAAGACTTGCGCCGATTCCTCAATCGGGAGGCGGTGCTGGCCCAGGGCGATTCGCTCGCATACCTGGCTCGTAAGTTCGCCACGCGTCATAAGGGCGGCGTAGCTGCCGGTTTGGCAATGCTACTTCTGTTGGCCGGAGGCGTAGTCGCCACCTGTAATGAAGCGAGAGTTGCGTTCGAGGAGCGCGTGCGCGCCGAATCACAGGCTCGCGAAGCTCAATCGGCAAGAGTGCTTGCTGGAAAGCCGCCGCATCGCCGCGGAACAACAGCGGGCCGAGGCCAATGTACAGCGCGCATTGGCGGAACAACACGCACTTGAAGCCGAACGCGAGCGAGCGAATGCCGAACGGCGTTTGGGAGAATTGCAGAAGCTGGCGAACGGTGTAGTTCGAATTTACAACGCCAATGGCGCGCCGGATGCGTCCGCGGTGATCGCCGAGAATGTCCGCAACTCCCTCTTGGCACTCCGGCAGGAGCGAAGGCTGGACCCCGGTCTCGCGGATGCCCTGGATCCAACGTCGGCTACCGTGCAGAGCTACGAATTGGCAAATGACCCGTCCTGGCAGATTCCCGAAGGGTGGACGGCCAAGGAGACCGGGTCGCACGAGTACCGCGTCGGCCGGGATCGGAATATCGTTCATGGCGGCAAATGGAGCCTGTTTCTGCGGTCATTGGTAGCTCAGCCATCGGGCACGGTGCTGGTTACGAAGGCTTCGATTCCAAGAAATTTCGAGGCAAGCGAATTCGCGTTACAGCATTTCTACGGAGCGAAGCGGTGAGAGGGCAGGCCGGCCTGGAGAGTGAATGTATCGTTCCAGTACGCAAGAGCCGAATTATCCGGAACGACATCGTGGAAAAAGTATGCATTAGTCGTCGATGTGCCGTCCACGAGCGAGTCGATTCAGTTTGTGTTGATGCTGAACGGCACGGGTACTGTTTGGGCTGACGATTTCACATTCGAGGAGGTTAGCTCTTCGGTACCCGTGAACATACGGCAGCCCCAGAATCTCGGTTTCAGCGAACCCACGATTAAGTAAACGCGAATGGCAAGAGGAGAAAAAATATGTTGTCACTGACGAGCGGTTTGAAAAACGCGTTAGTTATTACGGCGTGCGCATTTAGTTTGCACGCAGCAGTCCCGCCCGGATGGTCTTTCGGCAGCCAGACCGGCGAGTACGAGTGCAGCATTGATCCCGAGGCATCGTACAACGGTCAACCGAGCACCTACATCAGGTCGAAAGAGGGCGTGAAGGCAACTCTCTTCGGATCGATGATGCAGCAGTTCACCGCTGCTCAATATACCGGCAAGCGCATTCGACTGAGCGCCAATCTGAAGTTGGCGGGAGTAGAAGAATGGGGCGGATTGTGGATGCGAGTAGACGACGCCAACCACCCGGCGGGCGGACATCCGTCTGTGGTCGGGTTTGACAATATGCATGACGGCATCAAAGACCGATCCATTACGGGTACTAAAGGTTGGCAGAACTATTCCGTGGTTCTGAACGTTCCGGAGGGAGCGACTGCCGTTTCCATTGGGTTCCTGCTTCACGGGACAGGCGCTCTTTGGGTCAACGGCATCAGGGTGGACGTGGTTGGTCCCGAGGTGCCGGTGACTGGAAAAAGCCTATGGCTCAGTCTCAGCACGATGCGCCAGTTAATCTCAGTTTCGACAAATAAGATGGCAAGAGGAGAAAACTATGATGTCACTGAAGAGCAGTTTGAAAACCGCCGCCGCGCTCGCCGCAGGCGCACTTGCATTGCAGGCAGCCATCCCCTCAGGTTGGTTCTTCGCGGGGAGTAAGCCGCAGGAATACGATTGCAGCGTCGATCCCACAGCGTCGTATAACGGCCAACTGAGCACTTACATCAAGTCGAAAGAAGGAATTAAGACTACGGGCTTCGGCTCCATGATGCAAGATTTCAGCGCCGTACCGCCTTATGCGGGCAAACGGATCCGACTGAGCGCCAATCTCAAGTCCGAAGGCGTCGAAGGATGGGGCGGTTTGTGGATGCGCGTTGACGATGCGAATCATCCGAAGAACGGATATCCGTTATCGGTGGCGTTCGACAATATGCATGACGGGATAAAAGACCGCTCCATAAAAGGCGCCACTGGCTGGCAGAATTATGCCGTGGTTTTGGACGTGCCGGAGGGCGCTACGGGCATCTATATCGGGTTTCTGCTTGAGGGAGCGGGCGCGATTTGGGTGAACGGGATCAAGGTGGACGTGGTGGGGCTAGAGGTCCCGGTGACCGGCAGGCCTATGAATCAAACAATGCATGATGGACCGTCGAACCTGGGATTTGAGAAGTAAAAACAGCGAGACCTCAGCGTGGCACTCCTGGTTGCTGGACTTGTTCTGGTGCTTCTCCGTCATTTGAGGGCGACAGGCACCAGGAGAGTTACGGTAAAAAAGGATAATCGGACTGTAAATTCTGTTTTGTGCCGCTGCTTCCGCGCTTCGTTTCTCACTTCGGCCGAATCGCTCTGCAGTTCCGCCGTGTTCGCTGTTACCTCAACGCTTTGAGTGATCGAGCCGACGCGAAGAACTGCATTCACGCGGACGATCTGGCCGGTGCCAACTTCGATTCCGTTTTCCGTGAAACTCTGGAACCCGCTCATTTGCAACTGTGATGTTGTAGCTTCCCGCGGAGAGCGCGGGAAAGCCGTACTCGCTGGCGTGCTTAGTGGCCGTCTTGCGAGATTGTCCAGTTTCCTTGTTGGTGAGAGTGACTTCGGCACCGGCGATCGCGGCGCTGCTCGCATCCGACACCGAACCGACGATCGAACCGTACAGTACTTGTGCGGCCGCATGCGGCGCAGATCCGCAGATCGCCAGCACCGCGATACACGCTGTCTGTACCCAACCATTAGATAACCTCATTTCCGATCCTTTGTTTATGTGCTTACCACGCCAGCGCGTTTATCTTGCCACCTTCGGTGATGCCAGAACTGCCACCCCCAGCGGATCCAGCGACATCTTGGTTACTCCGGCTTGCTCTCGTACCAGTTCGTCCATCGGATGGGGCAATACGATGTTGTTGTGCATTTCTTCTGTGAGGTTTAGCAGAAAATAGAATACCGTGCCGCCATCTTCGCGGCTCACAATTTCAACTCCCGAAGGGACTGAGATAAGGGGAGACAGCTTCGCCAGGTTGCCGGCTGCTCGGGCGAGGGTTTCGTGAAATTGATTCTCGGCGCTGTCGGTCGCGACGTAAATGACCCATCCCTGCCCATGACGATGGCGCGTGACCGCGGGTTGTCCGGCCACGCGCCTTCCACGAAAGGTGGCGATCGGTTCCGCGCCATGCAGTTCGAGAGATTCCAGAATGGTGCGAGGTCGAAAGATCGCCGGGTTGTCCGGGAAACGGATTCCGAGTTCGGCCTTTAGCTTCTGGTCGAGCCCTTTGTACTCGACGAGGTCGAGGTTGGACTGCGCGGTCACTCCTGCCATTTCCGCGAACGGGCCGGGCGGAAGCACACGTCTCATGCGGTTATCCGCATTGCGGGTCCCGCGCGATAGTTGAGCATAAGCGTACCGCCTCTCCGGCGACGAATTTTTCGACACGCGAAACCGCGTCGTCGTCGATGAGACACAGGTTGGGCGCGGCTATCAGCTTATAGAGCGCAAGGTCCGCGGTTAGGGGAATGATGTCGATATTACGCCGTACTCCTCTCCAGTCCGCGGTAATAACGGCTGGCTTCGCTGTCACAAGGGCGGTCTCTGTCTCCGACGTTCCAAAATCCTTGCGCCCACTCGTCCCAGAAATATCGTCTTCCGCCAAGCCGATGCAACCTTATAAAAAAGTCGCAAATTTTCGCCAATTGCGGTAAGTCACGGTGAAGGAGGCAGATAGATGTTTGAGGCTGCTCGCGACGAGGCTTGTCAAGAAGGATTGACGTCGCGGTACTCCAAATCAAAAACCCAGACGAGCCGCGCGTACGTTCTGGATCAGCACACGGTTTTATTTACAGATTAGGCGCTGCTTATTATTCTGTGACCCCGGCGACGAAGCCCGGACATGGGAATGGCTTAACGGTAGCATCCAGTTGAAGGGGTCGGGGCTGGCTGAAGTGATCCAGCCGGAGCGGGGCCGGTTGGTTCCCCCGGCTTGCCATTCGGGCCGAAGGCCCGCATGATTTTGATCCACATCAACCAGCAAGCCTTGCAGCAAAAGATCCCGGAAATCGAGATACAGTAAAACTCCTACAAAGTCTGTATTCTAGTCATGTGATGTTGCGCCAGACAAATTGCACATGAGCAAGTGCGGATTGCTTTGGGTGAATGCTCTACCGTATCGATGACACCAACCGTCATCAGGATCGAATCGGGTACGGTATTGCTGCGGTTCGCCAACCTGTGCCATCAGCTTATTCTCGTCGATGGGCGGATGCCCAGGCCCGGCTGGGTTGGGAATTCGCGGTAGCCAGTCTGGACTTGCAGGCAATGGTTTCGCGAGCAGGTTGGTATGCTCCGCGTCACCGCGTTCCTGAATCAGGAAGTTGGGGATCGACGCGGCAACCTGAAGGCTGGCGGCCAACGAGCATGGACCCTGGGGATTGTGCGGCGCAATCGGAGAGCAGCAACACGCTCCGCCATCCCGGCAATGAGTCGCAGTTCCTTAACGCCGCCAAAAAAACAAACATCCGGCTGCAAGGATCATCGCCGCCCGTTTCTCAAGAATTTCCCGGAACCCCCATTTCGTAAAGATGCGCTCACCCGTGGCCAGCGGGATATGTGTCTTCTTCGCCAATTCGGCCATTACGTCCACGTTCAGAGGCTGCACCACCTCTTGGTAAAACCAGGGTTGATACGGCTCCAACGCTTTAATGAGGAAGGGGGAGGCCGGGGGAGGCTCGACTGCCCCATGAAAATCGATCGCAATATCGACTCCGGAACCTTGACCATCGGGCAATGCTTTGAAACGTTCAGCCACCTCGTCAACGAACTTCTGCCCCTCGAATAGAGATCGAAACGGGGCGCGTGTCGCATTCGTGGCCACCTTCATCGCGTTGACTCCGTGAGTTGAACTGACCTGACCGTAAACACGGATCCGGTCGCGCGTCGGGCCGCCTAGCAGCTTGTACACCGGAACGCCGTAGATCTTGCCCTTAATGTCCCAGAGCGCCTGATCGATTCCGCGCTCGGGATGGCGGCGTTCATCGGGCCTCCCCGATAAACGACCGACGCTGCATCGCCCGCCAGTGGAAGATTACGCGATTAGGGTCCTGGCCCACCAGGTAACGTCCGACTTCGAGCGCTCCCGCGGCGCACGCCTTCGCGTCGTCCTTGGATTCCGCCCCATCCCGATACGGCATCGGTGGGGACCTGTAAAAACCCAGGAGCCTTCATATACGAAGGCTTCCACCTTCGTGACCTTGACGTGTGTCGTTGGTCCCACCGCCGCGGCGTTAGTGCGATCGGTGGTAAACAGCGCATCCAGGCCGAACAGCGCTCCGGTTGTCAACGCTCCGCGAATCAAGGACCGGCCATCATTTGCGCTCGTAACATACAGGTCATCCTTTCAAACAATTTTTAAAAGAAGCCGGCGAACAGCGCCGGCCCAATGCCACTGCGCGACGTCTGCGTGCGCGATCAGTGTTCACGGTCATCAGAACCGGATTCTGCCTTGAAGCTGAAAGAAGCGATTCAAGGTCGAGGTCGTGCTGGTGACAGATCCAAAGGTAGTGTTGAACGGGTTCGTGTCGGGCGCGCTGAACTGCGAGTGGTTGAAAAGGTTGAGCGCGTCCATGCGAACCTCAAAGACCAAGCCTTCCCGAACCGGAAGTCGCGCCGGAGGTTGGCATTCCACTGGTTCAGACCGTCCGCCCGCACGCTGGTGTGTCGATGGGAAATACGCGCCCGGTAGGCCGCCGGCCCATTGGCGGAATTCCTCTCGAATGGGGCGCTGTATTGAGCGATTGATTGAGAGTCTTGGTACCTTGAGTCAGTGTCTCGCCAATCTTGCTCAGGTCGCCGTAATAGAAATTGTTGCCCCAGGTAAGAAAAGGACCCTGTTGGAAGTCGTAGGTCAAAGCCACCTGCCAGTTGCCGGTAACGTGGCTGAGAACTCCTTTCTTCAACAGGGCCCGTCCCGGACCGAAGGGTAGTTCGTAGATACCGGTCATGTTGACGCGGTTCGGCAGCGGGATATTGGTCGGTGTCCACTGCCTGGGAGCGGCGTCGAATTGTTAACAATGGTCGTGTAAGTACTCGCATCGGAGTACGCGTAATTAGCGTTGAGGTTCAGTCCTTGGAGAGCCTCCTAGTAAAAGCGAGCTGCAATGAATCGTTCTTGGCCGTGCCGTAATACTGGCTGCCGGTAAGCGAGCTCAATTGCGGGTAAGCGCGCAGGAGTTGGTTCTTCTGGATGGTCGAACTGGTAAAGAACCCTAGCGTCGACATCTGCTGATAGAGCGCCGGGTTGGACGTCTTGAGAGACGAAAAATTACTGATATTGAATGGGTTTGGCACGTTCTGAGTCAAGTTACTCGCCAGCGCGTTATTGCGCATCATGGTGGTGTTCCAGTACTGCACCGGCAACGGATCCAGTTTCTGGCTGACCGCCAGATGGTCGCCCCACTCACCCCAGTAAAAGCCTCCACGGACATATTGGGACTCAACTGCCGCTGCAGCCCGACCCTCCACTGTTGCTCCCGGGGATGTTTCCGGTTAAAGGGCGAGAAGGAAAAACTCTGTCCGGCCACGTACATAGCTCCGAGCGAGCTTCCCAACGGCGCGTCGAAACGCGTCCCGTCACTACGGACAGGAAATGGGTCCGCAAGCGGGGAACGCCAGCTTTGGGGTTTCCGGCCAGCCAATTTACTCCGAAGTCGTTGGTCAGGTTGGTAGAAGTTGTCCGCGAGAAACCCGACTGACTGAGAGTCACGTTCTGTACGTTAATCGAATCATAGTAGACACCGTAACCGCCGCGAATAATCATCTTGGGGCTGAACTGCCAGGCGGCCGAGAGCCGCGGCAACCACATGAGTTCGTTCTGCCATGGTTGGCGGGGAGCGCCATTCACACCCGCGTAGACCGATCCACCCTGTACGGAAAGGCGCTGGCAGCCAGCTCGGGTACCGGATTGGCGGCATAGGCGGCCTGCGCCGCGGCCGCAATCGGCAACTGGGCGGCGGGGTCGAAATAGGTGATCGCCTGGTTGTATCGCTCCGTGGGAGCCTGTTCGTACTCGATGCGAAGCCCGAGGGTCACGGTCAAATTCCTGGTCATGCGCCAGGTATCCTGCCCGTACCAGGCGTAATAGGGATTCATCAGCGCATAACTCGCGTTGTTGTCGCTTGACATTGAGCTGGGTATCCCGAGCATAAAAGCCGCATAGCTTAGCCCGAGGCTGCCCGACGGGGTAAAGCTATCGTCGTTCTTTTGCACATATTGGCGATTAAAGACGAAACTCCCCATTGAATTCCCTGCGCCGCCCGTACTGGTTGCATACGCCGACGGAAATCGATGCCGGCCTGGATGGAGTGTGGGCCCGTCACATGCAACACACTCGCCTTGAGCCCCAGCGATCGTTGGCGAATATCGGGAGAGAGAGTACGGCCCATGACCAGGCTGTTTCCACCGTAAGCGGATGTGTATCCGTTCCAGGACACCAAAGGCAGAGCACATCCGCCCAAAGCCTCACAGCGCGCGTCCATGTACGCGGGGAACCCGATATCGCTGGGCTTGTACTTTCTGGCGCCCAGAGTTTCCTGTACGTTCAGCCATTGGTTGGCGGAGATGCTTGCGCTAATCACGGTAACCGAGCTTTTGGCGTATGTCCAGTTAACGATGCCGCCTCTCGCTGTCCGGATATTGTCCCAGTCCTGCTGGCCAGGCGAACTGGCGTAGGTCCAGTCCTGCGCGTTCTCGATAAAGTGGCTCCAGTTCCAGGAGAACGAAAAGCGGTGCTTCAAGCTGGGGTCCCAGTCTTCCCGGCTCGCCAAGCCTGTGTAGTCGACGTTGTCGGACTGGCCTAATGCCAGGAAGTTATTAAACGGCTCTGCGAGGGGACTGGCCGGGTTATTGTTCGGGGTCGGGATCCGGCTGGTGTACCAGTTGAAGATAGTGGGAGCGCTGACTCTGCTTTGGGGAATGATGTTTCCAGGAATCGGCGTCCGGATGTAATGACCCGGCCGGGCCAGGTCGGCTGCAACGCTCAGCGGATCGTAGATCTGATATTTCGCGTTGATTGCCAGCAGGTCCGAGAAGTTGCCCTGCCGCTCCAGCATAGTGGGGACCATATTCGTGATCTCGCTGGACCGTGCCGGCTGGCGAGTCTTGTTCCCCGAATAAGAAAAGAACCAGAAGAGCTTGTTTCTCCCATCGATCAATTTCGGGATGTAAACCGGTCCGCCCAGAGTGAACCCATAGTCGTTCGCATGCCCGCCAGGTTGCATCGGCTGCGATGCCAACTGGTTTGCCAGAGCGATATTTCCAGCCCCCCTGGCCGCGTCGATGTTCTGGAAATACTTCTGCTTGACAAAAAACGACGCCGCATTCCAATGCGTGTTCCAGTATTGCTCGGTGGCCGAGCCGTGCAGACTGTTGGTGCCGGACTTCGTCGAAAAGGCGATGTTCAATCCGATGGAATGCCCCACAGAGGCGTCGAAACTCGTTGTTTCGATTTTATACTCGGCGATCTGGTCGGTGAAGGGCGTGAAGGCGATTCCACCGTTGCCGAGATTTGGCGCTCCGTCGATACTCCACTCGTTCTGGCCAAGGCCTAGCGGTGCGAAAAAGCCCGAGGACCCGCCGACCTGTCCCTGTGTAAGGTACTGCGTAGTCCCCTGATTTACCACCCCTGGTGCCACTCGAGCCATCAGGACAATGTCATTCGTCATGATGGGCAGGTCCATGATTTCGCAGGTGGTCAGCGCCTTTCCCGTGCTCACGGTGCTGGTATCGAGTATAGGAGATTCCGAGCTGACGGTGACCGACTCGCTCAACGCGCCGACTTCCAATTGGATGTCGATCTTCAAATCACCTCCGAGCGTGAGATCAGGTTCGGGCGAAGTGTTTTCTTGAAGCCGGCGGCGCCCGCGGTTACCTTGTAGGGGCCAGGCAACAACAGGGGCGCTTCATAAAAACCGCTGGAGTTTGTGATTAGGGAAGTGGACACGTTGGTGTCGGTGTTGGTCACTTCCACGTCGGCCCCGGCGACGAAAGCCCCTTGAGGATCGGTCACCGTTCCGGAAATGTTACCTCTGATGTCCTGGGCCTGCGAAAGCCCCACCAGGATGGCCAGCGATATACAACGGAAACTACTCGAAGTCGCAGTCGCACATAATCTCCTATCCACAAGTCGAATCCGGGATTCGGTTCCAAGCCGATCCCTGGTGAGAGATTATATATCCGAATTTGCCCAAAAAAAAGATATTTAAGAGTCGTGTGGAACGGCGGGAAGTCGGAAAGCCGTTCCGTCATCACCGCCCTTTCGAGAAGATAAGACCGTGTTGTAAGGGCAGAAAATCGAGGACCAGGTCCAACTGGAAACCCATGCCTTCAATTTCGGATCGGATTTCTTCGCGGCGCATCGTATACAACCCCGCCACCGGGTCGTCGCCCCTTCTCCTCGGCATACTCGATCACGACTACCCGGCCGCCGGGTTTGAGGCAGCGGCGAACGGCGGTCATTATCGCCTCAGGTTTAGTGAACTCATGGTAGACGTTGGCGATCAACACAAGATCCACGGCTCCTTCGGGCAGCTTAGGGTCGCGATCGGTGCCCAGAATTAGATCCGCATTCGCCAGCCCACGCTTATGGAGACCCTGCGCGACCAGGTTCAGCATCTCCTGTTGAATGTCTACCGCCAGCACTTTCCCCTGCGGCCCGACTCGCTGCGCGAGACGCCATGTAAATAACCCGCACCCGCCCCCAGGTCAACGACTGTCGCGCCTTTCGGGATTGCCAGGCTGTCGAGAAGCATCTCCGGCCGTTCCTGCGCGTCCCGGTTGGCGCGGGTCAACCAGGCCGTATCCGTTGTAAGTGGACCTGGCTGTCGTCTTCGCTGCCGTGACGGGCGTGTTCCCTCAGACCCTCGGAGGCTTTGCAGATACGCGACCAAGGTATCAATCTCCGGCGCGGAAAGCCGGGAGGCGTACTGCGGCATCAAGGATCGCTGCTCGCGGTGTATGGATTTCAGATTCTGTTTCAAGAACGATCGCGACTTCCCTCCGTGTCGCGCAGTTGGATCGAGATGTCATCTTCGTTCAATGCAATACCCTCGAACCGGCGGCCTTGCACTGTGATCACGACGACCGTCAAAAACTTCTTCCGAATTTCGGCATTAGGATCGATGATGGAAAGGCGCAACGAGGTGGAGTCCGGAGATTCCTATTTTCAGCGAGATCGGGTCCCAGGCTGCCGCCCCGGTTGCCGATGGAGTGACAGCGGACGCAATCGCCCTTACCGTCGAAGATGGCTTTTCCCGCTTCAATCTGGTCCGCGCACGCGTGAATCGCGAAAAATGCGACAAAGGCACAACTCGCGGAATAAGAGCTCGCTGAATGAATTGCGAAATGCACTGCTACAAGCCGAATGTGATCATCACATCACCGACGGGCAGTGCGACATACTGCTTGCCGTTCGCGAGGTAGCTGATGGGTGAGGCATAGACGCGTTCATTGCCTCCGAAATACCAGAGGCGTTCGCCGGTCCGCGCATCCAAAGCGAACACCACGCCTTCAATCGTGCCCCCGAACACCAGGTTGCCTGCCGTCGACATCACCCCTCCCCAGGGAGGACTCAGTACTTTGTGTTCCCATTTAATGACGCCGGTCAGCGGGTCAATCGCAACGACTTTGCCCCAACTCTCTTCGGGGGCAAAACGCGCGCGCCTTCCACTCTGACTTGTAGCGGGAATATTCCCGCCCGCGCCGAAGATCCCATTCCCAGCGGCGTCGCCGGCTCCTCTACCCGCGGCGGTAGCGGCCCCAGCACCGCCGGTTCGTTCCGTCCCACCGGCGACTGTCGACGAAACGGCGATCGTAGCGGCTCCGTCACCCGGTTCGTGCCGGATGGCATTTTTCGAGAACAGGCGGTGCTCCTCCCGCGCAAATACATACAGCAACTGGGTGAGCGGACTGTAGCTGTGCGACATCCAATTCGCGCCGCCGTCGACACCCGGCCATATGTATCGTTGCCTTCGGGCGTGGGTTCATTCCCGGGATCACTTCCGGCCGGCCTTATCGTCGAAACCTTTGTTCCAAGTCTGTTTGACGAATGCTTTGGCGGTCAAGAATTTGCCGGTCGTGCGGTCCAGCAAGTAGATAAAATCCGTTGCGATTGGCCCATGCCATGAGCTTCCTCATGATTACCGCGGAACTCGTGTCGAGCAGGATGGGATCTGTGTGGAGTCCCAGTCGTGCAAATCGCTGCGGCGTGAATTGGTAAAGCCATTTCAGCTTCCCGGTGTCGGGATCGAGCGCAAGCACGGAGCACGAGTACAGGTTGTCGCCGGCGCGGTAGTCGTCATTTAAATCCGGCCACGGATTGCTGGTTCCCCAGAAAAGCGGTGTTCGATTTCCGGATCGTATGAGCCCGTTATTCCATGTTGTGACTCCGCCCGTCTTCCATGAATCGCCGGCCCAAGTACCGAAATTCGGCTCGCCCAGGCTGGGGAATCGTGTTGAACCGCCATACAGCGCTGTCCCGTTTTGGTGATCGTAGGCGTCGAGGAATCCGTTGACGCCGGGTGCTCGCCACCCGCCATGCCGACGATAAGTTTGTCTTTACCACGAACGGCGCGCCCGGTAGCAGCGTAGCCGCCGGCCCGTGTAATCGTCCATCTCGGTCTTCCAGATTTCGTGGCCCGACCTGGCGTCGAGGGCAATGACATGCATGTCAAGCGTATTCATGAATAGTCGTATTGCCCAGCATGGCCAGGCCGCGATTGACCTTTCCGCAGCAGTTATAAGTGCGCGCGGGATTGCTGTATTCGTAACTCCACAGTAGCCGCCCGGTCGCCGCGTCCAGAGCATAAGATCGTCGTTCTCGGGGCGCGTCAGATACATGATCCCGTTCGACGACCAGCGGCGTCGTCTCAAACTTCTCCTGATGGCGGCCCTGGAAAATCCATTTGAGGTGGAGATTTTTCACGGTCTGAACATTGATCTGATCCAGGCTGCTATAGCGCCAGCTATTGTAGGTGTGGAGTACATGAGCCAGTTGCCCGGTTCCTGATCGGCTTTCAACAGCCGCTGGTAGGTGATGGGTAAGCCCTGCCCGCCGAGCGAGACCGCGCTCATCAGAATCAAGAACCAACAGCGGCTCATTGTTCACCTCGTAAAGAATTCAAATAGGCCACTACGTCTTCCAGTTCTGTCCGGCTGAACGTTGAACTGTACGATGGCATCGGGAATGTATTCTCGTGCCGGATCTCCCGAATGTCGGCTTTCAGGAATGATCGCAGGTTGTCTCTCATGTCCCGCAACTGGATGGAGACGTCGTCTTCGTTCAACCGGATCCCAGCTACCGGCTGTCCGGTTTTAGTAATTACCTCGATAGCGCGGTAACGAACCGGCACATCGGCGCTCGGATTCACCAGCGACTCCTCAAGATACTCAAGAGTTCGCCGGCGGCCGACATCGCTCAAGTCGGGTCCCAGACTGCCGCCGTTTCGGCCGATCGAGTGACAGCCCGCGCATTTGCCTTTCCCTTCATATATTGCCTTTCCTGAAATGGCGTCTCCCTGGGCTTTCTCATAAAGGCCGGGAGAGCCGAGCTTTTTCACGAAGGCCGTCATCATCCATACTTCGTCGTCGGAAACGGCGACGGCCGGCATCGTTCCAGGTATTCCGTTGCGAATGGTTGCGAATAGCTCCACATCCGAGCCGCCACGGCGGTACTGGCCGACGGTGAGATCCGCGCCCCGGCCGCCATCGCCACGGGCTCCGTGGCAATAAGCGCAATGAGTTTGGAATAGCGATCTTCCCTGTTCCACACTTTGCAGGGTGTCAAACGGGTTTCGCTGCGGTTGTGAGCAAAGTAAGCCCGCGGCGGTAACGAGTAACGAATAAAGTTTCAGCAGAGCGTGCAATTTGCGGCCCGTAACCCCGACTTCAGCCCGCATTGTGGGACAGTCTCCAGGCTGTCCAGGCATCGCCGCCGTTAACGCCAAAGGTCTCATGCTTGCTCCGGGCGCAATTATATCGTGGCGCACGGGACGCCGTCTGTAGCATTGCCGTCGTGGCCGGCTGGGAAAAGGATTTCATGGAAGGCTCACTGCCATCGCGCCAATGGATTAGGAGAGTGTGGGACTCAACCAATTACACGGCTGACAAGACTATCGGGAACAACGTCGACCTGCTACACGCAGCTTGATTGTTACTCCGGCTGGTCCGGATAGAACTCGTGCCGGTGCAGTTCGGCAAAGGCGTGAAGGCGCGCAGCCACATCCGGATGCCTCTCGATGACATTGGTCGTCTCATAAGGATCATTTTCCATATCGAATAGCGAGAGCTCGATCCGCTTGGTCTTGTATTTGCCGGGCACGCCATCTTTCCCGGGATAGTCGAGCGACTGATAGTTGTGCGGCAGGTGCAGTTTCCAGTGCCCGTCGCCGCTGAGAACGCCTTCGAAGATCTGCCCGTGGAGAAGGGATAATAATCGTGCGGATTTTTCGCGCCGGGCTGGTCCGTGATGAGGTCCCACACGTTGCGGCCGTCGATGGGATTGGCGGGCAATTTGGCGTCCGCGAGACGAGGCGAACGTAGGCAGCATGTCCACGGTGCAGAACGCGCGCTTTGAGATGGTTCCCGCTTTGATCTTGCCGGGATAGCGCATGATGCAGGCGCTGCGGGTGCCACCGTCGAAGCCGGTAGCCTTGGCCTCGCGAAACGGCGTCTTGCCAGCGTGATTGCCATATACGATCCACGGGCCGTTATCGGAACTGAAGAACACCAGCGTGTTGTCGTCGAGCCCCGCCCTGGTCAACGCCTTCATAATTTCGCCGACGGACCAATCGATCTCCATCATGACGTCGCCGTAGAGACCAGTTCCCGATTTGCCTTTGAATTTCTCGCTGGCGAAAATCGGCACGTGCGGCATGGAGTGGGGCACGTAGAGGAGGAACGGATTGTCCGTGTTGCGACCGATGAAATCGACGGCATGCTCGGTGTACCAGGTGGTGAGCATAGCCTCATGCTCTTTGGTGACGCGATCGATGGTGACTTTGCCGTTGTCCCAGAACTGCAGCGGGTACTTGCGATAGTTGTCGCCGGCGGTGGGATGAAACTCCCACATGTCGTTCGAGTACATCAGTCCGCACGACTCATCGTAGCCTCGCGCGGGCGGGCGCGTTTCGGGTTGATCGCCGATGTGCCACTTGCCGAAAACCGCGGTGCGATAGCCGCGCGCCTTGAAGACTTCTCCCATGGTGGCGAATTTAGGATCGAGTCCGCGGGCGCGCGGGCCAATGGCGCCGAACACCTGGGTTCGTCCCGGATAACATCCGCTGAGGAGTGAGGAACGCGATGCCGAACAGACTGCCTGTGTCACATAGAAGTTGTGAAACGCGCAGCCCTGGCCGGCCAATCGTTCGACATTCGGCGTGCGGTAAGCGGGGTCGCCGAAGGGATGAAAATCGGCCCAGCCGGAATCGTCGAGGAAGATCATGACGATGTTCGGCGGTTTGACATTGGCAGCGCCTTTGAGATGGGCGGCGGCCATGCCGAGCGCGGTATTGGCCAGGAAATTTCTACGGGTCTGAAGCATCGTCGATCCTCTGGGCTATTGCGGCCAGCGCAAATGTTTTCTCAGGAACTCGAAAGTCCCCACACCGTTGATCATATGCGGACCGTCGAAAAACTCGATTGCAATACGGTCCGGTAGATGCATTTTGATGTCGTAGAAGCGGCGCGATTTCGCGTATTCGTACGCCACCCATTCGTCCGGCGCAACGCCGTCATTGTGACCTCGCTCGACCATGAACGGCCGGGGCGCCATCAGGTTCGCGAGATCCGAGTAGTTGACGACATTGGCAAAATCGAATTCGAGCATGTCGTACTCCTTCGTCAACAGATAACTGTAACTAGATTCCACACTGGTCGTCTTCCAGACCCATTCGTTGAAATCGCCCGCGCAGATCGAGAGGGCATAACCATCGAGGAGCGGAGGAATTCGCATGGCGGTCTTGCCTCCGTAAGAAAGGCCGTAAAAACCGATGCCGGCGGGATCGATAAACGGCTGTTCCGAGAGCCACTCCAGGGTGCGCTGCTGTTGGCCGAGGATGAAAGAAAACAGCGAGAGCTGAAGGGGATGTCCCTTGCGTTGGATAAGACGGAAGCGGTCGTTCCCGATGTAAGGGTTCTGCGGCGAGTAAGTGACGAAGCCCTCATCAGCCAGCTTCGCGGCGAAGCGATGATAATAGTGCGAATCGCTCTTGGGGTCGGCGACTTCGCTCGGCCGCCCTTCGAGACCGTGCTGGCAAACGACTACCGGCCGCCGCTCGCCCGGCTTGATGTCTTTCGGCACCAGAAGAATTCCATAGGCGAAGATGCCGGGCCACACGTCCAGCATGACTTCGTAGCCGCGGAACTTGGGTTCATCGTAGATCAGGCGCGTGCGCGGATTGGCGGGCGCGCTGGGATCCGGCATGCGGCCGATCACTTCGTTCCAGATGTAATCCTTGTAGAACTTCGTGCTGGCCTGCCAGGTCTGCGCCGAAGACGCGTCGGCTTTGGTCCAGAATTGTTCGCGTCGGCGCGGCGATTGCCGAATCAACTCCTGCGTGCGATCGGACAATTGATCGAGCTGCTGGTGCATGCGGGCGGAGGGATCGGGCGCGGCGCCCACGCGCTCGGGCGATCCTGCGGAGGCGGCCAGTTTTTCTCTTACTCCGGCGGCGGCGAGAAGGGCGGATAGCGCTGGGTCGGAGCCAGGGAGGCCGTCGCCGTTGCCGCTCGCGACCAACTGCAGCTTTACGGGAACGTGCAGCGATTGGAAGAATGGCTGTGCGCGGTCGACTTCGGCGCGCACATCGGCGAGCGAGGGTGTGGTCAGTGCCCCGTTGGGCGTGGCACCCATGCGATCCTTAGTTTCTTTTGGAGGGCCGGTGATTGGCGGCACTCCGCTCGCCTCTACGATCAACGCCCGAGGCGCGATTAGGCTGGCTATATCGGCGTCGCCGAATTCTTTGATGAGGCCCCACAGGTCACGATAGATCGGCTCCTTCCAGAGATTTTCCCGCGGCTGAAAGTAGCCGCTGACCAGCGCGGCGTCGATGCGCGTGTCGAGGGCGGCACTGTAGAGAGCTAGCAATCCGCCCTCGCCGTAGCCTGCGATGGCGATGGGCACGGCATGACTCGCATTCTCCGCGGCGAACCAGCCGACGGCTGCGCGCACCTTCTGCACTTCGTAGCCGATGACGTGGCGGCCCACCTCGAACGCCATGCGATAAATCCACTCGCGGTGAGGTTGGTTCGTCATCTTAACCCAAGGGATTCCAGACCATGCGTCCTGACGATCGAGCACGACGGGCACTAGCACCTGGCAGCCGCTCTCGGCGAGGCGGCGGGCGAACTGCGAGGCAGACGAGATGTCGGGCGTGAGGCCGGAGAGCGACTCGGGGGTCCAGTCCGCATCGGGCAAGGCGATGACGCGGGCAACGGGCGGACGATCGGGTTCGAGGAGCAGGCCTTCGGCAAATACGGCGTCCCATACGGGCCAGCGCACCGTCTGGATGCGATAGCCATGTCCGCGGCCGACCAGCGCGGGCGCGGCCGTGGAGGATTCGAACTCGATAGAGGTGAGATGCAGCGGGCGATCTACCGCGCCGATGATGCGGGCGAGGTGCTCGCGATTGGGATCGACGGATCGGGAATACGCCTGCGCGTTGGAAAAATCGCGATGCCAGTAATGGGCGCGGGTGGATGGGCTCGCGGCGGACTGGCGGACCAGATAATCATTGATGTCGTCGACCATCTTCGCGGCGAGGTCGCCCTGCGTGATGAGGGGCGCAGTTCCGGGCAATGGGGATTGCGCTGCCGCGCGCGTTAGCAGGAGGAGGGCGAGTAGGCAGCGATTTTTCATTGGAATAATTATGGCACTGGTGCGACTGACAAGCTCACCCTGTCATTGGAGTTTCTACATTTGTGTCAGGTTTCGTGGGGCAGGCTGTGTCGCCAGGCGTAAGCGTTAAAATAAGCGCACAATTTGTTTCTACACGAAACGGCCTCAGGGAATCTGGCCCTTGCGGCACAAATCAGCAACGGGCGTTCTTCGGCAATTTGACGCAGGACATGCCAACTTCCGGATAGCGCTTAACCCATCACTGATGACATAAACGCTGCCCGACAAGGCCAGGGCGATTCGCCTGAACGCCGATTTACGGGCAGTACATCTAGTCGCTGCGCGTTTGCCGCCAACCAGGAAATAAGCGTGCTCAGGCCGGGTTGTTCGCAGCCGATCTTCGCACGGAGATGATTTTGGGTTCGCGAAAAACTGACAGGACCGGACCGTTTGTGCGTGGATCATCATAACCTTTCCAGTCCTGCGTCGTATAGATAGTATGCTGCTTGCTATTCGTGTGCTCATCCGGTGTCTGCGCCGCGGGCTCGGCTTTTCGCGGAGTAATCACAAGTTTTTTGAGGGGACACTTTACATGCCTATGACCCGCCGCAGCCTCGTCACATTGGGCGCGACGGCTCCATTTTTCGCGACGAGGCCCGTGCTCGACGGCCAAATCGTTGCCGATGAGTCGCCGCGATCTGACATTCGGCTGAGCGCAGGCCTGCTTGGGCTTCCAGGTTTTGTAGCAGGTGTCGTCCGAAACGGAAAGCTGTCCCTCGTCCTGGCCGAAGGTTTCTCCGACCTGGAAAGCCAGACACCCATGCGACAGGACCATATATTCTATGTTGCGTCTCTTACGAAAACGTTCACCGCAGTGATGATGATGCAGTATGTCCAGAAGAAGAAAATCTCCCTGGATGACTACCTGCTGAATTATCCGTTTCTAGCGGTAGGGTTCAGCGCGGACCGGCTGATTGACCCGAACGTGAAGCTCAAGCATGTTCTCAGCCATACCTCGGAAGGCAAGCCCGGCGATAATTTCGTGTACAGCGGGAACCGCTACAACTTCGTCTACGGAGTCTTTGAGAAATTAAGCGGGAACACGAACCGCCCCCAGGCTTGTGCGCAGGAGTTTCGTGAGCATATAGAAGAACCGCTCGGCCTGACATCGACTTTGGCCGGATATCCGACTGACAAAAAGGATCCGCGCATTCCCCGAATTACCACTCCATACTTCCTGGATTCGAAGCATAAGGCTGCGACAAGAGATGGTGGAGCGACCGGCGGAACGGCCCTGTTTCCCGCTACAGGACTGCTCAGCACGGTTGACGATCTTTCAAAATATATGCTCGCGCTGGACGAGAATGTTCTGCTCTCCTCTGAAAGCTACGCGTATCTCACCACGCCCTATGCTCTGAACGATGGGCGTCTCAGCCCGTACGGCCTTGGATGGAGTACGCAGAAAATCGGCAGCCATGCGGTGCATTGGCATTACGGCTATGGCGATTCTTATTCGGCGCTGCTCGTCCGGCTTCCTGAGAAAAAGACTTCCTTTGTTTTTCTCTCGAATACGGGAGTCGCTTCGGCGCCTTTTCTGCTTGGCTATGGCAATTTGCTGACGTCGCCATTCGCGGTGGCGTTTCTGGACAGCGCGTTGCCGGGATTGCTCTCCGGCTCTGATAGAGATTTTTCGCGGATGTTCCTGGTTCGCTACACTGAAACGGCCTTCGGGCGCAATCAGGGCGAGGCCAAAAGCCTGCTCAGAAAGCTGAGCTCAACTGCACCGGACCGATTCCGTAGGAGCGACTGGGCGATGATCTCTCTTCTCTCCGGCCTCTGCCGACCCGGCATTCTCGGGCGAGATGGACAGTCTGGTCGAAGCCTATCGTGGGGCCGGGGATTTTCATCCTGAGGTCAGTCTGGCGATCTGCGGATTACTACGAAAAGATCGGGGAACAGGCTAAGCGCAACGTATTTCTTCGCCAGATCGCCGATCGCACAGGCTACGGCGAAGAGAAGGCTACGCGTGATGCCTGCGTCAGACTCGGCGCCGAACTCTTCGGAGCGGGAAGACAGAAGAAGGCCGAAAGTATTTGTGGAGGGCGACACAATATACGAAAACAATTGGCGGAAACGTCGAATCTCAGGAACGGATTGTGCAGAGCCTCAAACCCTAACTTCTTCTGGCTGTTCCGCACGTAGTGTTTACCGATTCCGGAAGGGTCGTCTGCCATCCGGAAGTTGGGCCTGAGATACGGGCTACCGGAATGGGGCGAGTTCCCGGAGTTGGCCGAATTTGCGGACGGCCAACAGCGCATCCGGAAGCAGCGCAGGCAAGTCAGTTGGCCGTATAGGCCCATCCCGGTGGAGTGAAAGGACCAAAGGAGCGGGAAGCGCGGTCCTCTGGGGCTGTAACAGCTATAAGCCCCTCAACGCGTTAAGTGAACACCATTGCGGCTATGTGGATCTAGACTCAATACTGTTCACTTGGCATAGCGCGCCCTCGCTTCCATTTTTCGCCATATCGCCTCAGCGCCCGTAAAAACGGCTTTAGGGCTTCTGCCGGTACGCCACTTCCGTAGTTAGCGCGTTATGCGGCCAAGTGGAAACGAAGCCAAAACCACCGGGCAAGCTCGCGACTGGTGTTCAGTTAAAATACAGCCATGCGTAATGAGTTCACCGCGATTGTCGAGCGGGACGGACCTTGGTTCGTGGCGTACTGCGCGGAGGTGCCAGGTGCAAATGGGCAAGGAAACCCACGAAGAGTGTCTGGCGAGCCTGCGCGAAGCGATAACGCTCATTCTGGAACACAGGCGTGAAGAATCTCTGCGCGCTCTGCCTTCCGACGCCAAGCAGGAACCCGTGATCGTTGGATGAAACGCGAAGGGCTCCTCCGGCACCTTCGTCGTAACGGCTGCGTGCTCCGTCGGGAGGCAAGGAACATGCCCTTTGGGAGAATCCACAAAACTGGTCATATTGAAGCCGTTCCTCGGCAGTCCGAGATTGCCAATCTGCTCGCCAAGAAAATATGCCGCAGGCTGTCGATTTCAGATCCGCCCGGCTAACATCAGACTTGGGCGTTTTGCGGCCAAGTAAAAATTCGTTAAGGAAATAGAAGAGAACTATGACCGAAATACAAGGTCGATAATATGACGGTATCTACGATCCCGTGGCACACAATCACCGTCCAGAGATTCCTGCGGCCACGCAGATACACGGTGCCTAAGACAGCCCCAATGATCGCCGTTGCGATTACACCCGTCCACCCTTGATAGCGATGCGCAAGTCCGAACAACACGCTGCTGGATGCGACAGCGACCACTTGGCCAATGCCCGTCTTGCCCACCAATTCGCTTACCCGCCCGATCAGTATCCCGAAATACATCTCCTCACCGAAAGCCGCGACCGTCCAAGCTTCAGCAAGCCATATTAGAAACGATCGGGGTGTCTCCGGATTCGCCAAAGGCTGAAAGATCGACCGGCCGTCGTGTGACGAGAACGGCAAACGGGACGATGGCAATTCTGATCGCGAGAAGGAGGGCAACGGAAACGGCGGTTGCAAGAAGGACAGTTCGCCGAGGGCAACAGGGATGACGCATGCCCAGTTGCGACCACCCGAGGCCGCGAAGCCAGAGTGACTGTGAGCTGAGTAGGAGAAGCAATACGAGGCTAACGCCGGAGAACGAGCCATAGCATGCTATAAGGCCCACCAGCCCCAACTCTGCGCAGGCTGCCCACTCGGAATGAACGAACTTCATAGATACCGAGCAAACAGCCTAACATCGGATCTGGCGGTGAAGGCCACCGCTCCGTCCGCCTGATCGCATCAGAAGAGTTAAGCCAACTTGACGCGTCATCGCTATCTCGTTGAACCGTCCCCAAAGCGGACCCATGCCAGCTTTGAACGGCGCCGTGCGAAGCCTTGCGCTAAGTGAACAGCATTGGATCTAGACTCGATACTGTCCATTAGCCATAGCGCGCCCGGCGCTTCCATTTCCGACATATCGCCTCAGCGCCCGTGAAAACGGCTTTCAGGCTTCTGCGGGTGCGCCACTCCCG
>CAVYEV010000031.1:0-19090 GCA_963767545.1 Terriglobia bacterium
AGCCACTATTAGAATATTCGCCAAATGATTTCCTTGCTACGTATCAAAATACAGTACCACTTAAACACCGATGTTTCGTAAGTAAATCCTAAATGCGTAAGAATCGGCGTTTTAATGAATTTCCATGCAAATCGGATTAGGTCGCTGGGCTGGATTCCTTGGAACGAATCCGTGAGTTTCAAATCTTTAGCCGCCTTGCCGGTTAGGAACATTTCAAGTTTGCGCTCCAATCCCTCGCGTGGCTGTAGAGCGAACACGCTCCAGCTTGCGGATATGGACACCGTGACAGAGACTTTTCCGACGCTGATGGTTTCGTCTTCAGTCTTGTTCCAGATGCGCGCAATTTCCCGGCGCACGCCTTCGATTCCGTTATCGCGCAAGACAATTGCCATCAATGCCGGGCCTCGCCGGCGGTAAACGCGATCGTTGGCAGTCAGCGCCTTGCGCAAGCGTGCGGAAACGGAACATAGGACATGGTCGCCAACGACAAAACCCCAGCGCGAGCTGATCGCAGAGACGCGGTCGGCCATCACTGCAACCAGGTAAGCGTTATGCCTACCGGTATCCTGGTCCAGGGCGTCCGAGGCAGCGTTGAAGCTAGGAAGTCCGGTCACAGGATCAAGTGCGTTAGTCTCAACTCTTCTTCGCGCGGAGAACCCGAGCCGGAGAGTTGCTGTTCCAGCGTGGATATGAGACTGGCAGAGCACTTCCGCTCACGATCAATTTCACTAATGACGGCATCGGCGCATTCGCGCAGACGGACCCGCACCACGCGAATATCGTCAGCCAATGCAGTATTTTCGAGTTCCTGAACGAATCGAATCCAGACGCGACGCGGTGGCCTTCGACCCCGCCCCAAGTTTCTGGATCATCTCCGCTAATAGCTCTGCCGTACTCCTGTTTTCGGCCTGACCAAGTTGCAGTAGACCCGTGATTTGATGGTTATACTCCCGGATCGTGGTAATCAGACTTCCAACAAGCACGAGTAATTGCTTTTCGTCGGGATCTTGGTCGATCTGCGCGATGGCCACCTGGATCGTGTTCCGAAATCGCTCATACTCGGACACAGAGTGCTCCACGCACTGCATTTAGATCAATGCCCTGGAGAAGCAGTATGAGTCTCCTCTTGCAGGTCCGGTCTGATGTGGTGGCCACGCCGCTTCCTGTGAAATACTTAGTGATTGATGCTATAGCCCTTGAACCTATATCGGAGCTTTGCGACGGAAACTTTATAGCGTGAAGAGAGTTGTTAAAAGGGCCGCGAATCGACGCGCGTTTTGGCGGCCCTGTTGTGAAGTTTTTCAGTTTGTGTGTTGCTCTAAAGTATAAGTGACGGGGGTGTGGATCCCATGCTGGACAAATCTTCGAGAATCTGATAGAACAAGCTGTCGAAGGCTGTCCAAAACAAGGAGGTGGGATGCCCAAGATGGTGATTGAGGTTCCGGATGAGTTTGCTGAGGTGGGAAAGGCGATGGCCGAACATTTGTCTATGCTGCAGCGGACTGTGGATCGGCTGGGTGGAGGGAAGGCGGTGGATTATGCAGCCGTGGAAGAGGCGATCGCAAAGGGGGCGGCCAGGACAGAATTAGCAGCCCACGGCGCAATCCTGAACAATCTGGACATTGATGTTCCAGCAGTGGTGATTGGTGGGGTGCGGTACACGCGAGTGGGACGGTGTGAGGGGGCTTATCACACGATGGTGGGTTCGGTATCGGTGGAGCGATCATTATACCGGCAATCGGGAGAGCGAGGTGGACAGCCAGGCGGCAGGGTGGTGGACGCGGTCAGCTTGCGCGCGGGAGTGGTGGGGGACGGGTGGTTGCCGCAGACCGCGCGGGCGATGAGCTATGCCGTGCAGCAAGGCACCTCGCGGGAAGCGGAGAAGATGGCGCAAGAGTTTAGACGGCTGCCATATTCGCGTGCCAGTTTCGAGCGGGTGACGCACATGGTGGGCGCACTGGCGGTAGCAGATCACCAAGATATCGAGGACGCTCTGATCGAGGCCGTGGAAGTGCCTGAGGGGGCATCTAGGTGAGTGTGTCGCTAGATCGGGTGAGTGTGCCGATGGAAGAACCGCGGCCGCGACCGGTAGGGCGACCGAAAAAGGGAGCGGCCAAGAGGCCGGTGGAACGTTGAATGATTCGCTGAATCTCGCTCTGCTCACCAGCGGCGATATTGCTCCCCAATCGCTTCCGCCGTGCGCTCGACCGCTTTAATTGTGATCTCCAGATCTGCGAGCAGTTTCAGTTGCTGGCGGCCATGATCGAAGGGAACCTCCTGGCCTATAACGGCCTGCATGCGACGCACCCCGGGAGAGATCTTCCGTGTTTTCGATATCCAGTTCGACGTCGGCGGGGAATTGGCCGGTGTGACAGTGTGAGCACCAGATAGTAGGGTCGGGATACTTTCACCTTACCGACAGCGGTGAGTACGAGTTTGGTGCGGAGTTCTCTGTAATCGGCTTGTCAGACCGCAATTACGAAGGAACGGTGCGCTGCTCGGCCGCCGGTTCAGGGAAGCGCAAGAGTTCGGTCAAAGCTGCCGCGCCCGCCTGGGTGCAAGGCGGAGCGCACGGCCATCTCGATGGCTTCCAAATCCAGTCGCCCAGTTCTTCGACGGCCATTTGAAGATGACGCGCAATAGTTGGTCTACTTCGCGCGTGATTTCGTGACGGATCGCTTCCGCCGTTTTTTTCCTCCGGCAAAAGTACATCCGCTTCCGACGGACGCAACTGACAGATCTGGGCGTTGACCTCGATCAGTTCCTTATGCAGGCCTTGAAGCCTCCGAAATTCGGCGATTTCTCTTTCAGCCTTTCGTGTGGCGGATGGATCGGGCAGGGATTGGGTAACCGTCTTGCCGTTGACTTTGTAGGTGAGGCGGAGATTGGGACCATGACCTGGATCCTTGGGCAAGTGGCAATGGCAGTTCGGCTTGCCGCATCGGCCGGTGGTGGAAGTGATCGAGCCACAACGCAGATCGCCAAGAGCCGCGATCTGATTGGTGATGTTGACCCGCTGTTGTTCTAGCAACTCGAGAGAGCTTTTAGAGTGGACATTTTGGGTTCTCCTGTTCCTAGCGTATACCCTACGCGCGGATTAATGCCACAAAAAAAAGAAACCAGGCGCACCCTCCGACGCTAACGGGTCGAGATTCGGCGTGCGGATCTTCGAGCCGTAACAGCCCAGTCGCCGAAGCCGAGGTCGTCGCAGAGGATGAAGACAATATGGGAGCCGCGGCGGTGGCCGCAAACATAGATGGATCGTCCGCGGCAAGCAGAGGCGCGGCGGAGGCAGCCAGGAAATCGGGTCACCGGACGGTTATGACATCAGCGGGTCCTTTTTTGATATGCTGACTGCCAATGCCATTTCCGCCAGTTGGAGGATCTCGCATGTTTCAGGCAGACAGATTTGTAAAGCAGTTGATCCGGTCCGCACTCATCAGCACCTGCGGCATCACTCTCATGGCGCAGGTGGACACCGGCACTATTTCCGGCATCGTCACCGATTCCAGCGGCGCCATTATCCCCGGCGCCCGGTCATCGTCACCCAGGAGGAAACCAACGTCACCACCACCCTTCCCACCAACGGCGCGGGCTTCTATTCCGTGCCCGCCTTCGTCCGGGACACTACGATGTCGAGGTCACCAAACCCGGCTTCCAGGCGCAGCGCAAAACGGCATCGAACTGCGCGTGCAGGACCGCCTCGAACTGAACTTCACCTCGCGCATCGGCGACCGCAACCAGCGAGGTCACCGTCAGGCGCCGCGCCCGTTGCTCGAATCCGAAACCTCGTCCCTCGGGCAGGTCATCCAGGAGAAGACCGTCAACGATCTGCCGCTCAACGGCCGCACCTTCATTCAACTCGCAACCTAACCGCCGGAACGCTGCCCTCCACCCGCACCCAGGAGCGCGATAACTTCATCTCCAACGGAGCCCGCGCCGTGCAGAACAGCTACCTGCTCGACGGCGTCGACAACAAGAATCTGCATCCTCGGCTTCGACAAGAACTCGGCGCAGATCATTCAGCCGGTCATCGACGGCATCGAGGAGTTCAAGGTCCAGACATCGACTTTCTCCGCCGAGTTCGGCCAGGCCGCCGGCGGAGTCGTCAACGTCACCATGAAATCGGGGACGAACAGTTTCCACGGCAACATCTTCGAGTTCCTTCGCAACTCCGAGCTCGACGCCACGCCTTATTTCCAGCCCGCGGCGGCGGCACGCCGCTATTCATCCAGAACCAGTTCGGCGCAACCTTCGGCGGTCCGATCATCAAGGACAAGACATTCTTCTTCGGGAGCTGGCAGAGTTCCCGTGAAGGCAACGCCGCGCCGCAGATTGCCTCGGTCCCCACTCGCCTCCGAGCACCAGGGCGTCTTCCCGTCCAAAGTCACCGACCCAGCGACCGGCGCGCCCTTCCCCAACAACACCATCCCGTTAAGCCGGTGGGATCCCGTCGCCGCCGGACTGTTCGCGCTATATCCGCTGCCCAATCTCGCCGGCGCGGTCAACAACTATTCCTACAACCCGAAGGAGGTCGTCAACTCCGATACGTACAGCTTCAAGTTCGATCATCACTTCGGGCCGAAGGATTATCTGTTCGGACGCATCTCGCAGGGCTGGGACCACAACGGACTGCCCACTCTTCTGCCGGCTCCGGCCAACACCCAGGGGTTCACCAGTCTGGTGCAGCGTCAGATCGTGCTCAGCGAGACCCACACTCTATCGCCCAACAAGGTAAACGAATTCCGCTTAGGCTTTCCTCTACACTCGAAGAGTTCCAGGACATCTACGGCCCCGCCTCTTCGATCAGTACGGCATCAAGGGTGCGTTCAACGATCCCGACATCAAAGGCTTGCCCACCTTCACGCTGACTGGATTCAGCGCCCTCGGCACTCCCACCGCGCTCGGCACAACGCCCATCCCCGCGAGCGGCGCAGGCAATCGTCCCGTCGACCAAATCCGGCAAAGTCTGGCAGATCCTCGACAACTTCTCCTGGATTCACGACCGGCACTCCATCAAGTTCGGCATCGATTTCTCGCGCGTCACCCAATTCGCCAAAGCCACGAACAGCGCTCGCCCCAGCTTCACCTTCAACGGCACCTACACCGGCTCCGGCCTGGGCGATTTCCTGCTGGGCGATGTCTTCAGCGCGAACACTTCCCAGAACCAGATCATCACCATCCAGCAATATGTTTACAATGCCTATGTCCAGGACGATTGGAAGATTTCGAAAAAGCTGACGGTCAACTTCGGGGTCCGCTACGAACTGCCGACACCCTTCTTTGATGCTTACGACAAGCAATCCAACTTCGTGCTCGATGCCGGCCCCTGTTATCTGCAACTGATTCCGGTCTCGCAGGACGGCATGTGCAACGCGGGCATCGGCCGCTATCAGACGCGTCTCGATACCAATAACTTCGCGCCGCGTTTGGGCCTCGCATATCAGGTCACGCCAAAAACCGTCATCCGCGTAGGCTCCGGCATGTTCTATGGCCGCGATGAGAATTACGGCATCTCGGCCCGCCTGCCCTCAAACCCGCCATGGGTTTCGACGGCTACATTCACGGGCACTGCTGCCGCGCCCGTGTTCCAATTGCAGAATGGCTTCCCGGCTAATGCGTTGTCCCTCGCCGGCACCGGCTATAACGCCAATACGACCGTCTACAGCCAGCCCTTCAATTTCTCCACGCCCTATGTCGAACAGTGGAACCTCAACGTTGAGCAGCAGCTTCCCGGCGATTGGCTAGCGCAGCTCGGCTACACCGGATCGGAGGCGCACAAACTCTACTACCCCGTTAACGTCAATCTGGCGTTTCCCGGAATAGGCGCGGTGAATTCCCGGCGTCCTTACCAGGGCGTCGGCAACATCACCTACTACGCTCCTCTGGTCAACTCCAACTACAACGCCTTGATCGCCAAGCTCGAGAAAAGGTTCTCCAAGGACTTGAGCCTGCTCGCTTCCTATACCTATGGCCACTCCATCGATGGCGACGGCCAGGAACACGATACTGGCGATGTCACTCCGCAAAACCCCAGGAATCTGGCCGCCGAGCGAGGCTCATCGAATTTCGACGTTCGTAACCGCCTGGCCCTGAGCGGATTCTATCTGCTCCCCTTCGGTAAGCATCCGCGGTCTCGGCAACTATCTCATTCGCGACTGGCAGTTATCCGGCATTCTCTCTGCGCAAACCGGCCAGCCTTTCTCCGCGACGCTCTCGACCGACCCCTCAGGAACCGGCCCACCGCCCGGCCTAACGTAATAGGAGCCGGAAATCTGCCGTCGGACCAGCGCACGCCTAACCATTGGTTTAACCAGGCCGCTTTCGCCGCGCCCACCTGCATCTGCTTCGGCAACGCCGGCCGCGATATTCTGACCGGCCCCGGCTTCATCAATATGGACTTTAGCGTGGTGCGGAATTTCATGATCCGCCGAGCGCTTCCGCCTGCAATTCCGCGCCGAGTCGTTCAACCTGATGAACCATCCGAATTTCGGCCTGCCGAATTCCGCCATTGGAAATCCGGCGGTAGGAACCATCACCACCGTCATCAATCCCGAGCGCCAGAATCAATTAGCCTTGAAGCTATATTTCTGAGTGTGCCATGAGCAAAAGAGACGGCGACAGACGGCTCTTTTGTGTAACTGAGTAGTCGATGAGGGAAGGCCCCTCGGAACCGTCTTACAGGAGAGGGTTCCAAACCACCTCCCGCTGCTGCAGACAAAAGCTGTGGTAGTGAGCAGGGAAGGAAAAGGCCCGGTAAAACTGGGTCAGGTGACGTCCGAGAAGAAGAACGAAAGTGAATCACCGTTTCTCATGTCGAAAAGAGTCAGACGATATCAAAACCGTGGTTTGTTAGAAGACTGCGGGACAAGTTCCGACGAGACCTGTTTACGGGCGGAACGGTATCCGGCATATAGGTGGCTTGATCTCGGGTGAGGCGAGTATTCGGAACATGGGAACCTTCGGCGCCGATGCAAACGGAGAAGTCGCGAGTGGTATGAACCACAAGGGCGAGAGTACGGATGCGGAGCCAAGGGGCGGAACACTCCGTAGTAGCGATGAAGTCGGCGAAAGCCGAGCGGAGCGAAGGGGGTGTGTGTAGTGAAGACAACATCGGTTGGGTCAACCCGCGAGGGGAGGAGCCTGAAAGATGAAGCAAAGCCGTTTTGTATTTCGCGATGGGAAGTCTGGGAAGCCTATTTAAGGGTAAAGAGCAAAGGAGGGGCAGCAGGCCTGGATGGGCAGTCGATCGAGGAGTTTGAAAGGGACTTGAAGAAGAACCTGTACAGAATCTGGAATCGGATGTCGTCTGGGAGTTACTTTCCACCGCCAGTGCGGACGGTGAAGATCCCGAAAGCCAATGGCGGAGAAAGAACGTTGGGAATACCGACGGTCTCAGATCGAATTGCACAAATGGTCGTGAAGAAACGATTAGAAGCAGTGGTGGATCCACTATTCCTGCCGGCATCGTACGGGTATCGCCCAAACAAGTCGGCGCTGGACGCGGTGGGACAGGCGCGGCAGATGTGCTGGGCCTATGACTGGGTTTGCGACCTGGACATCAAAGGCTTCTTCGACAATCTCGATCACGATTTGATGAGGAAGGCGGTTCGGAAACACGCGAAAGAGCGGTGGATGGAACTATACATTGAGCGCTGGCTGAAAGCGGGGGCGCAAGATGAAGAGGGATGTCTGCTGAAGCGTGAGAAAGGCACTCCGCAAGGAGGAGTCATCAGCCCCCTGCTAGCCAATCTGTTTCTGCACTACGCGTTCGATCTGTGGATGGGGCGAAACTGGTCGCATCTACCGTTCGAGCGGTACGCGGACGATATCATCGTCCATTGCAGGACGGAACGGGAAGCGAACCTGGTGCGTGTCAAAACAGCGGCACGGTTGAAGCAGTGTGGATTGGAACTGCATCCGGAGAAGACGAAAATCGTCTATTGCAAGGATGCCAATCGGCGAGAGAGCCACCGAACGAGAAGTTCGACTTTCTGGGTTCCATTGCGAAATTCAGTTTCCAGCGGTTTACCGACTGCCCGATGTTGCTGCAGACTGCGTAAATAAGGCATCCGGCGAAAACCATAAAACATGGTAGTTGTTTCAACCATGATTTTCGCAACGGAACCTATTTTTCGCCATTTGAGGACATCACCACGCAAGGGTGGCGACCAACCAATACACAACAGTGTCATAATATCGATAATCCATGTGATTGCGTACCAGAGTTGTGCTGCTGTCTAAACTGCCAGTAACCGCAAATGCGTTGAAAAGGATTTTGACCAATCGAAATAAGCATGATCTGGGAAGAAAGAACTATGACAAGACGCAGTTCGTGTGTACAGTTATTGTTAGGGGCTTTGTTGGTTATCCCCCTCTCTGGCGCATCGCTGACTCCGATGAAGGACTTGCCTCGTACGCTGGCTTGGCCGAAGATGCGTGTGCCAAAATGGCGCCACGGTGCACTTGTGGCGTTGCAGTCGCTGGACAAAAGCAATCACTTGATTTGGGTAGATGACGGTCAGAACCAACACTCAATTCCATTCACGATTAATGGCGCAACTGCTGTGCTGGTATATGACTGGGATCGCGGAACGGATGGAACTGTGTGTGTGTCTGGAACGGCGATAGATTCGGAAGGGAGAGCCTCCGGATTCGTGGCGTTCTCTGCGGATGAACGTGTCTGGCGGGTCATCAGGACGCAAGAGTACAGACCTGTGACGGTAGCCGTTAGTTCAGATGGATCAGTCTGGTCGGAAGGAAGCGAGTTCCACGGGACAACATTTGTTCCCGATGCTTCCGTAATTAGACATTTTGGCAGTACGGGACAACTCAGCCGTGTCATATGTCCACAATCGACGATCAGTGATCCTATCGGACTGGAGGGTATCTATAATAGACTGGTCGCGGGAAAAGACCACATTGTATGGTATTCATCAGACAGGAAAAATCCGGCCAAGGGCAGGTACATGGAGGTGTCGCTTGCGGGAACTATCCTCGTTGACCTATCGGTAAAGATTGCAACCGACCAAGCTGGGCATAGATTTAGCGGGTTTGCTGTTACGGACGAGGGTCAAGCATTTCTTAGTACATCAATATAGGTGACACAAGAAAATCAACAGATTCTGGATTTACTATCTTCACTTTGGATAGGTCGGCGGGAACGTGGAATCCGATTCTGCAGAGCAAATTATCTTCTGGCGCTCAACCGGGAGCAGATCTTTTTACGAATTTACGTGCTTTCTCCACTCCCGCTTGGTTTTCTATACGTTTTCACACATCTATGGCGCGGATAATGGACAATTGGTAGTAGCCGGATATAAGACAATAAAGTACTTTACGATCGGAAATTGAAACACATTCGAGTATTCCCCGATTAGCCACAACTGTGTCGCTGTTGATCAAAGACGAAGTTCGTCTAACTTTTTCAATAATGCGACCTTCTCGACCTCGTCGAGCGCGACAGAGTCGTTGCGGCGGCTGAACATCGGAGAGACGCTATTTGGCAAAATACCCAAAACCTTCCCACGGCAGATTCGGGTAGGATCAAAGAACGAGTTACGCGAGCGCATTCTCCTGGGGATCGCCGAAATCAACGCAATGCCGGTTGTCCACCGCTGGAAGGCATTTGAGGCGCTGGAAGCTAGCGCCGAAGCGGTTTGATTCAATCATTATGCTTTAATCAAATGATATACTAGCTTACATATGGCAAGGACGACGAAAACTATTCCACCGATCCATCCTGGTGAAACATTGCGGGAGGACTCCCTCAAGCCGCTCTGCCTGACTGCCAATCGACTCGCGAATCGGGATCTTTCGAACGAAAGTGGATCTCCTGAAACACGTCTGCCCGATCAATTCGGATGAGCTGATCTCAAAGGATATCTTTGGTGGGAACTTAAATCTCTTCTGGATATATTCCGTCAATCGCGCTGCCGCATCGCCGGATATGGGTTGGCATCCATTTGGATCCGCATACGCACTGATCCCACGTAACAACAAACGCGATTGAACAAAATAGTACATTACTCTCATAGTTTTGTCGCAGCCGCTATTTCTGAGATCAGTTGTGCGACCGTTAACCCCTGGTATTTTTTCCGTAAAGGATCGGGCTCATCAGCAAGTACCCTCATCCTTCCCGATTCAAAATAAAACAAACCGGACCAGATGCCTGTGACGAGGTACCGCCGCAGGCCATTGGCAGGAGCGGGAATCTTTGGCCGAGTATCCTCCGTTAGAAACAAAATGTACTGTTGTCCCGGTTGAAAGAGGGAGTACTGAGCCGGGCTAATGTTCACGTCCCCTCTGAAACCGCCCCGTTGCGACCACAATTGTCTGTCCTGTAGTCGCTCCCTTCAGTACCGTGGTGACGGAGATCAGAGCATCGGTTTCCAAACTTCTCGGGCTTGTCTCACGAGGCGGAAGGGATGATTGCACAACACCTTCGATAATCAGGCTCGAAGCCTGCACAACTCCTTCAACGAATGCGGTATTTGTCCCGGTGCCGGCGTGATGTGAAGCACCCCAGTATCGCCCTGCGGGTACGGATCTCCTGGTTTCCGCCTTGCCTCCTGTGCCAGGCTGCCCGGCAACAACATGATTAGAAGGCTACCCAACACACGTAAGGACATGTTTAACTCCTTCCAACGCCTGATTTCTGGTGACGTTGTCAATTGCTGCAATTTGTAGAGAGATCACAGTTAAATCCGCATACCGACCATTGGGCTATTCTCCAGCTGCTGTAGTTCACACCTACGTAGTTACTATCACATGTCTGCGGATGTAAATCCGCAATTGAACGATTCATCAGAAGACATGATAGTGGAATCGGTGCAATCCGGCGTGCCGCCATCGTCATAGTCCGCCAGCCCAAAGACGTGCCCGATTTCGTGTGATACTACCTGCTGTACAACAGTATCCTGCGAGAGTGAAAAAGTGCTTGCGGTACTTGCAATCACCGTGGGATTGAGCTTTAGTTCTTCATAGTAGAGCCTACTCAGGTTGTTGCAAAACCAGCTACACGCTGAACTTGGATGAAGGTAACAGCCGCTTGCGGAGTCGTTATGGCGGATGCTTTCGCCGAGACCCGGAATGGAGCTGTCATCGCTAATTGCGATATCATCATAACCTCCCTGCGAGAAGGTCGTATAGCCCTGCGAGGCATTCCAAGCGCCCATCGCGGCGGCCATTCCGGTGGTAGAAAATGAACCTCCAACCATATAGTTCCAGTTCATCTGGTCCTATTTTTCTATTTTCGACGTGAATACTGGGAGAGTTCATGGAAAGATGTATCTTAAATACAAGGACCGCAAGCAAATAGAGCCGGTACGCGGACGCTGGCGGGCAGGTGAATTATCCCGGCACCACTGCCAGCACTCTGCGCAGCATCTCACCGTCCACTTCGTTGCCGATGCGCAACCGCTCGCCGCTGGCCGGCACCCAGTTCGAGCGCACAACCCGCATCAGCCAGCCTTGCCTGCTTGGCCTCGCAACGCAAATTGCGCTGGAGAGTTTTCCCGCAGCCATTTCCGCCATTGATAAAAGGAATGCGCTCCAACTCCGCGCTCGCGGAAGAATCGACGAACCTTCTGCCCACTGGCTTCCTGCTCGGCATCAGGTTGCTCCGATACTTCCGCCTGGTTTCCGACATTTCTCAACTATGCCGTCTCTCAGCACCTGCCAGCGGAAGAGCGGTTCACGAGACGCTTACGGAGAAAGACGCGGAGGGCGAAGCGAGCGGTTGTGCGGGTCCAGCAACTTGCGCATAATCGCGTAGGGCTTAGGCGGGCTAACGGATGCCTCAGGTGGCCGGATCTCGCGGGCTCATTACCGCGACATAGTTTAAATTGCGATAGAGCTGGTGATAATCCAGGCCGAAGCCGATTACGAAGCGGTCCGGGATTTCGAAGCAGCGGAAGTCGACTGGAACCTGCACGATGCGGCGGGAGGTGCGGTCCAGGAAGGTGCACACGGCGAGCGAGTTCGGACCCCGGCTGGCCAGCGCCTGCAACAGGTAGCGCAAGGTGAAACCCGTATCAACGATATCTTCGACCAGCAGCACGTCATCGCCCTCGATGCTATCGTCGAGATCCTTTGAGATGCGTACCAAGCCAGGCGCGCCGGTTTTGTTGGAGAAACTGGAGATGCCGAGAAAGTCGATGCGCAAGGGGATATTGATCCGGCGGGCTAGCGCCGCCAGGAAAAAGAACGAGCCTTTCAAAACGCCGATCAGCTTAAGGTTGCGTCCGCGGTAGCGCGCCTCAATCTCGGCGGCGATTTCCAGAATGCGCGCTTCGATCTGTTCTTCGGTGAACAGCACCCTTTCGATGCAAGCCAACTCTTCGTTCACTTTCGCAGCTCCGGGATCACTTTCGTATCTCCGGACCGGTATCGCGCGCCAGACCGTATTTGAACATCAGATTCTCGAAGTCCTTTTGATAAAAGACCTGAATGTTTATGTGTGGATATATCTCGCGCAGCAACCTCACTTTCCGGTTTTTCTTGGTTACATGGGCCTGCTTCATGGTAGTCAATTCAACGTAAAGGTCGAATTCCGGAAGATAGAAATCAGGCGTGAAAGCTTCGGATACCCGGCCTTCCCGATTCCACTGAATCGGGAAACTCCTGGGCTCATATTCCCACGCGATACGATAAAAATCGAGTAAGTTCGCGAAGATCTCTTCGCTTGAGTTGACGAACGGATTCCGTTGAAGATCGATCCGCCCGAGAGGGGCGATTCCGTGACGAGATAACCTGAGCCGCACGCGAAATTCGAGATGCGATGCATCGGCGGCGGAAAGCAGGTCGCGCTCTGGTAAACGACAGGAGCGGGCCGCCGATTCGATGAGTTCCGCCACGGCTTCGCTCGAAAGAGTACCTGTGTTCAGGACCAGATCATAGGTATCCGGCGCTGCCGACACGCGCCGGAAGCGCTTCTTCCAGAGCGCTTTCCGCTCGCGTTCGAGTTCCCCGAGACACGCCCGCGCGGCGCCTCGATCGAGACGCCGGTCCAGCATGAGATTGCCGACACGCACCGCCTCGGGAGCAATGACGCGGACCCGAAGTGCACCCTGAAAATGGGGCGCTAGTTGCTCCGCGCCGTCGAAAGAGAGAATAAGGCGGTGTTCCGTTGCCAACGGCACCGCGACGGCGAGCATCAGATCAAGCCAAGCGCCTTCCGGCACGGCACCGGAGATCCCGAACTCCTCTGGGATCAAAGCTGCCAGACGCGACGCGGTGACCAGTTCGAAACCGAGACGTTGAGCGGCGATGCGCGCAACTTCCCCAATCCGGCAGCCCGGCTGTCCACTGATCGTAATGAGGCCCATGCAGGCGCGACTTCCATCTTAACGAAGACGTTAACAAATGGACACACAACTCTCCCGCGAGCATCCGATCCTCAGAGCCTTGGGCCCTCCGGCGACTCACCGGGTCAGCCCTATTCTTCCTTTCAAGCGTGCTGAATTTTCGGCGGAAAAACCGCCGAAAGTTTATCGGCAAGCTGGGTCATGGTAGTTTCCAATTGTCCCAGCCGGCGTTCGACTTCGTGAAGGTCCTGATTTGAGCCGCCACTCGATTTTAAAATTGCGTTGCGGCAGAAATCCGAAATACTGCGCGCTCCAGATTCACTAGTAGCCCGTTGAAGACTGGCAAATTCCTCCTCGGATAACCGGATATTCACGAGTCTTGTGCGGGGTTTTTGAATGGCCATAAACAGGGTCTGCCTCTCAGTTAATTGCTGTTCAACCCGTTTGACGCTATTAACTCTCGAAAGAATTCGGATTTTGCAAAACTTTTGTGATGCGCTTGAGTGAAAGCGTACAGTTTGTATTGCAAAACTATCACTTCTGTTCCACTACGTAGTGAACAGAGTCGAAAGAAGGCTCTGGACCTGGCCTGAGGTTGAACTGCTATTCTGCCCAGTGCTAGTTCCCAGAATACTCGATAGCAGGTCCTGAGGGCTGGGGGTGGCAGATGTCCCGCTGGTGTTATTCGCCGAGGAAGCGCCGCCAGCGCCGCCGTGATGATGATGGTGCCCATGCGCGGAGTAGCCGGAGGAACCGCCGGGCGACGAATCGGGCTTCAGCGCCGACAGGTTGCCCGTGTCCGCGGCAGTTTGGAATTTTCCCGCGAGATTGTTCAGGAAAGCGGTCTGTTGCGGGTCGGTGCTCTGGGCTGCGGCCGCTTTGAACTTGGTAGCGGCATCGGTCAATACCTGCTTGAACTCGGTTGGATTGCTCGTCTGCAATTGCTGAAGTTGGCTGAAGAGTTGGCCGATCTGTGAGAAGTCGATCTGGTCGGATACGGAATTGGATTTCGACGACGTGGTTGAGCCGGTTTGCGATTGATTTGCGGTGAAGCTAGCGATTTCGCTTAACAGCGAAGCGTTGATTGAATTCAGCGTGCTGCCGATGGAACTCATACTTGTTCTCCTATAAGTGATATCGGAGTGAATTCCGGGCAGCGTGAGGCATAGCTTGTTAAAAAATGTTAAGGCCCTGGACCGCGATATATAATGCACCTTGAACTTATGTTGAAAATTGAGAAGTATACGTTAGGCGTCGGCGACCGGTTTGCACACCAGGCAAAGGCTCAACTGCGGGCCTGCCAGTTGGCGCTGAATGCGGGCCTCGAAATCATCCCGGTCTGGAACAAGTCCAATCGGGAACATTTGATTGTCGGTTCTGAGCCGGACAGCGTTCGCGCCGCAGCCGATGCGGCCGTGAAAGAATCGGGCTGGAAACTGCCTTATCACGTCGATGCCGACCACATCAATCTCGATACGGTCGACCGCTTTATCGATGCCAGCGACTTTTATACTCTTGACGTCGCCCATTTCATCGGCAAACCGGCTAAACAGGAGGACATCGACGCTTTCGCCGGACGCCATCCTGAACTAATCGGCGCGATCGCGATTCCAGGCATCGCCGATCCGCTGAATACCACGAAAGAATATGTTGCGGGTGTTGCCGCCAAGTACCTTTTCGCGGTTCAGCAGGCGAGCCAGATTTACCAGCACATTCTGAAGACCAAGAAGGGTGAATTCATCACGGAAGTTTCGATGGACGAGACCGATGCGCCACAGACTCCGCCCGAACTGCTGGTGATACTCGCCGCGATCGCCGATGAGAAGATTCCGATCCAAACCATCGCGCCGAAGTTTACTGGCCGCTTCAACAAAGGCGTAGATTATGTAGGCGATGTGAAGCAGTTTGCGAAGGAGTTCGAAGACGATCTTGCCGTGATCGCGTTCGCGATCAAGAAATATGGTCTTCCCGAGACTCTGAAGCTCAGCGTCCACTCGGGCAGCGATAAGTTTTCCATCTATGGCGCGATTCGCGAAGCAATTAAAAAGACGGGCGCCGGCGTGCATGTGAAGACCGCTGGGACGACATGGCTCGAAGAACTGATAGGGTTGGCCGAAGCGGGTCCGGACGGCTTGGCCCTGGCGAAAGAAGTGTACGCCAAAGCGTATGCGGATAAGGAGGCGCTATGCGAGCCCTACGCCTCGGTGATCGATATCGATTACGCGAAGCTGCCGTCGCCGGAAGAGGTGAATGGTTGGTCGGCGGAGCAGTATACTGGAGCTTTACGGCACGATCAGAAGAATCCGCGATTCAATGCCAATGTACGGCAGTTGCTACACGTCGGGTATAAAGTCGCGGCAAAAAAGGGCGAGCGATACCTCAACATGTTGAAGCAGTGTGAGGAATCGATTTCGAGAAATGTGGCCGAGAATCTTTTCGACCGCCATGTAAAACCGCTGTTCTTGGGCAAATAGCAAGCGCAGCAGGGCTGTTCCGGCACGAAGGGGTGTAACCTCAGCAGGGGCCGGCAACATCCGTTACAATAAGACTAAAGGATTTTATGATCGAAGGACTTCTCCAACCGACCCATTTGCTAGTGATCCTCGCAGTTGCCCTCTTTGTTTTTGGACCCAAGAAACTGCCGGAACTCGGCAAGGGCCTCGGCGATGGCATCCGCAACTTCCGCGATTCCATGAAACAGGCTGCCGAAAAGCCTGTTGAAACCACCCACACGCACACTGACGGCACCACGCACGATCACGTCGCATAGATTGAAGCTTTCAGCGGTCAGCCGGTAGCCCTCAGCTTAAGGCGTGGAACCGCTCGGCTCCCCCAAGGGCAGGCGTACAATCTGCCCTCATTTCGTTTTACTACTAAGGCGCTCCAGCTCTTGCATCAGCCGTAGGGCTTCGTTCATATTGCCGTTGCGCTCGGCTTCGCGGATTTGGGTTTTGAGGCGGTCGCGTTCGGCGGTCAGGTCGGTGTGGCGCATGGAATCGAGGCACGCCAGGCCGTCCGCCAGGGTTGGCTGAACACTCTCGCGGAACAGGGACTCGGAGATGAGTTCGCGATCGTCGTCTTCGAGGCGGCCGTGCAGTTGCGAGAAATTCATGGGCGCACCGATCGCGTCCAGCGCAAACAATGCCTCGTAGATGCGGCGGGCTGGGGACGTTTTCACCGCCGGGAGATCGCGCAACTGAGGCAGAATCTGCGTGCGTGCTTCAGGGTCCGAGAGGATCAGGCTTAGCAGCATACGGTCGGTATTGGGCAGCGCGTCGCGGACGCGGCGCATCTGGGTTTCCTGCCGCTCCACCGCCATCTTGCGAAAATTTTCCAGCACCAGTCCCCGCTCGATGCCCAGGTAGGATGCGACATCGTTGGCAACCGCGGCGCGTTCTACTTTGTCCCCCAACCCTTGAATTGCCGGAAGCAGGAATTGAAAAACGGCGACACGGCCTTCAGAGGTTTTCACATCATAACGAGCACGGGCGCGGTCGGCCAGCCAGTAGAAGTACGTTTTCGCGGCCTTAACGCGATCCTGGTAAGCCTCGGGCCCGCGCTTCTTGCAATACTCGTCGGGATCGAGATCCTCGTCGAGTTCCATAATGCGCACATGCATGGATTCATCGAGCAGGAGCTTGATACTGCGCTCCGCGGCATTCTCGCCGGCCGCATCGGGATCGAAGTTGACGGCGATGTTGCTGCTATGGCGCTTTAGCATGCGCACCTGGGGGTTGGTCAGCGCGGTGCCGCAACTAGCGACCACTTCGGTAACGCCGGACGCAAAGACGCCGATCGCGTCCATGTACCCTTCGACGAGGATCGCGCGATCGTTCTTGCGGATGCCTTCCTTGGCGCGATGGAGGTTATAGAGGACGCTGCTTTTTTTGTAGATGGGAGTTTCTGGGGAATTGAGGTACTTGGGGTTGTCGTCGGGATCGAGAGCGCGTCCGCCGAAGCCGATCACTTTGCCCGATTCGTTGTGGATGGGGAACATCAGGCGATTGCGGAATCGGTCGAAGTATCCGCTTCCGTTTTCGCGCTTGAGGACGAGGCCCGAGGCGTCGAGTTGTTCGGGAGTGAAGGAGTGCCGTTCGAAGGCGCGGACGAGCGAGCGTCCCGAGCGATCGGAATAGCCAAGGCTGAAATGATCGACCATGGCCGGCGGGACCCCGCGCTTGGTGATGTAAGCCCGGGCATCAGCGCCTTGCGGGGAATTCAGGAGATCGCGAAATTCCTGCTCGGCAATCTCGTGCATCTGCATCACCGCGGCGCGCAGTTTGGATTCGGCATCGGCGTATTCGGCGCGCTTGGGCATGGGTACGCCGTTGCGCTCCGCGAGAAGTTTGAGAGCTTCGTAAAAGCTGACGTGCTCGATCTGTTCGATGAACTTGAGGACATCGCCGCCGGCCCGGCAGCCGAAGCAGTGGTAGAACTGCAGATCGCCGTTGACATTGAATGACGGGCTCTTTTCGCTGTGGAACGGGCAGAGTCCAACGTAGCGGCCGCCGACGCGACGCAGTTTCACATACGGCTGGATGGTCTGGACGATGTCAACTTGCGATTTCAGGTGTTCGACGAAATCCATCTGCTGTTTGGTGGGAGGCCGCGCCCTTGGCTTATTATCGCGCTATGCCGCTCCACCGCGGAACATGCTAAAACAGAACGGTGAACCATAAAGAATTTGCTTCCAGCCTTCGCGGCGTTTTCGGCTTTCCCGTGACGCCTTTGCGCAAGGACCTTTCACTCGACCTCGATGGCCTCGCGCGTAATGTGGACGAGATGGCCGCCTTTCCGTTCTGCGCGATGGTCGCGGCGGGCGGAACGGGCGAACTGTACTCGCTCTCGATCGATGAGATCGAGGCGGTGGTCAAGACCTCGGTCGAGGCGGTTAACGGCCGCATGCCCGTGGTGGCGGGCACGGGATTCAACATGCCTATGGGCGTCGAGATTGCCAAGCGTCTTGAGAAGGTTGGGGCCGACTGCATTCTGGTGCTGCCGCCCTACTATTCGAACTCTCCATTCGAAGGGGTGATGGATTATTACGCGGCTGTCGGCAAGTCCACCGGTCTGCCGCTGATGATTTACAGCCGCGACTGGGCAGCGTTCACGCCGCAGCAGGTGGCGCGCATCGCCGAGCGGGTTCCATCGCTGGTGTGCTGGAAAGACGGTCAGGGCGATGTACGGAAGTATCAACGCATTATGAATTTCGTCGGCGACCGCCTGGCTTGGATCGGCGGATTGGGCGACGACTGCATTCCCGGTTATTTCTCAATCGGCGTACAGGCTTATACCTCGAGCATTTCCAATATTGCGCCGCAGCTTTCGATCGATCTGGCAAAGGTGGGAGTGGCGCGCGACTTCGCTCGCCTGGACAAGTTGATGGCGAAGTATGTGCAACCGCTGTACGCGATACGGGAACGGCAGCGAGGGTATGAAGTCGCGGTCATGAAAGAAGCGATGGAGATGCTCGGGATGCCGGCGGGTCCGGTGCGGCCGCCACTAATGAACGTCCGGGAACAGGATATTGCGGATATTCGGGCCCTAATGGATGTTTATGCGGAGGTGAGAAGTCCGGGAGAATCCGTCAATGTTGGTGGGAAACGCTTCTCTACGGAAGCGGGAGGGGTATCAGGAAGGATTTGAGGTAAACTCAGCGGGTTGTGTGATTTGAACGGATTCTCCCGGAAAAACTCTTCCCGATTCGAAAATAGCAAACAGAAAAGCGAATTCGTTCCAGGGGGATGAGGAAGTGACTTGTTCTCATATGTTTACGAAAAAAA
>CAVYEV010000032.1:0-29311 GCA_963767545.1 Terriglobia bacterium
AACACCAAAGCTCAGAAATGGGAACAATAGCGCCGCGGTTAAGGCTTCGCGTATACGAATTGCACGCATACCGCGTGACAAGCAAGTCCGTAGCCACTGGCATTGGATAACAATCCGGCGTTCAACTCAGATCAGTGCAGCCTTCAGCATGGTGTACGAGTGAGGAGCAAACCGTTGGCGCAGCGAACCGCCTTCCGCGTTCGTGCTGCGCGCCACAGGGCGCACGGTTGTTGAATCAAAATTGTTTTCCGACTTTAGATCGGGTCCGTTTACCTCTGTCACGGTCACAGGCCCTGAAAAACGCTTATCCTCCAGCAGGAATTCGGCCTCGATCGGCTGATCCTTGTGCCGATTCACCACATTTATCACGAGCGAGCCATTGTCGTAGCCAGCGGACGCATCAAGGTACGAAACACCATCGAATCTCTTGGTCTTGTATACGGGCGCGTCCACCAACAGTTCTAGGGCTTTGCCCTTTGTGTTGTTTGCGAAGAGCTGGAGCGGATAATAGATCGTCTGCAGGAACAGTCCTTTTTCGTTGGTGAAGATCGGCGCGATCACGTTCACCAGTTGCGCCATGTTCGCGATCTTGACGATGTGCGCGTGATTCACGAAAGAATTCAGGAAAGTCGCCACCACCAGCGCATCTTCCAGGTTGTAATGTTCCTCCAGGATGCGGCGGCCGCGCTGCCTCGCGCCTCGCGCGCGATACCAGACGTTCCATTCATCCCACGCGATGTAGATCTTGCGATTGCTCGGCTCGCTCGAAAGCGCGGCGCGGATGATGCCCTCGGCGGTCTCGATCCGTATCGTCGAGATCGAGGGAACTCGCCAGGAAATCGTAGTAGTCGTTGTCGGCATTGCCTACGTACAGGTGCAGCGAGAGATAGTCGGCATGGTGCTTGAGGTATTCGAGGACCGTGCGGTTCCAGCCGGTCCAGTCGGCGCCCGGCACCGTAGTTGGACGAGCCCGCCGCGATCAGCTTGATGTTCGGGATCGGTCCACTTCATCAGCTTGGCGGCTTCGAGGGCGAACTTGCCGTAATCGTCCGCGCTGCGGTGGCCCATCTGCCAGGGACCGTCCATCTCGTTGCCCGAGGCCCCAGTACTTCACTTTCCATGGATCGCGCCGGCCGTTCTGCTTGCGCAGGCGGGTCATCGCGGTGTCTTCGGCAGAGTTGCAGTACTCCACCCACTGCTGCGCCTCGTCCCACGTGCCCGTGCCGAGGTTGGCGCAGATATACGGCTCGGTGCCCAGGGTCTCGATATACTTGAGGAATTCGTGCGTGCCGAAGCGGTTGCTCTCCACGGTGCCCCAGGCCATCTCCAGCCGCGGCGGCCGCTGGTCGCGCGGGCCGATGCCGTCCTTCCAGTGATAGTTGGACGAGAAGTTCCCGCCCGGCCAGCGCAGGATGGTGACATTGAGTTTTCGGACGCGCGTCGAGAACGTCGCGGCGAAAGCCGGTCGATCGGACAGCGGCGAGCTTCTCCTCGAAGATGCCGCCATCGATGCAGCGGCCCAGATGCTCGATGAAGTTGCCGTAGATCTTAGGATCGATATCGCCGATTACGCGCTCAGTATCGATTTTGATTCGTGCTTTGAGCGGGTTCTGCTGGGCTCTCACAATCGAGGGCAGAGCGAGAAGTGAACCGGTGAATGATCGGCGGGATAGTGACATGATGAATGTGGCTGCAAGCGCTTACGGCTAGACGCATTTTATGCCGGGTGCGGCTTGGTGTCAATCCTGCGGGCGCACATCCTGCGGGCGCGCAGTGTTACCGCGGTGCTGGCCGATTGACGCACGGCCTTTATCAATGATAGATTCGAGCGCAGCAGACAGGAGTCCTATGTTACGTCTCATCTCGCTGTTGTTCCTTGCCAGTTCGCTTGTCCTCGCCCAAACCGCGACGTCTCTGATGCAAGGGACGGTCACGGATAGTTCGGGCGCCGCCATCCCAGATGTCAAGGTTGCGGCGACTCTCGCCAATACCGACACAGTTTTCCGGACGGTTACGAACGCCAACGGCAATTACGTGATCCCGAATATCCGGCCCGGCCAGTACGACATGAGTTTCGAGCATCCCTCGTTCAAACGGGCAGTGCGGACGGGAGTAGTGATCGAAGTCAACCAGAGCGCGCGCGTCGACATGACGCTCGTGGTGGGCGAAGTGAAGGAGTCGGTTTCGGTCGCGGCGGACACGACGACCGTGGACACCTATACGGCGGCGATCAATGAAACGGTGGATAGCAAGCGAATGGCCGATCTTCCGCTGAACGGGCGGCAGGCTCTGCAGTTGCAAACGATTGTGCCCGGCGTGGTTCCGGCGGCGCAAGGGCAGGCGGCTTCGTTGATTGCGGTGAATACCAATCTCACATTTTCGATGAACGGCACGCGTCCCAGCGGGTCGTTTTACGCTCTCGACGGCGCGGTCAACATGGACATGTACAACAACACGCCCGCGGCCTTTCCGAATCCCGACGCGCTGCAGGAGTTCAGCATTCTGACCAACAGCTACACGGCGGTTTATGGCGGCGATCCGGGCGCGGCGGTGAACGCGGTGACGAAGTCGGGCAATAACGATTTTCACGGCGCGGTTTACGAATTTTTCCGAAATACCCATCTGAATACGAGGAATTTTTTCGCCACGACGCGGCCGCCGCTGCACAAGAATCAGTTCGGCGGCAACTTCGGCGGCCCCATCATTCATAACAAGACCTTCTTCTTCGGATCTTATGAAGGGAACCGCCAGCGACAGGGGACAACTTCTTCGGGCAACGTTGTGCCGACAGCGCTTGAGCGCCAGGGCAATTTCTCGCTATCCAAACTGCCGACGGGCCCGATTCGGGACGCGAATGGAAATCCGTATCCGGGCAATATTGTCCCGACGAGGCTGCTGAATCCGGTGGCGGAGAAGTTCGCGGCGGATTATTTGCCTTTGCCCAATGCGTCCAACAACACGCTCACTTACAATCTTTCGATTCCCTATAGCGACGATCAGTTCATCGGCCGCCTCGATCATAATTTCAGCGACCGCAACCGTGTGATGCTGCGTTATTTCCTCGACGACAATCACTATCTGAACAACGATGCGCTGCAGGTCTTCAACTCGGATTACGACTGGGTCACGCACAACGCCGCCCTATCGCACCAGTTCATCTTCAATCCCACCACCACGAACACTGCCACTTTCACATTCAATCGCAACACGTTCATCCGCTCGCCGCTGCCGACCTCGCCCGATCGCGACGTGGGCATCGCTCGGCTGCGTATCGTGCGTGATTCTGCATCCACCATCGGTGCCGACGGACTGGAATCTTAGCGTTACAAATGGCGTCGGTATCCGCAGCAGCACGGATTTCAACAGCTACATGCAGAATTACGAATTCATCGACAGCTTCAACAAGACCATCGGCAATCATCTGCTCACTCTGGGAGGCAGCATCATTACGGCGCGCCGCAATGGCCGCGAGTATTTCGATTCGTCGCCAGTGTTCAGTTTTGACGGCAGCCGCAGCCGGTCGGGCAACGGATACGCGGACTTCTTCCTGGGGCTTCCGGTTACGGTGGTGCAGAATACGATCCTGCAGAGTTGGACGTCGAAGGTGGTTCCGGCGCTGTTCGCGGAAGACGACTGGAAGGTGACGCACCGGCTGACCCTCAATCTGGGGGTCCGCTGGGAGCCATATCTGCCGTTGACCGAGAAACACAATCATCTGGAGGCTTTCCGTCCCGGCGAGCAATCGCAGATCTATCCGACCGCTCCCCCGGGGTTAGTGTTTCCAGGAGATCCGGGGATTTCGCAAGGGGTTGTTCCGAGCAAATGGGCGAAGTTCTCGCCACGCTTCGGGTTTGCCTGGGATCCGTCGGCGATGGCAAGACCAGCGTGCGCGGTGGCTACGGCATTTTCTACGACACACCGCGACTGGTCGCATACAACTCGATCGCCAACCGGCAGCCTTTCTCCGTGGGTACGACCGTGTCCAATCCTTATAGTCTGACGGATCCCTACAGGAATTCGCCGAATGTCGCGGCGGCTCTGCTGAGTTATATCGGAGGCGTTCCGAGCGGAGCGACGAACTTATCAATTCGTCTCGCCGGTCGCTCTTAATAATATCGATCCGGGATTTACCAATGGATACGTGCAGCAGTGGAATTTCAATGTGCAGCGCGAGTTGTACAAGGATTTCGCGCTAACCGCTGCCTACGTGGGATCCAAGGGCACGCACCTTCAGATTCTGGAAGAAGTGAACGGCGCGCCATACATTCCGGGAAATTGCGGAAGCAGCGCCTGTTCAACTTCGGGGAACATCAACAACCGGCGGTTGTACCAGCCGTTCGCCACCATCGAGTCAATGGAGTCGAACGGATTTTCGAATTACCACGCTCTGCAACTTACTTTACGGAAGCGATTCGCCACCGGTTATTCGATCCTGATGTCATATACATGGTCGAAATTTATCGATCTGATCGCGGATGATGGACATGGCAGCACGAGCCCTTCGGGAACGGACCCGTTCAACTGGTTCTACGATAAAGGTAATTCGGATCTGAATATCGCGCATCGATTCGTCACTTCCTTCGTTTATGAGCCGCGGGTGTTTAAGGGGGCGACCGGCGCAAAGAGATTGTTCCTCGCGGGGTGGCAAGCGAACGGGATCATCACTCTGCAAACGGGGACGCCGTTCTCGGTCACGGCGGGCGTGAATCGGAGTCTTTCGGGCGGAGCCGGAGATCGGGCGGACCTGATTGGAGCGGGCGGAGTGAATACATATGGCGGCGAGTCTCGCGGACAGTTCATCCGGGAGTATTTCGACATTTCGCGATTCACTCTGCCGGCGTTGGGCACGTTCGGGACCGCGGGACGGAATATTCTCACGGGTCCGGGGCTGGTTAACGTCGACGCGTCCGCGTTCAAGATCTTTCGAGCAACGGAGACGAAGTCATTCGAATTTCGCTGGGAAGTATTCAATCTGTTGAATCGGCCGAATTTCAATAACCCGGTGTCGTCGGTGTCTAGCGGGACGTTCGGACAGATTACGAGCGCGAAAGATCCGCGGATCATGCAAGTTGCGCTTAAGTTTCTGTTTTGAGGGACTGATGTGAAGGGTGGGCTAGTTCGGTAAGTCGGCTCTGTTATTTCACCGCCGAGACCAACCAACTGTGGCATCGAGAATTCGTTGAATGTGGCGTTTCCCGCAGCCTGGCTTGGGTTGCGATTGGACCACACATTATGGATTGTACTTAGTTTCTAACAGGGTCAAATCTGAGAGGTCATCTCTCAAAATTTCAGGCGGCAAGCAGGTCGAGCACATATTGAATGTCGTGATCCGCCTGATGAAATGCGGCTTCGATCTTGTTATCAGGCTTAAGAGCCTCGTCGGGCGGTAATGGAACAGTGAGTTGGCCAATGGTCCACAAACGCGCTTGTGGAAGAGGATGAACACCAGCGCGGCTTTCACTCCTTTGTCGCTGAGGCGGTACATGTAGCGTCGCCCGATACGTTCCAGCAAGCCGTGGGCTTTCATTTCGCGGAAGTCGTAGCGTAATTGGGTGATGGTATAGGCGGTGGCCTGTAGGCCGAATGTAGACAGGACAGCTTGGTGGATGTTGGCGGAACGCCATCCGTTGAATTGTGTACCGCCGTCGAGCAGTACCTCCATCAGCCGGATCATGCGGGTGTCGTGGATCTTAATGCCTGCGATTTTGGTCTTGCCGGCAGTGACCGGCAGAGCCATTGGTTGGAACAGCGGGAAGTCGACGTGGACGTTCAGGGATTGCGCCTCCAAACCGGTGAAGCGATCGGTAATGGCGACCAGCCTCTGCCGCAATTTTTCCAGATTCTCCAGTCCCTTGTTCAGGCCAAGATCTTTCAAGCGGTTTATACAGACATCGACGCGCAGAAAGGTCCTGAACTTCTCATACATGCGGCCCACCAGATTCTTGCCAGGACCTGTGGCGTGATCGGATACTGACCATGCACATCGCGGAAAAAATATAAGATGTGTTCGGGACGGGTCAACAGGGCAGATACCCCTGGATGACGATGCGGTCGAAACAGTGATATACAAAAACCAGGAAGCGCGCCAACAGCTTCGCGAAGGTTTCCATCGGTCGCCTCCTTGCCACGAATTTTTCAAGAGTGGCACCCATATCGCGTTCCAGAGCAGCGCGGCTGGACCTCACCTTCGCGTTACACTGGACAATTGTTTCGTCATCTACTCGATGTTCTGGTGGCGTTCGGTCCGCTGGGCATTCTGGTCCTTGCACTCCTTGATTCCGCGATCCCGGTGGCCGGCGCTTTCGACGCGCTCGTCATCGTGATCGCTGCGCAGCGTCCCGCGATGGCATGGTGGTGCGCCGTTTGCGCGGTGATCGGTTCGACAGCGGGAAATTACCTGCTGTTTCAAACAGCGAGACGCGGGGGTCGGCATTTCCTGGATCAAAATGCCGTCTCGGATCATGGCCTCAGACTCCGCGCATGGTTCGAACGCTATGGCCTGATCACCGTATTTATTCCGGCGCTGTTGCAGATACCAATGCCCCTGAAGTTATTTGTAATTTCGGCGGGCGCGCTCGGCACGGGAACCAGGGCATTTCTCTTGGTGATATTGTTCGCGCGTACGTTGCGCTATTTCGGGGACGCATGGCTTGGCATGCGTCTCGGAAAGGACTCCGTGGGCTTTTTCAAGGCGCACGCGCTGCAATTTCTGGAAGCCGCGGTTGTTCTGTTCATCGTGCTCTATCTCGCGGTGCGAATGAGCGACCGCTGGCGCAACCGCTTACGGGAACAATCCGGCGATGGCACTGCGACAAAACTGTAACCGTCCGCCGGATAAAATTAGGTTACCGATGGCGAAAAAGGTCGCGGTAGTGGAGGACGAAGCGGAACTTGCGTCGCTCGTGGAATATAACCTCGAGCGCAATGGATTCGGCGTGCGCGTACTGCGCGGCGCGCGGGATACCATGCGGCAATTGGAAGATTTCGGCCCCGATCTGATCATTCTGGACGTGATGCTTCCAGAGATCGACGGCTTCGACCTGTGCCGGCAAATCCGCAAGCACTCCACCCTGGCGCGCACACCGATTCTGTTCCTGACAGCCCGGTCGGAGGAAGTGGACCGCGTGCTGGGGCTCGAATTGGGCGGTGACGATTACGTTACCAAGCCGTTCAGCATCCGCGAGTTGATCGCGCGCGTTAAGGCGCATTTGAGGCGCGGCGAGTCGCCCGCTGATGAACCGAACCCTCATTCGGGACCGTTTGAACTCGATCGCGGCGCTCACCGGGTCTTCCTGAACGGTAAGGAACTGGAACTGACTTCGACGGAGTTCAAGCTCCTCGAGTTTTTCCTCATGCATCCGGGGAAGGCTTACAGCCGGGATTCGCTGTTGAATGAGGTTTGGGGTGAACAGCACTTCGTGACTCCGCGAACGGTCGATGTGCATGTCCGGCGTTTGCGCGAACAGATTGAAAACACGCCCGAAGAGCCGAAGTATCTGGTCACCGTGCGGGGATTTGGCTATCGGTTTGAGAGTTAGCCAGTGCGGCGCGGCGCGAAAGGCGGAGGCGCACACACAGCCTGGCAGCATCCTTCAACCCAAAGCAAGCCAATTCTCGGCCTGATTAGAAGGCTCTTAGATTCTTGAGCATAAGGCATCATGCGCAAGTTGCTGGCCCGCGCAACCACCTGCTTCGCCCTCCGCGTTTTTCTCGGCGTCTCTCCGTTTAATACACAGCCTCAGTCTATGAAACTCAAAACCACTTCGCCACAAGGGCTGTGGCTACCTGAGTCAGGCACATACCCAATTGGCATATTTGTCCGCGCTGCGGTTCCGAGAAGGTCGGGCTGGTTGCCTAGCGCCTGCTCTGGCAGTGCAAGACTTGCCACGACCATGCACAGTTCAGTATCAGGACTGGGGCAATCTGAAGACTCTCCGTTGGGTTTGGATAAGTGGCTTCCAGCCATTTGGATGGATCGCCAGCGACAGAAACGGCACTTTTGGGGAGCTTCATCGGACGCTGGGCGTAACCCGAAAGACCGCTTGGTTCATGCTCCATCGCGTCCGCCTGGCCATGCTGGATGAATTGGCCGAGGGCAACTTGAGGGGGAAAGTAGAAGTCGATAAAACTCATATCGGCGGCAAGGCCCACAACATGCACAAGGACAGCAAGATCGGCGCCCAAAAGAAAGATCGTAATGTCGGCGTCAAGTCTGTTGTTATTGGAACGCTCGAACGAGGCGACAAGGTTCGTGCCACGGTTGTTCCCGGCCGCTCCGGGTCCCCCGATGCGCGCCAACGTTCGGGAAAACGTAGAACACGGAACGGAGATCCATGCCGATGAGCCGCAATTATTTTAAAAATAGAAGACGATTACACCCACAAAATCGTTAATCATCTCGAGGCCTATGTGAGTGGCGACGTTCACACCAACGGGATGGAGAACTTTTGGAGCTTGTTGAAGCGCGGTATGAATGGGATGCGCCCAAGGGCGTTTGAAGCGGTCCTTGCGGTTTTGGTGCATAGAATCAGCAGGTTCCGCGAAACTAGGGAATGCCGAATGAACTTTATTCCACGGACCTGACGGATGCAGCTTGGGCCCTAATCGCGCCTCTGCTGCCTCCAGCACGCACCGGTGGACGTCCACGCACAACCGATATTCGTGGCGTACTCAATGCGATCTTTTACCTGCTGCGTACCGGCTGTCAATGGCGGCTACTCCCACGGGAGTTCCCGGCGTGGGGCACCGTCTATCACTATTTCCGAACCTGGAGGAATGCCGGGGTGTGGACCTGCGTCCATCGAGCCGTCTACGAGCAAGCGCGCAGGCAAGCTGGTCACCATGTCTGCCCATCGGTCGTCATCATGGATAGTCAATCGGTTAAGACGACGGAACGTGGTGGAGTTCGTGGATTCGATGGCCACAAACGCATCAAAGGGCGCAAACGCCAAATCCTGGTTGATACGTTGGGCCTGCCGATCGCAGATCGCGTGGAACCTGCGGGCATCTCTGATAGACGCGCTGGTGCTCGTCTGCTCGCCGGTTTGGGCCCGCTATTCCCGAGGATTCACACCGTGATCGCCGACGCCGGGCACGAAAGCGGAAAGCTCGCGCGGGAACTGCTTCGGGATAATGGGTGGAAGCTGCAAATTGTGAAACGAAGACAGCGCGCCTTCAAAATCACTGGGCTGACGTGGATCGTAGAACGGACCTTTGCGTGGCTGGGACGCAACCGACGGATGAGCAAAGACTACGAGTATGCGGTGCAGACTTCAGAAACGATGATCGATGTTGCCGCCATCCGGCTGATGTTGAATCGGCTCACAGCGGCATGAACTTTTCAAACACCCTCTTAGGGCCCTTGGCTCCCCCGGCATTACCCGGCTTCATCGCTACTATGGCCCTTTCCGAGACCCAAGCTGGCCGCGACCCTGACGGTCGCGTTGGAGCCGCCCCCACCAACTCCGGGCTTCCCCACTTGCACAGATTGCCTTCTCCACATGCCGTGCTCACTACCCCGGTGGATCGATCCGGCGCTTCGGTTTGGTTCATGATGCGCTCCCGCATCGGGCTTCTGACCCGGACCGCTCTGGCCTTCCCTGAACAAAGGGCAGGTCGGCATCCACAACTTTCCTTTCGAGGCCTGCTCAAGCTTCACTCGCGTTACGGCCTGCGGATTTGCTCGCCCACCTTATGTGGACTTTGTCACGAGGCTCCCATCCCGCCGGTTAACCCAGCGAAACGGCCCGTCAGCTATCCAGTCATACCGACAACTCCTGGAGTGGGATTTACACCCACTGGTAATCTGCACCCTTTAGGGCGCACGCCTGTTCCGCAAAACAGCCGAGCACTCCCCAACCCTCTCATCAGCCATTTTCAAAAATCGCGCTTTGCGTCATCACCTTCTCTGCCCAAGCTACCAAAGCTCTTATCCCGCCGCTCGTCAGCGGCGTTCGCGTCACCAACCCGGGCATCCGATCCCGTTCACAGCATCTCTTTTTCAAAAATCCCAATGAAAACTCCAAAAGCGCACCAAAACCGATTTCCCGAGTGCGACGCTACAACCGGAAGATGATCGATCCGCAAGCCACAGCTACGATCGATGCCACGGCCATAAGCGGCTCCGCTTATGAGACCGTCGGTCCCATGTTCTTTGACAATATGCTCTGTACCGGCTGTGCGCCGCGATCATGCATGAACCGGGAAATCTTGCTCAGCCGCGCCTAAAGCCTCAGACTCCAGGAGCGGTCGGACGCTCCTAATCGGCCGTTGCGTAGCTCCAAATCTATTTGCCAGATACAAAATTGTTATCCATAACCATGCATTGTTTGTGGAATTGAAAAGTTCTATTGGCTTTTACGTGACATCTGCGGCTAGACTCAATTCTTAGCGTCAGGGACGTACAAATAAGAAATGGAGAAATCATGAGAAGTTTACAAGGAAGAAGTGTGTTTGGAGTGGTAGCGGTTGCGGTTTTTTCCGCGGCAACTATGCTTTGTCAGACTCCGGCCACGGCCCCGGCTGACCAGACTACCCCTCCAACTCCAGCGCCTGCCGCGCCGGCCGCACTCCCGACGCCATCTGTAACTGGCCCCATTTCGATGCTTCCCCCGGCTATATTCGATGCCGGACCGTTCGGCAAGATCGCCGTGAATGGCATCCTTAGCGGCCTGGGCTCCTGGACTGGGAACTATGTACCGGGAGATAACGCTGTGAACGCGGCATTAAGCAACGGTCAGGTTTTCATTCAAAAGACCGATGGAAAGTTTCAATTTTATCTGCAGGCGGGCGCTTACGATTTACCGGCTCTCGGGACGCCGTTCCTCGCCACCGATAAAACGTTAACCAATACCTATGGCCCCGTACCCGTTGCTTTCGTGAAGCTGCAGGCGGCCAAGAACACCTCTATCCTGGTCGGCGCGCTGCCGACTCTTATCGGCGCTGAATATACTTTCACGTTCGAGAACGTGAACATCGAGCGCGGACTGTTATGGAACCAGGAAAACGCCGTAAATCGCGGAATTCAGTTGAATCAAACGATGGGCAAGGTTACCGCTTCGTTAAGTTGGAATGACGGTTTCTACTCCAATCGCTACTCTTGGCTGACGGGTTCCTTGACTTATGCCAATGGTCCGCATAGCCTGGCTTTCGTTGCTGGCGGAAACTATGGAAAAACAGCGTTTCAAAGTTATGCCACGCCGGTTCAAAACAACGGAAGCATTTACAACGTCATTTACACTTATACCAAAGGGCCTTGGATAATCCAACCCTACTTCCAGTACACCGACGTGCCAACCGACCTGAAGGTAGGCGTCGCGAAGGGCGCATCGACAACGGGCGGCGCTATGTTAGTGAGTTATGCGTTCAAACACGGCTTTTCGCTTCCCGCCCGCTTTGAATACATCACGAGTTCCGGTACTTCCAACAGCAACGCTGTCAATCTGATGTATGGTCCGGGTAGCGCGGGAACGTCGATCACGGTGACACCGACCTTCCAATATGGGGGCTTTTTCCTTCGCGGAGACATTGGCTATGTTCACGCGACTGATATCACGCCCGGTGATGCCTTCGGTCAAAGGGGCAATCTCAAGAGCCAGCCCCGTGCCATGGCTGAATTCGGGTTCATTTTCGGCAACAACATAGTCGAGAAGAAACCGTAGGTTCGCGGAGCGAATCGAATTTTGTAAAACTGATAAAAAGACGTTTGCAGGGCGGCTCGGGCCTTAACCCGGTCCGCCCTATTTTTTTGCTTTTAACTATTTATTGTTTAGGAGAATTTAGACGATGACCCCACAAGAGGTCCTTGATTATGCCGCGAAGAGCGGCGCGCGGCAGCTTGACCTCCGCTTCAGCGACATTCCCGGCCTGCAGCACCATATCTCTTATCCGATGAGCGAACTGGAACTCGACGCATTCGAGAACGGCTTCGGCATCGATGGATCGAGCATTCGTGGTTGGGCGGCCATAAACGAAAGCGACATGCTGCTGATCCCGGACCCTGATACGGCCTTCATGGATCCATTCACTGAAGTACCGACGCTCGTCATGATCGGCGATGTGAAAGATCCCATCACCAAACAGAACTACGAACGGGACCCCCGTTGGATCGCGAAGAAGGGCGAGATGTACATGAAGAGCACCGGTCTCGGCGATAGCGCTTTCTTCGGTGCCGAAGCCGAGTTCTTCATTTTCGATAACATACGGTTCGATCAGAACGCCCACTCCGGGTTCTATTTCATCGATGCGGAAGAGGGCCGCTGGAATTCAAGCCGTGAAAAGGACAACCTCGGCTACCGGCCGCGTTACAAAGAGGGCTACTTCCCGGTACCGCCGACCGACCACTATCAGGATCTGCGCGCCGAAATGGTCGAGACCATGATCAAGTGCGGCCTCCACATCGAGTGCCACCATCATGAAGTCGCCACTGGCGGACAATGCGAGATTGATCAGCGCTTCAATACGCTCGTCAGGTCGGCCGATAACATGATGGTCTACAAGTACGTCGTACGCAACACGGCCGCGCAGTACGGCAAGACCGTGACGTTCATGCCCAAGCCCCTGTTCGGGGATAACGGTAGCGGGATGCACGTGCATCAGTCCATCTGGAAGAACGGCACTCCGCTCTTCTCGGGCGATGGCTATGCAGGTCTCAGCCAGATGGCGCTGTACTACATCGGCGGACTCCTGAAACACGCTCGTGCGCTCTCGGCGATCATCGCGCCCACTACCAATAGCTATAAGCGTCTGGTGCCGGGCTACGAAGCTCCCGTGAACCTCGCATACTCCCGCCGCAACCGGTCCGCCGCTTGCCGGATTCCCATGTACTCCGCGAATCCCAAGGCCAAACGTGTCGAGTTCCGCCCGCCGGATCCGTCGGCCAATCCCTACCTCGCTTTTGCCGCCATGCTGATGGCGGGTCTCGATGGCATCCTGAACAAAATCGACCCAGGACAACCGCTCGACAAAGACATTTACGATCTGTCTCCGGAAGAGCAGAAAGCGGTCCCTTCCATGCCGGCGTCTCTTGACGAAGCTCTCATAGCCTTGGAGGACGATCACCAGTTCCTGCTGAAGGGCGACGTGTTCAGCGAGGATCTGCTCGAAACCTTCATAGACTACAAGCGTAAGCATGAGTCGGATGCAATCCGGCTGCGCCCGCATCCATACGAGTTCGCGCTCTATTACGACATTTAGGCCCCATAGACACCCGCAACAGCATATACTTCAAGTCAGTAGTGCAATATAATACGAGGCGCCGCTGCGTGGCGCGGGCTAGGAAAATGGCGATTCCCCAAGATCATAGCGATCGGGAAGTAGCCCACATTGCGGCTGTCCGATCGCTCAAACACGAGCTTGAGCTGGCGATTACGCTTCTTCGTACGGTGAAGGCGGCGCGGGACACATTGGCGATCGAAAACCAGGCCGTCGAGTCTGCCCGAAGCGGTTTCCGTCATGCCGTGGAAGCGCTGGACAGAATGCCGCAACTAACGGCCACCGAGATGCTCGCGGTGCAGCGCCTCATTGAAGAGTTCCGGTCCGCGCTCACCGACCTGAACTACTAGCGACGGCTACTTGCCGGCGGTGGCCAAAGTGCGCTTCGCAATCGGGCCCTGAATCGGGTCAAAGGCTGCGTTCAGTTCCGTAACACGCGTGAGCCGCGCGGATGCCTCGTCCCGGTTACCCATAGCCGCGGAGATCATCCCGGCATGGTAGTAGAAGGCAGGTTCTGGCGTGTGGAGGGCGAGCGCCTTCTCTGCCGAAGTTTCCGCGTCACTATAGCGCTTCTGCTTGTAACGGACCCACGCGAGCGCGTCGTAAGTATAAACGTCGGGGCGGACTTTCACTTCGTTCTCTACGAGCTCCGCGGCGCGGTCCAGATTGCGGTCGTGATCTGCGCAGATGACCGCAACGTTCCGATTGGTGCGTTCGCCCGACGCGCGGTTCATCTTATCAATGGCATCGAGCAGGTCGCGCTGCTTGCGGCTCTCCGCCGGATTACCGGCGAGCGAATACAGGTCTTCGAGCGCGGCGGCGAACTCCGGCATCGGGACCGTAGCCTGAGCATGGCGGAACTCTTCGATTGCTTCCTTCAGGCGCGCTTCGTTCCCGCGGTGCTGGGCGCCCCGGACGCGTCCCATGCCGGCGTGCGCGGGATAGTAGCCAGGAAATGCTCCGAGGGCGTGCGAATAGGCGTCCTCGGCCTCGTTCAGTCGTCCGGTTTTGAAGTAGATGTTGCCCAGGTCGTTCCAGCACCACGCGACGTTCTCCGCGGCTGGACTGTCGGCCGCTATGGCGTTCTTCATAAGGGCGATGGCTTGATCCACGTTGCCGTTGACGAACTGATACCAGGCGATGCGGTTATAGCTGGCGAGATCGGGACGAAGGGCGAGCATCCGGGAATAGGCGTCGCGCGCCGCGTCGTAACGGCCGAGTTCCATGGAAGCGTCGCCGAGCGATCCCCAGTTCGATGCATCGTCGGGCGCGAAGTGGGTCATCTCCTCGGAGTATTCGGCTACGCGGGCGAACTCGTGGCGCTCCATGTCGATCTCGCTGCGCAGGCGGAGGGCTTCGTAGTTTCCAGGATCGCGGGCAAGAACCGCTTCGACCAGAATCGAAGCGCGATCGAGGTAGCTGAAGTCCACAGTCTCGCGCATCTTCTGAATGTAGGCACGGGCAAGGAGACTCTGTAGGTGGGACGAGCCGGGTTGCGCCGCGACCGCCTTACTGTAAGCCGCGATACGCTCGTCAGTCTTCAGTTTGGCCGAAGTAGAGACGGGCGCGGCGCCGCGCGATTGAGCGAGTAGCGCGGGCAACAAGAGGAGCAGGACTAACGATTTCACGGCTTCTCTCATGCCTACGAGTAAGCCATGCATTCCGGATGAACGGCAAATCGTTGGGCGAAGGCGGCCAGTCGTTCGAGCGCAGGTTCCAGGATGGAGCGTTCGGCTGCGTAGCAGATGCGAACGGAACCTTCGCCCCCGCTGCCGAACGCGACGCCAGGCGCGATTCCTACGCGCGTCTCTTCGAGAAGCTGGCGGCAAAACGCGAACGAATCGGTCAATCCGGCAACCTTCGGAAACAAGTAGAACGCGCCATCGGGACGAGGCACGGTGAATCCCGGCATCCCCCGTAGTGCTTTAAGGCAGAAGTCGCGATTGTCCCGCAGCCGGGTGAGCATCTCCAGAAGTTCCGCCTCGCCATGCTCAAGAGCTGTCTCGGCCGCCTTCTGCGCAAAGCTCGCCGCGTGGGAGATGATGAACTCGTTGAGTTCGGCCGCTCTGTGCGCCACATCGCCGCGGCTCACCAGCCAACCGACGCGCCATCCGGTCATGCAGTAGCTCTTTGAAAATGAGTGGACCACTATCACCGCATCCTGACGAGTAGTCTTGCGCAGGATGGATGGCACAGGCGCGCCGAGCTCAGGCACGTCGTAGTAGAGGCGGTCGTAAACCTCATCGGCTAATAGCCAAAGGCCGTGACGGCGTGCGAAATCGAGCAGACGATCTTGATCGGCTTCAGTTGCAACCCACCCCAACGGATTCGATGGAGAGGTATAGATCAGCAGCCGCGTGCGTGGAGTTACAGCGCGTTCGAGAGCGTCGAAATCGATCTCATAGCGGTCGCCCACGAGAGGCTGTGCGATTTGCACGGGAGTCGCGTTGACCAACTGCACGATAGCAGAGCCGTTCGGCCATGCGGGCGTCAGGATTAGCGCCTCGTCGCCGGGATCGAGCACGGTGCGAATCGCGACGTTAAGCGCCTGCACACCGGACGCAGTTACGACGATCTCAGTCTCGGGATCGATAGCGACATTCTGCAGACGCGAGTACTGCCGCGCGATGGCATTCCGCAGGGAAGGTAGTCCGGCATTCGCGGTGTAATAGGTGAACCCGTCGGCAAGTGCTTTCGCGGCGGCTTCCTTGATGTACTGAGGCGTCGGCAGATTGGATTCACCGAAGTAGAGGCGGAGAACTTCCCCATCCATTCGCATGGCGATTTCGGCAAGTTCGCGGATACGCGAGTAGGGGACGCGAAGGGCGGAATCGGCTACGGCAGGCACTTTCTTATTATGGAGGACCGGCCGGTGAGCAATGCACGCTTCAAATCGGCGACAATGGAGCAGACTGATGTTTGCCTTCGTGCGGCCGCCGGCTCCGTTTAACCGGTATATCCAGAACGTTCCGCTCAACTACATCCACCTCGCGGCGTGGCTGCGGAAGGCCGGACGCGAGGTCCATATCCTCGATATGGTGCTGGACGGAGTGACTCAGGACTACGTCGACCGGTTCATCCGGGAGCATGACATCCGCGTGGCCGGAATCGGCTGCATGACCTGCGAGTTTCCGGCCGCCGTTGATGAGGCCCGGCGTCTTAAGGTGGCTCATCCTGGTATTCAGATCGTGTTTGGCGGCGCGCATCCGTCGGCCGATCCGGAAGAGTGCCTGCGCACAGGAGCCGTCGATTACGTTGTCGTCGGAGAGGGCGAAATTGCGCTCACGCAGCTTTTGAGCGATCTGGACGCAGGCCGGCAACCGGGAGAGATTCCGGGTGTTTGGTCGATGCAGAACGGCGCGAACGAGGCGAGCGGAATCAACGGAGGCGTCCGCGCTGCCCCGCCGGCGCCGGTCCCGAATGTTCACGATCTGCCCGATCCCGCGTACGATCTGCTGGCGCTCGAGAAGTACTTCCTGCTCGACTCGCCCTGGCATTTCCCTAAATCGCAGCGCGCGGTGCAGTTCATCACCAGCCGCGGCTGTCCATATCAATGCTCGTATTGCCACGAGATCCACGGGAAGAAGTTCCGCGGCATGGCGCCGGAAGTGGTGCTTGACCAGATGGAAACGCTGGTGCGGAAGTTCGGCGTTCGCGAGTTCATGATCGTCGATGACATCTTCAACTTCGACCTCGATCGCGCCAAACAGATCTGCCGCGGCATCATCGATCGTAAGCTCGACATTCATCTGCAGTTCCCCAACGGCGTTCGCGGAGATCGCTTCGACGAGGAGCTGGTGTCGTTGATGAAGCAGGCCGGTACGCATTTCATGGCCGTCGCGATCGAGACGGTTTCCGAAAAGTTCCAGAAGCTGATTCGCAAGAATCTGAAGATCGACCGCGCGCTGCAGACCATCCATTGGGCGAATCGGTACAACATTGAAGTGAGCGGCTTCTTCATGATCGGTTTCCCCGGAGAGACGCTGGAAGAGGTGCGGAAGACCGTGGATTTCGCAGTCAACGCGCCACTCGATACGATCTTCGTCTCAGTCGTCGCGCCGTTTAAGGGAACCAAGCTGCGTACGGACATGATGAGCGGGCGATTCGGCGAGATGGACAGCGACGGCAAAGCCGCTCTACAGCAACTTTTCCCGATCGTACACAACCGCCAGTTATCCGGCGCCGTTTTGTCGCGGATTCAGCGCGAGACTTATTGGCGATTCTACACGAAGCCCCGATCGCTGATGAATCTCGGGAAGAAGCTGACCAACGGGCGCAATGTGAAGAAGATTGTGCGCGCGGTGAAGAGGCGCATTACGGACCGGGACGCGGTCAGCGTGAATTAGTCTATGCGTTTAGCTAGCTAAACAAGTGCGGCGACCTCATAGTCGACGACTTGCGGAACGTTGAATTCGATAGCGCCATTGCGGCGAGTAAACGGGACCTCCCGATTCGCGCGCAGCAGGTGAACTTTGGACACTGAAGCGCCGGCGGCAAGCGTGAAACGAACCTGTTGCGATCCCAACGGATAAGCCCGCGTAAACCAGCCTCGTTGGAAATCCGGATTGGTGTAATTGAGGATGTGGATCGCGTGCCCCGCTTGCGTTTTCCAGGCGAAGATCTCAGCCAGACCTTCGCCGGTAACGGAGAGCGGCGCTTCGTCTTTCAACATCCAGCGGATCGCATTACCGAGCAACTGGCTCAAATCGGGATTCTGCGATCTCCAATAAGCGCGGTCGGTGTCGCCGGGGATTAGCACCGTTCGACTGGCGCCGTGTTCGCCTAATACGATCGCGGGTTGATCGGTGTGAGTGGTTTTCGGATACACCATCTCCGGAGGGAATGCGGGATACGGCGGGAGAACGGTCAGTATAGGATTCGCAATCGCCTGCAAGGGCAAATAGTATTCGGCAAACGGCAGTAGCGTAGTGTTAGTGAAGCCGCGCAGAATCGCATGATCGCGTTCGATGCGTGCGTAAGCGGCATTGCCGTTCGGACCTACGCGTTTACCCGCGCTCTTGACTCCAAACAGACCGGCAAGTGCCGATTCGCCGCGCGCGCGCCCGTTTTCGTCATAGCAGCCGGACTCGAAGGTGGCGAGCAGCGAGCCTCCGCGATTCACATAATCGTGGAGTTGACCTGCCTGCCGATCCGATAGCACTGCGGCATTGGCGAGGATGATGCCTTTGTAGCGGGCAAGCGTATCCGCGCCGAAATCGTCTTCGTGAACGAAATCGAAAAGGAAGCGCCCATTCAGCAGCGTGTGATACATGCCCTGCAAGAAGTCGGTGACATCACCCCCACCGGGAGCCTGATAAAACGCGTTGGTGCGTTGGGAGAAAACGATCGCGAGATTGGCGGCCGATTCGCGTGGCGCAAAATGGGGCGCGTTAGCTGCGATCCACTGAAAGAAGGCGCGGCCGGTCTCTTCCCAACGGTGATCTTCGGGTTTGCCGCCGAGCCAGTGATACCACGGCGTCATGCCGCTCGCGGTAGTCTGCGCCATCCACATGGTCGCTTCGAGCGGCGCTTTGCGATGTGTGCCGCCATAGCGGATGCGAGTTCGAGTAAGAGCCAGTGACGTTCGTGACCGTGCGTCCTTTCATCACGGCGCGAGCGACGCGGCCCTGTTGAGCGCAGTCCCAGATGGGTGTTTCGCCGGAGCGTCCCTGATGGTCGGCATTGAACCAACCGGCGGTACTGGCGATGCGGTTGAGGTTGGTCACCGCCCGTATGCCTCCGCCCAGATTACCGACATAGACGCTATCCCATTTCTTCTGCTTGGCCGTCGAGTCCCAGAGCTTCCAAATCTCGAGGACGCGCGAGAGATGCTGCTCGTAGCCTTGCGGCGTGTTGGGATCGGCTCCGCCTTTGCAAGCGTCGCAGTGACAACGCGGCGGCCTGCCGGTGCTGGGCCAGCCGTTAGTGAAGAATCCATCGACATCGTACATGGCGTTCACTTCGCGGATAATGGCAGGCATCTGTTCGGTGAAATACGTAGAGTACATGCAGGTCTTATACAGCCATGGCGATTCGGAATGCGTGATGGGAGCGCCGCCATCGGAGCGTTCAATCCACTCGGGATGAGCTTTCCAGGCTTCTTCGTAGACGTAGTTGCAGTCGAGGCGTGCGACGACGCGGATACCCTTGGTTTTGGCGGCCTTGGTGAAGTCGCCAAAAAGGTCCTTATCGCCGAGGAATTGGCTCTTGTGATGGTACGGGATCTTAGTGGGATAGAACGCCATAATGCCGCCGGCATTCAGCAGCAGGGCATCGAGCTTGAGGCTGGTCCAATAATCGATCCACCACTTGATATCGAGTTCGATGGGATCGCGCTCGTTGAAGTTGGTCTGACCGCAGCGCTGCATGGTGGCATACCAGGGTTGGGCATCCTGAGCTGCACCGAACAGGCCGGGAACTATGGCGGCACCGGCGATGACAGTGACTGCGTCGCGGCGGGTGATTCCGGAAGATTTGTTTTCCATGTTGAGACTGGACCTAGAAGATGTACTTTAGCGCGAGTTGAAGCTGCCGCGAGTCGTTGGTTTTGCTCGTAATCAGGCCGAACGATCCGTTGGTCGGATCGGTGACCGGGCCGCTCCAGTTCGGATGATTCAGGATGTCGTAGACATCGAAGCGGAATTGCAGAAGCTGTTTTTCGAAAGTACGGATGTTCTTGCGAAGGCTCATGTCCCAGTAAGTCGATCCTGGAGCCCGCAAAGTGTTCCGCGGCTGGACTCCGTAGGTCCCCTGCTGCGGAATTGCGAACGCCGCGGCATTAAACCAGACGCCGAATTAGTGAAGCTGGTGACCGCCGCGAAGGATTGCCGGTGAGATTCCAGAATTGACTGCCGCTGCCGGTGCCGACTCCAGCAATGTCGACGCTGGTGCGCACGGAGAACGGCGTACCCGATTGGGCTTGAGTAATTCCGGAGAGTTCCCATCCGCCGAGCTACGCCCCGAACGAGCGCATTGGCGCCGTCTGAAACGCGGCAACTGATAGATATAATTCGCGACCAGCACATGAGTGCGATCGAAATCCGAGAGGCCGTAATAGCCGGCGTTGCTGTAGGCATTCGGGAGCACGTCGGTGAGGCTAGATCCGTCGTCGGTGGAACGGGAGAAGGTGTAGGCGATGCCGAATTGCATGATGCGTGAGAAACGATGCTGGATGCTGATCTGCAGTCCGTCATAGCGGGATGTACCCGAGTTCTCCGAAATATCGATGACTCCCATTCCAACGTAAGGCCGGAGGTAATTGGTATTGATGCCTGGGTTCGCCTGCAGCGTGCCAGGAAGCAGTTGGTTGATGTTGCGTTTGCGTTGGTTGTGCAAGCCGCGGCGGCCGACATAGCTGACTTCGATATTGGTGTTGAAACCCAGTTCTCGGGCGAACGTGCCGTTCCACTCCCAGGCAGTCGGGATCTTGAACACGGGATCCTGAATCGTCTGAGTGAATGGATAAGGCCGCTGGGTCGCGCCAGCGGGATTATCGACGATTCCATTCACCACCGATTCCTGGATTTGAAACGGCGCGTTGCCGCCGAGCGCAGTGTCCCGATTGATGGCCGTGCGATTCGCAAAAGCGCCTGCGCCCGCCCGCAAGGACATCTTAGACGAGAGCGCATAGGCGATGCCGAACCTAGGCTGGAAAACCTTCCACTGAGTGGGTGAAAGCCCATCGGGAAGTCCGTGGTAGAGGCTGTTGAATTGGCCCGTATGGAGCACGGGAAAGCGGCCGCCTTCCGCGGAAGGCACGCCGTTACCTGGAAGGACGATGCCGTCATATTGGTTGCCGCTCACGATGAAGCCTCCTTTAGGGTCGACCACCGGCAGCGTTCTTCGGATCGTAATACTGCGGTAAGAATTCGGCGAGATTGCCCCAGCGGCTGTGCCAATCGGGCCAAATGGACCAGCGGAGGCCATACTCGAGGGTCAGATGCTGCGTTACTTTCCAGCTATCCTGCGCAAACAGATCGAGTGCCGTCGCGACCCAGGGCGTGTAGGACTTGGCGCCGAATTCCGAATAAGTATCGAAGTTGCCGAGGATCGCGTTGGCGATGCTGAGTCCGGTGGTGCTAGGGTTGCCCGTATCGTTGAAGGTGAAATCGCCATTCTGGTTTACCGTAGTGCCGGTGCTGGCGGTGGTTCCTTGAATGAAATCGTTCTGGCCGGAGTGTTCGAGATAGAAGCCCCATTTGATGGTGTGAGTACCGGCAATCTTCGTGGTGGTATTGGTGAGTCCGTAGACGAAGCCCGACCAGGCGCCCGGATAGGGTCCGGCATCAAGCGTCGTGAGTCCCTGGATTCGAATACTCGGCACCTTTTCCGGCGCGATTTTCGTCCCAGGGAAAAGATATGGATAGTTCAACCCGTAAGTGCTCCGCAGACATGGCGTGCAATAGCTGCCGAACGCGATGCTGCCGAGCCCGTCGGAATTCGCGGAGAAGTTGAGCTCGTTGATAAATGTCGGCGAGAAGGTGCTGGTCAGACTGACGGCGCCGATGCGATTGGGACGCGACCACACCTCTTCCATGCGCCCGAAAGTATCCTCGAATGGAGCATTGAAGTTCCAGGGAGTATGGTTGCCTTTGATCGAAAGGTGCTCGTTCTGGCTAATGAGGTAATCGACTTTGAAAGTATCTTTACGCAGATCCGAATGAGTAGGCTTGGTGCCGATCCAGTTGGCTGAGCCTTGCAGAAATCCGGGGACGGGTTGCGGCAGGATGTTCAAAAGCGCTTGTCCGTTATGGCTAATCCGCGAGCCGGGAATGATGTTGCCGGGGAATGGCGCGTTGGTAAGAGGATCGGTAATGGCGCGGACCCTCTTGTAAAAGGGATTCGACGCGCTTAGGAGTTCGCTGAAGTCGCCGTTGCGCATAGCGAGGCTGGGGACCGTGCCGGTGTTGGTAGTGGTGTAGCGCCGCTTGATCCACTCCTCGGCGTAGAAGAAGAAAAGGCGGTTGCGATCGGTATTGAAGTGCTTGGGGACGAAGACCGGTCCGCCGATATCGAAGCCGTACTGGTTGAAGCGGTAAGGCGCCGCGCCGGTCGAGATCGACAGCAGCGGGCTGTGGTTGCGAGTCCAGGTGTTGGCATCGAGCGCGGAATTGCGGAAGTTCTCGACAAGATCGCCGTGAAAATCCCGACTACCGCTTTTTGTGACGAAACGAATCTGTCCGGAGGACGAGCGGCCATATTCGGCGGAGTAGTCCGCGGTGAGCACCTGCACTTCCTGAATACTGTCGACGTCAAGGGCGCCCAGCATAGAGCCCGACGATCGTGTGCGTGTGGCCACAGCGCCGTCAACCATTACGACGTATTCGTCCGGGCGGCCGCCGTTGATGTTGAAACTGCCGTTGCTGACGCTGTCGGGATCGAAAGTGCCGATGCCCTGCCCGCCTGCAACACCGGGCGTGAGCGCGGCAAGGTACACGGGATTACGGCCGTTTAGCGTGAGATTCTGAATCTGTTTGTTATCGACGATGTTGCCGACAGTCGCCGAATCCGTCTGCACCTGCGCGGTATCGGCGGCAACTTCGACCGAATCGCTTACTGCGCCGACGGCAAGCGTAACGTCGGCCGCGATCTTGGATTGTGCATCGAGGACGATACCCGTCTTGATGTAGTGTTTGAATCCCGGAGCTTCGACAGAGACGGAGTAACGCCCGACCAATAACTGCGGAAATACATAGTAACCCTCCGGGTTAGTGCGCGTTTTATGTTGCTCGTTGCTGCCTTCATTAGTGGCAATGATATTGGCGGAAGGAATGACTCCGCCGCTTGGGTCGCGGACGAAGCCAGAGATCTGGCCGGAATCAAATTGGGCGAAGATGGGCTCGGAAAGAAGAGCCAAAAGGAGCAGAGAAGCGATAGTCCTCATAAAACTTACCTCAACCTTTCTTTTCGAAGCACCCCTTGTGGGATTCTATGTGAAGGCGCAATCGGGGCTGTCGTCCGATCGTCCATAGAAAGCAGCGGATGTTGGTGATACAATTCTGGCGGCGATGACAGGAGAAAACAAATGAGATTCAGAAGTATTCCTCTTCAAATGCCAGCTCTTAGTCTAGCTCGATTGCTCCTCGCGTGGGTCATCCTTGCGGCAAACGGCATCCTCTTCGCCCAGGCCGATCGCGGCTTGATCGAATGAACGTGACAGACCGAGCGGGGCCGCGGTTCCCTGCACGCAAATTCAGTTGGTCAACATCGAAATCAACAGCAAACTCGATTTCTCGACCACTGAACCCGGTTACTACCTGGCGGCCAATTTGCCGATCGGGTCCTACCGCATGACCGTTCAGAAGCAAGGATTCCGCACCGTCGTTCGAGAGCCTATTCCAGTCCGCGCACAAAGCAGCCTGCGCGTTGGATTTCACGCTTTAGCTCGGCGCCATCCGAAACCGTCAACGTCAGCGGCGAGGCGCCACTCCCGGATGTCTCGGCCACCAGCGTCCGAACAATCTCACCGCCAAGTTCATAAACGAAATGCCGCTGCTCAACTTCGCCGAAAAGGGCAACATCACCGATAACCTCCGGTTCCTGCCCGGGGATACTTCGAGCAACGGCGCCTTAAACAGCAATGAGCCCGCGGAATCCTGGTTGATTCGCATTAGAAGTCGTATCGCAAAGCAAACTGCATCACCCTCGCCGCGCCCGCGCTGCTGATTGCTCCGAAATTGGGCGCGGTCCGCGTTGCTACCGGATTTCCAAGGTTTACCCAATTGAGCAGGTTATAGGCCTCGGCGCGAAATTGCATTTTCCCCAGAGCCTCTCGGGAAGAGAGGCGGAAATTCTTGAGAACCGCGGTATTAATCGTGAAACTGCCGGGACCGGTTAGAATATCCCTGCCGGTGTTTCCGAAGGTCCCGACCGCCGGACTTACAAAAGCGGCGCTATTGAAGTATTCAGCGATCAACTGCTGCTCCGGTCTGCCCGTATCGAGGAACGGGTTACCAACCTGCTGGGCTCGCTGGTTTCCTAACCCCCGCGATCCACCAAGAGCTGCGGTATCCGCACCGGTGGCGATCGAAAACGGCGCTCCGGAACTAAAATACATGCTGCCGGACAATTCCCAGCCGCCCGCGATCCGGGCCGGCAGACCCCGATTCCTCAGGACGGGTAAGTCCCAAACCCCATTGAGCGTCAGAATATTCCTGCGGTCGAAGGCAGATAACCCGCGCTCGCCTTTCAGATAATTGTACGGATTGCTAACCGTTGAACCCTCGGCATTGTCGTTCGAGCCTTCGTCGATAGCCTTCGACCACGTGTACGCCAGTTGCACGGTGTAACCGCGCGAGAAGCGTTTTCGGGCGTCGATTTGCAGCGAATTATAATTCGCATTCCCTACCGAAAGAACATTCGTGATGCCAGCATAGTATTGCGGAAAATACGGCCGGCGCTGCTGCGCGTTGGCGATGGTGGCGCCCGGTTCCCCACACCGCGGGATTCGATTCGGTTGCTACGGAAAGCTTGTGCGCCTCTTTGCCGACGTAGCCTATTTGAACGAAGGTGTCATTGCCGAGCTGCTGCTGCACATTCAGGTTGTACTGCTCTGTATATGCGTCGCCGAAGTTGGGGTCCACCTGGAAAGCCTGAAGCGGGTACTGATAAACGGGGTTCTTGAGGGTCATCACATACGGAAACGGATCCGGTCCTCCACCCCAAGGATTGGAGAAGCTGTAGGGAGGCGACAGCGAAATGACGCGTTCGAAAGGCGGCATCTCATACCCGTGCTGCACCATGATTCCCGCCTGCCCCCTGGTGAACCATCCGAACCCCGCGCGAACCGCTGTCCTGCCATTCCCGAAAACATCCCATGCCAAACCTACGCGCGGCTCGAAATCCTTCTTATTCGCTTTATAAAGTCCGGCGGGAATCCCGGGATCGCCGTAATAGACCAGTCCGGGAGGGGCGGTGGGCTCGTAGGTGGATTGACGTCCCGGTATCACGGTGGCCGCATAACCGAATTGGTTCGTCCACGGGACATGGAGTTGATACCGCACTCCGTAGTCCAGGCTCAGACGCCTGCTGACTGTAAAATTATCCTGCGCATATGCGGCGTAATCCGAACCCCGAAGGGCGGTGTAATACGGATCCGATATGAGAAGCGAGGTGGCTTTCCCCAACATGAAATCCGCCTCGGCATTGCCTGTAAACGACCCATCAAACGTAAACTGCCCGTTCGTGCGAAATTCGCTTTCCGTCAATTGCCTGTCGTAGATATCCGAGAAGCCGAACTTTAGCGCATGCCTTCCATGGATCCACGAAAACTTATCCTCCAACTGGTACACGTTGTCGATATCCACACGCTGCGGTGAGCCCGGGGTAAAGCTGGTCCTGCCTGAGATGCTAGCCTGGGGCGCGAGCGGCACGCGCGACTGCTGATTGAAATCGCCCCCAAGCTGCTTAGCCGTCTTCTGCGTCAGCGCGGACCCCAACTGAGAAGACGGAATTCGCGTGTAAGTCGCCCGGAATTCGTTGACCATCGTGGGACCGAATGTGTGCGTGTCCGACAGGGTGGCCGACTGTATCGGCAAATTAGAACCCGCCACTACAAGCGGAAACAGACTTTGCGGCGATGTCTCCCGAATGCCATCGTTATTGCGATAGTACCGGACGGCCAAATTATTGTTGGCCGACAGACGCTGGTCGCCCCTCAATGTAATCTGATTGTCCGTAGTGGAGAAGGTATGCAGACTGGTGTTCGAACCGTTGGGTTGATTTGGATAAAGCACCATGTAAGTGCTGTTCATTGCAACCGACAGCGGATCCAGTCGAGTTGCGGGAATGATATTGCCGGGAAATGGCGAACCAGTGCCAGGATCAATGACCGGCTTTGGAGAAGAAGAAAAGTTACCGGCCCGCTCGAGAGCGGTAGGGGGAAAAGAGTTGTCGATCGATTGTGAACGAATCCGCAGGCCCTCGTACGATACGAAGAAGAAAGTCCGGTCTTTGCCGTTGAAATGCGGCAACAGAACCGGGCCGCCGAAACTTCCACCAAATTGGTTCTGCTTTAACACTGGTGTTGTGGCCGCGAACTCGTTGCGGGCGTTTACGGCGCTATTTCGCAAATACTCATATAGACTGCCATGGAAAGTGTCAGTCCCTGACTTTGTCACCACGAAGAAAATCGACCCGGCGCCTTGCCCAAACTCCGCACTGTAGGTGTTCGTCATCACGCGAAACTCCTCCACTGCATCGGGCGTCGGCAAATTCTGCGGAGTGTTATACAAGCCCGCAACGAAGCTTGCTCCATCCAGCAGGAAATTATTGTCTCGGGGACGGCTGCCGGATACGCTTACCGTCGGACCGTTTCGAGAGCCGGTGACCGTAGTTGGAAATGATGCCGGGCCGACTCCCGGCAGCAGAGTCGCGAGGTTCAACAGGTCTCGGTCCAGGACAGGCAGGCTCGCGAGCCGCTGGTTATCGATCGTGGCGCCCACCGTGTCGCTGTGGGTGTCGACGCCGACAACTGTCCCTTGAACGGTGACATTCTCGGCAACGGCGCCCACTTCCAATTTGACGTCCGCGCGCGTATTCTGGCCAACTGAGACGACGATTCCGGTTCGTGTAAACGCCTTGAATCCCGGAACCTCAGCGGTCAGCTCGTATGTACCTGGGGGCAATGCCGGGATGAAAAAGACACCTTCCGGGTTGGACACCGCCTTGCGACGCAAGCCGGTATCCTGGTTTGCCGCACTCAGCGTCGCGCTGGGGACGGCGGCGTTAGTAGGGTCGAACACCTGACCGTTGATAGCGCCGGTGTCCTGGCTAAAACTGTTGGCACACACAAAGGATAATATGCACACAAGCCTCAGAACTCTTACAGCATTTTGTACTTTCATACGTTGGCTATTCTGGCCACTTGTCGCGAATTATTTCAGAGATCACCGCGAGTCAATGCCAACCTGTCGACATTGGTAGTAAAAAGTCGTAGGGCTATCGCTTGTGAACAGCATTGGTTACGATCGCCGCCTTGGCGGTCACACTGCCGCGAGAAATAACTGATCGAACTGTTTCAGTAGCTGCCCGGATTTTCACGAAATCGACGAGCATTTTCCGCCCACCTGCCTGGTAAACATGAAAGCAGGCAAGCACAACTTCGTGCCCGGCTCAGACAAGAGAGGAACAAACGATGACAAGAGCGTTTGCTGAGGCTTCGAACGACCGCCTTATCTTACTCCGCGCAAGTGGATTGCAGTCCGCAAGCGCGTTTATCGGTATCGATCCTGCGAAACTTCCTAGAAGCGGACTTGTGGCCTCGTGATGACCGCTATCGAGCAGCGATAGGATGAAGTCTGGAGGCCGGTAGAACAGACACATGCAGAAGGTTCGAGTTGCGGGATTTGGTGTTTCGTTGGACGGTTTCAGCGCGGGAACGGAACAGAGTCTTCAGGATCCGCTGGGCAAGCGCGGTCCCGAGATTTTCCAGTGGTATTTCCACACCAAAACATTCCGCGCGATGCATGGGCAGGAAGGTGGATCCATTGACGTAGACGATGAGTTCGCAACGCGCGGGATGGCGAACTTCGGTGCCTTCATCCTTGGTCGAAACATGTTCGGCCCGGTGCGCGGTCCATGGCCCGACAACTCATGGAAGGGATGGTGGGGAGACAACCCACCGTACCATGCGCCGACGTTCGTTCTTACGCACTACGAACGGGAGCCGCTGGTGATGGAGGGCGGGACGACCTTCCATTTTGTGACCGGCGGAATCCAAGAAGCGCTGAGGCTCGCGAAAGAGGCAGCCGGAGACAAGGATGTCAAAATCGGAGGCGGCGTTTCCACTGTTCGGCAATATCTGCAAGCAAACCTGATCGATTCTCTGCACTTTGCACTTTCCCCTGTTGTACTTGGTCAGGGAGAAGCGTTGTTTACCGGTCTTGACCTACGCGCTCTTAGATTCTCTGTGACGGAGCACAAGGCCACCGAGCACGCGACGCACCTGGTGCTGGAAAGAGGATAGAAGGAGTCCCACCTTGCTTGCGGTTTTCACGACGAAGACAACCGCGTTTTCGGGAATGTTCCAACGAAACGTCCCAGAAGGGGACTTCTAGCCCGCTTGGTGCATGGCGAGTCTGGGGGACGAGATTGACAACTGCGGATTATTCCTTGAGCAACGCCGCCGCCACATCTTCTGCAGCGGCAAGCTCTCTATGCAGCAACCGGAGCACGCGAGAATCTTTCCTGCCAAAGTTCAGCCCTCAATTTCCTGGGACAGCCAGACGAAGAGCGCCCATCAAAGCATCAACCTTGAACAAGCGCTAGACGCCGCCCCGCCGTACTGGATTCCGTTGCGAAAATCCAGATGGCGCAAGGACAGCCGACTAAGCCGGCCCTATGCGGGTATACCGAATAGCTTTTCGATGAACTTCATCTGAGCTACCGTGTCACCTTTCGCTACTCGCCTCGCTCGCCCTTTCCTGATCATGTCCATCGCTTCGATCCCTCGGAGTGTTCGCCAAGCCGTCGGCACCGAACCGTATCCCTTGGCCAGCCAAGTCCGTCGCTTCACGTTTCTGTGGTCCTGCTCCACGATGTTATTCAAGTATTTGCACTGTCGTAATCGGCAACGCCGCCGTAAGGTGCCTTCCTGCTTCAGATCATTGACCGCCACCGGATAAGCGCGGTTCTTGTCCACGTTGATCACCCGCGGCGTCAGATTGGCTGAATGGGCCAATGCCCGCCGAAAGAAGCGTTTCGCCGCTGCTGTGTCCCGCTTGGCGGTGAGTAGAAATCAATGGTCTGCCCCGTGAAATCCACCGCTCGGTACAAATCGTTCCTGGCCTTTCACTTTGATATAGGTTTCATCCAAACGCCAGCTTCTGTTGGTCGGCTTCAGGTGCCGCCGACAGCGCTTGTCCAACTCTGGCCCGTAGATCTGGACCCACCGCCAAATACAGCTGGCGCTGATAAACAGACCTCTTTCTGCGGTCATCTCGCCCATCTGTGCCGCTGAAATCGGATAGCGCAGTACCAGCGCACACACCACATGATGATGTCACCCGGATAATGTCGCCACTTAAAGGGATTCGACGCGGTAATCGGCACAGCTTACCTTATCAGATCGGCTCCCGGTTTTTTTCGCAACGGAATCCTT
>CAVYEV010000033.1:0-98115 GCA_963767545.1 Terriglobia bacterium
CGATCCCCTGTTCCAAAATGCCCAGACGCCATTCGACGTCCTCCTCATCATCCAGGGGCCCCGCCGCCATATCTTCCATTTGGGCAGTCTCGTCATGGCAGGCCGCTTGTCTCAGAGCCTCCGCATTTTTGCGCAGATAAAGCCGCACCTGGTCCGATCTGGACGCCGATTCGTCTGTTTCACCGCCGAGCGGCCTCTCTGCGTCCAATACTTCTAGCCATACCGGCCATCTCGCGTTAAAACCCTCAACCAGGGACGGTAGAGCACCGGGGTGCTTTAGCCTGCGAATTTTCTTCCGGAGCGTAACCAGGAACTCCGACCGTGCCCTGTTGTGAATGGGAAGGCCGTCCATAACGTCCCGAATCTGTTTGGGGGTGGGATTGTCCTTGCCATCAGCGACAAACATCCGAGTCAGCTTCTCAGCGAACTCCTCCTCAGACAATCCGGCAGGTTCCGGTGCGTGCTCGTTTTTTGACTCGCGTTCCTGGGACGTCGCAGTTCCGGGTTGGGCTAATGACGATAAGTCTGCGGGCCGCGTCGTCGTCGAAGCCTTCCCCCCGGAATCACTCGTGGACGACAACCTACTGGAACAACTACTGTCTTCCTTATATGCGGACACGCCACTGACTACCTCGACCGCCCGGAGGTAGGCTCATTTGAGAGCTTCAATCGCCGGCTCCAAGATTTTCTCAACCTCCTTTTGGCAGTCAATTTCGCCTGCTTGCTCGGGTCCGTCGTTTGCTCGCACCGCATCGTGAACGGCTCGCTTGAATGCCTTGACAACCACGCCCCGCAGATTTGAAAAGTTGCTCTCGCGCAAGTGCTTGCTGTTGAATCACTTGAGGACGCGGGAACGTGAGATCTGACTGCTTTTATTCTTTGTCCTCCCTCCAGAATCTGCGGCTCACTCCGTATCTGCCGAGATGCGAGTGGACGAGTGTAAAAGAATAGAAGGCGATTGCCGCGGCTTTTCTTTCCTATGATACGCGCGGCACCGGCGCGTTCGAGGTTTATCAATGTTCAGCGTACGTTTTGTTTCGACATGCGGCCCAGGGTGATCCGCCTTGCTCAGTTCGATTACTATATCCGCCGGCGTTAATGGAACTAATGTTCCGCTCGTGTTTATCTTCATCGCGAGCCTTGAGTGACGTCTGTCTCTTCTCCGTGCCCGGTGGTGTGGAGCACCACCGCAGGCCCAGACGCGCACCATCTCCGGCCGGTCGGGGCGCATCAGAAACTTTGAGTTGATCGACGGGGATGAACTGCCACTTGCCCGCCCATACTCCCATGCGAAGCAAGAATTCCGGGGTCTCATCCGGGTGGTATAGACGACAAGTGCAACCCTTGTCACAACAGCACATTGTGCATGCTTTGGGGATAGCCACAAACGCATGGCCGCGCCTGGAAGAGTTTGCAATCGCACCGGCCTTCAGAGCAAGAATTTGCCCTCATGGGCCGCCTTAGTGTGCTTACAGAAGCACTCAACAGGCGTTTCGCTCTCATTTCCGGGGGCCTTCCCCGTAACGCTTGCACCGGCCCTCATTTCGAAAAGCGCCTATTCCGCGCAGTATGAAACTGGCTGGGTTAGCTGGTGATTGCTTTTGGGCGTCGGATCGGGCAGTATGAATTAGCCGAACGACGCTATCGAATTAGCCAACGACGCTATCGAAAGCCTCGCTCCATGCGTTCAAACTTTGGTGAGCGCGAGCGCAACGCGAGGCAGAATCTGATAATTTGGAAGTCCTACCACGGCAACGGAAGGATTTCGATAGGGGTTTAACGCTACCAACACGACGGGCCGGTCAAACCTGACCGACCCTTCGTGTGTAGTTCGGGTTAAGCGATATCCCAGGTCTTTTGCAGAGATCGGGTGAGTCGATCTTGGCGTGACTTTCTCGAAGTTCCCGTAGTGCCGGAGCGTGATGTTCACGTCTTCGTGGCCCACTGGTGTCTCTCTTTCACGTCCTCAATCGGAACGCCTTGCACTAACAGTTTGATCGCGAGCGTATCGCGAAACCGATGCGGGTTCACGGTCCGGACTTTCGCCAGGTTCGAGAGTTTCCGCAGAGATCGCCTGGCATTGCCGGTCGCCGTTCCGAGCTTTGCGCTCCCATCGGCAAAGTAGTATTTCCCCTCGTACAAAGGGAGAACCTTGAGCTTCGCGACCACGAATTCGGGCAACGGCACCCATACCGGATTACCGGTTTTGGCCATGTGCACGAACGCCGAATTGCCCCGCAGCCGATCAGTCGAGAACTGGACAATGTCGCCGATCCGCAGGCCCGTGTGTCGCAGCAAGAAAATCATCGCAAGCAGCCGATCATGGCTCATGTTGTCTTCGCCTCCCCGCGTCGGCATTCGTTCAATTGCACCGATCGGGCCGGCAAGATCCTCCTTCGAGATCGGGTCGGCCGGCGGATCGTCGGTAACGGTCTCTTTCACCTTGCAGCCGGATTGATTTCTATCCAACGCTGTGCGACAACCCAGCCGAAGAACGCCTTCATTCGTTCCAACCGCTTCAGAATTGTGATCGATGAGCCATTCCACGATTCACGAAACGCGCGCGCATGGTCAATGCCGAATTGCGTGATGTAGACGACGCCTTTCTCCGCACAGAAGTCTCTTAGCAGGTCAGTGAACTAACGATAGTTCTGAGCGTACTCGGCAAGGTCTTCAGAGCAACACGGTCGTTCGTAAACTGCTCGACCACATGTTTAACCATAGACAATTGTTGGGGCGCGGGGTCGGGCGGCCGAAGGTCAACTGTCCCGGCATCCTCACATTTCTTTTTCAATTCCTCAGCCTTGGGCCACTTCACTTCGCCGGTCGCCTTGCGAATGAAGCCATCGATCCTGATGATGCCCTCCGCATTGATAGGGCACACGCAACGAGGGTAGTTTCGATCGGAACGGAGTTCGGCGATCATACCCTTCGCCGCCTCCCTCAATCGTGCTTCAGCACAGGCTTTGGTGTGTCGTTTATAAAGGGTGAGAATGGAGCCTCTTTGCCCTTTACTACACACCTATTACACACAGAAGTCAAGAAATCGTTCTACCTTATTGATTCTAAATATGGTGAGCCGGGCGGGGCTCGAACCCGCGACCACCGCATTAAAAGTGCGATGCTCTACCAACTGAGCTACCGGCCCGAGGCTTGAAGACTAGGCGCTGACTCATTCAGATTAGCACGAGCGCCGTTCATCGCAGGCTTTCGATCATGTCGGTTTTGGGATCGTACAGGGACCTGCGACGCTACCGGCGGCCACCTCCCCCGAGATTTACCGCCGGCTTGCGTCGCAGCCATTCGACTGTTCCGTTGTATCGTGAAAGTGGCTCCCGGCGCTAGTGCCGATTGACCCTTTACGGGCCGATTTCAACAGATTTTTTCCCCCAGCTTTCTCATTGGGTTAAAGCGAGCGAGCTGTTGGTAAAGTGTGGATAAAACGGTGACTCTATGAATTGTTCCGGCATCGACGTGGCAACCGGCAACGCCACAACTCTCGAATTCGACAAACTGATTACCAGAACCGAAACGTGCGAATCGTCCGGGGAGAATCGCTATCTCGCCCCAGGCTTCATCGATATCCAGGTTAACGGCTATGCCGGTGTCGACTATTGCAATCCGGCGGCTCCGTTCGAGGAGATCTCGCGTTCCATCCACGTATTATTGAAGACCGGGGTGACGCGCTTCTTCCCCACGGTGATTACCGGGTCGCCAGGTGACATGCTGGGCGCTCTGAAGAATCTTCATGATGCTAAGCGGCGGATTGCCGAATCCGCCGTGATCGAGGGTATACACGTCGAAGGACCGTACATCGGCGATGAAGACGGGCCTCGTGGCGCGCATCTTCGGCAGTGGGTCCGGCCGCCCGATTTGGACGAATGGGCGCGTTGGCGCGATGCCACCGAAGGACTGATCCGGCTCGTGACGCTTTCACCTCACTGGCCTGAAGCGCCGCGCTACATCGAGGCACTCGTCGCGGAAGGCGTTACCGTCAGCATCGGCCACACGGGCGCTACAACGGAACAACTCCACGCTGCTGTGGATGCGGGCGCGACCCTGTCCACCCATCTTGGAAATGGCGCTCACACGGTTCTCCGTCGCCATCCTAATTATCTGTGGGATCAATTGGCGGATGATCGCCTCAGCGCGGATTTCATCGTCGACGGCATCCACCTTCCGTCATCGTTCCTGAAGGTTGCATTGCGAGCCAAAGGCGTGGAGCGCAGCATCCTCGTTACCGATGCGAGCGCTCCGGCAGGCGCTCCCTTCGGCCGCTATAAACTGGGCGAACAGGAAGTCGACCATACACCCGACGGGCGCGTCGTTTTGGCGGGAACCGGCAAACTGGCGGGTTCGGCGCTCCGCATGGACCGCGGTATTGAGAACCTGATGCACCTCGGCGGCCTGTCCTTACGAGACGCCATTCAGACGGCGACCATCAACCCCGCGCGAGTTACCAGAATTGCCAACCGGCAACGCGGACTCGTTGCCGGCGACCGCGCCGACTTCGTCGTTTTCCGCTACAACGACGCAGTTAAGAAGATTGAGATCGAGGAGACCTACGTCGACGGCGTCCGCTACTGAATCTTCCCCGGCTTCCGCAACCAAATGAGATCGAGCACGGCGGAGGAGTTCCGCGTCTTGGCGACGGAACATCCTATCGATGTTGCGGACCTTCATCGACGAAATTAGAAATATGACTCGAGGACACGGAGCGGTTTTATCGGCCAGATTCCGAGTGGTGACGTGGGCGTTGTGCTTCTGGAAGGAGACAGACCCGTTCAGCCCCAGATTGGCGAACTGGCTAAATTACAATCGGCTGTCCGGCGGCCGGCGAGAAGTGTGGCCATCGTCATCCGAAATCACGAGCGCGATGCTCTACCGTTAGAACGGGTGCCAGGTCCGTAACTACTGCGCGACCAAACTATCTTCCCGGCTGCCGATCAGCCGCAAACACCGGTCGATCCATTGCTTCGTCAACTTCTCCTGCACGCCATTTTGCGACAGGCGCGTACGCAGGTTGGTGAAATCGACATGATCGAGCGATTGATCCTGATTGAAGCATGAGAACACCACCGTCTCCTCGCCCGTCACCGGATCGCGATGCTGCTGCAGGCATTGCGCGCAGATCTCCTTCATCATGCACTGCATCGGCGAATTGATGCTGCCGATTGCCTGATGCTTCGCCTTTAGAAATGGCGCGAGGACCCCATGCCGGGCCTGCGCCACAGCTCGCATCATTCCGTCCGACCCGATCGCCACGATGCGATCGACGCGATTCAATGGAATCTCCGCTTCATCCAGATCGCCGCGTCCATACGCCGCAATCGCCTCGACAATGTTGCCGACGAACGCCTTGTCCTGCACTCGATCGGGCGTGAACCCTGGCGCTTCGTCGCAGCACCAGATCACTACATCGGCGGCCTTCTCGATCTCGTCCACCTTGTAGCGGTCGATGATCTTCTTGTAGCCCGCGAAGTAAACCACCTTAGACCCTCTCGCGCGCAGTTGCTGACCGATCGAGAAAAGCACTGCGTTGCCGAGTCCTCCGCCAACCAGCAGCACTGTCTCTTTTGCGGGCGTCTCCGTTGGAGTTCCCGTCGGACCCATGAGGATCACCGGTTCGCCGGGTTTCAACAATGCGCATAGATCCGAGGACCCGCCCATTTCGAGCACAATTGTCGAAAGATGTCCGCGCTCCCGATCGACCGAGGCACCGGTGAGCGCAAGCCCTTCCATCGCCAGCGTGGTGCCGTCGGCACGGGCGGCGAGAGTTTCGTAATTTTGCAACCGGTAGAACTGGCCCGGCTCAAAGGCCCGCGCAGCCAGCGGCGCGCGTACAACCACTTCGATGATATTCGGCGTCAGACGCACCACGTCGTGCACGACTGCGCGCAATTCGTCATTCAATCGCGCCAGCAATTCGGAGGGCACCGGTATTCGCGGTGCGTGCCGACCAAGCATGCGCGAGACCACGGGATAGCCCTGCTTCGCGCTCCCCATCGCCTTCACCACGTTGCCTGCGAAGGAGGGATGCAGATCGCCGAAGTAACTGATAGCCCTACCATCCTCGCGAATCGACGTCAGTACGTAGGCCTTCTCGGGCTTCGAGAGCTTCTCCGGCTTCACCGAGTGACCGTCTTCATCGATGGCCTGGAAGTAGCGGCCATCGATGGTTATGTTGCGAGTATCCTCGCGGCCTAGAACCGTGTTCGGCTGCGTGCCGGCGGCCACCAGAATGGATCGAGCCGGCAGCACCACCGGCTCGCCATCTTTCGAAATCTTCTGGGTGGCTTCGTCGAAATGATGCTGCGTAAGGCGCAACGCGCTCGCATGGCCGTATTGATCCACGTCGACCGCGGTCGGCGAAAGGCACTCGGCAAATCGAATTCCTTCCTCCATCGCGAGTTCCACTTCTTCGTGGTTCAACGTGTAGCTGGGCGAATCCACGAGCCGGCGGCGGTACGCGATCGTAACACCGCCCCATGAATTCAGCAGGCTCACGAAATCCGGCTTGCGTCCTTCGATATTCGCGGCCACGCGCTCCGCCTGGATGGCGCGCGCATGGGCAAGGAATTCATCGGCGGTGATCTTCTCTTCCGCGGACCACAAGGCGCGCACATCGGCCGTCCCGCGCTCCGCCACCAGCTTTTCGTACCGATCCAGAAACTTCTCGACCTGCACCACATAGTACGCGAGCGATTCTGTCGCCGTATCGATAGCGGTCAAGCCCCCGCCAATCACGACGATCGGCATGCGTATCTGAAGATTCGCGAGTGAATCGTGTTTGGCCGCGCCGGTGAGCTGCAGCGCCATCAGGAAGTCCGAGGCTTGCCGCACACCGCGCGCGAGACCGTTCTTCATCGGAATCACGGTCGGCCTCCCTGCACCCGCGCATAACGCGATGTGATCGAAGCCCATGTCGAACGCGCTGTCGATCGTAATGGTTCCGCCGAAGCGCACGCCGCCGAACATCGCGAATTCGCTCCGCCGCTCCAGCAGCAGACGGATCAGCTTCAAGAAATTCTTGTTCCAGCGGACAGTAATGCCGTATTCCGCTACGCCGCCAAAGCCCGCCATCACGCGGTCGTCCAGCGATTCGTAGAGCGTATTGATGTCGCGAATCGGCTTGAATCTCTGGCGTCGGCCCAGCGGATCGACGCCGCTTATCTCGAACGGCAGCGGCTCGATCTTAAGCCCGTCCACGGCGGCTACGGTGTGCCCGTCGTTCATCAAATAGTGCGCCAGAGTGAATCCCGCGGGACCCAGTCCCACCACCAGCGCCTTGTATCCGCTCGGCGCTTTGGGCACGGGATGCGAGAGGTTCAGCGGATTCCATCGCGTTAACAGGCTGTAGATTTCGAAGCCCCAAGGCAGTTCCAGAACATCCTTCAAAGTGCGGGTCTCTACCTGCGGAATATCCACCGGCTCCTGCTTCTGATAAATGCACGACTTCATGCAGTCATTGCAGATGCGGTGTCCCGTGCCCGCGCACATCGGATTGTCGATCACGACGATTCCCAGCGCTCCGATCGGATTGCCGTTCTGTTTGACGACGTTCATCTCGGAAATCTTCTCTTCTAGAGGACAGCCTGCCAGGGTTACTCCGAAGATGCTGTGTTTGTATTCCCCGGTCTTTTCGCGCAGTCCGGTAGAGCAACTGTCTTTGCCCTGGTTGTGGCACTTGATGCAATAGTGGGCTTCGTCCAGCGCTCCCTTCAGATCAGTGCCCGGATCAGTCAGCTTGAACCCCTCCCGATGCCGCAGATGATCGGGATGAAGCTGCAGTGTGGCGACACCGTTCAGTGCGAGCGCCTCCACCGGTACCAGATGATAAGGGTCGATCTTGTGAGGCATCTGGAACAGAATGCCCTTCTTGTGCTTCTTCTGCCCCGCGGGCGTTAATGTGGCCCATGCCGCATACTTTGCCGCCAGTTCGAGTTGCTTCTTATATTCCGGTTCAGACTGCAGCCAGCGGTCGATAAAGCGCGCGAAAGTCAACTCGCTGAGCGGCGAATCGAACAAAGTTTCGAGATCGGCGGCCAACGCCTCGCCATCGAACGCAAGAGCCTGGTCGCGGGAGATGCTCGTTACTGCTTTCCGCTGCACGAATTTGCGCTTAACCGCGTATAGCGGCGCGAGTTCATGATGCCGGGCCTGCAGATCGCGCAGGCTTGCTTCAATGCCGAAGAGTTGCCCGATGAAATCCTCAAGGTGCGGCGCGGCCGCGATAATCAATTCCGAGGCCTGCTTGTTAGTCAGCGATCCCGGATTTTCGCGAGCCCCGAGGAGTCGGTCGCACAGCGCGGCGTCGCCGGTTTTCAGGTAATCGGTGAACGTTTCGTCGAGGCGGACAAGGCCTTCGCGGGTATAGAGATCGTCAAACTCGACGCCGAACGCGAGCGACAGGTGATCGGATGCAATACTCATGCAGATTCGAAAACGGATGGAAAGGCCTAACCTCAATTCTATCAGCGCCAGAGCTGTCAGTCTGCACTGGCGAACTCGTTCGCCGCCCGCAACCGTCCCTGTTTCGTAACTTGGTCAATCGCATTGCGTGCATAACGCTTGCGCCTTTGCAAGTCTATGTCGCGCAACTATTCTTGCACTGCGCGCTCACAGTCCAGCGTGTATAACTTTCGTAAGTAGCAATCACCTCCGCGCCTTACATTGTGTCTGCATTCGTACAAATCTGCACACTGACTGAGATTTTTGTATTTGAGCACACAACGATCGGAAGATACCACGACAAATCGCCGAAAGCTTTGTTCTATAGTTGTAATTCGGCTCTTGGATGCAGTTATCGTTAGCTTCAGAGTATAAAGGTTCCGTTACTATCTTCTTGGCAGTGGTTCTGTTTGTAGGTTGTCATCGAGTTAAAGAACCATTTAGTAGGATCGATGTCGCGGATGTACGATCGGGGGAGCAATTACTCTCCGGTTTCTACCAAATTGAAAATGGCACGTGGCGGTGGACAGCGCGTCAATTTTCGGCGGCGCTACGTCCTCCGGAAGGAGCGGAGCAACGCGGTGCCACCTTACAGTTGCAATTCTATATTCCAGAGTCTCAGATCGAATCGCTCGGGCCAGTGACACTTTCGGCTAACACAGAGGGCTACATACTTGACCCTGAGACGTTTTCGAAGGGCGGCAGTTATATTTACTCGCGGAAGATTCCAGTAGATGCACTGGCGACGAGTCTTCTTCCGGTGAAGTTTAGTTTCGATAAGGCAATAGCGCCTATCGCCGGCGATGGCCGTGAGTTAGGGGCGATAGTTTCGAGAATCGAATTACAAACGGATTAATGGAGCAGATGAAGACAATTTTAGTAACTGGCGGTTCAGGCTTCTTTGGAACCATCATTAAGGAGCACATCTTAGAACAGGGCCATCGCTGTATTAATGTGGATCTGGTAAAAGATTCGACCGAGCATCCAAATCTTGTTAAGTATCAAATGGATATCCGGGACCCTGATAAGTTACGGTCTGTCTTTTCCTCCGCCACTGCCAACACGCACATCGACGGCGTCGTGCATTGTGCCGCAATTCTGGCGCACGCTGTAAATGATGAAAACTTTCTGTGGACCAGCAACGTCGACGGAACGCGGAATGTGATGGACGCGATGCGGTTTCACCGCGTGCAGCAGATGGTCTTCTTATCCAGCAACTGCCTTTGGGGTGAGAGCATGGGACGCCCGGTGAGGGAAGACGATCCGCCCAACCCGGTCGAGGTGTACGGCCGTTCGAAGGTTGCGGCCGAGCAGGTGATTCGCGAATACACCGATCTTAGATCGGTTATCATTCGCTGTCCGACAATTATCGATTTCGGCAGGCTCGGGCTGCTCGCGATTCTGTTCGAGTTCATTCATGACGGCCGCCGGGTATGGACGGTTGGAAAAGGCGGTAACCGGTATCAGTTCATTTATGCCGGCGATCTGGCCAATGCGTGCATGCTTGCGCTTGAGTATCCTGGAGCGGAAACGTTTAATATTGGTTCGGACGACGTCAAGTCCCTGGCGGAGGTGTACCGCTATGTTGTGCAGAAGGCCCAGAGCAGATCGTCGGTGGCGGCGTTACCATTAAGGCCGACGCTAGCGGCGATGAAGCTTTCGCATCGCATGAAGTTATCGCCGCTGGGACCTTATCATTACAAAATGATCGCCGAAGATTTTGTGTTCGATACCACGCGGATCAAAGAGAAGCTGGGATGGAGGCCAACGGTAAGTAACGAGCAAATGCTGTGGCGCGCCTATCAGTATTATTCGGAAAACCGGAACGAGATCGAAAAACGCCGCGACGTATCCGCGCACCGGCAGGCCGCAAAGATGGGTGTGATTCGACTCCTGAAATGGATCTCCTGACCGCGGCGGAAAACCGGGTCGAAACGGTTTCTACCCTTCGCCGCGACCCGTGCTTCGCAGGATTGGCTCTTTACTCGTTGATTGTCGCGGGGGCCATTGTGCGTCACGAACCGTGGGCGGATGAGGCCCAATCCTGGTTACTCGCGCGAGATGCGGGGCTGATCGAGTTGTGGACCCGACTGCTGCACTATGAGGGGACCACGGGACTTTGGCAGACATTGCTTCACGCGGCGATTCGAGCAGGGCTGCCATATGCCGGAATGAATGTAGTAACGCGGGGTTATAGGTGTCGCCGCCTCGGCTATTATCCTCTGGCGATCGCCATTTCCGTTGGCAATTCGGCTGACGCTGCCGCTTAGCTATTTTTTGTGCTATCAATATGCGGTGATTGCGCGCAGTTATGACTTACTGCCTGTACTGGTATTTGCTTGTGCCGCTTTGTTTCGAACGGCGCCTGAAACGCCGATGTTATTTACCTTGGTGTTGTGCCTCATGTCCGCGGTAAGCGTACATGGGATGATTATTGCCGCATCGATCGGCGTCGCGGCAATTGTTCAATCGCATCGGCGAAAGCAGGCAATACCATATGCAGCCGCCTTCGGGGTCGTGACTGCATTGCTGGCTGCCGCTTCGTGGCCTGCCAAGGATGGAACCTTCGTCTCTGGTTATAACTTCTCGTTCGGACACTTTCTCGACGTCTGCGGGAAAGCATTTGCGGCGGGGTTTACCGGCGAGACCATATCCTCGCTGCTAATGGTGGGTCTATCGATACCGCTACTGTGGCGCGGCGGAGGGCTGTTGTTCTTTGCACTGGCGAGCGGGCTATTATGCGCCTTGAACGCTGTTGTTTATTCGCAGGTGTGGCACTACGGCGTTCTGTTACTCGCGTGGATTTTCGCGATATGGATCGCGTATGGACGGCTGGCAGGGCAGCGGGAAATAGCGCGGCTTATGGCGGTAGCCGCTTTCGCGGTGGTAATTGGAATCCAGTGTTACTGGACGTGGTGCGCGATCCGCTATGACTGGGTTGAGCCCTATTCCGGCAGTCTGGCGGCAGCGCGAGGGATTCGCGAGCTAGGGTTAACGGGGCGCCATACTGAACGCCGGATCGACGCGATCGGCTTCGCTTGCGTCGCGATCGAGCCTTACTTTCCCGCAAATGTTTTCTCCAATTGGAACGAGGGTGGCGCACAGGGTTACTGGGACTGGTCGCGGCGAAATCACGTGAACGAAGATATTGCGCGCCTCCCTGCGCTACGGCCGGACTACGTGATTGTCGGTTACAAAAATGAGTTCGAGCACGGCGTCTGGACCGCACAGGTACGAAAGAGCGGCTATTGGGCGATCCGTCATTTCGAAGGAAATTCTTTCTGGCACACGCGGGTGTTTGAGCCGGAATCGTTCGATCTCTATCAGCGGAGCGGCGCGCGATGAATCCGCTGATCGAAGCCGTTAGGACTTGCATTTACGAAGGGACCCGCTTTGTTGTTCCGATGCCGGTGGCGGCCGAGTGGGTCATCGCGGCGTTCGGAGCCTTGCTGGTAGCCATGTTACCTGTGGGCCGGCGGCTTCGCGGTGTCCGGCGCCGTTTTCATTCATTGGCGAATCGGCGAGTGGCAGCCATCGTTATCTGCGGCGCATTTCCGATAGCGATCCGGCTATCTCTGCTTGGCGTAATGCAGGTTCCGGAGCCCAGCATCCACGACGAATTCAGCCATCTCTTGCTTGGTGACACATTGGCGCATGGGCGATTGACGAATCCGACACCTCCGATGTGGCGGAACTTCGAATCCATTCACATAATTCAAAAACCGACGTACAACTCCATGTATCCGCCGGCGCAGGGATCGTTTCTTGCGCTCGGGGAAGTGCTGTTTCACGAGCCATGGGCGGGCGTCGTGATCAGTGTGGGGTTGATGGGCGCGGCGTTGTGCTGGATGATGCAAGGATGGCTTCCGCCGGTGTGGGCAATGTATGGAGCGCTGATTGCCGGGCTCAAGATCGGCGTGGTGGGTCTGTGGATCAACAGCTATATGGGCGGCGCGGTTCCGGCGATCGGAGGGGCGCTGTTGATTGGATCTGTGCCGCGGCTCAGGCGCGGTCTGGATGGCGTGTTGCCGGCCGTATTCGCGGGGCTCGGCATGGTCATCCTGATGAACAGCCGCCCTTTCGATGGCGCAGTGCTGAGCGCGGCGGCATTGTTGTACGTGGTTGCGGGAATTACGCCGCGGCGAAAACTGGTGGGCTTACTGGCTCCGGCGGCAATCGTGTTAGCGTGTGGAATTGCATTCACGGGTTACTACAACTGGCGTGTCACGGGCAATCCGGTGCGCATGGGTTACCAGGTCAATCGGGACACTTACGGATGGCCGGAGAATCTCGCTTTCTTGCCGGTTAAGAAGCTGACGTTGCGCGATCCCGTGATGGAAAAGATGTATCTGCGAGAAGTTGCGCAGCGGGACGCGTACAGCACGCCTCTCAAGATTGCAGATAATCTGCTAACCCGGCTATTTGATAACTGGACCTACTTCATTGGTCCAGTGTTGACGATTCCTCTTGTCTTTCTGCCGTGGGTGTTCCGCGACAGGCGAACTCGTCCTCTCGTCGCGTTTCTCGTTGTAATCGCAATTCTGAACTTATTCCAGTTGGTCTTGTACCCTTACCATCTTGGTCCTGTAGTCGGGATAATGTACACTATTGTGGCGCTCGGGATGAGGCACGTGTACGTTCAGTTAGGCCGTCGGAGAGGTGCCGTCGCACTGATCGTTTTGCCGCTGTGCCTGGTGCTGGTGGGAGCGATGAAGCAGGAGGGGGACGCACTGGACCTGCACCTCGCTTATTGGGAGCGCGCGTCGGAACCGCACCGCGATGCGCGCGCATACATTGCCGATTGGCTAGCAAAGCGTCCCGGAAAGCAGTTGGTTGTGGTGCGCTATGGGCCGCTCCACCATCCGAATCAGGAATGGGTTTACAACGGCGCCGACATCGGCGGCAGCAAGGTTCTATGGGCGCGCGAGGTCGACCCGGAGCAGGATGCAGAGTTGCTGCGGTGCTTCGGGGATCGTGAGGTTTGGCTGCTTGAGGCGGATGTGTATCCGCAGCGGGTGGTGAGATATCCAGGGCAGTCTGGCCACAGTGCGGCGGTAGGACCTGTGGCAAACCGCCTCCAGTAGTGGCGTTCTAGTCCACAAGGTTGAAAGAAGACCGGCTTTGTTATCATCAACCACACACGCTGGCCGCCGGATTGCCGAGGTGGCATGAAATGCCAGTGAACCTTGCGGAAAACGCCGCGGTCTATCTCGAAAAGACGGCGTTGCCGGTCGAGCTGACGCCGTACCGCAAAGTGCCGCAGCTGAGGGTGCGAGAACTGCTCCTGCTCGCGGCGTTGACCGGTGGAGCGTTATTGATTCACGGATATCACGGCGGTGTTGAAGATGCCGAGATCTACTTGCCGGGCGTGCTGCAGCGTTTGAATCCCGCGCTCTTTCCAAGGAATGCGCAGTTCTTCAATTCGCACGCCAGTATGACGGTGTTCCCCACCCTGATAGCTGCGTCGATTCGTCTCCTGCATCTTTCTGTCAACATAGCGCCGCTGTTGTGGCACGTTGCGTCCATCTTCGCTCTTCTGCTGGCATGCTTTCGCATCGCGAGGATATGCTTTCGCGAAGAGCACGCGATCTGGTGCGGGGTCGCGCTGGTCGCATCGTTGCTGACCCTGCCGATAGCCGGTACAGCGCTCTACATCATGGACCAGTACGTGACGTCGCGATCTTTTTCCACGGCTGCATCCATGCTGGCGCTGGCAAGCATTTTGGAGCGACGATACGCGGCGGGAGCGCTGTGGGCGGCATTTACGATAGCCATTCACCCTTTGATGGCGCTGTTTCTGTTGGTATTGGCCGGGATGGTGGTGCTCTTCGAGCCGGCGAAGAGCATTCGAGCCGTGCGGAAACCACAGCCAGTCCTGTTTGCGGTTTTCCCTTTGGCATTGTTTCCTCCTGTGACTGAAATTTACCGGCATGTGCTGCGAGCCCACCCGTATTTCTTGATAACCAACTGGGCGTGGTACGAGTGGCTCGGAATCTTCGGACCGCTGCTGATTCTCATCGCAATGGCAATCGCGGTCCGGCGCGCCGGCTTCGGCCCCATGGCTCGCCTGTTGAAAGCGGTGGCCGCATTCGAGGGGTTCTTCATCGTGGTGGCGCTTTTTATCAGCGTTCCAGGGCCGCTCGAGCGCTTTGCGGAGATTCAGCCAATGCGATGCCTGCTGCCGGTCTATATCGTGATGCTACTGTCGGGCGGATGTCTGTTGGGCCACTGGGTATTGCGGCGCCGGGTGTGGAGATGGGTGATGCTTTTTGCTCCTCTTTGTCTGGGAATGGCGGCGGCGCAGGTACAGCTCTTTCCCGAATCCCGCCATTTGGAATGGCCCTGGGCCGCGCCCCGGAATTCGTGGGTCGAAGGTTTCGATTGGATTCGGACGCATACTCCGCAGGAATCCTATTTTGCACTCGATCCCGATTACGAGAACCTTCCCGGGGAAGATGTGCATGGGTTTCGCGCGATCGCACAACGCAGCATGCTGGCCGACAACGGCAAAGATAGCGGAGCGGTTAGCATGTTTCCGGCGCTCGCGAGCGACTGGAGCGAACAGGTGGATGCGCGCCGCGGTTGGAAACAATTCCGGCGGGCGGATTTTCGGAGATTGAAGGCGCGGTACGGCGTGGATTGGGTCGTGCTACAGCAACCGGGCGCGCGCGGATTGAAATGCCCCTACCAGAACGAACGGGTTGCCGTTTGCAGGATCGATTAGCGCGTACCGCCGGGTGACGGCAGTTTGAGTTTGTAGTTGACGCGATCGCGCGCTCCCCAGAGGTATTTATACGGTTCGGGTTGACGAAGAAAGTCCACATACTTCGTCCCTTCCGCGATTGCCTGCTCGATCACCCAGCCGAGGAGCACGGCTCCAGGGCTCAGCTTTGACATTGCAGGATCGAAACCGCTTAGGTAACAGTACAGAACCTGCCCTTTGGTGAAGGCGTAAATCGCGGCAGCGGGCATGTTATCTATGCGAAGAAGAGATAACCTCAGATCGCCGGTGGCAAGGAAGTTCGCCGCGGCTTCGCTGTAGAATTGCCGGAGGGAGCTGTCCATAACTCCCCAACGCATCTCGTATAAACGAAAAAAGTCATCGAGGTTTTGGGTAAGATTGCTTCGATTCGAAGTTAGAAATTCTCGTGCATGATGTTTGTTCAGCCTGCTTTGCGCCCGGCGTACGTCGATTCGATGCTTGTGGTCCATCGACTCCGGGTAACTGCTTAGGTCAAGCACCGGACAAACGGAGCATTCTTCAGCGTGTTGACCCCGCAGCAAGCCGGACCCGCATCGCAACTCCTGAAGATCAAGCTCATCCCAACCGTCCTGCCTGTCTGCCAGAAACGCCCATACGGCGGCCACGCATTCGTCTTCCATCCCGGGCGCGAAGAGCAGGTCGCCATAGTCGCTGATTCCTGTTCCCAGAAACGATACTGTACGTTGTTCAACTCCCCAGCAGAATAGCGGCGCAAAGCCGATCAACTCTGTCTGATTGCGCATCGCCAACGCCCAAATCTCCCGCCCTTTAAAGAAGTGCCTTGTCCAGGGGATAAGCCATTGAGCCGACTGGAAAGGCGTCGCACGGGAGCATCGATGGTAAAGTTCCGACCATTCCGGATTTAACCACTCTAACCCGTCGAAGGCATTGATGACATCGACAATCATCGCGACGCTAGAAATTCAGCTTGAACCCAAGCTGTACCTGGCGCGGAATGTTGGATTGGCCAATGGAAATCAAGCCGAACGTCGGGTTGGTTGGAGTAAGATCCGGCGAGTTCCGAATGGGCGTATTGAACACGTTAAAGGCTTCAAACCTGAACTGGAAGTTATAGCGCTCCGTGAATAATACCTTCTTGTCGAACGCCATATCCCATATGGCCCTTGAGGGGCTGCGGAGAGAACCGATGCGGAAAGGAATGGTCCGCAACATATTGGGTCCGAGTATCTGCCAGGCCGGATTGGAGCAGCCGGTAACTATCTTCGAATTAGTGGGATCGGGAGAACTGGTAGTCTTTCCATCGGCGCTCAACACACAGGTATTGAACCATTGTGAGCTAGTCTGGTTGCTAATCGCCGGGTTGCCGATCAGGGTGACGTTTCCGTTTAACCCCAGCGGAGTACCGGATTGAATGGTGCCGATGAAGTTATATTCCCATCCGCCGATCAGCATATTGACGCCGCGATTCACGTTCTTCGCAAACGCCATTCCACGCCCGAAAGGCAGGGTATAAACACCGCTCAAAACGAACCGCTGAGGACGATCGCCCGCGGTCAAATTTTTCACGGGCGATAGGTCCTGATCGTTCAGATAGGCGAGTTGTTCGATGTTCTTCGACCAAGTGTAAGCCGCGACCAGGACTAACCCAGCCGAATAGCGCTTCTCGGCGGTTAACTGCAGAGAATCGTACCAGATCCTGCCGATGGACTCCTGCCCCATAAGAACGTTGCCGAATTGCGGATAGGGTTTAAGCAGGAACTGACGCTGAATGGTAGGCGAGTTGAGAGTGGCGTTACCTGGAATCATTCCAGCGAAAGGATTCGGCACCGCCTGCGTCAGATAGGACGGATTCTGCTGAGCCTGTTGCAGTGCGGTCAAGGGAAGCGCGTTGAGATTGCGGGCTCCGCCGGCGTTATTATCGTTCGTGTTCACGTTATAAGCGCGGCTGGCAACATATTCGGCGTCGAGCTTTATGTTCTTCGGTAATTGATGTTCAATCCCTGCGGAATACTGATCTACGTGCGGAATAGAGCGGTTGGGATTATTGAAAATTACGTTTTGCCCGAGGAAGGTATTCAAACCAGCCGACGACCCGGTCGGTTGATTGAATCCATTAGGAAAGGGATTGCTTAAAGTGTTCACGGGAATATAGGCGTTGGCGCCTCCCCCGATCGTAGAGACAAATGCGGTATCCGCGGCAAAACCGGCATCGCCCCCGTAAGCGGCCTCCGGCATGAAGAATACACCGTAGCCGCCGCGAAGCACCGTACTCTTGGCAACTTGATAAGCTACGCCGGCGCGCGGTTGCCAGTTGGCGAGCTGACTGTTGAATGCGCTTCGCGGCTGCCCATTCGCGCCCGCAAAGAACAACCCTCCGGTCAGGTTGGCGCACGCTGGACAATCCGCCAGATTGGCGCCGCGCACGGCTGGGGCGAGCGGGCTGGCCGTGGCGAAATTCCATCCCCGGTTCATGCGGTTAAATCGCTCCGAAGGCGAGCCTTCGTTATCCCAGCGCACGCCCCAGTTAATGGTCAGCTTGGAGGAAACCTTTACGTCGTCCTGGAAGTACACGCCGTAATAGCCCCAACGGTACGCGAGCTTCGGCGCGTATTGGATAATGCCGGAATCCGGAGTTCCGAGTAGCAACGACGCAACGGCGGAGCCGGAACTCGCATTGGTGATGCCGGGAGTTCCCGAGGTGTAGTCGCGGCTGAAGTGGAATTGCCCTCCTCCCCACAATGTCGATGCGCTTTGCGGGTTCACCCGGATGTCACGCAAATCCGCGCCAAGTTTGATGGAGTGGCGGCCGTGGACCCATGTCACGCCGGGCAACAAGCTTACGATGTTACTCGAATTGAACCGTTGATTGCGTGTGCCGAAATCCGTGCCGTACTGCTCAAGCTGAATGCGAGGCGGAATCGGGTCGAACCGGGCGGAAGAGAACGACGCAGGAAAACCGAGGAGCGTATCATTATAGCCGTACACATGGCTCCGATAGGCTGCCTCTATGTATCGCGTAAAGCCGGCGTGAATATCCAGAAGCATGTTCGGCGTCAACACCGTGGTCGACCCCACGGCCGCATTATCGTTGGTACGGATAAGCGGGTCCTGCGCATCGAACCCAACGCCTGGGAATACCGCGGTTCCTTGATCGTACTGGTCGCGGCGATTGTGGGCGTACCGGTAAAACAGACGCTCTTTATCTCCGAGGTTTTGATCCACGCGTCCGATGAAGCTGCGGAACTTGTCAAGGCTGAGGTTCGGACTCGAAAGATAGTTATTGAACCGCTGGGTAGGGCTCCCGACGTTCGGAGCCGGATAAGCATTGGCGATATTCCGTCCGACTGTATTGATGAGACTCTGCGGGATTACATTATTCGGGAATTGATCGCGAATAAATGGGGAATTGGCAACGCTTTGCGGTTGGGCCGGATTGTAATTCGGGTTGGCGCGCGTGGTGAACGGATTATACATTGTGATTCCATCGGCCGAGAAGTCGCCATTGCGCTCAGCAAGCGTCGGTACGGAGGTTAGACCGGGACTGGGCGTCGACTCCCGATAATTCTCGAATCCGAACATGAAAAAGAGCTTGTCTTTCGCCTTGAAGACCTTAGGAATGCTCGCGGGTCCGCCGATCTCAATGCCGTATTGGTCGAGCTTATGGCCGCCGAGATTCTTGCCAGTGACGGGATCGACCACGTATACCGGCCGTCCCGCGGCATTCGCGCCCGAGTTATTGGCGTCCAATTGATACCGGCGCATGAATTCGTAGATAGTGCCGTGATACTCGTTGGCGCCATGCTTGGTGGTGACATTGATAATGCCGCCGCCAGTGCGCCCGTATTGAGCGTCGTAGAAATTGGTAACGATCTTGAATTCCTGAGTGGAATCGACCACCGGGATGAATGCAACATTGAAGTTCGAGTGTGTGCGGTCGGCGGCGGGGTCGGTGTAAGCATCATCGGGAGAACCGTCGATAAGGTAGCCATTCTCTTGGCGGACCCCGCCATTTATTGCGAAGTTAGCGTTATCGCCGTTATCGAAAGGGCGAGTGAAAACGGGGTTTCCATTGAATTGAACACCGGGACTGAGGTTCGCCAGCATAAATGGATTGCGGCCATTGAGAGGCAATTCCGTCACGCGAAGGTTCTCGATCAGATTGCCGCGTGTGGCGGTGGCTTCATCGAGAAGAGGCGCCTCTTCGGATACCGTGACACTCTCCTGCACTTGTCCGAGTTCAAGCTTGAAATCGACCGTTGTTTTGTCGTTCACGTGTAGTTCGATATTTTCTCGAACCGATTTCTTGAAGCCTGTCGCCTCGGCAGCGACACTGTAGGTTCCGGGATTGAGAAGTGGAATCGTATAATCGCCTCCGGCGGCGGAGGTCCCCGATGCTTGCGCGCCGGTTGTGATGTTGGTGGCAGTAACTTTGGCGCCGTTGATGATATTGCCGGATGGATCGGTTATCCGTCCTGTGATTGTGGCTGTAACTTGACCGAAAGCCGGTAAACAAAATACACACGCGAATAAGAGAGCTGACGTAGATCTCACGGGAAGACTCCTGGGCCTGCAAAAAAGGCTACCGGAATCATAGCAACTCGGTATGTACGTTCCAAACAGAGAGGCAGGGGATTGTGATGCTTTACCCAGAAGGGTTCCGGTAGACGCTGTCTTCCCAACGTCCACAGATGTGAAGAAAACTCTATCAGCCGGACGATTCAAGCTGCGCGTCACGGCCTATGTAATAAAATTTTCAAAACGGCCAACGAATTGCCCTGCTGATTCGTCAAGAGAATAGCCCAATGTTCACCGTCGGCAGAGCGGCTCCAAGTGTGGTTGTACTCATAGCTATCGGACTGGGCGTAAGCGGGTGCACGAAAGGCCGCTCGGCATCCACCTCAACTCCTGCCGCGCTGCCCTCTCCTTCGGAAGTGTCGGCCCCAGCCCGTCCCCGTCCGTTGCGGACATTAGGAACCATCGCCGCGCAACGGTCTCTGACTCTTCAAACGCCTCGAATTAGCGGCCAGGGTGGAATGCTAACCCTCACGCATCTGGTCCCGAATGGCAGCACGGTCAAGGCCGGGGATGTTATTGCCGAGTTCGATAGCACCGCGCAAATGAAAACCGAGCGCGATGCGCAAGCGAAGTTTGACGACCTTTCGCATCAGGTCGATCAAAAGATGGCGGAAGACCATAGCAACTCTGCCAAGCGCGACTCCGATCTGGTGCAAGCGGAGGCCGATCTGGAGAAGGCGAAACTTGAGATCCGGAAAGGTCCGGTGTTGAGCGACCTTGATCAGCTAAAGAATACTGAGAAACTGCGCGACGCCGAGGCGCATGTCAAGAGCCTGCATCGCTCAAACCAGTTCCACGACGACGCGGAGAAGGCGGAAATTCAGGTCCTGGTGCTGCAGCGCGACCGCCAAAAACTGACGCTCGCCCGCCTAAAAAACGATTTCGATAAACTGACCATACGCGCACCCATGAACGGGATGATTGCCTTCGACAATATCTGGAAGAACAACTCCATGGGCCACGCGCAGGAGGGCGACCAGCTTTATCCGGGGAGCCCACTGCTGCGCATTTTCGATCCCGCGGTTATGGTGCTTCAACTTGCCGTTAATGAAGCGGACGGCGCAGCGCTGCGCCCGGGGTCCAAAGCGGTGGTGCATCTTGATGCGTATCCCGGGTTGACGTTCACCGCGCATTTCGATTCGGCGAGTCCGGTGGCTGCATCGGCTCTGGGCAGCCCGTTAAAGACGTTCGAGGCGCGCTACATTCTGGATACGAAGGACGCGCATCTGCTTCCGGATCTTACTGCGGCAGCCGATATTTTGCCGGAGGAGAGCGCGCCTTGAGACGCCGGCGCACGCAACGATGGCTGACGGTTTTGCTGGCGACCGCCGTTGCCGCGGGACTCTTCGCATGGTTCAAAATGCGGAAAGTTGAAGCGGCGAGTGACCTGCCGGCTGCGAAAGCGCGCAAGGGAGAGTTTCTGGTGATCGTGCGCTGCCGCGGCGATCTCTCGGCCGCACGCTCGGTCCAGATCATCGCACCTTTGCGTGTGCCCGATCTGCAAATTGTGTGGGTGGCCCCCGCAAGCAGCGCTGTGGCAGTGGGCGAAACGGTGCTCCGCTTCGATCCAAGCGCGGCTAAACAGGCGATCAACGAACATACCGCGTCGATGCGGCAGGCTCAAGCCAATCTCGATCAGGCGCTGGCGCAATCGCGTATTACCGCTGAGCAGGACAAGCTGGATTCGGCCAAAGCCCAGTACGATCTCGAAAAGGCGCAACTTGAGGCGTCGAAGCAGACGATCGTCAGCGAGATCCAGGGCGAAGAAAGCAAGATCGACGCGCGAGTGGCGGAAGAAAAACTTCGCGCTCAAAAAGCGCTGGTCGATATGCACAAGAAGTCCGATGAGGCGAAGATCGCTTCACTAACGCGATTGCGCGACCAGGAACAAACGGAATTAGAGATCGCCCGCGACCAGGTTGCCCGGATGGAGGTGAAGAGTCCGGGTAGCGGGGTGATCAATTATCTTTCGAACACCTCGCAGGGCTGGATGAATGCGCAGCCTTTCAAAGTGGGTGACCATGCGTTCCCCGGCGCGGTGATCGCCGAGGTTCCCGATCTCTCCACCATTCGTCTCGAAGCCAAAATCGAAGAGGTGGACCGCGGTAAGTTGACCGTGGGATTTGATGGTCTGGTGCGCATCGACGCGCTGCCGGAGAAGACGTGGACCGCGAAACTTGCGGGTGTTTCACCGCTGACTGAACAGGCGTTCGAATGGCCGCCGTCCCGTAGTTTCAAGGCTTACATCGCTCTCGATCATCCTACTTCGCAGTTGCGCCCTGGCATGAACGCGAGTGCCGACATCATACTGTCGCGAATTCCCGATGCAATCAGCATCCCCGCAAAAGGCCTGTTCACCGATAAGGGAAAGCCGATCGTCTATCTGCAAACCAAGAATGGCTATGAGCCCCGCGCCGTCTCTATTGAAGCGCGAAATCCCGACGATGTCGCAGTTCGAGGCATCGAGGCTGGCAGCATGATCGCGCTGGTCGAGCCGGAGCGCAAGGGGGAAAAGAAATGAGCGTGGCGTCGGCAAGCCAGGCGATCCCGGTGATCGCGCCGCCCGGTCCACCCTCCCGGCGGCGCCGTCCAGTCAAACGATTGCTCGCGCGCGTTCTGAAAACTTTCCTGATCCTATTGGCGGTCGCGGCCGCGATTGCCGCGCTGGTGTGGGAAGGCAAGCGCATGTACACCGCTGTAAAACCGCAGGCGGATACGCAGATCCCAACCACTGTAGTGAAGCGCGGCGACCTGATATTGACCGTCTCGGCGAAAGGCGAATTGCGCGGCGGAAATTCCGAAGTGATGAGCGCTCCCTTGACCACCGGCAGCGAAATTCATGTGACGTTTCTCCGTAAAACTGGCGATCTTATCAAGAGTGGCGACTTGGTGGTCGAGTTCGATCCCACCGATCAGGAGTTCCGATTGAAGGAAGCCGAAGCCGATCTCGCCGAAGCCAAAGTGAAGGTGGACCAAGCCAAGGCGCAGGCGGAGGCGCAACTCGAAGAGGACCGGTATTCGCTCGAAGCTGCGGAATCGGCGGTCCGTCAGGCTGAGTACGACGTACGCAAGAACCCGATTCTCGCTAACATTCAGGCCCGCCAAAACGATCTGGCACTGAAGGCCGCGCAGGATCGATTGACGCAGATCCGTCAGGATATCGGCAACCGGCAGGCCACTAATGACGCCGCTATCAAGGTGCAGGAAGCCGGCGTTGGTAAGGCGGAGGTGGAGGTCGCGACGGCAAAGCGAAACATAGATGCGCTGTCGCTCAAGGCTCACCGGGATGGGTATGTGTCGCTCAAACAGAATACCTCGGGGAACTTTTTCATGCCCGGAATGGTGTTGCCCTATTATCAGGTGGGCGATTCGGTGCGTGCCGGCATGGCCGTTGCCGAGATCCCCGATCTGAATAACTGGGAGATTACGGCGACGATCGGTGAACTGGATCGAGGGCATATCGCCGTGGGTCAACCTGTGGATGTCCGAGTGGTCGCGCTGCCCGGACGTCCATTTCAAGGGCACGTGAAAGATCTCGGGGGCACCGGCGGTCCGCCATGGAATCGCCACTTCGAGTGCAAGATGCGTCTCGATAATCCGGCACCGGAACTGCGTCCCGGCATGAGCGTCAACATTGTGATTACCACCGATCTTCTCAAGGACGCATTGTGGATTCCGGCCCAGGCTTTGTTCGAGAGCGGCAGCCGGACGTATGTCTTCGTGCCTTCCGGAAGCGGGTTTGCGCCGCGCGATGTCAAACTGGCGCGGCGGAGCGAGAGCCAGGTCGTGGTGGACGGTCTAAGCGTGGGCCAGACGGTTGCTCTTGCGAATCCCGAACAGCAGGCGCAAAAGAAGCCGGAAAGCAAAGCATCGCCCATACCCAAATGAAGACCGCGGCTCCCATCTCCAGTTCGCAGTACGCGCATGTGCCAATCTGGCGGCGGTATTTTTCGGATTTGGGACTGGCTGCGAAGAACCTGCTCGCTCAGAAGACACGGACTCTCCTGACCGCCCTCGGAATCATCTTCGGCGTTGGCGCGGTGATCGGGATGCTCGCGATCGGCGCAGGAGCGCGCGACGAATCGCTGCGCTTTATCGAGCAACTGGGCGTGCGCAACCTGTTGATTGAATCGATACCGGCCGCGAGCGATGCCGAACTGCAGCAGCGCCGTCGGTCGACTCAGGGACTGGACGATCGCGATGTGCGGATCATCCAAGCCAATCTTGAGAGCCTGAACCTGATCTCGGCGCGCAAGACGCAGCATCCCTCGCGCCTGCTGCCTAAGCCCGTTCGCGATGCGCCCGTGCTCTATGGTGTCCGGCCCTCGTACGCGCAAATTCACAACTGGAATATCGATGAAGGTGCGCTGTTCACAGAAGCGGATGATGCGGCAAGCGCCGCTGTCTGCGTGCTGGGCGAGACTGCGAAAACCGGGCTGCTGGGCTATGAGCCCGCGGTCGGCAAGTACATCAAGCTCGAAGATACGTGGCTGCGAGTGATCGGCGTTTTGAAAGAGCAAGTGTCGTCCGGGTCGCAGAATCTCGCGACGGCCGCAGGGGATGTCAATAATCGCGTTTATATTCCGCTCAATACCTTTCAATACCGGTTCTGGGATATGACTGGATATTTACGCGATCCTCTGGACGGCCTCGATATCCAACTCAAGACCGGCGCGGACAGCGTGCAAGCGGCCAAGATCGCGGTGGCGATCCTCAATTCCACGCATCACGGGGTTCAGGACTTCACTGTCACTATACCGGCGGAACTCCTCGCGCAGCAGCAACGGGCTCAGGTTATCTTCACCTATGTAATGGTAGCGATAGCGGCGATTTCGCTGCTGGTAGGCGGTATCGGCATTATGAACATCGTACTCGCGACCGTGCTGGAACGGACTCGCGAGATCGGCGTAAGGCGCGCAATCGGCGCGCGTCGCGGCGACATTGTCCGGCAGTTTCTCATGGAGTCGGTGCTGATTTCGATCGCTGGAGGAGTCTTGGGTATCGCATTCGGCTATTTCCTTTCGTGGTTCATCGCTCGCGCAGCGGACTGGAAGACGATCGTGACAACATCGTCGATACTGATCGCGTTTGGAGTATCGGTCGGAGTCGGTGTGGTGTTCGGGATCTATCCGGCGATGAAAGCTTCGCGCATCGACCCCATCGAGGCGCTCCGCTATGAGTAAGCGCGCCGCTATGAGCAAATGCATCCGGCGTTTGCTGGCGATTTTCACATGTTACGTGCAGGTCGCGTACGCGGAGCATTTTTCCTTTCGCGATTATCTGCAGAAGCGGTTTCATCCGGCATCGGTGCAGGAGCGCGAGGTCGCGGGCCTGGATCAGCGCATCCAGGACGGCAGACTCGTGCTCGATGTGAAGAGCTTTCTCGCTCTGGTGCTGAAAAATTCCACAGACATCCGGTTGACTCAACTCGACGTGTACACCGCGGCCGACGCGATCACGGCCGCAAAAGCTCCTTTTGATCCGGCATTCCTGCTGTCGTTCAACGCGACGCGCAGTGTCCAATCCGAACAAAGCCAGATCAGCGGCGCGGCTACTTTGAACGATCTGGTGCAGACGTCGTCGGCGACCTACAATCAGGTGCTGGGCGCGGGGCCAAGTGTGTCCGCTGGTTTCAATGCCGTCCGCCAGTCGTCGAACAGCGCTTTCAGCTTTTTCAATCCCAGCATCACCAGCGGACTGAATTTTGCCTTGACGCAACCGCTGCTACAGGGACGGGGTAATCTGCAATTGCGCGCACCGTTGATGATCGCGCGGACACAGTTGCACATCGTCTCGGAGCAGAGCCAGGCGACGATTGCGAATACCATTTCGAACGCCGCCGCTCAATATTGGGAAGCGATCCGAGCGCGCGATAACATTCGCGTAGCTCAGCAATCGCTCGATCTCGCGCAGAAGTCTTACGATCACGACAAGCAGGCGGTCGATTTGGGCGCAATGTCGAAGCTCGACATTCTGCAATCGCAGTCGCAGGTGGCGCAGCGGAAAGTCGACCTGATCCAGGCGCAGTACGGATACCGGCAAGCGCTGGACGGGCTGCGGCGATTGATTGGCGCCGACCTACGGTCGAACACGATCAACATCGAGATGGTGCTGGAGGACGATCCGAAGGTCTTGCCGCAGGGTTTCCAATCGCTCGCGCTCGACCAGGCAATCGCCAAGGCGCTTCATGATCGTCCGGAGTTGAGTGCAGCGGCCAGGCGGATTGCGATCGACGAATTGAATGCCAAAGTCGCGCGTGATTCTCTGCTGCCGAGACTCGACCTCTCGCTACTTGCGGGCGGCACAGGTCTAGGCGGAAATCAGTTACCAGTAGTGCTGCCTCTGGGCCAGGGTACAAGCACCTTCGTAGCGGGCGGGCTGGGAGATTCGCTGGGCCAACTGTTCGCCTTCAACTCTCCGTATTATGGATTTGGAATCACGCTAGGTATCCCGTTCAAGGCCAGTTCAGCCAAAGGCAATCTGGCTTCTTCGTTGGTGAATCGCGTGCGCGATCGCTACAATGAGCGTCAGACCGAGCAGCAGATCATTCTCGATGTGAAAACGGCGAATAGCGAATTCGAATTGGCGCAGGCGTCGGTGGATGCAGCCCTGGCGTCCCGCGATCTGGCCAATCAGAACGTCGACGCCGAACAACAGAAGTATCAGCTCGGGACCATCACGGCTTTCGAGTTGTTGACCGCTCAGAGCCAGTTAGCGACGGCGGAGAGTTCGGTGGTCAACGCCTACGTGAACTTCCAGAAAGCGGTGGTGGCCTATCGCCGGGCAACGTGGACGATTCTCGACGATGTGGGTGTGGTGGTGGACAACCCCAAGACTCCATAGGCGTAGGAGCCATCATTGCCAGAGATCGCAATGGTCACATCGGATCGGCTGGTGGAACCACCTCGCTGGATCGTTACCGGATCCGACGAGCCCGCTGCAGAGCTGAGGGCGGTGACTTGCACGACGCCTGCTACGTTCTTGGCTATGCCGGTCGAGGACTGGATTGTGACTGTCACCGATTGAGATCGCTCCCCACCGCGACCCCAAACTTGAACCGAGACTTTGGTTTAGGCGCGTCAGGGCCGGACGGCGCGCTTCTTTCTCGCCACTAGACCCGCCGAAGCAATCACCGTCAGCAAGAGGAAGATGGCTGCCGGCTCCGGGGTTGGCGCCGCGCCGGAGAACTCCGCATCGATTGCCCAATCCGGCTTTCTGCCGGTGTCATCCCAGGGACTTGTAAACAGCTCGTTGTAGTTGCCTGGGTTGTTGTAGTCCACAAAGGAGCTCCCCGGAATCGTCGCCGAGCCTTGGGAAACCTGAACCTCCCCCGCGTAGGCACCGTAATACTGGGAGATGCTGAGGAATGCAACGTAGTCGCCGCCGCCGACCAGAGAAACGCCGCCCGTGTTGAATGTGAGTTCGGCATCCCCAGTATTGGCATAATCTCTTTCTGGACTAATACACAATGGGGTTCCTGCCCTTGTGCCGGTCCAGGGTGCAATGCAGGCGCTTAACTTGATATCTCCCTGTAGGCGCGAGGAAAGGTCTTTCCGTAGGTGGCAGTATTCGGATAACCCAAGGGTTCCCAGAAGGGGTTGTACCCGGTGAAGTTGTCGTAGCTATCCGCGAGAGCTATCACAGGAAGCTACTCGACCATCTGGACGCCGTCCGCCAGAGGTTCCTCGCGATACCAGACCGCTTCGCTGCTTTCCAGGCGCAAGGCAGCAACGTCCATGTGGATTTTCCCCTCCTGCAACGCATCGCAGTGCCCATTACCGTGGGCTCAGGTCCGTTATCCCGGAATTAAATTCACGACTTTCGGATTATTCGGCTGCTTGAAGTTCTCCTGCACAACAGCAGTACTGTCGGCGGCTGGACAGCCAGACAGATTCATCGGGCCATCGTCACCGCGTTCCAGCTTTCCCTCAAGCAATACAGTCTGAACGAACTGCGCTACGACCTGCGCAAGCTCAAAGGCCCCGGACTGCTGGAGCGCGACGGTCGCCGCTACGCTTACCGCCTATCGGCCAAAGGTGTCAATTCGCGCTCCTCTTTCTGTTCTTTCACAAGCGCCTTTGCGGCCCGCTCTCCAACAGCCGCTTCCAACACTGGATCCGAATCACCGCCCGAACAGCAAACTTGAAGCCGCCGCCTATCACAAAGCCGACAAGGCCATTGAGGCCATTGTTAAGCTGCTCGCGGCCTGATGCGCGATGCGAATTGTTGGACTCATTTTGTTTGTTTAAGAATGAAGACTTAAGAGTCGAATTTAGAACATGAACCTCGCCCCGATCTGAATATTGCGCGGATCGTTAGCTTGGGTTGGCGTTACGACTCCGAAAGACGAAGTACCTACCGAGGTACTGGGGCCGTTGAACCACACGGTGTTGAACGTGTTGAACGCCTCGAGGCGCAATTGGAATTGCATCCGCTCGCGAATCTTGAATCCCTTAAAAAGCGATGAATCCATCAAGAATGGCCGTCGCGTGCGGATGCTGGGGAAATATAGGGAAGCTGTGCGCAGCGTGAATGCCGGACGGATGATCCAGGCCACCGGTTGCGAAGCGTCGGTGCAGTTTCCCCGAACGCCCGTAATCGAGAGCGTACAGGAATTAAACCATTCGTTGAGACTCTGCTGCCCCGAGGGTAGCGATGGATTGATACCGGTCGGGTATGCGTCAGGCTCGGCGATTGGCTCACCGCCCTGCCACGTTGCAATCAGATTCACCTGCCATCCGCCAATTGCGCCGCGCAGAAATCGATTGGCGTTTTGGAAGGCGGGAAGCTGATATCCGCCGCTGAGCGTTGTCCGGAAAGGCTGGTCGTACTTTGCGAACGATCTCGCCAGATCATTTATCGGGTCTTGAGAATTGAGATAACTCGTTGCCGATAGCGTCTTCATCCACGTGTAACTGAAGAGCGCGTGGAAGCCATGCGAGAAACGCTTCTCCAGCTTCAACTGCAAAGAGTCGAAGCTTGAATATCCGATCGGAATATTGTTTTCGGTGATGCTGCCGAATTGCGGGTACGGCTGCAGTAACTGCTGTTGAGTTACCATCGTGCCGTTCAGCAGAGTACTGGTGGGTATCAGTCCCGCAAACGGATTGGGCACCGAAGCATTTAGCGCGTTACCAAGACTCAGTTGCGCCGCCGTAATGGCGTTAATATTGCGGCTGACTGCCAGATCGTGAGTGCGGCTACCGGCATAGGACACATCAAGGACCGAACTCATGGGCAGCAGTTGCTGTATCCCGCCGGAGAACTGATGGACATATGGAATTGTGCGCTGCGGATCGCCAAAGCTGATGTTCTGTCCAACATAAGTCGCCAGGCCCTGTGAACTGCCGTAGGGTTGAATGATTCCGTTCGGATAAGGGTTGGTCAGCGTCACGCCGGGAGTCAGATTTCCATTGGTGGACGCGAAGAGAGTAGTCGGGACGTTGTAGCCGATACTGCCCGGCAGATCGAAGGTGGGCAGATAGCTGATACCGTAACCGCCGCGAATGACGGTATTGGTGAACGGCCGCCATGCGACGCCGATGCGGGGCTGGAGGTTATTCAGGTCCCGCTGAAAAGGCAGGCGATTATTGGAGTTGACGAATTGCAGTCCGCCTTTCAGTTGCATGTTGGGAACCTGGAAATTGCTGGTTGCACTAGGATCGAAGCCGGCCTCAAGACGGTTGTAACGCTCGGTGATCGGCGATTCGTAATCCCAGCGAAGTCCGAGGTTGACCGACAAGGTTTTCGTGACGCGCCAATCATCCTGAAAGAAGAATGCATAGTAGTGGCTGGAGTACGCCATCGCCTGGTTGTACTGTTCCGTGCCCGACTGCGGATAGCCGAGCAGCATTGACGCAATCGCATTGCCGGAACTGCTGCTGGCTGTCAGCGCGTTCTGCTGAGTCCAGCCGTTGGTAAAGCCCATGGTCCCAAAGGTTGACGTTGGCTCCTGTTGATTGTTTAACAAGGCCCAGTATTCGCCGCCGAACTTCATCGAGTGCGGTCCGAAACTCTTGTTCAATACCTCGCTCCATGACCATGTGCCGCTGTAGTTGAACTCATTGCCGATGTTGCGGCCCGGTCCGAAGCCGGTGTAGTTAGTTGCGGTCACGCCGGGGAACGTCTGCGCCGGAAGTTGTGAGATAAGGGTCTGCGAAAAGCCCAGACTGGCGAGAGGGAAAGGCGAACCGGGCTGCATCCATTCCCACATATGCCGCTCATATCCCACGCGCGACACCAGAATGAGAGTTGGCGAGAGTGTAGACGTAACGTCGATTCCGCCGCCGCGATTCTTGCGTGCATATCCCGCGCCGGTCGCCAGTGGTCCGAGGAAACCGGTTGGCCCTCCCGGCGCGTTATCCCCATTGCGTTCGAAACGGGCGGAAACCCGTTCTTTGTCGCTGAGGTAATGATCGACACGGCCGATTCCAATGGTGTAACCGACCTTGTTGTACGACGGAACGATGAAATTATTCAACCCCGTCGAGGTGCCCGGAGCGTTGGGGAGAGGAATAAAGTTCAGAAGCGCGAGTCCCACCGGGTTGAGACGATTTGCCGGAATGATATTGCCGGGAAATTGCGTCCGGATGTTCTGGCCGTTTACAAGTGTCGTGGTCAGCGGATCGTAGATGCCGATGGGCTGACCATTGCTCTGCACTAGGCCGGAAAAGTTGCCGCTTCGTTCGGCGAGAGTAGGAACGGTATCGATCAGTGTCGAGGGTTGGATCAAGCTGATACCTTCCCAACTCCCCATGAAGAAGGTTTTGTTGCGGCCATCGTAAACGTGCGGAATGAGAATCGGGCCGTCAAATTCGGCGCCGGGCTCGTGCCATCGGAAAGCCGCGCGTGCAATACCCGCCGAGTTGCTCTGGAACAGATTGGCGTTGAAGATAGTATTACGCTCATAATCGTAGAGCGCTCCATGGAACTGATTGGTGCCGCTCTTCAGCGACACATTGACGGTGCCGCCGCCGGTACGGCCGTATTCCGCGTCGTAGCTGTTCGTCTGGACCTTGAACTCCGCGGTCGCGTCGGGTGTCGGCGCTACAGTGATGTTCGCGGGTCCTGTGTTTTCGACGTTTGTGTTGGGCAAACCGTCCAGCAAATAATTATTCACCAAACCCTGACTGCCGTTGATCTGGAACCCATCCATGCCGTTGTTGTCCCAGGGACGTTCGGAGTTGCTTGGCTGAATGTTCGGCCACGTCACGCCGGTAGATAGCAGCGTCAGCATGAAGGGATTGCGGCCGAGTAGCGGCAGATCTCGCACGTTCGCTGCGTCGATAACCTGACCGTGAGTTGCGGTGGACGCTTCAAGGAGATCCGCTTCGGATGTGACGGTCACTTGCTCAGTGACTGCGCCGAGTTCCATCTTGAAATCCAACTGGACGCGGTCTCCGACGCGCAGATCGACGCCCTTCTTGACGGCCTGCTTGAAGCCTTGAGCAGAGGCGGTTATATCGTAATGCCCGATGGTGAGGAACGGAAGAACGTAGACGCCGCTCTCGTTCGTGGTGGCCGATTCCGAGACGTTCGTTTCGGTATTTCTAACGTCTACCTTCGCACCCGGAATAACTCCGCCAGCGGCATCGGTGATTGTGCCAGTGAAAGTGCCACGGAATTCCTGGCCCGAAAGTAATCCACTCCCCGTTAAGAGCAGCGTCAACGCAACGGTGATGTGAAAAGAGGAACTTCGTAGAATAGCTTGTTTGACGGACATAAACATGGTCTCCAATTCCAAACGGCGGACTGTATGGTAAAGAACTATCCTCTGTGACGCCGCGATTACGGATCGTCACTCCTGATTGCTATTGAAGAGTGTAGCCCTGTAGCGGACGCGCGGCAAGGTCTTTCATTTTTGCAATCGCGGTTATGCAGTGCGAAACAGAATCGGACAGGGGTGTCCTTGATGAATCTTTACTTCTTTTGCACGCAGTTTTACATATTAGCGCTAAGCGCAATCGGGCGAATGTAGTCCAATAGAGCAGAGGTAAATTCCACTTGAAGAAACTAACGTTGACTCTGATGCGCCTGGCCGCAATCGACGTAGGTCTCTCTTTCACTCCGACTCTGGCGCAGAACGGTCCACCCGATCCCGCGCAAATGGTGCAGATGCGCATCGATCGCATGGATGAAGCGCTGAAGCTGAGTACGTCGCAAAAAACCCAGGCTACGGCTATATACATGAACGCGCAGACGGCAAATCAATCCGTAATGGCAAATATGCGCTCTGCCAACGAAGCTCTTACCGCCGCTATCAAAAGCAACGACGCGAATGCCATTACCCAGGCGGCCAATACCATCGGAACCATAATGGCTCAAATGACGGTAAACAACGCCAAAGGCGAGGCAGCGGTCTATGCAACCCTGACGCCCGATCAACAGGCCAAGTTTCAGCCGATGGGCGGTGGACGCGGGATAGGGATGGGCATGGGAGGAGGCGGGGGTCGAGGCCGTGGCGGTCCTCCTCCGCAGGAGTAGCGGCGCGGCACCCCGCGGTGGGACTTTTTTTCAAAAGTTCAATGGTTTCACGAAACCTTTCCGCGCATTGTCGATTATTTACATCAAGTACCCAGAATTGTTCCGCCATCCCTCTGATGTCCTCAAATCAGCCAGGCGGACGCCTGACTACGTGCCGGCGCAACAGATCTCTTCTGTGCGCCGGATTTCTGTTCTACGGCCAACTCTATTACGGCGCAACATCCGCGCAAAGGCAAAGCTCACACACGCGACAATGCTATCAAGCATGGGCTCTTCGCAACCACTCTCCTCATCAAAGGCGAAGACCCGAGCAATACCCATGCCCTGGTCGAGGATCTCATCGAAAAGTTCGAGCCCGTCGACACAATCGAAAAGCTGATGCTCTCTCGCATGGCTGAGTGCCACTGGCGCGGCTTCTACAACGCGCTCAACGAGTTGCGGAGATTACAGGGCATAATCTCCGCAGGAATTTCGGAGAATGCACATTCACGAATTGACAGCGTGGCCGCGGTTTACATGGAACCGTGAACTCCTCGCCGAACCTCTGGCTTCCGTGCGGCACCGTTAGGGACTACTGATTGACCATATGGAAGCCTTGGGCTTTGGTCTGCGGCAGGAGGCGGTCCTGGGGACACTCACCGCCGACGTGCTCAAGAGCAGTGAAATCCAAGGCGAAAACTCGATGCCGAGCAAGTCCGCTCTTCGATCGCTCGGCGGCTCGGTATCGATATCGTCGCACTTAAATCCGTGGACCGAAACGCCGCGCGTTGTCGAAATGATGCTCGACGCGCCGCGCCGTCATGGCGAGCAGCTCACTGCGCAACGCCTTTTCGGATGGCATGCGGCTTTATTTGCAGAGGGCGCAGCGCCAACGCCTCGTGCTCAATCGGCTGCTGGACGGTTTTGAGGGCAAGCTCACGACATCTCTCCTGCGCAATCCGGAAGGCGGCGCAGTCGAGCCACGCGTTACTTGTTCTAAACCGGTGTAATTAAAAGCCTTGAGCCGGTATACTATAATCGGTGTCGACGTGCCCATAACCAAATCTACACCTCAGGAAAACAGCTCGCGGGTCACCGGCATTCTCAGCAGTCACCGGGAGGAATTGCTAGAGTCATGGCTCAATAGACAGATTGCTAGCCAGAAATTAAAATCCGACTCCCAAGAAACCAGTGAGTTGCGGAGAAACTCCCATGATGTTCTCAATTGCGTAGCCGATGCGGCCCAAGCCTCCGGAATCGACAATACGCGATCTGACGCGTGGGGCACCGCTAGGGAGACCTTAACCGAGATATCCCGGAACCGCGCCAAAGAAGGGTTTACACCTACTCAGACCGCCACTTTTGTCTTTTCTCTAAAGCAGCCCGTGTTCGATCTTTTGGCGCGGGAATATGGAGCGGCCGACGACCTGGCGAAGGACATACAACGCGTCTCGGCCCTCATCGACGAGCTCGGCCTCTTCACCACCGAAGTGCACCAGAAGAGCCGCGAAGAAATTATCTATCGCCAACAGCGTGAAATGATGGAGCTTTCGACGCCTGTTGTCAAGCTCTGGGAGGGAGTCCTGGCGCTGCCTCTGATTGGTACGCTCGATAGCGAGCGCACGCAGGTGGTAATGGAAAATCTACTCGAAGAGATTGTAAGAAATTCCGCCAGCATCGCAATCATCGACATTACCGGTGTTCCCACCGTCGATACGCTGGTAGCCCAGCATTTGATGAAGACGGTGGCAGCCGCGCGTCTGATGGGCGCGGATTGCATTATTAGCGGTATCCGGCCTCAGATCGCATCGACCATCGTTCATCTCGGGGTTGAACTCGGCAACGTGACGACTAAGGCCACTCTGGCTGACGCTCTGACAATAGCTTTGCGCCGCATGGGCGTCTCGATCGTCAAATCGGCGTCAGGCAGGGTACACACCGAGGGCCTCTAGTGGAACGAATTCCGATTCTAAAGCTCGGGGATTTTCTGCTAGTCAGCATCCAGGTGGATATGCACGATCAACTGGCAATGACGTTACAGGCGGATTTGACTGAGAGAATCGTGGAGGTTCGCGCCAAGGGCGTCCTGATCGATATCTCAGGCCTGGATGTGGTGGATTCATTTATCGGCCGGATGCTTGGCCATATCGCATCCATGTCGCGCATACTGGACGCGCAAACGGTGGTGGTTGGTATGCGCCCAGCCGTAGCGATCACGTTGGTGGAACTCGGCCTCTCGATGCCGGGTGTCCGCACCGCTCTCAACGTTGAGAGGGGCATGGACTTGTTGCGGGAATTGCGGAACTCGGAAGAAATCATGGGAGCACCCGGTGGTCGTTCAGAAGAGTGAGACGGTGGCTCTCAACTCAAGTGAAGATGTAGTGATGATCCGGCAGAAGGTACGTGGCCGCGCCGTGGAACAAGGGTTGCGTCTAACGGACCAGACCAAGATAGTAACGGCAGCGAGCGAACTAGCGAGGAATACAGTCATTTACGGCGGAGGTGGAACGGTCCGGCTGGAGTCGGTGGTCGACGGCAGCCGCCGGGGAGTCCGGCTGATTTTTGAGGATCATGGCCCAGGGATTGAAGATCTGCAACTCGTCATGCGCGATGGCTACACATCGGGGACAGGATTGGGGCTCGGATTGGGCGGTTCCAAGCGCTTGTGTAATGAGTTTGATATACAGAGTAAGCCTGGCGAGGGGACGACTGTTACCGTTATAAAGTGGAATTAGGCCCGAAAGGTGCTGACATTCATGGAGCCTGTTTTGAACACGAGTCGAGCGATCGAGATTCAGGAAAAGACCCAGACAGGCGAATCCCGCCGCGCCAGTGTTGAAATGGGATCGAAGCTCGGCTTTGATGAACGACTTCTTAACAATCTCGCAATTATCGTAACGGAAGCGGCGACGAACATCCTGAAACATGGTTCCGGCGGCGAGTTGGTGCTGAGGCCTCTATTCGACACCGACGACGCCGGCGTAGAGATTTTGGCATTGGATAACGGTCCCGGCATGCATAACGTCGGGCGCTGCCAGCAGGACGGCTATTCTACTTCATCCACTCCAGGAACCGGGTTGGGTGCAATCTCCCGGTTAGCGACGTTCTCCGAAGTCTATTCGTTGCCCGAACTTGGAACAGTGCTCCTGGCGCAGATTTGGAGATCCAACGGCCACCGGCGAACGAACCGTCCGGTGTTCGTGTCGGGAGCGGTCAGCACGGCAATGCGTGGTGAATCGGCCTGCGGCGATGCGTGGCATGTCCTGTCTTCTGAACAAGGCGAACGGGTTTTTATGGCCGATGGTCTAGGCCATGGTCCCGAAGCTGCCCACGCGGCGAATGAGGCTGTTCGAGTATTTATTGCCAACAGCGGCATTCCCCTTCTTGAACTGCTCGCAAGGATTCACCATGCATTGCGGCCGACACGAGGGGCTGCTATTGCGGTTGCGGAAATCGACAGCGCTTCGCGCGTCATACGTTATGGCGGAGTGGGAAACATTTCGGCTTCCGTGTTGACTGAGAACGCGCCACGACGCCAGATGGTTTCCATGAACGGCACGGCTGGACACCAACTGCGCACCGCAAAGCAGTTCGAATATCCGTGGGACGCCGAAGCGACCTTGGTCATGCATTCGGACGGCGTGGCTTCGCATTGGTCTATAGATCGCTATCCCGGATTGCTCCGGCGTCACCCCAGCATCGCGGCTGGAATTCTTTACCGGGATCATAAGCGGGGCCGCGATGACACCAGCATACTAGTGATGCGAGGAGTTCCTCAAGCGGCATGAGTCTGCCCATTCTGTCTGTACGCATACAGTACGAGAATGACGTGGTAACCTGCCGCCAACGCGCGCGCCAGATTGCCGGGCTGTTGGGATTCGACCGGCAACAGCAGACGCGTCTCGCAACCGCAGTGTCCGAGATCAGCCGCAATGCTTTCAACTATGCGGGAGGCGGAAAGGCGGAGTTTGTTATAGAAGGAACGACCGCTCCGCAGCTTCTGATGATCCGGATCAGCGATTCGGGACCCGGGATCAAGAATATACAAGAGATATTGAACGGCGAATATATATCGCAGACCGGTATGGGGCTCGGCCTCATGGGTACGCAGAGACTGATGGACCGGTTTGTGGTCGAGACGGCGCCCGGCCGGGGAACACCGTTCTTTTGAGCAAGCTTTACCGCGCAAATCGCCGGTAATCACGTCTCGGGACCTTGTCCAACTGGTAGATCAACTGAACCGGGAACATCCGCAAGATCTGTTGCAGGAGTTCCGCGATCAGAATCAGGAGTTGCTGCACACTCTCGAGGAGCTACGAAAGAGACAGGAAGAACTCACGCATCTGAACCGTGAACTCGAGGACACGAATCGCGGCGTGGTTGCGCTCTATGCCGAACTGGACGAGAAGGCCGACCATCTTCGCCGTGCCGACGAGGTGAAATCGCGGTTCCTTTCGAACATGAGCCACGAGTTCCGAACTCCGCTAAATTCGATCCTGGCGCTCTCCCGGTTGCTCCTCGACCGCACTGACGGCGAACTCGGCTCCGAGCAGGAGAAGCAGGTCTTTTTCATCCGGAAGTCCGCGGAGAGCCTGTCTGAATTGGTGAACGATCTGCTCGATCTTGCCAAGGTCGAAGCTGGAAAGATCACGGTGCGGCCGATCGAATTCGAGGTGTCGAATATGTTTGGAGCGTTGCGCGGGATGCTACGCCCGTTGCTCCTCAACACCGCGGTGAACCTCGTTTTCGAGGAACCGGAGCGGATGCCGACGCTTGCGACAGATGAGGGTAAAGTATCTCAGATTCTGCGGAATTTTATCTCGAACGCATTGAAGTTCACGGAATACGGCGAGGTCAAGGTTTCGGCGAATCTCGATGAAGACGGGAGGAACGTCGTTTTCTCGGTCACCGATACAGGCATCGGCATCGCCAAAGAGGACCAGGAGATCATTTTTCAGGAGTTCGCGCAACTTGACAGCGCGTTACAACGGAAAGTCAAAGGCACCGGACTGGGATTACCGCTCTCACGAAAGTTGGCGGAACTACTTGGCGGAAAAGTCTGGGTGGATAGCGAGGCGAGCAAAGGATCTACGTTCTTCGCGTCGATCCCGGTGATGTACCTGGCGCCTGTCCAGATTGACGATGATCAAGTGACGGCTCCGGCAATCGATTCATCGAGAATACCCGTGCTGGTTGTCGAGGATCAGTACGAGAGCCGATTGATATACGAGAAGTACTTAAAACACTCGATCTATCAGATGATCCCGGCCCGTACTATGCGGGAGGCTGATGACGCCTTGGCCAAAATGAGGCCTGCCGCGGTGATCCTGGACGTTTTGCTGCAGGGAGAAGACACTTGGGAACTTCTCGCCACCCTGAAAAGCAATCCGGCGACGCACGATATTCCGGTCATTATGGTTACGAACGTCCAGGATCAGCGCAAAGCCGTGGCTCTCGGCGCCGATTACTACGCAAGTAAGCCGGTTGAACGAGAGTGGTTGCTCGAAACGCTGAATCGCGCGACTTCCCGCCTCGCCCCCAATAAGGTTTTGATTATCGATGATCAGGAGATTTCACGATATATTCTGAAACAGATCCTTGCGCGTTACAATCTGCCTGTCATTGAGGCGCCTTCTGGTGAGGAGGGCCTCCGGCTGGCCCACTCGGAGATGCCCGCTCTGATAGTCCTCGACTTATCGATGCCTGGTATCCACGGGGTGGACGTTCTTACTCAACTGAAGGAGAGTACCGCCACGCGCGATATTCCGGTGATCGTCTCGACATCGAGATCGCTGAGCCATGCGGAGGGGGAAGAACTTTTGCTAATGGCGAAGGAGATTATTTCAAAACGCATTCTTTCCAGCGACGAGGGGCTGCAGCGGCTTCGGGACATACTGAACGAACTCGCGCTCTTGCAGTCCGATTCCGAACTCCCCGAACCGGCCGTCCGAGCCACAACAATTTGATGCAGAATTCTCAAAAAGCGTTGATTTTGAATGTCGATGACGATCTCGGCGGACTGTACGCGTGTTCCCGCCTGCTACGCTTGGCCGGCTATGAGGTTGCGGAAGCGGCAAGCGGCAGGGAGGCGCTCGAAAAGGTCGCTACACTCAAGCCGGATCTGGTACTGCTCGACGTCCGATTGCCCGATAAGAATGGTTTCGAGGTGTGCCGCGCGATACGAGCCGAACCTGCCACCGCATTGATTCCCATTTTGCACATGACCGCTTCGTATCTCGACGCCGACTCGCGCGTGACGGGTCTGGAGGGAGGCGCGGACGGGTACCTCACCGAGCCGGTGGAACCCTCGGTTCTGCTCGCAACTATTAAATCGCTGCTGCGATTGCGCATGGCGGAGAAAAATCTGCGCGAATCCGCGCGGCAGTGGCAAACTACGTTTGACGCTATCGGCGATGGATTGGCTGTCCTGGACGCGGATGGGCGTGTCGTGAAGTCCAATGCTGCATTATCTTCGCTACTCGGGAAAGCCCAAGGGGAACTCCACGGCCGTTTGTGGAACGAGTTGTTCGCATGCCAGCCCGGTGAACCGGCACTCTTAGAGAAGGTGAGGGCGAGCAAGCATCGTGAAGCCGAAGAGCAGAACGTTGGCGATGCCACTCTCGCAATCACAATGGATCCGATTTTCGGTGAGGCGGGAGCTCTTGATGGAGCGGTTTGCACGATTTGCGATCTCACCGAGCGCCGCCGATTCGAACGCGACCTGCAACATACTCAAAAACTTGAAAGTATAGGAGTGCTGGCCGGCGGCGTCGCACACGATTTCAACAATCTCCTGACCGGCATTCTGGGCAATGCAAGTCTGCTACAGGACGATTTGGACCCCGGCGATCGGAATCGTCTGCTGGTGAAGGAAATCATTGCGGCGAGCGAGAGTGCCGCGCACCTGACAAGACAACTGCTGGCCTACGCCGGTAAAGGCCATTTTGTTTCTATTGCAGTGGACCTCACCCAACTGGTGCTGGATAGCAAGGCCCTGTTTCAGGCGTTTATTCCGAAGAACGTCGAATTGCGATTTGAAGCGATGGAGCAGCTCATGATTATGGGCGACCCGGGCCAGATACAGCAGGTGGTAATGAACCTGGTGATCAACGCCTCAGAGTCGATCCCGGCGGGAGATCCGGGCTCGATCATGATCAAAACCGGCGTCCAGGAATTGAGCGAAGATTTTATCGCCGGCCATGGGGGTAAGCGCGTCGCCGCGCCTGGTCCTCACGCGTTTCTGGAGATTAGCGATACCGGGTGCGGGATGGATTTCGAAACGAAGTCCAGAATCTTCGATCCGTTTTTCACTACCAAGTTCACTGGACGCGGATTAGGACTTTCAGCCGTACAGGGCATCGTGCGCGCGCACAATGGCATTGTAATAGTTGAGAGCGAACCCTCGCGAGGCACCACATTCCGGCTGCTCTTCCCACGCGCCGCCGCCGAAGTTTCGCTCCCAAAAGCTGACGCAGCTCCCGTCCCGAGCCATGGCTTTGGGACCATCCTCGTGGTAGACGACGAAAACACGGTGCGTCAGACAGCCACGGCAATGCTGAAGCGAAACGGGTACGGTGTGTTGACGGCAGAGAACGGCTTCGCCGCGGTGGAGATTTTTAGACGCAATCCCACCGAAATCAACGCGGTAGTGCTCGATCTCACCATGACAGGAATGAATGGGGAGCAAACACTGGAGGCGCTCCAAGAGATCCGCCAGGATGTCCCTGTGCTGCTGTCCAGCGGCTACAGCAAGGACTCGGTCCAGGAGCGGTTTAGCGGCAAGCAAGTGGCGGCGTTCCTGCAGAAGCCGTACACTGCGGCGACTCTGATTCAAGCGTTGACGTCCGCCCTGGCTTCGGTGGCCTAATAGGGCAATGACGTATTTGGCTTAGCCTTGCGATTCGCGTCATACCAAGTCAACACGCCGATTTCTAGTGTTTGTCCGCCACCCCCTCGACAACCCGCTGAGCGCATGGTCCTCCGCTTAGCGGAGACGCGATTTGGACTGCGAAGTCTGACATGGGACAGTATTGTACTGGGCGGCGGCAATGCTGCCCAGAACCCAGGCACTTCACCTGCCCTGCAAACAATTGTCATGGTACATAATATTATCGGCTGTGGGGATGCAAACGATCTCTCGATTCTTTCTGTTACTGCGTTGTACCACTTGCCTGGGCTTGTTCAATCATCCGCAATTCGCGCTTCCGGCGAGCACGATCGGCTCCACGGGAGTAGGTACCGTTTCCGCAACCGCGCGCTCCTCGCGGCAGATCCAGTTCGCGTTGAAGCTACTGTTCTGATGGCGGTTCAAGGCTCAAATTTTCGGCTTCAGCGGTGAGATTTTAGATTCCTATGAAACATCAAGAGGACAACGAAATGAATCGTCGCAGACTGTTACAAATGCCGGGCCGCTTTTTGGCGGCAGGAGCGATCGGCATCCTTAGTCAAAAGAAAGAAGCGCTCGCTCAAAAATATTCGAATGCGACGCGGGGAATGCCGGCCCTCAAGATTACGAAGGTCAGGACCATTCAGACTTGTCCGGAGGGCGGGAACTACGTTGTTGTCAAGGTGGAAACGAGTGAGCCCGGTCTTTACGGGGTCGGGTCAGCGACGCTTACCACCAGGGGCGCTGCAGTCGTAACCGCAGTAAATGAATTCCTGGCGCCTTTTGCTCTGGGGCGCGACCCCGCAAACATTGAGGACATGTGGCAGACCGCCTACGTAAGTTCGTACTGGCGGAATGGCCCGGTGTTGAATGGCGCTTTGTGCGGCCTGGATGAGGCGTTGTGGGACATCAAGGCGAAGCGGGCAAATATGCCCCTATATGAGCTTCTTGGCGGCAAGAGCCGCTTCGCAATCACGACATATTGTCACGCCGACGGCAAGACTGTCCAAGAGACTTCGGATAAAGTCGGCAAATTCGTCGAAGCGGGATGGAAGCACGTGCGTATTCAGCTTGGAGGGTACGGTTCGCCGCTGCTCGGGAACTCACCGGACTTCAAAGCTGCGGGATTCGGTCTGCCCGCGGACGGATATCAGGATAACGAACCGTATGTAAAGGGCACTCTCAAGCTATTTGAGTACATAAGAAAAGTTCATGGCGACGATCTTGAATTGATCCACGATATGCACGAACGTATCGAGCCCATCGAGGCCGTCAACTTAGTAAAGGCGCTGCAACAGTATCGTTTGTTTTGGGTCGAGGACCCACTTTCGCCGGAACAGATGGGCTATTTCAAAATGATGCGGGAGCAGTGCAGCACTCCCATTTCTATGGGCGAACTGTTTAGTCATCCGGTGGAATGGACCGGCCTCATTTCGGACCGGCTGATTGATTTTATCCGGGTCGGGTTTAACCACGTAGGTGGCATAACGCCCGGTCTCAAGATCGCCCGTCTGGCGGAAGCATTCGGTGTGCGAACCGGCTGGCACGGCCCGGGAAACATCGACCCTATCAATCATGCAGCGCAAGGGCATGTGGATCTCACTATACCGAATTTCGGCATCCAAGAAGATGTAGATCTCGGTTGGGGGAAGGTGAATCAGGAAGTATTTCCCGGTTGCCCTCAGATGAAGAAGGGATATATGTACCTCAACGAAGCGCCTGGGATCGGCGTGGACATCGACGAAAAATTGGCAGCGAAGTATCCCTTCAAGGCATTCCCCGAAGGGACCGGTTTCCGGTTCCCAATCAGGAAAGCGGACGGCACGCAGATAAGGCCGTAGCCTTGGCCGCAAAACGGTTCAGTTAGCGTCAACGGCGATTGTAACTCTTTCAAATGGCTGCTTCGGGCCGTTCGGATGAACTACCCGCCCAAGTCGGTCGTTGGCACTTTTACGCATAGGGCGTTATGCGGCCAAGTCGTGAAAGGCGCGTGATACGGCCAAATGCTTTCCCAGCGGATCCCAGCCCACAGGTTCCGTGCAGTCTACAGCTTGCTGTCAATGTGTGCAGTTTCCTTTAACTGCGCCACCGTGTCCTCCACCGCAGAATCCACGCTGTACTCGCCTTCGATGTGCCGGTCAGGCCGCGCGGATCAAATCCATCATCTTGAATCCCGTCTTCCTTAAGGGTTCTTCATCACTGCTACGTCGCGCACCCAAGAATGCCGCATAAGAGAACAAACCGAAGCTGAAGTGGCTCCGCAATGCCACCCCACGATGAATACACGTCCAGCACCCCTGAGCGCCACCTGAAAATTGCTCTACGTGCACATTGCTCGGGTGGAGAAGCGATACCAGGATGACCAGCCGCCCGAAGAAGCCGCGTAGTCGAGACGAAATCCAAACATTCGGTCGCAGCAATGGATGGTTTACGGTCGCTGCAAACGTGCCCGAAATGTAGCCCATAAGACCTACCCGAGCCGCATCCCGCCTAGTCGCCTTCTTCGCGTTTTTCTCGGCGCCTCAGCGACTTCGGCGTTAAGAACACAGCTTCATCTACAGAGTGACCGCGGACGCGTTGGAATCGGCATATATCCAATGGCTCTGTTATGAACTCACTTTTCGGAAGATGTCCTCCTCAGATATTTCGCCTAAATAGAATCAATCTCCTGCGCGCAATCACGCACGAAAGCGCATGAACTGAACAGTAACGTGAAAGCAGAAAGGAATATCTGCGTAATGGATTGTCGAAATCGCCGGAAAACGTCGCATAAACACACAAACCTTAATCACCGATTCGACAAAAGCCTTTTGCGCACCACCCCTTTGCGTCACTTCACTGCGGACTCAATCGCCTCCAACTCCTTCCCTGCCTCAGCCCAGCGGCCCTGCCCCGCCAATTCCCGATATCGCCGCAAATGCTCCCGGATGGCCTGCACCACCGCCGGATTCCCCGCGCCGGGCACAGCCGCTGTCACAGCCCCCGGAGTCGTCGTCGTGACCCCAGTATTCTCCGGAAGAGTCTCGCCATTACCCGACAACATGGCCAGCGCCTTGTCATATGTATCCGCATAAATCATGCGATCCCCCAGCGCCAGCACGATCAGCTTCAACTGCGGGATGCGGGCCTGCGACGCCTGCAGGTAGATCGGCTCCACGTACAGGAACGTCTTGTCGATCGGCAGCACCAGCACCTGGCCGCGCAGCACCTGCGAGCCTTGCTGATTCCACAGCGAGAGGTCCTTCGAAAGGTTCTGGTCCTGATCGATCCGCGCCGAGAGCATCATCGTGCCCATCGTCATCTTTTGCTTCGAGAGAGCCAGCACGTCAACCTCGCCAAGGTGCTCGCCATCGCAGCGCGCGATCATCACGCCGATCATGTTTTGCTTATTGAGCGGCGTGAATGAGGTCAGCAGCACAAACTCCGGCTTGTCCGATCCCGGCATCGTCGCCGCGAGGTAAGTCGGTCTGACCTGTTCCGCCTGCTGCCCCTGAGAAGAGACAGATTTCGAAATGTCCCAAAGATCTTCCTTGTTATAGAAGGCCGCGGGATTGGTCATATGGTAAGTGCGATACAGCTCAGCCTGTACCTTGAACAGTACCTCCGGATACCGCGCGTGCGCCTGCAGTTCGGCGGGCATCTCGGATCTCGCATGAAACAGCTTCGGGAACAGGTTCTTGTACGCCTGAATAATCGGATCGTCAGGCGCGAAAATATACAGCCGGGTGGTACCGTCATATGCGTCGATTGTCGCCTTCACCGCGTTGCGCATGTAATTGATCGGCGCGAAGTTCCCCAGGTTCTCCCGCCGGGAGAAGGGATGCGAGTCGGAAGTCGTGTAGCCGTCGATCATCCAGACCAGCCGCCCCTCGTTGGTGATCACCAGGTAAGGGTCGGGATCCCACGCCAGAAATCCGGCGATGCTGTTCAGGCGTTCTTCGATCCTCCGCCGGATCATCATCCGGCTGTTTGAGGTCAGGTAATTGGTGAGCAGAATGTTGGCGTCGCCTTGTTGGAGCGAAGCGGCCAGACGCATGAACACCGAAGACATCGGAAACCCTCCCGTGCCTTCGTAGTGCGACTGCTGATCGGCCCCAGTAGCTTCCTCCTGCGCCGTATGCACGAAGACCGGGTCTTCCTGCTTTTCGCCGTAGTAGAGTTCCGGCCGCGAAATCTTCAGGCTCGGCGTCTTGAATTCGAGCGGCATGTTTTCGATCAGGTAGCTCGGTAGGCCTTCCGGCGTTATCTTGCTGACCTCGGCGAGCACCAGGCCGTAGCCATGCGTGTATGTGAAATGGCGGTTGACCCAACTCGATCGCGCGCCAACCGGTAACTGGCTGATGTCGAGTTCGCGAGGCGACAGCAGCACCTGGCGAAACTGCCCGTCGATCGTATAGCGATCTACGTCGGTATCGTTGAAAACATAGTAGGGACGCAGCGCTTGCGTTTGCGTGACCGTGTCGTGGAACGGGCCCCAGTCCCATAGCCGCACGTTGTCCAGAATGGCCTTGTGCTTGTTCACGTCGATCGTGCTTTCTGGCGAGGTGTCGAATGGAATCTCTTTCACGCCCTCGAGCCCGTACGCGATACGGGTGGCGCGGATGTGCGCGTCGATATAAGGAGCTTCGAGCGAGATCTCGTTAGGTTTCACGAAGAGACTGGAGAATACCGCTGGAACAATCCCCGCGATCGGTATCGCAAGCACCATCGTCGCCGCCAGAATCCATCGGCTGGAGAGAATCAGAACGGCCGCCGCGATTGCCGCAACGATGAGCAGCCACTGCAAGGGAAGTCCGACGGTCGCGTCCGTGTAATCGACGCCGGTCATGAAACCGTGTTCGTTCCAGACCATCTCGTAGCGGCCGAGGAAATACTTGACCGCCATCGCGATCAGGAACACCGCGCCGGCGCCCTTGAGGTATTTCGATTCCAGGCCGCCGGTTAAGCGGAGAAAGCGCAGATCGAGTTGCTGCGGATTGCTAAGTTCGGGGAACTGGTAGCGCAACTGCCAACCCCGTGCCACCAGCAAGTAAAGAAGGATTGAGACGACAACAAGGGCGAGCACATATTCGCGAAGCCCTTGGAAGAATGGAAGGTCGAAGAGATAGAAATGGAGAGGCTGGTTGAAAATAGGATCGTGCCATGCGTTCGATGCCGCGGGCAGCGAACGGCTGCCGATGTACCGCATGATGGTCCAGTTGTCGATCGTGGATGCGGCGATAATCCATCCGAGCAGCAGCGCGCCGAGCGTCGTGAGCTTCGCATAAAGAGGATGGTCGCCCAATCCTGTGCCGGCGAACTTAACCGCGCGCGCATGAGTCCACCACAGCGCCACTGCGGCAATGAGGGTGCCGATCGCGACAGGAATGGTTGTGTACGAGTAGAAGTCGATCCAGGTGCTGACCTGGCCGAGTTCCTTCCACCACTCGTAATCGATAAGCAGCGATGCGCCCCAGCGCACCAGGAACAAGGCCACGATTGCAGCCACGACCAGCGCGATGATGGGAATCCGGCGTCCGGTATATCTGCCCGGAGGAAGACGTATAAAGTTCCATTCATCACTTACTATAGGCTTAATGCCACTGCACCCCGCCATCGTCGCGGCTCTTTTCGTTCTCGCCGTCCTCGCGGCCGTCTGGGATTTGCGCACCCGCCGAATCCCGAACTGGCTCGTTCTTGCCGGTCTGATCGCCGGTTTCGTTCTCAATAGTGTGCTGTTCAGACTCGACGGATTGAAGACGGCTGGCCTCGGCATGTTGGTCGCCTTTGCCATCTATTTCGTGCTGTACCTGCTTCACGCTATGGGCGCGGGCGACGTGAAGTTGATGGCTGCCGTCGGTTCTCTCGTGGGTGTGCAAGAGTGGTTCCGGATATTCCTCGCGGCAGTCATCATCGGCGCCGTCGCAGGCCTGATCCTCGCGTTATCCAAAGGCCGCCTCCGACGGACTTTCTTCAATGTCGGCTTCATCGTCTCCGAAATTTCACATCTCCGGCCGCCGCATCTCAAGCGCGAGGATCTCGACGTCAAGAGCGAGAAAGCGCTGCGCATGCCGCATGGTGCAGCCATCGCGGCGGGAGTTTTCATCGTAGTCGGATCGCAGTCGTTTAGGAGGCCCATGTGATCCTCGACCAGATCCGGGAGCACCTCCGCTCGCAAGGCATCGACTTCCGGGAAGTCCATCACGCAGCCCACGTTCACTTCGGAAGAGTCCGCTCGCGCGCGTGGCGAGGATCTCAAAATCGGCGGCAAAGCGCTCCTCATGAAAACCGGCGACGTCTTTCGGTTATTCGTACTCAGCGCCATCCTGAAGGCCGATTCAGCGGCAATCCGCGAAAAGTTCGGCGTCAGGAAAATCCGCTTTGCGACCGCCGATGAACTCAAGGAGATGACCGGTCTGGTGCCGGGTTCGGTGCCTCCGTTTGGGCCTCCGATCCTGCCTTTTGAACTCTACGCAGATACTTCCATAACGGCAAATGACAAGATCGCATTCAACGCCGGATCGCTTGAGGATTCCATTATCCTGAACGTCGCCGACTGGCTTCGCGCCGCCCGTCCGGAGGTTTTCTCCTTCGCCGCGGCCGCCCGACGTTCGGGGAGAGGTTCGGAAACAGGCTTGACAATCTTTGTAGTTACAGTAGAATCCGTTAAGGCCCCTAATTTCTGGAACAAAGGTAGCGGAAAATGTTACGCGCAAAAAATCGGCGTCCGGCAGTGCTTCCCAGCGGCGAAGTTTTCACCAGCGGTGAAGTGGCGGAGATCTCCGGTGTGAGCCTCAGGCAATTGCAATGGTGGGACGAGCAGAATGTCGTTTCTCCCAAACAGGACGGCCATCGCCGCGTCTACGAACCGCACGAAGTGGTCGAGGTCTCGGTGATCGCGGAGTTACGCCGGAAGGGCTTCTCGCTGCAGAGAATCCGCCGCGTAGTCCGGTATCTTCACAAGGAAATGAGCAAGAAAGCTCGCCGAAGCATTGCTCGGCGATAGCGAGATGCACCTGCTCACGGATGGCAAGGCCGTGTATCTCGAAGACCGGCCGGAGCGCATCATCGAAGTGATGAAGGCCGCGAAACAACCCATGTTCCTCGTCTGCGTCACCGACCAGCTAAGGAGGTTCGATTCGACTGTAAAAAAGCCCTCAAGGACCGAAACCTCGGGCTCTGACGGACGTAATCGCTAGGAATGCCTCAAGCGATCACCGAAGCCGTAACGCCGGGCCAGTCGACAAGCGGGAACTCGCGGGGTTCTCCGGTGCCATCCAACGCCGCGAGCAATTCCTCAAAGCTCTTCACCTGACGAGGTCCGAGCGGGTCGCGATCACAAACTCCGGCCTCGCATCGGGCCGTTCAACGATCCAGGCAATTCCCGTGCCGTTGTGTGGCGCGTCCGCGTGATTAAACAAAACGATTCAAATACGTTCCCGCCCGGCGAAAACAACTGCAAGGCGCCGAAACGCGTCCCATGCGAGCACGTACCATTCCGTCAAAGGATCGAGGTGATGCTGACGTCGCACCGTGGCAAGTTGCGCAAACCGCCACTGCTTGACTTCGCGTCGAGCGGCTTCTAGGGCATCTTCCGGATCGCTGCGTATGGATCGAATTTTTCGAGCAGGAGTCTCTGCTTGCCTTTGGGTTCCGGTCGCGGCTGCCACGTCTCAACGGCCACGCCTCAGTAAAGACTTGAAGTGCTGGGCCGAAACAGGCCAGGTACAGATCGATGCCGCCGATCCCGGCGTCTTGAAACTGGACGACTTTGCGCGAACGGCTTGGCGGACCTGCGGCTCAGTGTCTTCCCAATACCGCGTCTCCGGATGCTTATTCCGCGCGAGCGCAAACCAGAAAGATCGTTGACCGTGCGGCGGACTTTCGCGAATGTGCAGGCTGCCTTCCGCTTCGGTGTTGACCGGCCACGAAGCGGTGATGATGAATCCGGCTTCAATCAAGCCCTCAGCCAGAGCATCCCACGCGTCCGCCTCTTTGTGAGTGAACATGACCGTCATCACGCCTTCGGCTTCAGCACCCGGCGCTGTTCTTTGAAGATGGCGGCCATCCGGTTCTGGTAATCGTCCTGGCGAGATTCTTTGCCCCGCCCTTTTGCCGCTGAACGTGCGCAGGTTCGCAACTGCTTCGCGATCTTTGTCCGTGAGATGCAACTGGAACAGATCGGGGTAAAGCAGCCCTGCCGTGCGCTTCAGCCAGACGTAGAAGAAATCGGAAAGCTCCGCGTACATTACGTTTTGGTAGTACGGCGGGTCCATGACAATGCAGTCGACGGATTCGGCTTCGAGCGGAAGATTGTCGGCCGATCCGCAGGTGACAATACCGATGGTTTGGGACGCGGTTCGACAAAGCTCAACTTGCCGTTAGAAGAGTTTGCTGGCCAAGCAATTCGATGAGTTCTGAAGCTTTGCCCGTCTGCTCGATGGCCCAGTCGTACCCAAGACCGGTGATCGCGGGAGCCATTTCGGCGTAGCTCCATTTGAATGAAAAGTCGTGCCGGTCGAATACTCCCGCCACAACCTCGCGTTGTTGTGCCATCGGACTTGGATGGCATTGTAGTTCAGCATTTTGTCGAGTGCCAGGGCTATGTACGCCATGGCTGCGCATCAAGGTCGGTCTTGACGAATCGTTACCATTTCTTGGAAGACTTCAACGCTCGATCAATGTCCGTAAAGCTGACGTGGATTGAAAAAATCCCGCCATAGCGGCATTCCGTAACGTTGGTCGACGATTATCGTTAAGTGTTGTTCGATTTCCTCATCCGGCACGATGTTCCGCGCCTGCCAATGGGCATCTTCTCAGCAATTTGCGCACCAACGCATCCACATCGTCTTCCGGACGAGGCGCGCGAAAGCCGCGGACCTTCTCGGTCTTGGGCCTGCCGTCCTTGGTGTAGCCCTTTATGCGTTGTTCTTTGTAGACGACACAGTAGAGCTGGTGGCCCATCTGCCCGGCCTGTGCCTGTGCTTTACCTCGTCGCCGTCGATGGTGCGTCCACAATCCGGGAATGGACAGGGCCCGTCGCCGCCCTTCACGGTGCCTGGCGAATGCTCCTTGCCTGGTCGACGATTTCAAACGTATCCGTGTCCGTCCGTTCTTCGGGAACAAGTCGAATGCCTTTTCCGTCGCCCGAAAGCTTCCAATTCGGCGACAGCGGAACGACTCCGCCACAGTACGGGCGCTTGTCGTCGCGCCCAGAGAAGCCGTCACCGGTCAATACGTTCGGCCGGTCGGGGAAAGACGGATCCGAGCGTCCCCGTCTCTACTTGAATTCTGCCGCGAGTTGTTTCGTAGCGTCGAGCAGCTGATCCGAAACGAAGCGGAATTCGACAGTCGCCTTCAGACAAGAGCGCCGCGACCGGGTTCAGATCATTCGCGATGTCCTGCGCCCAACCGCACGGCTTCGAATGGAATGCGCCGCCCCCGGCAGTAGGGTCGAGCACGAAAACTCTGTCCTGAATTGCGCGGGTAAAAATTGAAAGCACGCGGAGTAGGCGTAGATACGCGTCGAATCCCTCGCTGATCTTGGCTCCGACATCTTTCGCGGCTGAAATGGAGTCGCCATGAATGCCAAGATCATGCAGGAATTCGCCGCGGTCCGCGTCAGCTTGTAGTAGGCTGCCCAAGGATCGCAGCCCGGCTCGCAACCAGAGGCCGCCGCGCAAACCAGACGTGCAGCTCGAGTTCGGCGCAGGGAAGGCGGTCATTGACGTCCGTTCGCGAAGTGCTCTCTAGCGCCAATTTCAGCGATCGGCAGCCAGTCTTCAATCAATCTTCGTTTGCTCATGGTGTTGTCAGCAAGATCCTCAATGATGCGAGCACGCGGCGTGGATAATCCCGGTGCAATGCCATACCAAGCCAGTACCCCGCCTCCTCGCGCGACATTTTCTCCACTCCGTTCGCGACCTGGCGAATGCGGTCTAGATTCTTCATCGGGGCCAGTACCCGGAAAAGCAGTCCGAGCGGAAGCGCCGTCTCTTCATCGAGCGGCCACCGCTTGGTCTTTCCCGGCTTCAGCGAACCGAGCACGATCCTTTCCCGCGCGAGCCGCTTCAATAAACGGTTCTCGGCGATCCGCGAGCCCGGCCCCTGGATGGTGGCGACGTGCTCGGGGGCTTTCAGCCGGGGCGTGGCGGGCGAAGGCGACTGCCAGATCTCCAGACGCCACACGCTCGTCGTTTCGACGATCATGCGCAGTTCGTATTGGGGCGTCATCAGACCTTTCCTGCAACCGCCTCGACGAAGGCGTTGCCACCCCCATACTGCGTCAGCTTCTTAGCGAAAGCGTCCGCGGCCCCATCTTTTAGCGACAACGGTTGTTTGAGGGCCAGGCTGTAAGTGGCCGCAAACTGCGTCTCAGTAGCGGCGCGGATCTGGGGATCGAGGAAAGATTTGACGGCGTTCGCCTTGTCAACGCGCCCGGTGAAAGTCACTTCGAACTGTTCGACGCCATCGGCTTCAATGCCCGCCTCGAAATGGCACGTGACATCGGCCTCCTGGAGGGTCGCCATCGCCTGATGTACCTTCCAAGTAGCTCCCGCTTCGAACAAGCGCACGCGTAGGCTCGCGATGCTCGCGATATTGGCTTTTCGCGCCTTCTCCCAAAGATCGGCGAGCGCTTGCGCCAATGGCCCTCCACCGAAAGCTCCAACGCGGGCGGCGGCTCGGGCGCCTTGACGTTGCCGTCTGGCCGGGACGTCGTGGACGTCAGGCCGTCGTCGGCCCGGAAGTGTTGAACGGCGGAGCGCGTGAGACTTGACGCACCGGGCTGGACGAGGGCATCCGCCGTCGATGCCAGGATGCCAGGCCGTAAAAGGCGAAGCGACCGGAGCATTTTGCTCTCTCCGCGCGGAGGCGTGGTACACTTCCACTGGTAGATTTCCAATCTGACGCGGTGAGGGGATTCTCAGGTGGAGAGGAAAACTCAGTCCAGCCTTGGCGGTAACCCATCCGCGCCCATCCGTTTCGGCCCGTTTGAGCTTGATGTCCGAGCAGGAGAGTTGCGCAACGACGGCCGCCGGGTCCGGCTTCAGGACCAGTCCTTTCAGATACTCCGCATGCTGCTGGAATGTCCGGGGGAGGTGGTTCTGCGCGGGGAGATCCGCAACCAGCTCTGGCCCAATGACACGGTAGTCGAGTTCGACCACAGCATCAACACGGCCGTGATGCGGCTGCGGGATGCGCTGGGGGAATCGGCGGGCCAACCCCGCTACATCGAGACCCTGGCGCGGCGCGGCTACCGCTTCATCGGGCAGGTGGAGGTGCCGGCTAATCAGCCCGTGACCGCTGCACCGCTGGTCATCGTCCCACGCGACAGCCACCCGCGGCCGCCGCTCCAGCGCCCTCGGATTCTGATCCCGATTCTGCTGGGCACGCTGTTCCTGCTGGCCCTCGCCGGCGCATGGTACTATCGGCGCGGCGCGCCCGCCCGCTGGGCCAGAGAGGTCGCGCTTCCCGAGGCCATCCGCCTGGTCAGCGCCAAGAATGATACCGCCGATGCCGCCGCTTTCGCGCTCCTCTACCGGGCGCTGCAAATCCTTCCCCAGGACCCGGCGTTGAACAGAATCCTGCATCAGATCTCGCACCCGGTTCCGATCCGCACCACTCCTCCCGGCGCCAGCGTCTACATAAAGCCGTACCGGAGCCCGGATGCTGAGTGGATCTTCATAGGACAATCACCGCTCAAAGACTTTCTGCTGCCGGAGGCATTCTTTCGGTGGAGAGTCACGAAGCCGGGTTACCGGACCGTGGAGGCTGGAGTCGGCATTCAAGGTCCCGGTATTAACTTCACGCTTGATCCGGAGGGCAGTATCCCGGCGGAGATGGTGCATGTGCCGGGCGGGGGACCGCTGCATCTCAATGATTTTTGGATGGACAAGTATGAGGTAACCAATAAGGAGTTCAAGTCGTTCGTTGACAAAGGCGGATATCAGAACCGGCAATACTGGCATCAGGAGTTCGCTAAAAATGGCCGCGTGCTTTCCTGGGAGCAGGCGATGCAGGAGTTTCGCGACGCCACCGGACAGCCGGGACCCTCCACTTGGGAAGTGGGTGCCTATCCGCGGGGGCACGACGACTTCCCCGTGAACGGCGTGAGCTGGTACGAAGCGGCTGCCTACGCGGAATTCGCGAAAAAGCAACTCCCGACTGTGCACCATTGGGAGCGGGCTGCCAGCCAGAATAGTATTTACTCCGACATCCTGCAGTTCAGCAATTTCGACGGCCGCGGTCCGGTACGGGTTGGCAGCCGCCAGGGCATTGGCGCTTTCGGCACCTACGACATGGCCGGCAACGTAAAGGAATGGTGCTGGAACGCCGTCGGGACTCGCCGCTACATCCTGGGTGGAGGCTGGAGTGAGTCGCGCGCCTTTTACATCCGCCAGCAGGACGCACTCTCGCCCTTTGACCGTTCACCTGCCAACGGCTTTCGTTGCGTGAGGTATCCCGGCGGCGCCCTCCCGGACGAACTCACGCGGCCTGTGGATGATCGGCGTGAATATCGCACGGAAAAGCCCGTATCCGACAGCGCGTTCCGCATCCTGCAGAGCGTCTACTCGTACGATCGCACGGAGCTCAAGGCCGTTACAGAATCGACCGATGAGAGTTCGCCCTATTGGAGAGTGGAGAGGATCACGTTCGATGCCGCATATGATCACCAACGTGTGATTGCCTGGCTCTACCTGCCGCGAAATGCCAAGCCGCCCTATCAGACCATCATCTTTTTTCCCGCGGGCCACTCTAGGGTGGTGGCCAGCATTGACGAGGCGGAAATCAGGCGTATGGATTTTCTGATCACAGGCGGTAGAGCCGTTTTGTTCCCCGAATATCAGGGTACGTTTGGGCGCCGGCCCCAAAATCCGCCTGGTCCGAGCGGCCTGCGGGACCAGATGATCCAGCAATGCAAGGACTTCCAGAGGTCTGTAGATTACCTGGAAACCCGGCCGGACATCGCTCACGACCAGCTCGGTTTTTTCGGCATCAGCCAGGGATCCAAAATGGGCATGATCGCGCTGGCGGTGGAGCACCGAATCCGGGCCGCAGCTATCGCCGAGGCAGGACTCTGGTTCACGACTCCAGCGCCGGAAGTTGACGAGATCAACTTTGCGCCGCGCATCCGAATCCCGATCCTGATGATGAGCGGACGCGATGACTTTGCCTTTCCGATGGAAACGAGCCAGGTTCCGCTGTTTCGTCTGCTGGGAACCCCGGAGAAAGATAAACGCCATGTGCTGTTCGAGAGCGGCCATAGAGGGCCAACCCATGAGTACATCAAAGAGACTCTGGACTGGTTCGACCGCTATCTGGGTCCGGTGAGCAGAAAACCGGATAGGTGAGCCAGAAACGCCGTCGTGGAAACGGCGGGATGTCACTCCCCTGAGTGAAACCGTATTGAACCTAGACCCCACCCGAAGGCCAAGAGAATGAGGGTCTCGGTGATGATCTGGAACAGGAACATATGCCGATGCGTGTCGATGGCGTCGGCCAGGGTGCAGATGAGGGATTCCGAGACACCGGCGATCATTAGCGTGACGGCCAGAGGGAGCAGGCCACGATTGCGCAACAGAGGGGACAAGAGCCCAATGGCTCATTCGCCATCCGGCGCTTTGTGATCGCCACGCGCGAAGACTCTCAAATCGCCTCGCTCCCGAAACCGGTTTTTAGGGGCCTCAGCATTTCACCGGATGGAAAGTACCTCATGTATTCGCAAACACTGGAAGCCAGTAATCTAATGCTGGTGGAGGACTTTCACTAGCCGCTTCCCAGATCCGCCAACCACAGCATGAGCCTATGCTTGATCGCCGCACATTGGGATAGATCCCTCCTGACGGCGTAGCGTTCACGAACAGCTACCGAGCCGTCGGAATCCCAGAAAATTCTCACTTCGAGTACTGTACGGAGGGTACACCCGCCCCCCTTTACCTTTCCCCCCACTTCAACTTCTCTCGCAGCACATCGAAAAACAGGGTTGCCGGCGGACGAATGAGGTGCAGCGAATTCCCGGAAATCCGGCACTCCACGCGATCGTCGCGCATCAGCGGTTCGCCCACCTGGCCGTCGATGGTCAGGAACGCATCCTGATCGGTCGCGCGATTGAACAGCAGCAGCGTCATCTCCGAAGGTACGATCAGCGGGCGATTGGTCAGCGTATGTGGGCAGATCGGGGTCAGACAAAGCGCCTCGACCGTGGGATAAATCACCGGCCCTCCCGCCGAGAGCGAGTAAGCCGTGGAACCAGTTGGCGTGGAAACGATCAGGCCGTCGGCCTTATAGGCGCACACCAACCGGGAGTTCGCGAACACTTCAATATCGATGATGCGGGCGATTGCGGTTTTGGTGACCACCGCATCGTTCAACGCTTCGTACTCCGATACTTTACGTTCGCCGCGGAAAACATCTACGTGCAGCATGCGCCGCAAACTGACGCCGTACTCGCCGCGTATGACCCGTTCGAGTTCCGGGAACAGATCGTCAACCGTGATCCCAGTGAGGAAGCCCAAGCCTCCCAGGTTTACCGCGAAAAGAGGCGTCCCGCGGCCGGCTAGCGCACGGGCGGCCGAGAGCAGTGTGCCATCGCCGCCGAGCACGATCGCCAAATCGCAGGAGTCGGGCACCTCTTCGCGCGCGCAGACCATCCTGCCGTCCAAGATACCCGGCGGTAATATCGTCGTAACGAACCTGTACATTGCGCTCGTCGAGCCATTGCACCAGCGTAGGAACCAAACTTCTGGCTGCCGGAGCTTTGGGCTTCGAGAATATTGCGGCAATCTTAGCGGCGTGATGAATGCCGTCTTTAATGTCGGGCATGTAGAAGAAACTCCCGGTTGCCTTCCGCGCCCAGAATCGGACTGTCGATGATTTCCGAGGTGAATCCAAGCGCCTCCACCGCCGCGGACACGCGCACGCACGCCCCAAACTGTACCGATGGATCGCGCACGATGCCGCCTTTCTTTACATCTTTCCGTTCGGCCTCGAACTGTGGTTTGACGAGTACGATCATTTCGCCCGTCGGGCTTCAGGATGGGCGCGACCGCGGGCAGAATCAGGGTTACCGATATGAAGCTGACGTCGCAGACCGCGAGATCCACGGGCTCCCCGATCTGATCGATAGTAAGATGCCGCGCGTTCACTCCCTCGTATACCACCACGCGCGGGTCGTTGCGCAGTTTCCAATCGAACTGGCCGTGGCCCACGTCGACGGCATGCACGCGGACCGCGCCGTTCTGGAGAAGGCAATCGGTGAAGCCCCCCGTCGATGCGCCAATATCGAGGCAGACTTTTCCGGTTGGATCGATGTTGAAGGTTTCGAGCGCGGCCTCGCAGCTTGAGTCCTCCACGTCCCACGAATCGTGGACGTGCAAGCACTTCGACTCGCAGGATTCTGGCACGGCTTCGCCGGACTTCAGAGCTTTGCGGCCGTCGACCAAGACTTCGCCGGCCATGATTAGAGCCTGTGCTTTCTCTCGCGACTCGGCCAGGCCGCGCTCGACGAGCAGCCGGTCGAGGCGTTGGCGGGAAACGGCGCTCGCGGAATGCGCGGCGTGTTCATGATTTTCGCTGCACGATATGCGATGCGATCTGACGAAGGCGCTCGGCGCGCTCGCCGAACGGGTCAAGAATGTGGTGAGCCCGATCGCATTCCAACGCGGCCATTTCACGGGACCGCTCCAGGCCGTAGACTGCCGGGAAAGTGATCTTGCCTTGGGACGCATCTTTGCCTGCGGTCTTGCCTAACGCTTCCGAGGACTCCTCGACATCGAGAATGTCATCCACGATTTGAAACGCCAGGCCGATATGCTCGCCATAACAGGAAAGGGCATCGATCTGAGGCTCGCTCGCGCCGGCGTAGATCGCGCCCATACGAACGCTGGCGCGCAGCAGAGCGCCGGTCTTAGCGCGATGGATTGAGTCCAGAAGTTGCGGCGTCCGGGGGCTTCCCTTCCCCTTCGAGATCCGCCACCTGGCCACCGATCATGCCTCCGACAGTACCCGATGCCGTGGCCAATTCGGCGATCATGCGCGACTTCGATCCGCCGTGACGTGCTCCAGTTTCGCCAGGACTCAAACGCCAGCGTAAGCAGCGAATCGCCAGCCAGGATAGCCATCGCCTCTCCGAAGACCTTGTGATTGGTCAGTTTGCCGCGGCGGTAATCGTCGTTATCGAGCGCGGGCAAATCGTCGTGGATCAGCGAATAGGTATGGATGAATTCGAGCGAGCAGGCGGCATCCGCGGCGCCCGGCAGCGTCGCCTGCTACAGAACGCGCGGCTTCGAGAAAAAGAATCGGCCGGATGCGTTTACCGCCTGCGAAAAGGCTGTAGCGCATGGCCCGATGAATGGTCTCGGGAGGGATGGATTCGGCCGGGACAAGGCGGTCGAGTTGCCGGTCGATGAGTTCCTGTTGGTTGCGGAGATACTCCGGAAGGTTCATGCGTCGATTACTTGGAAGGTTGAAACGGCTCGGCGGCAATCTTATTACCGCGGCGGGTGAGTATCTCGACGCGCGATTCGGCTTCTTCGAGCTGCTTGCGGCACTGTTCGGTCAATCCCACGCCGCGCTCGAAAAGTTCGAGGGAGCGTTCGAGAGGCAGGTCGCCCGCCTCGAGTTCGCGGACGATTTTCTCCAACTCCTCAAGCGAGACTTCGAACTTCGCGACGGGTTGTTCGGCGGCAGGTTGTTCGGCATCGGGCATCCTTTGCATTCTAACGCGGACCCAAAAGCGAAATGCCGCGCGGTAGAACCGTGCGGAGCGAAGGCCGGGCACCGCGGCAGAAAGCAAATTATCAAGGAACCTATTGTCCACGGGGGCACGAGTATTTCATCGTGCGTGTGGGCGCGAGAAGAATACAGGATATTGCGGGCGCCGCGCGTATGTTTCAAGATTTCGAGTGGGGTGAGAGCAAGGAGCAAGCCAGCCGCAGAAAACACCGCGCTTTAGCCCTGGCCATGACTGTGTTTCGCGATCCCGACAACTCTCGCACGATCGAGACTCGCCGCCGCCTGAATACGGACGCCCTCGTACTCGGCATCCTCCTTGATTCTGCTGCCTCGATTTCCGCCACGTCGAAGATAATTCCGTCGTCTGCACAGGAGGATCAGGATGTCTAATGTCTCTCCCATTTGCTTCGTGCGACGCATCAAGCCGACGCCTGTGCTCTCTCGAACAGGTTGTGGAAACGAACCCACTCACCGCCGCCGCGGTTGCCCCGCAGTTCGGCGCAGGCCATGCCATAAGATGCGCCAACCGACGAACCACTAACTTGAGCGCAGCCTTCACAAGTCAGTTTCTCCAGCGGCGGCACTCGTTTTCGAGCGCCGGAAGATCCTTCATCCATAAAGTCTTCGGTCCGAGACGGGTGAGGTCCAGATCGGCACTCCCCGCGCCGCCGACCCACAATTCGGCGTCTTCCTGCATGGCTGCCGCGAGGGCGTTCAGTTCCTCCTGCGTCGTCTCGGATAGGACTGTGATGCTCAGAGCAACTACCTTCGCGGATGTCCTCCGCGCGGCATCCGCGATCTCGCGTGCCGGCAAGTTTGGACCCAGGTAGACTGGTTCCACTCCCCCGAGGGAAGCCAGCATTGCAGCGGCAAGGATGCCGAACTCGTGCGATTCGCCGGCGGGTGTTGACAGAACCATCGTCATCGCCGGGTTCGGTGGCCGAAACAGACGAATCATGCTTCCCAACAGGGTACGCAGCATCTGCGAGACCAGATGTTCTTGGGCGATGGCCAGCGTTCTGTTGTGCCAGCGGATTCCCACTTCGCGCATAAGTGGAACGGCAACCTGGTAGACCAAGTCACGGGGGCTAAGAACGGCCGCCAAACGGCTGAGTTCGTCGTTCGCACGAAGGGTGTTGAAACTCTCGATCGCCGCCAGAATCGGGGCCAGCATGTCCGCCGGTGGCGTCGGTACGGAGACTGGTTGGCTAGGGTGCTGGGTCAGAAGTCCCCGCAGTTCTTCGTCTGACCGCGACGCAATCCCACCAATCGCGTGCCCCTCTTGCACCAACTTGTTCAGCAACAGCAGCCGCTCGATATGCTCTGGGCCATACTGGCGTCCCCGTTCGGAGCGCTCGGGCACGACCGCTTTATAGCGGCGTTCCCAGGCGCGCAGCGTGTCCAAGCTAAGACCGGTGATTTTCGCCACGGCTCGAATCGGGTAGGGGGTCTTCATTGATACTGACAATAGCGAGATTACGCACGTTGGTCAATACTCTGTCATGGACAAACAATTGACAATACGCAAAGCCTCCCCCGATAATTAGGCTGTGACCATCGTGCCCAAGCCGAAATACCAGTTCGGGGTGCTCGTCTTCTTCCTGCTGATTTCATACCGGCGTGGCGGCCGTGTGGTGGATTCGGCCGACGCGGTCTCCCTGGCCTGGGTCGCCGTGACCCACTCGATCCGCATGTTTGGAGTCACGGCAGGCTATTACCGGGATTTGGGACATCGGAGCTACAAGCTTGGCCGGCGGCAGTGCTTGTTCCCTTGGTGCGTCAACTGTGGAGAAGAGTCCATCCAAGCCTAGGTCCGCTTTATGGTCGCTGAAATCGCAGGACCACCGGTGGCACCCTCAGGGAGTGGTAAAGCAAGGGGCCTGAACGGAGCCCCAACTTTAGTCTGGTTTCGGCAGGATCTGCGCTTGTCGGACAATCCCGGCGCTGGCCGCCGCGGTCGATCGGGGCGGTCCTGTGATTCCTGTGTTTATCTGGGCGACCGGAGGAGGAGGGCGCTGGCGGCCGGGCGCTGCCTCGCAATGGTGGCTGCATCACTCGCTGGCCGCTCTCGATGCGGAACTTGAAAAGCGGGGCTCGCGCTGATTATTCGCCGCGGTCCGAGCAGGGGACGTATTGGGTGAATTGCTCGCCGAATCCGGCGGCTCCGCTGTTATGTGGAATCGCCGTTACGAGCCGGCAGCGGTCGACCGGGACGGGAATTTGAAGGCGCAGCTTCGAGAGCGTGGTATCGCGGCCGAGAGTTTCAATGGCAATCTGCTGTTTGAGCCGTGGACGATTCGAAATGGCAGTGGGCAGCCCTTTCGCGTGTTTACCGCATTCTGGAAAGCGTGTCTCGCAAGGTCCGTAGCGCCTGCTTCCAAAGATGCGCCAGGAAAGCTTCGCTCGCCCGAAAACTGGCCACACTCGCTCGGGCTTTCAGAACTTGGGCTGGAACCTTCGGTCGATTGGGCCAGCGGACTTCGTGAGACATGGCGGCCCGGGGAAGCCGGAGCCAGGAGTCAACTGCAGCGCTTCCAAAAAGAAGCCATTCAGGAATATGCGGCCGCGAGGGATCAGCCTGGGGCTGTGGGAACATCCCGGATTGTCACCGCACCTGCACTTCGGGGAGATTAGTCCCGGACAGGTTTGGCGCGCGATCTTGGCAGATGAACGATGGCCGTTGGCAGTCAGCCGCGTGGAAGCGTATCTGAGGCAAATCGGGTGGCGCGAATTTGCTTATCATCTGCTGTATCAATATCCCGAATCCCCGGAGCAGCCGCTGCGACCGGAGTTTGCGGCATTTCCCTGGAAGACGGATCCGCGGATGTTACGAGCGTGGACGCAAGGCAGGACTGGGTATCCGCTGGTCGATGCGGGAATGCGCGAACTGTGGCATACGGGATGGATGCACAACCGGGTGCGTATGATAGTCGCCTCGTTTCTGGTTAAACACTTGTTGATCAACTGGCAAGAAGGGGCGGCCTGGTTCTGGGACACGCTGGTCGATGCAGACCTGGCCAACAACACGTTAGGATGGCAGTGGGTTTCGGGCTGCGGGGCTGACGCCGCTCCCTATTTCAGAATCTTCAATCCTGTGATTCAGGGGGAGAAGTTCGATCCCGGCTGGAGCATACGTCCGCCGTTGGGTTCCGGAGCTGGCGGGCGTGCCGAACCAGTGGATACACAAACCCTGGAAGGCTCCAGCATCGATACTCAACGAAGGCTGGCGTGGAGTTTGGGAGAACGTACCCATTTCCAGTCGTCGATCATGAAGCGGCCCGGCAACGCGCACTGGCAGCCCTGAGGCGCATCAAAGGATAGTCAGCCTGCCAATTCCTTATAGCGCCGTTGCCGGGCCGCGATGATGATAAAACACTCGCGTAAACATTTCAGTTGGACGGGCCAGAATCCCCAGAGTGGCCGGCGCGATTAGCTCTTCGTCGCAGGCATTCGGGCTTCAGTGCTTACAGGGTGGACGAAGCGGAGCAGCTGCACTCGTGAAAAATGTTTCCGTCCGATTGCCCCCCGCTCTCGTTCAATGCTACTAAGTGAAAACTGGTCTTGCCGAGATCAATGCCATCGTATTTTCATGGAATGCCTCCTACGTCTATCCTCTACGCCCTTGCTGCTCGGGTGTGAACGCGGCGGACTATCCCATAAAGCTAGTTGTTTTCGCAACGGAGACGATGGACTTTGATGTCCCGTGGCGACAATTATGAACGCCATTGGTCGCCGTTTCTTCGGGCCAGACTTGTCGCAACCCTGGAGCAGGCGAGGATTCAAACGCAAATCGAAGTCGGTTTCGGCGATGCCATCCCTTCCGGCCGCCAAGAGCAGCAGTCCGAGCGAGAGCATTTTCTTCCGATACTACCCTCGAATATCGTGCGCGGGATCACCAGTTACGCGCACATTTGGCGATGGGCGGCCGGTTAAACTCCAGCTTCACCCTACGACCAAACCACCCCCATCCCCAACGACCGCGGTGCGTTCCTCAAAACTTTCCCTATCGCCAATGCCCTTCAACAAATACGTATCCATCATGCCTGTGGACATAGCGGGGAGCGACCCAAACGGCATGAGCGCGAGGCGGTTCTTCCCACCTGCCCTTTTCCCAGACGTAAGCTCGCCCATCCCAGCGATGGTATCCCGCTACCCACACATGCCGGGGGCTTGGACGAACAGTTCTGCGCTCATGGATGGATATCGGCGGACGGAGTTTAATTACCACCTCCGCCGCATGGATAGGAATTATCCCGAGCGCAATGCCGAACAACGGCACCAGTAAGAACTTTCGCATTTATGCCTCCTGGGGTCGTTTATGAGCAACCGTATGACCAATTCGCGAAGACATATGGTACTGCGGGGGGCGAAGTATGATCATGCCCGTCCGCGATCAACCCGCCGGACTCATGGCTTCGGCCCCGCGCTACTTGCCCAATATTTTATCGGCCTTGGCGTCGATCTTCTTTTTGTCAGCCGCGCTTAGTTTCCCTTGATGCTCCATTTGCGAGGCGCGAGCCTTCGCGTTCCGGGCGTGACTTGCATCCGGCATTGGGTACTTGCGCTTCTCGGGCAGTCCGAACTCTTTCTTTGGTTCGGCATTCTTCTTCGCTGCAGGAAGTTTCCCCATGGTAATTCTCCTCCCCCAGATATGAGCACGCAAGGTTCCTTTGGTTGCACGACATGGAATGGCGAAACCGCGGTTTCCTTTTTTTGCGCAGCGAATCTGAGCGTATAATAACGTTCAGAAAAATCTATTCATGCCTGACGCCCTCGACGCTCTTGAAACAGAACGATCCAGACTCCTGGAGGAGTTTCTTCTCCTCGGCGACTTGCGGCCCGGTTCCATCACGGCCGTGGTGCGCCGCTGTCGTAAGCCGTCCTGCCATTGCGCCAAACCGAATGACCCGGGCCACGGCGACGTGGCCGCCGCCACCGCCATGCTCGATCGTCTTCTCCATCATGGACACGTACTCAAATGCGGTCCTCGCAGTTGGCGGATCAAGACGGCAGTAGTTTCAGCAGGAGCAGCTCAATGAACCAAATTCAGTTTGAATCTAACAAGCTTCAGAGGAAAAAGGCTTGCGGGACGCCCCGCAGATAAGACAAAACGAATTGTCCTGGATGATGGCCTGCAACTGGCCGGTTTTGAGGTGACCCCCGAGGATTTGAAATGGGAAGATGCACTCTTGCTCATAGATATCTTGACCGGAATCACAGTCCAAGCTCGATTACGCCGTCAAGGAGCAAAAAGACAAAACGCGCGACTACCGCCTGAAACTCGCCCGGGCTATCGCCGCATCATTGGTGCATTGATTGGGTTGGTCGCAGTTTTGACGAGGAAGTAAAACGGCGTTCAAACGGTCGTTTAGACTCTATACGGTCGAAAGTTTAATTTGGGAAGATGCTCCGCAGAAATGTAAAACAGGTCATCACTGATTCTTCAAAATGTTCGATGCAATTCCTCAAGCTCGCCAGGTGTGAAATGCTCTTCTGCGACAGTAAGAACTTTCTTTCGGATTGCTTTCTTTGCACGGTGAATTGAATCAGGTTTCGATTCACTAATCTAGCTAGCATCCCACAGCGAATGTACAAGAGTGTTCCGTTGTTGCTCCGCCCCGTGAAGGCGCTGAATCAACTCGGCTATATCAGCGGGAAGAGAGTCTTTTCAGAGCGTATGTAAAAACAACGCACCGAAAACCGATACTCTTGCCCGAAAAGACATTTCGCTCGTGACAATGTCCCCACCTTACGACTTCGCCAATCAGTGCTGAAATACAAACACTCAGCCCATCCTCGATTCTTTGAAACTAAATGAGGCACTCTCCGAGACGGGCTAGACCCTGTTCCCAAGAACTCAATGCCTGCACCAGTTTTTCGATTTTCTTCGGTGGCATAGCCTAACCTCTTAACTTTTCAAATCCCCACCCGCTCAATCTCTCTGAAACTGGTTCTGGTGCAAACCGGCGTTGAGTTGGGATGATGAACAGATGGCACGATTCGTATCTGTCGAGGAGTTGTTCAAGGGGCGACACTTCGATCAGGAGATCGTGGTTTTGTGCGTTCGTAGGTATTTAAGGCTGAGCTATCGCGATCTGGTGGCCATGATCGGGGAACGTGGCGTCTTCGGCAACTCGCCATTCTGCGCTCGGGTCAGACACGGCGCGTCAGAATGGTGAAGCGACAAGCGTAATATGCGCGGAACCGGTGGTGGCTCCTTTGTCGCTGTCCGCAGAGACGTCTATAGATGGTGAAGGGCGTCGCGGGTTTGGCTATCTATATCGGCAGTGGACAAGCCTGGCCAGACGGTTGTCACTCCTATCTGAGTCGAACCCGCGACCTGAACGCAGCTATAGACGTTTCATGCGGAAAGCGATAAAGGAGCAACGGATTCCGACGAAGATATACGCTTGAGCCTATCGCTCGCAAATTCTCCCGCGCCGTGTCTGATCTGAAAGAGAACGGCGAGTTGCCAGAGAAGCGCGTTCCCCCGGGTTCGAAGCAGCAAGTATCTGAACCACACCATCGAACAAGACCACCGGCGAGCGAAACAACGACTGGCTCCGATGCTGGGGGGAAGAGCTTCCGAACCGCAGCGGTGGTGATCAGCGGGATCGAACTCGCTGAGAAAATCAAACCAGCAATTCAAGAACGGGAAGTTGGGCGGCGCCACGGCGACCATGCCGGAAATCTGGCGGGCGGCACTGGCTGCATAACCGGAATTACTCCGAATCGACAACACAAACATCGATCGATTTCGGCTCAATCCAGGTTTGCACCAGAGCCCATAAACCCGACGCGCGTTCACGACGGCGGTGTCGGGACCCAATGAAGGATTCGGCCGATACGACGGTTTGGCAGGCACGCATCAAACGCGAACTTTGAGATAGTTCTCCACCACGCCACTGGGCACGTAGCCATCCGGCGCTTCGTTGTTCTCCGATGTGAGCATATTCACGATGCGCTGCCGCTCGGTCGCCTTTGAGTACCATCTCAGTCGATTCCCCCCCATCGAGGTTCATCGCCGCACGTTGCGCCAAGGACATCCCGAAAAAACTCACCAAGTTGGTTGTGCGTCGCACCGTTGCCTCCATTCACTCCCTCGCCATCCGCGACCACGAGGTACAGCGTATTATTGCCCCCCGTACCAGGGCCAACTCCAACGGCCGTCCGAGGAAAAGACTGTACCCAATAAGAAACAACATCGAATTCTCCGCGCCAAATCACGGAGCCGTTCATGAGGAGCGTCGGCGCGACCTGCAAAGCGTAGGAAACATCGCTCACACCCCAGATCGGATTTCCATTACTGTCTCTCTTCCATTGTGAGCTGGTTGTCGAGGTGAAGTCTGATTCAGAATGTACGATGTCGATTTGCTGGTGAACGCGTCACCGGCAATCGTCAGCATTGGTAGGACGTTCGCCGGTTCGAGGACGGAGGGCGGGCCCGGTTGGGCGAAGGTGTCGATTGGGTTGGGCAATACTTCCGGATTCGCAAAGCCGTTTGTGTAGAGATAGCCTTGCGATCGTCCGTGATTTGCGCCTTGGCTTTCATCGAAATAGCCCCCGTTGATGATGACGAGTGAGTTCTGTGCAGTCGCGGTGTCATGCAGGTTCACGCCCACGGAAAGATCCGACGCCTGCGCGAGCGATACGATCCCAGATGAGGACAGCGGGTTGATTCGCACCGTGTGCAGTATCGTCCGACCGCGCGAATAATCGATGTACGTCGTGTACGTCACTCCGGCTGAGGTGAGCGCTGAAAACGGGTCTTCGAGCGGTGTGTCGATGCGAACTCCCGAAGACGAAGGAACGATGACGTTCACCGCGATCGTGCTGGAGTATCCGGGCTTCGATATCTGTACCCGTAAGGGTCCCCCGCTAGCCGTCGCTAAATGCCAGCTACCGTCGCTGGCAGAGAGGGTGGAGAGATTGCCGGCACTGATCGAAGCTCCACCGATCGGCGCACCGGTCAAACGCGAAGTGACTTGGCCGTAGAAGCCCAGGCTCGCCGCACTGCACGAGACGCGAATTCCAGCGTCCGCGCTAAACACACCGGTTTGATCCCCAAGCTGGAATCCGAGCGGGAAGGAGCCCGGCTCGCTTGGCGTGAATGCGAATCGCCGGGTTTGCTCCTCCATGACCGCAACAAAACCGGTAGCGGCAACACGATTCAGCAAGTTCAGTGATGCCGGCACTTGCAAGGATTGATTCACTTGGACGCCGGCTGTATAAGTGGTGAATGTGCCGTGATCAATCTTCACGCCGACCGTGTATCGGACGCCGATTGTCACAGGAACTTGCCCGTTTGTTGAGGCGATCACGCTGCCATTCGGTCCATAGATTGTCGTCGAGGCGATGTGGGGAGGCATCACACCCGCCCCTCCTAGCGTTGTGTAGACGCCGCCGCTGGGATCGGTAATGAATACAGCGAAGTTCGGTCCAAGCGGGACGGCGATAACCGGCGAGCCGGGCATAGAGCTACCTTGCGACACCGTGGTCCAACCCCCAGGGAAGCCTCCCTGGGGCTCGCCCGTCGTCGAGAAGACCTCGCCGTTTTTATCGGTGATGAACAGGGCGAAGCGGTTTCCCCACGGAACTGCAGTCACTGGTGAGCCAGGTTTAGCCCGGAAAGGATCGCCGATGATCGTCCATGGGCCAAAGGGTGCGCCGGGCGTGCCGGCGGTGGTGTAGACGCCACCATTGGGATCAGTAAGAAATACGGCGAATCTCTGTCCAAAGGGGACGGCCGTAATCAGCGAGCCAGGCAGAGAGCTGCCTTGCGACACGGTGGTCCAGCCGCCAGGGAAGCCTCGCTGTGGGTCCCCGCGGTCGAGAAGACCTCGCCGTTTTTATCGGTGGTGAACAGGGCGAAGCGGTTTCCCCACGGAACTGCAGTCACTGGTGAGCCAGGTTTAGCCCGGAAAGGATCGCCGATGATTGTCCATGGGCCAAAGGGTGCGCCGGGCGTGCCGGCGGTGGTGTAGACGCCACCATTGGGATCAGTAAGAAATACGGCGAATCTCTGTCCAAAGGGGACGGCGGTAATCAGCGAGCCAGGCAGAGAGCTGCCTTGCGACACGGTGGTCCAGCCGCCAGGGAAGCCTCGCTGGGGGTCCCCCGCGGTCGAGAAGACCTCGCCGTTTTTGTCGGTGGTGAACAAAGCGAAGCGGTTTCCCCACGGAACTGCAGTCACTGGTGAGCCAGGTTTAGCCCGGAAAGGATCCCCCACGATCGCCCATGGGCCAAAGGGTGCGCCGGGCGTGCCGGCGGTGGTGTAGACGCCACCATTGGGATCGGTAATGAATATGGCGAGGCTCTGTCCAAAAGGGACTGCATTGACCAGCGAGTGAGGCGGAGCGCTACCTTGCGACACGCTGATCCAACGTTCCCAAGTCAGGTTCATAAGTTCTCCTCGTTTAGTAAAAGCCGTAACGGCCCCTCATATCAGTAAGCGAAAATCGGAATCAGAATCCGTCAGCGATGCTAAAAGATTTCCGGGGAATTGCTGGAATGGCTGCTGGACAACAGACTTCGAGGCGCTGGATCACTGTCCGTTACAGGAACCCGCGAACGCGCATAGACGCCACATCCCCTCACGGCCACACAGCAGGGCGTCTTCACCATGAGGAATCTGTTATTTTGCTGTGACAATGAGGAATTTCCCACTTAGCACGTCCCTCAATCTGTGATAAAGCGCGCAGTGCCGCGTGACTCGGCTCGAAGCGCCATCCAAGGTGATGCTGCGTGGCTGCCCATGACGTTTCAAAGCGCGACGGAAGAAAATGCCAGCAGCAGCCAAATCACGGCTCCGGCTCAGATAAGAAGCGACGGTTAATCCTCGCTCGCGACGGCCCGGTACAAGTACATCCATCCGCCATTTACCTTGATATAGGTTTCATTCGCGCGCCAGGATCGACCCACCATCACTCAAATGGCTCCCAGCGGCGGGCAAATTCCTCTGCGTATCGCACGAACCAGCGCAAGACGGTTGTGCCCACCGCGACGCCCAAATTCGGCGACGATCAACGCCAGATCTCGATAGCTGAGTCGACACCGGAGATACCATCGCACGCAGGTAACAATGACATCGTCTGAGAACCAACGCCTGGCAAACAATGGATTTCGGCCTGCTCCCGTTTTCGCATTTGTTCATTGTCGGAGAGTCGAATCGAAGCTGCAACAGAACCCTCCGATTCATCCACGTTGTATCTCATTTCTCGTCCCAATGGAACTCAACAATTAGCGGCCCGCGATCGTAATCCGAATAGCGAGCCCATCGTGGCATCACACGCCAGTAAACCAGATATTGCCAGTGGGCCCGCTGCTCGCCCATCAGGCCACGCCTCATAATAAGCTTCCCGATAAACCTCGCCCTCATGGCCGCTTGACGTCACCAACGCCGCTAATCCCTCATACTGCAGTGTCATCTCGCCCGGTCCGCTGAAGGTAACGGCGATCCGGCGGTCACGCTGCAAATTGGCATGTTTTCGAGTGGTGGAAAGTGTATCGAACACTATTTCCATTGCGTCCGTCGTTCCGACACCGACAAGCGCCGACTGCGGTCCGCCATCTGCACCGATAGTTGCAACGACGGCGAGTTTGTGCTGCCGCATATACGCCAGCATTTCCGCTTTGCCGAATGATTCCACCGCCCTAAAATACCAAACTGCAGTGCAGCCGCAACAAATGGCTCATAAGAAGCGCCGGGCATGATCCCCAAAATGCCCCCTCACTTGCTGTATGCTTTTCTGAGCACCTCTATGCAAGCCGACAAATATCCCACTCACCTCAGCCGCCGTGCGCTTCTGACCTCGCTCGCCGGAGCCGCCGCCATGCCCGCCCTCGCTCAAGCCCCTCGCGACTGGGGCGGCAAGTCCACAGTCCGCTATCCTGACGCCGACATCGTCGTCCTCGACAAGAAATTCGCGAAATACAAAATCGGCAACACGCCCATTCAACGGCTCTACACCGGTCTGCTTTGGGCCGAAGGTCCCGCCTGGAATGGCGAAGGACATTACCTTGTCTGGAGCGACATCCCGAACGACCGCCAGTTGCGGTGGCTCGAAGAGGACGGGCACGTCAGTGTGATGCGCAAGCCCTCGAATTACAGCAACGGCAATACCTTCGACTATCAGGGCAGGCAGCTCTCCTGCGAACACTCCGCGCATCGCGTCACCCGCTACGAACACAGCGGCGCGGTGAGCGTGATCGCCGATAAGTACAACGGAAAGCCGCTCAACGCTCCCAACGACATCGTGGTGCACCCCGACGGCGGAATCTGGTTCTCCGATCCGGGTTACGGCATTCTGGGTAATTACGAGGGCCACAAAGAGGACATGCAACTGAAGGAGGCCGTTTATCATGTGGACGGCAAGACCGGCAAAATCGAGCTTTTGACCGACGAGCTCTACAAGCCCAACGGTATCTGCTTCTCGCCCGATTATAAGAAGGTCTACATCTGCGACACCGGCGCGACGCACTACCCCGAGGCGCCGAAAATCGTCAAGGTCTATGACGTCATCGACGGCCGGAAGATCGGAAAAGGCAACGAGTTCATCAACATGGAATTGACCGGCAAGGGCGCGGGCCTCGCCGACGGCATTCGAGCCGATACGGACGGCAACATCTGGGTCGGCGCAGGTTGGGTCGGCGAGGGCTACGACGGCGTGCATATCTTCTCTCCGGAAGGGCAGCGCATCGGCATGATCCTGCTGCCCGAAATCTGCGCCAATCTGTGCTTCGGCGGCGAGAAGCGCAACCGTCTTTTCATGGCCGCCAGCCAGTCTCTGTATTCGGTCTACGTGGAGACTCAGGGCGCGCACATCTGCTAATAACCGTGAAGCCGTACTCGGGCCTACAATGAGTACGGAGGCTATTTGCACTCGCACCACCACCCGCCGGCTCGGACAGGCAAGATCCTGCAATGGTCGCTGATTGCGACGGTCTTGTTCGTCGTGCTGGAAGTGTACGCCGGGATTCGCGCGCATAGCCTGGCACTAATATCGGATGCGGGACACAACGCCACCGACGCCTTGGCGCTCGGGCTGGCATCCGTCGCTTTCTTCCTGCAATCGAGGGGGGCGAACGAACGCAAGACATTCGGATATCATCGTGCGGGCGTATTGGCCGCATTTTTGAACGCGCTGGTCTTAATTCTGCTTTCGATCTGGATTTTCTGGGAAAGCTACGCGCGCCTGCTCCGGCCTGAGGCCGTATCCGAAAATTGGATGATGGCGATCGCGGCCGTCGGACTGCTGCTCAACGGCGGCATCATGTGGGGCTTGCGCGACGCGCATGCGAGCGACATCAATGTTCGCAGTGCGTTCGTCCACATGCTCGGCGACTTGTTGGGAGCGGCCGCAATCCTTATCGGAGGCGCAACAATCCGCTTTACCGGCTGGCTTTGGATCGACCCGGCGCTTTCGGTGCTGATCGCCGCGCTGATCGTCTGGACGGCGTGGGACATTATTCAGGAGTCGCTCAACATACTGTTGGAGGGCCTGCCGCGGGGACTCGAACTTAGCGACGTGCAGTCCGCCATGTGCTGTGTACCTGGCGTTCTCGACGTTCACGATCTGCACATCTGGAGCATCGGATCGAGTTCGCACGCCCTGAGTTGTCACGTATTGATCGAGGATGTTCCGCCATCTGCCAGCAATGGCGTTCTGCACGACATCAATCACATGCTGGTTGACAAATTCCATATCTGCCACACCACCGTGCAGTTCGAACACGTGAACTGTGCGGTCTCCGAAGCCGGCTGCGTGATCCCGGTGGACGCCGAAGCGGGCCACCACCACTCGCACTGATCCGCTAATTTCCGCCACCAAACCACTGCGGTTGGCCGCGTCCAGTTCATCATTTTCAGCAAAATTTTACCCAGTCTTATCAATCACTTGCGCAAATGCCCCAAAGTTTTCCGTCATCCAACTGTTATCCTCAAATCAGCCACGCGGAAGCCTGACTGCCGACCGGCGCAACAGACCTCTTCTGTAGCGCCGGATTTCTTTTTTAGGACAACACTTTTATGGCAACAGCCGCGCAAATCGCCGCCAACATCGCTAATTCGAAAAAGTCCTGCGGACCCAAAACTCCGGAAGGCAAAGCTCGCGCACGCGACAACGCTCTCAAACATGGACTCTTCGCAGCCACCCTTCTCATCAAGGGCGAAGACCCCGAGCAATACAGTGCCCTGGTCGACGATCTTATTGAAGAGTTCCAGCCAGTCGGCACAGTCGAAAACCTGTTGCTCTCTCTCATGTCCGCGTACCACTGGCAGAGTCGCCGCGCGACTATCAATCTGAGCAAACAGTTTGAGTCGAGCGGCGAGCAGGATAACGCAAAGCAGATCTCGCTCGCGCTGCGCTGCCAGACCACTGCCGACCGCGGCTTCTACCTCGCGCTCAACGAGCTTCGCAAGGCACAGAACGAACGCTACATGACAGCCGAAACTGAAGTCGCTTCCGAGTCCACTGAGGAGGAAATCGGGTTCGTTCCGCAAAGTCCGGAAGCGCAAGAACCGGAAGCCCCAGAACCGGAAGACAGGGAAGCCAATGACGCGCCGGAATCCGCGCCGCCCGAAAACCAAGCCAGGCCGGCCCAAATCATACTCAGTTGGGTGGACAGCACCTCTGAGCAGGACCGGATAAGGGTTGAACGGTACCTCGCACGCAAGAATAAGTCGCGCGAAGACTCCCAATTATCCGAAGAAGCCGCCTAGCATGGTGCCGAAATCCAACCTCCGTCGATCGCCGCGCCCGAATTGTATCGACATTGTCTTTTTTTCTTTCTTGTCGGTACAACAATCAAGTGCAAAAAACCGCCTTTGCGTCACCCGGATCCACCCGAAGTCAATAATTCCAGCAGGCAATTTCAACACGTAAACGGAAATAGGTTCATATCAGGCATCTTGATATCCGGCATGATCGTCTCCAGTTGACACTTTGCAAATTAGTTGGCGTAAAACTTTGCACGCTATTTGGCGTAAGCTGCCAGTGGGGACGAACTGGCGGGGCTTTCCGAGGATGCCCGCAAGCTGCCTTGAATCGGTTTCGACTCCTGCAGCCGCACTTGGAGCAGAACCGCCCTTGCGGCTCGTGACGTTAGAAGCAGGACTTTCGTTTCGAACCGCGCAGCGCTGGGTAGCGCACTATCAGCAATTCGGTTTGGCGGCACTGGTTCGGAGTAAGCGGGCGGACCGTGGCCGCCGGGGCGCTTCCGTAAGGATCAAGGAGGCCATCGAGGGGCTTGCCTTGCAGAAGCCTCCGTTGCCCATTGCTGCGTTATATCGCCAGGTGCGGCGATTGGCGCAAGAGATCGGGGAACAGCCGCCCAATTACTGGACGGTTTATCGCATAATTCGAGACTTGCCCGCCGACCTCCTCACACTCGCACATGAGGGCACAAAGGCCTACAGCGATACGTTCGAGCTCGTTCGCCGCCGCGAAGCCGACGGTTCGAATGCGATTTGGCAGGCGGATCATACGCCGCTCGATATTTTGCTGGTTCGTTCGGATCGCAAAATCGCTAAGCCGTGGCTCACGATTGTGATCAACGATTATAGCCGAGCGATCGCTGGGTATTTTCTTTCCTTCGAAGATCCATGCGCGCTGCATACGTCGCTGGCGCTCCGCCAGGCGATTTGGCGGAAAGAGGATGCGCGCTGGATTGTCTGCGGTATTCCAGAGGTCCTGTACACCGATAACGGAAGCGATTTCACATCTCGTCATCTGGAGCAGGTCGGTGCCGATCTCAAAATTCAACTGATTTTCTCCCTTCCCGGAAAACCCAGAGGACGCGGCCGCATCGAACGATTCTTCTCAACGGTGAACGAGATGTTTCTATGCGAATTGGATGGCTATGCCCCGGAAGGTGGCGGTGTGCGCGCGGGAAACCAACACTCACATTAGCGGAGCTCGACGTCCGGTTCCGCAAGTTTCTTCTGGATGACTACCATCGCCACGAATGCGCGGAGACGAAGATAGCTCCTGTCGAACGCTGGGAAGCCAACGGATCCCTCCCGCGCATGCCGGAGTCGTTGGAGCAATTGGATTTACTGTTGATTCAAGTAGCGAAGGCGCGACAGGTGCACGTCGATGGGATTCATTTCCAGAGCCTTCGTTACATCTCGACGACGTTGGCGGCGTACGTGGGAGAAACGGTCACCGTGCGGTTTGATCCGCGCGACATGGCTAAAGATCCGAGTCTTTCACGGCGACCGTTTCCTCTGCCGGGCGATCTGCCCGGAGTTGGCGGCAGCGACAGTTCTTCTGAGAGACATCGTCCGTGCCCGGAATCAGCGGCGGCGAGAGCTACGCAGCATCTTAAGGGACCGGCAGAGCGCCGTCGATACGCTGCTCGAAATCAAACGCGGAGAGGTCGCCGAGAAAGAAGATGAGACAACCGCACCAACAGACAAGCCCGAAGCAAAGCACTCGGCGCCCGCCCTCAAACGATACCGGAACGAATAGCGCTCCATCGCCGAACATGGTGCCAACCCTGGAACACCGGCGGTTCTCCGAGTTTTGCGATGCGTGCCGCCGTTATGGATACATCGGCCTCTGTTACGGAGCACCGGGCGTGGGAAAAACCCTCTCAGCGCGGAGTTACAGCCGTTGGCAAAAGGTCCAAGAATCAGACCGCTGGGGCGCAGGACCTGCCGAGTCGCCAATATTCAACACGGTTTTCTATACGCCTTTCGTTGTGAACGCCCCGAACGGTATTGATGCCGATATCAAACGCTCGCGCGAGACGCTCCGAAATGTGGCGAAACGCCCGTTGTTACAAGAGAAGGCGAAGAGATTGGAGTCCATTCGGCAGCGGGATGAAGATCACGAAACACGACACTGGAAGAACGCAGTTGGCCGGCCCGCGATTCCAGAACTCCATCCGACTTACGGTGAGGTTGCCAAAGAGTACACAGCAAAAGAATTGCAGATCCCTGATCCGACGACGCTGATCCTGGTTGACGAGGCGGACCGGCTTCGGATGGCCAGCCTCGAACAGGTACGCGCGATCTTCGACGCGGGGGAGATTGGAGTGATTCTGATTGGAATGCCCGGGCTGGAAAAACGACTGGCCCGCTACCCACAGTTCTACTCTCGTATCGGCTTCGTGCATGAGTTTCAGCATTTAGCGGCCCAAGAGATCCGTCAATTGTTGGACCAGCGCTGGACGCCTCCCGGCGTGCATCTTCCCCAACCTCCATTGGACGCGGAGACGGCCGCGGCGATCATCCGCATCACCGGCGGCAACTTCCGGTTGCTGAATCGTCTGCGCACGCAGATGGAACGAATTCTGGAAATCAACTCACTAACAGAATTGACCAAAGCCGTGGTGGAAGCCGCGCGTGAAAGCCTCGTTATCGGGCAGATCTAGCGGGCAACGGCAGTCACACTCCCTTTCCGTAAGCCGTGGTATCTCAGGCTGGAGGAGTGGCTTGACGCACAACGGGAAAAACTTTTGCCAGAATCGAAGCAACGCCGCCGAAGGTAGCGGCCACAACCGGCGCAAGCAGGAGGTGATCAAATGCCGAATCGAGTGTGTTGGCGACTTGGAATGCTGCCGGATCTATCCACCTACTCCGTTTAAACTCCTGCCACGTAGCTACAACCCGAGGATCTGCGGGAGCAACGAACATCTCAATTGCGACCCCGCCGCAGACTCCGATAAGCATGCCGATCACGCTACTCGCCACCGACGTCAGGACTCCCTGCTTTACTGAGTTCAGAAGCCGCGTAGCCCTGAAACCAGCCACGCCCCACAAAATAAAAGCGCTGAGGATTCCGACAACTTGGGGGATGTTGCCGCTGAAAAAACTTAAAGAAACGAGTCCATTTTCGATCGCCACGTTGAGCACTTCGATAACGCCTGTCGCGAGCCCGAACGGAAGCGCAGTTGCGACAACAATATCGCCCAGTTTGTCCGATCTATTCCTAACCCAAAGAACTAAAACCGCGTAGAAGACGAGTATCGCAGCAAGCTTCACTACATAAGTGGCTGCATTCGGCTGCGCAAAATAGTTTGCTTCCCAGCGCAGGCGGAGACTCGCTACCACACAAATGCAGAGCATCAACACAAGCAGCAAATTGCAAATTGTAGATCTCGACATGCGGGTCTGCAAACATCGCGAACAGACCTTTTATTGTAGGTCAGTCCAGGGTGGTTCTCATGCCAATGGCTTGTCAGATCGTGCGCCATGCGGCACACCTATCGGAGGATTGCAGCGGTGAAATGGCGTTATCGCCAATTCGGAACACCGTGGCGCTGCCCTAACGAGGGCTTACGTCAGATAGCGTGCAAAATGTTACGCCAATTACCATGCAAAATGACACCAGCCTCGACGGCATCTCCGGCGGGGAGACCGGTCTGGCGCAGCAATGCTTCTATCGGATGGATGGGACCGATAGTTTAGGGTCGAAGATAGGTTTAACTTGATCGAGTACCGAGCGAACGTAGTTCAGCGTCTCTGGAAACGGCGGAATCCCGCCGGCATTGTCGACTGCGACGGGTCCGGCGTTATATGCGCCAAGCACCCGGTTCAAATCGCCCTTGTAGCGCTGCAGCAATTCGGCCAATAGACGAGTCCCGGCTTCAACGTTCTGTGTGATGTCATAAGGATCGGAAGCACCCATCTGAGCCGCCGTTGCTGGCATGAGCTGCATGAGGCCCATTGCGCCTTTATCCGATTTGGCGCAGGGATAACCAGCCGACTCCTGATGGATTACAGCGTTGATCAGATCGGGGGCGACGTTATAGGCTGTAGCGGCATTCTGCACCACGTTCTGTAACGCCATAAGTGGAACAGTCTCGCAGTCCGGCGCAAACGAGGCCGAGTCCAAAGCCGACGCTGAGGCAACGCTCGGCAATTCGAAAAAACCTTCGAGATTTGCCGGATCGGCAGACCCGGACGACTGCAAAGCATTCCATTGCCGGCGCACGGAAGCGCGCTGCCGGATTATGGACTGTTGCTGAATCGCGATCGAGTCCTGCTGCCGGGCACTGGCGTCTTGCTGCGGCGTCTGTTGTATCGTCTGCCCGGCCGTTCCGGGAGAAATTGTCTGGGCTGTCGCGTTAAGACTAAAGAAAAGCGGCACAACTGCCGATAAGACTTGTGAATATGGAATCGGTTTACGGAAATCAGGCATACGGGAATTCAAGACTGACGAGCTATGTGGAGCAGAGAATTCTGTCCGCGGGACCACTGGAAGTCGTGGCAATGTTGTACTCCAAGGCCGCCGATGAGGTGAGAGAGGCGCGCCGGCAATTGGCAGCGCGTGACATCGCACTTCGCTCCAAGGCGATCTCGAAAGCTTGCGACGTGATCACCGAGCTGGACGCCTCGCTCAATATGGAAGCGGGTGGAGCTTTGGCTGTGCGCCTTCGAGGCCTCTACCGATATATGATCGTGAAACTGCTCGATGCCAATCGCCGCCAGAGCGACGAACATCTGGCCGAAGTCTTGGGACTGCTGGCGACGATGAACGAGAGCTGGCAGACGGTCGCGAAAACTGAGAGATCGCCTGTCGAAGTACCGTCGCCCGGCTGGGATCTGGCGGCGGGATCTAACGCTGTGGCGCATTCGTGGTCTTTGTAAGACCCTTCTCGATAATGCTGGTGAGTCCCAGGCCGCCTCGTGCGCTCAGAGCTTGCGCCATCTGTTCTTCGGCGATTCCGAAGGCTGAACTGGCGGCTTGGTCGTCGCCCAGTCCCCAGCCAGCCTTCGGAATCGTCGTGAGCCGTCTTAAGTAGCTGGGAGATGAGCAGAGACTCGAATTGCTGCGCTGCGTGATGGATCTTCGCCGGATCGTCCTTGGTGTTGCTCTGCGCGGCGAAAGATGTTGCCGGGAGTGACGAGCCCAAGGAAAGGATGGAATCGGGCATTAGATAACCTCCAATTCGGCTTCGAGAGCTCCGGCGGCTCGAAGATTTTCGAGGATAGCGATAATGTCGCGGGCAGTCGATCCGATGGCGGTCAGAGCGCGGACCAACTCCTCGACCGTCGCGCCCTGCTTCAGGATGACGTTGCGGGCCTTTTCGTCTTTGGCGGTTGTCGTGGTCTGCGGAACGACTTCAGTCTTGCCTTGAGACAGGGGCGGCGGCTGCGATACATCCAAAACGGTTTCGATCTGGACTGTCAAGTTGCCATGGAGGATGGCTGTGGGTTTGATATGAACGTCTTTGCCCATCACGATGGTGCCCGTCCGCTCGTTCACTACCACCTTGGCCGCCTGATCGGCATCGACCGGTAGCTTTTCAAGTTCCGAGATGAACTCAATGGTGCGGTGAGCATAATCGTCGGGTATCAGAACCGTCACAAGCGCGGAGTTGGCGGCATTGGCTTTGTCCGGGAATTTCTTGTTGACCGCTTGAGCGATTCGGGCGGCAGTGGTGAAGTCGGCCTGACGGAGTTGGAGTTCGACCTTATCCGAAGGTGCAACGGAGGGCGCCACCCGTTCAACCGTTGCTCCATTAGGCACCCGTCCCACGGTGGGGTGGTTGACGGTCTGAGTGTTGCCTCCTCGTCCGGCGGCAAATCCACCGGTTACAACCGGGCCCTGTGCAGTCGCGTAAACCTGTCCGTTGGCGCCACGTAGGCTGGTAAGAATCAGGATGCCGCCTTGAAGATTGGCCGCGTCACCGATGGCCGATGCGGTCACATCGATATGCGTTCCAGGCTGCGCGAATGCCGGAAGAGTTCCGGTTAACACGACCGCTGCGGTGTTATTGACGCGGATGGCCGTCGGGTCGACTGTGACCCCCATGCGCTGGAGCATGTTAGCGAGGCTCTGGGTCGAGAAGACTGTGGTCCGTTTATCGCCGGTGCCTGCCAGACCGACCACCAGTCCATAGCCGACGAGTTGATTTTCGCGCATGCCTTCCATGGTGACGAGATCCTTCAGACGGCTCTGAGCGTCGGCGAGAGACCCGGTAAGGATGGCGGCCAGGAGGACCAAACGAATGAGGAAGCGTTTTGTGGGAACCATGATCTTAGAAAGGAAGGAGTCCGAGCAGAATCCGATACAGGAAGAACGGCCGGTGAATGGCGTCATTGACGACACCCTTTCCGTCGATATTGACCTCCATCTGCGCGAGACGGTTTGACTGAATGCTGTTGTCGGCCGCCAGATCGGCGGGACGGATCACGCCACGCACGGTAACCGTCTGCTTCTCGCCGTTAACCTGCACGACCTTAGTCCCTTCAACGACTAGATAGCCATTGGGAAGTTGCCGCGTGACGCGCGCGGTGAGAGTTGCATTGAGTGTAGTCGTGCGGGTGGTGGTGCCCTGGCCATCGAGGGTAGTGGAACCGGAGAGCTTGGCGAGATTGGCAAGCGCGCCGTTGGGGCTTTTGGGGCCTACGAGGGAGGTGATTGAATTGTTAGTGCTCGAGTTGCGAGCGGTTTTCACCGTACCCGTTGACACCGCGGACGCGTTCTCGGCGACGACGATAGTTACCAGGTCATCCACCTGGCTGGCGCGAAGATCGCGCCCAAGATCGGCTAAACGGGATGAAGGCGACCAGAGAGAGCCGGACGAACTCGCGTCCTGCGCGGAGTCCCTCTGCGTTGCATCCTTTATATAAGCGTCGATCGCGGATTTACCGTCTTCCTTCGGCTTTTTCTTGGCGTCGGCGGAGGTAATCGCCATAAGAGCGCAGATAACCAGCGAGGTGCGATTAGTTTTCAGTAACGACACGAGCCTGATCCTTTCCCGATACTTCCGCCGAAAACATATTGCCGCTTTGCGGATTGCGCAGCCGGATGCGATCTCCCATGTGGCCGTCCGATTCCGCCGCGGCTTCAAACCGGAGATGCATGGCCGACGATGTGAAATCGACATCGACTTTGTCGCCGCGGCGAACCACTATAGCCGTGGTGACATCGTCCCGCGATACGGCTCCTCCACGGCGGATGGGCCGAACCAACGTTTTACCGACCACTTCGTCGAGCGATTGGGCCGGGGCGAGCGTATCCGGAACACCTTCCCGGAACTCGACGCGGACCTGGTCAGGCCGGACCACCGCATGGGTGGTGAGATTATCGGTGGCCACCACACGATTGAATTTGGCGTGAATCTTGACGCGGGCCCAGATGGAGAAATGCTGGCCTTCGCCATAAACGACGTAGCCTTTCCAGAACAAGGCGCCAGAAGTGGCAGACAAGTTCAGGGCGAGACCGGATCGCGGAAAGACAAGGTCTCCGGCCGGAGCCAGATAGCGGCTGAAATCGGCAATCTCAATCTCGCTGCCTGGGATATCCAGAGTGCGGCGAAGAACCTCGATCAGCGCCTTGGGATCCAAATCGCGCATATCTCGTTGGAAGCAGACATCGCGTAAAGCGCCGAGATCGGCCGCTGCGATTCCATTGCGAAGAGCGAGGCGAGAGAGTTCGGATGCGGGCAAGACGCGGACAGCGCCGGGAGACGGCGAATAGCCCACGACCGTGTCGCCAGCGAGACTCGAAAAGATAGGCGCCGACGGCAGCCAGATCGCGCATGCTTATAGAGCCGCCAGCAACAACGCGGCATTCGTTAGCGCTTGCCATTGCGCTTGCCGTTAGGAGTAACAGTGCTGGCATCATCATTGGGTCAAATTGTTAACCTGCTGGTACATTTCATCCGCCGCTTTTACGACCTTTGAGTTGGCTTCATAAGCGCGTTGGGCGGCGATGAGATTGATAAACTCTTCGACGATGCTTACGTTCGACTGCTCGCTATATCCTTGCAGCAGCGTTCCGATGCCTTCCTGGCCGCCCGGATTGCCAATAACGGCATCGCCCGACGCATCCGTCGGTTGATAGAGGTTCTGGCCGAGGCTGTTCAAGCCCGCCGGATTTTGAAAACTGGCTAACTGAATCTGCCCAGCGGTTTGCGCGGCCGTCTGCCCCGGCTGGGTGTAGGTCACAGTTCCGTCCGTCGCGATGGTGACGCTCAAAGCGTTGGGGGGAATTGTGATCTGCGGTTCCAGCAGATTGCCGTTGGAATCCACCATGGCGCCCGCGCTATTGAGTTGAAAGGAACCGGCGCGCGTGTAGGCTGTAGTGCCGCTGGGCTGGCGAATCTGGAAGAACCCCTTTCCTTGGATCACCACATCGAGGGGGTTGCCGGTCTGGGAGAAATCGCCTTGAGTGAACACGATTTCGTTCGATGACGCGCGCGTGCCGAGTCCCAGTTGCAGACCGGAAGGAACCACAGTCTGGGCGCCGGCAGCCGCACCGGGTTGCACCATATTCTGGTAGAGCAGGTCTTGAAACTGAGCGCGGCGCATCTTGTAACCGGCGCTATTGGCGTTAGCCAGGTTGTTGGCTATATTGTCGACGTTAAGCTGTTGTGCGTTCATGCCGCTGGCGGCGCTATAAAGTGCTCTGATCATCTTTTCTCCTAGGAACTGACTTTCGCGACCTGTTCGATCGCCTGCCGATCCATGTCGGCTCCGATCTTGGCGGCACGCTGCAGCATCTCAAACTGGCGCATGATGCCGACTAGCCGAACCGCGCCTTCCGCTCCTCCGGCATTGGATTCTTCGAGGCGGCCTTGATATACCATCGCGTTGCTGACAGCCGGTTTGGCGTTGGGGTCGGCCAGATTGAAATAGTTAGCGCCCTGTTTGTTAATGGCCGAGCGCGACGAAAAATTGACAGGCTGGATCTGCCCCAATACCTGCCCCTGCTGGTTGACGTTGCCATCCGTCGTGATCTCGAGTGGGGCATTGCCTTGCGACTTTACGGGCTGGCCACTCCCTGTCAAAAGAGCATATCCATCGGCAGTGACCACGGTGCCATCGGACGATAGCCGGAAATTTCCATTGCGCGTAAATAAAGGACCGCGCGGTCCCTTCACCGTGAAAAAGCCTGCGCCGTCGATCGCCAGATCGAGAGTACCGCCAGTTGCCGTCAGGACTCCTTGCGCGAGATCGGTCCAATGGGACTCGATTACGGGGGCGGTATCCGCGCCTTCGGGAACCTGGGATGAGTCTTCCGCGGCTTCCGCAGACGCGTAGAGACTGTAGAACTCGCGATCGCTCTTATAGCCCGCGGTGGCCGAGTTGGCGAGATTGTTGGCCAGCATATCCAGCGATTCCATGCGTGCCCGCATGCCGCTGGCAACCGATATCGAGAGAGGATCCATAACTTGTCGTGCCTCTATATGCACTACAGGCGCCGAATCGAGGAATTCTCGTAAATGATTCAAATAGTGGCGCGCAAGGACGATAAGTCTGATAGAGAAACTTGCAATTCGCGGCGAGATTTTGTCTCGCGAAGCCGCGGCGACGAAAAATTGCCGTGAGTTGGGGCGTAAACCGTTGATTTAGTTTGAGCGGAAATTGGTCCGCAGCCTGCATCGTCACGTTGCGTGACTCTGGCGCCCACTTCGGCAAGTACCCAACAAACGACGGCTACGGTGCCAGTGCACGCGGGTACAGGAAAACGAGCAAATTTCCTTTCTCTGTTCCAGGGAGAGTGCGATCAAACAGACGATGCCGTGTCTCTTCCACCGGTCCCAACCCAGACGGCGACTGCTCTATCCGCGCCGCCACCGATCACTCTAAAGCCGTTATCGCCAATCCCCTTGCCGGCTGGCGCCCTACTCGATGCCGCTCTCTCCGACACGCCTCGAACTCCTGAAAAAGGTCGCAAAGGCCGAAGCGCGGACAACTCGACCGCCGAACCTGCCGCGGCGCAACCAGCTCAGGCCGCTAATCCGGCCATTCCAGCCGTGGTCCCGATAGTCCCGGCTCCCCCGGCACCGCCACTTCCATTCCAACTTCAGGTGGCAATGCCAGCCGAACAATCTTCGGGAGACTCGGATACAGCTCCAGTCGGAAACGTTAGTGCTACCCCAGCAGGCAATTCGGCATCCGCGGCACAGACCGCGCCGAATTTCGCATTCCGGGCCCACGTAATGGAAAAGGATACCGCGCAGTTCGCATCCCAGGATTCCTTCGTGCGCGGCGCTTCCACAAAGCCCGCGGGTGTGACACAGACTCATCCAACGGTCGCCGAGGTCGCTCCAGTGTCCGGCAACCACGCCGGGCAGAGCGGATCCGACTCGAAGTCTAACGCGGACGGCCAGGGGAAGGAACCGTCACGACCCGAGAAAACTTCCACAACAGAGGAAGCCAGCCAGCCTCGCCAGGTAGAGCAGACCGTTGCGAAACCGGCCGAACCCGCGAATTCGATTTACCGGCCGGCGACGGCCACTTCGAGCAACCCGGATGCCGGTATTTCGTCGGCGGCTCGGACGCCTTCCGACGCGCCGGTGGCGCAAGCCCACGTGTCGCAACCCGTTGTGAGCGCCTCCGAGACCCGTCCCGCTCCTCCTATCCGCGACGTTTCCGTGCGCCTTGACTCCGATTCGCAGCGCGTCGATGTGAAACTTAGCGAACGGAATGGTGAATTGCACGTGGAGGTCAAGAGCGTCGATCCGGCCCTTACCACCGATCTCCGCGCCGGGCTGCACGAACTGATTGGCGGCCTGGATAAGAGCGGCTTTCGTGCGGAGGCATGGCATCCGGGCGAAACCCAACGACACAACGCGGACGCAACCGCAGGCGTTTCGCGCAGTTCGGGTGATCAGCCGCAATCGCAATCGGGTGAAGATCCGCGGCGTCAGGGACGCAATGCACACGATCCCGAATACGCCCAGCCGCGGCGCAACCGCGGCTCCAACACGGAATGGATGAATCAGATCAACGCGCTATCCGGCGCGGAAAAGGAAAACTAATGGCCAGTTCAATTGTCAGTCCTACGCAAGGCTCGAGCTCATCCTCGTCGCCCACATCGAGTTCGACATCACCGCAAAATTCATTGAGCAACGAAGATACGTTTCTCAAACTTCTGGTTTCGCAGATAAAGGACCAGGATCCGCTGAATCCGACTGATGGCGTGCAGTTCCTAAGCCAGTTGACAAGCTTCAGCCAACTGGAACAGTTGATCCAGATTAACCAGCATTTGACGCCGTCCACCACCTCAACCACAACGTCGTCAAGCGGCACGACGGCCGTATAGAGACGCAATCAAGGAGACCCTATGTTTACTACTTTTTCAACAGCGCTTTCGGCATTGAACGCAAACACAGTCGCGGTATCCGCGGTTGGCAACGATCTTGCAAACCTCAATACGACTGGCTACAAGAATACTGAGGTCGCATTTCAGGACCTGATGTATGAGTCGCTGGGCGGCAAGAACGGAGATCAACTCGGCTTGGGAACCGGACAGGTTCAGACCATCCGGCAGTTCACCCAGGGCGGTCTGCAGACCGGCGCCGGCTCGCTCGATGCGGCACTGCAGGGGCAAGGATTCTTCGTCGTCAATAACACCGCGGGAACTCCCATGTACACGCGCGATGGCACCTTCACTAAAGACGCCAACGGTTATCTGGTTGACGCCAACGGAAATCGCGTACAAGGTTGGATGGCGGCCAATGGCGTCGTGAATGCCAACGGAGCCATCGGCGACATTCAAATTCCCACGGGGACGATCGGAAATCCGTCGGCGACCCAAAATGTTGCGATGACGATGAACCTGAACTCTTCGGCAGCGGTCGGGAGCGCCGATGGAACCTTCTCCCAGCCGATCACCGTGTACGATTCGCTGGGATCGAGCCACACTCTTACGGCGACTTTTACCAAGACAGCTAATAACGCCTGGGACTACTCGGTAACGATTCCGGGTTCGGATACTACAGCCGGCAAAGCCGGTACGCCAACCCAGGTAGCAAAGGGAAGTCTCACCTTCGATCCCAACACAGGCTTAATGGCCACGCCCGCGGCCAGTTCCGGCAGCGTGGGGTTGGCGATCACCGGTCTGGCAGACGGCGCAGCGGATTTGGGCATTAACTGGAATCTCTACGGCCCCTCAGGTTCGCCGCTGGTCTCGCAGGTGGATCAACCATCGGCCGTATCCGGAACAACTAGCGATGGCGGCGCGGCGGCCCAACTTACCGACGTGACTATGGGTGATGGCGGCGACTTGAACGCCCATCTATCTAATGGAAAGACAGTCGTGATCGGACAGATCGCCGTTGCCAATGTTCAAAACCCCGATTCGATGCTAGGCATCGGTAATAACGATTACCAGGTCGGTTCCACAACCTCGCCGGTCATCGTGGGAACCGCCGCCACGGGCGGACGAGCGCAGGTCGTGGGTGGCGCGCTCGAACAGTCGACCGTGGACATAGGACAGGAGTTCACCAGCCTGCTTTCGTTGCAGCAGGCATACGGCGCCAATTCGCGCGTCATCACTACCGAGAACCAGATCCTTCAATCTACGTTAGCTCTGGTCCAACCATGACGCCGGCTGAGGAGATCGCAAAAATCTCCGAGGTTCCGCTCGACATTGAAGTGGAACTGGACCGCGTTGAACTCAAGATCGGCTCGCTCCTCGATCTGGATGTGGACAGCGTCCTGGAGATGCCGCGATCCGCGGGCGAGAACCTCGATATTTATATCGGAGGAAGGTTAGTCGCCTTCGGCGAGATCGTGATCATCGAAAACACCATGGGTATCCGGATCACGGATTTTAACGGCCAGGAATGATCAGAAGGAATGGAACTGCTGCAACAACTCGCGTCGGTGGCTGGCGTGCTGCTCGCGCTTGCCGCCGCGCTATGGCTCCTCAAGAACAAACAACTCGTGACCGTGCGCCGGACGGGCATGAAACAGCTCGAAATCGTAGATCGCATCGCGCTCGGCCCGCAGCATAACCTTGCGTTGGTGCGGGTGAACGGCGAAATGATGCTGGTCGGGACCGGGCCCGGAGTATGTGAGATTCGTAATGTCAGCGCTGCTTCCTAATCCCGCGTCCGCTCTTTCGTCCGCACACGCTGGAGCGCTGAGCCAGCCGATGCAGATCGTCATTCTGATGACTCTGCTGACGCTGCTGCCGGCGATGATCATGGCGATCACGCCATTTCTTCGGATCTCGATCGTGCTGCATTTCCTGCGGCAGGCGCTGGGGACCCAATCCGCACCTTCGAACCAGGTATTGATCGGTATCGCCCTGTTTTTGACCATTCTTATCATGCAGCCGATAAGCATCGAAATGTATGAAAAGGGATGGGCGCCTGTCGAGAACGGCGAGATGACCTGGCAGAATGGCTTCGAGGAAGGCGCGAAACCGCTGCGCAAGTTCCTGCTGCGCTACACCCGCGAGAAAGATATCGCGCTATTCATTGAGCTTTCGCATCAGGAGAAACCGCGCACCGCGGCCGACCTGAATCTGAGCACACTGATTCCGGCCTACATTCTGTCCGAACTGAAGGCAGGCTTTCAGATCGGAGCGGTGTTGTATCTGCCATTCCTCGTGATCGACATCGTCGTCGCGTCCGTGACGCTCTCGATCGGTATGGTACAGCTTCCGCCGGTAATGATTTCCGCGCCGTTCAAGATCCTGTTATTCGTCCTGGTGGACGGCTGGAATCTGGTGATCGGTTCCTTGATGAAAGGGCTGGTGCAACCGTGACGCCGGATTCGGTGGCGCAACTTATCCGGGACATGTTCCTGACGGCATTCTGGCTCAGCGCGCCGTTATTGGCGATCGGTTTCATTGCCGGGATCGTGGTCAGCCTGGTGCAGATTGTTACGTCGATTCAGGACACCGGGTTCAACGCCGTGCCGCGATTGCTCGCATTTCTTGGCGGCTTGTTGGCGCTCATGCCGTGGATGATGCAGAAGAGCATGGCTTACACCGTCTCACTGTTTGGGAGCCTGTCTCAGTATGGCCGCTGACCTGTTCACCATCGACCGGATCTTAGGTTTCCTTCTGGTACTGGCGCGAGTCTCCGGAGTCTTTGTTTTTGTGCCGCTGCCGGGAATCAATAGCTCGCCGGTAACGGCGCGAGTCGTCTTATCGCTGGCGATTGCGTTTTGTCTTTTCCCGATCTGGCCCGCCGCTTCAGGGCTCGACCAGAGCATCGCACGACTGGCAGGCTATATCGTCATGGACGCGGCAGTCGGTATGGTGCTCGGATTGACGGTCTCGTTTGCGATTGAGGCGATGAAGCTCGCAGCGCAGATCGGGGGCTTGCAGGCTGGCTTCGGCTATGCATCGACCATCGATCCGTCCTCGGCGGCCGATTCCCCTCTCCTGCCGGTGATCGCCGAAATGTTTGCAGGTTTATTGTTCTTCGCCGGCGGATTCGACCGGCAGGTGCTGGCGATTCTGGCGGGCAGTCTCAAAACCGTGCCTCCTGGGCAAATGGCTCAGTTGCATCTTGCGCCCCAAGCTATCGCGCGGATGGGCGGCGAACTATTCTCCTACGGGCTCCGGCTTGCGTTTCCCGTGATCGCGTTTCTGCTGCTGGTGGATCTGACACTGGCGTTCTTGGGGAGGGTCAACTCGCAGCTTCAACTCCTCACGCTCTCCTTCCCCGTCAAGATCATGGCCGCACTCGGACTGCTCGCCGTCCTGACGCCGGTGTACGCCCGCGTGTATAGCTCGTTTGCGCAGCATTCTCTCGAAACTGCCGGGCGAATCCTGCTCCGGCGGTGACACGCGATGCCGGACAGATCGCAACAGACTGAGAAGGCAACACCGCGCAGACTGGACAAGGCGCGTAAAGACGGCCGTTACGTTACGGCGCGCGACTTCGTTGCCGGCGTGCAGTTTCTGATCTTTGTTTCAATCGCGGCAGCCTGGAGCGGGCGTATGGTGGGCAGCCTGCAGGATGTCATGCACATCTCGCTCCGATGGGCGTTCCGAAGCGGGCTAACACCGCAAGGAGTCGTAGCGCTACTGGCGTTACTGCTACAGAAGTCAATCACTGGAATCGCGCTGCTTGGCGCAGTACTGGTGGGCGGCACGGTGTCGGCGCAGTTGCTGGTCACACGTTTCGGACTCAGTCTTAAGCCTCTTGCGCCCGACTTCTCACGTTTAAGTCCGTTTAACCGGCTGAGGCAGTTACCGCGACAAAACCTGCCTGCAATGGTCCAGGCGTTACTGCTCCTTCCGATTTGCGGATACGCCGTATACCTGATCGCACGGGAACGGATCGACAACCTGCTGTTGCTGCCGTTGCAGGGTGTGACCCTGGGGACTCGCGCGATCGGCGAGTCGGTGCTCACCCTGCTTTGGAGGGCAGCGGGGCTTTTCATTGTGTTCGGCCTCGTAAATCTTTTACGGCAACAGCGGCAGTACGAGGGAGACCTCAAGATGAGCCGCCAGGAAATGAAGGACGAGTCGAAGGACATGGACGGGAACCCTCAGATCAAGGCTCGGATCAGGCGGCTGCAAATCGCCATGCGCCGCCGCCACATGATGAAGGACGTTCCGAAGGCGACCGCCGTAATCGTCAACCCGACGCACTTCGCGGTAGCCATCCGCTACGAAATGGAGACAATGTCCGCCCCCGTCGTCGTGGCCAAGGGGAAGAACTACCTGGCGGCTCGCATCCGGAAGATCGCGATCGATAATCAGGTGCCGATTATTGAGAATCCGCCGCTCGCGCAAGCACTATATAAAGCAGCGGAAGTCGGCCAGGAGATCCCTGCGCATCTGTATCGCGCGGTAGCGGAGATCTCTGGCCTACGTGTTCAAGCTGATGAAGAGATGATGACAACGCCACATTATCGTCACTTGCCGGATCGGAGGACCCGTGCCCGCTAAAGCGATCGCTGCGCCTCGCAAGCCGTTGATGACGCTCTCTGAACTCGGGGAACTGGCGGTCCCGGTAGCTGTCCTGGCGATCGTCATGGCGCTGATCACGCCAATGCCGGGGATTCTCCTCGACTTCCTCATTGTGACCGACATCATGATGTCCGTGATCGTGATGATGGTCGCGATGTACATCACCAAGCCGGTGGAGTTCAGCGTTTTCCCCACAACGCTGCTGCTCTTAACGCTTTTCCGTCTGGCTCTTAACGTCTCTTCCTCTCGGCTCATTCTGTTAAACGGCAACACCGGGACATCCGCGGCTGGCGACGTGATTCAGGCATTCGGCAATTTCGTCGTCGGCGGGAACTACATTATCGGCGCGGTTATCTTCCTGGTCCTGATCGCCATTCAGTACGTGGTGATCAACCACGGCGCGGTGCGCATCTCCGAAGTGACGGCGCGTTTCACCCTCGACGCCATGCCGGGCAAACAGATGGCGATCGACTCAGATCTTAATGCCGGTCTGATCGACGAAAGCGAGGCCCGCAAACGGCGTACCGCCCTCGCTCACGAAGCCGAGTTCTACGGCGCAATGGATGGCGCATCCCGTTTCACGCAGCGCGATGCCGTTGCCGGAGTGCTGATCACAGGTATCAACATTGTCGCTGGATTCTGCATCGGCGTTTTTCAGCACGGGATGGACCTGCTGCACGCGCTCCAGACCTATACCGTACTGACCATCGGAGACGGTCTCGTAACCGTCATTCCGGCTCTGATGATCTCGATCTCCGGCGGCTTGATCGTCACACGCGCCGGCGCGGAAGACCGCGTCTCCAAGGAGTTTCAGAAGCAGATCTTCGGCAACCCGCAACCTCTGCTGCTGGCGAGCGGCGTGCTGATGGCGCTTGCGATTCTCCCCGGCTTGCCCAAGATTCCGTTCATCTTGCTGGGCGCCGGACTCGGCGCGGGTGGCTGGCGAATGAACAAGAAGGCCGCGTTGGAGGCGAACCGCGAAACAACCGCGGCGCAAGTACCGGCGAAGGAGAATATCGAAAGCCTGCTGCGCGTGGATCCGCTGGCCATCGAGGTCGGACTGGGCCTTGTTCAGTTCGTCGAGGGAGGGGCTAATTCGGTGCTGCTGCGCCGTATTGCAGGCATTCGCAAACAGATGGCGACCGATCTGGGATACCTGTTGGCACCCGTCCGCGTCACCGACAATCTGGCGCTCCGTTCGCGCGAGTATGTGATCTCGCTGAAGAACGTCGAGATCGCGCGATACGAACTGCCGGCGGGCTGCGAACTCGCCATTCCGGTCGGACAGCCGAGCCAAACCATCGAAGGTCAGCCGACGCGGGAGCCGGCGTTTGGGATGAATGCCTGGTGGATATCGAGCGAAAAAGCGGAGCGCGCCCGGAGTCTGGGGTATACGGTCGTCGATCCCGTCAGCGTCATGGGTACGCATCTGGCCGAACTCATACGCCGCAATGCACATGAGCTTTTCTCGCGGCAGGACGCGAAGAAGTTGCTCGACCGCGTCTCGGCCGAGAACCCGAAAGTGGTGGAGGACCTGGTGCCCAAACTGTTGCCGCTCGCCACGGTGCAACGCGTATTGCAAAACCTGCTGCGCGAACGCGTGTCGATCCGAGATAGCGTCACGATTCTGGAGTCGCTGGGGGAAGCCGCTCCGACAAGCCGCAATCCCGTGCTGCTGACCGAGTACGTGCGGCAAGCGATGCGCCGCACAATAGTCCGGCCCTATTTATCGCCCAATGGAGAACTGCTGGCCTTTTTCGTCGATCCGCAGATCGAGCAAACTGTTGAAGCAGCGGTCGAGCACACCGAGCATGGAAGCTCCGTCGCGCTGCATCCGAACACAATACGCGAGATCACCTCTAAGTTGAACCGGAGTGTCGGGAATCCGGAATCGGCGATTGTGGCGATCACGACTTCGAGCGCGCGGTTCTTCTTGAGGCAACTCGTTGAGGCATCTCAATGGAATGTCTTCTTCCTTGCGCATAATGAGATTCCCGCCGGCTTGAAAGTGCACTCGCTAGGAGTGATCCAATAGTGCCTGTTTCAACTGACGAACCAACGGCGGAAATTACCGCCGATCAACGGGAACAGCTTATCCTAGATCATCTGCCCCAGGTTCGTCTGATTGCCCGCCGGATACACGAACGGCTCCCCGGGCATATCCATATCGACGACCTGATCTCCGCGGGTATCCTGGGACTGATCTCTGCCGTCGACAACTACGATCGCTCGCAGAATGTCCTTCTGAAGACGTATGCCGAGTACCGGATTCGAGGGGCCATTCTGGACAGTTTGCGGGGCCTCGATTTCGCTCCGCGGCAGAAACGCCGGCAGGCCCGCCAAATCGAAGCCGCCATAGCAGCCTACGAACAACGCGAAGGAAGAACTCCATCCGAAGAGGAGATTGCGGCTGAATTGGGTCTGAGCCTTGACCAATATCACGATTGGCTTGTCGAACTGGAACATGTGCAAATCGGTGAGTTCGATGCGTCGCAAGAACCGGGACCGGGCACCGTCCTCCGCCGCCTGGCAGACGATCATGAGAATCTGCCTTCTGTCGTGCTGGAACGGGTGGAACTCGAACGCCTGGTCACCTTCTCTATCGGTAAACTGCCGAAGATTGAGCGGACGGTACTGGCGCTTTACTACAAGGAAGGGCTTAATCTGCGTGAGATCTCCGGATTGATGGATTTGCATCTCTCGCGCATATCGCAATTGAAATCGCAAGCGGTCTTGCGGCTGCGCGCTGCCATGCAGAAGCGATGGCCGACGGGACGAGGAGTTTGATAGTGGCAAAGGAACAAGAGACAGCCGGCCAGATAGCGCAATGGTTGGCGGAAGAGTGGGGCAAGTCCTTAGCGAGCAGTATCGAATCGATGGCGGGCGAGCGGCCAACCACGAGTTGCGACGGCATATTGCAGCCCTGCCAATCGACTGAAGGATCTCTAACCTGTGAGCAGGAGTTCAGTCCCGGAGCGAACTGCCGGATTCGGATCTCGGTACCGGAGTTGGTCTGGCGCGAGGTCGGGACCCGCGTTCTGCGCGCCGCCGGGATCGAAGAAGTGGGCCCGGAAGATGCAATCGGCACATTCAAGGAAGTCCTCGGCCAGGCTTTCTCCGGACTCGCTCAGGCGATCGGCGCGCGGACGCGAGGCGAGGTAACATGCGGAACGAGAGAGAATAAAGATGGACCGTTCGAGCAGGCGACGGGGCTATCGGTAATCATCGGCCTGCCCGAAACCGAAATCGGCAATCATCCGGTTTTTCTTTTTCCCGCGCCTGAATTGGTGGAATACATTCGAAGCCCGAATGCCGCTTCTGAACCGGTAGCGCCTTCCCTAAGATCACTCGAGGCATCGGAACAGCCTTCTTCGTCGATGTCAAAGACCTTCGATCTGCTGCTCGATGTACATTTGCCGGTTAGCGTTTCGTTCGGAAGAACGAGCATGGTCGTGAAGGAAGTATTGAAGTTGACCACCGGATCTATCGTGGAATTAAACCGCGCGGTCACCGAGCCAGTGGACATCATCGTGAACAACTGCATCATCGCTCGAGGCGACGTGGTAGTGGTGGGAGGCAACTACGGTGTCCGCGTCAGAGAAATTGTCAGCAGGGAACAGCGATATCAGACCGGAGTCCGGCCGGTTGCTCCACCACTTCGTTGATTTGAGAATTGCCGGCCAAAGCAGGTAGAACCTTGAGGCATTACCAGGGCATGCCCTGGCAATGCCTCATAAGCGCCAACCTGACGGACCGCCCCATCCCAAGCGGAAGCAAATTGTCAAAGAGCTTTTGTCCACGGGGGCACGAGTATTTCATCGTGTGCGTGGACGAGAAGACGAATACAGATTCAAGACGGAATGGATCAGGCCGCTTTTGCGGGATCCTGCTGGGCTTTCCGGCTTTGCGTCGGGTTCAAGAGTCAGTTTTATTGTCCTTTCCGTCTTTCGTCTCGACTTGGTGACGCAAATGGGGTGAATTTCAGCGAGCTTTTGACTTAATGCTCTTGCGGTCAGCTTCAAATTGAGGGCGGCAACCAGTTCCGTGGCTGTTCCTTTCCACTCTCCTCCTCCTTCGGTGGCGATTTTGATGAGGTCGGCTTGCAGTTTGTTTTCGGCTCGGGTGACGCAAACCAGCTCTTTTTGATCGACATCGACGAGTGCGGCGGTGGCCCATTGCACGGCTTCGGGGAATCTCGCCTTTTCCGGGAACGGCATGCCCGGCAGACAGCGGAGCGCGACCGCAAGGAGAAGCAGGATGCCTTCGACTATCGATTTGCGGTGCTCTTCGAAGCGGCGGTTGAGTTCGTCGTTGGGGAGTGGATCGGGTAACTCGGGTAGTTCGACGGGGAGAATGCGGCTCGACAGACGGTCGGCGGCATCGGGTTCGTTGGTGGTGATGATGATGGGGCGGGAGACGTTCTGCATCTCGCCGTGGAAGCTGGCGGGGAGTCCGGTGGAGAGGCGGGCGAGGACTTCGGCGGGGCGGCGGGCGAGGCGGGTGGCTCCGTCGATGAAGACGACGTGATTGTCGCGGGCGATGCGTCCGCCGGCGGCTTCGTTGGTGGGGGTGAAGTTGATGGGGGCGAGGCTCGGGTCGACGAGGGCGCGGAGCATGCGGGCGGCGGAGGTTTTGCCGCAGCCTGCGGGTCCTGAGATTTGGAGGATGGGGTAGTCGCGCGGGTGTTGGTTGTCGTCGGCGGGACGGAAGGCGGCGAGTAGCCAGACGACGACGCGGAGCCAGGCGGGGCGATCGTTTTCGAGGCGGAGGAGATGGCGGAGTTTGTCGAGTTCGGCTATGGGGTCGATGTCGTGGAGAGGGTCGACGGCGGGTTGCGGGGCTACGGTTGGGGATGGGACGGTGTCGATGAGGTTGCGGCGAAGGCTCCAGCCGTCGCGGGTGATTTCGATGTGGCGGCCGCAGTTCCAGGCGGGGTCGAGGTGGATGGCGCCTTCGTCTTTGGAACCGGGCTCCAGCCCGGTGGCGCCGATGCGGAAGTAGACGTCGCGGGTGCTGCGGCTGGCTTGGGATTTGAAGATGAGGAAGGCGGCGCGGAGGGCGGAATCGCTGGGAGCTTTCTTGTGGCGCTGGTAGTATTCGCTGGCGGCGCGCAGGCGGACGCTTTTGTGAGAGAGGGGCGTCGAGACGCTGCAGCCGTCGCCAAAGCGGTAGCTGAGGAAGCGGATGCCTTGCGGGGTGATGAAGGGAATGCCCAGGTTGTTGAGGATTCCGATGAGCTCATGGGAGGCTTCGTAGGAATTTCGCTTGTAATACTCGGGATAGACATCTTCTGGATATAATTTGCGTTCGGGCACAGTTACCTCTTTCCGGTTTCAATATAGCGAATGAGGTTTGGAAAAGCGGTTGTTAGAGGTGTGGTGGATTATGGGGTTAAATGGATTGGATTGAGGGGGATACGGGATATTTTTTGGTATTGTGACTGGCGGGCGGGCGAATTGGGATTATTGAGGCTTCGTTTTTACAGGTAGAGTAGGAGAGAAGGCGACACCTTTTCAGGTGCGGCCCGCCTAGCAAATTCCGGAACCCGCCAGTGACGGCGTCCCCGCAATGGCAATTTGATCAAACGAACCCAACCGTATGTGTTCTTTATGCTTCTTCGCGCCGCCGTTGCTAGTCGCACCCGCTCGGCGCGAACCGGTTGGGGATTTACAAAAGGCAACTATAAGTGTAAAACGGTAAGCATGGTCGGTTGTCAGGGGAGACTGTAACCGCTTTTTTACTCATTTGAAACCGCGCGGGAATCCCTGGCTGCTAGATTTCTTGAGAGGGAGTTAAATGACAAAGTTCTTAAGCGTCTTCAGTATCACTATGCTTTGCGTGCCGCTATTCGCCCAGTTCGAAACGGGCGAGGTCTTGGGTACGATTCGCGATCAGAGGGGCCAGGCGATCTCCAAGGCAGCGATCACGCTGCTAAACCAGGACACCGGCATTACCGCAAGGGCCACGGCCGACGATAGCGGCAACTACGACTTTCCGCAAGTCAGGCCAGGACGCTACACCGTGACGGCCGAAGCCCCCGGATTCTCGAAAGCGGCCGCGGCCGATGTTCGCGTCGACGTGAATGCGAGGCAGCGTGTAGACCTCGCGTTGCAGGTAGGGCAAGTTACCGAGACAATCCAGGTTTCGGATGCAGCCTCCGCCATCGAAACGGATTCGAGCGAGAAGGATCAAGTCATCAGTACGCAGACGATTGTCGAGTTACCCCTCAACGGCCGCGATTACTCGGATTTGGCGCTGCTCGCTACCAATGTCCACCGGTCGCCGATGGCGGTTCTGTTTTCCGCCAGCGGTACGCCTCGCGAGGCCGCATTCAATATCAACGGTATGCGCAGCACCTACAATAACTTTCTGCTCGACGGTCTGGATAATAACGCATACTCGCCCAGCAATCAGGGCTACTCGAGCCAGGTGGTGCAGCCATCGCCCGATGCAGTCGCGGAATTCAAAATTATTACTAGCAACTTCAGCGCCGAGTACGGGCGCGTTGGCGGCGGCGTGATCAACACGGCCCTTCGCTCCGGGGGCAACAGCTTTCACGGAACTGCGTATGAGTTTCTGCGCAACACGGACTTGAACGCCGTAGGATTCACGTTCAGTCCCAGCATTTTTCAGAAGCCCACATTGCAGCGCAACCAGTTCGGCTTTACCATAGGCGGACCGATCGTCAAGAACAAGCTGTTCTTCTTCGCCGATTACGAAGGCTTCCGGCAACTGCAGCGTTATCTGAACACCGACTCCATTCCGACCTTAAATGATCGGCAAGGGATTCTTCCCAACGCGGTGTTCAATCCCGCTCACCAACACACTTTATCCGGCGAATACCCCCATACCGATCAGCCAGATCAATCCGTTTGCGGCATCTGTGTTGAACGCACTGCCTGCACCGAATGGGCCGGGCCGCGGCAGCAACTATCTGGCGCTGTTGCTGGTCCGCGACTATAGCGATAAGTACGATGCGAAGCTCGACTACCAGGTGAATAACCGGATGAGTTCGTTCCTGCGCTTCAGCCAACGCAAGGACCTGCAATATTATCAGCCCGATATTCCAGGCGCTGCGGGCGGGGGCGGCAACGGCTACATTCACTCCATTCAGCAGCAGGCCGCGATTGGCTATACCTGGACCGTTTCGCCAACTTCGCTACTCGAAGCGCGCTTCGCATTCGACCACGTGCTGGCGGGCAAAGTCCCACCCTATCTCGGTGGACCCAGCATGCAGGATCTCTATGGTTTCACCGGCCTGCCGACCTCGCCCAGCCTTACTGGCGGATTGAATTCACAAGCTGTCAGCGGCTTCAACGCCTTCGGCCGTCAGACGAGCAATCCGCAGTTCCAGAATCCAACATCTTTTAACCCGAAGATTAACTACTCATTGGTGAAGGGCCGGCACTCGCTTAAGGTGGGCTACGAATTCGTCGCCATACGTACCGAGGTCCTTGATGTCAATCCGCTCTACGGCGCAGATACTTACGCCGGACAGTTCAGCAAACCCAGCGCGTCCAGTCCTGCCGATGCGACCACTTACAACCTCGCCGACTTCATCTTTGGCTTGCCGAGCACGATTCAGTTAGGTAATAACTTCGTCACCAATCTGCGCCAGCACGTGAATTCGTTGTACGTCCAGGACGATTTCCGCGTAAACTCCAAACTTACGCTCAATCTGGGACTGCGTTGGGAATACGCGACGCCGATCTGGGAGCGCGATAACAACTGGACTAACTTCGATCCGGGAACTAACACGTTAGTTAAGGCGGCCGGCGGCGACATATTCAGCCGCGCGCTCGTTCATCCCGATTACAAAGATTTCGGTCCGCGTCTCGGAATGGCATATAACATTGCTCCGAAGACCGTTATGCGAGCCGGGTACGGGATCAGTTACTCGTTCTTCAATCGCCCGGGCAGCGCTCAGGAAGGAATCAATGCCCCTCAGGCGCTCTTCGGAATCCTGACACAATCGATTCCAACTGGCGGTCCGGCGCCGTCCACCTTCCTCACTACGCTGAAGAGCTTCACGACGGGGATCGCGAATCCGGCAAACTTCAATCCGCTCGCGTCCAATATCGACTTCATCGATCCCAATACCAAGTGGCCGTATATTCAGTCTTGGTTTTTCTCGCTGCAGCGCGAACTAACCGCGAATACCGTGGTGGAACTCAGCTACAACGGTAATCACAGTCTGCGCATGCCGATTATCGGCGACTACAATCAAGCCGCGCCTAACCTGCCCGGGTCAGACGCTTGGGGTTCAGGCGCGGCGTCCCATTCAGAGCTTTGGTCCTATTACCTGGCTCACTCCGCAGGGTCAGAACGACTACAACGGATTCTCCGCACGCGTGGAACACCGGTTCGGAAGCGGCTTCTACTTTTTGAACTCTTTCACATGGTCGAAGGCGTTAGGCGATTCCGAACAGGCCCTTGAGTATTTCGCGGGATACTACGAAGCGAATCCCCAGAACATCCGTAATTTGTCGAATGAGCGCGGGCCTACGAGCTTCGACGTCAAGTTGCTCAACGTCACGAGCGTCGTTTACCAATTACCCTTTGGAAAGGGCCGTAAGTTCGGAAGTAACATGAACCCGGTTGCCGATCTCGCGTTCGGCGGATGGGAAGTCAATAGCATCAATACCGCCAATACTGGCGCGCCTCTCGACGTATCGTATTCGCCATCGACGGCAAACGATGTTACCGGACTAACCAACGATTATCGCGGTCAAGCTATTCTGAGGCCCAATGTTACAGGTAACTCAGTAAGTCAGACCCAAGGTCAGTTAGTGAACACCTATTTCGCGGGTTACACATTTACCACTCCGCCGGCTAGCGCTCCATTCGGCAGCGCCGGCCGCAACGCGTTCCGCGCTCCGGGACTTGAGCAATGGGACCTGGCTGTGAATAAGTCGTTCCGCATACGCGAAGGAGTTAACCTGCAGTTCCGCTCAGAATTCTTCAACGTTCTGAACCACACTAACCTTGGCATTCCAACGGCAATTAGTACCAGCGCGGCGTTCGGCCAGATCCGGTCAACCTATCCGCCGCGCCAGATTCAGTTTGGGCTAAAGCTGCTGTTCTAAACTACCGGCGCCAGTAGCCGCGGTAGTATCGTCCGCCGTAGTAACGCGGGGCAACCCAATAAGCCCCCGCGTACGGGCGAGGGGCCCAATAGCCGGCGCGCCAGGCGTAGCGGGCTCCCGCTGGATACCAGTAGCCGCCGACCCATGCATAATTTGGTCGCGGAGCGGGCGGTAGATAATAAGACACCACCGGTGGCGGGGGTGGGGGTGCAACGTAGCCTCCAACACCAACACCGATAAACACGCGCGGACCCGCAAACAGCGAACTTCCGGCCAATAAAACGAGAGCAAGTAACTTGGCTTTCATAACGTCCTCCAGATTCAATAACGTTGCCGCTGAATTTGCGGCTCGCCACTCTTAATGCAAATTGTTTGCCAAGCCGCAGGTTATTGAAATCATGAAGCTTAGTCACGAAACAGCCAAGGACGATTTTCACCGCCGGTGGTGGATTTAAGCCACTGCCGTATCGTGCGCATGCAAGACTCGCGCGCGACCGGTCCAATCAAGGGAGCATCCAGGAAAGCCGGATCGATCGATTCATGTCTGATTCGCATTAACGCCGCGTTCCAGCAGGAGCCGGCAGCACTGCCGAAGGAGTTCGGCATATTCGGGAACTTGCACGAGACTGGAGAACGTCACCGCACGGAATCGAGCATGCGTTCATGCGTTTGTACATCGCCTACGGCGCACGCGACGTACAGGTCTATCGACGGAATGTCGCGCGCGGCCTGAAATCGGTTGTGCCTTGTCGGGGTTCTAAGCCCAAACCCCGGAAATTTCACAAACCGCGCAGTTTCGATAGCTCAATCGACATCAATACGGAACTACGGGTAGTGGTCCCATGTTGTGTTGGTTTTTTATTCAGAGGCCCAAAAAGGAAAAACCGCCAGGAGGCTGGCGGTTTTCTTTCGGTCCTGGGTTTTTGACCGCTGTCAGCCGCTTGCACGTCGTTAACGGGAACGTTTTAAACGACGGAAGACATTAGCCGTTCACATTTTTTGGGTTCTATAATTTTGGTAAATATATACTTGACTGACATAGCTTTGCCTGATAGAGTAGATTCATGGACAAAGTACCTAGCAATCTTCTGGAAGCGGTCTCCTTCTTTGCCGTAGCGGAAAACAGTCACGAATTCATGATGAAGTTGCGTTGGCCGGACGGCAGGATGCAATGTCCAAGGTGCGGTTCCTTTGATGTTTCGTACCTGCCGAATGCGCGTGTTTTCAAGTGCTACGAAAAGCACGAGAAGAACAAGTTCTCTCTGAAGGTCGGAACTATCTTCGAGGATTCCCCACTCGGGCTGGACAAGTGGCTTCCGGTAATGTGGATGCTCACCAACTGCAAGAACGGTGTGTCCTCTTGGGAGATTCATCGCGCCGTTGGAGTTACTCAGAAGTCCGCTTGGTTTATGCTTCAGCGCGGACGTCTGGCGATGCAGGATCGGGACCACGGCGGCGGGAAGCTCTGCGGTGAAGTAGAAGCGGATGAGACCTTCATTGGTGGCGCGGCGCGGAACATGCACACCAACAAGCGGGCCGAAAAAATCCATGGGCGCGGTCCAGTTGGCAAGGCGATTGTATCGGCTGTCCTAGAGCGCGGCGGAAAGGTTCGCGCTACCGTTATTCCTAATCGCCGCAAGAAGTCGGTTCAGGATCATGTCCGGCAGAACGTTGAAGCCGGATCGACCGTCTACAGCGATGAACTGAAGTCATACGAGGGACTGAATGAATTCACTCATCAGGTTATCAACCATACCGAAGCATACGTGAACGGCCAAATTCACTCTAACGGCCTTGAGAACTTCTGGAGTCTGCTGAAGCGTGGAATCGGCGGAACCTACGTTTCAGTCGAACCATTCCATCTGTTCCGATATGTTGAAGAACAGGCTTTTCGCTACAACCACCGGAAGGACGCGGACGATGCGGAGAGATTCGTTACCTGATGAAGAATATCGTCGGCAAGCGCCTAACCTACTAAGGAGCTTATCGGGAAGGAGGGGGAAACGGAAGCTTTCTAAGCCTCGCGAGGGGCGTGGGAAGCGGAAGATTTCCCTTTAGGCTTGGGGCCGCGCTTACGAGGATTGAGCGCGGCTTCTTTCCGATGCTGCTCGATCTGCTTCTGGACTTCAGATCGAGGAACGGACAGAACGTGTCTCATGGTAGCCGTAAAGCGCTCGAAGGCTTCTGGTCCTTCTACGTATTCCGTTTTGTGTCTCATGTTTTCATAATGGCACAATCGGTTCTTCGGGGTAAGTTGAAATCCCAGCCAAGCAATGTTTACATTCTGGATTGGCCTTGCCCAACTGGTGGTAATCAAAACCATCCAAACATATTTGCTTTGGGTCTGGCTTTCCGCTACCCGCTAGGGTCTTCATGTCGGATTCGAGCAATTGGTGACACCTGGCAATTTCTTCGCCGGATAAAGGATCAAAAATGACAAACTCTTGGTTGTATGGTGCTTGCGATGATACGGAAGGGTTCTTGCGCGGCTTGATTGGTCCCATTTCCATCTTCAGTTCATTAGAACGTACTCTCTCCAGAAGACGCTTTTCCGAGAAAATCTTTCGGAGATGCCACGCGCATAGGGATACTTTG
>CAVYEV010000034.1:0-48832 GCA_963767545.1 Terriglobia bacterium
CCAATGATGGCCGGACCAACCGCAATGAAGCTGATTAGGATCTATCAACCTATTGAAAGATGCAGTAGATTGAAGTTGGATAGATAGTAGGTAGATCAACGCAAAGGTCAAGGGTGGAGGAGCATGGCGCACGAGGTAAACGACCTGGTCATCCGGATTGCCGGGCAAATCCGGCGAAGGAGTGGTGAGTACTGGCGATCTGGTCACCCAGGCCGCTGCCCGCGCTGGATTTCAGGTTCTCACATTCAAGACATATCCTGCCGAGATTAAAGGCGGACATGTCATCTATCAGTTGCGGCTGAGTGACTATCCTCTTTCGGCTCAGGGAGACCGTGTCGATATATTGCTGGCCTTCAACCAGGAGGCCTACGACACGAGCTATGCACTGGTGCGCAATGGCGGCCTGCTGATCTACGACTCCGGCGATTTTACCCCACCGCCGGATACTCGCTGTCGGCATCAGTCAGCGCCTCTGACCGAGATCGCTAAAACACAACTCAAGTTTGAACTGGGCAAGAATGTTGTCGCTGTCGGCGTTGTCGCCGCTATGTTCGACCTGGATATCACCGTGATTAAACGACTCCTGGAAGAGAAGTTCGGTCGTAAAGGCGAAGAGATCCTGGCCAAAAATATGCGTGCTCTGGATGCCGGGGTCACCTATGTGGTTGAGAACATCGCGGAACGCGCTGAGTTTGCTCTCCAGGCCGGCGAACGGCGCGACAACGTGATGGTTGTCTCCGGCAATCAGGCCCTCAGTATGGGTGCGATTGCCGCTGGGGTACAAAATTTCTTTGGTTATCCCATCACCCCGGCCAGCGATATCATGGAGTTTCTGGCCACCGAGTTGCCTAAAGTAGGCGGCCAGGTGTTACAGGCCGAAGACGAAATCGCCGCCATCGGGATGTGCCTGGGCGCATCCTACGCCGGGCACAAGGTGATGACGTCCAGTGCCGGTCCGGGGATCAGTTTAATGGTTAGATGCTGGGCCTGGCCTCAAATGGCCGAGTTGCCCTGCGTGATTGTGGATGTGCAACGCGCCGGTCCTTCCACTGGTATGCCTACGAAACAGGAGCAAAGCGATCTGAACCTGGCCGTCTTTGGCGGCCATGGCGATGTGCAGCGTATCGTGCTGGCCCCTACGTCGACGGAAGATTGCTTCTACCAGGCTGTCAACGCCTTCAACCTTGCCGAACGCTATCAGGTTCCAGTGATCCTGCTCTCCGATACAGTGCTGGCCACCCGCACCGAAGTGGTTACCCGGCCACAGCTGGAGACCTTGCACGTGTGGGATCGCTTCGATCTGGGAACCCGACCCCGCCGAGCCGACCGGCAGTGATGGCTACCAGAGGTTCTCCATTACGGCGTCGGGCGTCTCCCCGATGAGTATCCCCGGCCAGGGGCGGCGCGTATGTCTCGACCGGCCTCGAGCATAACGAGTATGGCCGCCCGCGCTACAATTCGCTCAGCCACACTCAGATGACCGAAAAGCGGTTCCGCAAGATGGTCGCCTGTGTGAAAGATGCTCCAGCGGCAGACAGCTGCGGCGATCCGACCGCTCAGATTGGCGTGATCAGCTGGGGGTCGACCTATGGCGCGGTGCTGGAAGCCGTCCAGGTGGTCTGTGCGAAGGGTTTGCCGGTAGCTGGGTTAGGCCCCAAAATGCTGTGGCCGCTGCCGGACGAGCAGATCAAGCCGTTTCTGCGGGGCAAGCGTCTGATCATTGTGCCCGAAGTGAACTATAGCGGCCGATTCGCCGATCTATTGCGGGCCCGATACGGCTGCGACGTGCAGAAAGTGAATACCTACGGCGGCGTGCCGTTTAACGTATCCCAAATTGTCGATGTGATCGAGCGTTGTGCGGAAGAGGTGTTGTTACAACATGCCTGAAGGAACAATTACTGTTGAGCCTCCCGATGGAGTTCGCCTATAAGAGCGCGAGTAAACCTACCTGGTGCCCTGGGTGCGGCGATTTTGGTGTGCTCAATGCCGTCTATGCGTCGTTGCGCAATAAGGGCTATAATCCCAAGGATGTCGTCTGCGTCTCCGGTATCGGCTGCGCCCGCCAGCCGGTTCCCTTCTTCGTGACCAGTTATGGTTTTCATGGCCTGCACGGGCGTGCAATGACCGTTTCGACTGGCGTTAAAGCGGCTCGTCCAGAACTGACCGTTTTGACTCTGGGCGGCGACGGCGACGCTTTTGCTATCGGCGGCAACCATTTTATCCACGCGGCCCGGCGCAATCTGGATATCACCTATGTTGTGATGGATAACGCCACCTATGGCCTGACCAAAGGCCAGGCCTCTCCAACCAGCCGCCTGGGTTATATTACCAAGACTACTCCCCAGGGCAGTCAGGACCAATCCCTTAACCCACTGGCCCTGGCCCTGGTCGGCGGGGCGACTTTCATCGCCCGCGGCTTGCCCGGCTCCCAAGGAATTGGCCGACTTGATTATTCAGGGTATCGAGCACAAGGGTTTCTCATTTGTCCATGCAGTATAGTCCCTGCCCCAACCTTCAACAAAATCGATACATTCAAGTACTACAAAGAAGAGATCGCCGATATGCCGGCCGATCATGACTGCACTGACATGAACGTGGCCTTCGCGCTGGCCATGAAAACCGATCAGATCCACGTCGGCGTCCTCTACAAGCGGGAGGCGCCACTTTTACCGACCGGCATGCCGCCGTGGCCACGCCGCAGAGCCGCCCGCAGGTGCTGGACAAGCTCTTCGCGCGCTTTAGCTGAGCGCGGTTCGGTTCGCTCATTCCTGTGCCGCATTAGCCTGGACGCCGGGATGGCTGTACGATAACGCTTTCGTCGTGCGGACCGCCCGGTTCCGGGCTTTCTTTTTCGCTCGATTGGGGACATCACTGCCATGTCGTTGCTTCCAGGCATCCTTGGTGCTCATGACCTCCGCGCTGATAATTCAGCCAGCGCCACTGGCGATAGCGCCTATCAAGAGGCTATTGCCGCTCTGAACGCCCATAACGCCCGCCCAATTATCGCCGGAGAGGTTGTGGGATTGCAGCGGACCAGCCTGCTGCTGCAAGAATTGGGGAACCCGCAGCTTTCTTTTCCGGTGATCCATATCACCGGCACAGTTGGCAAGGGGTCCACGGCCCGCAATGTGTTCATCGATGCTCCAACAGGCTGGCTATCGCACTGGACGCTTTACCTCTCCGCACCTGGTCGATTTTACCGAACGCATCGATATCGACGGCAGGGAGATCAGCCGGGCCAACTGGGCGCTCTACCAGAGCCAGGTCTGGCCGCTATTGTGGTGGCCATGTCCAACAACGCTCTGCCAGGCCATCCGGAGTACACCTTGGCCGCCCAAAGTTCCTGGATGTTCTGTGGCGATGGCCTGCCTGTACTTTCGCGACCAGCACGTCGATTGCGCGGTTGTTGAGGTGGGTATGGGTGGACGGTTGGATGCCACCACGGTGGAGATGCATCCACGGTAGCGGTAATAACCACGGTCGGTCTGGATCATATGCATAAGTTGAGGCCCAACCACCCGGCCGCTATTGCCGCCCAGAAGGCCGGCGTGATCAAACCCAACGGCGTGGTCATTACGGCTGCCCCGGCGATTGCGCGTCGGGTCATCGCCGCTACCGCCGAGAGGCAGGGCGCCACGCTATCGCGGGTAGAGTCGATAGCGCTGCCGACGTGTCGTATCGGGGCCTTCGATCATCCGCTGATAAATCATCCGTGACCATTCGCACCCCTCTGGCCGTATATACGCGGTTATGTCTGGGCTTGCCTGGTCCCCACCAACGGACTAATGCCGCTTTAGCTGTCGCCGCTGTCCGGGCATTTGCGCAGCGCCATGGGCTTCATGTGCCGGAAGAGGCAATCCGGCGTGGATTAGCTCAGGCGCGCCTGGCCGGCACATTTGCAGAGCGGTTTCCCGCCGTGCCTGAGCAAGACCGCCCCGAGATTATTCTGGATGGCGCGCATAACCCCGCCGGCGACCCGGTCCCTACCGCGGGCCCTCCCGGCAATGCTGGCTGGCCGCCCTATGATCCTGTTGGTTGGTATCCTGGCGGATAAAGACGCCGCGGCGATGGTTTCCGCGCTGATCCAACACGCGGTCAGGGCCGTCGTCACCGACCCCCCGTTAACCGACCGTGCTGGAGCGGCAGATCGTATCGCTTCCCTCGCGCAGGCACGCCGCCCCAATCTACCTGTCTCGGTCGTCCGTGATCCCGCCAATGCACTGCATGCGGCTATCCAGCTAGGCAATGCGGAGAAAGGCGTGGTCGTGGTTGCTGGGTCGCTTTACCTTATCGGCGCGATCCGCCCATTACTCCTGTAAGCACGATACCCACCTCGTTACAGGCCGATTATGGGCTATCGGGGCTATCGGCGCGGCTGTTGCGAAGTTCGTTGAAGATCTAGTTGAAGATCTAAAGGCAGGTCACATCCGTAATGGGTTGCCTGTGAAAGCTGTTCATGGCTTTCCCGGCGTTTTTGAAATGACCTGGGCGCCGAACGGACGAGTCGTATTCGAGTGCCGGCACACTTGTACGCGCGGGCGAACCACCTATCAAATGGCGCCGTTGCGGTACACACAAGATATTTCAGGAGCCATAAAACCGCTGGCTTCGCTACATTGACAAAGAAAAGGCCAACCGGGCCGTAGGGAGAGAGAAAACCCCTACGGCCCGGTTGGCTGGAACGAGGAGGTCTCCTCCTCGTTCAGATGTCCGCTGACGAAGAATTAGCCAAGCAGTTTCATGACAGCCTGAGGGTTCTGATTGGCCTGGGCCAACATCGCCACACCCGACTGCTGTAGGATCTGGTACTTGGCCAGGTTGGTCGTTTCCTGAGCCATGTCCACGTTCATGATGCTGCTCTGTGCCGAAGCCAGGTTCTGGCTGATCACGTTCAGATTGTTGATCGTGTGCTGCAAACGGTTCTGGTAGGCACCCAGGTTGCCCCGATTGCTGGAGATATCTTCGTTAGCCTGATCGGCCGACGAGGTCAAGTTCTGGAAGTCCGTCGTCGCATCGGTGGACGAGTAGGTGGCGTTGTTGACGCTGTTGACCACAGCATAGATGGCATCCTGCAAGCTATTGACGCTGGTCACTCCCGTGGTGGTCACCCCATTGACAGTCACGCCTGTGCAGGCGGAAACCGAGGCAGTCTCTGCCGTGCCGCCAGAGGCCGTCGCGGCGGTATTGCCGATCTGGCTGGTCTGCACATCATTGATCTGGACGGTCACCATATTCGCGTCAGTGGCTCCGGCCGTGACCACGCCGCCGCTCAGTGTGCTGGCCGCGTTGCCGCCGCCGGCGCCGCTATTGACATTGGCGCCAATCTGCAGGTTGAAGATCGCGGCGACCGGCGGGGCATTGCCCACGCCGCCATCGGTGGTATTGCCGCTGTTGGAGAGCAGCGTCTGACCGTTGAACTGGGTGGCGGTGGCGATGCGGTTCATTTCGGTGTTGAGCTGCAACAACTCGGCCGTAATAGCTTTGCGGTCGTTCTGTGAGAGGGTTTCGTTGGAGCCTTCGACAGCCAGTTGGCGGACCCGCTGAACGATAGTCTGATCTTCGTTGAGCGCGCCTTGAGCGGTCTGGACGAGGCTGATGCCGTTCTGGGCATTCTCGACGAGCCGTGTTGCTGCCCCGGTGACCTGGTTCTGGAGGGCTTCACCGATCGAGGAGGCCGGCGGCATCGTCGGCGGCGCTGATCGCAAGCCACTGGAGAGCCGTTGCATTGAGGTTGCCAGCATGTCCTGGTTCATCGACAATTCGCGCGATGTATTGATTGCGGCAACGTTGGTGTTGATATAGAAAGCCATTTCTTGTTCCTTGTCTGCTATATTCCTTATATCCTTGTGACAATCGATCTATCAAACGCCATTGCTGAGCAGCGCGGGGGATGAGATCTTGTCCCGGACCGTGACCAGATCCTACGTTCTCTGGCGCCAGCGTCTTTGATCACTCACACCATAGATATCGGCCAGTTACAGCAGAACTGAAGGGGCTTTTGAGGCAAATTGCGGAGGGGATATTTTTTGGTACGCTACTCTTCCACGAAGGTGGGCGGCACTGTGAGCGGCGGCGCAAGCGCGGCAATCAGCACGAGTGGTTCGTCACCCGTGCAAACCTGCCCCATGGATAGCGTTCGACGGAATATAGACGCAGACATTTTTCGTGAGCGTGATGTCGGGATGGTCTTCCAGGAACATGACGCCTTCGCCAGAGAGGACGAAATAAACTTCCTCAGGGTCATGCCGGTGGCGGCGAACTTTCTCGCCGGGATGTAGAAAGGCGACCGACATGCCGATATTTTTCGAGCCGACGGTGCTGGGGTGGATCAGCCGCTTGATCAATCCACCCATCTCGCGGTAGTCCGCGCCGTCACGGATACTGACGATCCTCTTCGCGCTCTTGTCGTCCGACACTATCTTACTCCTTATGCACTAAATAACGAACAACTGGCGTCTAACACCACCTTACAGCGTCACCGGCTTGCTGGTGCGCGCCGATTCGTAGATTGCCAGGACCAAGGCGATGGAGCGTCTGGCTGCTTCGCCGGTCACCGCGGGGTCCGGCGCCGCCGGCGGCCTGCAGAAGAACTCCTGGATCTGCATGTGATGAAAGGCGGGAACCCGTGAGCGCCTCTCTCGGCCTGTCAGCCAGCTCGCGCGGCATGTTCCTCCTCGCCGGGGATCGTCCAGATGTCGTTGAACCGGCCTGCCTTCCGGGTGCTCCAGCAGGCTGGCCGAGGCGCCATTGTCGCCATGAATGGTGATGCGGGAGAAGAGGGCAGGATTCTGGAGACCCTGCAGGCAAGCGAGCCGAGCGCGCCGCTCTAGAAGCGCAGCGCGGCAACGGCAGTATCCTCGACCTCGACGCCGGGATGCGTGCGTGCCGTAAAAGGCGTGAGACATTCGACCTCGCCCATGTACCAGAGGTATTGATCGATGGCATGGACTGGCCTGATTAACCAGCACGCCGCCGCCCTCGGTCTCCCACTTGCCGCGCCAGGGATCGAGCGTGTAATACTCCGGCGGAGCGCCACCATTTGAGCAAACAATCGCCCAGGATCACGCGGCCCAGCTTACCCGCGTCAATCGCGGCGCGCAACCGCTGCGCGGCAGGCCAGAAGCGGCGCTGAAAGATGACGCCGAACGTGACGCCCGCGCGGCGGGTGGCCGCGATCATCGCGTCGGCGGCAGCGAGGTCGACGGTCATGGGCTTCTCGCAGATCACATGGATACCCGCCTCCGCCGCGGCGAATGACGACGGGCGCGTGTACGGGATGCGGCGTGCAGACGAGCACCGCCTCCAGGCCAGGCGTGCGCAACATGTCAGCCAGGTACCATAGGCATGAGGGACGTTCCTGGGCGGCAAAGTCCTGTGCACGCGCCCCATCCACGTCACAGACGGCCGGAACCGCGATTCGGGCAAAGTGGCCAGCGCCTCCGCGTGGACCTCTGCGATCCTCCCACACCCGATTAGACCGGTTCCCAACGGGGTCATCCGATAACTCCTGCTTCATTGGCTATCTACAGTGGAGTCATACCAGTGACTCCTGCTTCATCGACTATTCACAACCAACTATCCACAATCGACTATCCACACATACGATACCATGCACGGCAGCGGACCGTCCGCCTGAAGACCACATCAGAGTCACCCCTGATTAGCCAGAACTGGGAAGCACCGCCAGGGGAGCTTTGCGCGGGGCCGCCCCGCAGCTCTTGCGCACGACCCAGGCTCACCGGCAACGTCGCGTGTCGAACGGACGACGAACGGCCAGCGATCCGGTCGAGCAGGATATACGCAGCCTGCCGGCCCAGATCAACCGCCGGTTGTAAAATCGAGGTTAACGGGACGCGGGCATGAGATCCAACATCGCCTCCTCCGCAGCACACCAAAGCCACCTCACCAGGGATGTCCAACCCCCAGTCCTGGGCAGCTTGCAGAACGCGCAGAGCTATGTAATCATTGGCCGCAACGATAGCAGTGGGGGCATTCTGCCGGCGCAGGTAGTTATGTAATAAGGCGCGATCTTCCTGACCGGCCCCCGGAGCAAGCACTCCGCCCGGCATACTCCAGGGTCCAGATTGGCGCAATGCGTGCAGAACGAGACTCTCGTCCACTACAATAGCATGGTCACGCAGGCCATCCGGATCCCGCGTAACGCCCCTCCGTGCTCGTGATCAGCGGCGAAATTGAAATAAAACCGATCCGCTGGTGACCCAACGCGGCCAGATGTTGCGTGGCCGCATACCCGGCCGCCTCATCGTCGGAGACAACATAATCGCGGGATCAACCCCGGGAATGTACCGATCAATCAAGACAAAGGGAACCTGCTGTTGCAATGCTTCCAATGTGGACACCCGTTCGGTGCTATCACGAGAGACAAGACGGCCATCCTGACGCTCTACCGGGGAATCGGCTGGGAAAATGAGGATGCCAGGCAACCGCTCGACGCAACAGTTGGTCAATATGATATCGCTCTAGCGTCCAGTTGTTTTCAGAAATCGGCGAAAATAGACCATAGCCGGCTGCGCGCGCCACAGTTTCCACGCCCAGGATAATGCTGCCGTCAAAACTATCGGCCAGGAAAGGCACAATCATGCCTACGCTGGGCGGTGGCCCTGAACTTGCCAGTAGGTCCGAACTAGCTGCTCCGACCGGAGCAATCAGAGGCGGTCCGGCAACGAACGTTCCTCGTGGACGGCGGCGGTAGAGGACCTGCTGCTGGACAAGAGTATCGAGAGCTTTCGTAACGGTTCCCCGACTGACGCCATAGTGTTTGGCCAACACAACCTCGGACGCTATCTTGCTATGTGCCGGCAGCTCCTGATAGTTGATGTGTTGGCAAATCTGCAAGGCGATCTGGCGGTGCAATGGCAAAGATAATCCTCGTGAGTCCAATACATCCAGTGACGCACGTCCTCTGCCAGGTATCTCCATGGCCTGTGCTCTCCAACAATATGCATGCTATAGACCAGACTATACTCTTTGGCCCACCATAGCACACAGCATGGGTTGTGTCAATCGATGGCTGAGGTATTGCAGGGTCATTTAGTTGTCAGGGGTTGCGCGATAAGTGCAAGAGCCTCAGGAGCTTGAGCGGCATAGTGCCGGGTCGCGGTGGCGACATTGGTGGTCCCACTGGCGCGGAGAAGACTCAGAACGGTACAGCGGAGGGCGGCCAGGACCTCCGGGATTGCTTGCGCCCACGCACCTGCGACCGATCTTCGTCAAAGGTGACATCGCGGATCCAGTGACTCTTGGTCTCGATGTGCCAGTGTTGCCGGACCACGTAGCGCAGCAGATCAGAGGCGCTGGCTTGCTCTGGCGTGGGAGAGGTCACCCCTTCCACGACCTCGGTGCGCTGCTGCCCGGTTTTCTTGATGCGCACTGTGCGCTCAATCTGGAAGACCTTGCTGCACCCCCGGCCAGGCACAGAAGTCATTGAGCGCGGTGCTGGCGGTTAAGCGGCGTGTTTCGAGAACATGCATGCCCACTATCAATAGTCTGAGCAGTGTGGAAGGTATCATGCACCATTGTTCGAGGATGATAAAGAGCGTGCGAATGTCCTCGCGCAGATACGGCTGATTCTTCTTCACAATCATCACATAGTGCCCTTTGTGCTCCAAGATGTGTTGGGCGGTCGCGCGATGGGTGGGCAACGCATCCATGGTGAGCACCCGCCCTCCACGACCACGCTCTTTAATAAGGTCATCAGCGCTCCTTGTTCGCTTTTCTTGGTTTCTACTGCTTCTTGGTGGACGGTGATCCCCGAAACGCTGACTCACCGCTGAGAGCAGATGTGCGCCCGGTGCCCCTTGGGTGCGACTGCCGCGCAATGTCTTGCCATCACACGCGAGCGCATCGGGACCACTCTGGGCTGACGCCGTCGCGGCCAAGACCTCCTCGGCCCAGCGCCCCAGGGTGGCTTCGACCGCTTTCCGGTCCAGTCGGCGGAAAATCAGACAGAAGGTCGCCGCACAGGGAACCGTTGTTCGGGTGAACCCTAACGCCGTGATGATCTCCTCCCCGTCGTTTTGATCCCACTCCGCCATCGCGCTGTAACTCTTGTACCCACACAACATCGCCACACAGGCTAAACTTAGCACTGCTTCCAGGGAATAGCGTCTCCCCCGCTTGTGGCGCGGATCGGGGATCTCGGCTAAAACGTCTTTGAGTGGACGGATCGGCGTGGTCATACACCCTCCTCATGGTCTTATCACATGGACTCATGAGGTTAGCCTATCCTATTCCACTCTTTTGTTGTTCCCCTTCGCTAACTTTTACTGGTGTGTTTGATAATGGCGGCGGCGGGGCGGTCGAATTCCTGCGCAAGTTGCCACGCGGCATCGAGATCGACGAGGTTGTTATAGGAAAGCTCCTTGCCGCCGATCTGCTCTCCGCCCGCGACCCCTTTCGTGCCGCCATATAGAGCCGCGGACTGATGAGGATTTTCGCCGTAGCGGAGGTCCATACGCTTCGCGGCGCGAATGTCCAGAGGATCGGGAAGCGCCGGGGCCGCGCCATCGACTAACGCCAGACGCGCGCTGATGGCGCGATCGTAGTCCGCAGTCGTACGGAAAGCCTTCTGCGCCAAACGCCAGCGAGTAGCGGCAGTCAGATCGCCGCCGTGTTCGCGCATCTCCGCGAGGACGGATCGTAATCCGCGGGCGAGACGACGATGGCAACGTCCTGATAATTTTTTGCCGCGGATCGGATCATCGTAGGCCCGCCGATATCGATGTTCTCAATCAGATCATGCAGCGGCGCGTCCGCGCTGGCTGCAACCTTTTCAAATTGATAGAGATTCACGACGACCAGATCGATCGGCTGAATATTTTGCTCGCGCAGCGCGCTCATGTGGTGAGTGTCCGAACGAACAGCCAGAATTCCGCCCGTAATCTTGGGATGCATGGTCTTGACGCGTCCATCGAGCATCTCGGGAAAGCCGGTGACTTCCGAGACATCGCGAACAGCCACAGCCGAATCGCGAAGAAGTTTAGCAGTACCTCCAGTGGAGATGATCTCCACGCCGAAGTCTTGGTTTAGAGTCTTGGCAAATGCGCTTATATTCTTTTTGTCGGTGACGCTGATAAGCGCCCGTTTAATGGTTGGCATGAATCATCCAGTTTATTACTCCCTCCGCTAGTATTTTTCAGTACAATAAAGTCTTGGGGCACGTTACAACGGCCAATATCGTGCTGTATCGCCCCCCAGGAGGTTACAGATGAAATTAGCAGCCACTTTATTGTTCGGTGCCGCGGCGTTGATGTACGCGCAGACCCCGAATCCCACTCAACAACTCAATCCCAATAACAACGTCGCAACCGACGTTCCTCAACCCATTTTCAGAGTGACCGTCGTATCGAGAACGATTCCCGCCATCAACTATCACCATCGCAACGGCGCCACGAAAGTCGATCTCCACGGCACGGAACTGATGCCAATGGCAAAGGGTGTCGCAGACGTGTCAAGCAACACGGGCGCGACCAGAATGACGGTTCGGTTCGAAAAACTCGATCAGCCGTCGCGCTTCGGGCCGGAGTTCCTGACATTCGTGTTATGGGCAATTACTCCCGAAGGCCGGGCCAAGAGCATCGGCGAAGTAGCTTCCAAAAATAAAGATGGAAAAGCCGAGATAGTCGCTTCATCGGATCTTCAGGCGTTCGGCATGATCGTAACTGCTGAACCTTATTGGGCTGTGACCCAGCCTAGCGATGTCGTCGTGATGGAGAATTTTATTCGCCCCGATACCACTGGAACCATGGAGCAGGTGAACGCGAAGTACGACCTCTTGAAGCGAGGAACTTATACAATAAACCTCCGCGCTCCCGATCCTTTTGTGAACGATATCCGGATTCCGCTGCAATTGCGTGAAGCGCGCATGGCCATGGATATCGCGAAAGCGCAAGGCGCAGACCGCTACGCCGCCGATACGATGCACACGGCGGCAATCGATCTGCAGAACGCCGAAGATTTCTATCGCAACAAGCACGTCGATGCCAAGGCACTTGAGACCAATGCTCGTGAAGCAACCCAGATGGCGGAGGACGCGCGCATCATTTCTGTGCGGCGTGAGCAGGAAGACGCATTAGCGGCAGAGCGGGCTGCAGCAGCGGCGCGTGAGCAGGACGCGAAGAACCGAGCGTTGGCTGAACAGCAAGCTCGCATGCAGGCCGACCAACAGCGCGCGCAGGCCGATCAGCAACGGGCGCAAGCCGACCAGGCGCGCGCTCAGGCGGAGGCCGATCGCAAGGCTGCGGAGATGGCGCGGGCCGATGCACAAGCACTCGCGACGCAGGCCGAGAAGGACCGGTTAGCGGCCGAAGCCGCGAAACAAGCGGCGATGGCGCAGACCCAGCAGGCCCAGTCGGATGCCGAGCGCTCCCGTCTGGCGGCCCAGCAGGCGGAGGCTGAGAAGCAACAGATGCGTCAGCGATTGCTGGCGCAGCTCAACATGATTCTCTCCACCCGAGATAGCGCGCGCGGACTGATTGTGAACATGTCCGACGTGCTCTTCGATTTTGATAAAGCGACTCTAAAGCCGGGCGCTCGCGAGAAGCTCGCCAAGGTTTCCGGCATTGTGCTGGCGTATCCGGGGTTGAAGCTTGCCGTTGAGGGTCATACCGATAGCGTCGGAAGCGATGAATACAACATGACCCTGTCGGAAAAGCGGGCCGACGCGGTGCGCGACTACCTTGTCTCGCAAGGTTTAAACGCCGGTTCCATCACGGCCCAGGGATTCGGTAAAGCGAATCCGGTAGCGGCAAACGACACTAACGAGGGCCGTGCGCTCAACCGGCGCGTGGAACTGGTAGTCAGCGGCGACGTAATCGGACAGCCATTCGGCCAACAGACACCGCCGACCGGAAGCCAGTAAACGATCTTTTGAGGCAGAACAGCGCCTCCTTCAACACGCTTCTTTGAAGCAAACAATGCTACTTTGGAGCCGCTACCGGGTTCGCGCCCGGTGCGGCTCCGTTTTTTAACAGCGGCTCGATTTTGCCCCGTAGATTAGCCTCCTGGTTACCGTTAAAGATGTCGTCCGCGCCTGGATACTGACCGCGAATAATTCCTTGCCGGTCGATTAGAGTCAAACACGGATTGTAGAAGATGTATTTCGGATCGTGCTCCATGAACTGCATTGCGAGATTACGATCCGCGAACCCCACCGGAAAGCCCGGGTGGAAATCCTTGATGAAGTCAGGCAAGTAGAGCGTAGGCATGTCCTGCACGGCGGCGGCTATGGTTACGAGACCTCGGGGCCCAAGCTCCGTCTGGATTTTAGACATGGTGCCCACTAACTTCTGGCAGTGCGGGCAGGTGGTGAGAATGAACATCAGACATACTACTTTGCCTCGCTGCTCACTGACCTTAATGGCCGTGCCGTCCATCATGCGGACTGCGAAGTCAGGCGCGGCGCGAGGAACGCCGGCGCCCAATGCGATAGCCGCTACTGCCGCCGCGAGAAGAAGACCACGTTGCAAGCGCTACACCCACCAGGCAGCTGTCGCTTGTTCTTTGATGACGATGTTATCGAGGAAACGGACCGCCTTCGTCAGTCCTTCTTCCGGCGACATCAGACTATCTTCGTGCTCCACCGACAGCACATAGTCGTAGCCGAACATCCGCAGGGTCGAGATGAACTCGCTCCACCATTCAGCGCCGTGGCCGTAGCCGCAGGTACGGAAAATCCATCCGCGATTGCGCTCATCCGTGTACTTTTTGGTATCGAGAACGCCGGTCGTAGGCAGATTGCGCTCGTAAATCTGTGTATCTTTGGCATGGACGTGGAAGATGCAGTCGCCCAATACGCGAATGGCGGCAATCGGGTCGATGCCTTGCCAGAACATGTGGCTGGGATCGTAGTTGCAGCCGATTGAAGGTCCGGCGATGGAGCGGAGTTTGAGCATGGATTCCGGGTTGTAGCTGACGAAGCCCGGGTGCATTTCGATCGCGATCTTGATGCCGTGGTCGGCGGCAAACTTCGCGCGTTTCGTCCAGTAGGGAATGACTTTCTTTTCCCATTGCCAGTCCAGCAGATCGAGAAAATCGGGCGGCCACGGACAGGTTACCCAATTGGGATACTTGGCGGAATCGCTGTCGCCAGGGCAGCCGGAGAAGTCGATGACCACGGGCACGCCCAGTTTTTCGGCCAGCAGAATGGTCTTCTCGTTGACTTCCTGGCTCTTCGAGGCGAACGCGGCGTCAGGATGCAACGCATTGCCATGACAACTGAGCGCGCTGATGGAGAATCCATTGTCGCTCAGCTTCTTCTTGAAAGTATTGAGCTCGCCCGGGCTATCGAGCATGGAGAGCTTGCAATGCGGATCGCCCGGGATAATTGCCGGTGCCCAGTTCAACAGTGGATACACCTTGCGATTTAAGCTTCTTCAAAACATCGTCAAGCGACATCTGCGACAGTAGCGCAGTGAAAACTCCGACTCTCACGTGTAATCTCCTTTTTCATAAATAGCCGTTCTCCGGAGCGACACCCAGAAGATTTTGGCAAACGATCAGAATATCAGGTGAGAGAACGGCCTGGCGCCGTGCGGATGCTTCTCCCTCGATATAATCCCTATATGCAATTCCCCCGAATGTTTCTTGTCCGTCAGAACTTCCCGGATCGCAAACTGGCCGATATTCCCGCGACAGTGCAATGCGAGATGAGCCAGTCCGGCTTCGGACCGAACCTCAAGCCAGGATCGCGCATCGCCATTGGCGTCGGCAGTCGCGGCATCGCCAACATAGCGACGATCGCGCGCTCAGTTGCCCACTACTGGAACTCGCGCGGGATGAAGCCCTTCATCTTCCCGGCCATGGGAAGCCACGGCGCAGCCACCGCGGAAGGCCAGGCGGACGTTCTTGCGCACTACGGAATCGTTGAGGAGACAGTAGGCTGTCCAATCGTAAGTTCTCTCGACGTCGTGGCGCTCACCAAAACGCCCGAAGGTATTCAGACTTACATGGACCGGAATGCTTTCGAGTCGGACGGCGTAATGTTCCTGGGACGCGTGAAGTGGCACACGGATTTCGATGCCACTATCGAGAGCGGCCTCTTCAAGATGATGGCTATCGGACTCGGTAAATTTGCCGGCGCCGGCCACTATCACACGTATGCCTATAAGCTCGGGCTCGGGCACGTGATTCGCAGCATTGGCCGCGAGGTGCTGAAGTCGGGCAAAATTCTGGGAGGACTCGCGATTCTGGAGGATGCGTATCACAACACGGCGCAGCTTACTCCCGTCCGGGTGGACCAAATGGAGAAGAAAGAAGAGGAACTGCTTGCGCTTGCGAAATCGTGGATGGCGCGAATTCCGATGGATCTCGACGTTCTGATCGTCGATGAAATGGGCAAGGACATCAGCGGCGCTGGAATGGATACGAAAGTGGTGAACCGCGGCTCACAGGGCCAATACAATCCCTGGCCCAATACCCCTCGAATTGAGCGCATCTTTGTCCGCGGACTGAGCGGCAATACTTACGGCAATGCGGTAGGTGTGGGTCTGGCGGACGTTGTCACCGACCGCCTGGTGAAGGCCATCGATTCGTCTCCGATGTATATCAACGCCATTACTTCTTCCACGCTGCCGCCGGCGCGCATCCCGATACATTTCGCGACCGATCGCCAGTGTCTCGCGCAATTGATGCCGACAGTGGGCCGATTCGAGATGAACGAAGTGCGTATCGGTTGGATTCATAACACGCTTGAACTGACGCCGCTGGCACTGAGTGAAAACCTGCGAGGGGAGATCGAGCGCAACCCGTTGCTGGTGATCGTTGAGGGGCCGATGGATCTGCCGTTTGACCGGACGGGCGATCTTGAACCGATACTCACTGCGCAGCCTGTTGCGGTTGCGCACTGACTTTTTGCCGCGGTGCCGGGTAGGATCTCGTGCGTCCGGACCCCGTCCAGCCGCACGACGGTCGACGGATTTGAACTGGAATTCGAAGTCGTACCATGCGCTGCTATTGGTATCACTTAACACGACGCGTGTGACTCTTGACGCCAATACCCCAAGTGTATGCTGGCATGTTTACCACATGGCGAAAAAGCAGCGCAGGGTTTCCGCTCACGGCCGCGACCGTTACTGTCGTTATCTCGGCCATGATATTGAACATCTTGGGTTCTCAATCCCCCGAGGAGTGGCGCCATCAAATAGGCCGCATGTATGGAAGTTGCCAACCTGGCCCGTGCACGATTACTTCTTAACGGGAGGATTCAGCTCGATATCCAGGCTCTTCGCAATTCTAGCCGCGGTACGCTCCATGTCCTTCGGCGTCCGGCGCGTCGGCTTCTGATAGTTCGACCAGACCACCTGCTGCGGATCGCGCATCGACCAGAAACACCGTTCCGCGCGCCCGATTGAACGAACTTACCGGTGGAACCGGAGGCTCGTCTTCCTTCTTCTCCGCCTTGTCCTTATCCTTGTCTGTGACCGGCGGTTTGGGCGGCACTGGTTTCAGTTCAGGACGCAATAGCAGTAGTTGGTTCTCGAACTCGATTCCGAGTTTATCAGTGATGACCGCGTCGGCAGCCTTTGGATCCGCCACTACCTTGAAGATGTGACCCTCAGTAATGCGATCCGCCAATAGCTGATCGAGCCCGTTCGCCATCGGGAACAGATACACTGCCTTGACCTCCGCCAGCGACGCGGCGCAAGCGCCGGCCGGAAGAAGTGTTGAAATCAAGAGAGGCGCCAGCCATAAGGTCATGCGTCGTATATCCATTACAATCACCATAATATCCGACCGTGTACAAAGGCCACACCATCACCGCCATCATCCCCTGCCTCAACGAGGAGAAGGCAATTGGACATGTACTGCGCGAAATTCCCGAATTCGTGGATGAAGTGATCGTAGTCGACAACAACTCCACCGATCGCACGCCGGAGGTCGCGCGCGAGTTCGGCGTCAAAGTGGTGCACGAGCCGGAAGCCGGATACGGCCGCGCGTATAAGCGAGGCTTCGCCAACGCAACGGGCGATATCATCGTCACCCTCGACGGCGATCACACCTATCCAGTCAGCGGCATCTCGTACTTGCTTGAGGCGTTTCTGCATTTACAGGTAGATTTCCTGAACGCGTCGCGATTTCCGGTGCGCGACCGCGGCGCGATGAGTCTTCGCAACGCGATCGGGAATGTGATCCTCTCGGCCGCCATGTCCCTGCTCTATTTCAAATGGGTACGCGATTCGCAATCCGGGATGTGGGTCTTCAACCGCAGCTTGCTGGATCGCATGCAACTTGAATCGGACGGCATGGCGTTCTCCGAAGAAATCAAAATCGAAGCGCTCCGTTTACCCGGCATTCGCTTCGGCGAAATCTCCATCCTGTACAGCACCCGCCGCGGCGAAACCAAGTTGAACCCCTATCGCGATGGCCTGAATAACCTCTGGTTTCTGGTCCGGAAGAGATTCGGGGCGCGCAAACCGTGAAGGCGCCTGTATCAATTGTGATTCCGGTTCACAACAGGCGGGAGTTGCTCGCCAAACTTCTCGCCTCAATCGCGCGCCAGACCGCGACTCCCCAGGAAGTCATTGTGGTGGACAACGGTTCCTCCGATGGCGCTCCGGAGGTTGCTCGCGAGTACGGTACACGCGTGATCCCCATGGGCCGGAATGCGGGTTTCGCGGCGGCCGTGAATCGTGGCATTCGCGAAGCTGCCGGAGAGGGGATTGCGCTGATCAACTCCGATGTAGAGTTGGACCCGCGTTGGCTCGAACTGCTCTGGGGTTCCATATCCGGAACCGGGTCGCATTTCGGCGCCGGCATGATCCTGCAAGCCGGATCGCGCGAAGTTCTCGACGGATCTTTCGACCTGATTTGCCGAGGTGGAAGCGCCTGGCGCGCAGGCGCGGGATACCGAATCAATCCATCTCTCGCGGGAATGCGCAAGATACGATTTTGCCCGGCTACGGCGGCGATCTTTCGCTCCGAGCTCTTCCGGCGAGTGGGGCTGTTCGATGAATCATTTGGCTCTTACCTTGAAGATGTTGACATGGGACTCCGTTGTGCCGCCGCCGGACTTACAGGTGTCTATGTCGGAGACGCTATGTGTTGGCACCTCGGCAGTGCGACATTCGGCCGCTGGGATTCTGGAGTGGTGCGTCTGATTGCCCGCAACCAGGTATTCCTAATCGGGCGGCACTATTCTCGTGAGCTGATTTTCCGCTGGCTCTGGCCAATCGTCGTTGCCCAAGTGCTGTGGGGTGTGTTGGCGGCCCGTCATGGCTGCACCCTCGCTTTCTTGCGAGGGAAGACTGAGGGACTTCGCCGGCTCGCGGCTGTACGGAGTGGTTCGAGGGCCTACAGTAGCGAGCTCGAATCGATCCTTATCGATAGTGAAAGGCAAATTCACGAGTTCCAGTCAGAAGCCGGGTTTGATTGGTACTGGAGGCTGTATTTCAGGCTGACCGGGTTCGAAAAGTGAACCCAGTGAACGAAATGACCACAGCCGTAATCGTGACATATGAGTCCGAGGCGGAGATTGGATCATGCCTCGCCGCGCTCGAAAGGTATGGTGTTAAGGCCGTCGTGGTAGATAACGCTTCGACGGATTCCACTGTTGATGTGGTACGTCGATCGCACCAAAGCGCGGCTGATTGCGAATACGGAGAATCGCGGATTTGCTGCCGCGGCCAATCAAGGCTTTCGTGCTTGCGAAACTCCGCTGATTCTGCTTCTAAACCCGGATGCCTTCCTGGCCGCCGATCCGCGGCTTCTAGAGGCTGAATTTTCCAGTCCTTCGGTGGGTGCTGCCAGCGGTCCCTTGTTGAACGCCGACGGCTCGACGCAATCGGGTTTCACAGTGCGCCGCCTTCCGAACGCACTTACACTGGCCTTCGAAGTGCTTGGCTTGAACCGAATTTGGCCTTCAAATCCGATCAATCGGCATTGGCGTTGTATGGACTTGGACTTATCGCAGCCATGCGACGTTGAGCAGCCCGCCGGCGCTTACATTATGATTCGCCACGCTGTTTGGAGTGAACTCGGAGGCTTCGATGAGGCATTTTATCCCTTGTGGTTTGAGGATGTGGATTTTTGTTTTCGCTTACGTGCAAGACAGTACCATGTCCGTTTTGTACCCAGTGCCGTGGCAAAACACACCGGTGCTCACTCCATCCGCAAGATTCCAGTGGAGTTCCGGTTGTTTTATTGGTATGGTAGTTTACTTAGGTACGCGGCTAAACACTGCCGCCCCTACGCGAGGCAACTGCTATGTTTAGCTGTAGTCTTCGGTGCCTTGGCCCGGTTGATTCCGGAATTCGTAATGCATCCGGGCATTAAGATGTTAAAGCTTTATGGTCGGATTGTGCGGCTAGCTGGTCGGTATCTCATCGGTTCGCGGCAAAGCGTTGAAGAGAGTGTGTTAAAGGGTTGAAAAATTTCCTAATACCGGATTATCCCAGGTTTCGAATAAATGTCCTTTAGCGACTTCGTCTCCGTTACGATTGTTACTTACAACAGCGGCCGATTTATCAAGCGTTGCCTTGACTCCGTGCTGGATCAAAAGTATCCGCAAATGGAAATCATCGTAATCGACAATGCTTCCGACGATGGAACCATCGATCTTATCGAGCCGTTTGAAGATCGCTGCCGTATTGTTTATAACGAAGAGAATATCGGTTTTGCGGCGGCCCAGAATCAGGCGATCCGCATGTCTCGCGGAGGTTGGGTGTTGACGCTCAATCCCGATGTCCTCCTTCTACCGGATTTCATTCAAGCCTTGGTGAGAGCTGGCCAACTCGATCCTCGGGCCGGCACTATCTGTGGGAAACTTCTCACCATGACTTCCGGATTCGACTTTCCGGCTGAACCGGTCGTCGATTCCACAGGCATCTATTTCACTCCGAATCTCCGGCACCTGGACCGTGGAAGCCTGGAAAAAGATAACGGCCATTATCGGCAATATGAGTATGTGTTCGGCGCGACGGCCGCAGCGGCGCTTTACCGCCGGGAGATGATCGACGATATCTCGGTAGATGGCGAGTTCTTCGACAACGATTTTTTCGCTTACCGCGAAGATGCCGACGTGGCATGGCGCGCACAACTCATGGGTTGGCGTTGCGTCTATGCTCCGTTTGCCCGCGGTTATCACGTCCGCAAGGCGTTGCCGGGAAATCGCCGCGCACTGCCGGCTTTCATCAACATGCACAGCGTGAAGAACCGTTTCCTGCTGCGTATGAAGAACATGACATGGGATCTGTACCGGCGGAACTGGTTTTCAATCACAGTGCGCGATCTGGTAGTTGTCGGCTGTTGTCTGCTTTGGGAGCACACCTCGCTTCAGGCGTTTCCTTTCCTGTTCAAGAACTGGAAGCGGATCATCGAGAAGCGGCGCAAGATACTCAGCAACCAGCGGGTGGACGACGATTACATAGCCAGTTGGTTCAGCTTCCAACCGGTCAGTAAGCCGGCGCCGAAGAAGACTTCCAAGCCCGCCCCCATTCTTTCTCCGCGGCGGTAGGTCCGTCGATGCGGATCGCCCTGCTCGGCGCGCGAGGCATTCCGGCTAACTATGGCGGGTTCGAGACCTTCTCTGAGGAATTATCGGTGAGGCTCGTTGAGCGGGGGCACGATGTTACGGTGTATTGCCGCGCGCAATACGCAAACCCTACCTATAGGGGTGTGAACCTCATCTATCTCCCCACGATCCGCCACAAGTACTTAGATACGCTCGCGCATACATTCCTCTCGACCATGCACCTTGCAGGCCACCGCTGCGATGTGGCACTTTACCTGAACGCCGCCAACGCAATCTTCACTCCACTTCCGCGCTTACTAGGGATGCCGGTGGCGCTCAACGTGGATGGCATCGAAAGACAGCGTAAAAAATGGAACGCCGCCGCCCGCGCCTGGTATCTTATCTCCGAGAAGCTTGCTACCCTACTGCCTAGCGTGGTGATTACCGACGCACGCACCATTCAGGAATACTACCTGCATAAATACCGAAAGGTTACCACCTTCATCGCCTACGGCGCGGACACCGAGCTTGCCGAAAGCGCCGATGAATTGACGCATCTGGGATTGCAGAAGCAGCACTACTTCCTGTACGTCAGCCGTATGGAACCGGAGAATCACGCACTTCAAGTGCGCCGGGCTTTCGAAAAAGTGCCTACCGACCTGCGCCTCGCCCTGATCGGCGATGCTCCGTACGCCGATGAATATATCCGCGCAGGTTCGTGACACAGAAGACCCTCGCATCGTCATCCCCGGCGCAATCTTCGGGCAGGGCTATAAGGAACTTGGCACGTGGTGCTTCGCATACATCCATGCGACCGAAGTAGGAGGAACGCATCCGGCGCTCATCGAAGCCATGGGACGCGGCGCGTTGGTAATCTATCGCAATGTTCCTGAAAACGTGGAGGTGTGCGGCAACGCGGGGCTTCCCTTCGACGATGAAGCCGGCCTGATTGCGGCAATTCGCAACACGCTGGCGATGCCCGAGACCGAACGCAACGAGTACCGGCGCCGCGCGCGGCAACGCGTTCGCGAAAGATATAACTGGGATGTCATCACCTCGCAATACGAGCAGTTATTCATTACGATGAAGCCGCCGAAGCACGATTGACGATTTCAAGAAACTTTACAAAGATGACCTCGCCTCTTTTCATTAAGAAAACGTCATCTGGGTATGAGCACTTCTTCTCCTATCCAGATACCCCGGCATGAACCCATCGTCATAATTTTGAAACGTGTCGTCGCGGACTTACAAAGGTGGCTCGAATGTAGTTGGGCTGCCGGTATGATTCCTTCCCGCTCTACGCTAGTTCCTGAGTTGAACGTCGTTTGCGTCGCGGGGGACGCTTCCCGCCGCGGAGTCCCGGATCTGGTTTGTCCGATTGCTGGCAACAGCGGAACAGGACTCGCGGCGATTGTCGCCGTTGGACCCAGAAACGATGGCGCTCCTTATTCAGAAGAGGATCGCCTGTTCGCCGGGGCGCTCTGCGGACAGATTGCGGGGTTACTGTCGAACGAACGTCTGGCTCGCCGTGTCTCCGAAGATATGCAGATACCGGATTGCGCCCGAGGCATTTACGACAGGCTGGATCATTGCGATCCCTCGCGAATTCCCGGACTCGACTACCGCGGTGAATGTCTTCGGGGCAGCACTCCGGGCGGCGATTTCTTCGATCTTGTGCCGCGCGGGGATCACGAGGTTGTCACGGTAATCGGCACGGTGGCTGCTAGTGGAACGCCCGGCAGCATCATGCTTGGCGGTGCGCTGGCCGTCGTGCGCGCGCTTGTAAACCAAGGGGAGGCGCCGGGTCGGATTGCAGCCGACCTGAACCGCACCCTCTGGGAAATGTCGCCGGACAACTCATACACATCCTTCCTGTGCGCGCAAATAGATGCGTCGCGAAATCAACTGCATTATGTTAATGCCGGTCATGAGCCTGCGCTCCTGTTACGCGCCGGGACGTCGCGCGTGGATCGTCTGGATTCCACCGGCGCGGTACTCGGCCTCAGCCTGAGAAGCCATTATCAGGTACGCACCACCGCATTCGCCCCGGGGGACCTTCTGGCGGCCTTTACCGACGGTATCGCAGAGCAGGCAGGGCCAGACGGCGTTATCCACATGCTTCAGGAGTCGATCGATTCCAGGGTGGAAGATCTCGCAAGGCATGTTCTCAAGGCTATCGAATCGATAACCGACAGAACCATTGTCCTGGTTCGGGCTCGGGATATAGAGGCGCGCCCGTTGCGAGCCGCCGCGCACTGCGTCGCTACGGCGGCGGCGTAAGTCACCTATCGAGAGCGAAGATAGCTCGGCCACTTTCAGGTCAATACCCACATGCGTGCTTCAGCCTGTGGGATACTCTACTTCTTACCGACAAGAGATGGAGTTGACCGATGAAACGCCTGTTACTCGCGTTGCTGTTAACGGCTCCCGGCGATGTTTATGTCGTGGCGCAAAACCGCTTGAACTATCCGCTAATAGCTCAGGAGAATGGCCATGCGACGCTCGGCCTTGCGCTTCGGAAACTTTCCGTATCGGGGACGTTCATGCAAGTCGCCGCGCACCCCGATGACGAGCACAACGCGATGTTCGCTATGTTTACGCACGGCATGGGACTGCGTTCAATCTGCGTGCAGACGACGCGCGGGGAAGGCGGCCAGAACGAAATCGGCCCGGAATTGTTTCGCGATATCGGCGTGCTGCGGACATCTGAACTGCTTTCCGCGCATCGGCTCGACGGCGCGGAGCAATACTTTACGCGGGCCATCGATTTCGGTTATTCATTCGATCCTAATGAAGTGATACAGAAGTGGGGAAGGCCGGAAATTGTGGGCGATTTCGTCCGGCTGATCCGCACACTGCGGCCCGACGTGGTGCTCACGATGAACATACAGGGCAGGGGAGGCGATCGGGCTCACGAGGCCACCACTGTGCTGACGCGAGAAGCCTATCGCGCAGCGGGAGATCCGTCGATGTTTCCCGAACAGCTCAAAGAAGGGCTTCGCGTATGGCAACCGAAAAAGCTGTATTTCACCGGCGGATTCGGCGGTCCTCCAGCAGCTGGTGCTCCGGGGACGCGGGTTCCGCGGGGCGGTCCGACGCAATCGACTCAAGGCGGTCCAGCGGCTCAAGGCGTGCCTCCTGCGCCGGCACGGGACGCTGTGAGACTCACGCCGGCCAACACCGGAACTTACGATGCGCTGCTCGGCCGTACTTATGCCGAAATCGGCTCGGACGCGCGTAGCAATCACAAGTGCCAGGGCATGGGTGGACTTCCTCCGTTGCCAGGTCTCGGGGGTGGCCGCGGCGGACGCGCCGGAGGTTATCAACTGATGGATAGCATCATCCCCGGAGAAAAAGGCAAGGTCGAGGCGTCGCTCTTCGATGGGGTGGACACGTCGCTGGCGGCAGTGGCGCAATATGCCGGGCCCAATCCGCCGGATGACCTCACGGCGGGCCTGAACGCGATTGCCGGAGCAGCGTTGCGCGCACGGCAGGCCTTCGATTCCGGAAATGACGCGGCCGCGGCGCCTCCGATCGAGTCAGGTCTCGCAAGTGTACGAGGGCTGCGATCGCGGCTCGCCGCCCTACGCATCAGCGACTCAGCGCGATATGAGATCGATTTCCGGCTGAAGATCAAGGAACGCGATTTCGAGGACGCCGTGCTTGCCGCCCACGGAATCACGTTCGATGCAGTGGCCGACGATGGACTCGTTGTCGGCGGACAGGCTGTCAAATTATCCGTTCTCGCGGTAAATCGAGGCGCATCGGAAGTGAGTATGACCGGAGTGACAATCGCCGGTTTCGATGCGGCAGGCAATTGCGCCGCTGGGCCGGTGAAGAAAGACGGCGTTTACACCTGTGCAGTGGACGCCCGAATTCCGAAGAACGCGGAATTGACTACGCCGTACTTCACCGATGAGTACTGGAGCAAGCCATCGAATCCGGCGATTAACGCTTACACGCAGGATGTTCCCTTCGGCGTTCCCTTCCGAGCGACACCCTTTCGCGTGACGTTACGGGTAAAGGCGGGCGATGCGGAGGTCAGCAAGGAAGTCCCGATTCAGTTTCGTTACGTGAAGGACATATACAGCGGCGACAAACGGATGGAACTCACCGTCGTTCCCGCATTTTCCGTGCGGGTGACGCCCCCACTCGCGGTGTTTCCGGCAGCAGCGGCGGGGGGCAAACCGGTGCAGCGGGAGGTACACGTTACCGTGACAAATGGGGCGCGAGGCGCGGCCAAAGCTAGCGTTGGCCTCGAACTGCCGGCGGGATGGAAGGCCGTTCCCGCGAGCGCCCCGCTCAGCTTCGCGCATGAGGATGAATCGCTCTCTGCGCGCTTTCAGATTACCGCGCCTCAGCAGGTTAAGCCCGGCGAGTACACGCTGCGCGCGGTAGTGGAATCGGGGGAAAACGGGAAGTTCACCGCCGGATACCAGGAGATCGAGTATCCCCACGTGCAGCGGCGGCAAGTGATCAAGCCGGCGGAGACCGCGCTCAAAGTGGTCGACGTGAATATTACTCCGAACATCGTCGTAGGCTATATCGTAGGCGCTGGAGATCAGGTTCCGGCTGCAATCGAGCAGTTGGGAGCGAAGACGTCCTTCATCGATCACGACGAGTTGGCGTGGGGCGACCTGTCAAAGTATAAGGTCATCATGACCGGGGTGCGCGCCTACGAGGCACGCAAGGATCTGCGCGCCTATAATCACCGTTTGCTCGATTATGTGGAACACGGCGGGACAGTGATCGTTCAGTACAACAAGATGGAGTTCAACCAGGCGCAATACGGACCTTATCCGGCGAAGGTAAGCGGTAATCGCATATGTGACGAAACCGTTCCAGTGAAAGTGCTGGTGCCGGCTCACCCGGTCTTCAATTACCCGAACCGGATCGGCGAGGCAACCTGGGCCGGATGGGTGCAGGAACGGGGTCTCTATTTCCTCGGAGAGAAGGATCCGCGATACGTCGATCTGGTGTCCATGGTGGACTCGTATAAGGACAATCCAGGTGTGAAGCTGGGTTCCTTAGTTGAGGCGAAGGCTGGAAGCGGCCGATGGATCTACGTTGGCCTCGCACTCTGGAGGCAGCTACCGGCTGGCACCGATGGAGCGTACCAACTCCTGGCGAACTTGATCAGCCTGGGAAGATAATGGCGAAGGCCCAGCCGCCGTTTAAGAGTCGAGCGATTCAGATGATTGCGCCAATCGCCTCAGATGGTTTCTCATCATCCGGTTCTGGCGCAACTCACGACGGTGGAACAGTAGCCGTCCAACCGGTATCCCAATAAGCGCTGCCGAAACTGCCAAAACGACCAGGAACCACACAGATCCTCATTGTATGTCGGTTTCGCTTCCGGGGGCTCAGAGGTTTTTGCCGGGGCACGTCCGTCTTTGGATTTAATCATCCCAATTCGTCTGAACTCCGGTGGGTTAACGCCCATACTCGGGCATGCTCGGTACAAGGGGACCATCCCACTGGCCCAGCCAGTATACTGGTCGACATCGACTTATGACGAGACCGACATTCGTGGGCGCGGTTTGCCGCGCTACTGCGAGCCGATGAGGGCTGGATCGAGTTATCGATGGCAAGAGCCTGCTATAACTGGCGTCCCAGCGATGGACAAGGAGTCGTGGAAGATTATCGGCGGGCATCTTGCCGCCGACGGCCCGCGTTCACACCTTTTCGGCGGGTCCAGTGCAAAGGCGCGAACTTCAGGAATTTCGAACTCGAAGTGGATTGCCTTGCGCATCACGATTGCAATCCGGGGTCGCAACACCGACTCCGCCAGTGATCCCAACCGGCGCGGAGTCGGAGCGATTTCTGGATCGCGGCACGTTCGCATTGCAGCGCCACAATGATGGATCGAAGGCGCTGTTCCGTGGCGTTCGGATTCGGCCGCTGCCCGACTGTAAGCCTACCCCCCGGCAGTTTCGGTTGTCGATGAAACGTTCCGGGAAATCATCGAAATCGGACGTCACAATATCCTTATGGTGGACTATCGCGTTCTCTGAAAGAGGGCATGACGCTCGATCGGGGGCTTGCCAAATCGCGGCGGGATGGCATTGCGTATGGGACGCGATCAACTGCGGAAAATTTAATCCTGTGCAGGACGACAAGGCGGCGAGGGAATTTGTCAGCGGCATGAAGGGGCAGCCCTGTTTCATCGGAGTGCGAGCCGAGCGGCGCGAATGGACCCAGATGTTTTCGCGCCAGACGGCCATGCTGTTCGACTATTTCTTCACCGATTCGATGACCTGGACCGATAATCGTGGGCGCCGGCTGCGCCTTTGGATTCCCGATGAACTCGGCACGATTGCCGATACTCAGGAATTCATGGACACGCTGGTGGAGCGAACGGTCGGGATTCTTGAAAATGAGCCGATCGATATCTATGTGAATCCCACCTATCTGCCATCGGCCATCGCGAAGGATTACGATCACTTCCGCGGCGGCGAAGAATGGGGTGGCCATTGAGTTGAATGACCGGTATAGGATCCCCCAAGCACGCATTTCGTGCGCGCGGCGAAGTCCGATGGGTGCAAGTTTGCTTTCGGGACGAATGATTCGACTCCAGCCGAATTCGGGAGATCGGAATACGGCATTCGGATGGCGGAACACTGCAAGCTTGTGTGGCCGGATTTCTTCGTTCCGCGCGCGGGGGCCGAAGGCTGTCGAACGTAACGGGGCGGTGCTGAACGGGGTTGAGCGGCTGATACGGTGATGTGTTGCGGTCAGCGCGTCACCAGACGAACCGGACCGAACAGGCCGGAGGCCGCGGGAGGTGCGGCGCGCCCAAACCCCGCGCGGCCTGAAGATGTCGCGTTGACCTGAATCTCCAAATCGTTCGATCCCGGTTTCACAGCGCTGGTGATGTCCCAGCGATACGGCTGCCATGCACGTTCTTCAAGTTCTTTGCCGTTCACCTTGATTCGCGCATAGTCGCGCACATCGCCGATTTCGAGAAGCACTCGTCTTCCCGCCTGTGCCGCCGGTACGGTGAACTGCTTGCGATACGTCGCCGGGCCGGAGAACGACTGCGTCCCGAGATCCTCCCATGACTTCAGAGGCGTCGTCACCTGTTTCCCGTTCAAATCCACCGTCCAGTCTCCGTCGATGTCCAGCGACCAAGTGGCGGAACTCAACGCCGGCTGCGGGGCCGCTGCCGTGGCGGGAATCGGCCCAACGACAATGACCTTTGCCTCGTAGGGTTCGAAGAGAAGTGGAACGCGCACGGAGCCGTTTTCGGCCGCCACGCCGGAAATGGGATGAATCTCGCCCGTCGACAAGCCCCAGATCTGTGCCTGCCCGTGGCCCGCAAGATTCGCGACACGGGATTCTTCTTTGTTGCTTTCGTTGAAGAAGAAGTACATTTCGCCGTCTCGCCAACTCCGGTGTGTGTACGTCAGTCGCGGGAACGCGCTGTCTAGCTTTACATCCGGAGTAGGAAGCGCTGCGAGTACGCGAGGCGTGATATCGCCCGAGGGTTCGATGAGCGTAGCAAACCTCAGATCAGGCTCGTCTTTCGCATTCAGGAATGTTTTGTCGATCACCAGTTTGGGAATCTTGCCGACGAAGATTACCTTGCCGCCCGCTTTGGCAAAAGCCTGGAGTCGTTCGAGACCAGTCCGCGAGATCACCGTCGTGGACGGAATTACGATGGCGCGGTAAACCTGTCCACTGAGATTCTTAAACCCGCCATCTTCGATAGCTGCGATTGAACTGAGCGACTGCTCGTCGAAATAATCCCAATCCACCTGGTGCTCGAGTAGTTGCCAGCCGAGTTTGGTCGTGCTGCGGTCGGCCTCCTCATCGCCCATCCACATGCTATTGACGGGATGATAAAGACCCACCTGCGCGGCTGGGCGTCCGATGGCCATCAGATAGCCGGCCCGGTTCGCGTACCACGCGAGCATAGCTGCTTGAGGCGGAGCCTGCGGCGGGGCTTGAGACGGCGTCGCGGCACTCGCACCCGCTGTCGCCCCTGGGCCGTCGCGCAGGACCGGGACACGGATCTGCAGCGCGTTGACTCCCCTCACCAGTTGATAATCCAGTTGGAACTTGCCGTCAGTGCCCGTTCCCCCGCCTTCCTCGCTCCACACACGTGGCCTGCCGAACAAATGTGCCGCCGAGGAGGCGAGCTTGGGGAAATTGTTATTCACATTCCATTTTTCGTCGGGCGTGTGGACCAGACTTGGTATGAGCTGGTTCAGATTGTCGATGCCCGGCACCTGCACGTGCCGCATATCTCTGAAGAAGTCGCCCTCGTTGCGGGTCAGGTCTTCGGGCAAGTCCAGCCGGAGTCCCTGCTCTTCATGATTCAGATGAACCAGGTACTCCAGATTGTTTCTCGCGCACCAGTTTGCCTGCACCCCGAAGAAACTGTCGCGAAAGATCCCGCTCCAGACGTCGTAGTAATCCGCCTTGACGCGCCACGCCGCATCAGTCAATTTCGGCGCGAAGAGAAGCGGAAGATAGGGCTGAAGGTCGTAACCCTTCTGCTGCCGGAATTCATCGAACAGCTTCGGTGTCCATGGCATGAAGCAGGTGTAATCGGGTTCGTCACCGAAAAAACCGAGAACGGTCTTGCCGAACTCATCGCCAATAGCCTGCCTGTAGGTTTCGTGGGTGATCTTGAGGAATGCGCGTGTGGCATCCGGATTCAGGTAGTCGATCAACGAATACTGGCTGTCCTTGGCGCGTGTTCCGTCGGCGCGGTTGAAGTTGCGAGTGGGAGAACTGCGAAACATGTGCCGGATCAGGATCAGCTCCCAGGGTTTCGGGTAGCCGCCTGCGCCAGGTGGCGGGGCTGGGGCTCTCCATTTGATTCCGCCCGAATCGATTGGCACGGTCTGCACTGCGCCCGCAGACGCAAACACCGCGAGCGCGCCCAGGATATCCGGTGGCGCGGGCATGGTCAACGTCTGGCCCGGCATCACGTTGATGCGTATGTCCGCGTCGAGTGCCTGCATGGTGAGTTGGGGATATTGCTCGCTGATCTTGCCGCCCGCAAACCCGCTGGGGTAGTCGGATTCGTCCTGGAGCCAAAGCTTCATCCCCCGATTTTTCGCTTGCTCGACTGCGAACTTCACTAGGCTCATGTGCTCCGCTGAAAGATACCTCGGTTCGCCTCGTCCTGGCGAAAGGTTTACGACGAAGATGCCATTGACCGCGAGACGGTCGAGATCGGCAGTCATTTTTTGCCTCGCGTCCGGGCCGTTCCAACTTGCAAACGGCTGGATAGCGCCGTATTCGTGCGGCGGCGTTTTGAACTTTGCGGCGGCGTCTTGCACCGATAACACGGTGATCTGTTGCCATGGCCGTTGCGCGGGCAGTACGGCGGCCAGCGGACCAATGAGGGCTAGCGCGCGTAACGTGTTCTTCATGTGAAACTCCTTGTCTCAATCTACCTGACGGAAACGCCCCAGACCTTCGGCCGCCCCGTCTTACCGGCCGGCCCCTCCACCTCCAGAATCACAGTGTAATTGCGTGCCTTCTCGATAAGGATGCAGCGGATTCTAATCGCCGAGGGCGCAATACCCTTTCTCATATAATTCCTGCGCCGCCATTTGTGCTGCCGGCAACGAAGTTACCACGAACCGCGGATTGGCGCGTTTGTCCAGATGTTCCGTTTTGGCGATCACGCACCGTTCGCGCCTCCAGGTATCCGTGGCCGAATAGAAGAATTCGCTGAACACGCGGAGGGCACCTGGGTTTGCTGGTACTGCTTCTCCGCTTGTGCCATGTGCGTTGCAATCAGCTTCTTCAAGCGTGGATTCTGCGCCAATCCGAAAATGTAGTCGATGCCCTCACGCTCACACCACGCCATCAGTTCCTCCCGGCACAAGCCGGCCTCGCCCCGCAACTGAATTTTAACCGCCGGCCAGCGTTGGCGAATGCGCGCCACCACCGGCTCCAACTCCTCGATCGAATCGGCCGAGGCATCGATTTGGAAGTCCTCAAGCGATAACATAACAGGTGCTCTCTGGAAAACACGTACAGCGGCGGGTAGCAGTAATCGTGGTAATAACCGTTAGAAGCGCTCCTCCTGCTTGCCGTAGCGGATGTCGTCTGTGGGAGTCCAAATCCAGCACGATGCGTTCGGGAGCTTGGAAGTGCGCTTCCAAGAACACGTATTCGGGCTTCAGAGAAGCGCCGTCGTAGGCCGTAGCCGTTATCTCCAGGCGGTTGAGCGTACTTTTGCAAGGCCAACGCCTTGCCGCGATCTTGCGCACGCCGCCGCTGTTCGCCTTTCATGTCATCTTTGCTCAGCGCCGCCGCCAGCATCGGATCGCGCCGCAATTTATCGTGGTCGTTGAAATCCTAATAGCCCAGCGCCAGACCGAATACCCGTTGCTTGATGAGATCGAGCAGCGGGTGCTCAATCTGAGTGGTGCCGTGGTAGTTGGTGAAACAGGCGGCAAAGCGCCGCACGATTGCCGTCTGCTCCCCCCACTTTCTTCAACAGCATGGCTCCCTCATCGGAGGTGATGTCGTCGCCATCAAATTCCAGACCAGTTCCCGTTCCCAATTTCTGCGGCATTCCCCATGGTTGGGCGAGGAGTTGAAGCGTTTGGGAGTCTTGCTTGGAGCGAGGACCAGTCCCGTGCCGACGTAGACGGCGGGCCGGATGCAAAGATAACATGATTCAGCAAGAATGTTTTGTTATTGTCATCATATACGGTATCTATACAGTAGGAAAGATCATAAGAATCTGTATGCATCAGGCCTTCCCGCAAAGCACCTCGCTCCTCCGCGCCGCCGCCCAACGGCTTCCGCCAAGCCCGCAAAGAACTCCACCAGTTGGACTATTTCCTGAAGGACACCTTCTTGAAGCGAATGATGAAGTGTGGCCAGCCACAGTGCGCCTGCCACCGCGATTCGGCCCGGCGTCATGGCCCGTACTTCGAATGAACTTATAAGGTCGCGGGCAAGGCCGCCAACGTCAAACTCAGCCCCAAGCTGCGCCGCTCTATTAGGCCGCTATCAGACAACATCGCAAACTCAACATCGCTCTAGCCAGGTTGGGAACGTTTGTCGCGAACTGCATTAGCCAAGCTGGCGAGTCAAGGCGAGAGTACAGACTAACTTCGGCATGGTTTGCCCGGGAACAGATTGTTTTTTCGCCGTCGCCCGCATCTAGTCGACTATCTCGCTCGTTATTCGTCACTTAGGTAAGATAATCCGCACTCGCAGTGTAATCTGATGAGAAATCTAAGTTAGAGGGGCACATGGTTGATGGGTTCCCGCGACGTGCCTTAACCCGATAACACGCTCCGATCTTGTCGGAACGCGGCGGGCAGTCGAAGAATGACGGCACATCTATACTGCGGGAGCACCGGAACTGGATGTGGAAATAGCGGTATCCAGGCGCGCGACCTCGGCGCCAAGCTGAATTGTATGAACGAATGGGCGTCCGGCAGTATCTGATCGCGGTCGCCGGCAAAGAGCAGGTGTTGTGGAAAACCGAGGCTGGATACTAACCGCTCAAGAGTGTTTGCGGTTCTTCAAGAAGGACTTGCGACTCCGGAGCACGCCGCGCTCGTGGCCCGTCTTGCCGCGTTGAGGCGGTGATCTTTCAATCGCGGCTCAGTACGTCAACTTCAGGCGAAGCTGCAGGATACGCGGATCCCGGGCGGCAGTGACAATGCCGAATGTCGCGCTACCCAACTGGTTGCCCACCGATTCGAATTGCGTGTGGTTGAACGTGTTGAACGTTTCAACTCCGGTTTGGATACGCAAGTTCTCCCTCGGTTTGAACGTTTTGAGCAGGCTGGTGTCATAGTTGGCGATACCGGGTCCCCAGGTGGAATCGAACTGGGCGTTGCCGATTGCGCCAGTCCCTTTCACCGCCATGTAAGCCGCGGTGTTGAACCACTGGTTGATGTTGCCGCCCAGGTTCTGGTTCGGGTTGCCGATCTCATCGGGCCGCTGCGCTCCCGTGTTACCGCCGAAGTTAGCGATGTCTCCGGTTTGCGTCACGTTGATCGGCAGCCCCGTCTGGAACGACACGATACCCGAAAGCTGCCATCCGCCAAACATGGAGGCCAGGATGCCACGTTTGACGAAGAATGGCACCTGGTAGACGTAGTTCATATTGAACGCGTGGCGGCGCGCAACGGCAAGCGGGCCGTAGTCGAGGTCTTTGTTACGGGAATCGAGCGGCATTCCTTCGGGATTTCCTAACGCGCTCGCGAATGTATAAGAAGCCTGAACAAACATTCCCTTCGCAAAGCGGCGATTGAAGCGGGTTTGCAGACTGTTGTAGCGCGAAAGAGCGCTGTTCTCGTTATAGGTGATGGAGCCATATCCCACGTAAGGTCGCCGCAGGTTGACGTTGACGGTTTGCGTAGGATCGCCCTGATTTAGTTGCAACGTGCGCGGAAGGTGATTGCCGCGGGAGCCCACAAAACCAATCTCAAAGCTCATACTGGAACCCACCTGGCGCTGAATATTGAGGCTATAGGACTGGACGGAAGGGAGTTTGTTGTACACATCCATGTCGACTAGCGCCGGTGGAAAGAGAGAACCGGAAGTCCCGAGCGGATTGCTGAGAAGAGTGTTCGAGATGTTAACGGAGTTGACGAAGGGAGGATTCACGGCTAGTCCCGTGTCGGTACTGGTTCCCCAGAAGTAATTGATGCCATAACCTCCGCGGAGGACAGTCTTGTGCGCACCGGGCGAGAAGGCGAATCCGAAACGCGGTCCCCAGCCGGTATCGTCACGTTTGAGCCCGGGACCGAGATCAAGACCTTTTTCGTCAAGCGGAGTAATGATGCCGTTGAGTTTGTCGCCGGTTCCGGGCACGAGTGAACCGTCGGAATTGAGTTTCGGTGCTTGCGACGGATTGTAGAGGCTGGGGACCAAAACCGAGATATTGTTCGCGACCGCGGCGCCGCCGTTACCGCCGGCTACTACGTATCCGCGTATACCCATGTTAAGAGTCAGACTGGGCGAGACACGCCAATCGTCCTGGAAATAGAATTCAGTGTCGAAGGCGGTTACTTCGGAACCGGGATCGGTACCGTTTTCCGTGTAAGTGAAAGCGCGGCCCACCAGTAAGTCGGAGACGGAGAGTCCGGTGGCTCCGCCGTTGAAGTTGAATGTACCCTGCTCGTTGGAGTAATTGATCTGATTCTTGCGATGATAGAGCGATTCAATGCCGAGTTTCAGAGTGTGACCGCCCCGATTCATGGAGAAGTCGTCCTTGAAGGTGAACAGCGGATTGCTGTTCGTCAGCATGGCCCCGATGCCGATCCCCGCGTAACTATTGCCCATGGCGATGTCGGGAACGACGTTGTAGAAATTCGATGGAAAGGCCTCGGGCACGGTATAGCCCGCCGGTTTGAATCCTCCCGTGGGCGTTTGGGTGATCTTGTTCTGCGCGAATCCGAAGGTGAAGAGATTGACAGTGTTGGGATTGATGACGGTAGTTAGCTTGGTAGTAAGACTGAAGCCGGGCTTAGCAATTATGCCGGGGAAAGTTGGCAAGGTGCTGCTGCTCGGGCGTGCCACGGTTTGGTTCTGCGACCACTGATCGGTCGCATAGCGAACCGTCCAGATTACTCCCGGGCTGAAATTGTGATCCCAGCGAATAAGTTCCTCACGATAGCGCGTGAAGGCATCCGTGTTGACCACATAGTTCTGCGCGCCGGCGCGATCGGGGAGCGGCCAGAAATTGTCGAGTAACAACCGGCCGTTTTGGTCGATCTGGCTTGCGGGAACGATGTTTCCTGGGTAAGGCATCTTCGTTACCGGATCTTTGATGATTGTCTTGATACCGCTGAAGTCGCCTTGCTTCATCGCCGCCGTGGGTACAAGCGATGTAAACACGCTAAGGGAGGGCGTGGTGAAACTATCTAATTGAGGACCGACGCGGCGCGACCACGATTCGGACCAAAAGAAGAAGTCCCTGGTTTTGTCTTTGTTGTAGCGATTGGGGAGATAGAAGGGTCCACCCAAGGTATAACCGAAGTTATTCAGCTTAATGACCTGACGCGTAATTGAGAAGAAGTTACGCGCGTCCATGTCGTCATTGCGGAGGTACTCATATATGTCCCCATGATAGTGCCGCGTTCCGGACTTAGTAACTACGTTGACGTTGCCTGCGCCCATTCCCCCGGTATCGGCGCTGTAATTCGATGTGCGTATGGAAATTTCACCGATAGCCTCGAGCGGGGGAAAGACATCGACTCCCCGATTGCCTCCGGTGTCCATAGCCATCGCGCCGTCGAAGGTGAACTTGTTCATGGTGATACGGCCGCCGTTGACGGACATGAGGGGGTTGCCTTCCTGTCCAAGTCCCATCTGATGGCCGGTCTGCTGGGAGACGACGCCCGTGCCGAGCGCCAGGAATTGGGTGAAATTGCGTCCGTTGAGAGCGAGTTCGGAGACCTGCTCGCCGGAAACCAGCGTGGAAACCTCGCCGGTTTCGGTGTTTATGACAGGGGCATCGGCGGTAATCGTGACTGTGTCGGTGGCCTGGCCGACTTGCATGGTGAAATCGACGCGGACGACCGCTCCTGTATCGACGGTGACTGCGGTCCGGTTCTCGGTCTTGAAACCGCTGGCCGCGGCGCGAACGTTGTATGCGCCTGGTTCGAGTCCGTTGAAGGTGTAGAGGCCCGAGTCGCCGGTTCGTGCGGTGCGCGAGCGATTAGTTGCCAGGCTAGTGACGGTGACCTCGGCTCGAGGCACCACGGCGTGAGTGGAATCGAAGATGTAACCGGTGATTGCGCCTTGCTCAGCCTCCTGGGCAAGAGCGGTAGCGGCAATCACGAAAAGAGCGAGACTGAAGCGAACCCTCATGGGGCTAACTTTACCAAACTTACTCTGCCGCGGCGTAGGTAGCTCCAGCGGGACGTTTCATGCGCTGAACGCTCCCCAGTTGGGGTGCCGAACACGAGTGAGGCGCCAGCTCGCGGGACGGAGAGTTGCGATTGTGGCGTGGAACGGGGTAAATTGGAGAGGTCAGTCCCGATGCGCCCATAGCTCAGTTGGATAGAGCGTCTGGCTACGAACCAGAAGGTCGGCAGTTCGAATCTGTCTGGGCGCACCATTTCTCTACTCTTCGTCCATTTCCGCGAACATCCGGTCAACGGGAAAAGCCAGATCAACGTTAAGGTGTTACGCCCCGTTGCGGCACCCATGCGCAACCGGACTTCCCTGTTGCTCTTGATGCGGAACTCGCGGCGCATCGAATGAAAGTACGCACCGATGATGAGTTGTAATGCTCCGTGTCAGTGAGTTCCCACGTTTCTCCCGATGAGCAGACCGCTTCTGTACTCCATGTCCGGTTCGTAGGACGTAGACAGGTACTCTTCAAGGGGAACAAGTTTAGTCGATACAGCCATGACTTGAATTTATTTAACGCCAAAGGCCGTTGCGCTGGTTTCAGTACTGGGCAAAGTTGCAAGAGCAGACCAGTTGACTTCCGCCGCACCCACCTGAAAAGATAGAAGCGGGCCAGTAATTGCGGATATGGCGGAATTGGCAGACGCGCATGATTCAGGTTCATGTGCCCGAAAGGGCGTGATGGTTCGACCCCATTTATCCGCACCACTTTTTCTCAATCTCTAAAAGGGCGCTACGCCACATCGCGGACGCACCGGAAACCGATATTGGTCGTAGCGCTATCGGGAGTATTCTGCGTCCTCGCGGCTACTCGGTAGCGGTTGCAATACGACGCATGGCACAAGTACGAGCCTCCACGCATGGCGCGCGTGGGACCCGCTGCCGGGCCGACTGGATTGTGACGCGAAGCGAACAGGTGAAAGTCTGGCGAAAACCAGTCGGCACACCACTCCCACGTGTTGCCGGTGATGGAGAACAGAGCGTATCCATTGGGCGGAAACGCATCAACGGGCGCCGGGGCTGAGTACCCGTCTTCCGCCAGATCGACATCGGGGAAATCGCCCTGCCAGATATTGCAGAGATGCTTGCCGTCCGGCGTCAACTCATCGCCCCACGGATATCTTTTCTGCTCCAGACCGCCGCGCGCCGCGTACTCCCATTCGGCTTCGGTCGGCAACCGCTTGCCCGCCCACCTTGCGTACTCGGCCGCGTCATTCCACGAGACTTGCACTACGGGATGATGCTCCCGGCCCGCTAAACCACTGTCTGGCCCCTCGGGATGAGACCACACTGCGCCATCGATCTTCAGCCACCAGCGCAGCTTCGGCGGATGAATCACGTCGGCCCCAGACTGCGCCAGTCGCTCTCGTAAATGTCCCTCGAATACGAACGACCATCCAAAGCGCTCAGCCTCGGTTACATATCCGGTCGCTTTGTGGAACGCCGCGAACTGTTGGTTCGTGACCGGAAACCTGTCGATGTAGAACGAATCGAGACGTACCTCGCGGATGGGTCCCTCGCCATCCCCTGGAATACCGTCCGCGTCCTCGCCGCCCATGAGAAACGGACCGCCTTCGAGCAGTTCCATCTGTTCTGTAGAGCCGGTTGTGGCTCGCAGCCGTTCCGCCGAAGCTTGCCGCGACGATTCGAGCACCGCGGCGCGCAACTTCGTGGGAGCGCAACAGGGAGGAAGGCTCGCGGCGATGCGGAACAGTTCGCGCTCATTCATAGCGGTCCCAACTCCACATAGCTCGCTTTTGTCCGCAAGGTGTTCAACTTTTCGCCGGCTTCTTGTTCCTGCCTCTCTCTCAGCAGGAGGGCGTGGATTTGCGGTGCAATCTCATCGAAGGTCCGAAGGCCGGCGGGTTTGCGATCCCGGACCCAAACGATGTGCCATCCGAACTGTGTGCGGAAAGGCTGCGTCAGTTCGCCGGCGGGGGTGGAGAACGCCACTTCGTCGAACTCAGGCACCATGACGCCGCGCGGGAAATACCCAAGACTGCCGCCATTCTCCGGACAATCCGAGAACCGGCCGGCAGCCGCCGCAAAATCCTCTCCGGCGACAATCGATGAACGAACCTCCTCAATCGACGCGCGGCAGGCGGCTTGGTCCGCATCTGTTCCTTCGTCGACATGCTTCACGATGTGGGATGCCGCGATCAACTCTTCCGTCCAAAACGATTCCTGATTCTTACGATAGTATTCCCGCATCTCGTGAGATTTGGGGGGACGAACGCCATCCAGCCACCGCGCGAGCAAGCGGTCGACCATCAATCGGTTCGTTATATCCTCGCGCGACTCAGTGTTGGCGGCGTCCGCGCGGCATCCTGTCGAGCCATCCAACCTGGGAGCGACAGAGGCGAGGGTGGCGTCGATCTCGGCCTGCGAAGGCATCAGTTTCAGCCGCCGCGCCTCCTGTTGCATAAGCAGACGATCGATCAGGTCGCGGATCGCGGCAGGGCGCAACTCGAACCTTTGTTCAGCCGGCAGTTCATGCCCTCCCGACTCGGCTTGCGCACGCATCAGCGCCATGCGAGCGCGGATCTCGTCGGCATAAATTCGCTCGCCGTTCACTTCAATTACAGGAGTACGGGTACCTTGAGTTGCCACCGATTCCAGGATAGCGTCAGTGACCCGGCGTGAACGCACCGCAGCAGTCAGCGCCGGTATTCGTGATGCTCTTCGCGTCGTTCATGCTCGACGCGAGCTGGCTCATGCCGTTCCTCATAGCGCATTCCCGGACGAAACTCCGGCCGCCGGTAGGGAACAGCGTAGGGGTGGACATAGACACCGCGGTTAGCCCACCGGCGGTCCCATGGATGATTATCGATGATGATCGAATGAGAGCCCCACCCGAATCCCGGACCGCGCCAGCCCCACGGCGCAAACGAGGCGCCGAGTACGATTCGTGGGCCAAAGCCGATTGCCCCGCCCACTACGAAACCGGGACGTGGCGGTGCGTAAACCACGAATGGATCGTAGCGTGGAACGACGAAATATCCCGGATCGACGGGCTGAATTTCGATGTACGGTCCGGCGACTACGCGGAAGTTCGGATTAGAGCGAAGATAGCCATAATCGTACGCGCGCCGCCGCATCCGCTGCACAGCATCCATTACGGCATCGCGTTGCGCCAGGACCGCGTCCCCAAGCTGCTGTGTCCAATTCATATCGCTGGCCATCATATCGAGCACAGCGGGGAACGGAATCAGCGCGACGACACTGGGGTCCCAGGGAAGGTTGTCCTGCTGAATGGCATTCGCCAGTTCCTGACCGCTGAGATAGCGGTGGTGACCGGCGTAGTCAGCCGCGTCGGGAATCTGATTCGAGAATGTGGAGGCTGTGAGAATCTGCGCCAGTAATGGATCCTGGTACAGTGCGATTCGCCCAACCAGACGATCCAACTGCTCTGCATTGAATGAAGGCTGCGCGACAGCCGGGAGTGTGAGACAAACAATGGCGGCGGCAACCGTTATGAAGCGTTTCGTTTGCATTCGGCACCTTTGCGGCAAGTATCCGATTGATAATCTAGCACAGTAGACGAAACGAGGAGAATCGGGCGATTAATGCTGGAAACGGCGTTAAGATGGGGTCGGTAGCCGGCCACGCCGGATTCTTTTTCGATCAACAACGACGACGTACCTGGGCAGTTCATCGTGCCTAACCGCAAAGAGTACCCGATGGACACTCTTCAAGACTCTCAGCCTCGTTGTAGTTGCCTCCTCGAAGGAGTATCAAGCCTGGGCCTCGCGCCAGGCGCAAGAATCTCGGGAAGTCAAGATCAGCCGTTATGATAACCCGCTCTTGCCTAACGGCAGCGGGCGATGATCACCTCTCGGCCCGCTTGACTCAACGACACTTCGCCCGCATGTACAGCATCGTGACCGAATGTAACCAGGCCGCTAATGGCGGTGATAACCGCCTATCAACGAGAAACTTCACTTGATGAGTTCAATAGTCTCGTCTTCAGCAAGACATGCGGCGTAACGCAGTGCCTCGTCAATGTCCGCGGATTCCAGATATGGATAGGCTTGAAGAATGGACTCGCGCGACTCTCCCGATGCCAGCAACCCGAGCAGCCGTGACACCGGAAACCGAAGACCCCGAATGCAGGGCTTACCGGTCGCGATGGCCGGATCGACGGTCACTCTTTCGAATAGCATTAAATGGAGCTCCGGCCACCATTGTAGGTGATCCGGACATTCGTAGGGGATCGGCAATCTCTAAGCGTAAGCCTGCTTCAAATACGCCCGAAGCTGCGTCAAATCGCGCCTCATTGCCGTGTACACCTCTTCTTTGCTGCCCGAGAGTTTGGCTTTCCCGCTATCGGCGCCGGCTAACGGATATTCGAAGTGAAGCTGGAGAGGGCCTGCGAAATCGCTTTTCGCGACCATTCCGAAAAACTCGGGCAAGTGCACCATACCTTCTCCTAGGGGTTTCCATGCGGGCATCCAGCCTCGTCCAGTTTTGGCCCAGAGGAAATCCTTCACTGCGATACCTCGGACATACGGTCCGCAAATGCGAAAGCTATTGATCCATCCACCGAGGCCGCCCTCGACCGTAGCGTGCCCGATATCGTAGTTCACTCCCACGGATGCCGGATCGAAGTCCTTTAACAGGATGTAGAGGTCCCAAATCGATGCTCCTACCACTCCGGTTCCCGAGTGCGTGTGAAACATCGCGTTCGCTTTGTAGCGCGAATTCAGCGCCGCCAGCTTGGCAATGCGCGGCTTCATCGCCGCGAGTTGAGCCACATATGGCCGATTCGCCTCGTATTTGAGGCCGCCCCAGCGATAGTACCGGATATTCAGATCCGCCATCGTCTTCAGAATGTCCTCGGCGAAGGGCGTCTCGGCATCCACGATGTCGGTCGTGATCATCGGTACTTCCAAGCCATGCTGTTTGATGATCGCGACCAGCCCCGGCAGATCCTGGCGGACACGCTCCGGTTCCACGTGGCCGCCCTTGCGCACCGCGAGATCGATACCATCGAAGCCGATCTCGGCCGCGCCCACGGCGAGATCCTCGCCGCGCAAAAAGAGGAGATGCTTCGAAAAGATGGCCACCTTTGGGGCGTGCCCGGCGGCGTTTTCGCCCGCTGCCCTTGCCCGGCTAAGAAAAGCCGCTGTGCCGGCAATCGCTCCGCCCGTCACCAGAGTTCGGCGGGAGATCGCATTTGGATGAATCGTGGTTGGTTGCATCTTATAAATCCCTATATAGTAAACAATATCTCTTCCGGAGCATCTCTATGAACATGAACCGCAGAATTTTTCTCCTGGCCGGAAGCGGCGCGTTGGCCGCCCATGCCGCGCCTCCATCCGATCAGGTGACACTCGGTGTAATTGGCGTCGGCAGCCGGGGCACATTCGTCATGACAACCTTCCAGAAAGATCCGGCGATGCGTGTCGGCGCTATCGCCGACGTCTATGAACCGAACCTTGAGCGCGGCGCGTCCACCGCGGCCAAAGCACAGAACGGCGCACCCAAGATGTACCGCAATTACAAGGAACTGCTGGCCGACAAGACGGTCCAGGCGGTATTGATTGCGACGCCTGAGCACTGGCACTACCAGATGGTACTGGATGCGCTGGCGGCCGGTAAGGACGTGTACGTCGAGAAGCCCTTGTGTCACACGCCGGAGCAGGGCGTAGCACTGGTCGAGGCGGAGAAGAAGTCGAAAAATATCATTCAGGTCGGCATGCAGCGCCGCAGCTACGATCTTTATCAGCAGGGACGTGAAGTCGTCGCGTCCGGCAAACTGGGCACCGTCCGGATGGTCCGATCGTGGTGGCTGAATAATTATCTCGGAAGTCCGAAGGCCACTAAACTCGACGGGCCGCTCGATTGGGAACAGTGGCAGGGTCCGGCCGAGCATCGACCAATGGATCCTGATCGCTTCCGCAACTGGCGTTTCTATTCAGACTACGCGGGCGGTATAGTTGCCGACCAGGGCGCACACGTTTTCGATGGCATTCACATGCTGATGGGTGCGGGCTTCCCCTCAGCGGTGAATGCGTCGGCAGGGAAGCCGCATAAGCAGGGCGTCGATCAACCCGAATCGGTCGTCGCGATCGCAGAATATCCGGAAGACTTCATCGGCGTGTTCTCCGTTAATTACGCAGCGATGCAGTACAAGAGCATCAACGACCAACTCAATCAACTCGATGGCGATGCGGCGCGCATGGACATTGGACGCGCCGATCTCAACGTGTACATGAAAGGCGCCGAGGAAACAGCGGCAATCTCCAAACACTCTCCGAAGGGCTTCGGTTGGGCCACCGATCTTCACGTACAGAATTTCCTCGAATGCGTGCGCACCCGTAAGACTCCTACCGCGCCAATGAGGCTTGCGTTTCAGGCCGCGCTCGTAGTGCAGTTGGCGAACATGTCGCTGAAGCACGGCCGCCGCTACAAGTGGAATGCCGCAACGAGCAAAGTCGAGGTGTAAGCGACCAACCAGCCCGCTGGGATATAGATCTTCCATATGGAGGACCTATCCCAGCTCCGAGCTGATCCAACGCTCCCACCGATAATTCTTTTACGCGGGCTGTTTTGACTCTGCGACGATGTGGATCCGACGATTCTTCTGCCAGCAAGCCTCAGTGTGTTCCGTGCAAACCTGACGATCTTTCCCGTAGCTGACTACAGACAACTGATCGGCGGGAATGCCCACCTGCACAAGATAAGCTTTCGCGGATTTCGCGCGCGCGTCTCCCAGACCCACGTTGTACTCTTCCGAACCCCGCTCGTCGGCGTAGCCTTCGATCACCAGCTTATAGTTCGGATATTGCTTCAAAATGTCTCGCAATTCCGTGGAATCGGCCTGCAGCGTCTGCATTGCGTCAGGACGCAGGGAATGCTTGTCGTAATCGAAATATGCATCGGAAATCCGGCCGATCAGCGTGTCTATACGATCGCGCGTTGCTTTATCCGGATAGTTGGTAGCCTGCGTCGTTGGTGCTGTTGGTCGCGCCGGCGCCGTTGGGCTCACCGAAGATGGATTGGACGGAGCATTGTTCGTCGCGGTGACGGTTGGTTGCGTCTGCGGCGGAGCCTTCGCGGCAATATGCTTTTTGGCGCAGCCCGCGCTCAGCATCCACGCAAGCGCGACTGGTATTATCAAAACCTTTCGGAAATCACTCATGCAATATCTCCTTATCGATTAATAACCTGCCGCGATCCAGAAGGCCATCCTGTCGAGACAGTATTCTTGTCCCGGTCTGGTTTGCCTACACTGTTTATGGGAGGACTGGTTTGCAGGAATCCGGCATAGCGCGAGCGAGACGGCCCTGGCTGATTCCCTGGCTGGGATTCGGCGGTTTGCTGCTCGGTATTGCGGCTGCCGCGACGGGTACGCTAGTCGTTCTCGATCGCGTTCGGGGAGATGAAACGCAGATTCGTAAGGCCTTCTTGAAGCGGCTCAACGCGCTCGAACAGATTCGCGGATATATTTATCTCTCCGGCACATATGTCCGGGATTTTCTCCTTTCTCCAGATCCGAACGCAGCCAAATCCGAGATATCGCGGCTATCGATTCTCGAGCGCGAAACGCAGGATGCTGTCGAATCCTACGGACACTCGCTCGAATCCGAGGAGAAGGAACCATTTCTCACTCTTCAATCGGAGATTCACGCGTATTGGACCGTCCTGGACCGCACGGTCGCATGGTCGCCCGAAGAACGCGCGCGGTTGCGCTCATCGTTCTTTTACGACGAACTGATCCCGCGCCGTACCGCGATGCTACAAATTGCGGATCGTATCGCGGCAGTCAACGAAGCCGGGCTGAATCGCGCGGAGGAGCGACTGGCGGAATCGTCGAACGGCCTTCGGCGAACGCTGCTTATTACGTTCGGAGTAACGCTTGCGGCGGGACTCCTTCTCGGTTTCCTGACGATTGGCTATACGCTCCGATTGGAACGCGTACTTCACGAGCGTCTGCTCGAAAACGCGCAAGCTCGTGCAAGCTTGCAGGAACTCTCGGCGAAGCTGGTCCGCGCGCAGGAGGATGAGCGGCGCAAATTATCGCGGGAGTTGCACGATGAGGTCGGACAGTCGCTCTCGGCAATCCTGATGGAGGCTGACAACGCGGGCTGCGCGGAGGAACTCGACGGCGTTCGCAGACATCTCGGCGCGTTGCGAAAGGTTGCGGAGAAGACGGTCAATGAAGTGAGGGATCTCGCTCTGCTATTGCGGCCCTCAATGCTTGACGACTTCGGACTCATCCCAGCCCTGAAGTGGCACGCGAGAGAGACGGCCAAGCGCACCGGCCTGAACGTGTTCGTCTCGGCGAGCGATACCGTGGACGATCTGCCCGATGAACACAAGACCTGCGTCTATCGTCTGGCGCAGGAAGCCGTCAACAATTCAGTGCGGCACGCGAGCGCGCGGAATGTCGAAGTGTCGGTGCGTCGTGAGGAGGATCGTGTCCTCTTGGCCGTGCGCGACGATGGCGCCGGTTTCGATGCCCGCTTCGTCAGAGGCTTGGGACTTCTTGGCATGGAAGAGCGCGTCCGGCGTCTGGGCGGTCAATTTCACCTGGATTCACAGCTTGGCCGGGGTACCGCTATCACGGCCGAGTTGCCTATCGTGGAGATCAATCATCGAAATGGCCATGCCCATTCGCATATTGCTAGCTGACGACCACACCATCGTGCGTGACGGACTCCGCGCTTTGTTGGAGCGTCACGAGGACATGATCGTGGTAGGCGAAGCCGGCGACGGCCGGGAAGCGATACGCTTCATCACTGAGTCGTTACCCAACGCTCCCGATCTTGTCCTGATGGATATCGCGATGCCGAACATGAATGGAATCGAAGCCACTCGGCGGATTGTAGCTGTAAGCCCCCGTACCGCTGTGGTGATCCTCAGCATGCATCAGGATGAAAGCTATGTTCTGCGGTCTCTGAAGGCCGGCGCCAAGGGGTATCTGTTGAAGGACTCTCTCCGCGCCGATCTAATCAATGCCATCCGCGCAGTGCATGCCGGACGCTCATTTCTCACTCCCAAGATCGGCGAGATGTTGCAAGAAGAGTCTGTCCACAATCTGGAGCGCAGGGGTTTGGAAGATAGCTACGATCTTCTGACCAATCGCGAGCGCGAGGTTCTGCAATTGGTAGCGGAAGGGCGCACAAATAAGGAGGTTGCCATTCTGCTGAATATCAGTCTGACTACGGCCGAGACCCACCGCGGGCATCTGCTGCAAAAGCTTGGGTTTCACGGCGTGCCTGAATTGACGCTCTACGCCGTGCGCAAAGGGATTATTCGATAGCCTTCACTAAGGTCTGTGCGCGGCGGCGGCGTTGCCATTGCTTTCATTGCTTTCTTAGGGCTTTGAAAACATTCCGTGACATGCTATCCTTTGAGCCCAGGAGGAGGATTTCATGCGCCTTATATCGTCGCGTTCCGTTCTAATCGCTTGCACCCTTTCGTGCGGTTTACTCTATAGTCAAACCCAAACGCTCTCACTGATTACGTCCTCGTATGGCGTCACCGTTCCGACGGGCTTTACAGGGCAGGTCTTTTCCAGTCTGCAACTGGGCCTCTATTACCCAACGGGCCTGCCGTCCAGTTCGTATATACCGATCAAACAGTTGAACTCGGACTTTCAAGGTTTTATCTCGGCATATCCCAGCCCTGCGGATGCGCCGGAGGCGTATCTGTCGGTAGCCCTTCAGGGAATCTTGAGTAAATACCCCGGGATTGCGGGCGCGACACTTACCGGCATCATTTCCGGCCCGCCCCAAATGATCGGCGGCGTGACGATCCCCGGCACAGGAACCCCAATAGGCACAATCACGGTGGCCATAGGAACCTTCAACGCCGCCACTCTTATTGGCGGATCGGGTCAATCCACGGCCATTTCCAGCATCACTTCTTCGTACACTGTTACCTTTCCGATGGGCTTTACAGGGCAGGCCTTTTCCACCGTGCAACTTGCCGTCACTTACCCGACCGGCCTGAACTCCGGTTCGTATATAACGGTAAAACAATTAACATCGGATTTTCAAGGTTTTATCTCCGCTTATCCCAACCCGGCAGACCCGCCAGAGGCATATATATCTAACGCCCTCCAGGGAATCTTGACAAAGTATCCCCAGATGCCGGGCGGGTCGATCACCGGTACGATCTCCGGGCAACCCCAAGTCATTGGTGGCGTTCCAATCCCAGGCACTGGCGCCACGCTTGGCAGCATAACGGCCATTATCGGAAACTTCAACGGTATCTACGCAGGCTTGAGCGCGTTGTATGGCCAAACCGGATCCGTCTCACTTATCATTTCGTCTTATGCGGTCACCCTACCGGCGGCGTTTACGGCGCAGACGTTTTCCACTCTGCAATTGGGAGTCACTTACGCGGCCGGCCTGACTCCCAGCTCGTATATATTGAGCAAACAGTTAAACACGGATTTCCAAGGTTTTGTCACGGCCAATTCCAGCCCGAGTGACGCGCCGGAAGCATATCTCTCGATGTCCCTCCAGCAAATCCTGAATAAGTACTCTCAGATGAGTGGCGGGACGGTCCTCGGTCTAATTAGCGGCCAGGGAACGACCATCGGCGGTATAACGATTCCGGGCGCCCGGCGGGAACTGTAACAGTCGAGATCGGCACGTACAGCATCTATTCCGGTTTGGCGGGCTTACTCACATTGAATCAACCCAACGCCATCCCGGGCAAGGTTCCTTCGCTCCCTGCGATCATTAAAGCTCGGTGATATCGCAATAACGTCGTAGTCGCGCTAACTGGGGATCTACTGACTTTTGGTGGGATCCCCTGCGACGCAGAGGCAAGACCGCGCAGAACCAAACTTGATTAGGCAAGGAAGATTATCGGATCTGCCTGCTCGGGATCTAACGGTAAGCTTCGCGGCGTTGCGGACGCGAAGGACACGGACCGTACTGCAGTCCTGATAGAAACGACCGCGGTAGTTGCCGGCGCGGAGGCGGAACTCGGGCGAGTCTGCGCAGCGCTTCAGCGTGTGGAATGCTCTTGCCCCGTTTTCCTGAGCCAGTCGCGGCTTCAGCAGTGGCGGGTTGATCCTCTTGGGTTTATGGTTCGTCGTCGATTCGCGCCTCGCTCAGCGCCACGGTGATGGGATCGATGATCGTCTCCAAAAACTGCGCTAGTACCGGATTGCAAAAAATTGGCGTACGGCAGCGCTGCTCACGCGCGCGGCTCAGCAATGGACTTCTGAGCCGCGACCGTTAGGAAGTCGGCACGCTAACTTTGGCAAGTAGGTACTAGGCGCGAGAGTTGGGTCTCGGGCAAGCGGTCGATCATTGATGGGCGGGTTCGCGAGTGCCGGTCGGCATCGAGGAGTGCCTCCGGATCGGCTGTGGACGGCGACGCTCGGTCCGCGTGGAGGGTGTTTAGCAAAACGCTGCCTCCGATCGAGAATGCGATTGGCGCTTTTTCCTCCGGATCGAGCCGCGCGGCGGCTTCGAACTGAAGCTTCAGGCCGCCGTCGGACCGCGCTCATTTTTTGCGAAACAGAAGCATACCCGCGCTCACGCTCAGCGCAACGGCAAGCTTGCGGATTGCGTTTTATGTGGCTGCGGCTCACGGATTAACGGCCGGATAATTCCATCCGGAACGTTGGCCGAAACAGCCGTTTTCGAGCATCATTATCGCCCGATGGCGTGAAATGATCGTGTCGGGATTAGTCTCCATGCTGTTCACTTAGCGCAAGGCTTCGCCCGGCGCACTTCAAAGCTGTCATCCGGGTCCGGTTTGTGGACAGTTCAACGAGTCGGCGACTATACGTCCAAGTGGTATCCGGAAGTGGGTCGCTGGTGGCCTATTCGATATCAATTCCGGCTTTGAAACACGCGCGTACGGAAGCCCAGTCAGATTCAGAAAGCCTTCCGATCAAGCGGACGTCCTTGTGCAGCAACGTGACCGGGAACAACCTGAAGAAGGAGGGGCGACGAAGCCCGGCGTGCCGCCAATCGCGCAATTCGCAATCGGTAGGAGCCAACTCCCCGGGCGGTTGTGTCGTGATCAGACCAACGATCACGTCAGGACGGTAGCGATGATAGAGTTCGGTGGAAAGCACCACGGCGGGTCGCACCTTGGTCGCGCCGGCGCCGGGAAACGCGCCGACTACGACGTCGCCGGGCTTCAAACTCCTTCACGATCCTGTTGCTCGAACCGCTTCAGGGAGGCGGCAGTGGCTTCCCGCAGATCATCGTCGGACCAGGTATCCGACCACACGACGGGCTGGCCGCCGCCTAGATCTGCAAGCTGCTGCGCCCAACCGAGCACCTTTTCGACCTCGCTTGGCGGGAGCATCCGCACAGCCTTGATGAGCGATTCTTCACTTGCACTGAGGATCATGCTGCTAATTATTCTACACACTTCTCGGCGGTCGACGACGGTTCGTGCGGTGGTTTGGGACCCAGCGCTCAGAATTCGTGGGGATCGGCCATCCCAGCCTCGCGCGATTTGAACTCGTTTGGAGCACGGGTCCTCTCGCCTCGCGATTGTCGCCGATGTTTGCGGTACAGCGTCGCCAAGTGCTTATCTACTGGGGCGTGCGGCCCTAGCAATGAAACGTGGCAAACGCGGCCGAGGCCGCAAGTCTTCCCCGAAGCACACCCTGAACCTGCTAGACCTCGATCAAGCAAGATCGGCGCTCGTCAATAGCCTGCCTTCAAAGGAATCCCAGCGAGGTTACCGGCGATGGACGAGTTCGTCGACCGGTATTGCTCTGAACCTAGTCTATCGTTCAATAGGGCCGTTGTCACCCGCTACCGAATCCACTTGGAATCACGACAGGTTGCGCAGGGCACGACTAACGTCAGGCTCGCGGCCGTCAGGCGCGCCTCGCATACGAAGCTGCTTCCGGCCTGCTCAGCCCAGACCTTGCTGCTGGCATCCGGCGAGTCAAAGGGCCGAACAACCTCGGCGTTCGTCTGGGCAGCTGGCTCACCCCGATGAAGCAAGAGCGCTCTGGCAGGTGCGTGATCCCGACACACTCAAGGGTAAGCGAGATCCGGCGCTGCTCGGGATCCTCTTGGGTTTCGGGCTGCGCCGGAAAGAGGCGGCAGAACTGGATGTCGCCCGCCTTCAACGCCGGGAAGACCACCGGGCCATTGCCGATTTGGTTGGCAAGGCCCGGCATATTCGCACGGTGCCGGTTCCGGATTGGGTCAAGAGTGCCGTGGATTCTTGGCTTGTCTCCGCCGACGTGAGCGAGGGCCGCGTGTTTCGGTGCGTTTGCCGCGCAGGCAAGATCTGGGGAAACGGCGTAACGGAGCGGGTCGTTTGGCGCGTCGTGAAGGAATGCGCCAAAAAAGCAGCGATCGAACATCTAGCCCCGCATAACCTTCGTCGGACCTGCGCACGCCTGTGCCGCGGTGCCGGAGGAGAGCTGGACCAGATCCAATTCTTGTTGGGTCACGTCTCCGTCCAGACGACCGAGAGATATCTTGGCTGTAAGCAACACCTCAAAAACGCGGTGAACGATCGCATTGGCATCGAGCCCAATAGTTGAGCATGCGCGGGTCGGCGACT
>CAVYEV010000035.1:0-114718 GCA_963767545.1 Terriglobia bacterium
GATGACGATGCGGTCGAAACAGTGATATACAAAAACCAGGAAGCGCGCCAACATCTCGCGAAGTTCATCGGTCGCCTCCCACAGACTTTTTGCTTCGACACCAAAATCCTCTGACAGGCGACTGGTGGAATTTACCGGGCCGCGCGTTCATCTTTGTGCGACTTGGCGGCTTTGGAATACCAGGCTAAGCCTGGCTGATCTTGTGAAATGAAAGGAATTCACCATGTAAATTGCTCGTTCGTACATGTCAGCTGATCCGGAGCGAGGCGGCGTAATCCGTGTATCTTCTCAATAAACCGGGGTTGGTTACGTAGGTGCCCACGAAGAACTGAGATCCATCGTTTCAGCTCGTTGTTTGATCAGTTCGGCCAATGATGGCATCCGCCTCGCGCCGCAGACTGGGTCCCGAATGATTGAAAGAAGTTCACTCCGAGTTTTCTGGCTGTGCTGAGCAGCGTTTCCATTGCGTCCCAAGTCTGAGCGCCCGCTGCCGAACGCGGGCCGTAGCTCGCCACGCGCTTTCTGACGCGTGTTCGCCATCCAACTCCGCCGGGTTGTTGTGCAGTGGAATCTCGGGATGTTCCAGCACCCTCAGCAAGTACGTCTTATCGGCTTTGGTTTTGGCGATCCGCTGATCCAGTCCATCGTAACCCGTCACTGTAGAATAAGTTCGTCGAATTGCTCTCGCAACTGCGCCGGCCGTTCCTTGGTGGGAGCCTGCTGGTAGGCGCGCAGTTGTTTGTAGAAATCCCAGTAGCGTTTGCGAAACGCTTCCAGCCATTCACGATGTCGCGGCAGCGCGCGCCATGCTCTGATAATGCCGCCCGTCGTGAACCCAGCATAAGGCTGGCTCGTCAGCCACGAGTTGGAACTGCTTGGCATTGTCACATACTAAAAGGGCGGAGCCACATGCCGGCTTTCGGCATGATACGCCGAAAGAGCTCGCTGCCTCTATAATCCGGTGGCGGGCCCCTGCGGCCAGATCTGGAATCTGCTCCGTCAGCCTTCGCTGCAACTCCTCCTGGCTCCAGTCCTGAAAGGGAACGGCAACTGCCCCACTCGCTCTAAAACCCGCTGCGATATCCCAAACTGGACCATCAAGCCCAAGGCCTCCTCATTGAGGCGGAATATCCCGGCTCGCGCCCATTACGCAGCACGTCGATTATGGTCAGTCGGTCTTTCCGGGCAGTCGTGAAGTAAGCTCCGTACAGCGGATTGGCAATGACTTGGCAGTGCTGGTTTACACCATTCACACGCGTGCCCGTGTCATCCATGTGGTGCCACGCGCTGCTATTCAATCCGGCTTCCACGATTGCTCGCTTTCCTCCTGGAGTTCCCGGGTATGCGCCCGTGAGCCACGCCGATATTTGGCCGCTGGAGATCACGATGCCCAGGTTGTCCAACAGATCCGCGATCTTGGGCTCGGTCATATTGCACAAATGAGAAAACAGCACGCACAGGCCTTCAGATTGGGACCGAATTCACCGCGGTAGCCAGCGGGCAGCGGCGCAGGTAGGTTCGGCCTGTTGAGGCCGCGTAATACTTCTTGCCCTTCGAAACTTCACATTATCCGTAACGAAGCGTAACTCTTGCACCACCACCTCTTCGTAGCCCCTTGAACTCGGCATCCGGTGGAAGGGATGTCCGGTCTACTTTCAGTACCTCTTCCCGGTCTGCCCGAACCCGGTCCAGCTTGCTACGCTTGGTGCGCTGAGGGTTCGTTTCCGAACGCTCCCCTCGCTCTTTTCCGATGACTGTGAGGCCGGCGCCGAACTGTCTTTGGACCGGTCCCCTTTGCCCCCTCCACCTTTGCGGCGGTTAAGTTGCTCTCGCAAATACAGGTTCTCAGCGTGGGCTTTGCGCAGATCCGCCGTCAGTGATTCTGATCAGGTTCAGCAACAACCGGATGCATTCGCGGGCACGCTCGTCCTGGATGCCGGCCAGGGGTCAAAGAGACCTTGTGGAGAATCTGATCGACTGCGCTGAATTCCAGCTTGGGCTGTCACTCATCCAGTTCAGCTTAGAACAGCTCCAGCGATTTCTTCCAGCGAAATCGAACAACAACAACCGGAAAAAATGTTACCGGCTCCGCTTACGTCTTTAGCATCCGCTTCCGGGGTCCGCCTATGAACCTCCACGATTTATTGAGAAAATCCAGGAATTGCAATACGAAATCGAAGACATTACCTCTGCCCAGACAATCGACTCTGCGAAACTGGGCGCGGACTATGTCGCGATTGCGCAAATCCAGCGCGATGAGACAACCAGATGAATCAACTCGTGACCACCGCGCGCGCACTCATCGCGGATCAGCAACAACCTCAACTGAAAGCTCTCGACAACGCATTGACCCTTGCCGGGACCGCCAACTCAGCCGTCCAGGCCAATATCCTGGTGCTCCCGCCCGATCTGCGTTCGCCCTATCAATTTTCCTACGGTTCGTTCAGTAGCTTGAACAAGCCGCAGCAAACCCAGCCAGACTAATTCCTCTTCTTTTCCGCATTCAGCCAAATCGCATCCGGCGTCTATAATAACGAGACAGACATTTTGTTATGGAATTTACACGTAGAAGCTTCGTGCGGACCGGGGCCGCACTAGTGGCGTCGCAGACAATCGGCCGGACAGCTCCGAGCGATCGAATCGCAGTTGGATTTATCGGAGTTGGCACGCGCGGCCAGGAGTTGATTCAAGCAGTGCAGAAACACTCCGGGATCGAAATCGCCGGCCTCTGCGATGCGTATACGGGGCGGATTGAGCGCTCGCTCGACCGCACGGATCATCGCCCGAAAGTGTACCGGACGCATCAGGAAATGGCGGCCGACAAAGCGATTGACGCCGTAATCGTCGCAACGCCGGATCATCTGCACCGTTCAATCGTGCTGGACTCGCTGCGGGCAGGTAAAGACGTCTATTGCGAGAGGCCGCTTACCTATAGATCGTCGGAAGGGTTAGAGATCATTCAGGCCGCGCGTGATCATGGGCGCATGCTGCAAGTTGGCAGCCAGGGCATCAGTTCCGACTTGCAGCAGAAGGCCCGGACAATTATCAAAGCCGGCTGGCTGGGCACGATGACCACAGTTCGTGCGACTTGCAACCGGAACACCGTCGCCGGCGCCTGGATCTATCCTGTTCCTCCCGACGCTTCTCCGAAGACCGTGAACTGGGAGATGTTCCTCGGTCCTGCGCCACGACGCCCATACAGTCTGGAGCGCTTCTTCCGCTGGCACTGCTATGAGGACTATTCAGGCGGTATCGCGTCTGCCTTGTTCGTCGACATCTGCACATCGATTCACTTCCTTTGGGATGTGCCCGCGCCGACAAAGGTGCTGGCGATGGGTGAATCTTACCGCTGGGGTCTCAGCCGCGATGTGCCCGACACCTTAAATGCGATCCTTGAGATATCCGCGCGGCTTCGTGGTAAATCTGAGCGCCACGTTGAGCAACGGCGATGAGTCCTCGCTTCAGTTCCTGGGCACCGAGGGAACGCTCAAACTGGACAGCGACGGGTTAGAATTCGAACCGGAAGAACCCATCGAGGATAATCGGGCGATCGTAGAAACCTGGCCGAAAGCCCTCGAACAGAAATACTACGAAAATTCCGACGTTATCAAGACTCAGTTGGAACCCGCGAGAGAGAAGAAGGAAAAGGAACGCGAGGAAAAGGAGAAGGGGAAATCCGCGGAGGAAGATGACGGCAAGATCACCGATCCCGATCGGCCTCACCACTTCAAGTCGACGGGGCCGGATGCGACAGAGGTTCATCTCGGGCACTTCTTCGACTCGGTCCGCAATCGTAAACCGTACTGGGAAGATGCCGCAGTTGGCCACCGTGCTGCCGCTTGCGCTCACATGATCAACGCCTCGGTAAAGGAGAGACGCATGGTTGAGTGGGATTTTAGGAAAGACGATATCAAGAGCTAAAAAAGGGCCGCCGACTATCAGGTCAGCGGCCCTTCTTCACCGTCCGTTTTACGTTACTGGCAACTTGGAAACTTAAACGAAGCAATCCTCGTTTTCCAGGCAAAATCGGCGTTTGGTGAATCGAAAGTATTCCTGTGTGTACCAGAAAGTGCAGTCATCCACCGGATCGACCGTCATACCGCTATAATCGCCCCAGCGGCTGTGACCGCTCTGAGAGCCGGTACCGTTGACCACAGTGAACTCGGATTCCATGAAACCGCGCGGTTCGCTGCGTGTGCGGCCGGTGACACGTATGCTGGGGAATGTCGTCGTGCCATTCGAGACGCTATAACCCAAGAGCACGTCGCCATTCTTATCCATCGCGATACTGGACATCCAGCGGTGCTCGCCAGTCGCAGGCGCCTGGGTCGCGGACTGGAAGACTGAAGCTGAATACGGAGTGCCCGCACCCGCTTCCGAAATTCGCATCTCATACCAGCGGACACCAGACAAGTCGGTCGTACCTGGCGTGGTATCCACGGAATGGGATAGCATAACCGATTCCACGCCGCCTCGATTGCGATAGGCCGCGCGGTACATCATGCGATCGCCAAGTGTATCGAGAAGTTGAGTGACTCCGGGTTGATTGACGCAGGTGAACGTGCCGCCCGAGAAGTTGTTGCAGACGAACGTAAAGTTTGCAACGTTGAGCTGGGTCGGACCGGTAAGAGTGCTGTTCGCTGGCGTCACAAAATCCACGTGAAAATTGAACAGCCTGAGAACCCCATTATTGTACAGTTCCCAGACTGGATTCGGGCACCTCGCGGGCGGAGGATTAAGTCCGTCAATATCGGAAGCCATCAGGCCAAAATCGTCCCCGGCGGCGGTATCGAAGCAAACGGTGGCGGGCGAGGCGGCACCGGCTCGCATCCCGGCTGAATTATAAGCGCAGACCTTCCCGTTCAGAAAGCTGCCAGTGCTGTGGGAGAACATGTTGTAGCTGATGTAGTAGCGCGTCGGACCAGACCGCTAATTTGGGATAATCGTCAAAATCTGGGAAGTCGTACTCATAAACGTTGTACGTTCCCGTCGCATCGGCGGTAGTCGAAACAGCGATACATTGTCCGTACTTACCGTTGGTGGTCGCGGTGATTGCAAATTGCGTCAGCACCCAGCGGCTGTTGATTTTGTCGAAATTCGCAATGATGTCACCGCTGTTGGTGGTGCGGCAAATACTGGTAGATGGAAGAGCGGAAAACAGAACGTTGCCGTTCGTCGGACCGGCTATTAAGCTTCCGTTTGACTTATTGAAGATCGAGAAGGCCGAGTTGACCCATTGGACGTATTGAGTTGTGCCCACCGCGCCGTTGGTGTCTGGCGGTTCTCCGGTGATCGTGAATCCAGGAAATGTCCTGCCGTTCCCAAGAAAGTTCAGCCCCGGTGCGGCTTTAAAACTTGACGCAGCCGCCAGGTTAATGAGCGGGTCTGGTGTCGTGGATTGCGGCAGAACCGGTAGCGGCCGCTGGTGGTCGGGTTGGAGCGCGGGTATAGCCGGCACCACCGGCTCCAGAGCCGCCTGCTGCATCAACTGGACCAATGGTGTCGTAGATGCCGCCGAATATGCCGGCAGAATGACTTGCACTTGCGCAAGCGCCGAAACGCTGGCAAGTAGCGTTATGATTAGGACTCGTTTCATGCTATTTCCTCTGTTCTCGTTCCAAATACTAAGCCGTCTTGCGCCTAAGCAGCGCGAGGCCAGCCAGCCCTGCGGACATCAATACCCAAGTGCCAGGTTCCGGTACGACAGATCCCAGTGTGCCCGAAACATTGAATGCATGTTCCTGTAACGTGCTGACCCAAGCCGGCCCGCTAGTCAAATCCTGATACTCCCCAAATGTGGAGGCATTGTTGGCGGTGGTCTCCCAGTAGAAGTCCTGAAACACCGTGTTGGTTATAAGCCCGTCGTGAAGACCCAACCAGTAGGTGCCGGCACCCACTGTAAGGCTGCCGGAGGTCAAACTGCCCGTCATGTTCACAACATCGTCGAACTCGGCGAATCCGAACACGTTAGTATTCGCGGTCGCGGTTCTGGTGATCTGCGCGCCGGTTGATGCGTTGCCTTGCGCGATCACAGTCCCAGGCGTGCCAGCCGCATTGGTAAACAAAAACCACGAGATACTCCCGTTATAGGCGCCGGGCGCCTCAACATCCCAGAATTCGAAAGAAGTCAGGAAGCCTGCCGAACTGACAACCATGTCTTCCGCGACGCGTAAATCGGAGATCGAATCGGCCGAAGCCTGATTGGGAGCTCCATTATTGTAAATCAAAGCCGCGGACCCAACCGAACAGGCCAGCGGTGCCATAACGCAAAACAACAACAGCCGTTTCATCAACTTACCTCCGAGTTAGCCAACTAAATTTTGTTTCTATTCCAAATCCGCCAACGCGCAATTGTTTGAGACTCTAACCTTCCGCCTTAAGCGTATTACCAGAACTATAGATCATACTGATGGGACGTTGCAACAAATATAAACTTTTCCATACGTGAATTTAAAAATTCTTCGATTCCGAGTACTGGAGCCGATTCGCTGCCCAAGCCGCGTGAGTCGCTATCACCGGATCGTCCGATCCGCTCAAGCTTCTCAAGCGGCGCAAGGAAAGCCCGGTTGCCCGAGTTGCCCATAGCCACCACTATATTTCGGAGGAAACCCCGATATCGGGCGCGCGTGACTGGCGTGCCTCGAAAAAGCGACCGGAACTCGGGCTCGGTGAGGGCGGCCAGACGATCGAGTTCCGGAGCGCAATGCTGTGGGGCGAAGTGAGGATCGTGAGTGATGGCCGCACGCCGGTCTGGCGAGTTCCACGGACAGACGTCCTGGCAAATGTCACAGCCGAAAACGTGAGGTCCCAGGCTGCCCCGCTGCGATTCCGGAATCTCGCCGCGAAGCTCGATGGTGAGATAGGAGATGCACAGGCGCGAGTCGATCGTGTAACCGCTGCGGGCGGGAACGATAGCTTGGGTCGGACAGGCATCGATACAGCGGCGGCAGGTTCCACACCGGTCCGGCGGCGGTGAATCGGGCTCGAATATCGAGAGACGTGAGGATCTCGCCCAGGAAAATCCAGGATCCGAGTTGCTGGTTGATGAGGCATGTGTTGCGTCCGATCCAGCCGATGCCGGCTAATCGGGCGTAGCTGCGTTCAAGTAGCGGTGCGGTATCGACGCAGAGTTTCCACTCAAAATCGCCGCTTCGACGAAGGCTGCTCCACCAGACGCTTCATCCCCTCGCGCATGACTTCGTGGTAGTCGTCGCCCCAGGCATAGCGCGAGATCCAGGCGCGAGTATCGTCCGAAAAGTCGGCGGTGTAGGGCAGTGGCCAGTTGTAAACCTTTCCCACGCAGATAATCGACCGCGCCGACGGGAGTAGCCGGCGCGGGTCGCTCCGGATCTCGGCGCGATGATCTGGCGAGATAGCGCATCTCGCCCGCATAACCGGCCGCAATCCAATCGCTGTATATAAGGGTATCGGCGGTGGGAGTTGCAAGCGTAAATCCGCAGAGTTCAAAACCGCTCTCCGCAGCCGCTTGCCGGATCTGGTCTTTGTTGTACACTTCCTTTTGTCTCAATCAGTTAGCGGCAACTAGCTATCGCGGCAAAGGCGCTCCGTTTAACCCGGATTTAGGCCACACAGCCGCCATATCGCCCCATTGAACGAATTCAAATAGTACCTCTAAGCCAGATCAGAGTAATCTTAACGATTGTTAAGCTGCCCCAATCCGTGCGCACCCGAATGCGGCTGCGGATTGTATACCAACTGAAGGAGACATTAACTAGAATGCCAAAAGCGATCAAGTACGTAGAAAAGGCAGTAAGCGTAGCCGCCAACGTAGCTTGGCAGGTTTTCGACCGCGTCAACCAAATTCACCAGAATCCCTCGTTCACGCCGAAGTGGTCGGATAAGCCGCTCCTGAAGTCCTGGGAGAAGACTAAGCCGACCCTTGGCTGGCCTCGCACCACGGATTCGCTTTGTCCACGCTGCGTCCCCGAGGCGCGGCAGGCTATTCTCGATGGGAAACTCCCGGTGGATGTTCTGCGCAATGAGAAGGTCGGCGAGATTAAAGCCCAGATTATCGAGCGCGACGGCCAGATCCTGATGGTCAAGGATTGCCCGATTCACGGTCATTTCGAAGACGTGATGGCGATCGATACGGCCTTTTTCAAACACCTGGAAGAGTGCTTCCCCGGCCGCGATATCCGCGCCCACAACGACGAAAAGCTCCATAAGCACGGTACCAGCACCGTGAAGCACGGGCGCGGGTCGGTTCTGACCATCGATCTGACCAACCGCTGCAACATGATGTGCGACCCCTGCTTCATGGATGCGAACCAGGTCGGCTTCGTACACGAACTCGGTTGGGAAGATATCAAGACGCTGCTCGATAACGCCATGCAGATCAAGCCACGGCGGCAGATGTCGGTACAGTTCTCGGGCGGCGAGCCAACGCTTTCACCGTACTTCCTCGATGCGGTCCGTTATGCGCGTAAGGTTGGCTATAACAGCGTGCAGGCGGCGACCAACGGAATTGAGTTCGCCAAGCGTCCGGATTTCTGCCGGCAAGCGGCCGAAGCGGGACTCCGTTACGCCTACTTGCAGTTCGATGGTATTGGCAATGCGGCCAATTCGCATCGCGCGGTGGGCAACCTGTTCGATGTAAAACTGCGGGCCATCGAAAACCTCCACAAAGGTGGCGTTGACATTGTTCCGGTTATCACCCTGGTAAACGGCATCAACAACGAGCAGGTCGGGAGGATCATTCAGTTCGCGCTCGACAATCCGAAGAAGATTTCGTTCCTTTCGTTCCAGCCGGTCTCTTTCACGGGCCGCGACGAAGAGGTGACGGACGACCGCCGCACGGCGCAGCGCTATACGCTGTCGCACCTTGCGCATGACGTCAAGAATCAGGTCGGCATGGGCGAACCCACTCGCGACTGGTTTCCCATTTCGTTCATGAGCACCTTCTCCGACTTCGCCGATCTGATTCACGGGCCGAATGCCGATTGGGGCCAGTTGAGCTGCGGTTGCCATCCCAATTGCGGGATCGGAATGGCGGTGATGATCGATAAAGAAACAAAGGAATTCGCTCCGGTGACCGCATTCCTGAATGCCGAACGCCTGGCGAAGGACATCGCGCATGTCAATGACGCGGCACGTGGCAAAACGATGTCGGTCATCGGCGTTTCGCTGGCGCTGCTGCGCAACTATAACTCATTCAAATCGCCCAGCACCTTCAAATTGTCGGATCTGATGAAGAAGTTCGACAAATGCTTCGGGATGACGGGTAAGGATTACGGCAAGGTCACAGGCGACCGTACGTTCGACGATATCGAAAGACGCCGGAAAGATCGCTGGAACTTCCTTTTCATCGCGGGTATGTGGTTCCAGGATCTCTTCAATTACGATTTCCGCCGGACCGAACAATGCATCATCCCATACGCGACGCAGGATGGCGAGATTTCGTTCTGCGCGTACAACACGGGCGTGGGATGGCGCAACATTATCGAGAAGATGCACATGACGGCGTCGCTCACCAAGTGGTACGAGGAGCATGGGCGTCATGAGATCTTCGCGGGCAACAAGAGCGTTCCGCTTCCGAGCAAGGATCACTCGCTGGTCCTCAACGAGCAGCTAGTGACCCTGGAAGTTCAGCACGATCTCGATGACAAAGGTATCGCCAAGACAGCGCGCGAAGAAAAGAAGCGGAAGCGCGACGCGGCGCTCGAACGGGCCGAAAACGATAAGATGGCGAAGCTCTATAAGGAGCACGTTTTAAAGCAGCCGGTTCCGGAGGGAGGCTTCGTGCCTTTGGGTTCGCTGGGTGGGATTAAGCCTGCGCCAGCGCCTACTCCGGTGGTAAAGGAATCGCGCGAAGAAGTTGGTTCTTTCGGCGATTAGTTGTTTAGGTTGGATGGAGAGGCCCGGCAGAAACGCCGGGCTTTTTTGGTTTTCGACTCCGGTATTTGTTGATACGAGCGGCTACGATATCCAGCGAAGAGTGATTGGGGGTTGCTTGGGAGCCCGGTGGTAGGCGGTGAACCTCGCTGGACAAGTGCCAAACAAGAACGGTTCATTTCATTCAGGGTCTGGCCGGTCCCGAGGCCGTCCATGTATGCGGACTTCTTGCGCTTCCCAATCCAGAAGTCGACTCAGCCAGCGCTTCCTCGGCCAGCTTTCCGAGCCAGGCCTTGAGGTGCGGCCCGCTCTCTAAGCTTCGCTGCCTGGTTGTGCGGGATTTCGATCACTGTCATTTCAAAGAACCGTTCGAATCAAAATAGCCGCGACGATCGACTCATCCACGCTCCGGCCGATACCTATGCGAAAAGGCTCATTTGTCCATCATCGGCCGGTTCCTTTATGGCCTTCTTATCTTCCACCGACCGGAAGGTCCTCATCAATCGCAAGGCTTTCTGGTGAAGATCGTGGATCGCCACGAGGTCGCTGCATTTCTGGCAATTTCCCTTGATTGCGCCGGGACCATCCATCGCAGGATCGAATCCCGGATGCTTGCTACATTTTCCGCGCCATCTCACCGACCCGATTTTGAGCATGACCTTATTGCGGCGATTACGCCGTCAGCCGCACAACGAAATTTTCCATTATGATGCGGTCGTCCGGACGCGCGCTGCGCAAATCGCGATCCGCTTCGAAGATCAGTTTCAAACCCCGCTCCAATTGCTCCCGGGAGAATTTGGTTGCCGTCTGATTCACCTGCTCCGCCCTCGTCCCCCACATTGCTACGCCGAGCTTCGTAAAGTGCCCTACGATCTGTTGCGTGGACCGCAGATTGGCCTCGCGCGCAATCAGCGCCTGACGGAACTGCGACGACAAAAACGATAGCGCCAGCGGGAGATATTCGCCATCCCTGCATAATGTGTCCAGCACGGCGAGCGAGCGCCCACGATCCCGCCTGCCCAGCGCATTCACCAGCGCGAAAACTGTCGCCGAACGGGCATCGGGAACCATGGTCTGTATATCTTCGACCGTGATGGCACGCCCGCCGGCGCCGGTCGAAAGTAGCGACAGCTTCTCGAGTTCCGTATCGATTCGTGCAATGTCGGCGCCAAGCGCTTCTACCAGCATCTCCAACGCGGCCGGCTCCAGTCTTAGCTCCAATCGCTTGGCAATCGCCTGTGCCTCACGCCGCGCCTCTTCCGGGGTGTACGGCGTTAACTCCACGACATCGTTAATGGGGCTAAAGAACTTGGCCACGCGCTCAGCCTTTTTCTTATCCTCACCATCCAATGCGAATCGCGTCGCCTCGAAAAGCACGACCACGCCGGGAGACGGATTGCGCAGATACTCCACTAACGGTGTAACATCGGAACCCGCCGCGACTCCGCTCCCGCGCTCCTCTTCCTCATTGCCATCCGTACCCGCCGCTTCAGCCGCGCGCAAGCCCTTCGGCAAAACAGCCTCCGCACTCGAGGCGATAATCAGCCGCTTGCTAGCGAACAGAGAAAGCGCCCGCGCATCGTCGGTAACTTCAGCGACTGTGGACTTCGAGAGATCGTAATGTGCAAGGCCTTCTGCGCGTTCTTCGAGCGTCAGATGCGCGTCCAGGAGAGCCTCCCGGCAGCGCCGCCGATCATACGCTTCAGCTCCGAGAAACAGATAGACGGGCGCTAGATCCCGCTTCTTCATTCGTCCAAGAAACTGTGCCGGATTCATCAGAAATTCTCGAGAATAGCGCTGACTACAGTTTTCGCCACATCCTGGCTGAGCCGCCGCATGGCCACTTCGCTCTCGTCAAAGTAGACTTTAGGGTCCACGCTGACCTCGTAGCGTTCACGCGCTTCCATGGGCCGATCGAACAATGGCTTGCCCGAACGATCCAGCAAGCGGATGCGTAGGGAAACGTGTACTTCCACATTCGCTGCGCGGAAGGTCACCGGATCGTACACCGTCGGAAACGTCGAGATCTGCACCACCGCGCCAACCAGCGTCGCATCCGCATTCTTCGGATCGGCCGTAATTCGATATTTCGTTCGCGAGATGAACTCGCGGGTCACGGCCTGCGACAATTGATCGGTCACCTTGTACACGGTAGTGATATTGCTGAAAGCCGGCACCGCAATGGTATGGACCGTTTGCGGCAGCAGGTTCGTTTTGCCCGCCACATGGTAACCGCAGGAACTTAACATCGTTACCACGATGGGTATCAGCAGCGCCAAACCAGCCATTCGCACTTTCAACTTCATACCAGGTCTCGAATCACCATCGCCGCATTCTGTGCCGCGAGCCGCAGGTTATCCACCGACATCCAGATCCAAATAGCATTGGGATGGTTCCGATCCACGGCAATCGCGCCTAGGGTGATCTCGTTCTGCCCCGCGACGCCAACGTTATTCGGCGGCTCGGTGTCGCTCGGACGAACTTCCAAATAACTCTCCGACAGCGTCTGCTCGATTGCCGCAACGCCCGGGTTCTTATCCAATTCAATCCATAACGATGCGCTGTAGCCGTGGAAAACCGGGGCCTGAATCAACCGGATCGAAGGCATCGGGGCATGGCTCGAAATCGCCAGTAGAGATGCCAGGTGCCGTTCGATGCGCGCCTCCACATCCTCCAGTTTCACCTTCGCTTCATCGCCCAATCTGGCCAGTAGACTGAAGCTGACCTGATTATCGAAGACTTCCTTCGGCATCGTCTTGAAGGACAACAGGCTGATGGTCTGCTTCTGTAATTCATCCACTCCCGCAGCGCCACGCTCGCTCGCCGGCTCGAAAATATGAATCACTACACGCCGTACCGGAAACACTGTATGCAGCCGGCCCAGTATCAACGCGATGGCAATCGCCGCCGGATGCGCCACTACGTGTATGGCGTCTTTCGCCGTCTCCAAACCCGCCGGTTCCACCATTGGCGCACGCAATCTGGCGTGAGGCTGATCTTCCGCCGCATACGTTAAATCTATCAGCGGCGCATCGGGTTTCAGTTCAATCACATCGTCGCTTATATCCGCGGGACCGGCAAGAATGATAGCCGTCGCGCGTTCGAGCGAACCAGGTGTGAGCTTAATAAGAAACGACGGCTCCTCGCCTTTTTCGGTCAATGTGCCGACCTCTTCGTCAACTGCCGCTACCAGGCGCAGATCTTGATTGGGAAAAGTCGCGGCCAGCACGTCGCGCATCTCTCTTCCCAACAACGTTTCCGTGCCGACAATCACAATCGCTCCAGACGGCTTCTTTTCAGGCAACCTGACCCCCTCTGTTTCGCACCGATGGACGCAGCCGGCGCAGAATTCCCGAAATTCGAATCAGGATTCCGCTCAAGACGTACGCCATCGCCATTAGCAGCAGTACCGCCTGCGAGTAATTCCAAATCAAAATCATCAATCCGCCCAAAATCACCAAAATCAGCGGCGATCGTGGAGAACGCAGATTGATGTCCTTGAAGCTGTAGTAGCGCCAGGTGCTGACCATGAGAAATGCCAATAGCGCCGTGATCGCGATCCACGTAATGGAGAGTTTCCATGAAGTGATCGGCGAGCTATCGAAGAAGTACACGACTGCCGCCACCGCCGCCGCCGCCGAGGGAATCGGCAGCCCTACGAAATACTTCCTGTCCGGACGTCCCGGATTCTTGGGCACAGGATTCTTCTGCACGTTGAAGCGGGCCAGCCTCGCGGCGCCGCAAAGTAGAAACAGGAAAACGATGAACTTGCCCGCTCGCTGAATGTGGTCCACCAACGCCGCTCCCGCGCTCAGATCCACGAATTGCACGCCCCACGCATATGCGAGCAGAGCCGGAGCGATTCCGAAACTGATGATGTCCGCAAGCGAATCGAGTTCCCGCCCGAAATCGCTGGTCGTGTTCGTCATCCGCGCGATGCGTCCGTCCAGCCCGTCCAGCAGCATCCCCACACCGATACACTTGGCTGCCGTCTCGAAATCCGCCGCGGCCCCGGCTGGATCCGTGGCAACCAGCAGCGAGCCTTGATAAGAGCGCAGAATCGAAATGTATCCGAGAAAGATATTGCCCGCGGTGAACAACGTCGGCAGAGCGTAGGCCGCTTTGGGACGACGCTTTAGCTGCGCGGTATTTACCTCCTCCACGCCGTCTCCTTAATCGATGCCGCTGCTGGCTCGGGATCGCTCGCGTCCCTGCGCCGTGCCAGCACGCTTGCCCCAGCCGACACCCGCATTCCCGGGGTGACTTCAGGTTTCCATTCCGGCCCGAAGATCACATCGCATCGCGAGCCGAACTTGATCATTCCGATACGCTGTCCTGCCTCCACGCGGTCTCCCACTTTCACGCGACAGACGATGCGCCGTGCAATAAGTCCGGCAATCTGTTTGAACACGACCGTACTGCCGTTGCTGCTTACGGTCAAAGTGTTCATTTCGTTTTCGGTCGAAGATGCCGCAAGCGCCGCATTCACAAATTTGCCCTTTTGATAGCAGATGTCCGTGATGACTCCGCCAACCGGAGAGCGATTCACATGCACGTCGAACACGTTCAAAAAAATGCTGACGCGCGTGCGGCCCGCGCTTTCCGGCGTGACAACCGTCACTTTGCCGTCAGCCGGCGAAACAGCCACTGGGCCCGGGGGCACCGTCCGATCGGGGTCGCGGAAAAACCAGGCGCAGAACGCCCCCAGCAGAAATAGCGGAGTTCCGAGCCATGGGTTGACCAGGTAACCGACAAGTATTCCGCCGGCTAGAAATCCCAGCGCGTAAAAAATGCCATCGCGAACCATGTAAATCTCCCTTATTTTACGATGCGCGCGAAAGTGGAACCGGGACGACTCGGAATCCATCCATCCACTACCCGCATCCAAGTCGCATGTCTCGAGTGTCCGATTCCGCGCTGGATATCCTTTTCCGCGAAGCCCGTACCCATCGCGCCTGGTTACCCAACGCGCTATCCGAGCCCGTGCCCGACGAACTGCTCCACGAAGTATACGAGATCTTTAAGATGGGCCCTACCAGCGCAAACTGCTGCCCCGCGCGGGTATTGTTCATCAAATCCGAAGAGGCCAAAGCGCGCCTATTGCCGGTTCTCTCTCCCGGAAATGTAGAGAAGACGCGCGCCGCGCCGGTGACTGCAATCATTGCATACGACCTAAAATTCTACGAAAAACTTCCGCAACTGAATCCGCCAGTGGACGCGAGATCCTGGTTCGCCGGGCAGCCGGACTTGATCCAGGAAACCGCATTTCGCAACAGCAGCTTGCAGGGCGCCTACTTAATCATGGCCGCGCGTGCGTTAGGGCTCGACTGTGGTCCTATGTCCGGCTTCGACGCCGAAAAGCTCAATGCCGAATTTTTCCCCGACGGCAAATGGAAGGCGAACTTCGTATGCAACCTGGGGCACGGAGACGCTTCGAAGCTCTATCCGCGTCTTCCGAGGCTCACGTTTGAGGAGGCTTGCGCAATTTTCTAATTCACAGCACAGGAGAAGATGGATTCCCTCGAAGAGCGGCTGTTTCGAGGCAGCTTATCGCTCAGCAGATCCTTGAAGCTTGCGAATGCCCAACATGCCATTGATTCACCTGATTCGCCCCGGTCCGATTCTCCCCGCGGCTCATATGCCAACCCGCCGCCTCAAGTAATACTCCCGCAGTTCCCGCGTCCTCGGCTCAAACGCATTGGCGGGCGCTTCGTGGAACTTGAGCTTGCGCCCTCGGGCTTCATTTCATATAACATTCATCCTGTGAGCATCCTCCTCGTGACCGGGCGCGTTAGAAAGGGGGCCGTCGCGCCCGGTCGATCTGTGCGGTGCTTTGATGGCGGACCAATTCTCTTGCGAATTTCGAGCGGCGCTCAAGCGGCGTGCTGTGCACGACGGCCAAGTTACCCATTTAGAACAATCGTCCCTGAAAGGCCTACTCGCGCTCGTAGTAGTGAATTTCGAAAAGCAGGCAGCCCTTCTCCGATTTGAAGGGACCATGATAGACTCCCGGCGGCCGAATGGCATAAGTGTGCGCCAGGAACTGCTCTCCTCCGATGCCGTGCTCGTCGTTGCCCACGATCAGATCACCCTCGACCAGAAAAACCTCCTCCCAGTGATCGTGCACAAACGGCCTTTCGGAATAGACTCCAGCGCGGATACGCAGCAGGCGTGAGCGGCTGCCTTTTTTATTCACCTCATCCAGATCCGAAGCGAGGATCTTCTGCTCAAAACCTTGCTTGTAGCCGGGCGGCGTGTGCCAGCCGCTTTCCAAATCGACCGGAAAAAATTCCAGATGCGGCTTTTTGGTTGCCATGTTTTTCCTTCAGCCCTCAATCGGCAAGCTCTTCAATTTGTAAGTATGCGAGATACTGCGTTGCAACGCCGGATCTTCGATTGACGTCGGCTCCATGGGCAACAAGAAGTTCCATCATGGGCAGTCTTTCGCCTCGGAGCGCCGCGCGCATCAGGGGACCGTCGCCTCCTTGATGAACGTCCGACCCGTTCTCAATCATCCATCGAGCGATCTCGATCCTTTTGGCGTGGGCGGCTCCCAGGGAACACGGCATTCTGCTACCCAGGTGAGCGGCCCGTTTTTTTCATAACCGAGTGGCGCACGATGAAGCGCTGGGTTGCAGGTCATGATCGCTTTAACCGCATCAATGTCGTTGCCGTCGATAGCCTTCTCGAGTTGCGCGATTTCTTCTTCATAGTTCGGCATTGCGAACCAGAATCTATCACCTGCTCCAACACCAAATCTGCGGTCGACTGCGCTATCTTGAGGACAGCCGCGTCTGGCATTCACAGCCCGAGGAGGGCAATTATGTTCAAGCGTATTTTTGCGATCTGCCTTTCGGTCAGTGCGGCGGCGACGGCTCAAATCAGTCGATTGGTCACCAACGGCGACGGCTCAGTCCTCTACTTCGCGTCGCCTCAGATCCTTCTCGGCGACACCTCGGAAGCAAAATGGTCCAAGATATTTCGCTACCGGCAAGATACCGGCAACATCGAGTTGGCGCACCAGATAGCGAGTTTTTCAGAGGTAAATGGTTATGGAGGCACAACGCCCTACATATTAGAGTTCCCTGACGTCAGTAGCGACGGAGCGACGCTCGTGTACACCGGGCGGGGTGGAAATTGCTATGTAGCTGGCAGCGCCTGTGCTGTGTACATTGGCGCGTTCGGGTACTTGGCGGGCGCTTCGCCCCCCCGAATCGTTGCGGACGGTAGCGTCCGGTTATCCCGAAACGGCAGGTACGTTCTCGCTTTTCGTTATTTCAGCGGCTACGTATCCGACGGGCTCTACACGACAGTACAAGACCTGCAAACAGGCAATACTGTGCAGCTTGGATTGATGATTCTCCCGGTCGGTGATGGATATCAAATAATCTCCGATGCCGGAGGCGTCTTGCTAGGCAATAACATCTTTAATGCCGGTTACGTCCCGTTGCTCGGATTGAGTCAGATTCCCATCGTGGAGCGGATGTCGGCAGACGCCAAACGAATCGTCTACGAAGCGTATGCGAAAGACCACAACGTTCTCATATTGTACGACGTCGATTCCAATCGTGAAACCGTTTTGGCGCAAGATCCGCCCATGGCGCAGAACGGCGCGATTTTTTCGCCGTGGATTAGCGACGACGGCTCTCTCGTGCTGTACCTCGATTCACCGGCTCCAGGGTTGCCCCGACAGGCATTCGTTTTACCGACAGACGGCTCGGCAATTCCAAAGCAGCTCACTTCGGAGCAGGACGGTATCTCGACGGCAGTACTCTCCGGCATGGGAAATGTTGCGTACGCAGCAACGGCCACGAACCGGATTATCCAGATTCAAGTCGCATCCGGCACCGTTCAGCAGATAGCGGGGCCGGCCTCAATCGCGACAGGTTGGGGTGTCCCAGGATCCTTCGCCCATCTCACGGCTTCGGGACTTCCAGCCGGCTTACAATCAGGCTCTGTACAAATCGGCGGCCTGGATGCACCCGTACTGAATGCCACCCCGACATCCTTGGACGTTCAAATTCCTTGGGGAGTCGCTCTGCCCGACCTAAATGGCTCCGCAGTACCCATCACTATCAAGAATCAGTTCGGCTCGCCGTTCAACCCATCGGTGATCAATGTCTATTATGTGAGCCCTTACTTTCTTCGGCAGCCTCAGACAGACCTGAGCATGGCGTCTCTGGGTGTGACTGCTCACCAGGATTTTCATGGTCTCGTGACCCAGGACGATCCGGCTCAACCCGGCGAGATCCTGCATTTCTACATGACCGGCCTGGGACCGGTATCGCCCGCGATCGCCACGGGCCAGGTAACGCCTACGGGCCCGCTCTACACCGTCAGTGGACCACCGACGTGCAGTTTTTATAGTGGCGATCACATTACCGAGACGCAGATATCCGCGCCGCTTCTCTTTGCCGGACTTGCTCCCGGCATGATCGGCATTTATCAAGTGGACGTTCAGGTGCCGTCAGGTCTCGGACTCGATCCAGCTTTCGGCTGTATTGGCTACTTACCCAAAACCTCCATCTTCGATTCGGTTCCTATCCCGCTATCCAAGTAACTCCCATGCAAGCCGATCTATTGGCGGTAGACTGAGGGACGTGACAATCCTGCGAAGAGATCTGCTCGCGCCTTCAATTGCCGCCGCTGCCGCGGCCATGATGTCATCCCGGAGTCAAGCCGCAACCACAAAGCCCGGCATGCCCGGGCCGTTCCCCGGACGCGTTATCGAAGTTAACCATCCAAACTGTATCTCCGGAAACGCCTATCAGGCCGCACCGATCACGCAGATGATGCGCAAAGGGATGATGGAACTCACTCAAGCTCCCTCATGGACGGATGCCTGGAGATCGCTGTTTCGAAAAAGGCGACGTCGTCGGAATCAAAGTCAGTCCGGTCGGCGGAAAGAGATCTCTGTTCCGACGCGCTGGTAATGGCCGAAGTGCTGAAAGGCCTGAAGGAAGCGAGCGTTCCGCCTACCGATGTCATTGTCTTCAGCCGCTACCGGCGGGAAGTGCTCGATGCCGGGATCGATAAGTGGCTGCCGACGGGAGTGCGTTGGGACGCGCCCTCCGAGCAGTATGACGAAATCCAGCACGACATGGGTGGCTACGATCCGGATCACTACATGGAAATGACGCTCGTTAAGCCGGGCGAGGACTTGAACGACCCTCACATGCGGCGCTCCTACGTGTCGCGAATCGTCACCAAACAGATCAACAAGTTCATCAATATTCCAGTGCTCAAGCACCACCAATCAGCCGGAGTCACCATCGCGCTAAAGAATATGTCGCACGGCATGGTCAACAACGTGAACCGCAGCCATATTACATCGACACTCAACGCCTGCGGCATCTTCATTCCGAGCGTGGTCAGTCTTCCGGTAATTCGCGAGAAAGCCGTCCTTCATATCTGCGACGCAGTGAAAGCGAGTTATCACGGGGGTCCGAGCGGCAGACCAGCCTATATCTGGGAACAGAAAACGATGTACTTCGCCACCGATCCCGTAGCGCTCGACAAGACCGGACTGAAGGCGATCGACGCGAAACGTAAGCAAGTGGGGATGTTGCCCATCGCGTTATCGAAGCCGGACAAGGTTAGCACCTTCCTGAATTGCCAGGTTGAACACATTGAGATCGCCGGAACGCTTGGTTTGGGTGTGTTCGACGACAGCAAAATCGATGTGAAGCATTTCAGCCTGTCGTAAAATCGCGGCTACTTTATTTGTTGGTTGTATCTATCGAGCTGCTCCTTTTTCTGGGATAGCTTGTCCGCCGCATCGTGAACCAGGTTCTGCATCTCGTACGGATCCTTCTTCAGATCGTAGAGTTCGTCCGCTCCGGGAAGTTGAGTGTAATGGATATATTTCCAGCGTTCATCGCGGACGGCTTGCCAACTGGGAACCCGCGGCGCGCTCTGCTCCATGAAGTACTCGGACAGGAATGATGTCCGCCAGTTCTTCACTGGACCTTTGAACAGCGGCAGAATGGAGTGCCCCTGCAACTCAGCCGGGGGCTTGCCTCCTCCGAGCGCAAGCATGGTCGGGGCCATATCGACGTTCATTACCAGTTGGCCGATCTTGCTGCCCGCTTTGATGAGCTTGGGATATCGCATCACCATGGGAATCCGGAGCGACTCCTCATAAGCCCAGCGTTTATCGCCGAGATGATGCTCGCCCCAGAAATAACCGTTATCGCTTGTAAAAACGATAAACGTCTTGTCGAGCTGGCCGGTTTGTTCTAGCGTTTCGAGGATTTTCCCGACGCCTTCGTCGATGGCCGTGAGGCAGCGAAGCTGGTTCTTGATGAGTTCGTCAGGCGATCCAACACCCTTGACCGGCGCGTGTCCATTTACGTCCCGTAGCAGCGCAGGTTTACCGTCCCAATTGTCCTGCGCATTGGGTGCGCGCGTGATTGTCTCATTCTCGAAGAGATTCTTGTGCCGTTCGGCCGGAGTGAAGGGGCCGTGGACAGCCTTGTGGGCAAGATACATCACGAACGGCTTACTGTGAGGCTTTCTCAAAAACTCGACGGCGTGGCCTGTGAGGATGTCGGTAATGTAGCCGTTTTGTTTCGTTTCCGTGCCGTCGATATTGAGTAGAGGATCGTTGTAGACGCCCTGACCCTTGAAGCTGATCCAGCGATCGAAGCCGGGACGCGGGGTCGAGTCAGTTCCCATGTGCCATTTTCCGGCGTAGCATGTCTCGTACCCTGAATCGTGGAGCAGGCGCGGCCAGGTAATGAGCTGGTGACTGAGCTCGTTGTGATCGGTGTTATCGAGGACTTTGTGGGAGCGTACGTAACGCCCCGTGAGAAAGCTGGCGCGGCTGGGCGAACATAGCGGTGTGGTAACAAATGCATTTTCAAAGATGACGCCTTCCCGGGCGATCCGATCGATGTTGGGAGTCTTGACAAACGGATGTCCGGCATAACCGGGCGCGTTGTAGCGAAGATCGTCGATAAGGATGAAGAGAAAGTTCGGACGCGTCTCGGCAGCGTTCGCGACAAACGGCGCGGCGATGGCCGCCATGACTTCGCGCCGCGTCACCTGGGTGTTTGGCATACCAGATATCTTATATGAGAGACTCAGGCGCAGAGTGTTTCAAGGTCCATGTTGCCGCCGGAGATAATCAGTCCGGCTCGCTTTATATCCTGTGGAAGCTTGTGAAACAGCGCGGCGGCTACCGATACCGCCCCGCTTGGCTCGACCGCCATTTTCATTCTCGTAAAGCAGAAGCGGACCGCCTCACGAATCTCTTCTTCCGTTACGAGAAGAATGTCCTCGACATAGCGTTGGATGATCGGAAAGGTCAGTTTTCCGGGCGACGGGGAACGGAGACCATCGGCGATGGTTTCAGAGGGCGGGATCTGCACGCGCTCTCCCTTGCGGAACGATAGCCATGTGTCGTTCGCCAGTTCGGGTTCCACGCCGAAGATGCGAATGGCCGGGTTGATGGATTTGGCGATAGTCGAGCAGCCGGAAATCAGACCGCCGCCGCCGATGCAAACAACAAGCGCGTCGAGTTCCGGATGGTCCTCCAGCAGTTCGAGTGCAGCAGTTCCCTGCCCTGCGATGATCATCGGGTGGTCGTAGGGATGGACCAGGGTAGCGCCGGTCTCTTCGAGAATATCCGCCGCGATAGACTCACGATCTTCGCGAAGACGGTCGTAAGTGACGATGTGCGCGCCGAGAGCCCTGGTGGACTCCATCTTGGAGCGTGGAGCGTCCTGGGGCATTACGATAGTGGCTTTAGCGCCGACATGACGGGCCGCAATTGCGGTCGCTTGCGCGTGATTGCCGGACGAGAAAGCAACCACCCCACGCGCGATCTCCTCGGGCGAGAGCGAGAGGATCAGGTTCGATGCGCCGCGGATCTTGAACGCTCCTCCACGCTGGAAGTTTTCGCATTTGAAGAAAAGCTGCTTGCCCGCAATCGACGATGCGCCATGCGATGAGAAGATCGGCGTGCGCTGAGCGAGAGGACGGATGCGGTGCGCGGCGTCACGCATCGAGGTGGGGAAGTGACGTTTCAAATTAACGAGCGGTTTCGAATTCAAGATTTTGTTGACGCATCCAGCGTAGCCGATCCTGATAGTCGTGATAGAGCGTGGAAAAACCAGCCCAATAGTAGCCGCAGACGAAAAGCGTCAGGAACGGAATCGACAGAAGATTTAAGGTTTGCACGGCGAAGACCAGCCATGCCAAGGAAGTAAGTTCCACAAGCCAATTCGATGTATGGCAGCCATCCGCTGCGGCGGCGATATTTGGTCTGCTTTACGCGGCGAGCGTGTTGGGTTGCCTTCAATAGCGTACTTGGGAGTGCGGACGAAGCTGGTTTCGACGCCGAAGAGCGCTTCGAAAACGGCGCGGGTATTGATGATGGTCAGCGCGACGCCAATCGCCATCAGCATCGGCAACAGCAGCAAAGAGCGTGTCCAGGTCTTCGGGTGCAATTCGCGATAGGCGATCACGTAGAAGGCGGAGATCGACCAGAACGAGGCGATGATCAGCGGGCAGATCGAGGAAAACCATCTGCCAGACGCCCATGTAAAAGCGCACGATCATCACGGGGAGCATCAGGGCAGACACAACGATCATCAGCGGGTAAGAGATATTCGGCGTCAGATGCAGGAAAGCTTCGGCTTTGACTCGGAACGGGATCTTCGCGCGAAGAATGGCCGGCAGCAACTTCTTCGCGCATTGGGTCAGCCCTTTGGCCCAGCGGGACTGCTGCACCTGAAAGCCATGCATTTCGACCGGTAGTTCCGACGGGCAATCGAGACCGGGCAGGTAGACAAAGCGCCAGCCTTTGAGTTGCGCGCGATAGCTGAGATCGGAATCTTCGGTCAGAGTGTCATGCTGCCAGCCGCCGGCGTCGTCAATCATGGAGCGGCGCATGATACCCGCCGTGCCGTTGAAATTGAAGAAGTAGACCGGCGCGCGAACGGGCGCCATGCTCCAGGATAAAGTGTCCGTCGAGCAGCAGCGCTTCAACTTCGGTGAGGAAGTTATATTCGCGATTCAGATAACTCCAGCGGGTCTGGACCACGCCGACCTTGGGGTCGGCAAAATGGTGAATCGGTGCGTACAGAAAGTCGGTGGGAGGTATGAAATCAGCGTCGAAGATAGCGACAAATTCGCCGGTTGCTGTCTTAAGCCCCTCCTGCAGGGCTCCGGCTTTGTAGCCATGCGCGGTTCGTGCGGTGATGATATTCGATCGGATAACCCATGTGTCCGATAGCGCTCGCACAGCGACTTCGGCAAATCGATGAGTGTCGTCGGTTGAATCGTCAAGAACCTGGATTTGGAGCAGTTCGCGCGGATAATCGATCTTGATGACCTCGTCGATGAGGCGCTCGACCACGTACCGCTCGTTATAGAGAGGAAGCTGGATGGTGACCGGAGGTAGCTGGTCGAACCGGCCGGGAGATTGGGTCACCACTGCTTTTTGCGGTGCTTGAAATAGGTGTGAATGATTTCGTAGCGATGGAGACCATAGACCGACAGAATGGCCAGAACGCTGAAGTAGGGAATCAGCAATAGCCCAGTCAAACCAACTGAGCTGATGGATGCCCGCGAAGGTATCGTCGAACAGAAGACGATCGAGTCCTGAGTGTGCCAGAAGCGCAGGGAGGATCGGGATCATAATCGACCACCATTGTAGCGGTTCTACAAGGAACCGGCTACGTTTAAGTACCTGCTAATATGCGGCTTAATACCTTCGCATGCGTCCGCGGATTCGCTTCGCAATCTTTTCTATATCTTCCGTTTTCTTTAGATCGGTGAGGGAGAGCACATGCTGTTCGTTTTTCTCGATGCTCATCTTCAGCGATTCTGTAAGATCGATGAGTTCTTGAGCGTCCTTGAGGTTCTTCCTGTAATCCTCCTTCAGGATCTCTTCGGATTGAAGCTTGCCGTTTGGCAGCCGAACAGGCTCATCCCGGCGCGGCAAATTGGAGGAATCTGGCGGTAATTGAGCCAACAGAGCAGTCAGCAACACGAGAAGCAGCACAGTGGCACGTTTCATATTACCTGGAGATATGATAACGCTTGCGCAATGATCTTATTAGGCGATCAACTCTGCTTCACGAGGTGCCCTGAGAAACTGTTCACAAAAAAGCCGGTAGGCGCTCGGAGGAGTGCGCCTACCGGCTGGACCGCGAAAAAAGATAACGAGTGCGGGGTCCGAAGACCACCTGCTCTCGCCGCGGTACCACCTGCAAAAAACCATTGTAAGCCTGAGCCTACATCTAAAAAGACGTTCTTGCCGAAACGTGGTTACGATAATCTGCCGAACCACTGCTCCACACCTCGCCCTCGGAATGCAAAGCAGGCAACGTATTTGAGCGTACATTCCACGAGCCGCTCGTTAGTACGTTATCAAGATTTCGCCGAAATTGAAAGAACTATTCTTTACAATTCACAATTTTTTTTTACTTCCGAAGTCCCGGGGTGGGTTCCGAGGAAGTAGCCGTAGTCAAAACGTAGTTGCCAGAAGAGGTCGCATCGTTGGCAGGCTTTACCGCCACAAAGTATGCGCCGGGATCTAAGGCCTGCACAATCAATGCGTTCTGGCCGCCGCCACTATTATCATCCGACGCTATGACATTACCTTTGGCGTCCATCAGGATGAGAAATGAATCGAACTGAGAAGATACCGCACCAATCGTCAATATTTGAGCGGAACCGGATACAACTATCTGATAAACATCTGCAAAAGTCTTGTCATACCACGCGCAGGAAGTGTAAGACGTTTGGCCGAAAACTCTTTCGGATAACGGCAGATTCAGCGGAGCGCAAAGCTGTGGTGCCGGTCCTTGATCCGCCAGAATATCGACGCGGTAGAAACCATTCAATGTGGGATCGGCTGAGCGCGCGCGGATCTGATAATTTCCCGCCTGAAGATATTGAATCACCACGGCATTGCTGTCGACATAGCTGTTCTGATCGGTACGTAAGGGAGTCCCATCCGCCTGGTATAGAGTCAGATCGCCCGGCACCTCATCTGAGGTCATGAAGATGCCGGTTGTGGCTGGCGAGGAAAGGGAGAACTGGTAAAAATCGGCATGTCTTCCATCGGGGCCCTGACAGCTTAGCGGGCCTATTTGTCCGATATAACCTGTGTTCGGAGGTATTTGCGGGCTCGGAGGACAAATAGCGAGCGTCTTGGGCGTAAAGGTATATCCGATCGCGTATCCACCAGGACCGTTCATGCTGGCAGCATCGAGGTAATAAGTTCCCGCAGATAAATCTACGGTTAAAAACGATGCCGATCCATCTGCGCTTTGTGTGCCCCAGGTAAGCTCGTTATCTTTTGCGTCGTGAAGATCGAGGAAGGTAGTAAAATCGGGTGATGAAAGCGATACATTCAACGTCCCATCCACAGGTAGAACTACTTGATAAGCGTCGGCCAGAAATGCGCTGTCCCTACAACTCGCTGTACCCGATAAGATTCCGCTTACCTGATTTCCGGAATCGAGACCGATAAAGGGACAGACCGGCGCTGGACCGGCTGTGAATTGATAGTTCAAGGTGTAACTGCCGCCAAAAGAATCTTCATTGAAGACGATCAACCGGTAGTCGCCTGGCGCAAGCTGCTGCCGGATGAGCGGAGTTCCTGAACCGCCGCTTTCAATATCGTCCGCTATGGTGTTTCCATCGGCATCGAGAAGTAGCAACAGCGAACTGAAATCCGCGGTATCGACCGAAACCTGCATAGCTCCAGCCGAGCCGATGTGCAGATTGTAGTAATTGAAGAGCGCGTAGTCCTCGCGGCCGGGCAGATTGAAGTTGCAACTGCCGGTGGAGATGCTGCCGTTGTATTGCTGCGAAGCCGTCATCGTTCCTTGGGAAACGCATAACTCGTCGGGATCAGCGCTAAAGCTCGCATTCAACGAGTAACTACCGCCGGCCTGATCCGGCGAGGAAACCGCCACGATTAATGTATAGGTATCGCTGCCAACGTCCGGGACTACAAGATGAACCGCGCCGCTTGGGTCGGTCGGGTCGGTCGCGCTGTTGGCTGCGACCGCGTAGCCGTCGGAAGTTCGCAGGATCAATAGCGGCGCAAATCCATTAGGCGTAACTGCGATATCGGTGGTGCCTCCGCCATACAGCGTGAGTTGATATCCGTCGAACGCGCTTCCGTCAGGGAGTGTACAGCTGCCGGGCCCGAGCGATCCCGCAATCTGCCGGACGGTCCCCATCATGGCATAGTGACGGCAAAGCACATTTGGCGTGCCGAAGAAACTGGACGATAACGTGTAGCTTCCTCCTTGATTGGGCACTGCCGAGTTCACTAACACGTAGTAAGTGCCGCGTTCCAGCGGGCGATTTATAGTCTGGCCCGAAGTTATCATGGCGCCGGATAGGATCGCGCAGGATTAATAGTGACATTGGGCCGTTCCAAGGGCGGGAGTTATCGATGCGGACCATGTGCCGCGATTGGGAAAGTCCAGCAGATAGCTGGCAAACCACGTGCCATCTGGCAATTGGCAAGCGGAAGGATCAAGAGTACCGGTTACCTGAGAATTGGGCGGGATTGCGGCTGCCGGCGCGCAAATCTGGGCCAGACCCGGAGCGGATAGAACCAGGATTAGAACGAAACAACACTTCACTCAAAAGTATTCTAGCAGTCACAAATATCCGGTGCTTTCGTAAGAACTCCCGCAACTCATCTCCGGTGAGTACATCGTCAAAGACCAAGTTGCCATTGCCAAGCGCCGAACCGGTTTCGGGAGCGATGTGGCTCGCGCGGGTTAAGTGGGCTAAAATTCGAATTAATGCAATTCCATCGTCTTGCATCGTTTCTTATCGGCATCTGGCTCGGCGTCAGCGTGTTCATGGACTTTGTCGCGACTCAGAATTTCAAGAACGTCAGCCGCGTAATGACTTCTGTCGATCTGCGGGCGCTCGATGCCGAAAAGAAAGCCGGGGACCAGGATAATCTGCGCATGCTGTTCCGCTATTTCGCGGGCGAGGCGAATCGATATTTTTTCGAGCAGTGGGAATGGGCTGAATTGATGTTGGGTCTGGCGCTGATGCTGGTGCTGCTCTTTGGTCGGACTTACCAGAAACTCGCCATGGCGCTTTGTCTGATGATGCTAGTGCTCGTGGCGCTCCAGCGTTTCGCGCTAACACCCGCGATTACGAGGCTCGGCCGGGAACTCGAATTTGGCGCGCTTCCGGGCGGACGTTTCGCCGTGTTTCACGCAGCGTATGGCTATTCCGAACTGGCGAAGCTCGCCCTCGGGCTGATCTTGACTGCCCGCCTGTTGATCCGCAGGAAGGTGGACCGGAAGGCTTTCGTCCGGGAATATGAGCGCACCAACGAGGCCTGACGCAACGAGCTTGACGGAAACCTCATGGATAAACGTAGAATGTGCCAGAATTGCCGGGCCTTCATCACCACCGCCGACCGGGTGTGTCCGTATTGCAACGAGCGCGTTGCGCCGAAAGCCATCGAGTTGCGCAATACGGGTGAAATGATCGCGGGTCTCATCCCGCATGCGCGGTTCGTCACTACCTTACTGCTGATCGTAAATGGCGGCTTGTTCCTGGCGTGCTACGCTTACCCGGGCGGCCCCGATAATCCCCAAGTCCTCTATGCGTTCGGCGCGAAGTATGGCGGGGCGATATTGCAGGAGCATCAATGGTGGCGTCTGATCACTGCGGGTTTTCTGCACGGAGGTCTGATTCACATCCTGATGAACGGATGGGTGCTGCTTGATCTGGGTGCCCAGATCGAGGTGGTTTATGGACCCGCGCGGCTGATCGTCTTTTATGTCGTGTCGTCGGTCGCCGGCTTCCTCCTGAGCCTTTGGTGGGCGCCTGGAATCTTATCCATCGGCGCCTCCGCCGCGTTGTTCGGCTTCATCGGCGCGATGATTGCCTTCGGGATCGTCAATACCAGCTCAATTGGCCGCGAGATTCGAAAACTCTACGTACGGTGGGCGATCTACGGGCTGATCTACAGCCTGATCCCAATGTTCCACATCGACGTGGCAGCGCACATCGGCGGTTTGGCCGCGGGATTAGGTCTGGGCTACGTTGCCGGAAACCCTGTTCATTCAACTTATGCGAGGGAGCGGCTGTGGCAGATCCTGGCGGGGATCTGCGTTTTACTTACTTTGGTAAGTTTTTACCTCGTTTATCTACACTTTCCGCGCTTAACGCAGTAAGATGGATTTATGCGGACGCTATTGGTGGTGCTGTGCGGCCTTCTCCTCTTGAACTCTCTCGAAGCCAAAAAGAAGGTTCCGGCGTCGCAGAAAACCGCGATCAGCAAGCAACACAAATCTATGGCCAAGAAGTACCAGAAATCGCGCAAGGCTCCGAAGCATCGCCAGAGAGTCAACTAGCGCTTCTGCCCCGGCTCTTTTACACCGATCATTACTCATTACCTTTCCTGACGGGCATAAGTTTCCCATTCTGAAATACCGAATGTTGCGGGATCTTCTGGATCGCGAGAACACGTTCGAGTTCAGGCCTGCTGACATGGCCGATCCTGACGTGATCGCAGTGGCGCACGACCCCGATTATGTGCGGGCTTTCGTTAACGGCAAACTCGCACCTGGCGCAATCCGCCGTATCGGCTTTCCCTGGTCTTCGGGTCTGGTGGAGCGCACTCTCGCCTCCGCGGGATCTACCCTGTCAGCCACTGAAGAGGCTCTGGTAAGAGGATGGGGCGGCACGCTGGCGGGCGGCACTCACCACGCGCTCTACGCTGAAGGCGCGGGCTTCTGCGTGTTCAACGATATTGCCATCGCTATTCGCAGCCTGCAGCGAGATGGAAGAGTCAGACGGGCGGCAGTCGTGGATCTCGATGTTCATCAAGGGGATGGCACCGCCGCAATTTTCCATGGCGACCCGAGCGTATTCACATTCTCCATGCACGGCGCGGCGAACTTCCCGTTTCGCAAACAACAAAGCAGCCTGGATATCGCGCTTCCGGACAACCTTGGGGACGAAGCATATCTCCGGGAACTTCGCGCCGCCCTGCCGCGGGTTTTCGACTTCGAGCCGGAAATCGTGTATTACCAATCCGGAGTGGATACCCTGGAAACGGACCGATTGGGACGTCTGTCGCTAACCCGGGATGGACTGCGGGAACGCGACTTGTTGATAATCGAAGCCTGCCGTAGCACGGGCATTCCACTCGTCATCACGTTAGGCGGGGGCTACTCGGAGCCGATCGAAGCAACGGTCGAGGCTCACGCACAGACTTTCCTTCTGGCTGCCCAAGTTTTTGTTACGCAGCGCTTTCGCTCCTTAACATAGAAATTCCCTTGCGCCCATATTCAACTTTTCAATTGGATTTACGGCTCTTAGCTCTGTTAGTCTGAAAACAAGCCGCTACATTGTTGTAAGCTGCTGAACCTCATTCACTTGTAGGCAAGGGCCTCGTTCGTCCTTAGCGGTTTCTGTTCGCGAAAAGGATGGCGTGGCCGTGCTTCTACCTCTGCTCGAACGATCATCACCCGACAATCCGCACTACTACCTGAACAACACCGGAGCCGCATGCCGGGTGCAGTCCATACCGGGATCTCAGGCAGGGCTGATCCCCGTTCGTGCGCTTGAGACGCGGCGAGCAGTACCGCTTTCACTTCGATATGACGAAGTGCATCGGCTGCAAGTGCTGCGAAGTCGCTTGCAATGAGCAGAACGGCAATCCCGTCGATATCAACTGGCGGCGCGTGGGTGAGATCGAAGGCGGAACCTACCCGTTCACCGACCGTTTCTATCTGTCGATGGGCTGCAATCACTGCCTGGATGCAGCCTGTCTGAAGGGCTGCCCTGTCGATGCTTACAGCAAGGACGGCGTTTCCGGCCTGGTGCTTCATTCGGCCGACGCCTGTATCGGATGCCAATACTGCACCTGGAACTGCCCGTACGGCGTCCCGCAATACAATCCCGAGCGCGGCGTGGTCGGAAAGTGCGACATGTGCTACGGACGCCTGGATGCCGGCCGCGAACCGGCCTGCGTTAACGCTTGTCCTGAAAGCGCCATTCAGATCGAGATCGTCAACATCGCCGAATGGCGGGCTGACCATCAGGCAGGCAACGCTCCGGGAATGCCTCCGGTCGAACAGACGGTATCGACCACTCGCATTACCCTTCCGGCGAATCTGACGCCTGGGCTCGAAAAAGCGGATCATACGCGCGTTCGCCCCGAACATCCGCACTGGCCGCTCGTCTTCATGACGGTGCTGACGCAGCTTTCGGCAGGCGCATTTCTCTCTCTCGCAATAAGCGGGGTGGTGCGCCCACTTGCGGCACTGGCTTCGCTGATCGTGGCGATGCTGGCGTTGGGGCTTCGACGCTCCACCTGGGACGTCCGGCGTACGCGTACCGGGCTCTGAAGATGTGGCGCAGGTCATGGCTGAGCCGCGAGGTGTTGCTGTTCTCATTGTTTGCGGGCGCCGCTCAGGCGTATGCGGCATCGCAGCTATTGGGTTACGCCGCGCTGCTTCACGCGGTTTCGATCCCGACCGTTCTTCTTGGACTCGCGGGGGTCACGGCGAGCGCTTTCATCTACATGGTTCCGGCGCGGCCAGCCTGGGATTCTCCGTTGACGGTAGCGGATTTCCATTTAACGGCGCTGGTGCTCGGTCCTCTATTTGTTGCGGCGCTCGGGCTGCACGTAGTCCCGGCGCTGATCGCCGCCGCAGCGTGCGCCCAGCTACTCAATCACCTGTTAAAGCTGATTCATCTGACTCGCTCCGATGTGTTTGAGCTGCGCGCCTCCGCGCGGCTGCTGGTGAACGATCTTTCGCCGCTCTTTCTATTGCGTCTGGCTCTGCTGCTGATCGGCGGCATCGCGCTGCCACTCGCCGGATACGAGAAATTCGGTCTAATTCCCGCGTTGGCCGGTGAATTGACCTCGCGCTATCTGTTCTTCGTGTCGGTAGTGCCGCGCAACATGGCTGCCTCTTTCATCGCGAAGGAGGCCGCCTAACCCAATACTGTTCGTTTAACTGATTTGCGCACCCGGCCGGGGTAACCTCCCAGAAGGTCGTATCTGGTGCGCCGTGGTCGGATCAACGCTGGCGATCACTCGCTGGCGTTAGGCCTAATGGAGCTTGCTTTGTACGAGTGGCGCGTCAAACGGCCGCAGCAACCGTTAGTGATGACAATCCGACCTGTGAAGACTGATAAGGCCATGCCGAAACGGAAATCGTAAATGAGAGGGCATATCAAATCACTTGATACGAACCCGAGCCCATCCGAACTCTAAATGGATCTACAAAAAAGTGAATTGTCACGCGATGTCTGATGCGGAATCCAAGAAACTGTTGGCGAGCCACACAAATAAATCGATCAAGAGCTACATCGGAGCGCTTGCCTGATCCGCGCGCCGCTTTCTATGGCGATGGGGGGCTCGGTATGGTTGCTGGGCGTGCGAGGAGCGCACGTAGATCTCCCTCGATAGCCGTCAGAATATTTGCCTGAAAGAGCGGGAACTTTGCAGGCTCAACAGTATCAGGTGTGCCTTCACCCGCGTAGACCGCAAACGTCGTGCCAGCCTTCTTTCGTTTCGCACGAACCTTTCCTTTGTCGCCGTGATCAACATCATGCCGCAGGTCCGTCCGGAGATCATTCACATGACCGAATGATGGCACCGTTGAGAAGTCGAGCTTGCTCCCCGGCCCTTCCCGCAACAAGAAATACAAATCATCAATGAACTCACCGTATACGTCAAGTGTCTTAATGGGCTTGCGCAACCGCAGGAGAGCAGGAGCAGTCTTGTTCGTTGCCTTGAACAAGTCTTCCCCCGTTGCTGCGGCTTGCTTCTTGTTGATCTGCTCAATGAGCGATGTGATGGAGTCGGAGACGGCCGTGATCCGCCCCGTGACGCCACTTTCTGCGATCACGCTCGGGTCGAAAATTTCACTAAGCTCCGGCGCAATTGTGAAGAGCTTCCTGAGGAGAATCTCGTGCCGAGTGCGGGCAGCGCCTTTTAGATTCGCACTCACTGACTTCTGAAACAGGACATAATCGCTATCCGTTGCTTCCTGACCCTTGTCGATTTGCGTGGCGAGGTCCACCGTGAACCGCTCAAAAAAATCACGGAGTAACGTTTCATTTCCTGCATGCTTTCCCGTGCTGACGATCTTACACGCGAGCGTAATAAGGGATTGGACCATCGTGCGCGTCCGCAAGCGCGACGCGCTGTCCTTGAACGCCGTCGACAGGAAGTCTAAGGCGCTCTTGAGACGCTTCGCCACTGCCGAGGAGGTCGAAAAGTTCTTGTTCGCCTCAAACACAAGCGTCACGTCCTCAAGACGCAATCCAGTATCGAGCCCCTCGATCTCGACCGTGACAACCTTCGCAAGAATATCGAAGTGCGCAAATCGCGTATCCAATATCGGCAATGTTTCCGCGAAAAAAGGATGCGTCTTCGCCGTCTCCTTGCAAAAATCCCGGAGCTTCGAGTGCACGGCGTTGAGCTTCTCACTCCCCGTGAGTGTCATGCCCTCCTGCAGGCGTTGGAAAAACTCTTTAAGTTCCTCATCCGTCGCATCCTCAATCACGTCGTACTCGATATCGAAGTCATCGAACGCGTCTGCAACCGGGCGCTTAAGATCGCTATAGTACGTGCCACCAAAGACTTTGGCCGATTCTGGAGCCAATCCGAGGTCATCCGAATAGAACTCGAAGATCGCAGTGAGACGCTGCTGGCCGTCTTCTACAAGGAAGCTCTCGTCAGTGCCCTTCACGAAGTAGAACTTTGGAAGCTTCCAACCACGAAGAATGGAGTCGATAAGTCCTTGTTTCTTTTTCGTCGTCCAGACCTTCTGCCGCTGCCAATCAGGTATTTCATAACGATCACGGCGGCGGAAAATCTTATCAATCGCGCGCTTATCAGCAGTCATCTTCATAAGAGATTCGTACGGGATACGCTCTTTCCGACATCCCAAGAACAACACGCCATCACAATTTACCACGCGGGCTCTTTTTGGTGCGCACGGGCAGACGCGCACGAACTCGTTCTGAAGTTTGTTGAACTGTTCGTTCGCCGCTCACTGCTCAATTACTCCCCACAATCGCGCTCGCGACCGCTAACGGCTGCTTTGGCCGGATCGTCGCCCATTCGTACAAGGCAGACCCGCCGTCCGTGCGCCAACTCAAGCTCGCGATAGCCGCGCGTGACGAGTCCAAGGTGTTTCCTGTTGCCCACACCAGCCTGGACATGGATGGCGGTTCTTAAGTGAACAGCATTGCGCCTAGCCCCAATATTCGGTCCTCACAACGGCTTCCTAACATTTCACTGAAAACAAAACACTGGAGGCGCACCAGATGTCACTTCAGCTCGCGGAATACTTGGCGTCGATCAAAGAGAGGTCTCGAGGTCCAGCTCTGTGTCAGTACCTTTCCGAATACGTTGACGCGGCGGCGGCCGTCTCGAGATCTGCGCGCGTCTAACGATAGAGAAGTGCGAATTCCGACGTTGTCGCAGCCGTGGAATGGGCAACGGAATCTTTGCCCCGACCCAAACTGGCCGACGACCATGAACGGCATTTCCTCGTGCACTCCGCACCTTTCCTATTGCTGGGGATTCCCTCGAATCTTACTCCCCGGATCTCTGTCCAGATTGTAATACCCGAACACGTCGGGACTGTAGAAGCGGTCATAATCCAGGCAGGAACAACGCCACTACTTCAAGTGCGTTTTGTCGACCATAGAGCACCAGAACCGTCTCGTAAAATTCCAGTTCTGATTCCGGGTGGAAGTCGCAATAGCCGAGCCGGTCTTTGAATGCCTCATCTCCACGTATTCATTTTCGAATACCTACCGGGCCCTACGCTCAACAGAAGTAACCACCCGGACGCCCCATCCCACTATCGAAAGTACAAAGGCACTCCACGCGCGATAGACAACAAACGACCCGCCTCTCTAGCCGCCAACCCCATTCCACAACCTCCTTAACATAGAAATTTACTTGCACCTACATCCAACTTTTCAATTGGATTTAAAAGCCTTAGCTCTGCTAGTCTGAGTCTAGGCTGCTACACCGTCTGTAAGCTGCTGCTCCTTAGATACTTACGGGCCGGGACCCAGGGCGTCCTCTTGTGCATTTTGACGAAAGGATCGCTTGCCTGTGCTTCTGCCGCTGCTCGAACCAGCCTCTTCGGACAATCCGCGCTACCTCAGCCGTACCGGCACTACCCCAGCGCCCTTTGACGGTTACATCGGACGCCACGACTGCACCTGGAACCGCTCTTACGGCATACCGCAATACAATCCCGAGCGCGGCGTAGTCGAAGAGTGTGACATGTGTTGCGGAGGCCTCTTGGGCGGTCATGAACCCGCTTGCGTCAAGGCGTGGCACGAAAACGCGATCCAGGCCGACATTTCTGACATCGCCGGACAGCGACGAGAGCTCGTTCAGCAGCGAGCGCGCCGTCACAACAGCTTCCACATATTTTGCTGTGAAAACAAAGCACTTGGTGGCCAGATCCCTCAAAAGCCACACGGTCGTTTGCTACCTATGGATCAGGAGACCATCACTCTGCCGGAAGACGCTTTTCTCAAATTCGAACCAAGCACCAGGAAAGATTCCGGAATCCGTCCCGACCTCCCCGTTTCAACAAAATACCGGACAACACTGTGGGCCGGCGGCAGCGTCCGAAATTTGACTTCCTTTGGCAAAAACCAACACCCGCCAACACGGAACGCGCAAAAACACCTGATTTGCGTCACCGCCACAAGCGCAGGCGGCGCTCCACAACACCGGACGCGCAAAAACACCTGGTTTGCGTCACCTTCGCACCACCCGGCAGCGTCCGGAAATTGGCTTCGATTCGCAAAATCTGGCACGCCCTGCACAGGGACGCGCAAAAATACCTGGTTTGCGTCACCTCCGCATCACCCGGCAGCGTCCGGAAATTGGCTTCGATTCGCAACAGCCAGCACGCTCTGCACAGGGACGCGCAAAAACACCCGCTTTGCGTCACCTTCGCATCGCCCGGCAGCGTCCGGAAATTGGCTTCGATTCGCAAAATCTGGCACGCCCTGCACAGGGACGCGCAAAAACACCTGGTTTGCGTCACCTCCACATCACCCGGCAGCATCTGGAAATTGGCTTCGATCCGCAACAGCTGGCACGCCCTGCACAGGGACGCGCAAAAACACCTGGTTTGCGTCACCTCCACATCACCCGGCATCGCCCGAGATAGACTTCCTTCGAAACTACTTTTCCGGTTCTTTGTTTACATCACCTTGCAGGCGCAAGTTGGACCCGCGGTTTTTGCCCGGCCGCACCAGATTCTTCATCTCCTGGGGTGAGGTCAGTAGCATCCATAGCCGATTCGCTTCGCAAAAGCCGGCTTGTGTCCCCGCTTGCGGCGTAGCCCCGAACTACCAAACGAACCTACCCATGTTTTCTTTATATGTAAAACAACCGCTCTCAGCCAATCTCTATCCGGCCCTATCCGGAAGCTGAACGCTGAAAGTCGGCCTCTGACCGCTCGCGTCATCGCGAAGGAGGCCGCATGAACATCAAACGCCTCCTCGGGCTCGACATCCTCTCGGATCAATACAGCTACGCGCAGGACCCCGAGTTCGGCTATACCGCAGCGTCTAAAGTCGCCGAAAGATGGATTCCGACGACATGCGGCTACTGCTCGGTCGGCTGCGGCATGCTGGTCGGCATCAGAGGTGACAAGGCCGTCACAGTGCGGGGAAACCCGGAGCATCCGGTGAACCGCGGAAAGCTTTGCCCGAAAGGATTATCGGAGCACTACACGCTTACCGCGAAGAATCGCGCGATGCATCCGCTTCTCAAAGTGGATGGCCGCTTTGTGCCGGTTGCGTGGGACGCGGCGCTCGATACGATGGTCGCAAAGTTCGGCGATGTTCAGCGGAAATATGGACCGAACGCGCTGGGCGTTATCAGCACCGGGCAGCTTGTTACGGAAGAGTTCTATACGCTCGGCAAGCTGGTGCAGCTTGGTTTCGGCACGCGCAACTTTGACGGCAACACGACGCTTTGCATGGCGAGCGCCGTCTCTGGGTACAAGAAGAGCTTCGGCAGCGATGGACCTCCGGGCAACTACGACGACTTGGCCACTGCTGACGTGATTCTGCTCATCGGCGCAAACGTCGCGGACAACCATCCAATACTTTGTTCACGCCTCGAAAACAATGAGAAAGTCACGCTTATTGTGGCCGATCCGCGCGTGACCAAGACCGCGATGATGGCCGATATCTATCTGCCGGTCAAGCCGCGCAGTGACATCGCGCTGGTAAACGGCATCGCCCACATCCTGATCCGCGACGGTCTGATCGACCCACACTATATCGACGCTCACACCACCGGTTTTGCGGATCTCAAAACGTTTCTCGAGAAGTTCACTCCGGAGCACGTAGCCCATGTAACCGGTCTCGATATCGCGATGATCGAGCGCGTTGCGATGCTTTACGGCCGGGCTAAATCCGCGACCATCGCCTGGACCATGGGCGTCAACCATTCGACTCAAGGTACCGAAACGGTCAACGCGATCAACAATCTGGCGCTGCTCACAGGCAAAATCGGCAAGCGCGGATCGTCGCCGTTTTCGATCACCGGACAGTGCAATGCCATGGGCACGCGCGAGACCGGATTTACTTCAGGACTGCCCGGATATCGCAAGTTCGAGAGCGCGGCCGATCGCGAGGCACTCGCAAGACTATGGAACATCGATGTGGCGCGCATTCCTCAGCAGCGCGGCCTCGCGTACCCGGACATCGTCGAAGGGGCCGTCGCGAAGAAGATTCGCGCGATGTGGATCATCGCGACAAATCCCGCGGTGTCGTACCCGAATTTCGGCGTGCTGCAGCAGGCGTTCGAGAATCTTGAGTTCCTGGTGGTGCAGGACGGATTCCATCCGACGCCGACCACGAATTTGGCGCACCTCATATTGCCGGCGTCGATCTGGGGCGAGAAGGAAGGCACCTATACCAACTCCGAGCGGCGTGTCAGCAAGGTGAACCGAGCGGTCAACCCTCCGGGAGAAGCGCGATCCGATTTCGACATTTTTCTCGCGATCGCCGGAAAACTCGGGGTGCTCGATGAACTGTTTCCAGGGTGGACCGGACCGCGCGACGCCTTCGAAGAATGGCGCCGCGTGTCGAAAGGCCGGCTCTGCGACTACTCCGCGATGACGTGGGAAGAGATCGAAGCGAAAGGCGGCGTCCAATGGGGCGGCGACCGCCTCTATTCCGACGGCAAATTTCCGTTCGAAGACGGCCGCGCGAAACTGATCAAGGTCGAATGTCAGCCATTTCCCGAACAGCCGAGCGGGGAGTTTCCGTTCATCTTCAACACGGGCCGCACGGTGGAGCATTGGCACACCCGGACTAAAACCGGCCGCGTTCCGATCCTGCAGCGCCTGTCTCCTCGCGCATGGCTCGAAATGAATCCCCGCGATGCGAAGAAGCTTGGCCTCAAGCCGCATGACCAGGTCTCGGTAGTATCTCGCCGCAGCCGGGTCGATGGCGATCGAGTTGCGTGTGACGGAAATTGTCGGCCCGGGACAGGTGTTCATGCCGTTTCACTACGAAAACACGAATTCGAATCTGGTGACGCAGAGCGCGTTCGATCCGGTTTCACGTGAGCCGAATTACAAACAGTGCGCGGTGCGTGTGGAAAAGACCGTAGCCCCCGTTTTGGCCGGTAATCGAGGAGCAAATTAATGGAAGATCTCGTAATGATTGGCAACGGCATGGCAGGCGTCGCCTGCCTTGAGCAGATCCTGAAACACAAAAAGAAATTCGATATTACGATCTTCGGCGACGAGACTCATGCCAACTACAATCGCATCCTGCTTTCCTCCGTGCTCGCCGGTGAACGGCAAGCGGACGATATCACTATCAATGGCCTCGATTGGTATCAGACCAACGGAATCGGACTCCGGCTCGGTGTTCGCGTCATCGATATCAACTCCAGGTTGCGCACGATTACAGGCGACGACGGCAGTGTAGTCAGTTACGACAAGCTCATCATCGCGACCGGCAGCCGCGCTTTCATCCCGCCCATCGAGGGCATCAATAAAGGGAACGTCTTCACCTTCCGGAATCTCGAGGATACGCGCGAGATGCTGACCCGCGCTGGAAACGGGCGTAAGGCCGTCGTGATCGGCGGCGGCTTGCTGGGCCTTGAAGCCGCGCGCGGACTGCAGTTGCGCGGCTGCGAAGTCACCGTGGTGCAGTTGCAGGATTACCTGATGAACCTGCAACTCGATGCAACGGGCGGACTGCATCTGAAGCGCAAGATTGAAGAATTGGGCGTTCGCGTAATCTGCAACGGCGCAACATCGGCCCTCCTGGGAAACGGCCATGTCGAAGCGGTGAAGTTGTCGGGCGGCGACGTCCTGGACGCGGACTTCGTGGTAATCGCGGCGGGCATTCGTCCCAACTCGGAACTCGGCGTCAAGGCCGGGACTGAAGGTCAACCGCGGCATCGTTGTCAATGACTTCATGGAGACTTCGGACCCCAATATCTTCGCGGTCGGAGAGTGCGTCGAGCATAACGGCGAGACCTATGGTTTAGTAGCGCCTCTGTTTGAGCAGGGCAAGGTTCTTGCAGCGACAATCACCGGCAATCGCGGACCTGTCTTTACCGGGTGGAAGCCGGCCGCGAAGCTCAAGATCATGGGCGTCGACGTATTCTCCGCCGGTAACTTCGCCGAGTCGTCTGAGACGGACGTAGTTCGCTACGAAGACGCGTCCTTGGGCGTTTACAAGAAACTGCTGGTTAAGGACAACCGCCTGACTGGCGTGATTCTGGTCGGCGATGCGTCCGACAGCAATCGTTATATGGAGTGGCTGCGTCACGATACCGATCTCGTAATGCACCGCCGCAATCTGCTGTTTCCGGAACCCGTGGCGGATCACGGTGAGGGCGTTGCGGAAATCGCCGACAGCGAAACCGTGTGCGGCTGTCTCGGTGTCAGCAAGGGCCAGATTATCACCGCCATCCACGAGAACGGCATAAACACGATGGCGCAGCTCAAAGAATGCACACGCGCATCGACGGGTTGCGGAAGTTGTTCGACGACCTGCCAGCAGATCTTGAAGGCAGTTGCGCCCGCGTTCGAAGAAGACGGCAAGAAACTGTTGTGCTCTTGCGTGCCGTTCACGCAGGAGAACTTGCGGGAAATTATCCGATCGCAAGAGTTGCGCTCCGTGCAACACGTTCTCGATATCTACGGAAACGGTACAGGGTGCGAGGTGTGCAAACCGGCGCTGAGTTATCTCGTCGATGTCGTCTGGTGCGGAGATCACGAAGAAGATCGTTCCGCGCGCTTTATCAACGATCGCGTTCACGCCAATATTCAGAACGACGGGACATTCTCTGTGATCCCGCGCATACGCGGCGGCGTAACGTCGCCGTCGGAGTTACGGCGAATCGCGAATGCCGCCGAAAAATACAAGGCGCGCATGGTTAAAATCACGGGCAGCCAGCGCATCGATCTCCTCGGGATCAAGAAGGCGGATCTGCCGAAAATATGGGCCGATCTCGGAATGCCGTCCGGTCAGGCGTATTCGAAGGGCGTCCGTATGGTCAAAACCTGCGTGGGGACGGAGTTCTGCCGCTTCGGCGTGCAAGACGCGATTTCCGCGGGCGTGGAACTGGAGCGGCGGCTCGAGAATCTCTTCACGCCGCACAAAACCAAAATGGGCGTTACCGGTTGCCCGCGCAACTGTGCCGAAGTAACCGTCAAAGATATCGGCCTGGTAGGCCAGGAAGGAAGCTGGCAGGTGGTAGTCGGCGGCGCCGCCGGTAAGCATGTCCGGAAGGCGGACCTTCTGATCACAGTCGAAACTACCGAGGAAGCGCTGGAGGCGGCCGCGCTGTTCTTCCAGTATTACCGCGAGAACGCGAGCTACCTGGAGCGCACCTACGATTTTGTGGAGCGCCTGGGTATCGAGAAGATCCGCAAAGAAACAGTGTACGCGCAGACGAAGCAGAAAAAAGCGTTGCTCAAGCGGCTGCAGAAAGCAAAGGCGCTGTCGAGCGACGCGTGGATGGAGCGCCAGAATCCCGTGTCTCCCACGCAGTTCGTACAAATTGAGGCACTGGAAGATCGAGCGAGTGTGAAACAGAGAGAGCTTATGGAACATAGGGAGGCCGTACTGCAATGAACTGGACACGTGTAACAAAGACGAATAATATCCCGCTGCGAGAAGGCCGCAGTGTGAAGATTGGCGGACACGAGATCGCGATTTTCAACCTGGGCGATCGATTCGCGGCGATTGACAACGACTGCCCGCATCGCGGCGGTCCCATGTGCGACGGCATCGTCAGCGGATCGACTGTCGTGTGTCCGTTGCATGGCTGGAAGATTTCGCTCGATTCGGGCGTAGTGCTGCGTCCCGAAGTTTGCGTGCGCGTCGAAACCTATCCAGTGCGCGTGATCGACGGGACTATCGCGGTGCAACTGCCGTCGGTCGAGCAACGCGAAGAAGAGGAGAAGGCTGCTTGAAAAAACTGCTCCCGATACTGCTTTTCGCCACTACGTTGCTGGCCCAAAAGCCCACGGATGAATTGAACAAAGAACTTCCGAAGTGGCTTAGATTTTCGGGCGAGTTTCGCGCGCGGTTCGAAGGCTTTAGCGGGGGCGGATTCAAACCCGATAATAGCGATGCGTATTATTTGAACCGGATACGCATTAATCTGCTGATTCAGCCGGCCAATTGGATCAAGATCTTCGCGCAGACACAGGATGCTCGCGTCGCTTTCAAGAATACGAAGCCCGCTGCGCCGCCGTATCAGAATACCTGGGATCTGCGCCTGGCCTATCTCGAATTGGGCGACTCCGAAAAGGGCATATTTGGCGTTCGCGCAGGCCGTCAGGAGTTGAACTTCGGCGAGCAGCGCCTTATCGGGAGCGCCGATTGGAATAATACTGCCCGATCGTTTGATGCGGTGCGTGCGACGGTCCGCCCGCTTGACGGCGTGCGTATCGATGCCTTCGCGAGTTCAGTGGTAGTCGCTACCGATGGCACCTTCGATCATCACAAAGCGGGCGATAATCTCCACGGCTTATATGGCGGACTCGATAAGCTAATCCCCAACGCAGTTATCGAGCCATATGTGCTTTGGCGAGTTTCGCCGCGCATCAAGAACGAAGCCAACGCAATCGCTAATCTCGATGAATACACCTCGGGCGTGCGGTTCACCGGCAAACTGCCGCTCGGGTTCGACTACGGAACCGAGATGGATATCCAGCGGGGCTCATTAGGATCCGACCAGGTTAAGGCTTGGGCGGGCCACTGGGTGGCGGGCTACACAATCGCGAGTCTGAAGTACAAACCGCGTTGTTGATCGAGTACAACTATGCGTCGGGGGACGACAATGCCAAGGATGGCGTGCGCGGTACGTTCGATCAGCTCTATCCAACGGCGCACAACAAATACGGACTCCTCGACCAGGTCGGCTGGAAGAATGTGAAAGATCTGCGCACAGGCGTTGAGATGAAGCCCGCGAAGCGCTGGACCACTTCAGTCATTTACCATGATTGGTATCTGGCCGATCCGCACGATGCGCTCTATAACGCGGCATCGGCGGTAGTCGCGCGGAATCCCGCTGGCGTACTTGCGACGCATATCGGCCAGGAATTGGATGGACAGGCATCGCTCGCCCTGAACGCGGCAATGCAGATCGGCTTCGGCTTCGGGCATCTTTTCCCCGGAGAATTTATCAAGAAAGCGACTCCAGGTAAGAGTTACAACTTCCCGTACGTCATGTTCGCGTACGCGTTCTGAGCACTAAAACCCACAACCAGGAGAACAAAATGAAGCTTAGCGATTTCCGTAAAGCTGGGCACACGCCCACGCTAGTCTCCGCATTCCTCTATTTCGACGTCAGTTTCATGGTCTGGGTTCTGATGGGACCGCTGGCGCCGTTCATCCGCGATACGCTTAAGCTGACATCCACACAGGTCGGCTTTCTCACAGCCGTGCCTCTTCTGGGCGGATCTTTCTTTCGTTTGGTTTTGGGTTACCTGACGGAGCGGATCGGCGCGCGCAAAACCGGCCTCGCCGGCCTTTTGGTTTCGCTAATTCCGCTGATGATCGCATGGCAATTTGCGTCGACATTTGCGGGATTTCTGGCCGTAGGAGTAATGCTCGGAGTTGCGGGCGCAAGTTTCGCGGCGGCATTGCCGCTGGCGAGCGCGTGGTATCCGGCGGAGTATCAAGGCCTCGCGATGGGAATCGCAGGCGCTGGAAACTCGGGCACGCTGATGGCGACGTTGTTCGCCCCGCGACTCGCCCAAGCCTATGGATGGCGCAATGTTTTCGCCATGGCGGCGATTCCGGTTCTGATCGTATGGCTCGCATTCTTCATCATGGCCAAAGATGCGCCAGTCAAGCGCGCGGTGAAACAGTGGGCCGATTATAAACGCGTGTTGAGCGTCGCCGACACCGGATGGTTCTGCTTCATCTACAGTCTGACGTTCGGCGGTTTTGTCGGTCTGGCTAGTTATCTTACGATCTTCTTCCGCGATCAATATCATCTAAGCCGCGTACAGGCGGGAGATTTCACCACAATCGTCGTGATCTTCGGCAGTTTCCTTCGTCCGGTGGGAGGCATGCTGGCCGACAAACTCGGCGGCTATCGTATGCTGCTCGTTCTTCTGACCGGCATTGGACTCTGCCTGGCCGCGGTCGGAACGCTGCCGCCTGTGGGCTTCGCGCTCGCGCTGCTGACGCTGGCGATGGCGATGCTCGGGATGGGCAACGGTTCGGTGTTCCAGTTAGTGCCACAGCGTTTCCCGAATAGCGTCGGAATCATGACTGGTGTGATCGGCGCGGCCGGCGGATTCGGAGGCTTCATGCTACCGAGCATCCTTGGCACGATGAAAGATAAGACCGGCAGCTTCGGAGTCGGGTTCGTGATGGTCGCCGCACTCGTAATGCTGGGCGCCTGCTCGCTGCTTTATCTCGGACGAGTATGGCGGCGGACGTGGAGTCCGCAGGCTGCGGAATTGGCGGGATTGATTGCAGGCAGCGAGGCGGAAGAAGCGGCAGCGGCGTAGCTGATGGGCGTTTTGCCATTCTTGGTTTAATCGCAGAAACAAAACAGCGTAAAATGACTCGAGGACGGAGGGGACATTAACGATTGAGGCGAGTTTCGGGTACGGAAGCTCCCTCCGAAACGCTACTTCGTCGAGATCGAGCCAGGACGCCGCCTTCTGGAGCGCCGTGAGAAACAAGGGCGTGAGTCAAAAACTCGAAGAGGGAGATCAAATTTACGTCGAACTCCCTGATTTCTCCGGATGAAACGGCTGCGCTGTTAACGAAGCTCGATATTCAACAATCGAGAGCCTACGAAAGCATGCGCTTCAGATTAACGTAGCTCGTGCGCGCGGCCGCCATGGAGTCCCCGGAATCTGCGGCATTGTCCTGTTCGATGCAAAAATGCTTAAGACCCGCGAGGTTCGCCTTCGCGAAAATAGCCTTATAATCGACATCTCCCATACCCACCGGGACCAGTTTGCTGGCTTGCCGCCGGGCGTTTGGCGTCAACGCCGGATCCATATTCTTCAACCCGGTCGCATCCTTCACATGCCATAACTCATACCGGCCCGGATTCTTCTGGAACATTTGCAATATATTCTGTCCCGATACCGAAGCCCATCCAATATCAAGCTGCATTGCGACCAGGCTTGGATCTGTCTCTGCCAGCAGAATATCGTAAGGCCGCAACGAACTCCCATTCAATGCCTCGAACTCCTGCGTATGGTTGTGGACCAGGATCTTCATGCCGAACTTCTTAACCAACCGGCCCTGTTCGTTCAACTGCGCCGCGGTCCGCTTCACCGATTCTTCGCTTTGAGGCGGCGGACTCTTGCGGGCCGCACCCTGTCCACCAGTTCCTCCGGCCGCTGCACCGCCGGTCTTGGCCAGGATTTCGCCGGTATTCGGATCGAGCGCGATGCGAGCGGCGGGACGCGCATTCGCCGCTCGCGCCGGGCCGTGAACCTCGGTGTATTTGATGCCCATGATCTGCTGTCCTTCGAGTTCCTTCTCGACATCCGGCCCCGCCGTGACCCCGGCATGCGTGCTCGGCGCGGTAAGGCCATAGCGGTCGAGGAGTGCGCGGAACTGCTTGGGATCCAAACCGCCGTATCCAACCGGTTCGACCTCCTTGTATCCGATTTCCGCCACTTTGGCGACCGTGCCTTCAAAGTCCTTCGCCAGCAGGTCGCGCACGGTGTATAGTTCCAGCCCGATCCGATTCTGCCATCCGGCGCCTGACTGCGCTATCAATTTCCCAATGCCGGTCGACACTCCAAGTGTCTGGAGGAATGCGCGCCGGCCGTGTCTGCTTGAACGTTCTTGTGTAGCCATATCTTTCTCCCTACAATCATCCTGCATTCTATAGTAAATCCCGCCACTCCTCTCGTCCTCGCGCCCCGGGACGCTCGCGTGCCGCCCTGCGATGATTCGCGCATTCCCTATTCCATGCCCGTTTTCCCGGCGCACTCGGCGTCCGCGTGTAAACGTAAACCTTCGAGCCCTCCTCGCCCGTCCGTTGATAGAGCGCCAATCCCTACTCTGCATCGGCACGTCCTAAACGTAATACAATTACTGGGGGTTCGGTCAGGAAAGTAGCTTCGTGGGCGAACCCACCTCCACCCGTTTCGTTTCGCATGCTGTGAAATGAAAGGAGATTTTCATGTTTGAACGTTTGTCCGGATGCCCTAGGAAGGCGATGTTCTCTGCGAAATATGGCGGAGTGCTCTCCCTCTTACTGCTCTGTATCCCATCACTGTATGCCCAGGCGGTCTCCGCGACGTTGGTAGGTACGATCACGGACGCCTCGGGGGGCATCGTCGCGAATGCCAAGATTGCCATTGTCGAGACCAACACCGGCGTAGGGCGGACCACACAAACCAATGGGAGCGGAAATTACACCTTCCCCAGCCTGCCTCCTGGCCGCTACACAATCACAGCCGAACTGACCGGTTTCAAGAAAGAGGTCCGCGCAGGTGTCGATGTCATATTGGACACAGCGACCCGCGTTGACCTGCAACTTCAACCAGGCAATATGGTCGGAAACCGTCGAGGTCATGGCATCGGCGCCGTTGCTTCAATCTGATCGGGCCGACACCGGCAGTTCCATGGCAGCCGTCCAAGTCGAGGACCTTCCGATGGGAGTGAATCGCAATTATCAGAGCCTGCTCGATCTGGTCCCCGGTACTACCCCTGCGACGTTCGATCATTCGCAGTTCTTCAACGCCGCAAGTTCCCTGCAGACCGAATCCAATGGTCAGATGCGTCAGGCCAACACCTACCAGATCGAGGGCGTCGACAACAATGAGCGCAGCAGAAATTTGCAGGTTCTGGTACCGCCAGCCGAAGCCATCCAGACCGTTGACATTTCCACCAGCAACCATGATTCGGAACTTGGACTCGGCGGCGGAGCGGTGACCAACGTAATGCTCAAGTCCGGCACTAACAGTTATCATGGGTCCGCTTACGAGTTCCTGCAAAACAGCGCCATGAACTCTAGGGCCTTCTTCAACCCATCGGTCGGCCACCTTTCCTATAACTATGCCGGCGGGAGCATCGGAGGTCCGGTCAAGAAAAATAGAATTTTCTTTTTCCTGGACTATTTGAGAAGCATGGACCATGAGGCCAATACCAACCTGATCACCATTCCGTCCATGCCGTTTCGGTCGGGCGACATCAGCGCCGTGGCGACGACTATATACAATCCATTCACCGGCAACACGGATGGTTCGAATAGGACGCCCTTTGCCAATAACCAGATTCCCGCCAGCCTCATCAATCCTGTATCTGCCAGGATCCTTTCGTTACTGCCCGCACCGAACGAGCCGTTCAAGGAAAGCGCTCCTAGCAATAATTACTTTGCTCTGCTGCCATTCCAGAAGACTACCGATTCCTTCGACGTCAAAGCCGATGACAACATCACCGGTAACGACCGTTTCAGCGTTCGCCTGAGTTACGCCCGGCCGTCGATCTATCAGGCGCCCGATTTTCGGCGACGCCGGAGGTCCCGCGCAAGGCGCCTTTGAAGGCGCCGGCTTACAGCGCACTTTCAGCGGCGGATTTAATTACAACAGGGTGGTGTCGGGTACTTTGATTACCGAAGTTCGCGCGGGCGTCGCTTACTACCATAACGAAGCGCAACAATCGGACTATGGAAAGAACGATGCCGCCGCGATCGGCATTCCCGGCGTCAACATCAGCCAATTCACCAGCGGAATGGTGGGCATTAGCATCGGCGGCTTCTCGAGTCCGATAACCGGGTATTCGCCGAGCGTGCCCTGGGTGCGCTCGGAAGCCAATATCGATCTCTCCAATATCTGGACCAAGGTGGCGGGCAATCACACCCTCAAGTTTGGCGTGGATCTGCGCCGGCTCCGCGATAATCTTCTGCAGGACCAGACCTACAGTCCGCGAGGGATCTATTCCTTCGGCGTCAACCAGACGTCCATTTCCGGCAAATCCACAGGCGTTGGAAATGATTTCGCAAGTTTTCTACTGGATCAGCCCAGTTCGGTCGGCCGCGACATCAACACGTATTTCCCGGGAATGCGATTATGGGAGTTTGCAGCCTTCGTCAGCGACCGCTGGCAGGTATCGCCGAAGCTAACGTTCAGCCTCGGCTTGCGATGGGAGTTTTCGCCGCCGGCCACCGAGCCTTTCGCCGGTGGATTCTCGAACTACAACCCGGCCAATAACACGCTTGTGATCGGCGGTGTTGGCGGCAATCCGGCTGACGGAGGAGTTCAGACCCAGTACAGGGATTTCGCGCCTCGCCTCGGCGTCGCCTACCGTTTGGCTCCTTCAACAGTCATTCGCGCGGGCTTCGGCATCAGCTACACGGCCCAATGTACCGACTCGAATTGCCAGCAGTGGAATTTTCCGGTCCGCGCCAATAACAACTATCTGCCGGCCAATAACAGCCCCTACTTGCCGGCATTGCTGCCAAATGGCCAGTTCGCTACATTCCAGGCTGGTATGCCGGCGCCGACTCCCATTGTCATTCCCGCGAATGGCATTATTACCAATCCGGATCCGACATCTTCGTATACCGTCACGCCAATCAATTTTAAGATTCCCTATGTCGAAGCGTGGAACTTCGCCGTGCAGCAAGCCTTGCCATACCGGTTTACGATCGATGCGGCCTATGTCGGATCTCACGGTGTGGCGATCTACTCCTCGCCGAATCTCAATGCGGGACTGGTGATCGGGGCGGGCGCGATCGGCCAGCCGGAGTATCCGCGCACCGTCGCGACCACGCTGTGGTCTCAGGGCCACTCGTCCAGCTACAACTCCCTCCAGGTGAAACTGGACCGTCGATTCTCCTCCGGGTTGGGAATTACGACTGCGTTTACATGGCAGAAAGCCATGAATTATCAAAGCGGCGACGACGGAGGTCTGCTCTTCTATCTCGGTCAACAGCGGAATTACGCCCGAGCGGATTTCGACCGTACCCTGAACTTTGTTCAAAGCTACATTTACGAACTGCCATTCGGCAAGGCCAGACGCTGGCTGACTACCGGATCAGCAGCAGCTATCGTCGGGGGGTGGAAAGTGTCGGGCATTCTTTCCGCGCGCACCGGGACTCCCCTTACATTCACCGCCAATGGTGGAACACTGAATTTGCCCAGTTCCACGCAGACCGCCGATCAGATGGCTGCCATCCGGATCCTGGATGGTATTAACATCGGCAACCCCTGGTTCAGCACGTCCAGTTTCTCGCAGCCCGCGGGCGCCAGATTCGGAACAACCGGCAGGAATATCATCAGTGGTCCGGGGTTATTCGGACTGAATGGTTCGATCTTCCGGAAAATCGATCTGACAGAGCGCTATCGCATGGAGATACGGGCAGAAGCCTTCAACGTCACAAATACTCCGCAGTTCGCCAACCCCAACACATCGATGACCAGCACAACCTTCGGCTACATCACCGGCACCATCGGCAGCGGAACGGGAGTTAACGGCACGGGCGGGGGACGCGCGCTCCAACTGAGTGTTAAGGTCACATTTTAAAGGACTCGACCGTTCGCCATAATTCGATTGTGGTAGCGGCCCATCGCGTACTCACTTCATCCCGCCGGCACCGATGAGCGCCCGGATTTCATAAGTCGAGCCCGCTGGAGCAGAGGCCCGAACAGCCTTGCGGCACTCGCGCGTTCCGTCAGGTCTTCAAATGACCTACCTCGACAGCGGAACACGGAGAAGACCAGCGTGGTGCTGCAATCGCAAGACTCCGAGACTGCGCCGGGAACATCGTCAGATAAGGGCCAATGCGGTCCGGTTGGACGTAACGGCGCAGCCGCATTTACGGGAGCCAAGCGAGTCGCCGTCGCGCACGGCACGCTTCAGTCCGGCGATCCGTGCCCGGGATGTTGCGAAGGGAGAGTATATCGTCAGAAAGAGCCAAAGACGCTGGTACGGATCCTGGGGCGGCCGCCGCTGGAAGCAACCGTGTTCGAGATGGAAAGGCTGCGCTGCAATGCCTGTGGTGAGGTGTTCACCACGGATGAACCGCAGGCGGCGGGTCCGCAAAAGTACGATCCCACTGCCGTGGCGATGATCGCGCTGTTCAAATACGGTACAGGAATGCCGTTCCATCGCATGGAACGATTGGAGAGGCAACTCGGGATTCACATTGCCCGCGTCCACGCAGTGGGGCTGGTGGAGCAGGCCGCCGGTTGGTTCTGGCCCGTGCTCGACGAAGTGATCCAGCAGGCGGCGCAGGGCAGTTTGGTGCACAACGATGATACAGGCATGCGAGTTCTGAAACTGGTGCGCGACACCGATGACGGGCGCACCGGAACGTTCACCACCGGCATCGTATCGATCCGGCAGGAGTGGAAGATCGCGCTGTACTTTACCGGATGGAAGCACGCGGGAGAGAACCTCGCTGATGTGTTGAACAGCGGGCGGCGGAATCGGCGCCTCCCATTCAGATGTGCGACGCGTTATCCAGGAACACGCCAAAGCTAAAGGGAGTAGAAATCCGGCTCTGCGCAGGAGTCTGACAGACGGAGCGCAGGCGTGAGTTTCGATGGTGGCCGGGTTTTGGGTAGACTGGCGGGTTGAGACGAGACGACTGGACCAAGATTCTGGGATGGCCGGGGTACACGGTGTACCAGCAAGAAATAGACGAAGATGCCAAGACCTTGAAGCTGTGGGTGCGACGCAAGCGCGGGAATTGGCGGCTGATTTGCTCGGGTTGCGGGGGCAGAATCGATAAGCCGGCGGATGTGACCGAGCGCGAGGTACGGGATCTGCCGTGCTTCGAGTACCTCACCACGGTGGTGATTGAGCTATACCGGGTACGTTGCCCGGACTGCGGTTTGAAGATCGAGAAGGTGGAGCAACTTCCGAGCGAAGCTCCTTTCAGCAAGCGCTTCGAAGAGGTCGTAGGACAAGCTTGCGAAAGCGCGTCGGTGCGGCGCGTGGCCAAACATTACCGTGGTGAGTAATTTAGAGAGCGGCGAGCCGCTCTGGTTCGGTCAGGATCGGACGAAGAAAACGCTGGACGAGTTCTTCTCTGGGCAGTTGAGCGGGCGTCAACGGCCAAACATCGAGGCCGCTTGCATCGACATGTGGCGACCCTTCAAGATGAGCATCTTGGAGTGGTCGCCAAACTGCGCCATTGTCTACGACAAGTTTCACATCATGCAGCATGCCAACAAAGCTGTCGATGAAACACCGCGCGCCGAGTTCTTCCGCAAAGGTGCGGCGGGGCGTGAGGTGGTCAAGGGAAAGCGCTGGCTGTTGCTGACCCGCTGGCTCAACCTAAGCAATCGGAAGAAGCAGCAATTGAACGAACTGTTTGCTCTGAATCGGAAGATCATGAAAGCCTATCTGCTCAAAGAGAGCCTGGAGCGCCTGTGGGCTTACACCTACGAAGGTGCGATGTTGCGCTATCTAAGAAGCTGGACACTGCAGCTTCGTTGGCAGAGGCTGCCGGCGTTTGAAAAGCTGGCAATCATGCTTGTCGATCACATCGACGGCATTCTGAATCACTGCCACGTCAAGGTGCGGTTCGGCGTCGTGGAGGCAATCAACGGCAATATCAAAACACTAGTACGCCGCGGTCGTGGCTACAAGAATCTTCGCTACTTGCTCTTCAAAGCCCAGCGCATGGCTGCCACCAAGACCGAATTTGTCGCTTTCAAGAAAGCCGCGTAAAATGGGCTACCTGTCGGATTCCTGCGCAGAGCCGAATAACTGAACGCTTTGCATCCTCGCAAGGTCTTAACTGATGAACGTGACAGATCGACTCGCACTGAAACTCCCGTTTTCCGAGCCGGATACCGTGGCAGATGAAGCAACGGCACAGCAGGATCGCTTTGCCGTTCTGGTCGAGCGGCAGTCGCGTTTTGTGTTTCGGGTCGCGTACGCGATTCTCCGCAATGCGAGCGATAGCGAGGACGTAGTCCAGGAGACTTTTTTGAAGGTGTTCCGCTCTGGCGCTCATAAGAGGATGGAGGACGAGCGGGCATTTCTCGCGCGCACAGCGTGGCGAATCGCGGTCGATCACCGATCGCGAAATCAGAGAAAGCCGCCGCAAGTGGCCGCGGAGGATACAGGCAGTCCGGAGGTCTCGGCCATTGCAGCGGATCGAATCGCGCTGGTACATCGCCTGATTGATACATTGCCCGAGGACTTGCGGCAACCCATAGCATTATCGACGGTTGAAGAAATGAACTCCGGCGAGATCGCGAAGGTCCTGGGAATCGCGGAGGGAACGGTTCGGACGCGGCTCATGCGCGCCCGCCAGATCTTGAAACAGAAGTTAGAAGCACATTTAGGAAAACGGCCATGAATAGCGATCAGCTTGAGACCATCCTCGATGACGCATTGGCATCGTATTCATCAGAGGAGCCTCGCGACGGACTGTCGAGGAGAGTGATGGCCCGCGTGCGTATGCAACGCGCTGCGCCGCGGTGGGTGTGGCTGCATTTCGCCGTGGCAGGGTTGGCGCTCGCTGGGTTAACCCTTGCGGTGTCGGTATGGCGCGGAGAGGCGCCTCGAAGCGACTCCCGGCTGAATACCCGGCCCACGGAAGCGCACAATAAACCACCCGCGCCTGCGCAGCCGGTTTCACCGATAAAGCGCATGCCCCGGCGTGAGGTTCCACTCAGGCCATTGCCGATGACTCCGGAAGAGCGCGCATTGATGGCTCTCGCGCGGCAGGCTCCGGAAGCCCTCCGGCAACTGGCAGAGCCGGATAAAGCGCTCGAGATCGAAGCCCTCAACATCCGTCCGTTACAAATAGAAGGTTTGGAAACAGGAGAAATACAGTGAAACTCGCAACTTTATGGGTACTGATTCTTGCAATAGCGGCGCCGGCAGCGGCGCAGAGCGATGGCGACAAACAGCCGGGCAAATTCTACCGCCTCGATTTCACCATCAAAGAAATAGATGGGACGAAGCCGGTCAAGACCCACAACTATCAAATGATGGTGGAGGCCATTGCCGGAAAGAGTTCTATCCGAAGCGGCGCAAGAATTCCAACTGGAGATGCCAAGGGGACTCAGTTCTTCGATATCGGCGTGAACCTGGACGTAAACGAACTCGCTCTCACCAAAGACGGATTGGAGTTCAACATAGTGGTAGAGGCGAGCGGAGTGGAAGCGGGAACGGAAACGCAGTTCACGAAACCTCCGATGATTTACCAGACGAGGTGGACCTCCAAGGTGGAGATTCCGCTTCGAAAGGCGACAGTCATTTTCTCCTCGGACGATCCGGCATCCAAGCGTCAACTGCAGCTCGAAGCGACCGCGACGCCACTGCACTAAGATCAGCCTTTGCGGCGGCGAACCTGTTCGGGGAAAACCGAGTAGCCTTCAGGCGGCGGAAACACGCTCTTCAGCAGCTCAAGACGCTTACGGATGTGACGGCTGGCAAGTTGTCTGGGGCCTGCTTCCACGTCGATATCGCAGCAGATGCCGTGCAGGAAGAGCGTTAGCGTATCGCGCAACGACTGCTTCTGATATGCGTTCCAGAGTGCCGTTTCCCGTTTGCCGTTGCCCCCCTGGCGATGCTGGTACTTCTGTTTCAGCGTCCAACTTTCCTCCCGGATTTCCCCATTGGCTTCGCTCGTAATTTCCTCGCGCAAGAGCTTGCCATAATCCTCGAGGAACGCCTTGGGCGCGCGCTGCGCGACCTGTATCGCGATGGCATCGTAGAGCGTGTAATGGTACTCGGACATGTCCACGTCTGAAGTAGCCAGAGCGATTAACAGGCCATCATCCATCAGTACTTCGGAAGCCGACAGCGAACGCTCTGGCACCGGAGCGTCGTAGGAAATGAGAGCCGGTCCACGTCCGGATGGCTGTTCCAGATGCGGGACAAGCAGTAACCCGATATGCGGTAGGAGCAGAACGATAGATGGCGGCAGGGCGGCGATAGGCTCGTGAACATACTGCTTCAGGTCCTCTTCAACGATCGGCATCGTGCAGAAGAACGAAAAGCCGCTGTTCACCGGAACCATTTGGCCGGTTACCTGACGCGCTACATCCAGGATAGTGAATCGATCAGTGGTGGTGGGCATTCCCCGGTCAAATTCTAACATCCGCCAGGGTTTGGGTGCTGCGATAGTTCACATCTTGAGGCGCCGCTCAAACCAATCGCGGGCCAGTTTTGCAGCGTGCTCCAATGTTCCGGGCTCCTCGAACAGATGGGTCGCGCCGGGCACGATAGAGATCTCCTTTTCGCATCTCAGTTCCGCCAGCGCCCGGCGATTCAGCGCTGTGACCTGATGGTCCTCGCCACCGACGATCAGCAAAGTTGGTGCCTGAACGCGCGGTAATGCGGACCCGGCAAGATCCGGCCTGCCTCCGCGCGATACTACGGCGTGGATCGCCGACGGGCGTTCCGCGGCGGCTACGAGCGCCGCCCCGGCGCCAGTACTTGCGCCAAAATACCCGATGGGCAGCCCGCGAGTTGACGGTTCGCGCCGCAGCCAATCCGTCGCTTCGACGAGGCGCTCCGCCAAGAGGCCCATATCGAAGCGCAGATGAGCGGTCTTCAGATCGACCTTTTCCTCGGCCGCAGTCAAAAGGTCCAACAGCAGCGTGGCGAGTCCGGCTTGCTGTAGAACGCCGGCCACGTAACGATTGCGGGGGCTATGGCGGCTACTCCCGCTGCCATGCGCGAACAAAACGATACCCGTGGCCCGGTCCGGTATTGCCAGATCTCCTTGTAATCCGCCGGGGAAGATCTGCACAGCCTGCTCAGTACTTGTGACATTCATCGAACGTTACACTCCCACTGGATAGGTTTCCGGTACTTCCGGTGTCTGCTGCTCCTCAGCGTGCGGAAGAGGCTCAACCGCCCGAGTTTCATCAAAGTGCAGGACCGCATCGAACTGATCCGCGATGCGGGCGTGGAAGTAGTGGCTGGCGCGCTCAGTTTCTGGCCGATAGATCACCCCAATGGCGCGTTCCAAACGCTCGGAACGGAACTCCGAGGAAAGGCGTTCGTCGCCCGCAAATGTCACCAGAAAGCGCGGTACGCGAGTCTGGTGGAATACGTCTTCATAGCTGCCTGGGAGCGCGGGCCGCACACTTTTGGTTTCATGCACTCCTCCCCAATCGGATGCCGCGGTCACTGTGCCGGTGTAGGTTGTAAATCCGACCAGAGACGGATTGTGCGTAGCGTTCGCGGACGAGTTGACCAAGATTCAGTTCGCCGTACCGGCTGCGATCGGTTGCGCGCGCGTTGCCCAAATGCGAGTTGTGCGCCCATACCACGATCTTGGCGCGTCCAAAGCGCCGTTCGAGGTGTGATGAGAGGGCATGGAGCGTTTCGGCCATATGCCCGTCCCTCAGATTCCAGGTGTTCACTCGCCCCTGAAACACACCGCGGTAATACTCTTCGGCGTTTCTCACAAGTCTGGCATTCTGCTCGGCAGAGAAGAAATCGTCCTCGGCGACTTGTCCGTCCCGATGAAGATACTCATAAGCCCGCTGTTGCAGATCTTTCAGCTGCTGAACAACCTCTTCCTGACAGGAGTGCGAAAGTCCAAATCCGGCCGCGTAGCCATACGCTTGTTCATCCTCTCCAAAGTGGTCGAAACAGGAGTAGCGATAACGAGCCCGGCGCGCGCCGACTCGGGATCGACTTTTTCCAAATACCGGAGCACTTCCTCACGCGAGCGATTCAGGCTATACAGGTCAAGCCCATAAAAGCCTACCTGCACCGCCTGTTGAGGCCGTGAGTCATTATATTGACGCAGCCAGCCGATGAATGCTTCCACATCCCGGTTGCGCCACATCCACACCGGGAATCGAGTAAAGCCTGAAAGCGCTTGCGAAGGCGACGGGTCGTTACCTTGGCCACGGACATAGCGATTGACGCGGTACGCATCGGGCCAGTCCGCTTCGACCGCGACCGCCTGGAATCCTTTCTCTTTAATCAGTCGCGCGGTAATCGCCGCGCGCGTTGCATAAAATTCATGGGTCCCATGGGACGCCTCGCCTAGAAGGACAAAGGACGCATCGCCCGCGAGGTCGATCAAAGGGTCCAGGGCAGCCTGCTATCTTTGTCCAACCGGTGCGCCGCAGTGCGTAGAAGATCAAGATTGGGCAGATATCGAGCCTGTCATGATTACTCCTCAGGTAACACGCTCCCTCGCGGCGCGTTCGAGTAACTCCTGAACCTCAGCATCGGAGGTTTGCGTGAAGTCCTCGTACCAGGCACCCACGGCGTATAAGGGCTCCGGTGTCTCAGCGCAAACCACATCGTCCACATGCTGCTGGAATTCCTCGCATACATCCCGTGAAGCGACGGGAACGGCCACGATAATACGTTTGGGCTTTTGCGCGCGTACGGCGCGGGCTGCGGCAAGCATCGAGGCGCCCGTAGCCAAACCGTCATCGACTAAGATCACTGTGCGGCCGGCGATGGGCAGCGCCGGCCGGCCCTCGCGATAAGCCCGCTCACGGCGCTCGATCTCGTGCCGCTCTCGCGCGATCACGCGATCAATAACGGCTGCCGAGATGCCCAGATCCCGGATGAGGGGCTCATTCAAAACCTTGACGCCGCCGCTCGCGATGGCTCCCATTGCCAGCTCTTCCTGGCCGGGAACTCCGAGCTTTCGAACCAAAAAGACATCGAGATCGGCGTGTAACGTTTGCGCGATTTCAAACGCCACGGGAACCCCACCACGCGGAAGCGCAAGTACCAAGGGATCGGAATGCACAACCGCAAACTTGAGCTGCCGGGCTAAGATCTGGCCCGCTTCAAAGCGGTCCCGGTAGAGGGGTGTTAACAACATGGCCGGCCCCGTTTAATAAGAGCATCTTTGGGACCAAAACTATTGAGGCTAGAACTGCACCTTCGCGCCGATCTGAATCTTTCTCGATGCGCTGGACACTGAATTGTTAATGCGGCCGAAGATGGAGCTGGTGATATCGGCTGTTGGGGCGCTGAACATCACACTGTTCGTCAGGTTGGTCGCGTCGGCGCGGAGTTCCAGTTTGATCCGCTCATTCACGGGAATGCGCTTCAGGAACGACGAATCGAGTTCGAAGTAGTGCGGACCGACGAAAGCATTGCGGCCGGTATTGCCGAACTGCCCCGCGCCAGGAGCGGAGAATTGCGAGATCTGGGACTTGTTGAAGTACCAGATCAAGCCCGGATGCCGGATCGAGGAATGGCGTGCCCTTCTCCGGAAGAGCAGCCAGTGCAATTGGCGGTCGAATAGACTACGCTGCTGACCGTGTTCGGTCCCGGCGAACACGGTGAAAGGCCGTCCGCTGGTGAGCCGTCCGTAAGCTGTGACTTCCCATCCGCCGATCACGCGATTGATGAGGCCCTTCGAAGTACTCGCCCACCGTTTTCCTTTGCCGAACGGAAGCTCATAGAGAAGATTCCATTGCAGAACGTGCCGCCGGTCGAAATCGGACGGCGCGTAGTTAAGGCGGCGATTGTTGATGTCGAAGGGAGTGTCTGCCGCCGTTGAGGAATTGGTGGTGCCGACAACGGTGAGCGTCGGATCGAACGATCGCGTGTCGAGCGACTTCGACCAGGTGTACGCGAGATTGTAAGCGACGCCGCTGTTGAAGCGGTGCTGAAGTTGCACTTCGAGCGCGTTGTAGGTGGAGAAGTCGTTCGAGTCCAGGACATTCAGTCCGCCGCTGTACTGCGGATAGGGGATCAGGAAGAAGGGCTTCCCGGCGAGCGCGGTAACCGATTGGGTTCCTTGAATCCGGCTGGCGATCGCACCCGCCAATTGGCCCACCGAATTCAGGTTCAGGAACGAGGTGTACAGACGGCGGACCATCTGCGACCCGTTCTCGCCGGGATTCAGCCGCGAATCGCCCGCGAGCAGGGAATCCATGACCGTCGAATCGCCGCCGCCTTTCACGGTGTTGAAAGCGTCCAGAAATCCGTTCGTGAAGATTTGCGTCTGGTTGACGTTGTAAGCGCCCGAGCAGATGATAGGCGCGCCGTCCAATGTATGCGATATCGACGATCGTCTTGTTGTGCGATTTCGCGTTGAATGTCGAAGGCCCACTCATGCGTGGTCGGAGTCTTAAGATTGGGATCGATAACGGTGTTGGTAGCGCTCTGATAGGGCGCGGGTTGGGTGTTGATGGTGTTTGGAACCGTTAACGCGGGGAGATTGGAAAGGCGTCCTCCAGCTTGTCCGAAAGCTTGTGTTGATGGCCGCGTATGCCGCGCCGGGCAAGTTGGGCAGAATGGTGGATGCGATCACAAAGTCGTTGATGCGGTCATAGGCGATGCGATAGTTGCCGCGGATCGAGGTCTTGCCGGTCCCGAACGGATCCCAGGCAAAGCCGAGCGAGGGTCCGAGATTGCCGAGTTGATTCTTGAACAGACTTCCGGGCACCCAGTTTATGCTGTTGCTGGGCGCGCCGCCGGCCACGATCGGCTGATTGGGAACAAGGATGTTATTCGAAGGCGTGTTGGGCGAGAGGCGGATTTCCCAGCGGAGCCCGATATCCACGGTGAGATTCTTGCGGACTTTCCAGGTGTCCTGGCCGTAGAACTCGTACTCGGGATAACGGGTATCGAAGTTGAAAATGCCCTTGGTGTACGCTGCCGTTCTGATTGACGAAGCCGCGGTCGATCTGGCCCACGCGGCCCAGCAGGAAGTTGATATCCGACTGGAAATTGGGGCGGTCGAAGCTGGTGTTGAGATCGAGGGGCAGCCCGAATGTCGTGGGATCGACTGTGTTGATGGCGGTAGAAAAGTTCACTTCTTCGCCGGCGTTGAGACCCGCGACCGAGCCGCGCTGATCCTCCTCGCGCACCTGGCGGAGATTGAAGCCCATCTTAAAGCTGTGCGCGCCCTGGAAGTAGGCGAAGTTATCGACATACTGCCATGTGCTGACGACGCGCTGGTTGCCGAACAGATATTGTTCCGTCACGTCGACCGGGGGCGTCGGGCTAGAGGTGAACGAGATCTTATCAAGCGAAGATGGTTGGTTGAAAAGCGCAGGATAGCGGTTTTGGCCCACGACGAGTTCATTGGTCATATGCGCGGTGGGGGTCCAGCGCCAGTTGAACGCTATGTTACGCGGACGCCGGATGGTGTTGACCAGACATGGCGTGCCCGGGAAAATCGGCTGGCCGCCGTTCACGATATCGCAAAGCGAATCGTCGCTGCCCCATGCGATGCGCCCGTAGACCGAGTTCTTGGTGTTGATGATCTGGTCGATCTTGATCGTCTGATCGTGCTGGCGTTCGCTGGCAAGCGGCGCTGAAGATATAGCCCGCGGTGTTCAGTCCGTCGCCGGTGGTGAAGTTGTTGGGCAGCGGCTCGTTCTTGACTTCGGCGAGAATCGTCGGATCGAGACCGATGTGCTGCGGATCGTTGCCGGCCACATTGTACGTGCCGATGCTGAGTCCAGGCAGCGGATTGCCGTTCGCATCGACCGATGCGCCGGGCGCGCCCGAGGGTTGATTGCGACCGCCCTTCACGTAGCGCAGAATTCCTTGACGAGCGGTTTCAGTGAAGACCGTTCGCGTAGTCAAGGAACTGCTGCGCGCGCGAAGTCCTTGAAATTCGACGAAGAAGAAGGTCTTGTTTTTCCAGATAGGGCCGCCCAGTCCGCCACCGTAGATATTTTGCTCGAGTTGCGCCTTGCCTAAGCCTTGCAGATTGTTTTGAAATTCATTGGCATTCAGCCGGGGAGTGCGATAGAACCAGAAGCCATTGCCGTGGAATTCGTTGCTGCCGGAGCGCGTGATCATGGCCACCTGTCCGCCGCTATTGCGTCCGTACTCAGCGGTGTTGTTGCCGGTGATGACCTTGAACTCATCGAGCATGTCGGGATTGACGCGGAAGCTGGTGGTGCCCGAGCCGCCCTGGCTGGAATCATTGGCATCGATGCCGTCGAGCGTATAGTTCCAGGAGCGGTCGCGCGCGCCGTGCACGTAGATACCGCCTCCGGTGGGAGCTCCGGAGACGACGCCCGGCTCCATCACGACGAGATCGGTAGGATTGCGCCCGCGCGAGCCGACAATGGCAAGGTCGGTGAGTTCCTGCTTGGTGACGACATTGCCGTAGTTGCCCGACGTGCTGGTTTGAACCGTTTCGGCGGAGGCCTCGACCAGAACCTGCTCGCTCGCCGCGCCTATTTCGAGCTTGGCGTTGATGGTCGCGGGCTGACCGATGGTGACGACGTTGTTGCGCGAGACGAAATTGCGAAATCCCTTCGCCTCTACGTCGATTTCGTAGGTGCCTGGCTGCACGGCCTCGAAAGACATATTCGCCGGCCGCCGCTGCTTGTGGTGGTGAAGGTGACGTTAGTCCCCGGATTAATTAGCTTGACGGTCGCGCCGGGAATTACTGCGCCGGTCGCGTCCTGAACCGTTCCCACAACTCGTGAAGTGGTGCCTTGAGAGAACGCGATTACGCATGCGCAGACCGACGCGCACACGAATGACAATGCCCGAAAAAAAGATTTCCCCATATGGAAGGTTAGGATACCACCACCTCCCCGTTGCCCGCGATTGTCTGGTAGTCGTGCGGCGTATCGATATCCATCTCGGCTTCCGGACAACCGATGCGGATTGTCTGGTCCGGATTCGCGAGAATGACGCCTTTGCAGCCCTGTGCAGGTTGCAGCGTTTTCAGCGCCGGGAAGAATTCGCGGGAGAAGAATACAGGGACTCCGACCGTGCCGGCATACTCCGAGGCGACGATCGGCTTTCCCGAAGTCTGCGTATTCCGCCATAAGGCTCTTCAGGATGCCGGCGGTGATGAGCGGTTGATCTGCCAAGGCCAGGATCGCGCCGTCGCAGCCCATGATCTCAGCGGCTGAGATGCCCGCGCGAATTGATGTACCCATGCCGCTGTCCCACTCGGTGTTTTCGACGACGACTACATTGAGTCCGTCGAGAGCGGCACGAATTTCACCGATGTGGCACCCAAGAACCACGATCACGGGATCGCACCCGGAGTCGAGCGCCGTTTGCGCTGCGTGCCGGATCAATGGCTGCCCTTTGTAGGACAGCAATTGCTTTGGCGTACCCATGCGGGTGGAACCGCCGGCAGCTAAGAGGACCAATGCAATATTATTCCTGGCCGAATCGATATTCATCGTTTAAAGTATCTCCGCTTGAAAGGGGTGGGTGAAGGGTGTGAACCGCGGCATGGTCTGGGTGAGTTCATTAGTGGAACTCGTCACCGAGAGCGACGTTGAGCAGAAGTTGCTATTGCCGTTGCTTACCACTGCTGTGCCAAATGGGGCCGGGCTGGTCCAGCATCCTGACAAAGTTGAGCATTCGGCGGCAGGTTGGAAAAGGAACCAGCAAGGAGCTATACTACCCAGACGACATGGTAGTCCTCGCCGGGCTGCCGGTTCTGGTGATAGAAGCAAAAACACCTGGCGAATCCATTGCGAAAGGATTGACTGACGCCCGGCTTTACGGCACCGAGCTCAACGCGCTCTTTCCCTCCGGCATCAATCCCTGCACTCGCGTCATCGCGTGCAATGGCGCTGAACTCCATTCAGCACCTTTGGATACCGCCGATCCTGATATTAAGCTCAAACACGGGGACATCTCCGCGGGAAGTACTCTCTTTGCGCAGCTCATTGATTTGTGTCGTCGCACGGTACTCCAGCAACACGCAGACGACATTCGAAAGCGCTTCCGCAAGTCTCAGTACCGCCGGCCTGTTAGCTTCGTTGGTGGTTCAGCATTTCAGAACGAAGAACTCCCGCCCAATACGTTCGGTGCCACCATCGTTGGCGATTATGGTCATATTTTCAATCCGAGAACGCGCGAGCTGCGCGTGCTGATCGTTCGTGAAGCTTACTCACTTCTCTTTAGGCCGCTCCAAGCCGAACCGCAACTGATGCACCCATCGCACACGGTCCTTCCAAACGCCTTTGAGTGCCAATTAACCATGCGATCCCGCACGCGTGCTCTAATAAACGTGATGAACCTGCGAAAATTGCTGCCGGCGTTACTCCTCTTCGCCACGCCCGCCCTCGCGCAATGGACCAACCTGCTCGAAGATAAATCGCTCGCCGGCTGGGAGTCCATCGGCGACGGGTCGTGGACGCTGCGGAGCGATGGCGTTCTGATCGGCCAGAAGAATATCAGTCAGAAGGGTGAAAATCAGGCGTGGTTTTACACTCGTAAGGGATACGACGATTTCGATCTGGAATTCGACTGGTGGCTCCGGCTGGGGGGCAACAGCGGCGTCTCGCTGCGCGACACTTCCCGCGCCAAATGGGCCATCACCGGCAATTGGGACGCCGAGAAGACTCCGTCGCACATCGGCTATGAGATCCAGTTGAGCAACGGCTACAAGGATCAATATCTTTCGGGCAGTGTCTATCATTTCGACAAAGCTCCCGATGTCATTACCAACCCTAACGACTGGAACCATATGAAGATTGAGTCCCGGAAATCGGGCATTACAGTATTCATCAATGGCAAGCAGGTGTCGCACTCTGCCGGCGATCCGGCTCGTTCGCTCACCGGCCCGATCGGCCTCCAACTTCACGACCGCAACACCGTCGTGATGTTCCGCGATCTCAAGATTCGCGAAGTGCGTTGACGGCACTGCTTAACCAGCTTGGATAATCCCACTCACTTGCTGACCGGCTATTTCATGAGCCGGGCGGGTCTCAACCGGTTGACCCCGAATGCCACCGCGCTGCTGTTGCTTTCCGCCAACATCCCCGACATCGACATCTTCGCTTTGGCTGGTGGCACCGTCACTTATCTTCATTGGCACCGGACAATTACTCATGCTTTTGTAATGATGCCGGTCATGGCGTTGCTGTCAGTCGGAATCGTGCGCCTGTTTGCGCGGACGCCGCCCGCATGGATCGCGGGTATGTTTGTCGCGCTCCTGGGCGTCCTATCCCATCTGCTGCTCGACTGGACCAATCAGTACGGCATTCGTTTTCTGCTCCCGTTTTCCTGGCGATGGTACCGTCTTGACAACACCATGCTGTTCGATCTTTGGATCTATGCGGCGTTTGCCGGCTGCCTCTTTGCGCCGTTACTTGCGCGCGTTGTAGGTAGTGAAATCGGAGCGAAGGCGGGCAAGTCGCCTGGCCAAGGGTGGGCGATAACGGCACTGGTTTTTCTGTGCCTCTATTTCACTGGAAGGGCACTCATCCACGGACAGCTGATCGACACACTCGACGCGCGAATTTACGATGGCGCGGAGCCGGTTCGAGTCGCGGTTTTCCCACTTTCTTCTTCTCCTTTCCGCTGGACTGGAGCGGTCGAAACCTCCGGCGCGTATCACATGTACAATCTGAATTTATTCAGCGGCCCGTTCGATCCGTCCTCGGGACGAACGTTGTACAAACCGGAGAAGAATGCCGCTATCGAAGCTGCGTCCAAGACGCGGACGTTTGAGGAGTTTCTACAGTTTGCACAGTTTCCTCTGTGGCAGACGGTGCCTTCGGCGGAAGTTGAGAACGGAACTCAGGTGGATCTCATCGATATCCGTTTTTCATTTCATTGCCGCGCGATTGTGGACTCCGCCAATCGCGTGGTGCGGACCATGTATCCGGTGAATGGGTGGTAGATACTCCGCTGCTCTGGTTTCAGCGATTCCGTCGGAAAGTTGTGGTCACTGGTAAAATATTGGCAGTAAATGCCGTCGCATTCTCTTGCCGGTGAGTTCAACTTTACTCTACCGCCCTTAACTTGGGCGGCAGCGATCGATATTCTCATCGTCGCGCTAGTAATCTATCAGCTTTTACTCGTGGTGCGCGGTACCCGGGCGGCGCACATTCTCGCAGGTATCCTGATGGTCGGGCTACTCTACGGAGTATCGATTCTGGCTAACCTGGAGGCCGTCCGCTCGCTTCTCTCTTATCTAATTCCATACACTCCAATTGCGGTGATTATTCTGTTCCAATCGGAAATCCGCCGCACTCTCGCGAGGATTGGGCGAAGGCGTTATCTCGGCGGGGGATTTCAGCGGCCTGAAGCGTTTGACGAGATACTGCTAGCCGTCAAGTGGCTCAAACAGGAACACACCGGTGGACTTATCGTCCTGGAACGGGACATCGGCTTGAGAACCTTTGTCGAGAGCGGTGTCGGTCTCGACGCGATAATCTCCCGCGACCTTATTTGCTCCATCTTCATGCCCGGGACGACTCTGCACGACGGCGCCATAATCATCCAGAAGGACCGGATCGCAGCCGCCGCCTGCTTTCTCCCCTTGACAGTAAACCTCACGCTCTCGGGCGATCTGGGCACACGCCACCGTGCGGCGATAGGAATCACTGAAGAGGCTGACTGCCTGGCTTTGATCGTCTCGGAAGAAACGGGCTGGATCTCCATTGCCGCTTTCGGAGAACTGCACCAAAACCTTACCATAGAGGAAGCGGACGAACGAATAAACCATCATTTCGGCGTGGGCAAATATCGATCCGTACGTCCTTCCTTTGGAGCGTTGGCTGAACACGAGCGAGCGCGCGATTCCGAGCCGCATGAGCGGGTCGTTCGTCCATGACACCGGCGAACGTTGTCCACTGGTTTTTTCGTAACATCGGCTGGAAACTGCTGTCGCTCGGCCTCGCCACACTCGTCTGGATCGCGGTTTACCGCGAGCCGGAGATGACCTCTATTATCGCCGCGCCCGTCCAGTACAAAAACATTCCGGCGAATCTGGAAATCAGTTCCGATATCGTAGGGGATGTGGATCTGGAAACACGCGGGCCGGCAGGCCTTCTGCGGAACCTCAGCGAGAAGCGGCTTGCCGTCGTGCTCGATTTCAGCGGCGTGAACGAACCTTGCGAGCGCACATTTACGATCGATCGGAGCAACACGAGTCTGCCGCGGGGTGTGGATCTGATCCGTATCACTCCCGCGCAACTGCGTTTTACCTTCGAACGGCGCATCGCGCGCAAGGTCCCGGTGGAACTACGGCTGAGCGGCCCGCTGCCGGCGGGAATGAAGGCGACGCCCGATCCTCCACAACTTGCGATCACCGGCCCGGAGAGCAAAGTGCGCAAAGTGACTTCGCTGATTACCGATCCGGCGGATCTGCAAAGCTTGCTCGACGGCAAAACCGTGCGGGTGAGCGCGTACCTGCCAAACTCGCAGGTTCGATTTCAGGGCTCGCCGGAGGTTACAGTTAGATTATCGGTGGCAAATAAGCCAAAAATCCATGAGTAAAAAACTATTTGGAACAGATGGGATTCGGGGGATAGCGGGGGAGCCGCCTCTCGATCGGAGGACAGTACATGCCGTAGGCTTGGCATTGGGCAAGGATCTGCGCGAGCGCGGAGCGTCTGGCGACGCGGTCATTGGCATTGACACGCGCGAATCGGGTCCGTGGATTGCCGCGGAGCTGGCGGCAGGCCTGGCTGTACATGGAGTGCGTGCGCGCTTCGCGGGAGTGGTGACCACACCGGGCGTGGCCTTCCTGACGCGCTCGGATCAGTTCGCGGCGGGAATCATGATCTCGGCTTCGCACAATCCTTTTCAGGATAACGGCATCAAAGTCTTTGCGACGTCCGGCTTCAAGCTGCCCGACGCCGAAGAGCATCTGATCGAGGAAGAGATCTTTCGCGTGCTGCCGGACGTAACTCCGTCCGGAGCCGAGCGTCTCGAGGAAGACCCGGGTCTCGATCGCGAGTATCTGGAGCATCTCCTCGCCAGCCTGAAAACTCCGCTCACCGGATTGAAGCTCGTCCTCGACTGCGGGAATGGAGCCGCTTCTCATCTCGCTCCCGATCTGTTCCGCCGCGCGGGAGCGGAAGTGATCGCGATCTCCAATCAGCCGGATGGACGCAACATTAATCTCGATTGCGGCGCGCTGCACGTGGACAACCTGCGGCGCGAAGTCCTGGCATCCGGAGCCGATGGCGGCGTGGCCTTCGACGGAGATGCGGACCGCGCGATCCTGATCTCCGGTAGCGGCAAAATCGTGGATGGGGATCACGTGCTGCTGATTGCCGCGAGGCATCTGAAGGCGCAGGGCCATCTCACGGGTGGGCTGGTGGTATCGACGGTCATGTCGAACCTGGGCCTCGAACGCGCACTCGCAGCCGAGGGAATCACAATGCTGCGCACGCCCGTCGGCGATAAGTACGTTCTCGAGGAGATGGAGCGGCGCGGCGCGGTGCTGGGCGGAGAGCAATCCGGTCACATCATTTTCCGCGAGTACGCGACTACAGGCGACGGCATGCTGACTGCGCTCCGGATTTTCGAGATCGCGGCTTCCAAACGGCAGAGCCTCGACGAGCTTGCCGCGCGGCCTCGACATCTATCCGCAGAAACTGGTCAACGTGAAAATACGCGAGCGGCGCGCGCTCGATCAGATGATCGCCGTCAACGCGGAAATAGCCGCTTGCGACCGGGCCTTCGATGGCTCCGGACGCGTACTGGTGCGCTTTTCAGGCACCGAACCGCTTGGCGCGCGTCATGGTCGAGGGACCGGACTTGCCGCGGGTGGAAGAATTCTCCCAGCGAATCGCAGATGCAATTCGTGCTGAAATCGGATAGAACAACATACATGCGTCTTTTCGTTACAACACTATTAGCGTCCCTGGTTGGACTCTCCTTCGTTTGTCTGGGGCAGATTCCTAAAACGGGTCCGAAGCAGCCGAATGAACAGTGGGTCTCGCTGTTCAACGGCAAAGATTTGAGCGGTTGGGCCGAGGTTGGCCGCGAGAAGTGGGAAGTAGTGGAGGGAGTGATTCATGGGCAAGGGATCACCAAGGACTACGGCTACCTTCGGACCGACGGGCGGTACAAGGATTTTCATATGTCCATCCGGTTCAAATGTGTGGGCGATGGCAATAGCGGAGTCTTTTTTCACTCCGAATTCAAACCCGGAACCGCGGACGTGACACAGGGGCTGCAATTCGAGATCGATCCCACGATTTCGCACCACACCGGCGGGATCTATGGCGATGGACGGCAGTGGATCGTCTGGCCGTCTCCGGACAATGAATTCGTCGTCCACTACGACGACTGGAACGATTACCTGCTCAAGGTAGAAGGCAACCATTATGTCGCGCGGTTGAACGGTGTGACCGTGGTCGATTTCACGGACCCGAAGCCGAAATCGACCGACGGCTACATAGCGCTGCAACTGCACTCGGGCGGCCGCGGGAACATGCAATTCAAAGAGATCTATTTGCGCGATCTGACAGTGCGGTAAACGTCCGCACTGCCGCTGAAATAATATCGCATCCGCGAATCTTTAATCCGCCGCCAAACTATCGATTTCGGCGCGGTTCAAGCGGTATGTCGTCCATTCCTCTTCCGGAATCGCTCCCAGGCTGCGATAGAAATCGATAGCCGGTTGGTTCCAGTCGAGAACGGACCATTCCATACGAGCGCAACCGCGATCCTTCGCGATTCGCGCGAGGGTCTTGAGCAGAGCCTTGCCGATTCCCTTGCCCCTCGCGTCCGGGCGGACAAACAGATCCTCCAGATAGAGCCCGCGCCTCCCCCACCAGGTGGAGTAATTGTGAAAGAACACCGCAAACCCCACCGGCACAGTTCCTTTGCAAGCGAGTATGACTTCGGCGTCAGGCTTCTCACAGAAGAGCGACTCACGCAAAAGCGCTTCATTTGCGAGGACCTGGTCCGGCTGGCGTTCGTACTCAGCCAGTCCGCGGATCAGATCGAGAATCACCGGCACGTCGGCGAGAGTAGCGGCACGGATTACCAACTCGTTCATTGGCAAAACTTGGTTACGGGAGGCTCTTCAAATACGCGACGACAGCCTCGGCGTCGTCTTTGTTCATGTGATAGTCGGGCATCGGCGGGTCCGCCTTTCCTCCGCGAGGATTTTTCGCGGTCATGAGAAACTCAGTTAAGCCTTTTGCCTGCCAACGCTCGAACATCCTGCTCGCGCCGGTAATATCGGGAGACGTCTTGTGCCAACCGGGGACTTCCTTCATCGGCGCAAAATCCAGGGTCGTTCCTTTCAGCCACTTGGTCTTGTCAAGCGACCCATCGGCAGCGCGAGGAGTATGGCAATCCTGGCACTTGGATACCTCCTCTACCAGGTACTTCCCGCGTTCGACCTTAGCATCGTCAACATCCGCGGCTCGGATTAACCCGGCTAGGCCGGCGAGAGCGACTCCACTGAACAGCAGTGCTGAATATCGGTTCATGAGAGTGATTGTAATATGCAGCCGATCTTCGGTGCATGTCCCGGGTGAAGCGATAGTGGCCACGCAACAGGAATCCGGTAAACCAGTTACCCTGTGCGTTGGTTTTAGCGGGTTGAACTATGCCGGTATCGTCGGAGATCACCGTCACCCTGCACCAAGAACGACTGCGCGCTGCGCGTCGGTCCACCGAGCGTTGCGCGAACTTCCCGTGCCAATCCCAAAGTCGCGCCTCCATACGAGGCGGCAGCGGCGAGCAGTAGCTTGAGAAATTAGGGCGATCCCATATTCGTCAGCAGTGGCCCAGATTTCGGGCATCATGAAGATGAAGCTATGGCAGATGCGCCTTCTCAGGACACCACCCAAGTCGCGGTTTCGCTCAGCAACGCGGATATCGCCGACCGTCTCGCGAGTCTCGCCCAGTTGATGGCCGCCGGTAAGGAAAATCCGTACAAGGTCAGAGCCTACCGGCGCGCGGCCGCCACGATCGGAACCTTATCGGAAAGCGTAGACGAGCTTGTGCGTGAGGAGGCTGACCTCACTGCATATGCCGGGATCGGGGAGGCCATTGCCTCGGCCATCCGCGAGATCGTCTTGACGGGCACGCTGGGCAAGCTTGAAAAACTGCGCGCGAGCGCCGACCCCGCGCTTACCGATATTAGCCGGCATCCCCGTCTCGACGCGAAGCGCGTGCTTCGCGTTTACAAGAAACTCGGTATCGCGTCCGTCGAGGAACTCAAGCGCAAGTTAGAGAGCGGCGAGATCGAAAAGACGTTAGGCCAGCGTATGGCGCAGCATGTGCGGCAGGGTCTCACGGAGACGCATGCCATCCTGCTCTACAAGGCGGACGATCTCTGCGCCTCGATCGAGAAATTCCTGCTCGCCAAGTGCGGCGTCCGCCGCGCGCACGTCGTGGGCGATTATCGCCGCCGCGTCGAGGTCATCGACGAAATCGCGTTCGTTGTTGAGACAGACGATTTCCCGTCCGTCGTCGCGAAGCTCCAGCGTTTCGGCGGCCTGACGCCACTTGTCAGTTCGGGCAAAGGCGAGGCGGTGCTGGCACTCTCAATCGGTATTCTACTGCGGGTGCGCGCGGCGGCATCGAGCGAATGGGGCCTCGCCCTGATCGCATGTACCGGTTCGAAGCCTCACCTGAAGAAACTGGCGGCTATCACCGGGACTCTGAAAGCGCTGAAGACATCCGGACCCTTTCCGGATGAAAACGCGCTCTATAAGAAATTCGGTCTTGCGTTCATCGAGCCGGAACTCCGGGAAGGTTACGACGAAGTGGACCGCGCGGCTTCAGGCACCCTCCCATTGCTGGTCAAGCCGACGGACGTTCGCGGCGAACTGCATGCGCATTCCACCTCAAGCGACGGCGCGCATTCCATCGAACAGATGGCCCGCGCCGCGCGAGAGAACGGCTACGAATACATCGGAATCACGGATCACTCGCAAAGCCTGAAGATCGCGCGCGGCGTATCGATCGAGGATTTGTGGAAGCAGATCCGTTTTATCGACAGGCTAAATGAACGCCCGAACAGTATTCGCATTCTCAAATCGGCCGAGGTTGATATTCTGGCTGACGGCGCCCTCGATTATCCCGATGATCTTCTGAGCGAACTGGATTATACCGTGTGCTCCATCCATTCGCGCTTCGGTTTCGGCAAGCAGCAGCAGACCGAACGCGTTCTGCGCGCTATGGACAACCGCTACTTCAACATCCTGGGTCACGCAACTGGCCGCCTGCTTCTCAAGCGTCCGGGCTATGAACTGGATATGGAGCGAGTGATTGAACATGCCCGGCAAAACGGCTGTTTTTTCGAAATCAATTCCAGCCCGGACCGCCTGGATCTTTCGGCGGAGAATGCCCGTGCCGCCGTACATGCCGGCGTCAAAATCGCAATCTCAACCGACGCCCACAGCACGCGCGAATTCGGCCTCGTTCGCTACGGCGTCGATCAAGCCCGGCGCGCCGGCGTCACGAAAGATCTGGTTCTGAATTGCTTGCCATGGAGCAAACTACGCTACTTACTTAAGCGATGAGCGGTCTTCGCCTTCTTGCATTGCTATCAGCATCCTTGCTTTTACGTGCGGGTGGCGCTCAGGTCAGCCCTTCTTTTCTTGGAATGCCTTGATTCCGTCCTTGATAATGTTAAGGGCCCGCTTGGGACCGCCGCGTCCGGTGACCTTGAATTTCTTGCCGTGGAGCTTGTTATAGGAGATAAAGAATGCTTCCAGTTGATTCAGCACGGATGCACTGATCTGTTTGATGGACGTGACGTCTTCATGGCTGTAGGAATGGACGCTCACCGCGATCAGGCGACAGTTACTCTCAGTTTTCCCGTCCTGTGTCTGCTCGGCTTCAATGACACCGACGATGCGAACATGCAGAAGGCAACCGACATGGGCGGGTTCGTCCATGAGCACCATCACATCGAGCGGATCGCCATCCTGCCCCAGCGTTGAGGGAATGAAGCCGAAGTCGAACGGGAACATCATGCCCTCCGGCAGCAACCCCGCCAATTCGAACAGGTTTGACTCGGGATCGTAATCGAATTTATTCCGGCGGTTCTTTGGGGTTTCAATAATCGCCCGGCATTCGAGCTTCTTGGGATCCAGTTGGTTAGGAAATGACGTAAGATCGGCCACGACTGAAGTGTAAGCTCAATCGACTATTTATTACAATAGCGTTTCAGGCCAAGAAGGGCGGAGATGCACGAAGTCAGAGCTACGGTTCCAGTCGAGCGAAGCGCCGCGATAGCGCGAATTGCTATGGACGCCGGTATCTCTCAGGTGAGCGTGTATGAAGTGTTCGTGCACGGGCCGGAACGCCCCAAACATGTAGTAAGCGCCGAATGTTCCACTCCCAAAGCAAAGGCGTTTATCGACGCCCTACTCTCCTCTCCGGTCTTCGACATTGAGGAATGTTCGGTAAGCTCACGCGAACTACGGGCGATTATCAGCGGCGACCCGCTGGCCGAAATCACCCGCCCCATGGTCGAACCCGTGCCGGACATTATTGAGGATCTATGGCAAACGAGCCATGTAACGGCCAGTTACGTCGGCCGAGCCGCCGGAGGGGCGATCCTGCTCGCCGACGGCGTTATTCACAACAGTTCCATTTCAATCGTCGTAGCGGCTCTTTTCCTGCCATTCCTCTCGCAGGTGCTCGCGGTGGGATTCGGCATGCGGTGCGGCGACCATGGGCTTGTGCGCAAGGGCGCCGCTGCGTTGCTCACCAGCGCATTGCTGGCTTACGGCGCAGGTCTGGTGGTTGCGGTCCTGGCTGGCGGCCCGATAGGGTTTCAGGATTTCAAGGGACCGCTTGCGAGCTTCGCCATTTCCACCGTAATCGGCGTCGCGGCGGGTCTATCGACCGCGGACGACGCCGGAAGGCGCTATGTCATAGGCGTCGCGGCCGCCGTCCAGTTCGCTATTTTTCCCGTCTGGTTCGGGGCTGCCACCATCATCGGTCTACCAGCCCGGTCAGTTATCGTCAGCCGCATGGCCAGCTTTCTGATCAACGTCGTTACGATTTCGGGAGCGGCCGTCATAGCTTACGCCTCGCTGGGCCTTCGAAGAGAAGAGATGCGCCGAATTATATGGCCTCGGCGTTCGTCGAGAACTCGTTCCTCGTAGTGACTCACGACAGTCTGCCTTATATCGAGCATATCGAGCGCCAAAAAAGCAAGAAACTGGAGCGCCACTCGGTCGAGATCATGATTGCGTCTCCAACTCCGAGCGCGCCGGACCGGGTCTCGGCGTCAAACCGGACTTGCTGCGAGCGCGCTCTGCGAGTGCGGCATAGCGCTCTTTGATTCGCTCCAGATCCTGCTCGCTAAGTTCTTCGAGGTTGATGAAGGCATTCTGCGCTCCCCTGCTTGCTCGAAGCAACTCGTCGATTTTGAGTTGAAGCGCGGCGCTCTCACGATTCTGCGTGTTCTGTATAAGGAAGACCATTAGCATGCTGACAATATTGGTGACGGTATTGATGACCAGTTGCCACGTATCGCTCCAATGAAATATGGGCCCGGTAATCAGCCACGCGAGTGTCACGATGCAAATTGCAGAAAAAGCGGCGCTCGATCCCGCCGCTTTCGCAGTGTTCTGCGCCATGCTGCTAAACCAATTTTTGTTTTCCATGTTCCGCTTCATGATTATTTACTCCGTTCCCACGCCGGTGAGTACACGCGTCTGACGATGACGGAGAATCCTCAGACGATCCATGTGATTACAAGGCCGAGCGTTGCCGCAAAGATCGCGACGGTTGTGATCCAGCCCAGCAGGTTTATCCCACGCCCATTCACCCGGTCGCCCATTATTGCCCGATTGTTCGTCATCAACATAATCAGCAGCATCAGAGGAGGAGTCGAGAATCCCTGCACGATACCTGCGACGACGAGAGCTTTCATTGGATTAAATCCGAGGAAGTTCATTCCCGCGCCAAGCACGGTGAAGCCGGTGATCGCCAGATAAAAGCGTTTCGCTTGCCCTGGCCGCTTGTTGAGCCCGTACTTCCATCCCACCGTCTGACAAAGGTCGTAGGCGGCTCCCCCCGTCATGACGGGTACGGCCAGAAATCCGACGCCTATAACCCCAAGTGAAAACAGAATACCCGCCGCATTTCCCGCCAAAGGACGGAGCGCCTGCGCGGCATCCGCCGCGCTGTTGATGCCGGTCTTTCCAGCCTTGAACAACGTAGCTGCCGTGGCGAGCACGATGAAGTACATGGCTATATTGGAGAAGAACATTCCAAACAGCACGTCTCGTCTCGAATGCCGTAATTCCTCGTCAGTTGCTCCCTTTCGTTGGGAAAGGAGAATGCGGCCCGTGGCTTTCTCCTCCTCCACTTCTTCATTTGACTGCCAAGTGTAGAGATAGGCGGAGAGCGTGGTGCCAATGACGGCAACAAGCATGGAGAGAAATTCCTTATCGAAGCGAATCGTAGGGATGAGCGTACCTTCGATAACGGGAAGAAGATCGGGCTTTGCCAGAATCGCAGCCGGTAGATACGCAAGAAGGGCAAGGGCGAGCACCCGAAAGATGTTGCGCATGAGAGTGTAGGAACCCCACATTTGGAGCGCAAGGATTATCCCCGCGGTCAGCATCACCAGGACTCCGGTGGGCACCGGAACAAGAAGATTGATCGCGGCTGCGATGCCGCCGAGGTCGGCACCCGCTTCGATAGTGTTGCCGATCAGAACTGCAACGAGCGTTGGGTACAATAGCCATGTTGAGTAATGTTTGCGAAGAACGGCGAACAATCCCTCGCCGGCTACCTGCCCAAGTTTGGCAGACAGGTAAACCACGGCGAACATCATGGGAAAGGTGATGGGCGCAGTCCACAAAAAAGAGGGGCCGAACGCCGCTCCCGCACTGGCATACGTACCGATGGCGGAAGGGTCGTCATCAGCAGCGCCGGTAATGAGCCCGAGTCCCGCTGCGCGCAGAACACCATTGTGCCTGGGTTTCTCCTGCGCGCCGTTAGAGGGAGGAGTTGCCCGAACCGCTACTTTTCCACCAGAAATATTATCGCTCATTTGATCACTTGGCTTGAAAACCGGTTTGGCGCATCTCAGCGACCGTGACTTCCGCCTCTCCGGCAAGAACTTCGATTCGAAATCACAGGAATTCGGTGGTGCGCCGCAAAGTTCCAGGCAAGTTGGATGCCGGATCAAATGGCATCCGGTACGTCTGGGTAAGATAGAGGACTGCTCGCAGCTGCGCTCTTGCCTTATCGCAGGTCTTAGCAGGACGGTGCGCGAGCGAATTATGGAGCCGCGCAGACAAACACGATCTTGAAGCACGACCACTCCACGAACTGGAATAATCTTATCGATGTTGCAGCCTGAAACCCATCCGCTGCTCTGGACGGCCATCGAGCACAATCGCATGGTTCGGCTGGTCTATCACCGCAAACCTCGCATTTCTTGAGCCGCACGATCACGGTATCCTTAAATGGGTCTGTCCAGTTGCTGGGCTATCAGGTTGGCGGGTCCAGTAGCCGCCCCCTTCCCAACTGGCTCCTGATGAAAGTCAACGAGATTGATGAGATCAATTTGCTGGACCAGACGTTTCCGGGAGGGCGGCCGATTCCCTCTGATAAACATCGTAGATGGGACAAGCTTTTCATCAGAGTGAAACCGGCTAATGCCCACCTCCAGGCGGGCTCAGAATAAATTGCCGTGGGCAGGAGCCGCTTGGCGATGGTGTGCCAGGTCGCTTCGCATCGCTATAAACCAGCTTCAACATCAGTAAATTCCCGTCGACGTGACGCCAACGAACAGCAGGCCGTCGAAGCGAGCGGTTTTCTGACATCGACACTCCCGGCATCGATCGTTCCAAAAAGTCGTTCGGTACAAGATCGACGTTGCACGCTCGAATATGCTGGTGATATTGGATATGAGGATGCTCACGAGACGGGAACGCGAAAGACTGCGTGAATCTTTCCGGCCGTTGCGTATTCAGATGCTGTTTGTTGGCGAATCGCCTCCCGCCTCTGGACGCTTCTTCTACTCGGGGAACTCCGGGTTATATCGGGCCATGCGTGCGGCTTTTCAAACGGCAGACTCCAGCATCGGCGAAGAAAGTTTTCTCGCCGCGTTTCGTTCGCGCGGCTGTTACCTGACTGACCTGAGTCACGAACCCGTCGATCACCTGGATGCGCACCTCCGCCGGACAATGCGAAGGAAAGGAGAAAAGCTTCTGGCTCAGGAAATTATGCGGCTCCAGCCGCCAATGATCGCTCCCGTGCTCCGCTCTATCGTCGACAACGTGGGGAACGCCACGACGCTGGCAAACTGGCGGGGTCAAATTCTTCAACTCCCCTATCCGGGGAGATGGTCCCAGCATCGCGAAGCGTTTATCAAGGCTCTTGTGCCCTTCCTCCGGCGTTTAAAAAACGAAGAAGCCGGTGCATGCCCGACGCCACGATAGTGTCCAAGATCTATTTGGCTTCGAGGTCGGCGGCCAGATCGTACCGATCCTCACGTCACTCTAGGGTCTCGACGAATAAACGCTGGCCGAGTTCCACAATCCATCGAGCTGATCGCGAAACCAAAAGTACGGTTCAATGACCATAGCGTTTTACGGTCGCTTCGGGGAACGGCGCATTACCCACATCCAGCAGGGGGGCTTTTGCGTGCCTGAGATTCTTATCTAGAAATGCGCGAATAAATGATTCAATCAGATCAAGATTGTGCAGCGCAACGCTGACTTCAGCGACTTGATCTCCCGCGGCGAGCAGTGGCTGGTCGGCAAAACTGGCGTGGATCATACCGGGAGATTTCAGCTCGACCGCATAGCTGCCAAGAGGACAGCTCCGGAGTTGCTCTTCTTTCTTCTTGCGGTACTCCGCGATCTGCGCGTGTGTTCCAGCCATTGTGTTCGAGGCGTGTGGCCGGTCCGGTGGCGACTCGGGATGATAGCCCTCGATAAAAAGGAGAGGCTGCTTCATGGTTGCCCCATCGCCATAATCCGGAAGAGCCGCTACAGGAACCATTCCTCCATCAAGGTCGACACATGCCTTAAGGCGCGCGTCGAGTTGACCTGCACGCGCCGCATATTCCGCGCCCGCCGAGTGGCCCATGGATGCAACCCTAGTCAGATCGAGCCTTCCGGCAAGGAGAAACTCTTGCGCATCTTTGGCGTTCAGCTCCGCTAGCCGATCGAGCACAAAACGAACATCAGCCGCGCCTTCACCGATCACCATCCCGATCCTGCGACCCTTCCACTCCGCCTTCTCCGCGGACGAAAACCCAGTCGGCGGAGAATCCTCCCGGGGGACGATGGTTCTTCCATCCGGAAACAAAACCACGGTACCGAACTCGGTGTGTTCAATGGCTGCAACCACGTATCCGTGGCTCGCCAGATCTTCAATCAGAAAAGTATATTCGAAGCCCGTGCCGCCCGCCCCGTGCGAGAAAACGACGACCGGGAAACGGCCACGGATCTTCGCGACAGGGGCGCGTTCGATCGCATGCGAATAAATCGCGCCAGAAACGATCAGCGGCCAATTCGATCCGAATTCCTCGCGCATTCGAGTCTGAATTTCGGCTACAGCATCCATTTGCTTCGCGCCGGGAATATATGGCCCCCTGACGTCTGCATGCTTCTGCGCGGTTGGGTACCACAGGTAAACCATCAACTCACGATGCGCCTGCGGATCGGTGGAATTCCAGGCAGGTCGCTTCGCGTCTATCCAATCGTAACCGGCGCGCCCTATTCCAAACGGACCTGAAGGAGGAGGTAATTTCGGGGCCGCACCCCGCGACGCTTTCTGCGCGCCTTCCGCAACGTTGGTCTGACCGGGAGCCGCCCATATGCTGGCAATACAACCCAAGAGGAAAACACGCGTAACCGCGAGAATTTCCATATCGCCCCATTATCGGTGAAACCACAGTGAGCGATATGCCATCTGTCTGTCGAAGCGTCCATCTTACTTCGATTCGTTTCTTATTTCGACACCTCGACGGCAAAGACGTACGTCGGGCCAAACATGTTCGAACGGAAGACTACCCACTTCTGGTCCGGGGTGAAACTGACATTGGGTTCGAGGTGGTAATTGTGTTTCGACATATTGACCAGTTTCTCGGCGTGGAAAACACCCGGTTGGACGAAGTCTTTTTCGTTGAGCATACCCTGACTCTTAATCATCTCGGGGCGGAAGAGGTAGATCCACTCGCCGTCCGGCGCCTTCGCCACCTGGCCCGGATCGCCGCCATCGCCGCAGAATAGTGTGCCGTCTTTGGTCACGTTGAAGTGAATCGACCATTCGTTGCGCTGCATGTGATACCAAGTGCGTGTGCCGTCCTCGACGTTGTAGCCGGCAAGCCAGAAGTCCTGGCCTTTTGGAGTCTGCAAGTCATACCAAATCGTCTTGCCGTCATGGCTCCAGAATTCGTGTCCCGCAATCTCCATCGCCATGCGCCGCTTATGTATCAGAGTGACGTTGCTGCCATCCGTGTGCATGGTCCATATGCGGTCCACCTTATGCCATGGTCCTTCATGACAGAACATTAGCAGCTTGGGATCTGTAGGCGAGAATTCCAGATGATTTAGCCAGTCGGTGCTCTTAAGAATAGTGGTGGATTTGCCGCTTGCAACGTCGATGATGAAGAGGCCCATCGGAAGGTGAGCCGCGAGGCGTTGCTCCATCATTTGCCCTTTATTTCTGGGCTGCACCAGATTTTGCGTCTGGTTCCCGGCGGGCGCAGGACGCTGCGTGCCGTAATACCCGCCGCCCTCGCCTTCGATGTAAGTGCCCGCCAGGGCGGTTTCGTCCGCATTGACCGTGGAGACCGAGCTATGCGCCGGGATCTTCGCGATTTCCTTCGACTCGAGCGTGTCGACGTTGGTCGCCCAGACAGCGTTGTCGTTTCCCCCAAACGCTCCCTTGATGTAATAGACGTTCTGCGTCTTGTGTCCCGTGACGATGACGCGGACATGCCCTTCTACCACTTTCCTCGTCTGGTGCGTGGCCAGATCGAAGGATGAGATGCCCTCCGGCGTGGTGTAGATCAACTTCTTTCCGTCCGCCGTATAGCCGTTCTGGTTGAAGTACAGACTCGCGCTGTTGGGCTCGTCGGTCAGGCGATAAACGCGGTGCCCGGTGTCGGGATCGATCCATGTCTTCGGCGAAGTCTTCGGCGGGTTTTGCGTCGCGGTTTCGGGATGATCCTGAGCGAGCAGGGGAATTGCCGGTACCAGCACGGCGAAAACGAACGTATACAGTGAAAAACTTCGCATGATTTCTTAACAGGCGTCGCCGATAGCGCGGCGCGTTACTCAAAGCGGCTACTTCCGCAGAAGTTTGTCTACGGCCCTGGCGAGTTCGAGAAACTCCTCATGGGCCGGCGAATTGGGGGCATATTCAGCCACCGTCAGTCCCGCCTCGACCGCCTCCGCGACGATCACCCTCTGCCCGATGGCCGGGAGAACCTTCCTTCCCATGCCTTCTAGCGTCGATGTCAGGTCGCGGCCGAGCCTTGTCGTCATGAGAACTTTTGACGGTACCAGACGGATGCGGGGCCTTTTCGAACGGCGTTCGGCGCGTGCCTGGAGCGCCAGGGACAGAGTTTCTTTGAGAGCGAAGAGATCGAGCGGCGAAGGGCCGCAGGGTAGAAGAAGGAGATCGGCCAAAAGCGCGGCTTGATAAGCGACTTCCGGCAGGCCCGGAGGCGTGTCGATCAGGACGATGTCGGCATCCTTTTCGGCGGCGCGCACTCGCGCTCCCAAAGCGCTCGGCTTACCGTCAACCTGCTCGACGCATCGCGCGAGCATCCCGTCGCCTTGGGCAGCCCAGGCCACGAGGCTGTGTTGGGGATCGGCATCGAGTAGCGTTACGGTCTTTCCCATCGCGGTAAACTCCGCTGCCAGGTTCCCGGCGATGGTGGACTTACCTACTCCGCCTTTGCGTCCGGCCAGGGCGATGATGGACATAGAGAGTAATGGTATCAGGAGCGTGGGGCCGAATCGTGACTATAATTTTGCAGTTCATAATACGGTGAATTCCGTTAATTGATCGGGCATTACGTTACCGAATGCGATAAGAATTTCAGCTAAACCGGGAAAGGCAGTTGTTGCCGGAACGAAAATGTGAAGAAAGTCTAAAGATCGCGCATCGCCAAAGGAGGAGGGCATTTAAACGCTAAACGCGAATCCGTCGGGCGCGGAAGCCGCGCTCAACATCGAGTTGGGGAAACATTAGCCGGTGACCAGCACTATTTTGGTGCATCATTTGATTTACGAGGCCAATAAATTCACTTTTTCTTTTCCGGTAGTGCAAACACATGTTACAAAGATATAGGATTAATTTTTCACCCGCGCCAATTAAATGGACCGCCCACTCAAGCTGCTAATCGTGGAGGACTCCGAGGACGACTATTTGCTGATCTTGCACGCGCTCAATCGTGCCGGTTTCAACTGCGAATCCCGCCGCATCCAGAATCCCGTTTCCTTCCAGCGAGCAATAGAGGATGAGAATTGGGACCTCATCATTTCCGATTACTCCCTTCCGGCGTTCGGGGCGCCGCAGGCGCTTACCATCCTGAATGAAGCCAAACTGGATATCCCGTTCATCGTAATCTCCGGAACCGTCGGCGAAGAAACTATAGTCGGGCTGATGAAATCGGGCGCGCGCGATTGTGTGATGAAGGAGCAACTCACGCGTCTGCCGGGCGCGATTCAACGCGAACTGAGGGAAGCCGAGGCGCGCCGCCAATTCCGCAGGGTGGAAGAGCAGTTCCGGCATGCGCAAAAAATGGAGGCGATCGGACGGTTGGCCACAGGTCTGGCTCATGATTTTAATAATTTATTAACGATTATCACAGGCTTCGCTCAACTTGCGCTTCTCGAACCGAACCCGGCGCAGTCCGGCCTGGAGCAGATCCTGCGAGCATCGGATCGCGCGGCCGATTTGACGCGAAAGCTCTTAGTCTTCAGCCGCCAGGAGCCGCGGAAGGTCAAGGTATTCGATTTTAACGTACTCATTCGCGACCTTGAAAAGATGATCCACCGCCTCATTGGGGAAGACGTTAGCGTCCGCATGGTTTTCCACGATTCGGAGGCGCTGGTAACGGCCGACCCGAATCAGATCGAACAGGTAATTCTCAACCTGGTGGTAAACTCCCGCGATGCCATGCCCAAAGGCGGCATACTCACCGTTGAAACTCAGGCTTATGACATGGACGCTCAAACCTCCGAGCTATACGACTGCGTCACCGGGCCATACTGTCGAATATCGGTAACCGACACCGGCATCGGAATGGACAAGAAGACGCTAACCCAGATTTTTGAGCCTTTCTTCACGACCAAAGCCGAGGGGCAAGGGACTGGCTTGGGGCTGTCGACGGTCTACGGCATCGTGCGTCAAAGCGGGGGAGCGATCCGGGCTAATAGCGAACCGGGCATGGGAACGACCATGCAAATACTTCTGCCCGGCGCGACCGAAAAGGGGTTGGCCGATATTGAGCCCGCAGAGACCGCGGCGCCGAAAGGCCATGAAACCGTGCTCGTCGTGGAAGACGATGAAACCGTTCTAGCGCTCTGCGCCACCATCCTCCAGACCAACGGATATACGGTGCTTGAAGCGGCGGATAGTTCCGAAGCGATCGCAGTCAGCCGAAGCTACCGAGAACGCATTCACCTTCTGATAACAGATGTCGTGATGCCCGGCGGCCACGGTCCGGCTTTAGCCGTTCAGATTCGCGATGTGCGTCCGGACATTCGCACATTATTCATGTCCGGCTACACGGCGGAAACCATGAATCAACATGGCTTCAGCAGCGACAATGCCGGCTTCATTCAGAAGCCTTTCTCGGCAAGCGCGCTTGCAAAGAAAGTCCGCCAGATGCTCGACGCGGGTACGGGAACCGCCCGATCGTCAGTATGATGTATTGGTGGCTCAACCCCTGCCCTGTCTGCGTTTGAATCTGGATTTCATGCCTTCGCCGGTGGAGGAACGCCCTGGCCTGATCATTCGCGATTCGTACGGCTACTCCGATCGAACGCTCATAATCCCGCCGTTGCTGGTCCATTGCCTCCAATTCTTCAATGGCGAATACTCGGAGTTAGACGTCCGCGAGGAACTGCTTCGACTGACTGGCGATCTCCAGTCCGGAACTCTGGCAACGCACCTGTTCGAGGCGCTGCACAATGCCGGATTCCTTGACGACGATGTATATGCCGAGATGCGTGAGGCGAAGCATTGCCGATTTGCGGATTCACCGGTGCGCGAGCCCTCCCACGCCGGTAGCGCTTACCCGGATGACGCCGCTGAATTGACCAGCGCGCTCGCGGATTGGGCCGGACCCCGGAACGGCCGTGGAACTGGGGAAGCGAGCCGGATGATCGGCATTGCCGCGCCTCACGTCAGCCCCGCCGGCGGCTATCGCTCGTATCGCTCCGCCTACCAGGCACTGAACGATAGCTATCGCGACCGGACGTTCATTGTGCTGGGAACGTCCCACTATGGCCAGCCGGAGAAGTTCGGTTTGACGCGGAAGAATTACCGCACGCCATGGGGAGATGCGCGTACCGATCTTGGCATTGTCGATGAGTTGACAGCCGCCGCGCCCCAGGCCATTGTGCAGGAAGACTACTGTCATGCGGTGGAGCACTCGATCGAATTTCAGATTTTGTTTCTTCAGCATCTGTTCGGTCCGGACGTCAAGATGGTGCCGGTATTGTGCGGCCCGTTCGCTCGAAGCTTATATGAGGGAGGAAAACCAGAGGACGATGAGGGGGTACACCGCTTCTTCGATGCGTTGGGCGAGATTGGAGCGCGGGAGAAGGAGAGATTGTTCTGGGTGCTCGGTATTGACATGGCTCACATGGGGAGACGCTACGGCGATGCCTTCCAGGCGGTTGCGGACGTGGATGAGATGGCGCAGGTGGCGCTCGATGACAGCCTGCGGATTGCGCGCATGGAGGCGGGAGACGCGGGAGGATTCTGGAGTTTAGTGCAGCCTAACCACGACGAGTTGAAGTGGTGCGGATCGTCGCCGGTGTATACGTTCTTAAAGAGCGTGCCGGAAGCGCGGGGCACGCTGCTTCGCTATGAGCAATGGAACATCGACGAACAGAGCGTGGTGAGCTTTGCCGGAATGACGTTTTCGTAGAGAGTTCACCCTCTTGAACCGAAGTTCCCCACGGTAAATAGGAGAAGTGGTCCATTCGGTGGAGTCGTGTAAATAATAGCAAACCGATGCGGCCATTGACTGCAGGGGTTTTTGACGGGAGCATCATGAAGAATCACTCCCCGGGAATCTGTATGGTTTCCTGCCCATCCATTCGGCTCGTCCCGGTAGAACCGCAAGATAGCCGATGACTTTTCATTCAGAACGAAAACTGCATTCCGATCCGCGCAACACGGGGCGAAACGATCCCTGTCGGATGCAGAAACGTTGCTCCTGTCAAATAACTGGTGCTGGTGGCACTACTGGTGTTGAAAATGTTGAACACCTGGAAATTGGCTTGCAATTTCGTCCTTTCAGAGAACTTGATGTTCTTGGCAACTTTGATGTTGGTGATGGAGATCATCGGCCCTCGTTCGGTACCGTATGGCTCCATGCGTAGAGTTACCGAACCTTGCAGCAGCAGGGGACTCGAGAAGCTTTCGGTTCTCTGCCCAGGGATTCCCGACTGCGCGCGGTAGAAGCCGGATAGCTCGAGACCCCAAGGCAGGTTATAAATCCCGGAGGCTCGCGCTTCCCAATTCCACGTATTATCGATCGGAAACCGGTCGTCGTTGGGAGTGGGGCTGATCGCCTGGATCCATTCATGATTCTTGGTCATCCAGAAGGAGACTTGGCCGTTCCATCTCTTCGAGTACCGCTTTGTTACCGCGGCCTCGAAAGTGTTGTAAGTATCCGGCCGGTTGGCGGGCGCGTTCATCACTTCGAACTGGTTGAACGATGAGCTTGAATACGACGCCGGATACGTGTATAGCATGACGGGAGTGCTGGTGAGCGCGTCGTTCAAAGTCACCGGAATTGTGTAGATGCTATAAGGTCTGAGAATGTTGACTCCGCTCGCAGTCGAGGTTGTAGTTCCTTCGAGGGAGTTATACAGGTTGGTTACCTTGTGATAAATGTAGGTCAGACTGAGCGATACATTCGGCACCAATTGTCTCTCAATCTTGGCAACATATTCATAAGTCTTGTCTTGCTTGAGCTTGGGATTGATCAGTTCGTTCAAACCGCCGGTCGCGCTGATGAAGTTCGGGCTGCCTGGGTTAAGGCTTGCGAGAGTAGCGGGACTCGCGTCGCAACTTGTGTTGTTGTACGAAACGTTATTGTATGCAGTTACAACGCAAGGGCCGCTCCACTTATAAGTCGTGGTAACCAGCGCATCGGGATTAAAAGTGTTTCCCCAGAGATCGCCCATGGTGTCCCCGAATATTCCAAAAGAGCCTTTCAGGAGAGTTTTACCATCTCCGAACATATCCCAGGATCCGCCAACCCGGGGAACCACGTCCTTCCAGGTCAGCAGTTGCTTTCCGGGATAAGTGGCTGCGGCGCTGAACTGGCCGGCAGGTTTCATCTGATCCGGATAGAAATCGTTATATCGCTCCCAGCGCACACCATAATTCAGTACCAGGCTTTTCGCTAACTTCCAGGTGTCCGTGACGAATACCGATTGGGCATGCAGTTCGTTGTTGGGATTGAAGGGATAGTTGAAAGTTTGGATCTCATTCGGCACTCCTTTGCTGAAGAGAAGAAGATAGTCGCCGGCGGCTTGGTCCTGCAGCGCCTGCGTGTTACCGGCTTCCCACGTTTCTTCGCTGCCGAATTTGAATTGGTGGCGGCCCGTGACATAACTGACATTGCCTCGCGCCTCATAACGGTTCTGAGGCTTGTCGTCGGGAAAATCGTTTGGTCCGGTCAGTAGCTTTGTCGTCAGTTCCTGGCTGCTGGGATTGCCGGGTTTGTCGGTTCCTGGCTGATCGGTGTAATGGACGTGATAACCACCGTAGCCCGCGATGACATTGATGAGCAACCGCGGCGTCGGAGTAAATTCGACTTCGCCTTTCCACATATTGGCGGGCTGAGCTCATAGAGCTGGACGGCAGCGGCTCGGTGCTCGACGCTCCCTGGGCAGAAAGAAACTTCAGCGAATGTTGCCATGCTCCAATAATCCGTAGCTGGAATTGGGCTGGTAGGATACTTTCATATTCTCTTGAGTCAGTGTGGAGACGATATTCGCTTCCGGCGCATCCAGACAGGTCCAGCATCCCGCCGCATCCGGTCCGCTAACAACCCCAACTGCCCCGCGATTAACTGCCTGCTTGCTCGCGCCGCCGTAAAACCAGAGTTTGTCGCGAATAATGCGGCCGCCCAAATCGCCCGCAAAATCGTAGTAGTCGCCGAATCGGGCTTGTAATTCTTCAATCCCTAACGCCGCCAGCGCACGGAGTAATATTGTTGCCCTGAAAACTCGCATTTTCCAGTCGCCCGAGCAAGTCGCCATGGAAATCGTTACTCCCGGATTTCATGATCGCCACCATGTTCACGCCCGCAAACGGCACATCGGCGTTGTTGCCCGACGGTCTTGAATTCGGTTTCCGCCAAGTGACAGAGAATCGAAATAGACGGCTGTATCAAGATCGTGCGAACTGGTGACGTTGATGCCTTCCACCTGCAGGTATGGCTCGGAGAGGACGCCATAAGTGATGATCGCGCTGCGCGCCGCCAGGTTGCTGTCGCCGACGTCGGGCTTGCCCTGAAGGCTGACCCCGGCCGACATGGGCAGCAGTTCCTGCAGACCCGAGATCCTTTCGGCGTCTCCTGAATTTCGGTGAGCTGTGAGGTATTGCCGCCGGAAGTATTTACCGTATCCACCACCGGATTCGACCCAGCTGACCTCGAGCGTCTGCTCAACCTGGCCGACCTTCATGGCTGCCGTCCACTCGAGCCGCGAAACCCACACTCAGATTCAGATCCTGGCGCACGAAGGTCTCGAAACCCCGCGTGCGCGAAAGTTAGCTTTGTACACGCCGGGCGCTGGCAGATCGAGCACCTGATAGTTCCCGTCCTGATCCGTGACTGCCGTGACGCCGCGAACCTGGAGCCCGGGACCAGTGACAGTGACGCTGACGTCCGGGTACGGGTGCGCCCGTCTCGTCGATAACTGCGTCCCGTAATACTGCCGATGCCCGCAGCCTGCGCCGAGCAGACTGCCGGCGCAAGCGTCAGGCCAGCGACGTAAGGCAGCGCGACAAAGCGCCTACCTTGGACAAAAGAAGAGTCTTGCTTCGGGGCCTTGGTTCATCGGACATAGTGCAAAACTCTCCTTGTAAAACCTTTAAGCGTCGGCACTTAGCAAGCCGGTTGATCTCTGCGGTAAGTTTCTGACCGTTTAAGGTCGCGGCACGACGGCGAATTCAGCGATACCGGCTGCGTGAAGGCGCCATCGCCGGCCGAATCCCACACCGCGAACCGAACCCACTTCTTCCCGGTCGCGTCGAACGGAATCTTGAATTCGTGCGTTCCGAACGGCGGCAGCTCCGTCGCGGGAATGATTTTGCGATCTACCGTTGTTCCCGTCGCTCCAGACCAGTTCCGCGAATTCCAGCGGAAACGTCCATTCCACATTCGCCGTGTAGACGCGCTTTGCGCCGGTTCCCGAAACACCATAGTTGTGGAACAGTACTTCGCCGGTCGTGCCGTAAGAAATTGCCCGCTCGCATAGCATCGATAATCGTGCCCCAGCCTTCCTATAAGACGGAACGCGGTCGAGTTTGACGTAGTTCACCGCCAGCAGCGGATAAGTTTCATCGTCCGGCCACTTAGTGTAAGTGTCGCCTTCGGCCAGCATGTATTTCGGCTTCGGCGCCCAGTTGCTCGAATCGTCCATGACGCCGAAGCAGCGAACTTCGCACAGCCTCTTTTCGCGACAAATCCACGGGCAAAGACTCCCACGAGGCGCCAATATTCGCGGTCGCTGAGAAAGAAGTCCTGATTGCGATAAGCATCGGGATAACCGGCTGTGTTCTTCGTGCGCGGGTGCGTCGTATACCAGATGCCATTCTCCCGATTCACGAGCATCCGCAGATGTCTGCTTCGAACCCAGGTGATACACCTTGCCATAAGTTGCGGATCGTTCTCCATCGAACTGCTGGTTTGCCGGGCCGCGGTTCGCGCGTGGGAGTAATAGACCGGGTTCGGCGTCAGCAGCCACCAGTGGCCGCCAAAGAATGCGTTCGGCTCTTCGCCCGGAATGAACAGACAGGTCCTGATCGGAAATCCGCGCGGTCCCCTCGAAGTAGACCTTCTGCTCCATGAACCGCTTCGGGCCCGGGATCCGCGGATCGGAGTCGTCGTGGAAGTCGCCCAGGTTCACAATATTGATTCCCAACCCGCGGAACACATCTACCCATGGCGGCCGGTAATCGATCGTATTGCGATCCCTCAGCAGCTCATTGAAATCCAGATGGAAGTGGCTGGCCATCACCTTATAGCCGGGCATCGGCTTGAAGACATCGTCATGCGTGTAAGCCATTACGGCCTGCTGAGTGGCGTGATCGCCGTCCGGGCTCAGATAGAAATAGATCGCCATGTGCTGCAGCGTTCCGGCGCGGCCCGTTGTACAGTGCGAAGTTATCCCAATGTCCCTCGGAAGTCGCCGCTGCGCCGCTTCCATTCGGCATCGGTAACGCCCCAGGGATGATATCCCTCTCCTTTCTCCGGCATCATCGCGCCCACGGCGAAAGTCGTGTCGCTATCCTTGCGGTAATAGACATAGCCAAGATTGACTTCATCCTCGCGCGCAAAGAAGAACTTGTGCGGAGGCGGAAACGCCGCCAACGACCCCGCGCCCGCATCGACAATGTCCAGGCGGTTCCGAGCGCGCAACGCCACCGGCTCCTGATTGACGTCGCCGCCGAACTCGTATTTCTGCCACATCGCGCGCCGTATCGCGCCACACGATGTGCGGGATGCTTTGCGATATCGAATCCTTTCAGGCCTGCACGATAGATGTATGCGACGCCCGGCTCATTGGTCTTAGCGATCGCTTCCTGCCGCAGCAGGTTGGAGCCCGCGATATACCGTGTATTGCAGATCGCCGGCGAAGATACCCATCTCGCAGCCCGGAGAAGCTGACGGACATATCGCGCGCCTTCCGTGCTGACCTTGCAGCTGTCGGAATGGAATGTCGCAGTCGGCGCGCCGGACTTCCGACGGATCGCGCGGCAGAGGATAGGAATCGCCTTTGCCCGGCACGCCCGGAACCACCAAGGGCGCATCCCAGAAGGTCATCCATTTTTCCTTGTCGTATAACTCCGGGGTGACGTCGATGCCCAGCAGCTTGAATTGCGTTGCATCGCGATCGCCATACGCCGCTTGCCGCTCGTCACGTGGAACTCGGGCTGGAGGGTATTCGCGAGAACCATCCACTGGCTCGCCATTCTTTCGAGCCGCCATTTCCTGAATCTGCGGCTGCCCGTCTCTGACGGTAAACTCCGCACGAAATTCCTGGCCGCGTTCACCACGCCATAGAAATTCACCACTCCACCGCGAGTCTCGGCCTTCAACCCGTCCATCGGTTTGTAGCCTTGCAAATCGCAGTTCAGAGTTTGGCCAGCCGCCGGACCGCAGAGCAGAGCGAAATACAGCGTCAGCTTACTTAATTTCGGCATCGTTAGAGCCCTCCAGACATACTTCCCTCTAGAGTTCTTCAAGCTTTAGCTTCGAGCTCCAGCGATATGGATGATAATGAACGATCAATGAAAAGTCAAATGAGTTCAGCAGTGCTAAGCAGGGCTATCCGGTGCTCAGTCTCCGCTTTCAGTCATATCGCCCCTCAAAAAACCACCGTCCGGTTGCCAGTTCGCAACGAATGCGAAACACTCCGCCATCGCTTAGCGCGACATCCCATTCATCGTGCGCCCATGGCTCCGCCTTCCACCATTCGCCCGATGTACGCCATGGCCCGGCGCACCCCAGCACCTTCCCTCCCATAGTCAGACTCGACACGTGCTCGGGACGCCCCTCGCGCACGCGCACCTGCGCAAATTGCGGCGGCCGGAAGCGGCGCAGCGCCATCTTCGTCCGCGTGGTCCTTGCGCCGGGCGGACCAACTCCCAACGCCACCATCTGAAAACTATCGGGCCGATGCGTGTCCGGAATCTCCGGCGTCCCCGCCTTGTCATTCCCGATCAGGTTGCGAATCCGCGCCAGTGTCAGTTCGAGCTTTTCGGGCTCCGGCGAAAGCGGAATGAACAGCCCATGCTGCTCGGTTCGCGGACGGACCGGCTCCAGAGCCAGCCGCACTTTCACTACTGGCGAGGCGGGCGGCCGGCTGCCCAGTTCAAGCTGCAGCATCTTTAGGAAGGCTTTGGGATCGCGCATCGGAACTGGCAAGCGAAGCCTTGCTTCATGAAATTGCGGTTGTTCATTCGACGTCTTTTCCAATGCCAGACGCAGCCGGATTTCCGTCGTGGCCAGTGAACGCTCGCTGAGCCGGGCGCACAGATCGTTCAACAACCGCGCCAGAATAAACGAGAGCGGCTCCAGCAACTCGACCGGATCATCCAGTTCGATCACTTCCTCAAAACGCAGCGCTTCTTCTACCGGATGCAGCCGCCGGTACCCGTCCCCGCGCGCTAGCCGCTGAAGCTGCACGCCTTCCTTGCTCAATCGCGCCGCCACGCCCATCGGCGGCAAGGCAGCGAATTCGCCGAACGTCCGGATACCCCAGACGTGCAGCGTTTCCGCTATCTGCGGCGATCCTCCCAGCAGATTCAGCGGCAGTGGCGCGAGCGTCCTGGCCTCGCCGCCCGGCGGAATCACCGTAATGCCGCGGAATCCGCGCGCCGCATGCCATGCCGCCTCCGGATTCGAAGCGATCGCCACACGTACCGGTATTCCAGCCTGCGCCACGATCGCTTCGGCAAGGCGCTCGTGTGTCTCATACAGCCGTTCCATGCCGTCCACATTGAAGATGACCGCATCATCCGAAGTCTGTTCGATGAGCGGTGAAAACCGCCGCGCACACTCCATCAGCAGCGGCGCATTACCAGACGCAACGATACACGCGTACGCGCTGTAAGACTGCCTTATCCGTCCGCATGAACTACAAACTCCGCCTATTGCGCCCGATTATGTTTCCGGCTTTCCGCCCGAATCCGCATCCCGCGCAATAGTTTGCCAAACTGCTCTCCCGACCAGCAGGCTTCCTCCGGACGTAACTCTAGTTGGAGCGCCGAGCACGACTTTGCATTCAACACCTGTTCGATCACCACAAGCGCGGCCGGCGTACGTTCCACCGCGTGCCTCAGACGAAACCACGAAGCCAGTGAGATGCGTGCCGCGGTGCGCGGAGGCGCATCCGCCAGATCCATCACTACCATCCCGAACCCGCCCGCTTGCAACAGTAAGTCGGTGGCCTTGAGCGCATGCTCCGCATTACCGCCGCAACGAATCCAGAGGATCCGCGGCAATGTACTCCCGCCTCCGTGGCCGACGCCGGATCGAAAGCATCGGAAGTATCGATGAGCGCACAATATTCCTCATTTGCAGTCACCCGCGCCAGAACGGAGAACAGGAGGCTGGTGCGCCCAGAGGAAGCCGGTCCATAAACCTCCGTTAAAGCGCCCCGCGGAATACCGCCTTCTGTCAGTACATCGATGGCTGGAATGCCGGTCGAAATCCGCTCCAGAGTGCGAGGCTGCGGCAGCGCGAAACGCACGTCAGAACGCCCCTGAAGCACCACTTGGATCTCATTCGCCAGAGCTACAGGAGAAGCCGCCATATTCGTCCTTTGTTCGCCTGCACTCTAATTTGGCAGAATGTGGCCGGAGAGTCAAGCGTAATGGCGGTGTTATACATTCTCCAGATGTCTCAAGCGTTTGATCAACTCAAACTCGCCATGGCGAGCACCAATGACCTCTTCAATATCGAGGTGTTTGGGAAACGCAATTTCGACGCTCTCGAAGAAATCTACACTGCGGATGCTCGAATTCTCCCTCCCGGAACACCCATGATTTCCGGCCGTCCGGCCATCAAAGAATTTTGGTCCAACCTGATCCACTCGATAAACGCCAAGTCGGCCGTGCTCTCCTCGGTGGATGTTATGCCGGCCGGTGACGGCGTCGTCGAAATCGGGCGCGCCGTCCTGACAATGGAACCTGCCGCCGAACTGGAAGTGAAGTACGTTGTGTACTGGCATCAGGAAGACGCCCGCTGGAAATGGCACATCGATATTTGGAATCCAAACTCCTGATCGGTGCCTCTCGACAGGTCACGCGGCCCTCAATGAGCCCTCGTCTGGAAATTAAATTGCACCCCCCGCAACGAGGGCTTTTATGAAAACACTTTTGTTAGCCATACCAGCACTTTTTGTCAGCATGCAAACAGCAGTTTTTGCCGGCACAATTCTACCCGGTACGGAAATCCAGGTTCGTCCGGACAATCCTGTGGATGTAAGCCGATGGGATCGGGGGCGAATATACCCAGCCCACGTTGCACGTGACGTGTACGCGAAGGATGGCGACATCGCCATTCCGCGCGGATCGTACGCGGAGATTATCGTTCGTCGTATCAACCCAGACCAATACACACTGGATCTTGAATCCATTACCGTCAACGGACGCCGTTATGTGATGGACACGACAGGTCCGCAGTACAACATGCCACAAAACGACTACAGCAACGGCAATGGTATCGTCGGCGGGATCATTGGCGCTATCGCGGGAGCAAACGGAGAAACTGTCAACCCAAGGGGTAGCCAGATTCGCGTCCCTGCAGGGTCGTTAATTCGTTTCCAACTGCAGGAGCCATTGCACACAGTAGGTTGGAATGATCCCGGCGACCATCAGAATGGCGAGCACTATCATAGAGACAACGATTGGTATCGCTAGAAACGGGCGGGTGCGTTGGGCGGGCGCATTTGGGGCGAGGCCCGCTCAGACACCCAAGGCCGCGCCCGGATACTGAGTCAGGGTTTCCCTGCTAAGGATATGGTCGAGGTGATGCTGCATGTGGGCTATGTAATCTTCAATCAGGAACCGTAGTGTGACCTGCGCACTATTTCCCACGCGGCAGTGAGTCGTTAACTTACTTTCCGGAATCCGGGCAATTACGCCTGCAAGGAGACTGTTGTATCTGCGCCAGAATTCGATAAGTTCGTTCCAGTTCAACTCCTGATAGCCGTGTAACGTGACCGAGCGGTTCTGGTCATAGGAAGGACCATGATACTCAGATTCCAGAGCCGCTCGCACAAAACGTAGATGATTGTTGGACGCGGAATCTATCAAATGACCAAGTTCTTCCTTGCGAGACTACTATTTGCGATGCTTGACCGCGGCCTCGCTCGTCCGTGATCGACAGCATCTTCGGAAGTTCGTTGTCGATCGTTTTTTGCAGAAGTTCAGCCAATTCAATCGGCATGTTACATTGTTGCATCGCGCTGCCGCCCGCCTTATCGCCAGCAACTATTTGCTACCCATCGACATCGACACCTACCGCCAACTCAAGAATCAAATCGCAAAGATACTTGTCCCGTTGTTACAGGTCTGGTTATACGCTACTAGGGCGGAAGGTCGTTTCGAAAAGCGCTACACGGAACTGTGCCAGATCCTCGACATAGTAGTCCATAAACCGCTATCACTCATTCGCCGCCAACTGGAGCCGTCATTAGCAGAACTGACACACCACGGGTACCTCGCCAGTTGGGCGATCGCGCCAACTGCAGACGGAAGGCAGTACAAGCTAGTGGCCACGCACGGCCACAAGTTCTATCGTGACCAAAAGATGCGAATGATTGGCCCTTCCGTCCCGCTTGCGCCAACAGAGATCTCGCTTTTGAAGGAATTGGTTACGCGAGGAATAAACGAGCCATTTGCCCGCCGACTGTTGCTTCAGATACCGGAGGACCAGCCCATCATGGATCAGTTGGAGTGGGGCGATCACGCTGTGTGCAACTCGAAGTCGATCACAAATCCCCCAGGCTTCTACGTTTACCTGATAAAGGAGAACATCCGTCCCCCCGACTCCTTCGAGACATCTTCTAAGCGCAAACAGCGGCTACAGGAAGAAAAGGAACAAGTCGAAGACAGTATCCGTCGGGTCAGTTTGGAGAATCGATACCGAGACTTCTGCGAAGAACAGATTCGCACGACTATGCTTGAAATGGACCCCGACACTAGGAGAGACCTGCTTGTTGCCAAGCTTCGACTGGTGCGGAAACACTGGGGCCATCTTCCCAAAGAAACGATCGAGCAAATAGCAACGCGCCAACTTGAGAACGACATACGCGACAAGCTTATCCTCCCATCTATTGAAGAGTTTGCCCGCCGAAATCCGCAGCAATCCCTTTTTTGATCGATGCTTGTGATGCGACTTACAAAAGTACTTCGCCGCGTGCCGAACGCTCCTTTCAACTTCAAGATGTAAACGGAGTGCCCGAAATTGAAACACCAGGAAAGAATGCATCGAGGATGAGGGAACCGTCCAGAGTTTTGTCGGTCAGAGTTTCGGACCGGCATTTACCAGGCGAGCCATGAAATGCGCATGCAGATAGCAAGCGCGAGGTTGCTACTCACGGCCCTTGGGCAGCAGTCGGGCGCTGATTGGTGGGGCAGGGAAGTCGGGCTCCTGTCGTGTTCTTCCGGCCGATATCGCCGCTGTCCGATGCATCCCGGAGTCGCGGTTACCTCGTCTGTGGTGCGTCGAAAAACGACGCAATGGCTTCCCCAATGACGTTGCCTTTTTTCACCGAAAATGCCGTCGGCAATGAGCGTCCATAACGAAAAAGCTCACCATTCGGGCCGAACGATTCCGTTAAATCGCCCAGTGACAGGGCCGATTGATTTGCGGGGATCGTCCCTGTGAAGGTTGCCCTCCACTGGAAGCCGCCTGCCGTTGAAACAGAAAACGAGAGAGCATCATGGGCGCTGACCGAGATGGGACGCCGGTACCTTTTCCTCGCTCCCGGGAAGACGCACCGAATTCTTGCATCGAAACGAATGCAATTCCCCAGGTTAGAGATGGTAGCCCAAGGCCGCCGATCCCCCCCGTCTGGGCTAGTCCGGCAAATAATAGCTGGAGCTCTCGGTGGGCCGGGCGTGGAGATACCGGCCGGTAGTCGAGACGGAAGCGTGGCCCAGCGTCGCCTGCACCAGATGAATGGGAGCGCTGCGGTCGAGGGCGTGACTCGCATGGGCGTGCCGCATCCAGTGCGGAGAAACCTTCTGTTCGAGGGCCGCTTGTTTGGCGGCGGCGTAAACGAGGCGGCGGACCTGGGAGACGTCGAGGGGGCCGCCGCCTTTGCGGCTGGGAAAGATCGGGTCCACCGCCTTCGCCTCTCCTTTGATCGCCAGTAACTGTTGCCACACCTTGGGCTTGAGGAGAACGGCGCGGGTTTTGCCGCCTTTGCCGAAGACGGTGATCTGCCCGCCCTCCTGCCGCACCATGGCGTCGCACCACTTCAGCCCGCACACCTCGCTTACGCGCACGCCGGAAACGTAGAGCAGCTTCAGCAGAACCCGGTTGCGGCCTTCGGCGGCAGCGTCGATGAGCCGTGCGACTTCGCTCTCTGCCAGGATGCGCTGGGCCAGGCTATCGCGGCTCGGCCGCAGTCTGACGGCGGCGCCCACGTTGAAGGTCACGTAGCCGGTCTCCTGAGCGAAGGAAAGCAGCGACTTGACGGCCGTGAGAGCGCGGTTCTGGCTGGCGGACTTGAGGCTCCCTTGCCCTAGCTGGCCGGCCCAGGCCTGCAAATCGGTGAGCGTGACCCGGGAGAGGGGTTTCTGCGCAAACGCGAGGAAGCGCGCGGACTCGGCCCGATAAGCCCGGCGGGTATGTGGGCTCGACTTCAGGGAGAGCCAGAGTTCGACGAGTTGGGCGTCCTGCGAGCCATCGGGAGCGGCGCCGAGGCCGGAAGAAGGCGCTACCGTGAGCTCGTTCATAGGAATTGTAGGGTAGCACGATATGTATCATTATCGTGCATTCATCGCCCACTTGCTGGTGAAAAAATTGATATTTTCTCACGACTTAGAAACAGCTACTGAATGAAGTTCAGACACGCCGCAAAGGCGGATTTTGCGCACCTGCGCACTACCGCGCTTAACGGTGGTATTCTGAACAAAAGAGCTAAAGCGAACAGGTTCTATCTTTTAGCAAAGTTGCACGGACCGGCGAAATGCCTGACAAACCGACTTGGTATACCCGGCTCGAAGTGGCCATCGAACAACTCGAACGGCTTCCTTCCCCTTGGGTCGACCGCGCCGCTCTCGAATTTGCGCTCGGCGTCGGTCGCCGGCGCGCCCAACAAATCCTGCAGCCGCTGGTCCGCCAGACGATCGGCAAGAACGGACTCGCCAACCGGGAGGAAGTCATCCGGCATCTCCGCGGCTTGGCAGCGGGTGAGGCCGTGAGCTTCGAAATTGAGCGGCGCGAGCGCCTCCATTCGATTCTCAACCAGTTGCACCGCGAACGAAAGGAGAACCCGCGCGTTCTCGTCGAAGCCCCGACCGCCGTTGTGAACCAGGACTTCGAGGCTCTGCCGCCCGGTGTGCAGCTCTCGCCTGGCCGCATCGTGCTGGACAGCTTTTCTACTCCCGAAGAGGCCAAGCAGAAGTTACTCGCCCTCATCATGGCCATGGGCAACGATCCCGAAGGTTTCGATGCCCGGATCACGGTCGCGCCCCGGTAGAGTCGCGTGACAGAGCCTGCGCCGTTTGTATCGCCCTGGGACTTCCTGTGCGCGCTGGCAAGGCGGCTCCATACAACACCGATCGCGTTCCGGCCCAGCGTGCAACCGAAGATCTGATTTGTGGATCGAGGCCGTTGCCTCTGCTGGAACGACTGTGCCAACTCCCTTCCTCCGGGTAGCGGCAACTCGTTCGGGTAGCGGCAACTCGTTTATGAGCACGCCCGTCTCGCGTTGCCGCCTGGCCAAGCCGATGTTTTTTGACGGTCACCGCCAGGGCAGGGAAGTCGCCCGCGCGACACTTCCGTCATGCACGAGTTGGCCTGCGCTGTCCTCCGGCGCTGGGCAAAGAACCACTCCAACATTCGGGTGATCATGTACGCCTGAATTTAATAGGCCACCTCCAATCGCCGACACACGATGAGCTTTCCTTGAGCGTCGCCCTTGTCCATTGCTCAGATATCCGTGGGATTACCTGAATGGCCTGTAGCACGGCCCTTTTGCCGGAATCGAGATCCTGGACTGAACTCGCCAGTTTTCCGCTCAACGGTTTTGGTTTCTTCTGCGGTCAGTTTCCTTCTTTCTTTTCAGATCGCTTTCTATGCCAAGCCTTTATGTGAACCTTGCCGGATCATCGGGCCTTGTGCCTGCAATGGCGCGGCCCGCTCCATTCGCTGCGCTCCCGTGTTGACCATGCAGGCGGCCCGGATGTTCCGGCTGGATCAGGATCACAAGGCCTGGCAATCAAGCCGGTCTTGAACGAAAGGAAACTTGAAAAATGTCAACAGAAACCAAGAATCAACCCGTCGCGAAAGTTCAGGTGGGAGGCGTTCAGATCCCGATCTGGAAGCACGAGAGCGAAAAGGGTCCCTACTACAAGGCGGGAAGCCCCACGCTCTCTTACCGGGACGACGGCGGCAATTGGAAGCTCGCGAAAAGCTACGGCGACCGCGAACTGATCCACCTCACGAAAGCGGCGTTAATGGCCCACTCGAAGATCGTCGAGTTGAAGCGCAAAGACCGCGCCCGGGACATCGGTGACCAGCCCGAGGACGGCTCCGAGGAATAGACCTCGGCCCTGAGCGGTTCCTGGGAAACCGGGGCCGCTCAGGGTAAATATCTTCCTCTCTTATATCCATGCTCTTGGTTTCCAACCAGGTGCGATGTTTTGATCGATACGGCCTTTCAGTTGCGAGCCCCGGCGCGATCGAGATCCCGGTCTGTTCCCGCGAAGGCTACAGCGTTATCAAATGTGAATTGAAACAGTCAAGTCGCCCCCTTTGAATATAGGTGGTGCGTCCATCGGCGAGAACGTCACCGGACGCGCGGAACGAACGATCCTGCGCGTTATAACTGGAAACGACCGTCCGCAGGAAACGGAACGGCCGCAAGGGTAGCGTTGCTTCGGACCATCGAGAATTACAGTGAGACCGTTCGCTTCGTCAACGACGTAGACCTTGTTCGTCAGCGGATTCGCAGCGACTCCGGTGACAGCCCCCGAATTCAGAGGAATGGTGGCGACCAGAGCGGGCGCGGCGCCGATACAGCGCGCCGACGAACAGAAGTGTAGCGGGCAAGAGAATAGATCGCATAATATTTTCCCTGAGAATGAGCCGGATCTACGGAAGCGGTGTCCAGACAATCGGTACCGGCTGGGGAAGCGACGGGCTCAGCGCACCTCCCACAATCTGATTGGTGACGGGATCGATACCGAGCGCGAAAGACGCGGAGAAGCCGGGCGGCAGGAATTGATGCAGGTCAAGCACGCCGGTGGAGGTCCACGCCATGGCGTGTTTTGCCCCAAGCAGTTGTTGGAAAGTGAGCGGCGAGCCGGCGTCAACGCCATCCGGCGTGGGACGCGCCCAGCCTACTTTGATTCCGTTCGCGTTTGCTAACCCGATCGCGGTGAACGCGCTCTCCTGGTAGCCCGCTGGATGCATATCTTTGATGCTGCCCGGGGTGCCTGTCCACATCACCGCGTGCTTGAACTGAGCTTTCACCTCGAAGGTTGCTGTTCCCGGGCCGTTCCACATGATGACATTTTTGGTATTGGCGCCCCAGCCGACTTGAATCGCGCCGCTTATGCCATTGGCCTGGGAGCTCGAGAACGGCCCGCTGTGCAAATCTACCTCGGACTTTGCCGTCCCCGACCACAACACCGCGTGCGAGGTTCCGAAGTCCGCGCCATAGGTACCGCTGAGGTCAGGCCCGTTGTCGTCTTCACCCACCTGCCGGCCCCCATCACACGCCAGCGCGCGCGAGTTGTTGTTGGAATTATGCAGATCCACGGGGCCTCGCCTGAGGATCCCCAAACCACTGCGTGCCATGGCGACTGAAAAATTGCGCCATTCCCTGACCCGGTGAAGCTCTGGTTCAACTCCGAATAGCCCACTACTTGCCCCGCACAGGCGCCCCACGCCGCGCTGACCAGGAAAGGCGGATTGTGAGGGGGCACCGTTGGCGTGAACGCAACACCCTGGCCGTTGAACTTCGTGCCGTAAGTGATACCGTTCCAGATCGCGGGATACTCATCCAGGTCCTGTCCTATAAACACGACCGTGTGGAGGCCGAAAATTGGGTTGATGGCCGTCACCAATCCGTTGTAGCTGGCCGTCGCATACCCGCCTCCCAGGCTGGTGGGCACGAAGACGCTGGTAGCCGTATAGGCGGCGCTTTGTGCTCCACCGTTTACGGCGCTCGCAGCCAGAAGGACATAGAGTCCACATTCGCAGGTCAGTCATTTTTTTCATCCCGAAAGTTAAGACTGACCGCGACGGGGGGCGGAACAGAAATATTCCATTCAATACACCACGCGTTAGACCTCGTCGAGGGCGACGGAGTCGTTCCGCCGATCGCAGCGTCCAGTTGTCCGCGCCGACTCGTGGCCGGCCATCTGTTGAGCCCCTTCCAGTTTTCCTCCGTTTGAAGATAAGTGGTGATCCCAGTGGCAGTGGTGCAAACCTAATGATGCAGTCTGATACGCTTGCGGGTTCATGCATCGAAACCAGCCAGCATTATTCAAAGGGCGACATTTTGAAGCAGAGATCATCATTTTGTGTGTCCGTTGGTATCTCCGGTGTGGGCTCAGCTTCCGCAATCTGGAAGAAATGATGGCCGAGCGCAATCTCGCCGTCGATCACGTCACGATCTGGCGCTGGGTGCAACGCTATGCACCTGAACTGCACCGCGGCTGCCGCCCGAAACTGCGGATGACGAATCGCTCGTGGCGTATCGACGAAACCTACCTTCGCGTCCCGGGCAAATGGACCTAATTTATATCGAGCGATGGATTCCAGCGGCGCCACAATTGACTTTCTCCTCTCGGTGAAGCGTGATGCGGCTGCCGCGAAGCGCTTCTTCCAAGAGGGCTTGCGGTCAGTCGACCACCCTCGTCCACGGGTGATCAACGTAGATGGAAACCCGTCCTATCCGAAAGTGATTGCAGAACTCAAAATCTCGATTCGCAGGTGGACGCCCTGCAAAAGGCGGGTTGCAAGAAGACTTTCACCGACAAGATGACCGGCTCCCGCATGGATCGTCCCAGTAAGGTGCTTGTCGAGCGGTTGTCTGCGGCCGCGCGCCAGCCAGACGTATGAATAACCGCGAACCTTCACACATCCCTTGCGCCTTCCTCATCCCCTTCTGGGTCAAAGCGCTCAATTGAAGCTCCAGAGACACTGCCGAGGTCTTTCTGGCGTCCTATGCTGGAGCTACCATTGTTATCGTTTGACAGGTTAGTTCTCGATTATTTGACAGGTTAGTTCTCGATTAAAGGAGACAGAATGACGAGCCTATTCCGTACAAAAGCTCTGATCACCGTGATCTTTTTCAGCATGGTCGATTTTCCGAGCTGCGTCGCTCAAGTCGAACAGGGGTCCATCTCGGGAGCGGTTCTGGACCAGACAAAAGCGGCTATTCCGAAGGTATCAATTACCGCGACAAACGTAGCTACCCAAGTAGTCGCTAAAACCGAGTCCAATGACGAGGGGTATTATAAAATCCCTTATCTTCCGCCGGGAAAATATACGATCACGGCTGAAAAGACCGGGTTCACGCAGGCCAAGATCACCGACATCTCGCTACTGGTAGGCGCCACCGCTACCATCAACATTACCCTCAACACCGGGAGTGTTCACGAGGAAATCACCGTCACTGCCAATTCGGTGCTTCTCGAACAGGAAAGTTCGTCATTGGGGTATGTGGCGCGGACGCAGCAGATCATCGACCTGCCGACCGGCCGCAGTCCTTACAGCCTGGCGCTGCTGGCTCCCGGTACGTTGCCGAACGTCGGCGGCGCGCCCGCGGGGACAGGCTACATCGTTAACGGAGGCCGCTCCAACACGTCCGACGCCTTGGTCGACGGGCAGACGACTTTGAGTACAACCGGCAATGATCCCGCCTACGTTCCGCCCATGGAAACCGTGGCCGAGGTCCGTTTCATCACCAACAATTTCTCGGCGGAATATGGTCGGTCGACCAATTCCATTATCACCGTGGCATCGCGCTCGGGAACCAACGACGTGCATGGCGCGGTCTACGAATTCTTTCAGAACGACAAGCTGAATGCGAACGGCTGGACCAACAATCGCAACGGGCTGAAAATCAATCCGGTCCGCAACAATCAATACGGCATTGCGCTGGGAGGTCCGGTTTACATTCCCCGTGTCTACAACGGCAAGAACAAGACCTTCTTTTTCCTGAACTGGGAACAGATCGATAATCACAGTCCCGACAATGTGACCGCCTCGGTTCCCACCGCCGCGCAACGTACCGGCGATTTTTCACAAACCTTCATTAATGGCGGCGCACTGGTTCAAATCTATGACCCCATGACCACCGTGCCGAATCCGGCGAGTCCCGGCAATTTCGTCCGTAGTCCATTTCCGGGAAACAAGATTCCGGCCGATCGCATCAATCCGATCACTGCCAACCTCCTGTCCTACTATCCGCTGCCCAACCTGCCCGGCATTACCAATAACTATGTGCAGTCGGACACGCGGATCAGCGATCAGTATAAATACTATGGTCGCGTCGACCAGAACTTCGGCGATAAGAACCGCTTGTTCTTCCGTTACGGTTTCAACCTCAATCCCGCGCACTCGGGATTCTCCAACATCGCTTTTCCGGAGGAGGGCACGAGCGCGCAGTTCAGCAATATCCGAACCACCGGATGGTCCACCATCCTGAGCGACACCGCAACCTTCACGCCGAATCTGATCGGGGAATTCCGGTTGGGCTATACGAGGTACCTGATTGTCCAGACACCCCGCAGTGTCGGTTTCAACCTGGCCAGCCTGGGGCTGCCGCAGTATCTGACCAGCCAGCCCGGGGCCACGATCTTTCCCGAGATCGATGTCACCGGAGTGGCCAGCATCGGACCGCAGCGCGCTGCGTGGGATACCGATTCGGAAAACACCGCCGAGTGGCAGGCGCACCTGACCTGGTCGCATGGAGCGCATGCGGTCAAGACAGGCTTCGACATGCTGTTCCCGACCTTCAACACCTTCCGTCCGGATTTTCCCGCGGGCAACTTTGCCTTCAGTTCGGCGTTCACGCAGGGACCGAATCCTACGGTCGCCAGTGCCACCTCGGGCAACGGCGTCGCCACTCTACTGCTGGGCGCGCCCTCCAGCGGCAGTTTCACCGTCGGACCTTCCCTCGCGACCATCCAGAAGAGCTATAACGCGTACCTGCAAGACGATTGGAAAGTCACGCATAATCTGACGTTGAACATCGGCGTTCGCTGGGAGTACCAGACGCCATGGACGGAGCGCTACAACCACCTCGCGTACTTCAGCCCCAGCAACACCGATCCCGTTACCGGACTTCCGGGCGTACTGACTTTCGTCAACAGCTCCAACCGGTATCAGAGCGATCCTCACCAGATGGACCTCGCTCCGCGCATCGGCCTAGCCTACCATTTCGCGAAGAATACCGTATTTCGCACGGGCTACGGTTGGTTCTTTGCTCCCGGCAGCGGCGGCATCGGTGCCAGTCCAGGCGACCTGGGGAGCGGCTCCGAAGCCTCCACCTCGGTGTTTTTAGGACCGGTGCAAGCGGCGCCCAACACTCCGCCGCCCGGAGGCTCCATTGCCAACCCCTTTACTACCGGCTTGACGCCGTACCCCAATACGCTGATCGGCAACGGCATCGGCGCCGTATTCCGCAACTGGTACACGCCCATGAACCAGGACTGGAACGCCAATGTTCAGCACACCATAAAGGGCGTCTTGATCGAGGCCGCCTACATCGGAAGCCGCGGCGAGCACATCTGGGGCAACCTGTCCGTCGACGCCGCGAACCCGATGTACGAATCGCTGGGGTCGCAGCTCAATGCCCTGGTGCCGAATCCGTTCTTCGGCAAGATCACCACCGGCAGCCTGAGCGGCGCCACTGTCAGGCTGTCTTCACTCCTGCTGCCCTGGCCTCAATACACCGGCATCACCTGCACCCGCTGCTCGCGCGGAGACTCGTCCTATCATGCCGGAACGCTCCGGGTGGAGAAGAGCATGTCGCACGGCCTGATGTTCCAATCGTCCTACACCTTTGGCAAATTGATCGACGATGTGCCGGAGCGCTTCGCCAGCGCGGGTTCCACGACGATCGACGCTTACAATCTGCAATTATCGCGATCCATTTCGGATAACAACCGGGCTCAGGTCTGGATCAGCAACTTCATTTATGAACTGCCCTTCGGGCATGACAAGAAGTTCCTGTCCCACGGCATCGGCAGCATGATCCTGGGTAACTGGCAGGTCACCAGCATCCTGACGTTCGAGACCGGCACGCCAATTGTCATCGCGGCTCCCAGTGAAACGCAATTGCCGGGCATCTCTTCGTATGCCCAGCGCACGCAGAACCCCAACCTTTCATCCGGACAGCGATCGCTCAACGAGTGGTTTAACACGGCTGCTTTTGGAGTCGCACCGCTCTATACCCTAGGCACTGATTCCCGTACGGAGCCAAACCTGTTCACGCCGGGAGTGGGCAACCTGGCTCTAAGTTTGAGTCGTTATCAGCCGATTCGGGAAGGGATGCGGCTGCAGCTCCGGGCGGACATGTACAATGCCACCAATCACACCAATTTCAGCGCACCCAGCAATTCGGTGACGGCTGCAAACTTCGGTCAGATAACGTCAGCGGCGGGCGGACGCACCATCACGCTCGCACTGCGGCTGTCTTTCTAAGAAAATCGGGCTGAGAAACAAATTGGGCGAATACCGGCCGTCGTCGCCCCTCGCGCGGCCGGTCGGGCCCGGTCGGGGGTAAGGTCCAAGAAGGTCCGAAGCAGAAGCTAGTTTCGCGAAAACGCGATGCAAATCCTTAGCAAATGGCCCGCTTCCGATAATCCCTCGCGTTGGGCTCTGGTGCAAATTCGAACTATGGTTGTACTCAGTCGGATTTGCCCCGTTCTATTGAAAGTTATTCCTGCTATGAAGCCAGAGCGGCCTGCCAGATCGCCGTCATCGTTGCCGTGCATCCACCAAGTTTGCCGGTTTTATACTGGATCTTCCGCAGTTTTGGTGCAGCCCTGCTGCGCACGAAACGATCTAATTACGTTTAAACCATTGGTTTATATGAATGTTCCAGGCTATGGAGGTGATGGTACCTTCCACAAGCCATTCACAGGCAGTGCTCCCAAACCCAGGCACGCTCGTTCTGGACAGAATCGATCGGCACGAAAAGGACTTTGAGATCTTTGTCAGCACGAATCAGCCTGCGGTTTGCCCTCTATGTCAACAGATTTCGGCGGCTCGGCATAGTGGCTACACCCGGCAATTGGGCGACCTGCCATGGCAGGGGCTCTCGGTTCGAATCTGGTGGAGTGTGCATCGTTATCGGTGCCGGAATCACGAGTGCCCGCGCAAGATCTTTTGCCAACGAGTACCGGGAGTCGCCCGAGTTTATGCCCGCCGCACAGAGCGTTTGACGGAGATTGTCGGCGTAATTGGTTATGTGGCTGGCGGATTGCCCGGCGCTCGCCTGTTAGAACGGCTATCCATCCACACCAGCGACGACACCGTTCTTCGCCTTCTGCGGTTCCGTTGCGAAATTCAGTTTCAAGCAGTTAAACGACAGGCCGATGTTGCTGAGGACCGCGTAAATAGGGCATCCGGCGAAAACCATAAAACATGGTAGTTGTTTCAACCGTAATTTTCGCAACGGAACCCCGGCAATTCGATCTCAGCGGCGCGTTCCAGCATTAACAACAGACCGCGACAGACCATATCGCGCAGCGCGCCGTTGGCTTGCTTCCAATTCCAGTCCTCGCACAGTTTACGCGACAAAACCCAGCGGCTGGCTTCAGGATTTGCTGCGATCAATCGCCGAATCGATTCGATGTCAGCGGGGTTGAAGATCCGTCCGCGATACTTCCACTCGATTGCCATCTCTATAGCAGCAGTTTGGCAGAGATTACTTCAGAACGTAAGCTTTTCTTGGTTCCTTTGGGTCATCTCACCGGACGCCCCCCGGACGAGCCTGCTGAACTGACGTATCATGCACATGATGCCCTTCGAGCTGTTGCTCAGCTTGGCAATGTTACAAGACTTCTGACACAGGACACTAGCTAGATGCAACAGAACCCTTGAGGAGCAGGTAGCACAGGTTTTTATATCGGAACCATTGCGGCTCTACATCTGGTGGCCTCATTTCCGGGCCCCGGCTTACTGGAGATCACGATCCGCCGGTATGCTCGTACGCCGACCGGTTCTCGATTTTCCGCAGCCCGCCGACAGTCAACGCACAGGGCCAAAATGCTGGTGCCACAAGGCCCCCGGCCTTGGAGTGGAGATCAATCCCGACCTGATGGCCTGAACTTCACTAAGAATGAGGGTGACTAAAAAACAATTCACTTGTTCTGAGATCGCGGTTGGTATATCGTTTCGAATACCATGACCTCGATTGTCAAAAAGTGCTACGTTGCTGCCCTCGCTCTGTTTTTTCTGGCGCTTCCCCTTGCAGCTCAGACTGGAGGAGTTGCGGGTACGGTTCGTGATTCCAGCGGTGGTGTGCTCGCCAATGCCACGGTAACGATTACAAATCTCAGTAACAACGCCAAGCAAACAGCAACCACCGGCAATACCGGCAACTTCGCCTTCCCACAACTTTTGCCCGGCAGGTACCGTCTGGAAGTGAAGGCAGCCGGATTCAAAACCTTCATCCAACCCGATTTCGGTATCGACGTCCAACAACAGGCCGCCATCGATCCCGTGATGCAAGTCGGCGACGCGGCCGAATCCATTCAGGTGACCGGTGACACGCCTCTGCTTCAGCCGAACACCTCGTCGCTCGGTCAGGTCATCAGCAACCAGCAGATTTCAGAACTGCCGCTTTCCGGCCGCAACACGCTTGGGCTCATCGGTCTCACCGCCGGCGCTCAACCGATGGGTCAATTCGGCGGAATCCCCGCGCGTACGAATGCCTACAACCAAGGATTCTTTTCCACTAGCGGAAGTCAGGTCGTAAGCAATGAGACTCTGATTGACGGCGTTCCGGCTAACACGGCGCTCTATAACGCTCCCGCGTTTGTTCCGGTAGTCGATGCCGTTCAGGAATTCAAGGTGCAAACCAATTCCTTCTCCGCGGAGTTCGGCCGGACTGGCGGCGGCATCGTCAACATCGTCACCAAAGCCGGCGGCAATCAATTCCATGGCACGGCCTACGACTTCTTTCGCAATACGAATCTGGACGCCAACAACTGGTTCAACAATGCAACCGGCACAAGACGGCCTGGTGAACACACGAACCAGTTCGGTGTCGCGGCAGGCGGACCCGTTTGGATCCCGAAAGTCTACAACGGCAAGGACAAGACCTTCTGGTTCTTTGACTACGAAGGGCTGCAGGACCGTCACGCGCTCACGCAGGTGTTTACCATTCCCACTCCAGCGCAATTGCAAGGCGATTTCTCTCAAACCTTCAACAGCGCGCACCAGTTGATTCAGATCTACGATCCCAACAGCACGCGGCCCAACCCGAATAGCCCCGGACAGTACATTCGGGACGCTTATCCCGGCAATATCATTCCACAGTCAGCGATCAACCCGGTCGCTCGTAAGGTCGCCGCTTTGTACCCCGCGCCGAACACAATCGGCAATCCGGTTACCGGGGCAAACAACTTCTTCGGCAGTGCGGATGTCCCCAACACGCAGAATCAGTTCACCACTCGCATAGACCACACAGTGAACGATAAGAACTCGTCTGTTCGGACGCTTTTCTTACAGCAACGACTCACGAGGCGCTTATGATTTCTTTCATAACGGGGCCGGTTGGGTGAACCCTGGAGGCGGTGGTGTACCCCTGATTTACAATGCGCGAAATGCGGCGTTCGGGTATACGAACACGATCTCTTCAACGCTGCTGTTTGAATTCCGCTACGGCTTCGTTCGGCAGTACGTTTTTAAGGTGCCGGCCGGTTATGGCATCGACCTGACCTCTCTCGGTTTCCCCGCTTCTCTGGCGCAGCAACTTCCCGTCGACGCGCTGCCGTCCTTCCAGCCATCAGGCTATCGCGCGCTCGCTCCGGAAAGCAGCGACTTGATCCGCCGCGGCGATAACACCCATACCTGGCAGGGCAGTCTCAGCAAAGTGTTGGCGAAACATACCATCAAGACTGGCGTGGACTATCGTTTCATTCCCATAGGCGAACTGCAGCCGAACTCGCCGCAACCGCAGTTCAACTTTAGCGCGGCATTCACACAAGCCAACCCGTTGAGTGCGAGCGCTACTTCGGGCAACAGTATTGCGTCCTTTCTCTTGGGCTACCCGTCATCAGGATCCGTGGATAGCACGCCGGCTATCTCCATCTCGTACCGATATCTGGGAGGTTATTTTCAGGACGATTACCGGGTAAGTAGCAAACTCACGCTGAATTTCGGTGTACGTTACGAACTCGAAACCGGCCGCAACGAACGCTATAACCGGCTGAGCTGGTTCAACCCCACTGAGCCAAATCCGATTGGCCCCACCGTCGGACTTCCTAACCTGACAGGCGCTCTGGAATTCGCTGGAATCAATGGCAATCCCACGCGCCAGAAAGAAACCAACTTCAATAACTGGGGACCTCGCTTCGGCTTCGCCTACAGCCCCGGCGCAATGACGGTGATCCGAGGCGGTTATGGCCTCTTTTACCTACCCGCGACAGGCGATGATCAGGGCACCAATTTGGGCGCTTCCGGCTTCTTCACTACAACTACGTTCGTTAGTACACTGAACGGGGGAATCACTCCGGCAGATAATCTGAGCAACCCTTTCCCGAACGGTATTATTCGCCCTCCAGGTGGTAGTGCGGGAAAACTAAGCCTGTTGGGACAGGATCTGGTGTCGGTTTACCACAAGGATGGTAGCGCCTACGCCCAGGAATGGAACTTCGATATTCAGAAGCAGATTCCGGGCAATATTCTGATCGATGCCGCATATGCGGGCAACAAGGGAACCGCACTGCCGGTCGATATTCAAGCCGATGAATTGCCGGACCGCTACTTGTCGATGGGCTCGGCATTGTTGCAGCAGGTGAACAACCCATTCTTCGGCATCGTAACCTCTGGTCCGTTGAGTGGCAAGACAGTTACTCAAGGGCAACTGTTACGCCCGTTCCCGCAATTCAACAGCGTAAATATACGAGGTGTACGCGAAGGTTATTCCATCTATCACGCGCTGCAACTCAAGGCGGAACGCCGTTTCAGTAAAGGCTTCAGCATCCTTGCCGCTTATACGTTCTCCAAAGCCATCACCGACGCGGGTTCCCGGTTGTCGATCAACTTCGCCAATCCGGGCATTCAGGACAGCTACAATCTCGCAGGAGAACGCGCTTTAGCAAACTTCGATGTACCCCAAAGGCTCGTTCTCAGCTATAATTACGAGCTTCCCTTCGGGCCCGGCAAGCCGCTTCTCCATGGAGGCGGACCGGTTATCGGCAAGATCGTCGGCGGTTGGCAGGTGAATGGAATCACCACCCTGCAGCGTGGCATTCCTTTGGGCCTGAGTACTTCCATCAATCAGACGAATTCCCTCGGAGGCGGTTCCCGGCCCAACAACAATGGGACGAGCGCGGCACTGAGCGGTCCGGTGGAGAAGCGGCTCACGCAATATTTCAATACGTCCGTGTTCTCTCAACCGGCTGCATTTACGTTCGGCAATGTTTCCCGAACCCTTCCGGACGTGCGAGCGCCTGGTACCATCAACTTCGATTTCTCTATCATCAAGAACACGCATTTCACCGAGCGCGTGAATCTTCAGTTCCGGGCCGAGTTTTTTAATGGCCTGAATAATGTCAATTTCGGCTCACCGGGAACCACCTTCGGTACCAGCACGTTCGGGGTAATCAGTTCCGCCTCCGACGCCCGAGTCATCCAGTTAGGACTTAAATTACTTTTCTAGGCTGACCAATCGAATGAGAACAACAAGCGGTCTTCGCAATTTCGCCGTCCTGGCCTTCTTGCTGGTCAACATATCGTCAGCACAGAAAACCGCGCCGGCCGGCAATCCCAGAGAAGTGTATGTGGTGCCCTTCTCGCACCTGGACTTCTTCTGGGGAGGCACTCGGGAGGAGTGTCTGGCGCGTGGAAACAGAATCATCGCCAAAGCCGTCGGCATCGCCAAAAGAGATAGCAGCTTCCGATTTCTCCTGGAGGATGACGACTTCGTCGCGAACTACGTCGAAAGCCATCGAAACAGTCCCGATCTCGAAGATTTCAAGCGGCTGGTCAAAGAAGGGCATATCGAGATCTCCCCCAAGTGGGCAGCGATCTTCCAGGATCTGCCGGATGGTGAGATACTTTCCCGCAATCTCTATTACGGAAAACGGTACGCCAACGAAGTTTTCGGCGTGGACCCTCTTACGGCTCACCTCGGCGACCTCCCTGGCTACACGCCGCAATATCCTCAAATCCTGAAGCTCGCGCGGACGCCGCAAATGGTGATGACCCGCATGGGTCCACCAGAGCACCCTGCGTTTTACTGGGAAGCTCCCGATGGTTCGAAGACGCTTACCTGGTTCAGCTTCAAAGGATATGGGTGGGGATCTTCGCTCGGCCTGAGTGAGGACATTACCCCACAACGGGAGCAGAAAATCGTCCAGGACGTCGGCGAAGTGACTGCCAATACCCAGACGCCGATCTTCATGAATTGGGGCAGTGATCTGCATGCGCCGAGCGATCGTCTGATTCCCAATCTCGCAACACTGAACAGGGACATCCACCAGTTGCACTTCAATTTCGCAACGCCGGATGAATACTTCCGGCACATCGGAGATACGAATGGACTGCCCGCGTTGAAAGGGGAGATCCCTTCTTCTTGGCCGAATATCGTATCCTCTCTGCCGCATATGTGGCCGCTCGTGGTCCCGGCTACCGCAACTTTGGAATCGGCTGAGAAATTTGCCGCCATCAACTACGCGCTCGGGTACGCCGATTACCCCGAAGAAACCTTCGACTTCTTGTGGAAGAAACTGATCGAATCCACTGACCATAACCATGACGGGCAAGGCGGCCTTGTTGGTGACCAGCGGAAGTCGGATTACTCGCGGCTTTCGATCATTAGGGGCGGCGAGATTCTGCGCGACTCCCTTCGCAACATCGCCGAACGGGTCAAGATTCCTGTGGACCAGGGTCGGCCAGTGGTCATCTTCAATCCCGAAGGCTGGACTCGGGACGATCTGGTCCGGGCGCATGTCACGCTTTACGGAGACGTCGTTCCTGCCCGCTTGGACGACTTTAAGGCGGGAATGCGCCTCGTCGATGAGCACGGCGCCAATGTTCCCTTCCACGTCGACCAGTACAGCGAGAACATCTCTCGCGCACTTGAGCTCTCCTTCGTCGCGCATGGCGTTCCCCCAATGGGTTACAAGACCTACTATCTGAAGGCTGCGCCAGACTTTCAGAAATTGCCTGAGGCGGCGACCGTTACCTTGGATCAGCTCAACGACGTTAAGGACCCGAGACGCGCGTTCGGTGCGGACGTCATGGAGAACGACTTCTACCGCGTTTCGGTGGACCGGGCAACCGGCCGCGTAAATCTCTTCGATAAAGCGCTGAATCGCGATGTCGCCAAAGACATGGAAATTTCCGCTCTTGAGGAACGCGGCGGTAATTACGTTGGCGTCGAGCCGCTCAGTGGACGCACCATCTACTCCTCCATCGATGCAGTGGACCTGGAAGAGAACAACGGAGTTCGCGCCACCATACGAGTTCGCGGCCGCATCGCCGATATTACGTTAACCCAACGCCTGAGTCTTTGGAAGGAACTGAAGCGTCTCGATATCGAGAACACCATCAACTGGCGAACGGTTCGAACCATGCGGATTGAGCAGGTTATCCCGTATCAGATACAGAATGCAAAGATCGAATATGGCGTACCGTTCGGCGCTAACGACGCCGGCAATCTGATTCCCGGCGCGGGACCGCACCTCCGTGACGAGATCACCAAAGATTCATGGTTGAATGCACGCCACGTGCAGGACTGGATTGCGGCGGGCGCGCCAGATTGGACACTCACCGTGGCGACTGACCACCAGTTCCTTCGGCTCGATGGGGGCGTGTTCCGGGGCGAGATGGTTCGCGGCACTCGAGCGACATCGGTCAAGGTTGTTACCGATACAAGCGTCGATTCCAACCACTATCCGCCGCCCGGTGACTACGTCGTCCGTTACTCGATCACGTCCGGTGCCGGAGACTGGAAGGCCAATAAATCTTATCGGACAGGGTTGAATCTGAACAATGCGCTGATTCCGATCAGCGTGGTGGACGAAATCTCCGCAAAGACGCTGCCTCCTTCGCAAAGCTTCCTCGAAACGAATTCAGAGTCTTTGGTACTGAGTGCCCTCAAGAAAGCGGGGAGAAATGCCGGACTGATTGCGCGCTGGTATGAGAACGAAGGAAGCTCCTCCAATCTTTCGGTGCGGTTCCTCGGAAAACAGGCCACGCTGACTCCGCTGAACTTGCTGGAAGAACCGTTTGAGGCCGGCCCAGCCGTTCGTCCGTACGAAATTCGCACCGTTCGCCTCAACACGAGCCGCTAGATGAATCGGGAGGGCTCTGTTGCATTAACACTCAAGCTGCGAGAACATTGCTCCAGATCGCGTCTAGTGTGCGGCCGAATCCACGCGGCACAAGATAGTTGCTGAGTTTCTGGAGTAGCTCAACGCCAATGAGGACGCGTCTGGCGTTGTAGAATTTCTTGAATCCCAACATCGGCTGAACCCGCGATTTAATGCGGCGATGATCCTGTTCCACGATATTGTTCAGGTATTTGCAGCTGCGGATCTTCACCGGGTTAGCCCAGCGGAAGTTGAACTCGTTTCGTATCCCCATTCGCCGCAGAGCGGCGTGACTCGGCCTGAAGGCGTCCAGGGTGATGGATCGCGGTTCGCCGTGGTGCTTCAGCGCCTTCCGGAAGAATGCTTTCGCCGCTGCTACATCGCGCGTGCGGCTCAGATAGGATTCCACCGTCCGGCCACGCTCATCTACAGCACGGTACAGAAACATCCAGCCACCCTGCACTTTCACATACGTCTCGTCTGCACGCCACGACCGGCCCACGCGCTGTTCGAAATGCAGCCATCGTTTGGCGATTTCTTCGGAATACCGCACTACCCAGCGCAGGATGGTGCAGGGTGCCACGGATACGCCGGTAGTGTTGCAACTTTCAATGTGCGCGTATGAGGTGGCGCAGCGTGGGTGGATGCTTTCGACTCAGGCAGCCAGTTCGAATAGTTTGTTGATGAACTGATTCTGACGCCGTACATCAGTTCCGTTTACCCATCGAGCCTGCCCCTTACGCAACATGTGGATCGCTTCATAACCCTGAATCGTTCGTCGCGCAGAATGGAACTCTCGGAATCCCTGCTTGGCATTCACTCGTCGTTTGATGGCGCGGTGGTCTTGCTCGATGATGTTGTTCAAGTACTGCACCGGCCGGTGCCAGCAGCAACGGCGGAGAGTTCCTTCCTTCTTAATAGCTGGAATCGCCGAGGTGTAGATGGGTGCCAAATCCGTGTTGATGACGCGTGGCTGTGGATGCGCCCGATCGCGCAGAGCCTTACGAAACAGTCGTTTGGCGGCATCCGCGTCGCGCTTGGCCGACAATAAGAAATCTATCGTCGCACCCGCCGAATCGATAGCCCGATACAGATAACACCAGCGGCCCTTGACACGAACGTAAGTCTCATCGACGCGCCAGGACTTGTTGGTGGGCTTAAGGTGACGCCGGAGCCGCTGCTCGAGTTCAGGTCCATAAACGCTGCACCCAACGCCATACCGTGGTGTGATCGGCTTCCAGGCCGCGCTCCTCCAAAAGCTCTTCGACATTCCGTAACGACAACGAGTATCGAAGGTACCAACGAACGGCACAAAGGATGATTGGGGGCTCGGTCTGCCGCCATTTGAAGATCGTTGGTCGGGTCGCCATGGGGTCCTTTCAGCGTACCAGCCCGCGGCTCCGCGAAGCTTGCAACACTACCACGAAGAAAGATCCACGAAGTCCTATTTCAGGTTTTTGGCACGGTTCGTGACTCCATCGCGTCGAATCCTACCGAGACGGCCTGAATTCAGGTCCACCACACTATGGCAAGCCTACGTGTAGATACAAGTTGTAAAAGCGACTTGGAATGTCGGAACACTGTCGGCGTGATCCGGATGAACTGGATGACCAAGAAACTAAATGGTGGTAGACGGAAGATTACGAACGTTGGCTGCTTGGCAGCCATTCCCCAGCATCTACATATTACAACCTGTATTTACATGTCATATTGACGGGCTGTCTTGGTCGTATTTATGTTATTGCTTTATGAGTTTCCAAAGTTTAAAATGTATGCTGACTGACAATGCCAACCGTAATAGCCGTCGCGAACCAGAAAGGCGGGGCAGGGAAGACGACCGTCAGTGTCAACCTCGCTGCGGGTTTGAGGGAGGCCGGATATAAAATTCTTTTGGTCGATGCGGATCCCCAGACAAGCGCCCTCAAATGGCGCAACCACAGCGACCACAATAATTTAGGCTTTGATGTGATCGCCTCCCCAGTCAATTGCTGAACCGAGACATCCCGAGCATCAGCGCGCCATACGAGGTCACGATCATAGACTGTCCGCCCGGTGGGTCACGAACCGATACTCGAGACAACATTACTCGTAGCGCTATGCTGCTCGTCATCATACCGGTTCAACCATCGATCGTCGATTTCGACGGCGCTGCTACCATGCTCTCGCTAATTCGGCAATCAGCTGTCGCCAATCCCAAGTTGCAGGCGCGAGTCTTGATCAATCGCAAGGCTCCTGCGCGCACAAGGCTGGGCGAACAAGCTCGCGCTGGCGCTGCGGAATACTTCGACGGACTAGTGGTTTTTAGCACTGAAATCTGCCATCGCCAAGCATTCGCAGAATCCCCGTCAGTTGGGCATTCTATTCTTACGTACGATTCGAATTCTAAGGCGGCCGGCGAGATCCGTCGCCTCACTAAGGAGGTTATTGAATGCCTAGCGACCGAGAGCGCGGTGGCCTAGATGATCGTTCTCTAATTAACTAGACATTCTGGGGCGGAAATGTTTTAATAGAGCATGGCCGGGTGTGGATCCCATGCTGGACAAATCTTCGAGAATCTGATAGAACAAGCTGTCGAAGGCTGTCCAAACAAGGAGGTGGGATGCCCAAGATGGTGATTGAGGTTCCGGATGAGTTTGCTGAGGTGGGAAAGGCGATGGCCGAACATTTGTCTATGCTGCAGCGGACTGTGGATCGGCTGGGTGGAGGGAAGGCGGTGGATTATGCAGCCGTGGAAGAGGCGATCGCAAAGGGGGCGGCCAGGACAGAATTAGCAGCCCACGGCGCAATCCTGAACAATCTGGACATTGATGTTCCAGCAGTGGTGATTGGTGGGGTGCGGTACACGCGAGTGGGACGGTGTGAGGGGGCTTATCACACGATGGTGGGTTCGGTATCGGTGGAGCGATCATTATACCGGCAATCGGGAGAGCGAGGTGGACAGCCAGGGGGCAGGGTGGTGGACGCGGTCAGCTTGCGCGCGGGAGTGGTGGGGGACGGGTGGTTGCCGCAGACCGCGCGGGCGATGAGCTATGCCGTGCAGCAAGGCACCTCGCGGGAAGCGGAGAAGATGGCGCAAGAGTTTAGACGGCTGCCATATTCGCGTGCCAGTTTCGAGCGGGTGACGCACATGGTGGGCGCACTGGCGGTAGCAGATCACCAAGATATCGAGGACGCTCTGATCGAGGCCGTGGAAGTGCCTGAGGGGGCATCTTTGGTGAGTGTGTCGCTAGATCGGGTGAGTGTGCCGATGGAAGAACCGCGGCCGCGACCGGTAGGGCGACCGAAAAAGGGAGCGGCCAAGAGGCCGGTGGAACGTAATTTCCGAATGGCCTATTGCGGCACGGTGACACTGCATGACCAAGACGGCCACGGCCGATATACCATCCGTTATGGATGCATGCCGGAGGGAGATATCGTGGGCTTGCGCGACCGCATGGTGGCGGATGTGGCGACGCTACGGAGTAAGCGGCCGGACCTGAAAATTGAGCTGCTGTGCGACGGAGCCCCGGAGATGTGGAATCTGCTGGAGGCAGGCTTCCGGCCAAAATTTGGAGACGAACTCCACCATCTTGTAGATTTCTATCACACGACGGAAAAACTCAGCGCTGCCACGCATGCGCTGGAGGATTCGGCGGCTGCGGCTGGCGAACGGCTGGGGGGCTGGAAGCAAGCCCTACTCCACCGCAGCCGCGCGGCGGTCGACATTCTCAAGGAACTGATCGACTCGGGGCGCGATGAAGGTGTAGGCATAGACCACCCAGTCCATGAAGCGATCACGTATCTACAAAACCATGGTTGCGAAACGGATCGCATGAATTACGCCCGAGCGCGCCGACTTGGATTGGCGCTTGGTACCGGCAATGTCGAGGCAACCTGTAAGAGTTTGTTTGAAATGCGGATGAAGCGATGTGGGGCGCGCTGGAAGGAGGACACAGGCCAACACATCGTGCAGCTCCGAGCTTTCGCACTCAGTGACCGTTGGGAGCCTGCTATAGAATTGACACTTCGTCCGCTACGGATGGCTGTTCGCGCAGCTTAATGTCCAGGATGAGAGCCACACCCGCATGGCCCGGCCCGGCAGACCCAGACCGCTCATGTTATCTGCTGAGGACCGTATTCGTCTGGAGGTGATCCGACGGTCCCGCACGGAACAGACTCGTCGGACGATTCGTGCCGCCATATTGCTGGATGCCGCCGATGGGGTCCCCGATATGGCTAATGCAGCCGCACGGCAGGTGAACCGAAATAGTGTCGTGCTTTGCATCCGCAAGTATCTGCGCTTCGGCGTGGAGGCGGCTTTGGGAGAACTGCCTCGTTCTGGAAAGCCCCGTCGGCTATCGGATGAGTCCATCGCGTGGGTGCAGAATTTGGCCTGTCAGAAGCCGAAAGATCTAGGCTATGCCCAGGAACTGTGGACCTACAAACTCCTCACCGGACACGTTCGGCGCGAAGCGGCCGCCAGTGGTCATGCGGAACTGACGCGGTTGAGCCGCTCGAAACTACACAAGATTCTGACGCAGGCAGAACTCCGTCCGCACGGCCTGAAGGGAGAATAGGGGGATGCGTTCCCAGACTGGTCGCAATCCGCTGTTCAGCCGTCGCCGTTTTGAAGACAACGTTATTATTCGGTGCATTCGCTGGTATTTACGTTTTAAGCTCAGCTACCGCGAAATGGCGGAGATCGCAAGGGAGTTGGGCGTATCCGTGGCACCCTGCACCATCCTGCGCTGGGTAGTGCGGTATTCCGAAGAAATCGCCAAACGATGGCTGCATTTCGAACAGCGCGTGGGCCGGTCGTGGCGTGCCGACGAGACGTATGTGAAAGTGCAGGGTGGCTGGATGTTTCTGTACCGTGCTGTAGATGAGCGTGGCCGGACGGTGGAATCCTATCTGAGCCGCACGCGCGATGTAGCAGCGGCGAAAGCATTCTTCCGGAAGGCGCTGAAGCACCACGGCGAACCGCGATCCATCACCCTGGACGCCTTCAGGCCGAGTCACGCCGCTCTGCGGCGAATGGGGATGCGGAACGAGTTCAACTTCCGCTGGGCTAACCCGGTGAAGATCCGCAGCTGCAAATACCTGAACAATATCGTGGAACAGGATCATCGCCGCATTAAATCGCGGGTTCAGCCGATGTTGGGATTCAAGAAATTCTACAACGCCAGACGCGTCCTCATTGGCATTGAGCTACTCCAGAAACTCAGCAAAGATCAGTATCTTGTGCCGCGTGGATTCGGCCGCACACTAGACGCGATCTGGAGCAATGTTCTTGCAGCTGTATCTTCTCAATAAACCGGGGTTGGTTACGTAGGTGCCCACGAAGAACTGAGATCCATCGTTTCAGCTCGTTGTTTGATCAGTTCGGCCAATGATGGCATCCGCCTCGCGCCGCAGACTCGGTCCCGAATGTATTGAAAGAAGTTCACTCCGAGTTTTCTGGCTGTGCTGAGCAGCGTTTCCATTGCGTCCCAAGTCTGAGCGCCCGCTGCCGAACGCGGGCCGTAGCTCACCACGCGCTTTCTGACGCGTGTTCGCGCATCCAACTCCGCCGGGTTGTTGTGCAGTGGAATCTCGGGATGTTCCAGCACCCTCAGCAAGTACGTCTTATCGGCTTTGGTTTTGGCGATCCGCTGATCCAGTCCATCGTAACCCGTCACTGTAGAAAATAGTTCGTCGAATTGCTCTCGCAACTGCGCCGGCCGTTCCTTGGTGGGAGCCTGCTGGTAGGCGCGCAGTTGTTTGTAGAAATCCCAGTAGCGTTTGCGAAACGCTTCCAGCCATTCACGATGCCGCGGCACGCACGGCGCCATGCTCTGATAATGCCGCCCGTCGTGAACCCAGCATAAGGCTAGCTCGTCAGCCACGAGTTGGAACTGCTTGGCATGGTCACATACTAAAAGGCGCACATGCCCGCTTTCGGCATGATACGCCGAAAGAGCCGCTGCCTCTATAATCCGGTGGCGGGCCCCTGAGGCCAGATCTGGAATCTGCTCCGTCAGCCTTCGCTGCAACTCCTCCTGGCTCCAGTCCTGATGGAACGGCAACTGCCCCACTCGCTCTAAAACCCGCTGCGATATCCCAAACTGGAGCATCAAGCCCAAGGCCTCCTCATTGAGGCGGAATATTCGCTCGCGCCCATTACGCAGCACGTCGATTATGGTCAGCCGGTCTTTCCGGGCAGTCGTGAAGTAAGCTCCGTACAGCGGATTGCAGATGACTTGGCAGTGCTGGTTTACACCATTCACACGCGTGCCCGTGTCATCCATGTGGTGCCACGCGCTGCTGTTCAATCCGGCTTCCACGATTGCTCGCTTTTCCTCCTGGAGTTCCGGGTATGCGCCCGTGAGCCACGCCGATATTTGGCCGCTGGAGATCACCATGCCCAGATTTTCCAACCGATCCGCGATCTTGGGCTCGGTCATATTGCACAAATGAGAAAACAGCACGCACAGGCTCTTCAGATTGGGACCGAATTCACCGCGGTAGCCAGCCGGCAGCGGCGCCAGGTAGGTTCGGCCTGTTAGGCCGCGTAATACTTCTCCTTGCGAAACTTCACATTATCCGTAACGAAGCGTAACTCTTGCACCACCACCTCTTCGTAGCCCTTGAACTCGGCATCCGGTGGCAGGGATGTCCGGTCTACTTTCAGTACCTCTTCCCGGTCTGCCCGAACCCGGTCCAGCTTGCTACGCTTGGTGCGCTGGTTCGTTTCCGAACGCTCCCCTCGCTCTTTTTCTGATGACTGTGAGGCCGGCGCCGAACTGTCTTTGGACCGGTCCCCTTTGCCCCCTCCACCTTTGCGGCGGTTAAGTTGCTCTCGCAAATACAGGTTCTCAGCGTGGGCTTTGCGCAGATCCGCCGTCAGTGATTCGATCAGGTTCAGCAACAACCGGATGCATTCGCGGGCACGCTCGTCCTGGATGCCGGCTAGATCAACCTTCTGGAGAATCTGATCGACTGCGCTGATTCCAGCTTGGCTGTCACTCATCCAGTTCAGCTTAGAACAGCCGCAGCGATTTCTCCAGCGAAATCGAAAACAACAACCAAAAATGTTACAGGCCCCGGTTACGTCTTTAGCATCCGCTTCCGGGGTCCGCCTATGAACCTC
>CAVYEV010000036.1:0-263505 GCA_963767545.1 Terriglobia bacterium
ATCCAGGCGACATTAGCAAAGTCACCTTTCATCAAACGGCCTCTCTAAAGATACCGGAGCAGACGCTGCGCAACCAGCTGATCGATCTTCGCCGCGGTCATCGCGAAGAGCAAGGCGGAGAATGTGCTGCTCTTGCATGATCCCATGCCGTACCGGTAGGGATCGGGCGGCTCTGGGGCGAGTCACTCGGAATATTGAGCCCTGCAAGCGCGCTTCTTCGGCGGTAGAATTGTCTTAAGTGCCGACGCCCGAAGAATTTACTGCAAGAATTTCAAACATTATTAGCGCTATTGGGGCGAACACAGGGCGGACGGACTCGACACTAAACACAGAGGAGCTTCAGGAGATTGGATTCCTGACAATGCGGTTGGCGGCACTCGAAGAGGCGATATCACTGTGTTGTGAAATCCTGCTGATCCGTCCCGAGCTTGGTGGTTTCCATTCTCACAACAAGTCCGTCCTCACGAAACAACTAAGTGAGAAGCTTAACCTTTTCAAAGCATTGATAACGGCCAGCGGGGTACTCTACGGGATCGCCACGGAAGCAATCAATAAGAGTATAGTGGCTGTCAAAGATGTCGGCGAAGATAGAAATACTATCATTCACGGCATTTTATCTGGAATTGATGATGGCCAGATTGCCTTCCGGAATAGGGGACGGGATGTTCCGGCAACTCTTTGTGGTCTCAAGAGTTTGACGGAAAGGGGTCAGCGCGCGGCATTCGAGCTGATGACTCATTTCTCAGGCTTCTACGACGCACTGATTGCGGCAAGAACAACTATTGTTCCGGTCGAGGCGCGTTTCCAGGCAGTGTTGCAAGCGTGGCGGCAACTGCATTCCTCGACATATAGGGTAAGGGAGATCACCCTAAACATTCGCGAGGCCGAGGCGAATCTAGCCACTCAACAGCGTGTTGCCGAAGTTTCGAAGAAACAACTCCGGAATGCGCGAGCACAGATACGGCGGATACAAAGAGCCAACAGCAAGGCACGACCGGTTTGCTGGGATGACGAAGGGTCGGTCGCCCCTATCGAGCAATAGTGTATAGTGGCGTGCCGGAATTTCGGCGATTCGTCGCAATTTACCAGCTTACAAGCTGAAACGTACGGGCAATGTTGCGTCAGGAAGCAACGAATCCTTCCACCCAACCTGGCAGAATCCTTCGCAATCTCTATCGTTAATATGACCGTTAACATGACGCCTAAATCGCGTGGGGAGGCCCAGTACATTCTCGACCGATGGTGATGATGCCCCTTGACACGCACTTCCAATCCCCATACCTTTGGTGGTACCTATGCTGCGGACCATTAGCTTGATCTCCCTCCTGTGTCTCGCCTTCTTTCGAGCCGGGTTCCTGCGAGCGCAAACTCCGGATACCATTCCTCCCGACCAGAATGATCTTGTCGTCCAGGCTGCTCTGGCTGCCAAGAACCCGGACCAGCTTGAGAAACTCGCCGCGGATCTCGAAGCTCAGAGACTCTATGATCCCGCACTCAAACTGCTGTCCGCCGCCCTCTCGATCCGCGGACAGGTTTCCGGTGAGCAGAGTGCGGAATACGGGCTGCTTCTGCTAAGACTCGGCTGGTTGGAGCATAAGCTTATCCATACCAAGGAAGCCGCTGACTACTACTCACGGGCGGTCCAACTGCTGCCCGGGCGTCCGGAAACCGCGAACGCGTTCCTCTACCTGGGTATCGCGGCGAAAGACCAAAAGCGATCGATGGATTATCTTCAGAGAGCGCAGAGCCTTGACGCCAGTCTAACCGGGCCGGTTCTAATGTGGACGGCTCTCATCTACGAGCGCCTCGACCAACCCGAGGAGGCCGAGACCCGATACAAAGCCGCACTGGCGGCGGAGAATCCCGATTCGCGCGAAGCGAGAGAAACTCTCACGCTTTACGCTCGATTCCTTAAAGAACAGGGCCGCGAAAATGTGGCCGCGGCAGTGCGGGCTCGCGCCGAGGCTCTTGCTCCGCGGCTTAATGAGCCCACGACGCTGGGCGCCCCAGCAAGCGCACCACCCACGTACCGCATCGGCGGAGGTGTTACGCAGCCCGTCGTCGTTTATAAAATAGATCCGCCTTACTCGGAAGAGGCGCGGTTCGCGAAAGTTTCGGGAACCGTTTTGCTGAAGGTTGTCGTCGGCGCGGACGGGCTGCCGCACGATATTACCGTTGCGCGGGGCTTTGGGTTCGGGCTCGACGACTGTGCGGTAGCAAGCGTCGCCAAATGGCGCTTCAAACCAGGACAGAAGGACGGCACAGCGGTCGCCGTGCACGCTAACATCGAGGTCAACTTCCGCCTCCTGTAGACCTGCTGCAGGGGCTAGCGTGGCGTAATCAGACCGCCAAGCTTGTCTTGTTCGCCGGCGGCAGAGCGTGGGAAACGCGTCGAGTAAGCGTCCAGATACTTGAGTCCGGAGCCGGTATTGTAGATCACCACCTCGTCTTCAGACTTCAACAAACCTGATTGCAGCAGCTTTTCGAGCGCAGGCAGACAGGCCGCGCCTTCCGGAGCGACGAAGATGCCTTCATCCTCCGCGAGGCGAATCGCCGCATCGATCAGTTCGCTATCCGACACTGCGATGGCCGTACCGCCGCTCGCGCGCACCGCATCGAGGATCAGGAAATCGCCGAGCGGTTTGGGAACGCGTAGACCGCTCGCCACGGTGGATGCATTCTCCCAGAATTGACTCCGGTCCTCATGAGCTTCGAAGGCGCGCACCACGGGCTGGCATCCGGCCGCTTGCACCGCGATCATCTTCGGGCGCTTCGATCCGATCCAGCCGAGTTGTTCCATTTCATCGAATGCCTTCCACATGCCGATGAGTCCGACTCCGCCGCCGGTCGGATAGAAGATCGCATCGGGAACGCGCCAGCCAAGCTGCTCGACGAGTTCGTAGCCCATGGTCTTCTTGCCTTCGATTCGATAGGGCTCCTTCAGAGTGCTGATGTCGAACCAGCCTTCGGCGTCCTTGCGAGAATTCACGATCTTGGCACAGTCGCTAATCAGACCGTTCACCAGGGTCACGCGCGCGCCGTACGCCTTGCACTCGATGAAGTTGGATTGGGGCACGTCGCTGGGCATGAAGACGTGAGCTTCGATACCCGCGGCGGCGGCGTAGGCCGCGAGCGCACTCGCCGCGTTTCCGGCCGACGGGATCGCGATTTTCTTGACGCCAAGTTGATGGCACATCGACACCGCGCAGGAGAGGCCCCGTGCTTTAAAAGAACCGGTCGGGTTGAGTCCTTCGTCCTTGAGCAGCAGATTGGAACTGCCCAGGCGCGCTCCGGCGCGGGCGATCGGAAGCAGAGGCGTCATGCCTTCGCCTAGTGAGATAATGGAAGTTTGCTGCGTGACAGGCAGTATCGGGGCATAGCGCCACATGGAAGTGGGCGCGAGGCGAAGCTGCTCGCGATCCCAATTTTGACGGATGCGGTCAAGGTCGTAGCGGACCAGCAGAGGTCCGCCGCACTCGCAGAGGTTGTGAATTTGACCGGCGCTGAAGTTTTTCTTGCACAGAGCGCATTCGAGATGCGTCACCTGTGTAGCGGAGGTTTCATTTGGAGCGGACGTATCGACGGGCATGAGTAGAATTTTTAATGATATCGGACGGCGAGGAGCGTTGCTGCTGCTAGCCGTGCCATGTATCAACGCATTTGCCGGTGAATATGCCGTGCTGACCAACGGCTTCCGGATTCATGCGGATCGTCATGAAGCTGCTGGCGATCAGGTCAAATTGTATGCCGATGGCGGATTCACGGTACTTCCCGTATCTCAGATTGTTTCCTTCCAGCAGGAAGAATATGTTCCGCCAGCACCTGCGCCGCCGGCTCCCTTAATTGCCCCTGCTCCTCCCGTTGTGGCTCCGGTTATCACGGAGTGTCATCCTCCCGATCCCAAGCAGTTGGCGGATGACGCGGCGAAACGCCACAATCTTCCGGAAGCGCTAATCCGCAGCATTATGCATGCGGAATCGGGATTTCAGCCTCAGGCCGTATCTCCCAAAGGGGCGATCGGATTGATGCAACTGATGCCGGGTACGGCCCAGCAGCTTCATGCCGACCCGCGCGATCCGTCTCAGAACGTAGAGGCGGGCACGGTGTACCTGCAATCGCTGCTGGCCAAGTACGAGAATAAGGACGATCAGATCGCGCGCGCGGTTGCAGCGTACAATGCGGGACCGGGTGCCGTAGACAGGTACAACGGAGTGCCTCCTTACCGCGAGACGCGCGATTATGTGATTCGCGTGTTGAGGGAATATAAGAGGTCGCTACCGGAGACGAAACAGCCGGCGGAGTTAGCGACGGCCGCGCCTTAACCGGCGACACGCGTGCGTCGGCGTGTTCCAAACGAGCCATCTGGCGGGGACAAAGCCAGGCAAAACGGATCGCGTACGAGTCGCGGGTCGACGTACGCTGCGGGCGCACGAAATTGACGGTGCGCCAGCAAACGGCATCCCATCCGTTTACGGTCTCTCGTGAGGTTCCTCGCAACCGAAGTTCAAATCTTGTGAGTCGAGCCTCTAGAACGAAGTCAACGCCTCGACAACTCTTCGGGCACCCTCGGAATCGATTGCTTGTGCCGCGAGATGTACGCCATCAATTAGGCTCGAAACCTTTTCCGCTGCCAGCAGCGCCAGGGCGGCGTTTGCCAGAACGATATCGCGAGCCGGACCACGTTCTCCATTCAAGACACGGCGGGCGATTTCGCAATTCTCAGGAGCCGGTCCACCTTCGATATCTGAGAGTTCGGCGCGCGGGAGCCCGAAATGCTCCGGAGTCAATATCCGTTTCGTGACATGGCCGGCATCGATTTCAAATGCGATCGTCTCAGTGGTCGTAGACACCTCGTCCAGTCCGTCGCGTCCGTGGACTACGAAGCCTCGCTTCAGTCCGAGTGCGCACAGCGCATCCGCGATGAGTTCCGCATTGTGTTCGGAAGTCGTGCCCACCACCTGCACCGTGGCGCCCGCGGGATTTGCGAGTGGCCCCAGTAAATTGAAAACCGTCCGCATTTTTAGCTCCCGCCGCACTGGTTGCACGTGCCGCGTCGCCGCATGGTAAGCGGGCGCGAACAGGAAAGCGATGCCCACTTCGCGAATGGCGCGCGCGGCCTCGTCCGGCGAGCGATCGATACGAACTCCGAGGGCTTCCAGCAGATCGGCACTCCCGCATTTGCTCGAGATCGACCGGTTGCCATGTTTTGCTACCCGTACGCCCGCAGCGGCGACGACGAAGGCCGTTATGGTCGAGATATTGAACGTAGAGGGTCCGTCGCCTCCGGTTCCGCAGGTATCGAGCAAAGGCTCACCTTGAGGCAAGCCGGTGATGAAAGGCTTGGCAAAGCGGCGCATCGCGCGCGCGAAACCGGTAAGTTCGCTCGCGGTCTCACCCTTCATTCGTAGAGCGGTCAAAAATGCCGCGATCTGTGAAGGCGTGGAAGAGCCTTCCAGCATCACAGCCATTGCCGCGTCAGCCTCGCTTTCGCTCAGGTCTTGCCGCGCCACGATGGCGTGCAGGGAGGGGAGGATCGACATTGTTGTATCGTAAGAGATTAGCTGTAGAGACAGTGTCTCACGTTACGGCGTAAGCGGATTCCCATGAAAATTCACGAGTACCAGGGCAAGGCCATCCTCGCCCAATACAACGTTCCTGTGCCCAGGGGAGAAGTCGCGTTCACAGTAGCTGAAGTAGACTCGGCGGCCAAGAAACTCGGCGGCAGTGTTGTGGTTAAGGCGCAGATCCATGCCGGAGGCCGCGGCAAGGGCGGCGGGGTAAAGGTTGCAAAATCGGCTGAAGAGGCCGCATTAATCGCCGAAAAGATGCTGGGCATGACTCTGGTCACGCACCAGACGGGGCCGGAGGGCCGAGTAGTGCAGCGTCTGCTGGTGGAAGAGACACTGCCCATCGATCGCGAACTGTACCTCGGTATCGTGCTCGACCGGGCGGCCGGTGTGCCGATCTTCATGGCCTCCGAGGCGGGCGGCATGGAGATCGAAGAGGTTGCCGCGCATACGCCGGAGAAGATTCTCAAAGAGACACTCGATCCCGGTTATGGACTGTCGCCTTACCAGGCTCGCAAGTTGGCGTTTGGTATGAGGGTGCCGGGCCCAAGCGTTAACTCGGCGGCATCGGCGATGATGGCGCTGGCTAAAGCTTATGTCGAGAAGGATATGTCGCTGGCGGAAATCAACCCGTTCATGCTGACGAAGGACGGCAAGATCTACGCGCTCGACGCCAAGATCAACTTCGACGACAATGCGCTGTTCCGCCACAAAGATTTGATGGAATTACGCGATCTGAATGAAGAAGATCCGCTGGAAGTGGAAGCCTCGAAATTCGGCCTGAATTATATCAAGCTGGATGGCACCGTCGCTTGCATGGTCAACGGCGCCGGTCTGGCAATGGCGACCATGGACATCATCAAGTACGCGGGCGGGAGTCCGGCGAACTTTCTCGACGTCGGGGGCGGCGCGAATGCCGAGCAGATCAAAAACGCGTTTAGGATACTTTTATCGGATAAGGCCGTGAAGGCTGTGTTGATTAATATTTTCGGCGGAATTTTGCGCTGCGATGTGCTCGCCACCGGCGTTCTTGCCGCTGCGCGCGATCTAAGCATCTCGGTGCCGATCGTAATTCGAATGGAGGGCACCAATGTGGAACTGGGCCGCAAGATACTGCTGGAATCGGGATTCAATTTCACGGTCGCCAGCGATATGAAAGACGCTGCCGAGAAGGTGGTTGCTCTGGTGGGGAGGGCTTAGGCGGTGAGCGTACTGGTAAATCGCGAGACGAAGCTGATCGTTCAGGGGTTCACTGGCAGAGAAGGCACATTCCACGCAACGCAGGCAATCGCGTACGGGACCAAGGTAGTAGGCGGAGTTACGCCAGGTAAGGGCGGCGCCAAACACCTCGATCTGCCGGTCTTCGATACCGTGGCGCAGGCGGTGAAGAACACGGGGGCCGACGCTTCGGTGATTTTCGTTCCGCCGCCGTTCGCCGCGGACGCCATCATGGAAGCAGCGGATGCGGGCTTACCTCTGGTGGTCTGCATCACTGAAGGTATCCCGGTGCTCGACATGGTGAAGGCCTGGGAATTTTTGCGCGGCAAGCGGACGCGCCTCATCGGCCCCAATTGCCCCGGGATTATTTCGCCCGGGCAGTGCAAGATTGGAATCATGCCCGGGCATATTCATTTGCAGGGCAATGTCGGTGTCGTATCGCGGTCCGGCACGCTGACTTATGAGGCGGTCGGGCAGTTGACCGGCCTTGGAATCGGCCAATCGACTTGCATCGGCATCGGCGGCGATCCGATCATCGGCACGACCTTTCTGGATGCGATTAAGTTGTTCAATGAGGATCCGGACACGCACGCCATCGTAATGATCGGCGAAATCGGCGGCAACGCGGAAGAGACCGCGGCAGCATACATCAAGGAACACGTCAGAAAGCCGGTAGTCGGATACATTGCCGGCAAGACCGCTCCTCCAGGACGGCGCATGGGCCACGCGGGCGCGATCATTTCCGGCGGCTCCGGCGCTGCGCCCGACAAGATTCAAGCCATGCAAGCTGCCGGCGTTACGGTATGCGAGTCGCCGGCTGAAATTGGGGCGACGATTCAGAGCCGATTGAAAAGGATATGAGTAATTTGCAACGTACGTTTTCAATTCTCAAACCGGACGCTGTGGCGTCGGGCAATTCAGGTAAGATCCTGGCGCATTTGGAAGGCGAGGGCTTTCGCATCGTTGGCCTCCGGATGTTAAAGATGAGCCAGGAAGAAGCCGAAGGGTTCTATGCCGTTCATCGGGAGCGGCCTTTCTTCACGAGTCTGGTGAAGTTCATGACGGAAGGCCCGGTGATCGTAATGGCGCTGGAACGCGAAGACGCAGTCAAGAAATTGCGGGAAGTAATGGGCGCGACCAATCCGGCAAATGCCGAGGCGGGGACCATTCGCAAGCTCTATTCGGCCAGCATCGAACGAAACTCGATTCACGGATCGGATGCGCCGGAGACTGCTGAAATTGAGCTGCGCTACTTCTTCCGCTCCATCGAGTTGATGCCGTAGCGCGATAGTCTCAGGACTTCCATTCGCCTTCCGGCGCATTCCAGGGATTGCGCGGCGCGATGTCGCCTCGCCGGGCGCTCCAGACAAGATTTACGAGGAAGATCAGCTGAACCGCCGCCGTGAAGTAAGCCGCCCAGGTGATCCAGCGATGGAGCGGCATCAGCGGCGCCAGGAAATCGAATGAAGTGAAATCGGCGTAGCGCCGCGGGTTTCCCGCAAAGCCTGCGAAGTGCATCGGCAGGAAGATCGCGTAGACTCCGATGAATGTCAAATAAAAGTGCGGTTTTCCCAAGGTTTCATTCATCATCCGGCCAAAGAGCAGCGGGAACCAGTAAGCCGTTGCCGCGAATAGTGTAAACACTCCCGCCACGCCCATGATCACGTGAAAATGCGCCACCACGAAATAGGTATCGTGGAAATATTGGTCGAGCCCCGGTTGGCCCACCACGATGCCGCTCAATCCGCCAGTCACGAATACTGAAATGAATCCCAACGCATAAAGCATGGGGGACGTGAATTCGATTTGCCCGCCCCACAGCGTCGCGAGCCAGTTGAACGTCTTCACCGCCGAAGGTACCGCGACTGCGAGCGTCAGAATCGAAAATGCCAGTGCGGAATAGGGATTCAGTCCGCTGATAAACATGTGGTGTCCCCACACCAGCATCCCCAAAACCGCGATTGCCACGGTCGCGGCCACCATGGCACGATATCCGAAGATCGCCTTTCGCGAGAACACCGAGAGAATCACGCGACACTGCGCCGAAGCCCGGCAGGATTGCCATGTAGACTTCGGGATGTCCGAAGAACCAGAACAGATGCTGCCAAAGTAGCGGCGACTCCGCCGGTGCTTGCAATGATCTCATCGCCAACCCGCAAGCCGCCGGGCACGAAGAAACTCGTCCCGGCCAGGCGATCGAGAGCAGCAGAATCGCCGCGGGCAGCAATACGGAAAACGAAAGCAGTCCCAGGATCGCGGTGACGAACCAGTTCCAACAGGTGATCGGCATCTGCATCAGTGCCATGCCGGGAGCGCGCCGGTCGATCACCGTCGCGATGATATTGATGGAACTGAGCAGCGAACCAACGCAGAAGATTGCGATGCTCAACAGCCACAGCGTTTGCCCGAGGCCTTCACCCGGTCCTGTGATTGCGCCGATGGCGCTGAGCGGCGGATACGCGGTCCAGCCGGATAGCGGTCCGCCTCCGGGCCCTACGAACGAAGCAATCAGGACCACGAAAGATGCGGCAATAATCCAGAATGAGCTTGCATTGAGCCGCGGATAGGCCATGTGCTTCGCGCCGAGTTGCTCGGGCAGGACGAGATTGGCGAATGTCCCCATCGGTGCGGTGGTGAGGACGAAGAAGATCATGATGGTGCCGTGCAGCGTCAGGATCGAGAGATATAGCTCTGGCGTCATGACTCCGCTGGGCGCGCCCACCGGCCACAAGCTTTCGAACCAGCCGACCTTGGCCTGAGGGTTCACCAAGTGGAACCGCATCATCAACGAGAGCAACTGGCCGATGACTACGGCCACGAGTGCCAGTGCGAAATAGAGACGCGCCACGGCGCGGTGGTCTCGCGAAAACCATCGCGGAGCCGCACTGAGCGCTATTGCCGCGCTTCGCTCTTCTTCCATCGATCGTAATCCGCCGCGGGCATCACTAACATCACCGCGTGCATCTGACTGTGTCCCAGTCCGCACAACTCCGCGCAGGCGATTTCGAACGAGCCGGTCTGTTCTGCCCGAAAGCGGTAGGGAATATCCATTCCTGGAACCACATCCTGTTTCACGCGCAACTCACGCACGAAGAAATCGTGGACCACATCGCGCGACTTCAGCGTGAGCATGATGTCGCGCCGACCGGCACACTTAACGTCGAGACCACGATATCGTCTTTGGCTGCCGGATCGGCGGGATCGAGCCCGAGAGGATTCCCGCCGGCATCGCTGATGAGGTCGCAGTCCGGTGCGGCCGAACTTTCCATCGGGGCCGGGATAGCGGAAGTTCCAGGCGAACTGGTGCGCGTCGGCTTCGATGATCTCCGCGCCGGGGACTTCGGGCCCCAGATGCGGAACCGTGAACACCGGCATCCCCATCAGTCGCCAGTCCGAAAAACAGCAGGGCCGTGATCGATGTCCAGAGGATTTCGAGACGGCGATTAGCGGCGAATTTCGCAGGCTGTTGCCGCGCCCGCGGTATCGCACGATGATGTAGATGAGGAATAGCTGGACAGCGAAAAAAGCGAATCCCGTCAGCCAGAGCGTGCGTGAGAACTGCGTGTCGAATGCCGATGCGAGCGCGGAGATGGGCGGGGGAAACCATGCGGGTGGCACCGCAAACAAGTAGATCGCCGCGCAGAGTACCGCAATCAGAAGTGCGACCAGGATCAAGTTCCAGCATACGACGGCTGTTGAACGCGTGTCTGTCTGCTGGCTCCGACTTCTTCATTGAATCACCACATTAACCGGGTTCGACTTCTTTCCACCAGCCGTTACCACTGGTTGACTTTACTTCGCCTAAGCAAGTGCGAATTCTCGGCCGAGCGATCGCGCGAGAGTAAGAACAAGTATGCCGGAGGCATCTCCCGAGACGAGCCATGTCCTTGGTCCTGAAGTGCGCAGGTCTTCCATCGCCATGAACTGAGGGTGGACTGGGAGAGAGCTCGCGGCGGGATACCTTTGGAATCGATAGCCCCGCTAGATTGAGGGATTTCATCAGATTGGTTCGCGTCCTGGAAGCGAAGCCGCTAGACGGCAATCGCGTACAACTCAAATTAACTGATGGTCGCGTTGTCGAGAGAGATCCCGGGCAGATGCTTGTCGGTCCGGTTTTCGACGATATCAGGAATGACGAAGCGCGATTCAGGGAGACGAGAGTTGAAGGCGGCACCGTGGTTTGGCACAACGGTGCCGACCTGTGCCCCGACGTTCTGATCGGGGGTGGTCTATCGCCGGTTGATGCCGCTTCAGAGGTACCGTGAGCTGCTATTTTCCGAACAAATCATCGTACGTCCGCCGCAAGTAGCTGTCAGTCATTCCGGCGATGTAGTCGCAGACAGCGCGGTGTAACGGCACCTGTTGCGGGTGGCTGGACCGCGCATCGGGGAGCTTTTCAGGATGCTCGATGAAAATATTCGAACATCTCAGCCATCTTGCGGGTCGACTCGCCGCGATCTTCTTCGAGCAGCGTGGAGGAATAAAGCTTCCGCCGAAGCAGGCTCTTGAGCGCTTTTGTAGCCTGTCCGGATTCCTGTGTGAAGGCCGCGATCCGCGACGGATTCCGCCGCACTTCCTCGTGATTCCGCACTCCCGCTCGATTCGCAGCCGCCGCCGTCCCTTCAATCAGGCCTGAGACTAGCGAATCGACCAGGTTCCGCAGCGCTTCCTGAAACTGCTCACGCTCAGATGCGCCTGGATACTGGGTCTCGATCGTCTCGAAGATCAGGGCGAACGACGGCACCGCATTCACAATATCGGGCAAAGCCAGGATACGAGCCGAATACCCGTCATCCAGATCGGCGCAGTTGTACGCGATCTCATCGGCCAGGTCGATCAATTGCGCTTCGAGCGGAGGCCGTAGTTCCGGCAGGTACTCGGCAAGCTCAGGGTTGCTCGCCTGGCGTCAGATCGCGGGAGTGTTTCACGATGCCCTCGCGCACCTCGAAAGTGAGGTTCAAACCTGGAAACCGGGCATACCGCTGCTCGAAACTCTCCACGATTCGCAGCGCGTGAATATTGTGATCGAAGGTTTCGCCGAATCGCGCCATCAACCGATTGAGTTCCTCCTCGCCGGCGTGCGCGAAAGGCGGATGGCCGATATCATGCACCAGCGCCAGCGATTCAACCAGATCTTCGTCCAGCCCCAGCACGCAGGCAACTGTGCGAGCCACCTGCGCAACCTCGATGGTGTGCGTCAAACGGTTGCGAAAGTGATCCGATATGCCGGGTGAAAAAACCTGAGTCTTGGCTTCCAGGCGGCGAAATGCGCGGGCGTGAACGATGCGGTCGCGGTCCCGCTGGAAGACGTTCCGGTACCGATGATCAGGCTCGGGATATCGGCGTCCGCGGCTTTCAGCTATGGGGAAACGAAGGTGAGCCAGCATCCCTGCGCAGGCGCGGCTACTTCTTCGGAAGCTCGTTCAGAATACGCGCCGCAGTCCCCGCAACCTCTCCATTTTCCTTGACCAGCGGTTCGACGAGTTTGCGAGCCTCGGCCGGATTCTTCGCCTTAATGCCGTCAGCCAGGGTAATAGTCGCCTGATCTTTCGAAACCAGATCGGTCGGATGGTCCATTAAGCCGCGCAGTATGGATTCCGCATCCGGCGCTCGATTTTCCTGGAACGCGATCTGAGCCAGCGCAAACTTGGCGAGCGAAGCGATATTCTTACCGGCGTGGTCCGCGACGTCCTGATACTTCTTGCGGGCGTCGTCGATCTTCGCCTGGATCACGGAAACGTTTGCCAGATAATACTCGGCGATGTAGCCTTCTTCCGACCCGGGATAATCGGCGAGCAGCTTCGAGAAGACCTTGATTTCCTCGGTGTTCTTTGCGTCTTGCGTCGGGAAGGCAAGAGCGCCGGGCGTAGCGGTCGCGCCTACAGGAGCCTGCGCCACCTGCATCGCTTCGCCCAGACGGGCTTCTCGCGTCGCGTGCTGCTGATTCTGATAAAAGACGATTGCGCCGATGATTACCGCCAGCACCACAACGGCAATAGCAACTCGAATGATCGTCTGACGATGCACCTGGACGAAATCGAATGTGTGCTCGACAGTGACAGCAACTTTATCTGACTTTAGCTCTTTTCGGGTTAAATGACCGGCCACAAATACCTCAAAATAACGTGGTCCACCGGCATGGTGTGCAGTGTGGAAACCTTAAGTTTACCACCCTACCTTAGAGAGATGGCACATCTCTATGGCTCGCCCCAAACTTGTGCGACGTCTGCGCCTGCGGAAAGATGGGTGGACACGAGCAACTATTCCTCCCGCCGGGACAATCAAGGCGATTTGAAAACACGGCAGACGCAACCTCAGGGCTCGTGTGCCGGGGGCTGTCGGGGCCTATCGGAGTGTATGCCGGCGAAGGATAAACATCTTGAACCGATCCGTGGGTTACTGGATAGTCGTCGGAATTCGTGAGGCCTCCAATGGCACCTCTCCAGCGATCGCCGCGGGCACAGCACCGTGGCTTCCAGTTACTTAAATTTCATGATCGCCGCAGCGGACCGGATGCAGTTGTCATGCAGCGATGCCGCTCAATACGCCAGAAGCTCAAATTCGTGCCGCCGGTCGCTAGGCAGAAACAGTTGCTCCCCGGCCTGACCCACCCAAAGCGTATCCTCAGCCTCCCCGAATGGCTCACGAGTCAGAAAGTCGATCGACCCCGGCGGCATGTAATCGAGATTGATCGACGCGCACTGTTCCGCGCTGATCTTCGACGCCAGCACGCGGCGCGCATGGAGCGTCTCCACTCCGTCCCTGTACTCACCCGGACCCGATACATGCGTCGAGTGCGCCAGCGAACTCCGCTCCGTGTCTTTAAACCGATCCCACTGGCCCAAGAAATAATTCAGACAATGATATCCGATTTTCTCGACATCGGGATGTTGTGGCGCGATAAGATCGAGGTGCGGCGCATGAAGCACAATCTGTCCACCATGCTCCACCACCTCTTGCGTCTTATACGCCAACTTACCGCCCGTCCATAATTCGTCGTACTTGGTGGGACACTCGGCCACCACGCGCTTGTAACGCCGGTCGGTCCACACAACATTAACTTCGCGCGAGAGCTTCGCCGCGGCGCGATGCGATTCCACGGGGTCGCCGCAGTATAAGCCATGCAATCCGCGGGGGCTCAACACCAGACTGAAGCACTGCACCGGCCGCCGCTCGAGCACCATCTCCCCCGCCCGTTCCACCAATCGGCGCACTGGAGTCTCGGAACGCCCGATCACGTTGTTGATCCCGATCAGCGCGCCCAACCAGTGCGAGTGATCGATCAATTCCGCGCCGGAAATTCCAGGAAAGAAATATTTCCAGCCTCCGCTCATCCCGATTACCTCGTGCGGAAACACCGGACCGATCACCACGAGCAGATCGTAATCCATCGTCAGGCGATTCACGCGTACCGGAATCTCGTCAGTCAACAGTCCGCCCGATAGTTCGCGCACGGTGCTCGCTTCCAGGGTTCCCAGACTGATGAGATTGGCGGGAATTGTCGAGTGGTTCGCGATCGCGGCGTTGCGGAAAAGATCCTCGTGTCCCGCGCTCTTGAGGAAGTAGGCGCTCTCGGCGTCGGTCATCGCCGCATGCGTTCCCGTTGCGATCAGAAAATCAAGCGCCAGGCCGCGATCATGGCAAGCGGAGAGTAACTCATGAACCACCTGCGGCGAAAACGTGCGCGTCTTATCGGGAATGATCCCCAGCACGCGCGCCGGAGCCGTTACCTGCCATTCATCGACGCTGGCGCGCACGATTTCGCGAATCGAAGCGCCGTCCATCGTTTCGTCCCGTTTTCCTTTTCCGGTCAGGCGTGTCGCAAGAGCTGTAATCGCTGGCATATAAACTTTGCGCGCGGCCTTCTTACTCAGCCGCGCGGGTCGTCTCGATAATTTCCGTTAGTTCTACTTCGTTCTTGACTGTAGCGGCTTTCTTGGGCGCGGCCTTTTGGGGCGCGGCTTTCTTCCCCGGCGCTTTTTTGGCCGGAGCCTTCACTGCCGATTTCTTCACTGCCGATTTGTTGGTTGTTGTTACCTTTTTGGCTGTCGCCACTATAATGATTCTCCCTTCCTGCTAGTGTAGTTCATCGAGGCTGGTTTTCCGGAATCTTTCTGAACCGTGAGATCGTAAACCGCGGCTTGCAAGCCCCAGCCCCAAGCCAGTGCAAAATAAAAGGGCGCTGTTCTGTGTGGATAATCAAAGTTGCCCTCGCCGGCTTTACCCGTTTGCCGAAATGTTCAAGCACATCTTCCCTTTCATCAATACTGCCGTGAACATCCGGCGAATCGCAGCGCTTCTCGCTTGCAGCCTGAGCGTAAACGGCATCTTAGATGCCCAGTCAATAACACTGCGCGATACCACGCCGGCTCCCGAGCATCACTGGTACAGCCATTTCACGCTTCCTTATGTACCGCCCCAAGTCCGCGAACCAAACTTTCACAATTCGGACCGGCTGTCATCGCTTCTGCGCGGCGGCAAACTCTATCTCTCGCTTGACGACGCCATTGCGCTGGCGATCGAAAACAATCTGGACGTCGAACTACAGCGCTATTCCTATCCCACCGCCGATTCCGATCTGCTGCGCGCTCAAGGCGGCGGCGCCATACGCGGCCTCCCGTTAACCGTGAACTTGTTGCCGCAAGGCATCGGCGGGCCGGCGAGCCCATTGCTAAATTTGCCTGCCACAGGCTCGACCCCAACCTCTACCGTTCCTACAAGTCTCCTCGAACTTTCCGCCGTCGTCCCTAGCCAGACTAGCCCTTCCATTACCTCCGGGCCGCCATCACTGGGCTCGCCCATTCCTCAATTCGATCCAGCCATCACGGGCAGCGTGCTCTCACAACATTCCAGCACGCCTGAAGCGAATCAATTCGTCGCGGGAACGTCCGTATTGACCACCAACACCATTACCGGGAACCTCGGCCTCACTCAAGGCTTCAGCACCGGCACGTTCGTCAACGCGGCTTTCAACTCCATGAGAGAGGACGCCAACTCCTCGCGCAACACCTATAATCCTTACGTCAGCTCCAATCTCGGATTAACTGTGACGCAGCCCTTGCTGCGAGGCTTCGGCCCCAGCGTCAACCGCCGCTATATTCGCATCGCCAAGAACAACGAAAAGGTTACCGATCTATTGTTTCAGGAGCAGGCCATCGAGACAGTTGCCGGCATCATTCGCCTTTACTACGATCTCGTCAGTCTCCTCGACGATGTCGAGGTGAAGCGGCAGACCCTGGCCACCGCGCAAAAGCTTTACGAGGACAATCAGGCCAAGGTGGAGCAGGGTACGCTCGCGCCCATCGAACTGGTGCGCGCGCAAGCGCAGGTTGCCGCTGCGCGGCAGGATCTCGCCAACTCGGATGGCTTCGAACTGCAACAGGAGCTTATCGTCAAGACGCTGCTCTCGCGGCGCGGGACGGCCGACCCGCTTCTTCGCGCCGCCCGCGTGGTGCCCACAACGCCTATCGAAATTCCCGCCGCAGCCGACTCGACGCCGCCCGAACAGTACCTCGACCAGGCATTCCACAATCGCCCGGAGCTGCGGGAAGGCACTCTGCAAATCGAGAATACGAATATCGCGCTAAAGGGCTCGCGCAATCAGATGCTGCCCGAAGTTGACCTCGTTGGCACCGTGCAGAACGCAGGACTCGCCGGCCAGGCGAATCCACTCGCCGCAACCAGTTCCGGCATTTCCACCAACCCCGTCGACCCCGCTCTGACCGGCGGTTTCGGCAGCTCGCTCGAACAGATCCTGCGGCGTAATTACCCGAATTACGCGATCGGAATTCAACTGAATCTTCCCCTACGCAACCGCATAGCCGAAGCCGATTACATACGCGATCAGACGCAACTCCGCCAAACCCAGATCCGAATGCAGCAGTTGCAAAACCAGGTCCGTCTGGAGGTGGAAGGCGCAATCATCGCGCAGGCGCGTGCCTGGTCCGCCTACGAAGCCGCGATGGAAGCTCGCAAGCTGCAGGAACAATCTCTGGAAATCGAAAACGAGAAGTTCGCCAACGGCCTCTCCACTAACTTCCTCGTGCTGCAGTATCAGAGCTACGTTGCGCAAGCCCGATCCACCGAAGTTGCCGCCCGGGGAACCTACGTTAAGGCCCGCACAGCGCTCGAGCGCGCCACCGGCCTGACTCTCGACAATCACAAAATCACCATTGAAGAAGTGCAGCGAGGCGCCGTGAATCGTCCTCCATCGCCCATCCCCGCGAATCCCACACCCGGAACTTTAGCCGCCCCCAAACCTTGACGGTTTGACCCGGAGTACGGCGCGTCTGATAACATCAGGTCGATCCGAATAAGTACAAAAAGATGCCTCGACTTGCTGCCTCTCTTCTATTTGCGGCGTTGCTCCTTTCCGGCCAGACCCGATACCAACCCAACTGGGACTCGCTCAACACGCGGCCCACGCCGTCGTGGTATCAGGACGCGCGGTTCGGAATCTTCATCCACTGGGGACTCTACTCCGTTCCCTCGTTCGCGCCCACCAATCAAAAGGGCCAGACACCATATGCGGAGTGGTATTGGAACTCGCTGACTTCGGGCAAAGCGGCGACCGTCGCGTTCCATAACCGCACTTATGGCGAGAACTTTAAGTACTCCGATTTTGCGCCGATGTTCAAAGCCGAACTCTACGATCCCGACCGGTGGGCCGACGTTTTTCAGCGCTCCGGCGCGAAGTACGTCGTGTTAACTTCGAAGCATCATGACGGTTTCGCACTGTGGCCAAGCGCGGACGCCGACCGCGATTGGGGCCGTCCATGGAACGCGGTGAGCGCGGGTCCCCACCGCGATCTGCTGGGCAGCCTCACCGACGCGGTACGGCGCAAAGGGATCAAGATGGGCTTCTACTATTCCCTCTACGAATGGTACAACCCGTTGTGGCTAAGCGATAAGCCGAAGTACGTGGTGCAGCACATGCATCCGCAATTCAAAGATGCCGTCACGCGCTACAAGCCGTCGATCATCTTCAGCGATGGCGAATGGGACCTCACGAGCGATCAATGGCGTAGTCCGGAACTGCTGGCCTGGCTGTTCAACGAGTCGCCTTCCAAGGACGAAGTGGTGGTCGACGACCGCTGGGGTAAGGAGACGCGGCATAAGGATGGCGGCTACTTCACCACCGAGTACACAGCGGGCCTCGATACCGGTTCGCACCCCTGGGAAGAGAGCCGCGGGATGGGTCTGTCATACGGATACAATCGCAACGAACACCTGGAGAACTATCGAACCTCGCGCGAATTGATTCTCATGTTAGTCGACTTAATAAGCCGCGGCGGCAACTTACTCCTCGATATCGGTCCAACGGCCGACGGGCGCATCCCCGTAATCATGGAAGAACGGCTGATTCAGATGGGTGACTGGCTGAAGGTAAACGGCGAGGCGATCTACGGTACCAGGCCATGGAAGAAAACGCGCCAGTTCAGTCCCGGTGAAGTCCCTAAGCTCGATGCCGGGAAACAGTTTATGACTCGCTATGAGATCACCGACTATGTGGACCGCAAGAAACCCGGTCAGGCGGTGATCGAAGCATTCTTCACATCCAAGGGAAAGGACGTCTACGCCATTTTTCCCGCCGCGCCAGCAGGCGACTGGACTATGCAGGATGTAACTCCGTCGCGGACCACACAGGTCACAGGTTTGGGATCGCAACAGCCGCTGAAATGGACGAAAGCCGGACAAGGAATTCGTATTCAATTCCCGGTTACGGGCGGGTTATCCGCGGTTCGGATCAGCGACACACAGTAAGTCAGAGCCGCAGCCGTTTTCCAATCAGCCGGGCTCCTCCGGATCGCGGACGGGCGCCAGGAGAGGATCCTGGGTGGCGTTGAGCCAGTCGAACAATAGAGCTTCCATCTCGGCGCGACATGGGGCGTATTGCGGATCGTCGTAGAGATTAGTCAGTTCGTGTGGATCTTCGGTCAGGTGGTATAGTTCGCCATACTTCGCCTTGACATAATGAACCAGCTTCCACTCCTTCGTTCGCGCCATTTTAATGGTCGGGAATTCGGAGAAGACTGCCTGTTTGTGACTAGTTGGGGCGACGAGCGACGATCCTTGGACGGCTGCAGGCTTTGCGATTCCCAAAACGTCCAGAATGGTCGGAAGGATATCCACTTCCTCCACCAGCGAAGTGATAACGCTGTTGGCCGCGAACTTGCCGGGGGCACGCATGATGCATGGCACCCGCACGAGGGCGTCGTACATATACGATCCCTTGAAGAGCAGACCATGATCGCCCAGCATCTCCCCGTGATCGGCGTTGAATATTACGAGCGTATTGCCGTCGAGCCCAGAGTCCCTGAGTTGATCGAGAATTTGCCCGATATATTTATCGTTCTCTGTGATCATTCCGTAGTAATACGCTTTGACGCGATCGAGTTCGGCGGGTGTCATAGTGCGCAGATCGAAGCCGACGCTGTTTTCGAGGGCGGCTTTCTGCTGTTGCGGCTTATTCGCCATCTCCCCTTCGCGCGTGAAAGATGGCGGAAACTTCGCGCCCAGATAAATCGTGTCATAGGGGGCCGGCGGATTGAAGGGGTGGTGCGGGCGGCGGAAATTGACGTGCAGAAAAAATGGATTCTTCGCGTTCTCACGCAGGTATTCACGCGCATGATTGGCGAAGAAAGCGCTCTCGTCCAAGTCATCCGTCCAAGGAACAGGCGAAGCCTGGAAACGGCCTGCCGGAGGTGGGAACTTCAGATTATGGGATGCCAGAAACTTATCGTAATCGGGATTGGAGGCGAGCACCTTTTGAAAGCCTCCGACATAGGATCGCGGCGCGAATGGGAGTTCGCCGACGCAGGCGGTTCGGTAGCCGTGGGCATTTAGAACCTTCGCGATAGTCTGCTCGGTTTCCGGCAAAAGGTAGGCATTGGTTGGGACCCGGTGCGTATGTGGGTAGCGTCCCGTATGCATGCTCACGCGCGATGGCACGCATTGCGGAGCATGAACGAAATAATTATCAAAGCGCGCTCCCTGGGATGCCAGCCGGTCCAAAGCAGGAGTTTTGATAACCGTATTACCGTAACAGCCAACGCAATCGGCCCGGTGCTGATCATTAGTGATGATAAGCAGGTTCCATTTCGGGTTGCTTTGCGCCGCAGCGCTAAAAGCGGCAGCAGTGCTTCCCAGGAATTGGCGTCGTGTAGTCATTAGAAATCAAATCTGACGGCAAAGTGGCGGTCATCTGAGAGCCCAGTGTAACGCAAAACAACGCGGCCCCATAGATTCCAAGGATTCCGAAGGCTATCGTTTTCGTTGCGGTGGAGATTGCGGTGGCGATCCGCTCGCCTACCTCCCGCAGCAGCGATCGGAGCCGAACGCGGGGGGATGCCGCCGTCCGGGGATAGGCGCTCAAATAACTCCGCCGCCGAAATAACCGCCTAGTCGCGAGGTCGAGTCTCGGGTGCCGAGTTGGTTGGAATTCTCAGAAATCCATATGCGGGGATCTTAAGGCGGACCGGCACCTCTACGACGATACTGGCTACGCTGTAACGTGGAGGTAAACGCTGCGCCGTTAGATCGGCATAGGGGCGGCGGTCGCCCGCCGACCCCGGCCACACCACCGTGTGTACGGGTCCGTACACGGCGGTTCGAGAAAGTTACGCTAACAGTCCTCGATCAATGATGGAAGACCGAGCGATTTGAAATAGGCATATCGATCTCGGATCCGCCTGATGGTCCGTCGGTCACCCCGGCGATCATCTCAGTTGCGTCCATCCAACTGATCTTCCAGGATCGCCGCCGCTCGGCTAAGCGGACAAATCACATATTTTCTCGACCGGACATTTCACATACTAACGACATTTAACGGTAAATCTACTTGCAGTAGAACTGTACTTGGGATAGCATAGGTTCCCATAGTCCAGGAAAGTTTCAGTCAAAAAGGGGATTCCGCGTGCGAGCTAAGTTAGCGTTTCTATTGTTGTGTGCCGTTCCTGTGTCCATGTTCGGACAGGCGGGGTTAGGTACGATTACCGGTACAGTCGTCGACCACAGTAATGCCGTGATTGCCGGCGCTCACATTACGCTTATCCAAACTTCAACCAAATCGACCCGCGAGGTGGATTCCAATGGGCAGGGCATCTTCGATTTGCCGTCTCTCGTACCGGGGCAGTACACGCTTGCGGTGAAAGCTCCCGGATTCCGCGAAGAGCGGCTCGATAACATCACAATCAATGGATTCCAGGAACTCTCTCTCGGACAAATCGCGCTTGATGTCGGGGCCGGCCCTGCCGCCGCCATCACGGTGACCGCCGACCAGCAACTGATAAAGGATTCCGGCGAGCGGGTAGACACGATCCAGGCGAACCAAGTCTCCGAGATGCCAAATAACGGCCGGAACTGGGCCACTCTACTGAAGGTCATCCCGGGCGCGATTGCCAATGACGACCAGGGCATCAGCGGGCGCGAATACGGTTACTACGGCTACCAGGATTACACAATCAATGGGAAGGCTTACCAGAGCACGCAGGTAAACCTTGATGGCGGCAGCATCGTGGATCACGGCAGCGATGGCAAGGTCACCGTCTCACCGAGTCTTGAATCCATCCAGGAAATCTCCATTCTCAGCAATAACTTCACCGCCGAGTACGGCAACCGCAGCGGCGCGGTGATTAACATCGTGACTAAGTCGGGAACCAATAGTCTCCACGGCGTGGCATTTGAAAGCCTGCGCAACGAAGACCTCAACGCCAACTCGTGGTCCAACAACTATACCGGACTGCCGAAGCCGGTCTACCGTTACAACTATTTCGGCGCCAACGCCGGCGGCCCCATCAAAAAGAACAAGATCTTTTTCTTTTACAACTTTGAGGATTTCAAGCAGAACATTCCCGGGTCGATCGCACAGGCGCGTGTACCTTCGGCGCTCGAACGGAATGGCGATTTTTCGCAGACCGTTAACGCGCTCGGACAGCATCCGACTATCTATACGCCCGGTTCTCAGTACAACGGCACGCCCGTACCCCTTCCCGGCCTGGTGGTTCCGCAATCCATGATTAATCCGCTCGGTAAAGCGATCCTGGCGTTGTATCCTCTCCCCAACAATTCGACCGATCTTAACAACAACTATAACCTCATTTACCAGTCGCTTTATCCGCGGCTGTCGCAGGTCGGCAAGGTGGATTACAACATCAGTAACTCGACCCGGATGTATCTGCGTTACTCGAATGACGGCGGCACCAATACCGATAAGGGCATCTATAACAGCAGCGCGAACGTACCCTTCAATCTGGAGCACCAATATCGCCCGGACCGCGCGGCTTCCGGCAACATCACCCACACATTCTCCTCATCGGTGGTTTTGGAAGGGTTCTTCTCCTGGAGTTATGACTACGTCAGCGTCACTCCGGCGAATCCGGATTCCGTCGACCTTACCAAACTGGGTCTTTCCGGGCTGCCTTCGGCGTTCCAGGCCTCGAATAACATCCTGCCGGGAATCAACGTCGGAGGCACTTATCCGACCTTCAGCTTCACGAGGCTGCCCGCGTTTGCCGATGCCAATGAATGGCAATCCTCCAGTACAGTTACGTGGACTCGGGGTACTCACACTTATAAATTCGGCGGCCAGTTCTTAACCGATACTAAGCAGGAGATCACTGCCGCGAATGACAAGGGCAACTACGATTTCAGCCCTAGCCACAGCGCGTTCGACACCAACTACGGGCCATCCAACGCGCTAGTCGGGGCTCTCAACGAGTTTACCCAGGTATCTTCGATCGCGCACAAGGATTCACGATTCAATGATTTCCAACTGTTCGCTCAGGACTCCTGGCGTATGAGTCACAATCTGACGCTCAACTATGGACTTCGGATCTATCATCAGCCAGCCGAGGGCGACGTCAACCCTGCGTCCAGCAAGGACGCGGTATTCCTGCCATGGCTTTACAACCCGGCCCAGGCTCCGCGCTTTTACATTCCGAATCCCGCCAATAAGAATCAGGTAATCGATCCGGCTTTTCCTAATAGTCCCTTGAATACAAATGTCGCTTCGACGCTGCTTTACACTATTGTTCCGGGATCGGGAAACCTGATGAACGGAGTAGTGCCTCTAGGCTCGCGGGGAGTTGGCAACGCGGGATTCTTTAACACGCCGTATATTATGGCTGCGCCTCGCGGAGGCTTTGCCTGGTCGCCGTCGCGCGATCCCAAAATGGTAATCCGCGGCGGTTTCGGTTGGGCTTATAACCGCAACGTTATCGGCGACACGATCACCAATTTCAACAACGGACTTACTCAAACTGTCGATTATCTGCAAACCAGTCTCGCGACTTTGTCGAGCACTTCAACCGTGGCGCGTATCTCGCCGGCTAACTATACGGCGCGCGATCCTTCGACCCGGCGTGCCCAGACAGTGTATGACTATAGCCTTTCGGTGCAGCACGAGATTCCCTTCGAAATGGTGGTGGACGTCGCGTACGTTGGCAACCTCCAGCGGCATCAGGCTGTGGAGTTTAACCTGAATGCGATTCCGCCGGGAACGGCGTTCTCGCCTGCATATGTCGATTCCACCAACGCAGGCTATAACTTCTTCGGCCCAATAACGGCCTCCAATCCAGGACCGCTGCCGGGCAGCAATTCGATGAACGCTATTGTCATGCGACCGTTTCAAGGCTTCAATACAATCAACGATACGGCGAACGTGGGCAACAATCGCTTCGACTCACTGCAGATCAGTCTCAATAAACGGTTCGGTCACGGACTTAGTTTCCAAGCGGCCTTTAGTAAGAACCGGTTGATCAGCGGAGTTGAGAGCACCGGCATCTATTCTTACATCTGGAAACAGTTTACGGGCTACCCATCGAACAGCATGAGGGCGCAAAATCTATCGATGAATTACATTTATCAACTGCCGCTCTTCGCGTCGCGCGTCCTTGGCTGGCATAACATCGTGGCGCGTTCAGCGCTGGATGGATGGCAGTTTGCGCACGTGCTCACGTTCCTCGGCGGGCAGCCTTACACGCCTTCGTTCAGCATTCAGGAAGCGAATACAGGTACCAGCATCGGCATCCCGACTGTTTTCATGGGCACACCGGACATTACGCCACGCCTAGGGATCGGCGGAAGTCTGAGTTCGCCGAACAGCTATATGCAGTTCAATCCGGCCGGCTTGACGATCCCTCAAATCTACCCGCAAGGCAATGGCACCGGACCGCGGAACTATCTTACTGCGCCCGGCACTTTCGCCAACGATATGACGATGTCGAAGAAGTTCACGATCGTCGAAGGTAAGACCCTCGAACTGCGCGTGAGTGCCTACAATGCCTTCAACCAGGTTCGCCGTACGGTCCTCAACACCGGCATTCAGTATAAGGCGCAGGGCGTGAGTTACTCGAACGGCTTCGCGGTCTACAATACGCCCGACCAACTGGCGTCCCGTGTCGCGGCAGGTACTAATCCGGTAACTGTTTTCAATCAGTATCGTGGCGGAGTGGGTTACTACAACCTGACCACGGTGCAGCCGATGCGAGTAATTGAACTCGGACTGAAGTTCCGCTTCTAATATCAGAAAGCCGGTCCGGGCTCGTGAAGGAGGTTCGTCGTGAACTCTGTAAGGGTATAGCCTACATTTTCTCCCCCGACCCACTCGTGTACGATAGGGAAGGAAATTGCCATGAAAAAAGTTTACTTTGCCGGTTTAATCGGTGCCTTCGCCCTGGGATTGGCTTTGCCGCAACAGCAGCCGTCGCCCGAAGCGAAGAAGAAGCAGCAGGAATTCAGGCAGCGCACCATGGAGATGCTAACTCCCGAAGAGAGGGCGCACCTCCAGTCAAACGGCAAGGTTAACCGCCAGGAGTGGATTGCGGCGCATCCGTCTAGAGAATCGACGGGCTTGATTCCACTGCCGGATTTGGGGAAGGGAACTTATGAGGGCGAACAGGGCGGCCTGTATCCGGGCGGCGTGAATTCGCCTCCTCCAGCGCATTTGAGAGCGGGAATCGCGCTGGCCAAAACGATCGTCCCTTTGGATGCGGAGGGGCGTCCCTCAAACGATGGCAAAATTGTCTTGATCTCGGTCGGCATGTCGAATACCACCATGAAGTTTCAAGCGTTTCAGAGGCTGGCTGCCGAGCAGCATGATCTGAATCCGAAGCTAGTTCTGGTGGACGGAGCGCAAGGAAGTCAAGTCGCGTGGATTACATCGAAGCCGGGAACACCGTTCTGGGATGTTGTGTCGGAAAGACTGAACGCTGCCGGTGTGACTAATAAACAGGTGCAGGCGGCGTGGTTGTTGCAGGCAAATCCGGGGCCGAACGCGGGGTTCCCCGCTGAGATGAAGGAGTTACAGCGGAACATCGAAGATACTTTGCATGTTATGCACGATAAGTTCCCCAATTTGAAAATTACTTATCTTTCCAGCCGCACTTACGCCGGTTATGCCACGAGCCCGCTGAATCCGGAGCCTTATGCGTACGAAAACGGCTTCGCGGTGAAGTGGGTGATTGCGGATCAGATCGCGGGTAAGCCGGAGATGAACTACGATGCTTCCAAGGGTGCGGTCCGAGTGCCATGGGTGGAATGGGGACCGTATCTTTGGGCAGACGGCGTGAAGCCCAATAAGTCCGGTCTTAGTTACACGCGGGAAGACTATTCCATGGAAGATGGAACGCATCCCACTCCGTCCGGCCGCATGAAAGTTGCGACGCGTCTGATGGAATTCCTGAAAACTGATGAGACTTCGCGCGGATGGTTCCTGCGCAGCGAGTGAGCGTCACATCCTCTCCAGCTTGCGATATAACGTCTTACGCTCGATTCCCAAAATCTGAGCCGCGCGGCTTTTATTACCTCCGGTAGCGGCCAGCACGCGGCGGATCTGCTCCGCCTCCGTCTCCGCCAGCGACTCGGAATTGGCTTCGCGAGATTCCGACGCTTGGATCGCATCGTGAACGGCTTCACTATCGATGCGGTCATTAGGCGCAAGGATGACCAGACGTTCGAGCAGATGCTGAAGCTGCCGGACATTGCCCGGCCAGGTCTGCTCCTGCAGCGTCTTCATGCCGGAATCCGTCAGCTTCGTCTCCCGGTTGTAGCGCTGGTTGTAGAGATTGACGAAAAATCGCGAGAGTAGCGGGACATCGTTGCGGCGGTCGCGCAGCGGCGGCAGCGTAAGTTTGACGACGTTCAGCCGATACCAGAGGTCCTCGCGGAATTTCTGGTTATCCACCATCTTCTGCAGATCGCGATTGGTGGCGGCAACGATGCGCACATCGACCGGCTTCTCGCGCGGCGCGCCTACCGGGCGAATCGTGCGCTCCTGCAGGAAGCGCAGGAGTTTGACCTGGAACCCTGTGTCAAGCTCGCCGATTTCATCCAGGAACACAGTGCCCCGATTAGCGGATTCGAGGACGCCGATCTTATCGCGGTCGGCGCCCGTAAATGCGCCGCGCATTACGCCGAAGAGTTCGCTCTCGAGCAGTGTTGGCGGAATCGCGGCACAGTCCACCGGTACAAACGGATGACTCGATCGCGCGCTGAAACGATGGATCAGGCGCGCGACTAGCTCTTTCCCTGTGCCCGTCTCGCCTTCGATCAATACCGTCGCATCGGTGGGCGCGACCTTTGACGCCGTCTTGTAGATATCGATCATCGCCGCTGAACTGCCGATCATTTCGGTTACGGGCAGATCCTCAGGCTCCACTTCGTCGTCATCCGGAGAGTTCGACGCCTCGGCCCGCTTGATGGTCTCCAGAATGCGATCGAAGTCGAAGGGCTTCGCGATATAGTCGAACGCTCCGCCGCGCGTAGCCGCCATCACCGTCTCCATGCTGCCGCGCGCGGTCATCAGGATGACGTGGCAATGAGGGTCGGCTCGCTTCGCGGATTCGAGCACATCGAGACCAGTGCGGTCGTCGATGTAGATATCCGAAATCACAATCGGATAAGCATTCGAATGTAGACGCGACATTGCGTCCGCCGTAGAGTCCACGGCTTCCACTTCATAGCCCTCCAATTCGAGCATGTTGACCAGCGTCGTACGGACGGCGTAATCGTCTTCAACTACAAGGAGACGGGATTTAGTCATGGCGAATCATCGCGAGCGAACTTTGCTGGATGGCAGCGCTTTGTTGGATGGCAATACCAGCGTGAAGCATGAACCCTTTCCGGGAGCGCTGACCACGTCGATCGATCCTCCATGCTGACTGACGATCTGTTCAACAATGGAGAGACCGATACCGGTTCCAGCCTCGCCCGACTGTTCCGCGCGCCGGGTACGGTAAAACTTCTCGAAAATGCGGCGCACTTCTTTCTGGTCCATGCCGATTCCCTGGTCCTCCACCGAGATTCGGATGTGGCCATTATCGCTGGAGCCGAATACCCGGACGCGAGTTTCCGAAGGCGAATACTTAATTGCGTTCGTTAACAAATTATAGAACGCATATTCCATGAGTTCGCGATCTCCTCGCATACCCTGGGTGGGAAGAGCTTCCTCGGCGATGGTGATCTGCTTGCGTTCGGCCAGGGGGCGAGCGCGCACAATGCACTTCTCCACCAGATCGGGGAGTGGAAAGTCGTCGTGCTTCAGTTCCATATCGCCGGCCGAGAGCCGCTCCACATTCAGGAAGACTTCGATCATACGGCCGAGACGATGAGACTCCGAGACGATGAGATCGTTAATCTGCTTGCGCTTTGTATCGGACATTCCGGGGTAGCGGTTAATAAGCTCGCTGGAGCCTTGAATTGCGGTCAGCGGAGTGCGCATTTCGTGAGTGACAAAGTGGATAGCTTGCTGGTACCGAGTTTTCTCCGCTTCCGAATGACCCAAACGGCGGCGAACGTAAAAATATTGCCAGCTTGCAGCGGAGATAATCGCAAGCCACGCTGTTAGCACCACGGGCATGTAGGGAAAGACCGCGCCGCGGGTAAAGAGCCAATAAGGGAAGAGGTGCGCCGAAATCAGCAGAACTACCGAAAGCAGAGGGGCCATGAGTCCGCCGGTGAAGTACCAGATAAGACCGGCGGCGGTCACGATCAGGAGAGCGGCGAGAAGCACCAGGCTCTCCGGCGTGTCGGTCAGGAAGAGTTTATTCGCGATCGTCTCGTAGACGCTGGCGTTCATCTCGATACCGGACATCGGAGTGCTGTCAGAAAGAGGCGTCATCCAACGGTCTCCGGCGGTCTGCGCTGTCACTCCCACGAAGACCACCTTGCCTTCGACGCTGCGTGCCAGAGAAGGATCGCTCGCAAGGTCCGCTATCGAAATCCGCGGCAGGGGTCCCATGGACCGGGGCGAGTAACGGATGCGCAGCTTGTAGTTTGATGCGTAGGTTGCGGGGATGACCACATCGCCCACCTGGAGGTCTCGCGGCGATTCGACGATGTCGACGCCGCGGCTCACCCGGTAGCCCTCAAGCGCCAGCGCCCAGCGATGATGCTCGCTTGCGGCCGCGCCGCCGCCGATCTTCAGCAATTGCACATCGCGGCTAATCGCGTCGTCGCCCGGCTCAATGTGTACATGACCTACGGCGGCAGCGTAACGTTTGAATCGGGGTATGGGATCTTCCCATTCATGGCCGATGAGTTCGCATGGCAGCACCAGGTGAGAAGTCGCGGCGAAGGCGGCTTCGAGCATCGCGTCGTCGTTGTCGCCAGGGACCACGGGTTCGGCGAGAGTAATGTCGACGACCACCGCGCGGGGATGGCTGTTTCGAATCAGATTCAGTCCGGTGGCCAGTGCTCTGCGTTCGCCGCGAATGCCGTTGAAGGCGTGCAGCGTTTTTTCGTCGATCGCAAGAATCACCGAGCTGAGGGGCCACGGCTTAGGCTGATACTGCCGGAAAAAGAAGTCGTAAACGTTGTTATCGATCTGCCGGCCGGCTACCCAGCTCAATGCGATACCCACCACCAAAGCACCGGCGAGCAGCCCGCAGTAAATCGCAGGCGATCTCCTGGTCCGCTTCGCGTTTCGGGCGTGTTTGTCGGACGTACGCACCACTTATACTATGTTACTTTTGGCGCTACACTCTCAAACAGCTTTCTGCATATCCCGGTGCGATACCTTTGGCATGAAATCCCGCCTGCGCGAGGTTCTTGCGGATCTGGTCGGCCATCATAACGGAGCGATGGTGACCGCCGGTGCAGCCGAACGCGATCGTCAGATAGCTCTTTCCTTCGCGTATATAATGCGGCAGCAGATAGATCAGAAGTTCGGAGATGCGCTCGACGAATTCTTTGGTCTGCGGGAATGAGCGGATATAGCGCGCCACGCTGGGATGACGTCCGGTGAGCTTCTTGAACTTTGGGATGTAATTGGGGTTGGGCAGAAAGCGGACGTCGAAAACCAGATCGCTATCGGGCGGTACGCCGTGACGGTAGCCGAAGCTGGTGATATACACGACGATCTTCGATTCTTCCCTTTCCCCCTGAAACTTTTCACGAATAAAGTCGCGAACGTCGTGAACCGTGAACTTCGAGGTATCGATGCAAAGGTCGGACAGCGCCCGAATCGGCGCAAGTTGCTTGCGCTCCGCCGCGATGCTTTCCCGTATGGATTGCTCGACTCCCAAAGGATGCGGCCGCCGCGTTTCGCTAAAGCGCCGCATCAAGGTCTCGTCGTCCGCTTCGAGGAAGATTAGCCGCGTAGTCACGCTGCGTTTGAGGCTGTTGAACGTCTCGGGAAACCGGCGCAGACCTTCGCCCTCCCGAATATCGATGACAATCGCGGCGAAATAGATAGTCGCCGAATCGCGCACCAGTTCGGCGAACTTGGGTATAAGGTCGATCGGAAGGTTATCGACCGAGTAGTAGCCCAGATCCTCCAGAACCTTTAGCACCGAGGCTTTTCCCGCGCCGCTCATCCCTGTGATGATGACCAGCTCGGAACGGGATACCGCCTTTTTCCTGGCAGACTTCTTCGCCGGTTGCGCCATTCTCCGGTCAGGCTTCCACGAGATCGAAATTTCCGTCCCGGCGGCGCACGAGCACCTTAACGGCGCCGGTTCCAGCGTCCAGGAAGGAGACGTAATCGCGATCTCCGTCCATTTCGAGCATCGCTTCTTCGAGCGTCATGGGCTTGCGAAGTTGATGTTCATCGACCTGATGCACGCGCGAAATATCACCGTTGTTAGCGCGGCTCCGCGCCGTGGTTTTCGACGCCATTGATTTTTTGAGGCCTTTCGATTTCGCCTGTGGACCCGCCTTCACCTCGGGTTCAGCAGGCGCATTCTCCTTGCGGGGAACGCGCTTACTCTCGCGCCACTTAGCGCGTACCTTCACGGCCTGCTTCTCGAGTTTCTCCACCGCGCCGTGAATCGCGGCGAATAGATCGTTGTCCTCCGCGAACCCTACCATCGAATGGTCGTGGTATTTTACCGTAACCTCCGCCTTGTGCAAGTGACGTTCGTGCGAAAGAACGACGCGAGCTTCGCACTCAGTCTTGCCGTCGAGCATTTTGCCCAGTTTTACGCACTGGATTTCGAGTTTCCGCAGTTGGGCGGGTGCAAGTTCCACCTGCCGCCCTGTATACGTGATACGCATGGCTGCCTCTATTAAACCGCGATCTATCTGATAATATTCCGGTACAGCTTACCAAAAACATCTATTCGCGAACGCGGCGCTGGTGAGTCGAGGGGATTTTCATATCCTCCCGGTATTTAGCGACCGTGCGCCTTGTTACGTCGATACCTTCGGCCTGCAGACGGGATGTAACCTGTTCATCGGTGAGCGGATGGCGATGGTCCTCATCCTCGATCATTTTTTTGACTTTGCGTTTCAGCAGAAGCAACGGAGTTTCGCCGCCGGACGGGCCCTGCACGGCCTCTGAGAAGAAATACCGGAGTTCGAATACACCGTGAGGCGTGTGGCAGTACTTGCTGGCGACCGCGCGGCTCACGGTGGAAGGATGTACCCCGACTTCCTCGGCGACCTCCTTAATCATCATCGGCTTGAGATAATCGAGGCCGTATTGCAGAAACTCCATCTGGCGGCGCTTAATCGACAGGCAGACTTTCTGAATCGTCTGCTTCCGCTGCTCGATATTCTTCATGAGCTGAATCGCGGAAGTGTAGCGCTCACGCACATAATCGCGGACTTCTTTTGTCGCGCCATTGTCCCGGTCCAGCATCTTGCGGTACTGGCTGTTGAGCCGCAATTGCGGGATCTCTTCATCGTTCATCTGGATGATGAAGTCGTCGCCGTCCTTGATGAAGTAGACGTCGGGTTCGACGGAGCGCGCGCCCGAAGCCGAGAACCGGACACCGGGCCTGGGATTCAGCTTGCGGATCACGCCAATTGCGATCTCGATATGTTCCGCGGGACGATGCATCACGCGCGCCAGTTCCCGGATTTGCCGGGTTTCCAGCAGTCTCAGATGGTTCGAAACAATCTGCCATGCCACGCCGCCCGTCGCGCCACGGCTTTCGAGTTGAAGCAGCAGGCACTCGCGAAGATCGCGCGCTCCCACGCCGGCGGGATCGAGCGATTGCACCGCTTTCAGGGCGGCTTTCACTTGCTCCTGGCTATGCTCACCCGCCGCGGCAATCTCATCGAGAGTCGCGGTGATATAGCCGTCCTCATCGAGATTTCCGATGATTGATTCAGCGGCCTCGCGAATGCCCTCGTCTAGCACCATCACGCTCAGTTGCGACCGCAAGTGGTCGGGAAGCGTGAACGGCTGGGACAGGAAGGTTTCGAAAGACGGTTTTTCAACCGATTCGGAAGCCGGGCTCTTGTAGCCGGGGTCGAGGTAGTCATCGAAGAACGATCCAAAGTCGATCTCATCGAAGGGATCGGCCGAAGGCGTCTCGATGCCGGGATCGGAATCTGCCAACGGGGCCGCTATCTCGGCCGCCGTCTCGACTGTTCCCATGGCTTCGGCGTTAGCGGCGATACCGTTGCCGTTTAAATCGATCTCTGGCGACATCCGCTCGATTTCGTTATCAAGGGCACCCGAGGCTTCGAGTATCGAATGATCGGAGGGTTCGTGTACAGCCTCAGCTTCGAGGAGTGGCTGGAGTTCCTCCGGCGTGACCTCCTCGCCCGCTTCGGCGGATTCTTCCAGGACTGGGTTATTGACGATCTCCTGGTTGATCATTTCCTTCAGCTCGAGACGGTTTAGCTGAAGCACTGTGACCATCTGGACAAGGCCAGGGGTCAAGATCTGCTTCTGTGCCACCTTCAGCTGCAGTCTTGGCGAAAGCATGTTCATCTGCACTAATTATAAGCTTTGCGGTTTATTGCCAAAGTGAAAGAATGTACCTGAAGCCACGCTTTCGCACATTTTTGTCAGGAAAAGCCCTGTCATACCGGGAGCACACAGCGTTGTATTAACAACTGCTCATTTAAGCGCTGTCGATAAATTTTGCGCATCCGCACGTCGAGACTTTACAGCCGTGGGCCATAATGCGGCGTAGCCGCCGGCCATAATGCTGCCTAAGCTCAAGTGCCCGAATCGGGCGCAGCGCCGGCTTGGATCGGCTCGCCCGGTGCCCATTCCGGGCTCACGAGAGTCCGGTGCAGTTCACCTGAATGCTAACGGGGGCGAGGTCAATTGGAAGGAGAAATCGGCCTTCGAATTTGGATTATTACGGAAAATCGCCGGAGCGGAGTTCTCTCCAAGCATCGGATTGTTCGCCAATGTGTGTTCGCCGAGGATGCAGCCGACCTTTCGGTCAGGATCGTGTTGTTGAAAAGAGGACGCCCGCAGCGCGTTTGTCATCCTCGTCGATCCTCCTGGCGCTTGGTAAGCAATGTTCCGGATCCAACAGATCGGTTCTCGAATCGCCGGCTGATTGCAGAACGGATGACTTGCCGGATCGACCATCATCTTTCGATTGAGCAACCCGCGCCTGGTAGATTTTGGCCGGGCTGCCGCAAAGAGACCGCGCCAGCAGTCGATGAGCCGAAAAGAACCCAACCAAACGCCGTAGCGCCCGTTGCAAACGGCTTGACCCCAATTTGCAAGCAACCGAAAAGCACAGGCTGAAAGAGCTTGTACTACCTCGATGCCTTTTTGTCGGGTATCGTGGCGGTGAGCGCCATGGCAGCCCAGCCGCTGCCCGCGGCCGACATCCACTGGTCGTAACCGTGCGGGAAGCCGACCTCGACATAAGGCTGGAAGCCAAGCGCTCTCGTCTTCACGTACCATGACCCGTCTTCCTGCTGGTTTGTCAGCAGATAGCGGACGCCCTTCTGGTACGCCGCATTCGCCGTCGGCAGCCCCGCTACGTAGAGGGCGTATAGAGCCTTGCCGGTCTGATACACGCTGCTCTCCATCGTCGGCAGGTCCGACCAGCCGCCGTCGGAGCGCTGCAATGCGAGGAGGTCGTCCATAGCGCGACGCTTTGCGGCCTGCTCGCGATCCGCCCACGCGAGCCCGAGCACTGTCCAGCTCAAGTCTTCCGTGCTGCGCGACGGCTCCTTAGCCATCCATGTCGCGGCGAGCTGCACGGCTTTCTCGTAGCCGGCTCTGTCCGACTTCGGAGCATAGAGCTGCAGTGACCGCATCGCCAGCGCCGTCTGGCTGACATGCGAGAGACAAAGCGGCGGACGCGTGTCGGCCAGCGGGTAGGACCATTGCCCGTCTCTCGCCTGGCGCCCCTTCAAATACATCGCCACGATATCGGTATTGAGATCGGCCGGGTAGTTCTCGCCGCTGAGGCTCACCAGAACGTAACTCATGATAAATGGCGCGAAGAAGTCCTCTGTCGGGAACATGAAGCCTTGCAAAAAACGTTCGCGGAACTTCTCGATGCCGAAGACGTTCGCCTTCACTTGCTGCGCGGCCACGCTTTCATCGACCGGAATCTGTTTCTTACGCGCGAAGCTTACGGCAATCTCACTGATACTGTTGTTGTGGCAGGAAGAGCACGCGGCTTTCTGCACGAAAGTCACGTCGGCCTTCTGCAGCAACGGCAGGCTGTCTTCGATGGCCCGTTGCACGGTGTTCTCCTTGCGCGCCCTCAACAAAGGCGCGGTGCGGGGAGTACCCTTGGCTCCCGCCTTCTCCAGGTACTCGACAATCGGCGTCTGCCCTTGCTGCTTTGCGATATCGAGAACGTTCAAACCGGCGTCGCCCGATTTCTCGTGCTTGTCCTTTGCGTTCACGTCCGCGCCCTTCTCCACCAGCAGTTTCACCACGTCAAGCTGCGCGCGATCGGACTCGGCGGCATACATGAGGGGTGTGCGGCCCAGTGGATCGAACGCGTTTACATCCGCGCCATGTTCGACGAGCAGCTTCACCGACGCGAAATCGGCGGCGGCCACCGACTCACCCAACGCGAACGTGTACGCGGCTTTGTCGGTGATCTTCGCCGCGAGCAGATCGAGACATTGGGAACAGCGAAGCTGCGCAGCCATCGAAAGTGCGGTCTGGGCGCCGTTCTTGATATCCACGCCACGTCTGAGCAACAGCTCGATACTTTCCGGATCGGGGGCGCTGGCCGCCTCGATGAGCGGCGACGACTCGGTGTCGGGATGCGCGTTCGGGTTCGGATTGGCGCCTTTATCGAGCAGGAACTTGAGAGTAGCCGTCATTCCCGGGTGCCGCGCGGCGATCATTAGCGGAGTGCGCAGTTCGTCGGATTTTGCGTTCACGTCCGCGCCGTGCTGGACGAGCAAGCGCGCTTTCTCCGGGTCGGATGCCGCCCACATCAGCGCTGTCGCATTCCCGTCGCTGCGCTTGTTGGGATCGGCGCCGTTTTTGAGCAGCGTCGCGACGGTCGCCGTGTCCGCATAAAGAACGGCATACATGAAAGGCGTACCCCCGTCGGGTCCGCGCGCGTTAAGCAGCTTCGGATCTGCCGTGGCCTCTTTCATGAATCCCTTAAGGTTATCCTTACGCAGCATCTCGATCATCGCGACTGCCTTCGGGTTTAGTGGAGACCGTTCGACTTCGTTGGCGAGCGAGTCAGGCCATTCGGCACCCTGCTCGATCCAAGCCTTGATGGTTGCGATTTGCTCGGGGCGCAGCGGTCCGGCCGGCGGCATCTGCGGCCCGTAGACGCTGCTGGTCAACCGGTGATAAATAAAGCTGTTCTCAGGACTTCGGCGCACAATGCGTCGCGTGCCGGCCTTGAATACCGAGCTCCGTCTGTCGAGACGCAGTGCCGCGCTCTGCTGTGACGGGCCGTGACAGCCGACACAATTCTGCCGCAGGACGGGTAAGACGTCCCTGCCAAAATCGATCGTGTTCGAAGCTGGACTTGACACCTGAGCCGGTAAAAGACTCACCAACAAAGCAGCGCCGAGCGACGCTGCCGCAATTTTTGACTTCCCCATTTTTTCCTCCGGATTTCCGCAGTCTACGCCACGGCTTGAGCTATTTTAACCGCATTCGCGGGCGAAAGCCACTCTTCCGCAGATTTTTGTCAGGGGAAGCCCATCCCGGCCGTGTTGCCGGTGGGTTGATCCGCGATGTAAATCGAATCGTCAAACGACAGCCGGGGGTGGATTGGGGAAACTTTTACGCTGCGCCGCGGGCCGGACGACTACGACGTCTGTTCACCGATTCTGGTGAAACAGGCGCTGACCGGAATTCTCGAATCTGTAAAGTCGGTGGATTCCGGATCGGCAGCGTCCGGCAAAGACCCTCGCGGGCGGCGTATTGCCGATTTCTCAGGAGTGACCGCTCGAAAGCGGATCGGCGACCGATTTACTCAATGGATCAGGTGTTAACGTTTATTGGGTTCGCCACCCGTAAACTGGCCTTTGCGATGTTCGGAGTTGTGTTCATATTGGCCGTTCGTTTCGCCAGTCGATTTGCGATTGGGATGCTCGATCGGCTTAACGTGGCTTGGCACGTCTTTGGGTTCACGTGGATGATGTGCTTTTTTTCCGGGCATGCTTATTGAACAGCACGTTGACCTCCAGACTCCGCCGACGGCAAAAATTGGTTCAAAACCCATCAAGGAATCTCTTCACTTCGGGCCGCGGTCATTGCTGGTCTTCGCGGCCGTCGCCGTCGGGTAGCGTGCCGACTCTGTCCGTGATTGCGGGCCCGAATGGCTCAGGCACGAGCACTTTGACCTCATGATTTAATTTGAAGGCAACGCCAATCTGATCGATCCCGACGCCGTGGAGCGGCAACTCAATGCCGGTTACCCTGCCAACGTCGCTCATCCCTTGGCTGGTTACGCAGCAATGACGTTACGCGAAATTCGAAGCAAGGCCGGATCCGGTCCGCACGGTCCTGCACAGGGCAGCCGCGGCAGCGATATCACTGAGGCCACGCCAATTGCTTGTGCAGAAACTCAAATGTCCCCTGAGCGTGGATAGTGTGGCCGCCATTGAAATACTCGATGGTGGTCCTATCTGCCAGCCCGAACTGCGCGTACAGCCACGCACCTTGGCATATTCGTGCGCCACCCACTCATCGCGGCCGACACGGTCGTTATGCCCACGCTCGACCATGAACGGGCGCGGCAGCATCAGATACGTCATTTCCGCGTAATCGAAAGTGCTGCCCATATCGAAATAGGGCATTTCCCACTCGATGCTGTACATGAAACTGAAGCGCTGATCGGTGCCTGCGACCTTTTCAGTCCAACTGTTAAAGTCTCCGGAACAGATCGATAGCGCGTAATCCTGGAGGACGGTGGGAACGCGCACGGCCGTCTCGCCTCCATAGCTGAGTCCATAGAAGGCGATGCGTTTGGCATCCACGAAATCGAGCGTCGCCAGCCAACGCAGGAGTTGGGCATGCTGCGCGATGATGAAAGAAAACAGCGAAGCCTTGATCCCGTTGGCCTTGCGGCTCAGGAAGCGATAGCGGTCCTCACCGCGATAGAGATTGTGGGGCGCGAAGGTAACGAAGCCCTGTTCGGCCAGTTTGGCCGCGAAGTCGTGGTAGTAGTGGTCATCGCCCTCGACGGTATCTGGCGGGACAACCGTTGCGGCCATGCTGACAAACCACCACAGGACGCCGCTCGCCAGCGCCGAATATCGCGTCGGGACGCAGAGGATGCCCCACGCGAACAGGTCGGGATAACACGTCCAGCATGACCTCGTAACCAAGCCATTTCGGACGATCGTATATAGGCGCGTGCGCGCGTTCGGAGGCAACACCGGATCGTCAAAGCGGCCCAGCACTTCCTCATGGAAATAGTTGCGATACCATTTCGACGCCTCGATGAATTTTGCGGGCGAGAGACGTTGGACGCTGAGGATCGGTATTCCAGGTTTCGTCCGCGAATTCAGGCGCAACTTTGTAAAGGAAGAATTTCTCCCGGACGTGGGCGGACCGCCGGATCAGCGACTGAACATGGTTTTCGAGTTCGAGCACCTGGCGCTTTTGACGCTCGGCGGGATCGAAGGATTTGCGTTGATCGTCGAGTGATCCGCTGGAGGCCTGAACCCTGTCTGTTCCCCAGGGATGCAGAGAAGGCGTCGAGCGCATGCGTTGATCCTGGCCCATCGGCGATGAGTTGCCGGTTTTGAAATCCGCGGCGCAACAAGCTGACCGATGCGATCGAATTCCGATCTGACTCGATCGAACGAAGATGTTTTCAACGACGTGTTGCAATCCTCGACGATCAAGGCGCGCGGGGCGATTAAGGACGCGATCTCAGCATCGCCGAACTCGTGTAGCAGACCCCAGACGTTGTGGTAGATCGGCTCGGACCAGATTTCCTGGCGTGAGTCGAAATAGCCGCTGACGAGAGCAGCGTCGATTCGGGTATCCGCCGCGGCTGCATACAGCGCTACCAATCCGCCTTCGCCATAACCCGCGACGCCAACTGGCGCAGTCGCGCCGCCGCGTTGCCGGCGATGCACCCAATCAACGGCTGCGAGCACCTTCTGGACCTCATAGCCGATGATGTGGCGGCCCATGTGAAATGCCTGCCGGTAGATCCACTCCCGGTGGGGCTGGCCCGTCATCTTGATCTCGGGATGACCCGACCAGCGAGAAGTGCGGTCGATCAGCACCGGGACAATAACTTCGAATCTGGCGATCCGCAAGCTGCCGCGCGAGGGTGAATTGCTCCGGTGTCTGGTCTGCATCGGGCAGCGCGATCACATAGCCGGCGGCCGTTCTCTTTGGCTCATAAAGGAGCCCCTCGCCATGCACGCCGTCGAGCACCGGCCAGCGCACCTGATAGACGCGGTAGCGCGGGGTTTCGGCTACCAGCGGCGTGTCGTTATCATCGCCAAAGCGCTCGAATACGACTGGGACGCGGTCGTCCACTACGCCGATGATTTTGCGGAACCGGAGGCGATTCGGCTCGACCGATTTCTCGTAGGCTTCTTGGGATGAGAGGTCCCGTTTCCAGTACTTGGCTCTTCCAGCGATCGATTCGGCGATCTTGCGCTCAACGAAAGCGTGCGCCCCGTCCATCATCCGAACAGAGAGATCGCCGTCCCAGGTAAGCGGCTGAGTGCCCGACAAGACTTTGGGCGCGGCGCCAGCAGCCCGATCCGGGATGGCCAGCGCGGTGCCTGCGAATTTCAGCAGATCGCGTCGAGTCATGTAGTATGCCGATTATACTCGGGACGCGCCGGGTTGCGCGTCTCAGAAACCGTGCTATCAATGTGCTTGAAATTACGGTCGAAATATGCGATACTCAGGCCGTAGTTTGAAATGCCGGAAGTACGCCACATAAGAGTCAAGTTAGGGAGCCCCGGAATATTTCCGAGGGCTTTTTCCTTTTAGGGCCTAAGCGCGTAGACCGGTCAACGTCAGGAGAAGTGCAAGTGAAAGAAAAAGGTATCGTGAAATGGTTCAACGCAGCGAAGGGCTATGGTTTTATCCAGCGCTCAACGGGCGATGACGTGTTTGTCCACTTTTCGGCTATCCAATCAAGCGGATACCGTTCATTGGACGAGGGCTCGGAGGTTGAGTTCGAGGTGAAGCAGGGTCCCAAAGGTCTGCAAGCCGAGAACGTGGCAAGAGTTTAGGAAAATCCTTTCGCGTAATACGGGACAGGGTGTCTCCTGTCCCGAGATCAGATCCCCTTCCCGCAATAACCCCTCACAATCTTGGAGATGGAACATCCGGCCGGGTCTCTGGTGAAAAGTGGGCGGTGATGGCCATCAGGCACCCGCCCTGCTTTAGACAGAATCGGTAGAGCGCCGCAAGAGGCACTAAACTGGTAAATCACCCTGCCGATGAAATCCAAATCCGTCCTCGTGCTCGTGTTCTGCTGTCTTTACTTTGTCATAGCCGGACTGCTGTTGATCCCCTATCCTGGCTTCCAACACGACGAAGTGGTATTTGCCGAACCGATTTTCCAGCGCGGGATATCCTTCTATGCGCGCGGATTGGGACATCGGTATCTGCCATTGATGATCAACAGCTACGCGGGGGCGCTGAAGACCTGGATCTACTGGCCCATCCTGAAGATCTGGCACCCATCGCCTTTCTCGTTGCGCGTGCCTGCCTTGCTGATCGCGGCGCTGTCGATCGTACTGTTCTGGCCCATTATGGTTCGGGCCGGGGGAAAGCGCGCGGCCGCGATCGCAACCGTGCTGCTGGCCACGGATTCGATGTACCTGATGACCAGCGTGTTCGATTGGGGTCCCTGCGCTCTACAGCATATCTTCCTGGTCGCGGTGATGCTGGCGTTCATTCGCTACGACGAAACAGGAAGGCCGGGGCTGCTGGCGCTCGGTTCGTTGTTGGCAGGGCTCGCGTTATGGGAGAAAGCTCTGTTCTTTTGGCTCGCCGGAGGGTTGGGCGTCGCGTGTTTGGCGATCTATCCCAAGCGAATTTGGCAGCGGGTTTCGGCACGAAATGTAGCGATCGCGGCTATCAGCTTCTTTATCGGAGCGGCGCCGTTCATTCTGTACAACATCCACAAACCGAACGCGACGCTCGGTGAAAATGCCACATTTTCCACGGAGGAATTCGATCAAAAGGTCGAATTGGCCAAGCGCACCATCGATGCCCACGCCATCTTCGATTACATTGTCTACGATGACTGGGTGAAGCCGCCCCGCGAGCCGCGAAACGCCTTGGAGAGAGCCTCCCTGGCGGTTCGGGATGCGACCGGCACGAGCCAAGTGAACGCGATGCTGTGGGCGTATGGGCTCGCGATTCTGCTGGCTCCGTTCGCGTGGCGTACGCGGGCATGGCGGCCGATGCTGTTCGCGCTGATCTTCTGTGGGGTGGGATGGTCTCTGATGCTGATCACTAAAGGCGCGGGCGCGACGGTACACCACGTGATTCTGCTGTGGCCTGTACCGCTGATGTTTCTGGCGCTGTCGTTTTCGGAAGCGTCCCGGCGGATACCGCGGAAGATCGGGATTCCGGCGCTCGCCGTGATCGTGGGATTCTTCGCCGTGGAGAATGTCCTGGCGACGAATCAGTATCTTGCCCAGTTCATCCGGGACGGACCTACGACCATCTGGACGAACGCCCTTTATCCACTTTCCGCCGATCTCGTGCAGTCACACTACAGTGAGATTGACGGAATCGACTGGGGGACCATCGTGCCTCTGCGCGTGCTCGAGCGTGCGACCGTGCCGCTCGATGCGGTAGGCGTGGATGAGAACTCTCCGCAGCCTGTGCTGGACAAGATGGGCAAGGAAGGTGTGGTGTTTCTAGGGCACGTGAAAGGCAGCGAGGTCTTCGCCGGAGTCGACGACAAGATTGATGGCATTGCGGCGAAGCACGGACTTGTCAAGCAGGTTATCCGGACGTTCTCGGATGAAAATGGACGTCCGGTCTTCGAGTTGTTTCAGTACCATCCGGCTCATTGAACTGAGCGCTTACCTATCTCTTCATGATCCCGTCTGATTTCGACGCCCGGACGCGATACCATACACAATCATGAGAACCACTCTTGCAGCCGCGCTGCTGTGTGCAACGGCGCTTGCCCTGTATGGACAACAGACGACGGCTACGGTCGTCGGCACCGTAACCGATCCTTCAGGAGCAGTTATCACGGGGGTAACTGTCCGAGCAACCAATCTGGCCACCAACGCGTCGCGCGACGGTACGAGCGACGCATCGGGGAGCTACTCGATCCCGTTTCTAGTAGCCGGTAACTATACAGTAACCGCGACACTAACCGGTTTCCAGGCCCAAAAGGTCGACCGCATTACGCTTCAGGTCGATCAAACCGCGCGCATCGATTTCAAGATGCAGGTGGGTAATGTGAGCGAGAGCGTGGAGGTGAGCGCCAGCGCCGCGGCACTGCAGACCGAAAACGCCACGGTCGGAACCGTCATCGATTCCGCAAAAATCCTGGAGCTGCCGCTCAATGGACGAAACTTCATCCAGCTTGCTCAGCTTGTTCCCGGGGTTAACTCCGGCACGCCCGGTTCCATTACCGTCCGTCGAGGACGCGGCTCGGTCGGGCAGACCGATCAATCGTACGGCGCAACCGCGGCATCCGCGAACGGCCAACGCGATACGGCCAACCGGTACCTTCTCGACGGGATCGAGGTGATGGACTATGACGCGGTGACCTACAGTTTCTCGCCCTCCGTGGATGCTCTCGAGGAGTTCAAGGTCGAGACCAGCAGTTACTCAGCGGAAGCTGGTTCCGCTCCCGGAGGCCAGATCAGCATGGTGACCAGAAGCGGCACCAACATTCTTCACGGGACATTGTGGGAGTTCAATCGTAACGATGCACTCTCGCAGACATATGATGCGATCGCCGGCGCCTCTGCCCCCAATCCGCGTCTCAATCGCAACCAGTTCGGCGCGAATATCGGGGGACCGGTGGTGTTGCCGAAGCTTTATCACGGCAAGGACAAGACTTTCTTCTTCTTCAACTGGGAATCCGGTTATGCCGCACAGGGAGCCATTCCGGCGCCCAAAACGATCATTCCGGCCGCGGTTCGCACGGGCGACTTCAGCAACGTGAGGAACTCCAAGACTGGCGCACTGATCCCGATTCTAGATCCCTTTGCCGGAGCGCCGTTCGCCAACAACATCATTCCCTCATCGCGCTTGAGCCAACAGGCGCTGGTTTTCCTGAGTTTCAATCCTTTGCCCAATGGACCCAACAACAGCTACCTTCCAGCGCCTTCAAGCGCAGTTGCGTATCAGCGGAACTACACGACGCGTATAGATCACAACTTCTCGACGCGCGACACCATCTCCGGCCGGTACCTTTTCAACGATACCTACGAAGCCGGAATCCCGTACTGGGGACACGATACCCGTAACAATCTGGGCCGCACTCAGGGCGCGGAAGGCAACTGGACCCACACCTTCGGCCCCAGCTTGATCAACCAGTTCCGCACGGGTTGGCACCATTTCGGCGAGGCGGAAGTATTCGGCACTACTAACGATCCGAACTATGACGTGGCAGGCAAGATGAATCTGCCCGGCGTGTCTCGTCTGCCATTGGAATACGGCCCTCCATCTATCAGCATCAGCGGTCCGGACGGCGCCTACAGCGTCTACGATCTGGCGCGGCAGATCGGCCCGCGAACACGCTCGAACGGGATCTATCAGATCCTGGACACGGTCTCGTGGCAGTCTGGCAGCCACTCCTTCAAGATGGGCCTTGAAATTAACAACCGGCTGGTGACCTTTCAGCAGGCGCGCGCTCCGCGCGGCGCTATCGGGTTCACCGGTATTTACACGGGATCGTCACTCGCGGATTTCATGTTGGGTTACGTGCAAAACGCCAATCTCAATCCGACCCACACGAATACCGACCTGCATGATTGGACGCAAGCCTACTACTTCCAGGACGACTGGAAGGTCACACCCAACTTGACGGTAAATCTCGGTCTGCGATATGACTATTACGCTCCCTACACCCAATCCGATAACCGATTCGCGGACGTTTACCAGAATGGTTACACGATCACCGGAATCGTGACGCCACAGAATTCTCCATACGGTAACGGACTCCTCCAGCCGAATCGGAACGACTTCGGGCCGCGGGCTGGAATTGCCTACAGGCCGCATTGGGGCGGCGAATCGGTAATTCGCGCGGGATACGGAATCTACTGGACATCGGAAATCTCCAACGCGATTTTCGCTATGGCGGAAGGAGACCAGGCAACGTCGGGCGCCAGCGTCACCGGCAATCCTTCCGGATTACCGAACATTCTGTTCAGTAATCCCTTTGGCGCCGGGTCGTCCGGGCCGGCCGGTACCCTGCCCTTTGCCGTTAGCAACGACCAGAACCTCAAAGACACGTATGCGCAACAGTGGAATTTCAACATTCAGCACAAATTCCCGGGGAACTTTGTGCTTGATGCAGGATACGTAGGGGCCAAAGACACGCACCTGATTGTGACTTTCGGCGATTTAAACCGGCCATTGCAGATTGTCTGCCCCAACGTGGCGGCTTGCGGCCCCTCAGCGGTAACCAGCAACCCAAACACGCGCCGGCCTGACCAATTATTTCCACGGGCCGTGACGGGAGATAAATCAACTGGCGACGCAAGCTATAACGCTTTGCAGGTGAAGATTGAACGGCGCAGTACTAGCGGCCTGACCTTGTTGACGGCATATACCTGGTCAAAGTCCATGTCGGGACCGTCGGATATCGGCGGACAGGTCGGTGGCGGCCAGTTTATCGGAGCACCGCAGGATGTTTTCAATGGCACACTGGACCGGTCGATTTCGGGATTCGATGTGACCCAGCGGTTTGTTCAGACGCTGCTTTACGACGTTCCGTTCTTCAAAACTATGCATGGTTTCGGACGTTATGTTCTGGATGGTTGGGAAGTGTCTTCGATCATGACTGCGCAGAGCGGCTTCCCGGCGGCGGTTACGTTGAACGTCGATACTACCGGAACCGGAATCAATTCGCGTCCGGATCAGATTGCGTCCGGGAATCTCGACCCTGGTCAGCGGACTTGGAAAAGGTGGTTCAACACGGGTGCATTCATACAGGCTCCATATGGCCGTTTCGGCGATTCGCCCAGGACTGGCGCGTTCCGTCTGCCGGGTATTTTCAACATCGATTTCTCGGCGACCAAGGCATTTCACATCCGGGAAACGCGCGGGTTGCAGATCAGGATGGAAGCGTTCAACTTGTTCAACCACTTTAATCCGGACCCCTACACGGTAGATCTGGCGGTAAACTCGGCGACTTTTGGCAGCGTTGGTCTAGGTCTGCACGGCTACACGACGCGGGTAATCCAGCTTGGCGCGAAGCTAAACTTCTAGAGAAGGCAGCTACTCACACTCGACCTGAACGCCTCCATTGAGGATCGAGACACGGGCGGCTTCGATCAGCCGCTCGTTGTAGGAACTGTTGGCGGGCGTGGCCATGATGCCCTGAGCATCGAGATCGCGCAGCATGGTTTGCCGCCGCGATAGGTCACTCTCCGCAGCGACGCGCATGCACGTCGAGAGGATATACTCGACCGAGCGGACGCCGTAGCCCACGGGTGTGAGACCGGGGCCACCGAGGTCGACGTACTGGAAGTAATCTGGACTCGGCTCGGCGTAAACCGTCGATCCGGGGTCTCCCGACGCGCGGGTGTAGGAGTACTTCAGCCCGCGGTATTGATCGGAATGATCGAGCATCGCGCCATCGTCCGGGCCCTGGCAATAGAGCGTGAGACCTTGCGTGTTCGGGCCCGGAGCAGCGTCGGGAAAGCTAAGCGTGTTCTGGACATTGAGCGCCGCGCCGTTGTTCCAGATCACGCGGGCATCGGTCCAGAGATAGCCTTCGTTGCCATTGGGATACTATCCGGAATGCCGTAGACGCTCACGGCCACCGGTTCGAGTCCGGTAATGAACGCGACCAGATCGACATAGTGGCAGCCGATATAGGCGAAGGCATCCGAATTCTCCTTGGTACACCAGTTCTGAAAGTTGGAATGCCGGTAATACCATTTCTCCATCAGACGCGCGGTTCCCAGCCGGAAGTCGCCGAACAAGCCCGCGCGGTATTTGCGGCGGGCCATCAGGCTGCGGTCGTCGAACCGTTTGTGGTATTCGATTCCGACCGCGAGACCGCGCTCGAAGGCCACGCGCTCGATCTCCTTCGCTTGCGCATAGCGCAGCACAAGGGGCTTCACGCAACAGACATGCTGATCGTGTTCGAGCGCCGCCATCACTACGTCGAAGTGCAACTGATCGGGCACCGCGACCACTACGATATTGCCGCGGGGGAGGCTCGCGATCGCGTCGCGGTAGAGTTCGGGCTGCGGCGGTCCATCGTGCCGAGGCCACCATTCGAACGATTGATCGGGGAAGGCTTCGCGCAGCGTGCCGGAGGCCGCGAGCGTGGCAAGTGTGGAGTAGCGAGAGGCGCAGACGGCCACCTCGTCCGACGCTTCCGCTGCGCTGCATATGCCAGACGGATGGCAGAAGCTGATCGTGGGTGATCATCCCTCCGCCAACGATCAGGACGTTAGCGGACGCTATCGGGATCGTCTACGAGTTCCGTAAACGCCTCCTCCAGAACCCAGATGCTTTCGCGCAAGCGCTTCTTCATTGATGACGAGCGGCGGGCAGATCTTGACCGTTCCTCCACCGAAGCCAACCGGACTGAAGAGCAGCACGCCTTTCTCGATACAGCGCTCGACGACTTTCCAGGCGAGGTCGCCGTCGGGATCTTTGGTTCCCGGTTTGACGCAGGCGATGCCCGCCACGAGTCCCTTGCCATCGACGCAGCCAATTTGGGGAAAGCGCGATCCGAGCCGCCGCAGTTCGCTGTGCATGATCGCGCCCATACGGCAGGCATTGCCGGCGAGATCCTCTTTCACTACCAGATTGATAGACGCGAGCGCGGCTGCGCAGCAGACCGGATTGCCGGTGTGTGTCGAGGTCATACTGCCTGGAGGATGCAGGTCCATGATGTCGGCGCGCCCGACGACCGCCGCCAGCGGAAGCGAACTCGAGATCCCTTTGCCGAACGTCGCGAGGTCGGGGACGATGCCGTAGTGCTCGAATCCGAACATGGTGCCGGTGCGGCCGAAGCCGGCTTGTACTTCGTCGCAGACCAGCAGTGCGCCGTTCCGGGTGCACCATTCGCGCAGAGCTCGCATGTATTCGACCGGTGCGAAGGCCGCACTGCCGCCCTGATACGTTTCAAGGATCACGCCCGCGACGTTCCGCGCTTCCACGCCTTGTTCTCGTAGAGCCCGTTCGAATCCGCCAAAAGAGGTATCCTCGGTGCGGAACCCATCGGGAAAGGGGATCTGCACGAAGCCCGGGATCGAAGTTGACGATCCAGTCCTTCAACGATGGGATGCCGCCGGCCTGCTGCGACCCGAGTGTCCGGCCATGGAATGCCTTTTCGTACGAGACGATGACGTTCTTGGAGTGTCCGCCGGTGCGCAGGCCTTCAGTCCGGCAAAGCTTGATCGCGCACTCCACGGTCTCGGAGCCGGTGGTAAGCAGAAAGACTTTCCGCAGCGGATCGGGCAACAGGGAAGCAATCCGCTCGACCAGTTGGGCGCGGATTGCGCTGGGGAAGCAGTAGTTGGTTAGCAGGTGCGACTGCGCCTGCCGCACAATCGCATCGACGATCTCCTGGCGGCCATGTCCGGCGTTGGTGATGAGGACGCCGGAGGACCAATCGATCCAGCAGTTGCCCCACGCGTCATATACCTGAAATCCTTCCGCGTGGTCCCAGACAACAGGAGGCTGTCCCTGCATAGCGACAGGTTCAAGATCGTGCAAAGTTTGCAGAATCGGCAGCGACTCCGGGACAGGAAAGTCCGTGACAATCCGGCGGTATCTTGTTTCAATGCGCGGCACGTGGCGCGGTGCTAGGGAATACTCTTTGCTCATGATAAGCTTTCTCATTCTCCGTTATGATTTGTCTAATAAGCAACTGAAGGTAGATGGAACAGGGAAACAGGAGGGAACATTTGAAGCTGATCTGGCTGCTGTTGTGGGCGCCGATTTCCGCATACGGCCAAGCGGCGCCTGCTTCAGCCACACCCCCGCCGGCGAATGGCGGATTTGTGGGGAGCGCGGTATGCAAAGCCTGTCATCCCGATGTCTGGCTGAATTTCAATAAGAATCCGCATTTCAAAAGCGTCGCCTCAGGCAAGGAAACGCCGGAGCACACCGGGTGCGAAGGCTGCCATGGTCCCGGCGCCGCGCACGTGAAGGCGCGGCGGGGGAAAGACGACCATTCCTCACGCTTTCTCGTTGATGGCGCCGAAGCCAGATCCTCGACGATTGCCTGGTGTGTCATGGCAAAGACATATCGCGCGCCAATATCCGGCGGTCGGTCCACACCGATGCGGACGTGGTCTGTTCAACCTGCCACTCCATCCATAAAGCGCAGACCCCCAAGTTTCTGCTGGCCAAGGTTCAGAAGGATCTATGTTACCAGTGCCATGCCACGGTGCGCGCGCAGTTCGATATGCCGGTGAAGCATCGAGTGAATGAAGGCGTGATCCAGTGTACGGATTGCCATAATCCTCACGGCACATTCGCGGCGACGTGGCGCATGGGGATCCGTCCGCGCATGGTGGACCAGGCAGCGGGAAGCGAAGAGGCGTGCATCAAGTGCCATCAGGATAAGCGCGGGCCGTTTGTATTCGAGCACGCGCCGATACGGGTGGATGGCTGCGAAACGTGCCATTCGCCGCATGGATCGATGAACAGCAAACTGCTGCGGCGGCCGGTGGTGTTCACGCTGTGCCTCGAGTGTCACAACGGGCAGGGTAACTTCGGGCGCTCCAGTTTGGGCGTGCCAGCGCAATCGAGCGCGCATAACATGCTGGATCCGCGATTCCAGAACTGCACTAACTGCCATGTGCGGATTCACGGGTCGAATGCCGACGCGAACCTTTTGAGGTGAGGAGACTGAAATGAGAAACCTGGCTATTCTATTCGCGCTCCTCACGCTCGCGGGCGGCGCATTGTCAAGGGCTTTGAACGCGCAAGAAACGGTTGCGCCGACTGTGAATGAACCGGTCGGCCCGACGCGCGGGGAGAACAAAGGCGATTACAACGTCGTGCAGTCGTGGGAGTTTGGCTACCGCTATAGCCTGCTCGGCGGCGATGAAGGCAAGTACCGGAGCGACGTCAATTATCGCAACGGGATCAGATTGCTGAGCAGCTATCTGACGGTGAATTCGAAGGATGGCCACGGCAAACTTTACGACGAGATCGTACTGAACACGCAGGGGCTGGGCAACGATCCTTATGAGTCAGTCACGCTGCGGGTGCAGAAGAACGGGCTGTATCGCTACGACATGCAGTGGCGCCTGAACCAATACTACAATCCGGGATTAGCCACGGCGGGCGGTCTGCATCTCGAGAATCTCGCGCAGCGTTGGCAGGATCACGATGTGGTCCTGTTCCCGCAAGGCAAGATCCGTATCAGGGCGGGTTACAGCCGAAATAAGGAAGACGGTCCGGCGCTCACGACGACTAATCTTTTCGAGAATGAACGAGGCGATATTTTCACGCTGTTCAGCAATGTGAGGCGCGAGTACAACTCATACCGGATCGGCGCCGATCTCGACTATTACGGATTTCACCTGTCTTTTCTGCGGCGATGGGAATTTTATAAGGAAGACACGCCTTACACGCTGGCCGCGCCGGGAGCGGGTCTGAATCCGGCGGATGCCACGACGCTGAGCAGCTATTATCGCGCTGCACCGATGCATGGCAGCACGCCGGGCTGGCTGGTGAATCTTTCGGCCGACAAGCGCAGATTCGCAGTGAACGGCCGCTTTACTTATGCCGGCGGCAATCGCAATTTCGTGCAGAATGAGAGTGCGATCGGCACGGGATTGGCGGGAACGGAGAACCGTTTAATCATCACGTACGGCGATGCGCGCCGGCCGGTATACTACGGGCGATCTCAATGTCAGCCTTTTCCCAACGGATAAGTTGACGATCGTAAATAACACTTCGGTCGACAATACGCGGATTGAGGGTAATTCGTTCTATGAACAGTTCGATCTCGCATCATTGACGGCGACTGTGCTGAATTTTCAGTTCCTCGGAATCCGGCTGGTTACTAACTCGACGGACGCTCATTATCACGCAACTAAGAAGATCGATTTCTTTGCGGGCTACCGATATGCGAATCGCGAGATCCGCTCGATTCAATCGACCACAGATCCATCGACGCCGTTCACCAATCAACTCTTCACGCAGTCCAACAGCCTGCAAGCCGGAGTTGCGGGACTGAACTGGATTATTACGGGGCCCCTGCGGCTGCACCTGGAGACCGAGATCGGCCGCAACGATAATCCGTTCTCGCCGACAAGCGAAAAGAACTATCATGCAATCGATTCACGGCTGCAATATAAGCGCAAGTCGATCTTCGCATCCGCGGGTTACAGGCAGATCTATAACAACGATTCGATCACGCTGACATCCTATAGCTCGCATTCGCGGAATTACTTCGCCAATGGCTCCTGGGCCGCGCGAGATTGGCTGGCGATCGATGCCGGTTATTCAAAGCTGCACCTCGATACACTCGGCGGTCTCGAATTCTTCGCCGGGGCGCCTCGCGCGACGCAACAGACAGGGACTTCGATTTATATCAGCAATATTCATGCGGCTAATCTGGGCGCGCGATTTTCCATCCGGAAGCGCGCCGATCTTTATATCGGCTATAACATCACGAAGGATACCGGCGACGGTCGAGCCGGCCTGATGACTCCCGGCAACGTAACGGCTCTGCTGTACAACGTGCAGACATTCCCGTTGAATTTTCAATCGCCGCTGGCGCGCGTGACGATCCCACTCACGAAGAAGATCAAGTGGAACGCGGGCTATCAGTATTACGGTTACCACGAGGACTTTGGTCTTTATTCGCTGTATCAGAACTATCACGCGCATACTGGGTACACGAGCGTTCTTTGGGCTTTTTAGGCCCAGTTCGCGCAGGCGCGGGACCAGGCTACCGCGCCGGCGTGGGGACTGGCCTACTTTAGGCAAATTGTCAAAGAGCTTTTGTCCAACGGGGGCACGAGTATTTCATCGTGCGCGTGGACGGGCAAACGAATACAGTCGTCAGAAGACGGGAGACAGAATGGAAACTTGCGCTCTACGGCTTCAAATCTCCTTCGCTAACGAGGCTGATCATGCCGCACTTTCGATGCCAATCGAGACATTCAGGAGTGCGCTTCCAGCTTTGTTTCGGATCTGGTGACGCAAACAGGCGTTTTTTGAAACGGCTTCGCGGTTGGCCGCGGGTCGCGAGGGGGGACAGCTTGCATTTTTCGAATCGAGACCAATTCGTGACCTGGGCGGTGACGCAAACATCGGATTTTGCGAGGCTCCTGTGCATGCATGTCGTGCAGTTTTTGCGGAATGAAGCCGATCTGCTGCCGCGAGGTCGCCCGGAGGGTGACGCAAAGGCGTTGTTTTTCGATTCGCATTGTGAAATGAGCCGTAGGCGATTTGTGAGGCGATAGGTGATTTTGCGGATCGAACCCAGATTGTGCGCGCTGGCCGCCGGCCGCGTGGCGGTGAACGTCGGGTGGTGACGCAAAGGCACCGTTTTTCGATTGGCATTGTGAAATGAGCCGAACGCGATTGGCGATTTTGCGGATCGAACCCAGATTGTGCGCGCTGGCCGACCGGCCGCGTGGCGGTGAACGTCGGGTGGTGACGCAAAGGCGCCGTTTTTCGATTGGCATTGTGAAATGAGCCGAACGCGATAGGCGATTTTGCGGATCGAACCCAGATTGTGCGCGCTGGCCGACCGGCCGCGTGGCGGTGAACGTCGGGTGGTGACGCAAAGGCGCCGTTTTTCGATCGGCATTGTGAAATGAGCCGAACGCGATTGGCGATTTTGCGGATCGAACCCAGATTGTGCGCGCTGGCCGTAGGCCGCGTGGGAGTGACTGCCAGGTGGTGGCGCATAGTAACGATCTGCCGTGCAATTTTGAAAAAACGCAATGTGGCCGATAGGCATTGATAGAAACTGAGTAAGGACCAACGAACCCATTTGTGGCGGAGATGACGCAAAAGGGATTTTTTTAGATCGGCGACCTGGGTGTGGTTCTCTTGCCCATGCAGCGTATTCGCGCGATTTCGATAATTCATATGCGCATACCTTTCCTTCCTGCCTCCACACTACAGTAAGGCCTACCGTTGTTGGGTGTACGCGCTCGTATGTGATTGAGTTTGTTGAGGCGAAATAGTTGAACAGTGCGTGACCGGTGAGGAGGCTGGACTTGGTGCGCCTCGTTGGGTTCGAGGGAATTGTCGCCGCTGTGCCTGGATTTGCTTTGCGTTCCCGCCCTACCCTACAGATCGAACTTGCCGGCGGTATGCCAACTTATCGTTGTTTCGGGGTCGTCGATAGCGCAGCCGGCGATCTTGAGGCGGCGGATGAAGTCCCGGCGGGCCGCTATCGAATTATCGAGCTTGACGAAGTGGATGCCGGAGAGATCCGCGAAGGGCCTCATGCGGCCGATCTGCACAATTACCGTCCGGCGCGGGAAGTGCGCCATTACCATACCGGCCTCGAATATCACGTTGGGGCGGGGTTGAGGCATGAGTTCCCGCTCGTGCGCAGGGTCGTCGTCCTTGCAAAACTTCGGTAGGAGTCTGACTTCTTCGTCCGGAGTGAAAATGGCCACGGCGGCTTGGGCAACTTCGAAGCCGGCGCGCAGGACCTCGATCATGGTCGGGGCCGGGTTGCCGGTCGCTTCCAAACACTGAAAGATCGACTTCCGACGACTGGGTTACGTGAATCAGCGTCATGTTATGCCGGGCCGCGACCTCTTTCGCGCCTTTTTGAAAAACCAGCCGTGCTCGCGAGCACGGCGCGGTCGGCTTTTACGTCATCCGCTTTCGTTACGAACGCGTCAACTTTCTCAACGGAAACCGGTTTCTCAACCTTCTTGCATTCAACCACGGTGAGATATTCGTACAGCCCCTTCTTGAAACGGACAGTCACATCAAACTGTCGGCCGTTAATGGTTTCATTCCACCGGACGTCGGCCCTTTGATCGGCGGCCTGATGAATAGCCTTCACCAGCCGTTCGAAATGTTTCCATTTGTCAGATGACGCCATTTATGCAGTTCTTTTTGGGAAACGCGGCCCGGGGAATTATAGAATAATCAGCCCTTCGGCAATCGCGCCCTTTTTGAGGTCGTCATCGAGGGTCGCTAACGGCAGGGCGAGCCGTTGGGCCAGGTCGAGATAGGCCGTGTCATAGGCGGTCAACCGGTGGCGGGATGCCAAGAGAAAGAGACGGTCGAAATCCGAGATGGCAGGCGTGGACGCAATTCGGAAATTGAAGGTTGCTATCTGCGCGAAAAATTGCGCGCCACGCTCAGCTGTGATCCTTCCCCGGCGGACGGCAATAGCCACAGCATTCATCATCTCCCATGGCCAAAGAGATGGAATGTGAAGAACGCTGCCGGCAATCGCCCAGGCGAGCGTCTTCTCGGACGCAGGCGTGGCTTCGTCCTCGCAACACCACGGCATGCAGGCCGAAACATCGAGGACAAGAGCTTCTATCAATATTTATGTCCGATGTGAGCGTACTCGCGAAGCGACATTCCCTTCGGGCGGTCAAGCGTAACGCCCTTGCGGAGCTCGCGGATTGCTTCCCCGGCCTTCCGGCGCGCCTGTGCGGCACTATCGGTTTCCTTCGCTTCACGAGGGGAAGCGGATGACGAAAGGTTTCTTTCCCGCCAGGCATGAACGCTGGTTACTATCAACTCATCAACCGAACGGAAGTGCCCGCTGGTGATTTCCTCCCGCACAAGGCGTTCGGTTTCAGGGTTGATTTCGATATTCATAGCGGCTCCATTCGGCTGACTGTCTCTTTCTAGCGTAAAGGATATACGGGCGGCTGTCACGATTTTCAAGCCCCCCGCCCCCGCCGGGTATCACGCCTGTTGCGCTGCTGGCGTCGGGTCGCTCGAAGGCTCACGCGCCTGTAACCGGGAAATGACGTTGTAGAGGAACATGTAAAGTCCGGCCAGCCCCTGCTTCGCCTCCCCGCCCGTCACGTCCGCATGGACCCCTTTCGATGAAATATCGTTCAGGCGCCGCGCAAACGCAGCCAAGAATGACAATTCCGCCTTAAGGATGTCTCTAGATGTGCCAGCCGGCAGGGAAGTCGCTATAAACTCTTCCAGCCTGTTCAAATATTGATCGTCGCCGAGTTTCCGCTCCTTGCCGTCAGAGCACACGACCGGGTTGTCCGGCGGCGGATAGAAATAATCCGCCGCGGCTTTCATCGCCCGGCGCACAGCCGTGAGCAAAAGCGCATGGTCTTCCGAACTGGCCGAGTCCGCCAACTCGGCGGCCTTTTGCAGCTTCGTATAGACGTCATCACACCGCGCATTGAAATAGTTGTTGACCTCGCGTTGAACCTCCAGGAGAAACATCTCCGGTTTCTGCTGCGCCTGGAGCTGTTTCTCGACCGTGACGGCGTAGTTGAAGCACCGAGCCTTCACGAGGTTCCGCACCAATTCATTGGCTTTGATGTGCATGCGAAATACCGCCTTCCTTCGCGAGTAGGAATCCGTGAAAGCGGCGGTGTCAAACGCGGCCATGCCGGCCGGAACTGTCAGGTCTTGGATGTATCCCTGTAATTGCGTGATCGCGGACTCAATATCGCCGATGCCAAGAGCCAAAACGTTTCTTTGCTCATTCACATCCTTGTAGTCATCGTCCTCGTCGAGGTTGAAGGGCAACGTGCGTTCTGCAAGCCAGATCTGAAAGGATTTGTCGTCAACGTACTTTACCGCTTCTGGTTTCAGGTTCCGCATGTCCTCGACAAACACCCGTTTGAAGTGCTTCGTGCCGTACAGCTCGCGGACAAAGATGGCGGCGTTTACATGGTCCTGTGCGGCTCTTGCAATCCGTAGACACGCCAAGACGGCCTTTTCAACACGGTCGTTTTCGACGTGCTCATAGACGCGTTCGATGCTGCTCGCGAAGTCCATTTCACTTTTGCCTTGGGACCGGCATTGTGAAATGAGCCGAACGCGATTGGCGATTTTGCGGATCGAACCCAGATTGTGCGCGGTGGCCGCAGGTCGCGTGGCAGTGACTGCCGGGTGGTGGCGCAAAGTAACGAGCTGCCGTGCAATTTTGAAAGACGCAATTTGGCCGATAGGCATTGATAGAAACTGAGTAAGGACCAACGAACCCATTTGTGGCGGAGATGACGCAAAAGGGATTTTTTTGGATCGCATATGCGCATACCTTTCCTTCCTGCCTCCACACTACAGTAAGGCCTACCGTTGTTGGGTGTACGCGCTCGTATGTGATTGAGTTTGTTGCGGCGAAATAGTTGAACAGTGCGTGACCGGTGAGGAGGCTGGACTTGGTGCGCCTCGTGGGTTCGAAGGAGTTGTCGCCGCTGTGCCTGGATTTGCTTTGCGTTCCCGCCCTACCCTACAGATCGAACTTGCCGGCGGTATGCCAACTTATCGTTGTTTCGGGGTCGTCGATAGCGCAGCCGGCCATCTTGAGGCGGCGAATGAAGTCCCGGCGGGCCGTTATCGAATTATCGAGCTTGACGAAGTGGATGCCGGAAAGATCCGCGAAGGGCCTCATGCGGCCGATCTGCACAATCACGGTCTTGCGCGGAAAGATCGCCATGACCATGCCGGCCTCGAATATCACGTTGGGGCGGGGTTGAGGCATGAGTTCCCGCTCGTGCGCAGGGTCGTCGTCCTTGCAAAACTTCGATAGGAGTCTGACTTCTTCGTCCGGAGTGAAAATGACCACGGCGGCGTGGGCAACTTCGAAGCCGGCGCGCAGGACCTCGATCATGGTCGGGGCCGGGTTGCCGGTCGCTTCCACGAGATCGCCCCACTCCAGTGGCTGGAGACCGATTGCGCGCAGGAAATGAAACATCGACGCCTGGATGTCCCTGTTTCGTCCGTAGACCACGAAGACTTTCTTGATGGGAGCTACGGCAGGGGTCTGGATTGCGGGTCAACCTGCGGTTCGGGCTCTATATCCGCGTTTTGCGTGAACCAGCGGCTGAAAACCCGGGAAGAGACTCGCGGGCGGTCGGGGTCGGACGTCGTCGATCAGTCCGTGATAGCTGAGCGTCTGCAAGATGTCGTCGAGCATGAGGCCCTTGATCCGGAGCGCCTTGGCCGGTATACCGTCGTTCGACGCATTGAGCTTGCCGTAGACTTTGACGCCGCCTTCGCCAATGTCCTTCACCCATTGCTTGAATGCCGGCATGCGATCGCGGGTGAAGCGCCGGCACGCGGCGGCGAGATCGGGCTTATTACGTTCGTCCCAAAGATACCCCAGGACACCTTGCAGGATGTACGGATGACGGCCGGTCTCGGCGAAAAGCTCTTGTTCGAACTTCGCATCGGGAAATCCGGCCCGGAGTACCTCGCGGGCATCGGACTCGGGAAGGATGCCCAGGAATACCGGGTCGAGGTTGTTGAGAGTCGAGCCCGCCTTGATCAGATCGTTCATGCGGCTCGATCCCGCCGCAACCAGCCGCAACGAGTCCGCATGCCGCGACGACATTAGCAGGCTGCGAATATGCTGGAAGGCTGTGTCATCAGGCAACGTGACCGCGGCGGCGTCGAAATCGTCAACCCCAAGGACGATAATCCAGCCCGGACCGAGGTGCGCCTCCATCGCGGGACGCGCGGCGTCCAGGAGATTCAGGAAATCCGGGTCATACCGATTGAGGGTTTCAGGCGGAGGCGGCGCGCCTGGAATGCCTGCGACCATCTCCCGATAGAAAGCCAGAAACAGATCGGCCCAGGTGCGTGGCACGACGGCCTGCATGTCGATCAGACGCCACCGGACCGAAGGCGGAGCCGATGCGCCGAGTTCCTCGCCGAGTTTCTTCAGGAGAGAGGTTTTGCCGCATCGCCGGCCGCCCTGCACGGAAAAAGACCGGCGATTCTGGACGAGTTTCTCTCTCATTTCGCGCAGGACATCCTGATATCCTACGAATAGATTGCCGGGCCGTGAGCAGTCGTATGGATTCATTGCCGGATTCATTGGCGTTCGAGCCACCGTTTGAAGAGTGTACCCTGAATTTCGTCACGTTCGCCGATCAAGTCCAAACTGTTCCACGTTTATACGGGCGTCAGCCAGATCCGCGGAGAGCGGCTCTCCCGCAGCGATCCGGCGAAGGCACTCCTGCTCGTCCGGGTACAGAATACCCCAGATCGACTCGCGAAAGTAGACGCCGATGCGATGCCTGCGGAAGTCGCGTTCGATTGCCGCCGCAACTTCGGCGACACGGGCCTCATCCACGTGTTTGCGGTTGCCGCGTTCGCAGGCATCGCTGGCAAACAGCCGCGTGACCAGAGGATGCCCTGCGCACCACTCGTACGTGTGATCAATCGCCGCGTCGGTCCACTCGATATCTTTCCATCCGCCGATTTCGCGAACCATGGCTTTCGCCTCGCTGCGAGTGAGAAACTTGAGGAAGGTCTCCTGCAGTGACATATGAAGCGGATTCTCGCCCACCTCATCGCTAAGCAGATTCTGCCGGTTCAGGTCGGGGCGGTATCCACAAAGAAGTAATGCGACTGCCTGCTGCTCCTGTGCCAGAGCCCGAAGTACGCGGAAGAGCCGTACAGCTTCGCTGAGCGTCTTCGTACTTCCAGCCTGGCGGCGGTCGGGGAAGAGCTTGTCAACTTCATCGAGGATCAGAACGAAGATCTCGCGGGACCCGGTTTGCTGCCAGGACGCTCGCAGTGCAAGGAACTGATCGCGGAAGCTACCGGTTGCGGGCGGCAGTGGCTTGGCGAGCCGGGGCTTCAGTTCGTTGCGGAAGCCATCGAGGATGGCGCGGAAGAACTCGTCCGCATTCGCCTCGTAGCCCTGGCAATCCATCAGCACGACCACGGTGTTGCGAAGCAGGCGATCGCGAAGCTGGTTGAGGAGCGAAGTCTTGCCAACTTTGCGAATGCCGAAAATGCCGGCGTGCTGGCCTTGCCGGAGCGCGGCGGGCAGACGTTCGAGCAGGTCGCGGCGTCCGTAGAACCAGGTTTCGTCTCTTACGGGGACTCCTTCGTCGTAGGGATCCTGCCGGGTCGTGAAAGGCTGCTCGATCTCGGCGAGGGTCCGGGCGCAGTTGTCTTCCGCGAGGGCGCGCTCGATGCGTGCCAGCGAGACTGGAATCGGCTCGATGTTCTGGTCATCGCGAAGCTTCTGGAGTTGGTGCGGCGTTGGGGCGGGATCGGAGAAAACGATGTAGACTCGGGCGCGCGCGGCGCGAGCGGGTAAGCCGGTTTTCGCGGGCCAGATAATCGACTCCGCGCCGGGATTGCCGGCTTTGCGGAAGAAGGCGTTGGCCAGTGCTGCCGGGTCGGGACAATTCGAGCCGATGAAGACAAACGCCAACACAGCGAACCAGGCGAGAGCGCAAGCGCCAAGCAGGAATCGGTGGTCAGAAGCGTTACGGCCCAGATCGTAGGTGAAGATTGGACGAAGCGCGGGCGGAGGCGGATCTGTGGGCGCGAGCTCTTGGACTTGTAGACTGCGGCGGTAGCGGGTCAGTGGATATAGGGCGCGCAGACGATGATCGAAGCGTATCGCCGCATGCTCATCGCCTTGCAGTGAAGAGGCGTAGTACAGGTGGCCCGGGCGCTCCGACAACCATTCTCCACCGTCGAATTGAGTGATCGAAAGCCGAGGTGGACTTTGCAGGTTCTCGATGACATGGATCGCGGTGGGTGTGGCGGCGACAATGGACTGCGCTGAAGGATTCCAGGCAATGGAGGAGACCGGCTCTCCGAGATCGAACTCGCCGGTGGGCGTCTCCCGATCCGGAGTCCACAGCTTGATCGTGTTATCCTCACTTCCGCTGGCGAGCGTTTTGCCGTCCGCACTCCACGCCACCGAATAGACGCGTTGGAGTGGCCGCTGAGAGTCCGCAGCAGTTGCCCGTTCGCCGCATCCCACAGCTTGATCGTTTTGTCGTCACTTCCGCTGGCGAGCGTTTTGCCGTCCGCACTCCACGCCACCGAAGAGACGGTATCGGAGTGGCCGCTGAGAGTCCGCAGCAGTTGCCCGTTCGCCGCATCCCACAGCTTGATCGTTCCGTCCCAACTTCCGCTGGCGAGCGTTTTGCCGTCCGCACTCCACGCCACCGAAGCGACAGCAAAGGAGTGGCCGCTGAGAGTCCGCAGCAGTTGCCCGTTCGCCGCATCCCACAGCTTGATGGTGTCGTCTGCACTTCCACTGGCGAGCGTTTTGCCGTCCGCACTCCACGCCACCGAATACGACGGCCTCGGAGTGGCCGCTGAGGGTCCGCAGCAGTTGCCCGTTCGCCGCATCCCACAGCTTGATGGTTTTGTCCGCGCTTCCGCTGGCGAGCGTTTTGCCGTCTGCACTCCACGCCACCGAAAGGACGGCGGAGGAGTGGCCGCTGAGGGTCCGCAGCAGTTGCCCGTTCGCCGCATCCCACAGCTTGATGGTGTTGTCCCAACTTCCGCTGGCGAGCGTTTTGCCGTCCGCACTCCACGCCACCGAATTGACGTAGCTGGAGTGGCCGCTGAGAGTCCGCAGCAGTTGCCCGTTCGTCGCATCCCACAGCTTGATGGTTTTGTCGACACTTCCGCTGGCGAGCGTTTTGCCGTCCGCACTCCACGCCACCGAATAGACGTCGCTGGAGTGGCCGCTGAGAGTCCGCAGCAGTTGCCCATTCGCCGCATCCCACAGCTTGATCGTTTTGTCCGTCACTTCCGCTGGCGAGCGTTTTGCCGTCCGCACTCCACGCCACCGAAAGGACGGCGTTGGAGTGGCCGCTGAGAGTCCGCAGCAGTTGCCCGTTCGCCGCATCCCACAGCTTGATGGTGTCGTCAAAACTTCCGCTGGCGAGCGTTTTGCCGTCCGCACTCCACGCCACCGAAGAGACGGAGATGGAGTGGCCGCTGAGAGTCCGCAGCAGTTGCCCGTTCGCCGCATCCCATAGCCTTGATGGTCTTGTCCGCACTTCCGCTGGCGAGCGTTTTGCCGTCCGCACTCCACGCCACCGAATAGACGGAGTTGGAGTGGCCGCTGAGAGTCCGCAGCAGTTGCCCGTTCGCCGCATCCCACAGCTTGATGGTGTTGTCCGCACTTCCGCTGGCGAGCGTTTTGCCGTCCGCACTCCACGCCACCGAAAAGACGGCCGCCGGAGTGGCCGCTGAGAGTCCGCAGCAGTTGCCCGTTCGCCGCATCCCACAGCTTGATGGTTTTGTCCTCACTTCCGCTGGCGAGCGTTTTGCCGTCCGCACTCCACGCCACCGAATGGACGTAGCGGAGGAGTGGCCGCTGAGAGTCCGCAGCAGTTGCCCGTTCGCCGCATCCCACAGCTTGATGGTGTGGTCCGCAACTTCCGCTGGCGAGCGTTTTGCCGTCCGCACTCCACGCCACCGAATTGACGTAGCCGGAGTGGCCGGTTTGTATGAACAGCTCCGGCGACGTGGCAGGCGGCATGCGCAACCACGTAACGGCTGCAAGCACGCAGAATCCGGCCGCCCATCCGGCCAGCGTGGCGACCACAAGGCGCGCCACGCGATTTCTGGGCCACCAAGGCATTGTTCCGCTATTGTAGAACGGCGGAACGAGATTGGCGTGGATTAACTGCGTTCAAAATAGCGGTCTACACGATTCTGTACCGTCATTCGCCAAAGCCCTATATCCGGCTGGCCCGGACATAGGTGCTCGCGACCACGAGATTGCCGGCCAGGTACTTCCAGGATGAGGGCAAGATCCATTTCGCGACCGGCACATCGAATCGGCGGTGGCAGGTTTCGGTGCGGTCGATTCGGAATGCCGAGCCTACCTGCTCCACGAACCCCGAGGCGGTCCAGTGATGGGGGTGCAGGCGATCAATCCAGAAGAAGGGGCGAGTCCAGGCGGGGAAGGTGTGGATCATCAACAGCAGCGTACCGCCGGGCCGGAGCACCCTTTGGATCTCGTCGAGCGCCGCAGCTGGGTCGCGCATATGATCGAGCGCATTGAAGCAGATCGCGATATCGATCGAACTCGACGCGAGCGGCAGGCGTTCGCCGAGCGCGGCGATTGAGAGTTGCGGGCCGCTGAGGGTCATGCGGGATTCGTATTGCGGCAGCAGCGGGTCGATTCGCACGCGTCCGGCGGCGTTGTCCAGAAAGTGAATCAGGCCGTAGGGGCCGCATCCGATATCGAGGACGCGACGGCCGGTGAAGAGTTCACGGCCGCAACCGAAGCGGGCCAACTCCTCGGCCCAGTACTTCGGGATGTCGAGGTTTTGGTAAGGGGCGGCTTTGGTCCAGTGCTTCCAGAAGTCCAGTTCGAGGCGCTGAGATGCCTGCCAGCGATCTGGGGAGACGGCCTTCACTTTACCTGGTTCGGAATGTTCCCCAAGCCGACATAGGGATGGTCGAGCGTGTCCAGTTTGACGATGCGGAAGCCGGATGGATCAGGGCCGATCGGCATGCCGACGGGACCGGTCGTGACCATGTCGAGATCGCCATCATGTCCTTCGGCGTTGCGGTGGTAGTGACCCGCAAAGATATGCTGGACTCCGTACTCGTGCAGCAGTTTCAGATAGCGGGCGCGGATCGCGGCCGGGATGTTGAAGTACTGGTCGGCTTCATCGGCGGAGGCCAGGAAGAAGGGAATGTGCTGGAAGATGACGATTCGGACGCCGTCAGTCTTGGCTTTCGCGAGCTGATCGCGCAGCCACTTCTCCTGTTTGTCGGCCTCGGCTTGGGCTTTGACGGGATGTTGAATGAGGCTGGAGTTCAGGACAATACCGCGGATGCCGCCGGAGTCGAAGGTGTAGTAATCGGCTCCCCAGTTCTTACGATACGCGGCCAGGGACTCGGGTGTGGGATCGTTGTCGACGTCGTGGTTGCCTGCGACGTTATAGAGCTTGATTGCGGGGTCAAGCTTGCGGGCGATGCGATGGTATTCGGCGATCTGGTCCGCGTCGGCAGCTTTGTTGGTGAGGTCGCCGGTGACGACTACGAACTGCGGCTTGAGGCGGTTGACGCTCGCGATGAAGAACTCGAAGTTGGCGGTCTCCTGGGCGAAGCCGGCGTCCTTGGTGTACATGCCGAACTGCGGGTCGGAGCCTTGAATGAAGAAGCGCGGTGATTGCGCGGCCAGCGCGCCGGTGAGCAGGAGGGTAGCTAGAAGAAGTCTCATCTGGATCGGGTGAGTCCCAGGGCGCGGATGCGCTTGTGCAGGTTGGTCCGCTCCATGCCGAGAACGCGGGCTGCGCCGGAGACATTCCAGTTGGATTCTTCGAGGGCGCGTAAAAGGTGCTCGCGCTCGGCGGATTCGCGGGCTTGCTGTACGGTGGATCGTGGACCGCTCTCGCGTTCCATGCGCAGCTCAATCGGGATCGAGGCTGTCGAAATTTCGTCCTCGGGGGTCAGGATGGCCATCCGTTCGATCATGTTGCGCAGTTCGCGAGCGTTGCCAGGCCACGAATAGCCCTCCAATAGAGGATATACTTCCGGCGCGATGACCTTGGCGCGGAAGTTGTTGCGCGAGCAGAAGTCGTCGAGGAAGTACTTGGCAAGTTGGCGGATGTCGGCGGGGCGCTCGCGCAACGCAGGCACGCGGATCGGCACGACGCTCACGCGATAGAAGAGGTCTTCGCGGAACTTGCCCGGCGGTTACCATAGCGGCGAGGTCGCGGTTGGTGGCTGAGACGACGCGCACGTTCACGCGGATGGTCTGCTCGCCGCCGACGCGATGGAACTCGCCTTCCTGAAGGACGCGCAGGAGCTTGGCTTGCGATCCGGCGTGAAGATCGCCGATCTCATCGAGGAAGAGCGTGCCGCCGTCGGCCAGTTCGAATTTTCCGCGCCGCATGGCTGCCGCGCCGGTGAAGGAGCCTTTCTCATGGCCGAAGAGCTCGCTTTCGATCAGTTCGGTCGGGATAGCGGCGCAGTTGACCTTAATGAACGGTCCGCCGGCGAAGGGGCTGTTCTGGTGGATGTGCGCGGCAAGAAGTTCCTTGCCGGTTCCGGATTCGCCGATGATCAGCACGCGGGCGTCGGATCGCGCGGCCATGGCAGCCTGCTCGACGGCGCGCAGGAAGATCGGGCTGTTGCCGATCATCTTGGAGCTGGCTCCGACGATTTCTTTCAGCCGCTTGTTCTCTTCGCGGAGGTTGGTCTGCGTGGTCGCGTTCTTGAGGACCACCAGTACACGTTCGCGGCTGAGCGGCTTTTCGAGGAAGTCGAATGCGCCGCCGCGGGTAGCTTCCACGGCGTCGGCGATGGTGGCGTGGCCGGAGACCATGATGACCGGCGCGGTCACTTCCTGCTGCTGAAGCCAGCGGAGGAGGTCGATGCCGCTCTCGTCGGGGAGTTTCACATCCAGGATGTAAGCGTCGCCGCGGGGGGCTTCGGGGAACCGCGCGGAACTCGGCGCGCGTTCCTGAAGTAGTTGACCGCGTAGCCTTCGCGTTCCAGGATCAGGCGAAGCGAGCGGCCGATGTTCTCTTCATCGTCTACGATATAGATGCGTTTCATTCAGTTCTATGGGCGTATATATCAGGCACTCGGAAGGAGTACCCGGAAGGCCGCGCCGCCCAGTTCGCCGTGGATCAGCAGGATGTCGCCGCCGGAGAGAAGGGCGCTTTTGCGAGCAATGGAAAGGCCCATGCCCATGCCGCGCTTCTTAAAGGATATGGTGGGCTGGAACAGCGACCTGCGCGCCTGTTCGCTCAAACCGGGGCCGGAGTCGTGGACCTCGATGGCGACGCGCCCTTCCACTACTTTGGTGAAGGCCAGGATGCGGCCGCCCGATCCCGCTGCTTCGGCGGCGTTTTCGAGGAGGTTGACCAGGATGCTCTTGACCAAGTCCTCATCGGCCAGGGCGCTGGGGGTGTTCTCGGCGAGTTGCACAATGTAGCTGACTTCCGGATGCGCGCGCCTTCAGGAAGGCGATCCGTTCTTCGAGCACGGCATTGATGTCGAGCATCGCGGGGCGGACGGGCGGTTCGGCGGAGAGTTCCGAGAAGGCGCGTACGCGGCGGCCGAGCGACTCGACCTCGTCGACTACGATCTGCGCAGCTTGTTCGAGGAACGCGCGGTTGGGTTCGGATGCTTCGGTGCGGCCGCGCGCTACCATTTCTTCGACGGTCAGGCGGATAGGCGTGAGCGAGTTCTTGACCTCGTGCGCCATCTTGCGGGCAAGCACCTGCCAGCTTGCGATCTGGGTCAGGTAGACCAGGCGGTCCCGATTCTGTTCCAGTTGACGCGCCGTGTGGTTGAAGGCTTCGGTGGCTCTGCCGACTTCGTCATTGTGCAGGACTTCAATTCGAGTGTCGAAGTTGCCGGCGGCAAGGCCGGAGAGCCCCGCGGTCAACTGTTCCATGGGACGGCTGATGCGGCTGGCTATATAGATCAGGCCGATCGCTGAAGCGATCCAGATCAAGGTGGTGAGCAAGATATAGACCCAGGTAAAGCCCCGAAGGATTGTGGGTTTCGCTGTTGACGACCAGGGCACGGGCCCGGCGGTACTGGTCATAGAGCGAATCCATGCTGATGCGGAGCTGTTTGTTGTAGACGGAGATGCCGCCGGGGTCGCGGCGGAAGAACTCGAGACGGTTACGGGAATCGCCGGTCAGGTTGAACCGTTCGTTGTCGCCGCTATCCCAGAACTCGTTCAGAGCTTCGGACCAGGAGACCACGATCGGAAAGGGCGAAACGCTCCGGCTGGACGGTTCCCGAAAAGGCTTCGGTCCGAAGAGCGGCTTGCGCCTGCTGATAGTATTCCTTGCCAGTCTGTTCGATAGAACGCGAGATGCTGTCGAGATCCTGGGCAGGAGTGAGACTCAGATTGAAAAGCGCCGTGGTGAGACCCACGGTGACCAGAACGGGTACAACGGTGGCACCGAGAAACAGCAGCACGAGTTTGTTGCGGAGACGGTTCATGAGTGTGGTTTCCGCAGATCGGCGATCTTCAAGGGGCCGATCTCTTCTATGAAGTGCTGTTGCTGGGGCCGCCGCCTGACTGAGCAGCCCGATCAGCGCATTCAAGCTGATACCATCCCGAATGACGCCGTTCGAATTGCCGGGGTCTTCGGCGCGCATTTCCAAACGTACCCAAATCGGCCGGTCGAGGGGGACGCTGCGACAGGTTGACTTTCAGATTGTCGAGGCACCAGGCTTCGGCGGCGGCGGCCGTGAGATGTTTGGCAGCCGGGCGAGCGTGAGCCCGGGGGTAGTGATAAGAGTGACCTTGAAGCGCTCGCTCCCAAATATCGTAGCTGAAGGCGAAATGAGCGACCGTCATGCGGCCTGAACGGTGTTGTCGGGCCGGCGGCAACGGTGAGCCGCCCAAGGTAAGCCGACCGTATTGCCGTCCTTCAATCTTTCTAATGCTTTACCGGTCAGGAACTGCAGGTTCGGGGCGCTGACCCGGAGATAGTCATTGTCCAGACGTGGCAGTAGTGTCTGGGCGCTAATGCCCAGCACAACCGGCGCACCGGCAATTGCCAGAAGCCACCATCTCCTGGTGATGGAATTCATCTAATAGTTCATGCCCACCATAAAAACGGGATCGATTCGTCCTTCGCGAACGGGAAAAGCGACTGCAAGCGTGAAAATACTCCGGCTCGCTCCTGCGCCAATGGAATGGCGGACGCCGGAATCGCCTGTTCCATGCCAGAGAGATCCAGCGTCGTAAAACACCTGTCCAGTCACCTTCGGAAAACGGTACTTGTAGGTGACGGAGTTATGGACCAAACGGGTTCCACCCAGTGGATCGATTTCGAAGCGGTTCCAGCCACGGAGTAGAGAACTGGTACCGACTACAAAGCGCTCGAAGAAGGGCGCCTGGCCGGAGATGTAACCGGCGGTGAAATCGTCCTGGATGCTCTGGTTTCCACGCTTCAAGATATAGGCGAGGTCCCAGTGGTGACGGGTGTAGGAATAATCGCTGCGGATGGCATTGCTGGCAGAGCGGATGTTGTAGTCCGCGGCGACGTCCTGGGTTTCGGTCGTTCCTTCGAACTGGCGTTGATAGCGGAGTGTGGCAAACCACGCGTTGGCGGACTCGGTATTGGCGGTCAGAGCGGACGCGACGGGTTGCATCTGGAGTTGCTGGAAACTGAAGCCTGCCATCAGGGTGAGCGGGCGAGCTAGAACTACGGTAACAGATGGCTGAAAATTGCGGCGCGCGCGATATTCCTGCGGATTCTTCGGGTCACTCCCGAGAGCCAGCGTGGTATCGCGGTTCCACTGTTCGTGGAGATCCTCGAATTCGAAGCTCAGGTGAATGCGGTCGGAGCCTACGTGTGTATTTTCGTAAACGGCGGAGGGTCCCGCGAAACGTTCTGTCAGTTCGTCGCCATCGCTCACCAGACCGAGGCTAAGACGGTTGGTCCGCGCGATGGTGGTGCTCGCGGTTCCTTCAGCGCTCCATCCTTGTTTCGAATGATAGAGGAACTTGGGAAGAGTGACGTCGAACACGATGGACCGCCGGTGGACCTCGAAATCGACGCGTACGGTTTCCGGAGTGCTGCCCCTGGAGAGGTGCGGCGTGACGGATTTGAGGTGAAGTTCTTTGCGCATCTGACGCGCGAGTTCGTCGAGTTGTGCAGGATCGAAATGCGATCCGACCAGTTGCTGGAAAGCAGACTGCAGACTGCGGCTCAGCTTAAGGCCGGTTTCACCGGTAATATGGACGCTTTCCACTATGTAGCGGGTATTGGCGTTGGCTTCCGCTGCCACTTCCCGCGCCATGAATCCCTGTCCCACCGCAGTCCGGACGGCGGCGCAACAGGATAGGAGAGCCACCAGATAGACGGAGGCCCGTACCCCGAAGAGTTTCATATAGGCGGTGGGAAGCACAGCGGATGCCATGCGCCAATCGACAGAAAACAGAAAAGATGGCAGGAGAGCAGGTGTGCCTGCTCCGCACAGGTGTGGGAACCGACTACTTTGCCAGCGAGTTCGCCAGCTCAGTTGCAAAAGCGCTCTTGGGTTCATGCTCCCGTTCGCGCCGCTTCGGCTTGCCGCTGCCGGCTCCGCTTCCGCTCGCGTTACCGGCTGGGCGACCATTGCTCCTTTGATGATCGCGGCCGGGGGCTGCCTGCTGCTGTTGTGGTGCTGGTGCACTTTTGCCCTTGGAAGGCTGCGCGGGGTTGGCCCGGAGCAGTTTATCTTCCAGCGGCGCACGGTCGAAGCGGCGAATGATCGCCTGCATTTCGTCCGGCGTGGGCGCTTCTACGAACGCGAATCCTTTGGATTCCTGCGTCTCGTGGTTGCGGATAACCTTAACAGAATCCGCTACCAGGTCTTCAGCCGCCAACCATTGCTTAATATCGTCGGCGGTGACCCACGTGGGTAGGTTGCCAAGAAAAACAGTAAAGCTCAAGAGGTTTAATTTACTCCGTTGTTGGAATTGTACTTCAAAAGGAGGGTTCCGATCTCTGCCAGTCCGATAGTAGCAGACCTCGAAAACCCATGCAAACAAAAAAGCCGGTATGTTGTTGCAAGACAGTGCGGAAGGACGGTCCGTGCTGTCTGTATTTTCACGGCGGGACTGGTTCGCGGGACGATTGGGTTTGTGTCATATATTCGTTCGATTCGTTGGAAGACCAGTTCGTCGCCCTGCACACCAGGCGCGCACGATGCCTTCCTGGTTCAAATGTGACATACGAGGGTGGCGGAAAATTCACGGTGTTTTCGGAAGTTATTGTAAACAGGGCACATAAAAGTTCGAAGTCGACGTACTGGCATCGGATCGGGTGTTCGGGGGCGCATAGATGACGGTGGGCGACGACGCAAGATGGCGTTTTTTGGGGCGAGGCTGGGAGCTAGGGTGACGGGAGCATTGCGGATGAAGGCACCGGCTCGCGTGTTTCGTGACGCAAAGTGGCATTTTTGAATGCGGCTTGCGCGGTGGGCGCCTCTTGCGCGGCTGTAATCAATGCTGCGTTTTTCTGTGAACATGTTTTTTTGTTGGAACATTTGAATGCGCCCGGGTTCGGTCGCCTCGCGGCGAGCATCCCGGCAAATCCCTCCTTCAGATTGCCAGGTGCTGATGCGGGCTGTAGCGCAGCCGTCTTTATAAAAATTGACGGCGAGAGGAGTAAAAAATTCAAAGACGACGGATGACGGTTATTCGCTCAATATTTTGATGAATCGAGCCTCGAATCGGTTCCCGGATCGATTTATTCAAGGCGCGGCCATCGCCAGTGTCACTGTCACCGGTGCGAACAGCGGAACCGATCGCAAGAGGCCGAAGGGTTTCCGACTGCACGGAGGAATATTCCCGGCTTCCTGGCGCGCGGCCTTACCGGCTGGCTTACGCGCGGCTCAGAAAGCCGGCATCTGATATCTTTGTTCAATCCGACGTTTAGTCCGGCGAGGACTTTGTGCGAATCTTGATCCCCATCCTGCTGTTGGCTTTTCAACTGGGAGCCATTGTGTATGCCCGCTTTGTTCCCACGCGATACTTCTGCTGGGCGCCCTTCGACACCCAGACCGACTATGCCGCAACCGCAACGGTGAATGGCCATGTGTTGACTGCCGCTGAATTTCAGAAGCGCTACCGGCGTCCGAGGCGCGGGTTCGATAACCGCTCACCGCAACACGTGATCGATATGCTTCAACAAGTCGAAGAGAAACGCGCTAAGGCGGGCGACCGGTCGACGATTGTGATGAAGTATCGTGTTAACGGCAAAGAACCTCGCGAGTGGCGCTGGCCGCCTTCGCCTGGGTCATTCGAAAAGTAGAGTCGCCAATGGCTGAAAACCCATCCTGGAATCCACTCAAAACCACCGGGACCGATCTTCCGGTTAACCTCGCCATCCTGGTGAAAGTGCTCGCTCTGGTGGTGCTGATCGTTAACCACGTTCGCATCCTGCCCGACCCGTGGCTACCCTTTATCCCCTGGATAGATCTATTTCCAGCCGTTCCCTTTCAGCGCACGCTGCAAACTGTGTTCGTCATATCCGCGCTGGCGATCGTGTTCAATCGTCGAATCCGCTTATTTTCCTTGATCCTCGGCGCAACCATTCTGCTTGCGGTAGTTTCTTCGAAAGCCTATTACGGAAACAACAAGACGTTTTGCGGTCTGATGTTTTTGCTCGCCGGATTGTACAAGCCCGGCGGCGCGCCGTTCCTGAAATGGCAACTTGCCATCACGTATTTCGGCGCAGGCCTCAATAAAGCCCTCGACGCGGACTGGCACAGTGGCGTGTTCTTTGAAAATTGGGCTGTGAATCGCCTGCATCAACCTCTGTACATCACGCTCGATCGGCTGCTGCCGCCGATGGTTCTCGCGCGTTTCATGTGCTGGAGCACCATTGTTACCGAACTCGCAACGGTTCCCTGCATCCTGATTCCCAGCCTCAATTATTGGGCAGTTCTCGCCAACATCTTCTTCCAGGCGAGTCTGCTGCTTTTTACGGGAACCACGTTCACCCTGTTCTTCTACAGCATGACGGCCTGTTCTCTCGCGTTCGTAACGTGGCCCGACGCTCCCGTGCGGGTGCTTTACGACGCAGATCGCAGATTCATCGAGCGAGTGCGGCGATTTTTCGAGAGTTGGGACGCCGACGGCCGCTTCGTATGGACACCGTTCCAGCCGGGCCGTGCGTCGGCTTCCGCGCTTCCCGCGGACGCCGCGACTGTGCCGTTGCATCTCTTCGCGGGAGAAAGGGTGTACAGCGGCTTTCGAGCCGTACGCATGATCGTCCTCTACAACCCGATCACGTATTTCGTTCTCGCGGCTTCGATCGCGGCCTGCGAAAACCTCCACGGAGCTGGGGTTCTCTATCGCCGGCTGATCGTCGGCGCTGCATTAGTGCTTCTGATGCCGCCGCTTGCTTATCTCGCGGACCTATGTTTCAATGGCCGCGAAGCTGAGGCCCGGCCTGCGGCCCGAACCGCGCAATTTTGATTACGGTTCATGCCGGCGTGTAACGGACCGCAGGCGATAGGCGGAGCTGCTTAGAATCCTTCCGGAATGGGCCAATTTCCGATGCCTCACTTTCAAGAGACTTCCCAGTGCGAGAACGGGTCGACTTCATGAGAGATCGTTTCTACAAACGAGGGCATCACGTCGCGGCGGGCATTTCACAGACAGGTAACCTCCGGCTTACCGGAGTCTCCAGCCGATAGTCAACAATACGTCGAATTGATTTTGCGTCGATTGCCAGGACGGTCCGTCGGAATAGTATCCGAGAATGGCGAATGTGTTCCAATGCGTGTAACGGACCCCGGGCGATAGGCGGAGCCGGCCCGACGTAAACTGCACTCCAGCGCCAACGACAACGCCATACGTAGCCGCCCAATTCGTGGGCGTATTCGAGTGCTGGAGACCCATGCCCGCTGGAAACAGGTAAGGACTGAAGGGCACGAAGAGATCCGAGCTGACCGATCCGTTAATCACTCGCGGCGCATAACCCGCTTCGACGAATGGCTTGACTCGCGGAAGTGGGACCCGGTACCTGAGCATCATTGGAAATCCCATGAGTTTGCTCGTTCATCGGAAAAAATGGAGTAGCCAAAGTTCTCAAAATAAGATTGATAACCTTCCCGGCGATAGAGGGCGCCGATTTCGCCCTCAAATCCGAAGGGCAGTCCAATGTTCAGAGCAGGCCCTACGACGTAGCGTTTTGACACACCCGTCGCGCCGGCACCGGTGAGGTCCTCTGTCGTGAGAACCCCGCCCGTGATGCCGATGGAGATCGATTGGCCGAAACAAATGCAACCGTTTAAGGCGCCCAATAAAATCCAGAAACAGCAGCGCATGACGCCCATGGAGCACGTTTGGGTCCGGCGCTTTTTTTCCGCCTCGCTGGATCATAAATCAACAGGTTCCACTACAGACTGAATTGCGTGCGTAATGTTCGCGTCTTCGGATCCGTCGCAAGGGCGAAGCCGATGACCGGACTTCCCCGACAAGCGAGTTGCGAGGAATGGCTATGCCAAGTGGATTCTTGCTAACCCACTTACAATAGAAGAAAATGATCCAGACTCTTTTCGGCTCAGTGCCTCAGGAGCCGACTCTTCTTGAAAAGCTTAAGAGCGGCGTAGAGAAAACCCGCGCGGGGTTAGTGTCGCGGCTCGAAGATGTCATCGGCGGCGAGAAGAAAATCGACGCCGATCTCCTCGACGAACTCGAGTACACGCTCATCAGCGCCGACGTCGGAGTCGCGACTACGCAGGAGATTCTCGATCGCATCCGCGAGCGCGTCGAACGCCATCTGGTGAACGATTCGTCCGAACTCAAGACCCTGATCCGCGAGCAGCTACTCGAAATTCTGGAAGGCGCGCAACGCCCCATTCTGCGCGTCGAGGAACCACCGGCCGTGGTCATGGTGGTGGGAGTCAATGGCGCAGGCAAGACCACCACTATCGGCAAGCTTGCGGAGATGTATCATGGCGAAGGCCGATCGGTGCTGCTGTGCGCCGCCGATACTTTCCGCGCCGCAGCCATCGAGCAACTGGAGGTGTGGGGCGAACGCACCGGCACCGAGGTGATCCGGCAGAATCCCGGGTCCGATCCGAGCGCGGTTCTCTTCGATGCGCTGCACGCGGCCAAAGCACGCAAGTCGGACTACGTGATTATCGACACCGCCGGACGATTGCAAACCAAAACCAACCTGATGGCGGAACTCGAAAAGATGAGCCGCACTGCCGCGCGAGTGATCCCCGGCGCGCCTCATGAAGTGCTCCTGGTGCTCGACGCGACCACCGGCCAGAACGGACTTGAGCAGGCTCGCAAGTTTACGGGCAGCTCCGGGGTTACCGGCATCGTATTAACTAAACTCGACGGTACGGCGAAAGGCGGCATCATAGTCGCCATCGCGAGGGAGCTTTCGCTACCGATCCGATTTATCGGCGTCGGCGAGAAAGTGGACGATCTTCTGCCGTTCGATCCTGAGCGTTTCATAGATTCGCTCTTCGGCACGCCTACTGTCGCGCCGGCTGCATGAACGCTTCTTCAACGCGGGGCGATCCGAAAGATGCCGCTTTTCTTCAACAAGCCCTGGAACTCGCCGCGATGGGACGCGGGCAGACGAGTCCGAACCCTATGGTGGGCGCGGTTATTGTAAACAACGGTGAGGTGGTGGGCCGCGGTTTCCACATCTATTCGAATTATTCGCACGCCGAAATTTTGGCACTGGAGCAAGCGGAGGCGAGCGGCCGCGCGCGGGGCGCCACGCTCTATATCAATCTCGAACCCTGTTCGCACCAGGGCCGCACTCCACCGTGCACCGATGCGCTGATTAAGGCGGGTATCGCTCGCGTGGTGGCCGCGATGGAAGATCCCAACCCGCTGGTTTCCGGCGACGGTTTCCGCAAGCTGCGCGCCGCGGGGGTGGTGGTTGAGGTTCAGCAGGAGAGCACGGCTGCCGCCATGAAATTGAATGAAGCTTTCGTTCATTTCATGCGCACGCGACGGCCATTGGTCACGTTGAAGACTGCGCTCACGTTGGACGGCAAGATCGCCGCGCCGGACGACAATCGAGGGTGGATTACCAGCGAGACCGCTCGCGCGGACGTCCAGCTTTTGCGGCATCAGTCCGACGCGATTCTGACCGGCATCGGCACGGCGTTGGCCGATGATCCGCTACTTACCGACCGCAGTGGTCTTCCGCGCAGCCGGCGGTTGCTCCGAGTGGTGCTCGATTCCCGTCTGCGGCTGCCCGTTGGGTCACGCCTGGTCGCTACCTGCGAGAAGGATGTCGCCGTGATCACGACATCGGCCGCGCCGGCGGAGCGGCGCAAGGCTCTCGAAAATGCCGGTGTGAAGGTGATGGTGTTCGATGGCCGGTTCGGACGCGCCGACGTTCGCCGCACGATCGACTGGCTGGGCGAGCAGAAGATGCTTTCGGTTATCGTGGAAGCCGGCAGCCACGTCAACTGGTCGGTGCTCGAAGAGGAGTGCGCGGACAAGATCTTTTTCTACTATGCGCCCAAGATTCTGGGCGGTACGCAGTCGCTGCCGATGGCTGGAGGCATTGGAAGGCGGCGGCGCAGCGATGCCATTCGCGTGCGCAATCTGCAGTTGCATCCCATCTCGCCGGACGAGTTCGCCGTGGAAGCCTATGTTGTGAAGGAGTTCGATGTTCACGGGGATAGTTGAAGATTTGGGAATCGTTCGATACTCTCCGTCGGCACGAAGCGGGCGCGCGGCTGGAAGTGCATAGTCCAATAGCGGGCCGCCTTCGGCAAGGCGCCAGCATCGCGGTAAACGGAGTCTGCCTGACCGCCTTGATTCCGGAAGCCGACTGGTTCGCCGCCGACCTTGCGCCGGAGACTCTGCGCCGCAGCAATCTGGGCGATCTCGGCGGCAGGTTCCCGCGTCAATCTGGAGATGCCGGTAACGCCCACCACTCTACTCAGCGGTCATATCATGCAAGGCCATGTCGACGGCACGGGAGAGTTACTGTCGATGGAAGCGTTGGGCAGCGAGAACTGGTGGCTGCGCGTGCGCATTCCCGAGGACCTCGATCGATATGTTGTATTCAAGGGATCGGTTGCCATCGACGGCATCAGTCTTACGGTTGCGGAGATTGCGGACGCCATTATATCGGTGACAATCATTCCGCATACTTACGCGAACACTACGCTCGGGTTTCACAAGCCGGGCGACCGTCTCAATCTGGAATGCGATGTTCTGGCGAAATATATTGAGAAGCTGATGAAGAAGCCGCAGGCCGATCCTGGTTAGCCGTCTCAGCCTGAGCTTGAACCATCGGCGGCGATTTCGGCGAATGCTGGTTGACTTCCTCGACCAGGTCCTGCACCACTTCACCTTCGTGCCCTGAATGCAATTGCTGCTGAAGCCGGCGGAGCGCCACGCCCACAACGTCGCGATGGTGAAGCTTCGCGCCCAAGCCCTTTTCAGCGAGCTCGAGCCAGAGGTCGTGGACGAGATTCACATCCTCCGGCCAAAGGCGCGGCGGGTGCGGTCCCAGATTGAAGTACACCGACTGCAATGGCTCCGGCTGCACGATTTCGAGAGATAAAGAAGGACGGGGCTGCGGCAGAGTCTCCCAAGCCTCTCCCACTACTTTGCCCTGCTCCGACACGTCGGCAAAGAGCGGAGACACACCGGTAACGATTCGCGAGGAACCCAGTTTGGCCGCGGCCTGCACCATACCGAGCCATGGGTTTGTTGCGGCAACCGCGAGCAACTCAACGTGCTTACCGGCCTTTTCGGCGATCGAAACAACACGCGTGAAAAGCGTCGTCTCCGCCTTCGCGAAGATCTGGTCCGCTTCGAGGTCAAATTCTCCGGAACTGGCCGCGGTCACTCTATGGACCGAGAGGACAACAATATCCACCTTGCGCGTATCGGTCTTCTCAAGGACTTTCTCCAGGTGGTCCAATTGGTGCGGGTTGCGGCAGGCCACCAGCACATTACCGGGACGAACATTGACGGCAGCCTGGGAAACGTCTTCGCTCTGGACGGTGCGAAACGGCTCCATCGCTTCGCCTGGAACCGCTTCGTCATGCCGCTTGTTGATCTTCTCCGAGATGGTGAATACGGTGAAGAATACGACCGTAAACGAAACACCGGCCACAGTGGCGATCTCCTTGGTCACAAGGTTGATGCATGCCAGCGTCAGCAGAAATAATGTGATCAGACCAAGACCGACGGGGATCTCCACACCCCGGAAACGCCAATTCAGGGGTACTCTCCACTCGCGCGGTCCGGGCATTTTGAAGCGCAGCAGGAGGACGGAGAGAGCGTTCATCGAAAAGCTCCAGACTACGCCGAATGCATAAGCTTCGCCCAGCAGATTGACGTCGCCTTTGGTGACGACGATGGTGAGAATCTGGAAGATGACAATGGTGTCGATCAGGCGGCTGGTGGTCCCGTATCGCGTGTGCGGTTTACGAAACCATTCCGGTAAGACGCCGTCTTCGGCAACGCGATTCAACACGCCATTAGAGCCGATGATCGCTGTGTTCGCGGCTCCCGCAAGGATCAACGTTCCGATGACTACTACGAATACGTGAAATAGCAGTTTCAACGCTTCGGCCCAACCAGCACGGTTGTCAGGCCGCCGATCAGATTATCTAAATACTTTGGCCGCTCCGTATCGGGAATCAGCATCACACCGAAAAACGAAACCACCGACGTGAACAAGGCGCTATAGACAAATATCACAGTGCCCGCACGCTGCAGATTTTTCAGCTTGGGAGTTTCGATCTCGCGATAGACCTGTGCCAGCGTTTCAAAGCCGCTCATTGCGAGAAGCGAATGTCCCAGCCCCACCAGGATAGCGACGACTGTGAATGTGGGAGCGATAGTCCCCTCAAGCCATCCGAGTGAATTGGCCCCAAACCGCAGGTTCTCCTTCACAGGCAACGGGACGGGCTGGAAGCCTTTGACGCTCATGGTAACCAGGCACCACACGACCAGAATCCCGATCATGACAGTCGTTACCTGCATGATGCGCAGCGCCTTTCCGCTTGATTCGTGAAGACCGAGGATATTCTGCCGCCAGAAGTACACAGTCACCGCGACCGCAAAGGCGGCAGCAAACAGCGGCGGATCGAAATAAAGGCTCTTGAAATGGAGCCGTTCGCCAACCTCATTCACCAGGCCGGCGAGGTACAGTCCGGCGCTGACGCCGCTGATCGGGCCCGTCAATATGTAGTCGAACATCAATGCCGAGACGGATATTTTGGCCAGGGTTCCGCCCATGGCTTCATGCACAACCTTGTATACTCCGCCGCGAACGAACATACTGCAGCTCTCGACATAGATGGCGCGAACCGCGTACGAGAACAGCATAATGCCCAGAATGAACCAAGGAGCCGATTTCCCGATCTGCTTCTCGGCGATGCCCCCCGCGTAGTAGGCTGAGGAAGCAAGGTCGCACAAGACGATCGCAGCCGCCCTCCAAAACGAAATAAACGAAAGCAGGATCGTGGTGGCGACCACGACTTTAGTCGCGCGCGAAGGACCCTTTTGCGGCTTCGCGCCAGTTACTATGCTGTCGTGTGTGCCTGGCATGGCTGATGGGTTGGCTTCGAGTCCCGGCGGCAATCGATGGAAATCCGGTTCACAGTGACGGTTCGAGCTTACGCCATTTCGTCACACCAGGTCCGGTGATAAACTTCGCACCGATTATCCTCCAAAACCTTGGCGCGATAGCCCGCTGGTCTACAGAAATGGAAATCGCGATGGAGCCAAAGAGAAGGGTTCGCCGCCGGCCACACGGCAGGATCGCGCGCCCGGAGCTTAGAATGGCGTTGCACCTATTCAGGAGAGCCGTCAAACGCTTTCGCAATGATCACCGTAACCCGCACGCCTTGCCGTGGGAGCCTTGAACGTAAACGGATCGGATCGCCAAGCCGGACAGCATCACAACTAGCATAAACCAATAGGTACATTCCGCAGAACAGGTTCCGCTATGCCGCCGCGGGGAGCGGGCGGCGCAGTTGCTCCCGCGCTACGCTAGCGCGACCATTTCATAAGGGATGAGCACGGGCGCGTCAGCGGATCTTCGAAGTGATTTGGGCTGATACGGACGGCGTAGCCCAGGCGTCCCGTGTACCGGGGCGTCACTTCGCGCGAGAACACCGTCGCTCCGCCATTTTGCCTGGTGGCTTTGAGCACAATCACTTCAGCTTCCTCCAGACTTCCAGTCGCGCCGATCGGGCCCATAACGGCTTCCACGCGCACATCTTCCGGATTCAGGCCGGCGAGATCTACCGCGGCTTCAATCGGGAGCGGATCGGCCGCTGATTATCGCGCCTGTCGGATTGACTCCGGTGTCGACGAACGTAACGCGTTCCCAAACCTCGCCAACCTTCTTATTCCAGTCGACCCGCTGACGCGCGAATTGGTAGCGATCGGCGATCGATTCGATGGAGTGCCGGTGGGCGGGATTATAAAGCAGATTCTGGTATTCGGTCACCATTCGCCGCGCATCGAACCGCGGCGAGATATTCGTGAGGCACTGCTTGATTCGCTTGGTCCACTCGCTCGCGGAACCCGACCTTTGCTCATAGAACATAGGCACAATCTCCTGTTCGAGCAGATAGTAGATATTGCTCGCGTGGATGGCGTCCTGATCCTCGGAATAGGATTCGCGGTCGCCAATGGCCCACCCGCCGGACGATTCGTAAGCCTCATCGAACCATCCATCGAGGACGCTGAGATTGAGAACGCCGTTCATCGCGGCTTTCATTCCGCTGGTGCCGCAAGCTTCTTCGCCGCGGCGCGGATTGTTCAACCAGAGATCGACGCCCTGCACCAGTTCGCGCGCCACTTTCATGTCGTAGTCTTCGACGAAGACGACATGCTTCCAAAGTTCGGCATCGCGCGAAAGCTGCACGATCTCGCGGATGAAGCCCTTCCCGGGCAGGTCTCGCGGATGAGCTTTGCCGGCAACAACAATCTGCACCGGACGCTCGGGATGGCAGAGAATCTTTTTCAGCCGGTCGATATCGCGGAAAAATAGCGTTGCCCGCTTATACGTCGCGAACCGGCGGGCGAAACCGATGGTCAGCGCATTCGGATCCAGCACCTCGGAGGAGTAGCGCACTTCCGAAGCCGCGGCTTTGCGCCGCGACGCCGACGCGGTCTGACGTTCGCGAATGAACGAGATCAAGCGGCGTTTGCGCCGGCGATGAGTTTCCTGCAATTCTTCATCGGGTATGAGGGCGATCTGCTTCCAGACTTCGGCATCGCTCCAGCCCTCGCGCCAGTCGGCGGCAGGTACTGGTCGTATAATTCCGCGAGGTCGCCGTTGAGCCAACTGGGCAGGTGGACGCCGTTAGTCACGGAAACGATAGGCGTTTCCCAACTCGGCAGGTGCGGCCACAAATCCGACCACATCTCCTGTGAGATCATGCGGTGCAGTTTACTCACGGCGTTACGATACGCCGAAGCATTCAGCGCGAGGATCGCCATGGAGAGCGGCTCCCCCTGATCCTGGGGATTGCGCCGGCCAAGAGCCATGAAGCGGTCGAGCGGAATACCGGCATCGCCACAATAACGTTCGAAGTAGTGGCGCATCAGGCCGGGGTCGAACAGATCGATCCCGGCGGGGACAGGAGTGTGGGTAGTGAAAACGTTACTGCCGCGGGAAGCTTCCAGCGCTTCGTCGAAGTTCAACTGCTCCTGCGACATCAGCAAGCGGATTCGTTCTACAGCAAGGAACGCGGAGTGTCCCTCGTTCATGTGGAAAACGGTCGGGCGCAGATTCAGGGCGTCAAGCGCGCGTATGCCGCCGATGCCCAGTACGATCTCCTGGCGGATGCGCGTATCGTTGTCGCCGCCATAGAGCTGCATCGTAATCCCGCGATCTTCGGGCCGCGTGTTAACCGGAATATTGGTGTCGAGGAGATACAGCTTAACCCGCCCGACATCCATCGCCCAAACCTTGATGACCACGGGACCGGATGGAAGCTGCACTTCCACCGAAACATTGCGGCCCTGGAGATCGACCGCGGGCTTGATGGGGAGCGCATAGAAGTCGTTGTCGAGATAGCGCTCCTGCTGCCAGCCGTCGGGATTCAAATACTGCCGGAAATATCCCTGTTGATACAGCAGCGCGACCCCGACAAGAGGGATGTCGCAATCGCTCGACGATTTCAGATGATCTCCCGAGAGAACACCGAGGCCGCCGGAATAGATTGGCAAACACTCGGTAAGCCCGTACTCCATCGAGAAGTAGGCGATCAGTTTGCCTTCGGCTTCCGGAGGGACCGGGCGGCGCATGTGCGCATCGAAGCGTTCGCAGGCGTGGGCGTACAGCGCCAGATAGCGCGGTTCGCTAGCCACGCGATTCAGGGTCGTTTGCGATACGCGCCCGAGCATTGCGACTGGATTGTAGCCGCAATCTTTCCACATTGACGGATCCAAACGCCGGAAGACCGAGCGGATGGTCGGCTCCCAACTCCACAGAATGTTGTACGCCAGTTCCGGGAGCCGGGACAGTGCTCTGGGTACATCGGGGTGAACGAGGATTTCCTGCTTAGGACGAATTGTGAAGGCCATTTAATCTAACTACTTATCGTAGGAAACAAGCAGTCCTTATCTTCGCGCACTTGCCCGTCAGCTTACAATAAGCATTCGTTTGTTCCGGCCTACTCGACGCGGTAGTTGGGCGCCTCTTTGGTGATGATGACGTCGTGAACGTGGCTTTCGCGCAAACCGGCGGGCGAGATCCGCATGAAGCGGGCATTCTGCTGCAGCAGTTGGATATCGGAGCAACCGCAGTAGCCCATGCCGGACCGCAACCCGCCTACAAGTTGATAGACCAGATCCGATAGCGGACCTTTCGATACGACTCGTCCCTCGATGCCTTCGGGCACGAGTTTGGCGTTGGGATCCTGCGCGTAACGATCGGTGTTCCCCTGGGACATTGCGCCTAGCGAGCCCATACCGCGATAAGTTTTGAACGTCCGGCCCTGATAGAGGATGGTTTCGCCGGGGCTCTCGTCGGTGCCGGCGAGAAGGCTGCCGATCATCACGGAATCGGCTCCCGCGGCGATCGCTTTGGTAATGTCGCCGGAGAACTTGATGCCGCCGTCGGCGATCAACGGAACGCCTTCGCCGCGGGTTGCGCGGCTGCACTCGGCGATGGCGGTGATCTGCGGAACTCCCGCGCCGGAAACTACGCGCGTGGTACAGATGGAGCCGGGTCCGATGCCTACTTTTATGCCATCGACGCCGAGATTGATCAGGTCGCAAGCAGCGTCGTATGTCCCGACGTTGCCGGCGATGAGTTGCAGTTCCGGCATCTTGCACTTGACCTTCTTGACGGCTTCCATGACGCGGGTACTGTGGCCATGGGCGGTATCGATGGCGATCACGTCGACCTTGCGGCGCATCAGTTCCTGCGCTCGTTCGAAGAAGTCGCCGGTTGCGCCGATCGCGGCTCCCACGCGTAAGCGCCCCTGCGAATCCTTGGCGCTGTTCGGGTACTTCAATTTCTTCTGAATGTCTTTTACGGTAATCAGACCTTTGAGTCCGAAGTTCTCATCGACCACCAGGAGCTTCTCGACGCGGTGGTGGTGGAGAATCTCTTCGGCATCGTCGAGAGTAGTGCCTACGGGAACGGTGATGAGGTTGTCCTTGGTCATCACATCGCTGATGGGAAGATCGAAGCGGGTCTCGAAGCGCAGATCGCGGTTGGTGAGAATGCCGACGAGTTTGCCCGCCGCCGTGACACCGGAACACCGGAGATGCGAAAGCGCTCCATCAGGGCCAGCGCGTCGGAGATTCGTTTATCGGGAGTGATGGTGACCGGGTCGACGATCATGCCGCTTTCACTGCGCTTCACGCGATCGACCTCTTCAGCCTGGCGCTCGATGCTCATGTTGCGGTGGATGAAGCCGACGCCGCCCTGCTGGGCGAGAGCGATCGCCAGGTGCGATTCGGTGACGGTATCCATGGCCGCGCTAACGATCGGGATATTGAGATGGATGCCGCGCGTGAGCATGGTGCGCGTGTCCGTTTCAGAGGGGATTACGTCGCTGCGGGATGGGAGCAGCAGGACATCATCGAAGGTGAGTCCTTCCTGTATTGCGTCAGGGATCATGATTTAATCACCATTTTAGCTTGGGGCTTGGTTGTCATTCCCGGCGGCATTTCACGTATCCGCACTTCCCTACTTCGGCTCCATCGCAGAATTACGGTGGCGATTCCCGGACAAACCACGCGCGGTTTGCGGATCTCGAGCAACAGCGATGTCGTGGAATTGCTGCATCAGCACCGCGGTCACGAATAAACGTGAAAGGGCTGCTTCAAGTCCCCATGTTTCAAATTGGGTCCTTTGCGCAACGTGGCTCACAGTCAGTAGTTTGAAGTGTAGAGGAGTAGATTTCGGGCGTGCCTTGCCGCTTGCTTTCGGTTGCATCTAAAATGGATCATGGCGCTCTCCGATGAACAAAGGCAACGAATTCGCGAAGAAGAGATCGAGAGACTACGGGTGCGCCGCGAGCTTGGCGGTGATCCGTTTCACCACGACTGGAACCGACTCGCCGTTCGCAAAACAGTTATTTTTTGGGTCGTTCTCATCGCCGTCGCAGGTTTGCTCTGGAGCATGGTGAGGAGTTCCCACAATAATCGCTAATCCCGACTGTCTCACAAACGGGTCCTTTGCGCCCATTGGGCCGGGGACCGTCCCGGTTGAAACCGTGAAAGTTATACGACCCAATCACGTTTCGGGTCTTTCACGTATAAACGTTTTACAGTGCCGCAAGAGGTGCACAGGTCAGCAAAAAGGCTCTCCCTTTTCTCCCTTTCGGATCGTTTGAAAAAGCCTTTCTCTTTCTCTTTGCCGAGGAGGCCGGGACGTACGTCGCCACCACTACCAGAAGCAGAAACAATGAGACCGCTGATGAGTTGTGAACCGCCGCAGTGTTCACATGTATTGTTGGGCATGGACAACTATAGCCCATGGGGGTAACTCATGATCTCCCGTACCGTCCCAAAAAGGGTAAGTTTCGGGCTTACGCTCCGCGCCGGATAAGCGGGCTACGCTGTCCTGTTTCCGCGCTGCCGCGCCAGTTTGCTAAGGGCTGCGCCCTCGCGCACTCCAAGTAAAAAACTTCGCACAGATCGTTGCTTTTTGCGGATGGGGCAAAAAAGACAAACGATCTTTCTCGTTTTTTTCTTTCCGTTTGCTACCCGCCGTTCGCCACGTGGCAGAGGTGCAGCAGCAGCTGCACCCATAAACCACGAAAGGAACAGAACATGACGGACAGCACCACGAAAAAAATTGCCGAGCCTTAACGACCTTTGCCGCAAGGCTATGGGCATAGCGGGCCGATCTGGTTCAGACAGCCGGTATCAGCGCCTTACCGCAGGAAGATCAATCCGCCATCCGCGAGAAAGTGGAAACCTTCGACGCCTTCACCCCGGACAACGACCCGCACAAAGAACGCGACTTCGGAGCCTTCGAACACAACGGCAGAACGCATTTTCTGGAAGATCGACTATTACGACACAGCAGTTACCAAGGGCAGCGAAGACCCGAGCGACCCAAAACAGACCGTCCGGGTTTTGACGATCATGCTGGCGTCTGAATACTAACTGGCTTCCCTGCCCCGCGACCGGCGACACCGGCGCGGGGTTTTCTTCGTGTCTCGTAAAGGGTCCTTTGTTTGTGCAACACGTGCTCCGCGCGTTCGGAATAGCTTAAGATTGGATGCATGCAGAATAGCCCCCGCCGAAAGTTTTTACGTGATCGACAGGCCCAATGTCCAAATTAGAAAGCCGAGCATAAAGCACGTCAGGCAGGAAAAACCAGCCGCGAAAATCGTTGCATACCAACGAGGCGTGTAGCTCTCGACGTCTTGGCCGTATTCATCGTAACGATAGATGAGCAGCGCGCAAAACAAGACGCCGTATGTAATGCTCCATGCCAAGGCGAGCTTCGCTAGCAGGATTAGTGCGTTCGGTTTTGTGTTTCCTCCAAATGCAATCGCCGCCGCCGCTACGGTGAAGACTAGTTGCATAACGCTGATGTAGTGCTTTAGCAGCGGTTCGAATGTCGCGGTGCTGGCCGATTTAGGTAGCTTTCGCGAACGTGTTACGCTCTTGTTGACCGGCCTCGCAGTCTTGGGCATCAAAAAAGAACGAGCCACCCTTTCGGTGTGCCAGATAAAAGAACAGCCATAGGCCTGCGAACACTATAAACGCCGCTCCTGTCCCCCACAGGAAAAGGGATACGTGAGCGAGCCACGCCATCATGCTGCGGCCTCCTTTGTATAGAATAGTAAACGACTGGCGGCGGTGTTGGCCCTTTCCGCGCTCTTGTTGGGCGCCGGAGAAGCACACGTTTCAAGCAGCGAAGTTGCTGGATATTGGCTCGACTGAAACGGGTAGTGGATGGAACCGTTTACCGGTCCGCATTGTTCACGCTGCAAGTCCAAGACATCATTTACACGGCACGCGGGGACAGGATAAGGCGCGGGTCTGGCGATGTCGGCAAGGGCCTGATTGTGGGTGACCCGGTGCAGGTTGCAATCGATGGCGACCACTTAATTTTCATCTTGCCCAATGGCAAGGAGATGAAGACGGCGATTACCAAGCGCACTCGCGCGCAAGCTGTGCAGTAAACCTTCCGGTCAATTGGTGGTGTGTGTGCCGAGCGCCTTGTACCGATCTAAACGGTGGTATGGGGTTTGTCACAAAGGGTCCTTTGTGCAACGGCGTCAAACGTCCGAAAGCGGCCCTATTTTGGCTGGCAATATTTGAAATCGTCGCTGCTGGACATAAAAGTATTCTCAGCAGGTTTATCCACATGTAGGACGAACCTATGATCTCCGGCGGACACACTGGCGCGAATAAGGAGATGCTGTTCGTTCTGGAATGTCTTAACCGGTTTCCCGTCGATCGATGCCACCCCGGATGCTCCGGGAGCCGCGAAGTTGAACGTAAAAAGTGGTTGCGTCGAGTTGGCTGGAATGTCGCGGCGAGCGGTCATGCAAAAGCGTATCCACCGAGCGCGCTGATCGTCCTCGACTTCGGGGGATTGTCCACATCCAGAGGTGGAAAATGCTGGGCATGAACCGTGCCCGCAACCGCCACGAAGATAAGGATGGCAATCCGAAAATACGCCATGTCCAGACTATACCGCTTTCCGCTGCCTCACTATCGCCTCTCGTGTCTCAAAACTGGTCCTTTGCGCCTGTCAATAATCCATTTCCACAACATTCGCCGCTGCGCGCTTCCCCGCTTCGCCGTGCCGGTCAGCGACCAGGACCGCCAGCAAAGGGGACATTCCGAGCCGTAGTCCGTAACCTCGGCCAACTTCCAAAAGTTCGGGGTTGGCAATCAGGACGGCAAACAGCGCGTCAGCTTGCCGCAACAATTCGGTAGTGGGTCAGTTTGAAACACGCGGGTCCAATTTCGCATCTGACGAAATGGTAGAATCTCGTAGAAATGCATTGCCCTGAGCGCCATCGATTGATGAAGGAAACATCCTAATCGTTCTGACGGTGACATCTGCCATATCGATATTCGCCCAAGGGGCCCCCAAAGGCACAGTGGCAGTACAGGCCAAGAACGATCACCCCAAGGAATATGCGTTGCCGGATGATTTGGTTAAGGCGCTTTCGAATCCAAGCCAATTCCGTCTGGACCGCAAAGTAGCCAACGTGCCCGAATCCGTCCGAGCGGCGTTCGCCCAAGCCACGAATGTAACGAGTTTTTCATATGGCCGATCCGGGTGGCCACTGGGAAACAACCGATGTAATTCGCGATGCTGAAGCCCTGCCTCGGCGACGGCTTTCAACTCTCGCCATTGGTTCAGGATTGTGTCTACTGTTTTATGAACGCGGCGGCATACAAGGGATGACAATGTGGCAGTCTTTCGGATGGCCAATGGACGCGCTGAGGCCATCTGGCATGCCTACGTTTCCCGTGCAGTGATCAATCCAGCTAGCCTCGCAAAAGCGCTCAAAGAAAACGACTATCAAGAGTCACGATTCTTTTGAACGCCCCATATGTGCAGCAGCTTGAGAACATAAACCGTCCTGCACATATGAGTTGCCGGCTTTCCATGTACTCAATTGTTACTCGCCCCGCCGTGTCTCACAAAGGGTCCTGTGCGCAACAGGAAATCACGGTGCAGCAGTAAGCGGGGGTCAACGCCGTCTAAGTGGCACGGCTATCTCCACCGCCCGCGCCTGCGGATTCCCATATAAATTACCAAAACAGCGATCAGCCCCCCGATCACTGCTGCCATAGGATTGTGGTGCATGCTCCATTATGCCGCCTCAGGCCGCAGAGGTGCTCACGTCTCGCAAAAGGTCCTTTGTGCAACGTGGGGAAAGTTTGGGTCATCGGCCAAAAAACTCGATCAAGCCGGAACGAAATACGAGATAAACGGCCTGTCTGTAACATCGGGCTTCCTTGGCGGCCCGTCGCGTAAGGTGCTCGCTGAAACTACACCATCTTCGGGGCTGACGAACCATTCGTTGGCCCCGGACGCCGGTTCCTTCGTGGAAGCAACCAAGCCTCTAGTGCCGCCTTATCCGGCACGCCGTTACCCGCTCCCCCCATAGCGCCCGCCCGCGCGGGCGCAAACTAACCGAACCGCCGCCATGGATACGAAAGAACCGTGTAACGCTGGTCCAAAAAGATCACGATACTCTTGTAGAGAGGTAATGCCGATGTTTCGCAACGCCGCTTTTCATATCTGGGCTGCAGTCTTGCTGTTTGCTCCCGCCATGTCAGCCCAGCAAACCAGCGACGTCCAGAACGTTCCTGTTGGGGCAGTGGGGATATCCACTTGGTTTTCCGTCGTCAGCATCCCTCCGGTTCCACATGCTCCGTTCAGTGCAACGACATTGATGGACAATATTCAACCGCAGCCGGATGGCACCACGGTGACTACAAGAACGATGACGACGATTGCTCGCGACTCGGAAGGCCGCACGCACAATGAGAATCGCTATTATCTGACGCCGTCCGACAACGGCCAGGGTCGCATCCGTGATATTACGATTTTTGATCCAACCACACGCGTCAGGACGACGCTCATCCCTGACACACTTCAGGCAATCGTTGTTACTCTGCTTCCACGACAGCCGGGGCCGATGTCGCTCCCTATTCGGCCCGTGATTCAGCGCGAAGACTTGGGCGTGTCCTCTATTGATGGGCTGGTGGTGCACGGTTTTCGTCAGTCTCGGACGGTTCCCGAAGGGACGGCGGGGAACGATCCGCCGATAACAATTACGGACGAGTATTGGTATTCAGACGAACTGCACATGAACATCACGCTGAAACGCACGGACCCTCAGCATGGAACGCAGTTCGTCACTCTCACACAAGTGAGCCGCGGCGAGCCAGATGAGAAGATGTTCAAGGTCCCAGCCGAATATGAGGTGCGGGACGAGAGCGAAAAGCAGGGAGCAGTTCGAATCGGTGCCTTAGCGGCGGCGGCGAGCCGCATAGAGGGCCTAGAGCCCCTGTATCCGCCTTTGGCGAGAACCGCTGGGGTCCAGGGTTCGGTTGAGTTCAGCGTACTCATCGGGAAGGACGGCTCGGTGAAGAGTGTTCAACTGGTTCGGGGACACCCTCTCCTTGTGAACGTCGCTAAAGAAGCTGTCGTGCGGTGGAAGTACCGCCCGATGCTTATCAACGCGAACGCCGTCAGCGTTATTGCCCCGTAATTGTGAATTTCGCGCTGCCTGACGCAGGGGAGCCGGCCGCGAGAGAATCGAGCCGTCCGTCCGCACCGGCCGAAGCACCACCAAATGCCTTGATCGGCCGCTGGCGATCTCTCGAAACCTCGAAGGGCGGCATCGGCGCAATTTTCGAATTCCGCCCGGACGGTGTTGTCGATTTCAGCCCTGGCGCGGTGGTCGAGGAGGATTATCGGATCGAAGACCGACAAGTCATCACTTCTCTGGGCGTGAAGGACGGTCGTCCGGAAACCAAGCAGCCCATCAGATGGTCGGGCCCAGACCGCGTTCTCCTTGGCGAGACTTCTGAACGTGGTATTTGTACTGTTGGCTGCCCTCCATGTACATGTTTCGACCTCACACGAGTTGGCAGCGCTATCGACCTGAATAATCCGATCTGGGGCGAGTGGACTCTCACACAAAAGCTGCCGGAAGGCCGTCCCGAATTGCGGTGGCTGTTCTATGCCGGGGGCCGGACGTTACTTCTGGCACCGTTTATCACTCACTACGGCCGCTATTCAGTGAGCAAGGACATCATTCATCTGGAGTTGGAAGGCGGTACAGTCGAGGGGCGGTTCGAGGTAACTGCCAATAGGCTGATCCTGCCCAGCCCGTCAGGCACCGGTGAATCCCGCTTCGCACGCTACTAAACTAGCTGCCCGCCGCTTTTCGCTGGTTGCGCGGTGGCGGAGTTCGGGATCTGAGAGAATCCGTTGTCTCAGCGCATCAAGAGCAAGATATTCGAGATCCCCGCCGAATATAAGGTGCGGGACGAGAACGAAACGCAGGGAGCAGTTCAAATCGGTCGGAGTGGCGGCGGCGAGCCGCATAGAGGGCATAGAGCCCACCTTGGTCCCTACGAAATCCTCGCACCTAGCTAGGCGGCCAAGTGGGGACGCAGACGTTGGTCTCGCAAAGGGTAAGTTTTGCATCATTCGCGGAAGGCCCGTAAACAAAGGGCTTGGCGTGTTGCAAATGTCTAGTGCAAAATGGAGCGCATGAAATACGGCTATGCCCGCGTATCGACCGACGACCAGAACCCCGCCTTGCAACTCGCGGCCCTGAAGAAGGCCGGATGCAAAACCATTTTCAAAGATGACGGAATATCAGGAGCGACGACGAAGCGCCCTGCCCTGCTCCGTTGCCTGAAGAAGCTGGAACACGGCGACACGCTCATAGTGTGGAAGCTCGACCGATTAGGCCGCAGCTTGCGCGACCTGATAACCATGCTGGACGACCTGAAACAGCGCGGCGTGAAATTCCGTTCCCTCACGGAGGCAATCGACACCGAGACGCCGACAGGCCGCGCCATGTGGCAGATGATTGGCGTACTGGCCGAACTTGAACGCAGCCTGATTAGCGAACGGACCCGCGCCGGAGTGAAGGCACGCAAAGCGCCGAGGCGTGAAATTCGGGCGCAAGCCGAAACTGACGCCGCAGCAGATCGACCACGCCCGGAAGCTGATCGACGCCGGCGAGGACCGCGAGGACGTGGCCGGAACTCTTCAACGTGGACCGGACGACCCTTTACCGGGCGCTTGCGGCGTTGAGTGGTGCAACTCAGAGACCGGCCTAATCCCGATGATAATTACAGAAGGAATAAAATGTTTTTGCAAACCGCGAGGTTCAGGGATGTCAGATAACGATGGGCAAGAGCGAGCGACCCCAGAGCAGCCCAGCGACCCAATAGTTACTACTCCGGACAAGAAATCTTCCATAGAAGGCATAAGCGACCTTGTTAGTGGGGCTATTACCGGGTCAGCGGCAGGGGCCGCAGTTGGCTCGGCGATTAGCTCGCTCTTTACCGTGTCACTGGTGACTGCGGTGGCCGGCCCGTTTTTTCCGGTCGCCCCGAGAGCGTCGGCGCGTTGTTGGGGGTGTGCTGAACGCTTATCTAAAAAAGAAAGGCAATGAGAAACACCGATCCAAACCGCAGATGTCACAATCGCCCACTGAGAAAGAGGCGATAAAACCGTGAACGCCTTTTTGCTCTGGGGTCTTATCGGAGGTAGTCTTTGTGTAGTTGTTCATCTCTCATTTGTCGCGGCGGCAAAACAGCAGCCCGTTCTCAGCCAAGCAATCGAGTTACTGATTTCAGCAGTCGGCGCGTCCGGCGGCATAAAGATATGTCGCTATGTCCTCACCGGGCAGCTCGCAGCAGCATTCAAAAGCAGCTCGATTCCTCTCACTGAAGAAGACCTCGTTTATTTTCTTGTCGGGGCATTCGCTCTTATCTGGTTGTCTTTGGAGACAATCAGTGGTCGCTTGTGGGCAGCGTATCAAATGGCTAAAAGGCCCATCAGCCAGAAGCAGGCCCCGGTCGATGCCGATCCGGCCATTACAGCCGTAAAGGCGAAAGTATAGAAAATCGAGGCCCGTTTACTACAACATAACTTCCTTTATGTTCGGCCTAAAGGGTGTCTCTCTCGGCACCCGGTGCTTCTGCGATCACGCCCGCCCGGCTCGCGCCTCAGGGAACAAAGCAAGCACCTGGTGTCTTTTTCGAACGGGTCGAAGTCACCCAAAAGACCGCATGGTTAATGCTCCGTCGCTTTCGTTTAGCCTTGCAGGATGAACCGACCGGCGGCAACGTGAGCGGAAAAGTAGAAGTGGACGAAACTTACTTGAATTCATTAGAGGATTGGCCCACGCCTTTTGACTGGCCCCTTCGCTCCTAAAGTATTAGAATCCACACTGAAAAGAAATCAGGGCTAAGATTTTCAGGGTTGGCCGGTTTTCAGTCACACGCGCTCCAAATATTTTTAATCGCCTCAAACAAAACCATTTATCCACAAATTAACCTGCCCTTCCAAACCGATTTCGAATTCCTTTTCGCTAAATTGAAACCGGAAGACCATACTTATGCCTGAACGCAAACTATATCCAGAAGATGTCTATCCCGAGTATTACAAGCGAAATTCCTACGAAGCCTCCCATGAGCTCATCGGAATCCTCAACAACCTGGGCATTCCCTTCATCACCCCGCAAGGCATCCGCTTCCTCAGCTACCGCTTTGGCGACGGCTGCAGCGTCTCCACTCCCCTCTCTCACAAAAGCGTCCGCCTGCGCGCCGCCAGCGAATACTACCAGCGCCACAAGAAAGCTCCCAGCGATTCCGCCCTCCGCGCCGCCTTCCTCATCTTCAAATCCCAAGCCAGCCGCAGCACCCGCGACGTCCACTTCCGCATCGGCGCCGACGAAGGCAGCATCCACCTCGACCCCGCCTGGAACTGCGGCCGCCACATCGAAATCACCCGCGACGGCTGGAGCCTTCGCCGCAACCTCATCGACACCGTCCCATCCCCAACCGTAGCCCCGCAACCCGCCGTCGATCCCCTCCACGACATCGACCCCATAGCAGAACTCGACAAACTCCGCCATCTCCTCCGCCTCGAAAACGACCGCCCCGCATGGCTCCGCGTCGTCGTCTGGCTACTCGCCGCCTTCCGCCCCGCCGATGACAACCAACACCCGCGCGACTATCCCATCCTCCAAATCTCAGGCCCAGCAGGCTCCGGCAAAACCTCCGCCGCCCGCATGCTCCGCGCCCTCGTCGACCCGAGCCTCGCCCCCATCAACTTCACCCCCACCAACGAAGCCGCCGGCGGACGCATCGCCCGCGACAATCACGTCGTCTTCATCGACGGAGCCACCCGCCTCGCCCGCCGCCCCGCCGAAGTCCTCGCCCGCCTCTCCACCGGACTCCCCGCCAGCTTCCACGGCGAGATGCAGAACGTCTCCCGCCCCATCATCATCACCACCAACGAACCCGATGCCGCCGACCGTCTGTCGAGCCGCATCCTCCCAGTCGAACTCCCCGAGTTACCCGATCCACTTCCCAACGACGAACTCAACCGCCGCTTCGAAGAGCACCGCAAGTCGATCGTCGAAGGCATCCTGCTTCTCCTCGCGGTGGCGCTCCGCTGTCTGCCGGGCATGCCGTTCCCGGAAAAGGCGAGATTCCCCGAAGCCGTGCAATGGGCCACCGCCGCACTCCTCGATGTCGATCAAAAAGAGCTGGTTTGCGTCACCCGAGCCGAAAACAAACTGCAAGCCGACCTCATCAAAATCACCACCGAAGGAGGAGGAGAGTGGAAAGGAACAGCCACGGAACTGGTTGCCGCGCTCAATTTGAAGCTGACCGCAAGAGCATTAAGTCAAAAGCTCGCTGAAATTCACCCCATTTGCGTCACCAAGTCGAGACGAAAGGAGGAAAGGACAATAAAACTGACTCTTGAAGCCGACGCAAAGCCGGAAAACCCAGCAGGACCCGGCAAAAGCGGCCTGATTCGGTGACGGTATCCATCGCCGCGCTCACGATCGGGACGTTGAGATGGATTCCGCGCGTGAGCTTGGGGCTTGTTTCTGACGACTCACGGGAGCGAAATGGTTTTCGCGCTGCCCAAATAGATCCCGTTGAAGAGGAACTTGTAAGTGCCGTGTGGCTGCGCGCGGAAAGTGACTTCGGGTCCAAGCAGAATGAGCTTGCCTTCTCCGATGGAGGCTTCCGCGATGGCGATGCCGCCGTCAAGGTACTGTTGTCCCCAGGCCCAGCCGCTGCGCAGGGATGCGGGGCCGGAAAACCAGGCGACCGGCGAGATCCCTTTCATGGACGCTTCGGGTCCCAGGCGATAGACTGGATCGTTATCGAAGAAAACGTCCACTGTGCCGGTAAAGCCGTATGCAAGCGGATTGGCGGTATCGACGGTGGCGCGCAGGACCGAGCCGGGGATATAGAACTTGTCGCGCGGCAAGCTGTGTTCCGCACCGTCCACGCCGTGTTCAGTAAGGGCGTCCTTAATAGGAAGTCCCAGCAGCGCGGCAAGACTGGTAGATCCGCCGACTGTAACGACATCGCCGCCCGATTCCATGAATTTGCGGAGCTGAGGGATCGTCTTATCTTCAGTGATGCGGCCCAGCATGGCGCGATCTTCTTCGGGTATGGAATCGGCGCGCGGCTGGAGGCCCGCCGACGCGCGGCGCGTGCCAGTGCTCGCGCGGATTGCGCCATCCATGAAGACCAGCACATCGTAGCGGGTGTTCAAGTTTCCTTCATCGAGAGTCTTGGGGAAGACGACTTCGAAGGGAAATTCGAAGCGTTCCAGGATATAACGAACCCAGCCCGAAGGCATGGATCCTCCGTATTGATCGGCCAGTCCGATGCGAACGGGCTTCAGTTTCATCGCGGGGCCAGTTGGAGGGTGGGCAACGGCCCAGACGTTCACGCCGAGATCTTTGGCGCCGTGCTCGAGAATTTCTCGGGCAGCCGCTTTGGCGGGGATCCAGACCGCGCCTGATTCGAATCGCGTGCCCTCTGCGTCGATTGCCGATTTCATCCAGTAGACATCGCAACCTTGCTTGAGCAGACGGTTGATCAGGATGAACGAATCGTTGACTCGATGGCTGAGTAAGTAGCCCGCGGGATTGGGTGGTCCCGATATTTTGCCGGGAGGAGGCTCGACTTCAGCCGCAAGCTTCTCGAATGGGCCGTCGAAACCATCGAGTATACGGTCGAATTGCACGCCCATGAGATATGCAAGCGTGTATCCAGTGGAGTCGTAGGGAGGAATGGGTGGTCCACCGGGGTAGCGGAAGTCATTGGGATGGTCCTGAGGCTCGAACATATCGAGCACATGCGGACGGAATGCCTGGGCGCTTTTGACTATGTAAGATCCGGCGGGATAGGTCTTAACTGCTACCGTGAACTGCGACTTGGCGCGCTCGACGGCGATGCCATTCTTGATGAGTATGTCGATGAACTTAGTCGCGGTGGGGAAATCGGGCTGATCGGAAGGGAGGATATAGCCACGGGGATCGCGCAACTCCGGTTTGTGGAGCACGGTGTTGTATAACTCGGGAGTGACACTTCGAGGGGCTTCCACTCCAGCGAAGTTATCGGACATTCCCGCTTCGTCGGCGACTTCGCCGCCGGCTTTCCTGGCCGCGACCCGCAGCATCTCGATACGCTTCGGCGTTGTGGTCCAGGAGTCGGTGCTACCCCGGTCGATGGAGTCCCTGCCCATACGGTAGATGTTGTAGAGCAGCGTTTCGCGGTACTTCGATGCGTAGTCCATCACGGCGCGGTTCTGCGTCATCTCGTAATCGATCGACTGGCGATAATGCCATTCCTGGGGCGCTATTGGCGCGGGCATGTCGCTGGTGGGTAACTGGCGTTCCGGAATCAGCGGAATTCGGACGGGCGTTGGACTGCCGATGATCTCGGTCAGCAGGCCAATCATATTGTGAAAGTAAGTGGTAGTACGAAGGCCGCCGTTGTACCACGTGGAGTAAGTGGAGACGCTTCGCATTCCGGAGCCGTACTTACCCTCGGCAATCAGTCTGCTGTGCATCGCGGTGCCCAGTTGCTCGATCTGCATCACAATTAGCGGGTCGTAGTTGTAATTGAAAGGATCGCGAAAGGGAGGGATGAAAACAACGCCGCCGCGGGGGCCGGTCTGGTGGTGATCATACATGATCTGCGGGAACCACTCGCGATAGAGGATCCGGTTAATGTTGGCGGCTTCGGGCAGGTTGGACATATAGAAGTCGCGATTATCGTCGTGCCCCGCGTATTTCTCGTAAAGGCGGGGCAGGCCTGAAAGCGAGCGCTTCTTAGGATCGGCATTACGCATGTACCAGTTCGCGACAAGGTCCTGGCCGTCGGGATTCGCGGGAACGCAGAGAAGGATGACGTCGTTGAGGAAGCGCTGAGTCTCCGGGTCGTTGCGGCTGAGCATCTGGTAGACCCACTCCATGATCTGCTGCGAACCGACGGTCTCGGTGGCGTGGAGGCCGCCGTCGACCCACACAATGGCTTTACCCTCGCTCGCAAGCTTGTGGGCCTCATCATCCGTGACGCCTTCTGCTAGGGCCAGACGGCGAGAGATCTGCCGATAATGATCGAGCTTTTTAAGGTTCTCGGGCGAGGTGACAATCGCCATATATTGGTGGCGGCCTTCGGCGGTGAGGCCCATGTCGACGAGTTTCATCCGGTTCGATTCCATCGCCAGTTTCTTCCACCAACTCTCGAGTTGGGCGTAGCTTGCCATCTGATAGTCGTCTCCGATGTTGAAACCGAGAGCTTCCTTCGGCGTTGTAAGGCGCGGCGGTTGGGAAAACGCGGAGGAGGCAAGTAGAGCCAGCCACAGAGGCACATTTTTCATCGGCATACTTATTCTCATCAGGGTAACGCGATAGATACCGCTTGCTTACGGCGCGCGGCTCAGAAAGGTTCGGACTGGCGCGGCCGGATACGCAATTGTTTGAGCCCTTATTTCGAGTGTTGGGACGTTCATCAGTGGAGGTTTTCCTACCATGATCGCCAAACGTTTCAAGCTTTCCATGTCCATATCAACCACGGCCGCGCTCCTGTTCCTGACCGTCAGCGCGCAGGCCGACCCAACCACAGAAGCCCGAAATCTACTGGTCTTCTGTCTGGCCCATCCCGAGGCCTGCTCGATCTCAGTCGACTATGAGAAAGGCGGCAAGGGATGGCACATCGACTACAATGGCACTCGCCTCAACGTCCTCGCGTCCACGGCGAAAGTCGTCCACCTTATCGCGTATGCGAATGCGGTGGAGGAGAAAAAGATTGTTCCCGCCCAGGCGGTCAGCCGCGAAGAATGGGCGCGTTTTTGGATCGGGAGGGACGGCGGAGCGCTCGCAGCGGCCTACGCGCGTTTCAGCACCGGGCTACCTACTCCGCCTCTCACAGTGACCAACGCCCAAATCGTCTCCGCAATGATCCAGGAGAGCGACAATGCGGCGCCAGACTATTTTCTGAACAAGCTTGGGAGCAACTATTTCGACGGGATCATCGACCAGTACATCACGAGGCGAGGCCAAGTGGGTTACGTGGATTTACCGCAAAGCATCAATGCGATCTTTGGAACCTGGGCGGGAGATCCGGCAGATACCGCCAGCGGGGTACACGCGGCGGCTAACTACAGCGGCTATGCCTCCGATGAGTATCGCGACGACGTAGACGATCTATTCGCAAAAATGCACGACGCCGGTTTCATGAGTACGATGCGACAGTTCAACGGCGCGCTATTCCCTTGGATTGCGGGGCCGCCTCCCGCGGGACCGCCATTTCCAATAACCGAAGCCGACTATGAGCGGCTGGAGAAGGGCTATTTTATGCGCTCGAACACACGCACCTACAATCAGTTCATGCTCGGGTTGCTGCGCCGAAATCTGCTGCCGGCCGCGGCACAGAAGGTTCTGGAACCGATCTTCGAGTACAGGCTCGCGTTGAATCCGCCGAATCCCGATCTGGTGAATATTGACCGCTATGGCGCCAAAGACGGCTCGCTCAACTCTTACAATGGCACCACCGTAAGGACCAGGACCATCTACATCGAAAATAAGGACGGTACGCAAGCGGTATTTACGGTTCAACTGAACGGAACCCCAGGCACCCCCACCGATCTGGGTCCACAGGATAGCTCGACAGGCAGCCTCGACTCCGCGATTCGCAATTTCGCGCTGGCCTTGGCCACGAATCCGGCGTTCGCAGCGGAAGCGCAGACGTTTCTTGGTCCGAAGCAGGATCTCGCCGCGCCAAGTCTGATTGCGCGAATCGTGGAGAATACGTCCACTTCAGGAGAAATCCGGTTGAAGGTGGCGGTCACCAATATCGGGACGGCTCAGACGTCGCAGCGGTTAAGTTTGGGCCTGTATTTGCCGGTCGCCAGCTCGACGCAAGGAAGTCTAGGGGATCAGGCTTCCATTCCGCCTCTCCAGCCCGGGGAGTCGACCACAGTTGAGCTGAACTCGCGAGCTCTGTCGACGTCCAAATATTTCGAATTGGTAATCGATCTGGCCAATGTGATTCCCGCCAGCGAGAAACAGGATAATCCGCAGTTCGAGCTCGTTCCGGGACATTAAACAGGAATCCAGTGAGGCGCCGCCTATGGCCCGGCGGCGTCTTGCTTCCCGGTAAGCTCGGATATGAGCCACGCTCTGGCCATCCGCCAGTCGCGCTTCGCCGTATCGATCGAAACACCCAGCACCTTCGCCGTCTCCTCGATGTTCAATCCACCGAAGTAGCGCAACTCCACCACGCGGCTCTTGCGGTAGTCGATTCGTGCAAGTCTATCGAGTGCCTCGTCCAGGGCCAGTACATCAATCCCGCGAGTCTCCGCGGATAGCAGCATCTCATCGAGCGGTACGCGCAACGCATCACCGCCCCGCTTAGCGAATCCGCGCCGTCGCGCATGGTCGACCAGGATGCGCCGGGTGATCTGGGAGCACAGCGCAAGAAAGTGCGTCCGGTTCTCGCAGCGGATTCCCCCCGTGCGCACGAGCTTGAGGTACGCCTCATTGGCAAGAGCGGCGGATTCAAGGCTCTCGCCTGGGCGGCGGCGTTCGAGGTGCTGACGCGCGATCCGGCGCAGGTCCGGATATACAACATCGATCAAGCGGTCGAGCGCGTCCGCATCACCATCGTTCCAGGCAGCAAGCAAGCCGGTGATATCGTGTTGTTCCTGGTTCGTCACGCTGAGTCGAGATCCTACCACAAAAAGTTATTGCAGGTTAACCATTCCATCGCGTGTTCGCGGAATACATAGTAGGAGGAATTCTATTATGAGCAGACTTTTCAGATCGTTTTCCGCAATCGCCATTGTTCTCGCTGGTATTGCGGTGATATCTCTTGCACTTACAACGGGAGCCCCTTCCGTCCGCGCCGCTGGGCGCAACGGAGTGCTTCACATTATGAAAGAGTGTTCACAGGACAAGGGCAACGCAGGCGACTTCTGCACAATTACATCCTCGAACCTCACGGAAATCCCCGTCGGCTCGAAGGTTTTCTACGATCAGGCGGCGGGCACTCCAACGGGCATGCTGGACAGTAACGTGATCGTCGACGCGGGGAATGGCAATAGGGGATTTGGGCGCTGTACTCTCGATTTGACGACCGCCCTCGGATTGTGCACGTTCTCGGACGGGACCGGATTGCTTACAGGCTTCAACGCTCGTGCAGAAGTCGATTGCACTTCGGTGTGTCAATGGGTAGGCGCCTATCGCTTCAGTCCGAACCCTCTTTAATAAGGTGTACGCCAGTTATGAACCACATATGCCTTGTTTCGATCTGTGCGATCGCCGCCAGTATCATCATGATTCCGGCGGCAAGCGCCAGTCTGATCGCCTCTTGCCCGCTGGCGCCCGGCGGCTCGTGTGTTCCGCCCGATGACGCGGGGGACACGCCAGGATCGCTCTTAGCCGCGGTAATCGATCCGTTTAGTTTCACAACAATCAGCGGCGTCACGCAGGGAGCGATCAAATCGGAAGTGTTCCGTGAGGCCGGCGGAACACTGGACTTTTATTACATCATCTTCAATGCGCCGGCCTCGGCGACATCCGTAATGGGAGAAATGGATCTGAACTTTTCCGGTTGGGCAGTATCCGTCGCATTTCGTTCTGATGGCTCGAACGTGCCTGGCTTCGTCGATGGCAATATTCCGCCCTCCTTAGCGAATCGGGATGCGTCTGGGTCAAACGTAGGATTCACCTTCGGCGGAGTGCCTCCGAACGAGCGATCGCGGGTGGTGGTCGTTTCCACGAATGCCTTCTCCTATGCGCCGGGAAGCATGATGGTTGATGGTTCCGGTCCGCTGTCCACTTTCCAACCGGCTGTCCCGGAACCAGGGTCTTTCGTTTTGCTTAGCCGGCGGCTTGTTGCTGCGGCGCTCGCGCGAAAGAGATGTTCACGGAATCGGGACACGGTAAAGGTTCCGCTGTGTTGTAGTGCGGAGAAATGCGTAAACGTCCCGTGACCGACCGGGCGCGCCGTACCGAATCGATCATGCGCGCTCCCGGCAGATTGGCGATTTCTTGCTCAGAATGAAACCCATCTGCCGGGATGGGCGGTAACATCTCGCCGGGAGTCAAGGGGATGATGTACGTTCGCCCGTCCGGGACTGCACCGCCCGAAATCCACAGAGCGTCTCCAAGACGCGACCAGTGTAACGCGGTGTTGCTTCCAATCGTTTTCGGAGTCCCCCCGCCGAGCGGAAACAGTTGGACCGCCGACGCTCCATTGTCCGGAAGCGGAGCCCACACCTCAATCCATCTGCCGTCCGGCGTGACGGCGGTGATGCTCAGCACTGGCGGCGCAAGCGCCTTACGCAGCCTGGTTCCGTCCGGCCGAACCCGGTAAACAAATCCTGAGGGCCCGTCCATGCCGATGAAGAAGATCTCATTGCCCGATCCGAATACCGCATTCCGGCCTTCAACATTCGGAATCGGCCGGGGCGGCGATTGCCCATCGAGCGGCACGAGCCAGAGCCGCGCCTTCCCCGCGCTGTCCAACCCTTCCATAACGACCCGATTGCCATCCGGCGAGATGTCGTAATCGAGCGGCTGAAAGCCCGGCGCCAGCGGCTCGGAACGCCCGGACTCCAGGTCTGCCACCCAGACTTGTCCCGGATCTCTGGTAGTTCCGAATCTTGGGACCTCATTGACAATCCGATAGCAAAGCTTCTTGCCGTCAGCCGTAAACTTCGGGTAGGCGGCGTTTCCTTCGAGACGTGAAATCTGCTGATCGCCTCTCGCATCGTGGACCCAAACGGAAACAGTCTGCAACGCGACGGCTGTGACGAACGATCTGCCATCAGGCGCCATCGCGATGCCTTCCTCTTCTGTCAGTCCAGAGGTCAACTGCTCGGGGCGGCCATCGGGAAAACGCTGCCTCCAGATGTGGTACACACCTCCGGCCTTTGAGGTGAGATAAACCCACCTGGCGTCGGGCGACCAGGCGCCAAACACACAGGGTCCGAGCGGTCCCACCTGGCGGCCTGCCGAACTGCCGTCCGCCGGAAGGACGCGACACGGAAGCCAATCTCGATCCATTTCTGCCAGCAACACCCATTTGCGATCGGGCGACAAATAGGAGCGGTGAGCCATACCGCGTTGAGTCGGAGGAATATAGATATCGCGCGCGCCGGTCCCGTTCTCGCCGGCTGCCACGATTGCCATGTGGGCGCCTTCCTTGATTTTGGAAAAAAGCACCTGACCCGGATTGGTCCAGGTCAAGCCTGATGCATTACGCAGCCATTGGTGGGGCTCGCCGCCCTGCGCCGGGACCAGCCATGTGTCCCAATGAAACTGCGGGTCTACCGCGGTATACGCGATGCGTTGGCCGTCTGGCGAGAAGACTGGGCTCATTTTCCGCAATGTGTTATGCGTAAGCTGAATGGGTTCGCCATCCGGCAGCATTTTTGAATAGATCTGGCCGACGGCGAAGAAGGTGGAGGAACTGCGGACAAACGCCAGCATGCGCCCGTCGGGCGAGAGTGCCGGCTGGCTCACCGAATCGGGGAACTTCGTGAGCTGGACCCATTGCGAGCGGTCCGGAGGGCGCGCCGGGCCGCGCAGCCAGAGCGCTGCACCAACTCCAAGCGTCGCGACCGCGGCTGCCGCAATCGCGACGGCTCTCCAGCGGCTCTGTCCCCGCCGTACCTCCTCGATGATGTGACGGGCGTCGGCGATGTCGGCTATCCGCCTACCCGGATCTTTTTGCAGGCACCTCCGTAGCAGTTCGCGAATTCTGGCGGGTGTTGTTGCAGGAAGAGCTTGCCAGTCCGGCTCGCGCTCCTGCACGGCGGCAATAGTCTCCGATACGGAGTCGCCTGCAAATATGCGCTTCCCCGTGAGCAGTTCAAACAACAAACAGCCGAACGCCCAGATGTCGGTCCGCTTGTCGACCGTTTGCCCGCGCGTCTGTTCGGGACTCATGTATGCAGGCGTGCCCACGATGTTTCCGGCAAGCGTCTGTACGCCGGCCGTCGCTGCTTGCGACAGTTCCCGATCCACTTCCGCGCCCCAAATTGCTTTTGCCAGACCAAAGTCCAGCACCTTCACTCTGCCCTGTGGCGTGACCATGACGTTGGCCGGTTTCAAGTCCCGATGTATGATCCCTTTCTCGTGCGCCGCTTCCAGCGCCTCGGCCACCTGCGCGGAGCGAGCAAGCGCGGTGGCGAGTGGCAGCGGCCCTTGCAGCGTTTCCCCCTCGACCAGTTCGAGCACTAAGCAATCCACCTCTTCGGACTCTTCCAGCCCGTAGATCGCCGCGATGTTGGGATGGTTCAGCGACGCCAACGTGCGGGCTTCGCGCCGGAATCGCGCCAGTCGCTCGGGGTCGCGCGCGAACGCAGTGGGCAAGGTCTTGATGGCGACGTCGCGGCCGAGCTTGGAATCGTGAGCGCGGTATACCTCGCCCATGCCGCCCGCGCCCAGCGGCGATAGAATGCGGTAACTTCCGATTTGCGCGCCCACCAGCGAGCCGCCGGTGCGTATGGTTGCCGCGACATCCTCAAGCAACGGCTTATCCCAAGTGCTGCCGGCACGCTCATCCTTCGAGACGAGGGTTTCGACTTGCCTGCGTAGTTCGAGATCTTCACCGCATGCTTCTTCGAGAAAAGCTCCGCGCGCTTCGGGCGACCGCTCCAAGGCTGCGTGGAAGATTTCTTCTGCTCGACGCCAAAGCTCCCGATTCATAGCCAGGTCCTGGTCCCATCAATGTTATTACACTAACGCGTCCGGTTATCGAATAGAATGGTCCTAACTTCCTTACGTAAAGGATTGTTAAATCATGAACCGCGTCCTCAGATTGCTGTGTTTGTTGTCCTTTGCTCTTGCTGCCAATGCGCAGGATAATCGCGCGACCGTGTCCGGACAGGTAACCGATACTACCGGCGCAGCGATTCCTGGCGCGAAGGTTACGGCAATCCAACGTTCCACTAATCAGGCCACTACACAGATCACTAATCGCGACGGCTTTTTCACGCTTACCTATATGCAGCCGAGCGTTTATGACATTCAGGTGGAGGCTTCGGGCTTCAAGAGGGCTAAGCGCGAGAACCTAACGCTGTTGGTTGCCGATAAGATTGAGTTGCCGTTTCAACTGGAGATCGGCGAGATGACCCAGGAGGTCACCGTCGCGGCTACCGCCGAGATTCTCCAGACTGGCGACGCGTCCGGGGGCCAGAACTTCGATTCGCTGCAAACTTCCGAATACGCACTTAACGGACGGCAGGTCTACATGCTGATGGGCCTTACGCCCGGGGTGCTATTCACCCAGGAGCAGTTCGGCGCGACCGGATACTCGGGAACGCGCAGTTGGGACGTTTCCGGCGCCTATGTGATGAACGGCGGCGTTTCTGGGACCAATAGCTTCAAGATGGATGGCGCGCCGGTCAGTCTAACAGGGACCTGGCAAATTGCACCCAGCGTGGATGCGATTCAGGAATTCAAGGTTCAGACCAACACCTACGACGCTTCGATGGGGCGGACTGGCGGCGGCAGCGTAAATACCACTTTGAAGTCAGGCACGAATTCATGGCACGGCACGATGTACGACTTTATTCGCAATTCGATTCTGGACGCCAACTACACCCAGAATAATCAGGTTCTGCCGAACGGAGCGCCGCGCGGCAAGCACATCACACACACATTTGGCGGGACCATTGGAGGCGCACTGAGAAAAGATCGCGATTTCATCTTCACGAGTTTCGAGGGCTTGCGCGAGATCGTGCCGTTCCCGGTTACTGCCACGGTGCCGCCGGCCGACATTTACGACGGCCAGCATTTCAGCGAGTACAAAGTAACTATTTACGATCCAGCAACCGGCCAGAACTGCGTCAGTAAAGTGACGATACCGGGGACGTGCACCAGCGGATTTATACGCAACCCGTTTCCCGGTGATGTCATTCCGCAGAGCCGGATCAGCCCTATCGGCGCGAAGATACTCTCTTATTACCCCAAACCGAATGTTGCGCCCGCCACGCCGTCGACCTTCGCCCAGAGCTTTGTTTATGCGAACAGCACCGGGCACTATCATACGGATCAACCGATCGTGAAATGGGACCACACGATCGACTCGAACGACCGGTTGGCGGTCACCTTCACGTTTCAGCATGGACAGGAATACCGCAATCAGACTGGCATTCCCGGTGTCGCAGCGTCCGGCAACATCAATACTCAGCGACAATCGTTGAATCATCATCGCCGCGTGGACCCGAATCCTCTCGCCGTCTATGGTTCTCGACGTACGCGCCTCTTTCGGACGGTTCACATCCTTCTTTCCGGATACCGATCTCAATGGTGGAATTACGGCCGCAAGCCTCGGGATGACGAACCTGGCACATGCTCCGACGAGCAACCTACCGGCTCCTCCGCGTATCCAAATCGATCAGTTCGCCGATCTGTTCGGCAACGGCTCCAATCTTTATACGTGGTCGACAGACAACCAGTGGAATGTGGCGCCTACACTGAGCATGACCCGTGGAGCCATGACCATCAAGTTTGGCCTCGACTTGGTGTACGCGATGCAGGGATCGGGCAACATCGGGCAGGCCAATGGCGACCTTAGCTTCAACCGTTATGGAACGCAGCAGTATCCGTTGTCTGCCGGCAGTTCCACGGTAGGGGCGGGGATCGCCGATGTGTTGCTGGGTGTACCCGGGTCGGGATTCGCCGACTGGAACGATACTTATTATCGAACCTGGCCCTATGCCGGCGGTTATGTGCAAACGGACTGGCGCGTGGCCCACAATCTGACACTCAATATCGGTTTGCGTTACGACGTGCAAATTCCGTGGGTGGAGCGCTGGAATCGCGTGAACAACGGCTTCAACTTCAATGCGACGAATCCGGATAGCGCCGCGGTGCTGGCGGCCTGGGGTAAGAATTATGGCAGTTACACGAGTACGACGGTTCCGTATCCCGCGCCGCCAAGCGTGCTGTTGGGCGGCAAGACGTTCGTTCAACCGAACGGGAATCGGCGTACTTACAACACGAATTGGGACGACATCCAGCCGCGTTTCGGCTTAGCTTGGAATTTCCTAAAGAACACGGTACTGCGCACAGGCTTCGGCATCTATTACGCGACCGCGACACAAGGAAACTATAGCGACGGTTTCAGTCAGCAGACTCCCTATATCCGATCGCTCGATGGCGACCAAACACCTTCTGGCAGCCTGACGGGTGCTTATTCGCTTCAGAACCCGTTCCCGAACGGGCTCATTCAACCGTCCGGCAGCGCGCTGGGATTGCTGACCAACGTCGGCAATGGCGTAAGTTTCGATGGCAGCCAGCGCCTTATTCCGCGGACTTACCAATATTCGTTCGGCTTGCAACAGGCATTGCCTGGAAAGGTGGTCTTGACTACTTCGTACGTCGGCAGTCAGACGATCCACCTGCCCGTGGCGTATAACATGGATTATCTTACGATGGCAAAATTCCTGGCGGGACAAGCGAATAACAAGATACTGGATAACACCGTGCCGAACCCGTTCTATGGGGTCGTTCCCAATAACACGACTCTCGGGGCCAGTCCCAACATCGCGGCCAAGTATCTGTATTATCCGTACCCGCTATTTAACGGCGTCACGATGTCGACCAACCCATGGGGACATGTTGCCTATAACTCAGTGCAACTAAGTGTTCAGAAGCGATTCAGCGGCGACCGCTCCCATACCGGCGCGATCAGTACGGCATTTTCGTATACGTTCTCGAAGAACTTCCAGGCGACGAACCGTCTGAATAACTGGGATCTGGCCGAGGCTCCGATTCACGAGTTAGTCAGCTATGACAAACCGCAGAATCTTTCGTTTTCCGGAGTCTGGGATCTGCCGTTCGGACGCCGGCGCGCGTTCGCCAACCATGTAAATCGCCTGGTCGACGGGTTTATCGGCGGCTGGACCATGAATTACATTTTCACCTATAACTCGGGAATTCCGGTGAACGGTATTAATACGATCTTCTATTGTTCGAGTTACCTGGTTACGGACCAGACGCACGATCAATGGTTTAATAACAACAAAAGCTGCTACAAGGGATTCCCCAACAGTTACTATCTGCGGACGATGCAGGATCGTTTTCCGTGGCTCAGGCAGATGGATAATATGACGACGAACCTGGCGATCTCGAAGACGTTCACGATCACGGAGCGGTGGAGATTCTACTTGCGAGGGGAAGCGTTCAACCTGATGAATCATCCGCTTTATGGTGCTCCGGATACTACTTACACCGATGCTCGGTTCGGGATGCTGCCGCTGGCGCAACAGAATTTTCCGAGATTGGTGCAGGTCGCCGCGAAGATTCTGTTCTGAGGGAACGTGGTGGACTGGCCGCTGAACCAGGATCGCGCCAGAGGCTTGGTCGTGCCCGGCTGCTTAAGAGTCGCGGCTCAGAAGGTAATCAGTCTTCGCTTCCAGTCGACGGGAATAAGTACTACCATCTTCCTTCAATTTGTGGTAGCGTTTCCAATTAGCCGTGTTGTGCGGTTTAGACGCGGAACAAGCAGCGGATCCGGCCTATGGATAAAGACACGCGCGGCGAGCAAGTGGACGTTGACACGCTCCTCGATTCCAACCTGGATAGCGTCGATCGCGCCGAAGAGTTGGTTACAGAAGCGGCCAGGAAGGCCGGAATCGAAGAAGACGACGCGCTGTCTTTGGGGATGGCCGTTCGCGAGTGCGCGGTAAACGCGGTAGTTCACGGCAATCGTTATAACCTGAATAAGAAGGTCCACCTGTCGATTGGCCGAACACCCGGACAGTTGGTGATCAGAATCGCCGATGAAGGCGAAGGGTTTGAACTGGAAGATTTGCCAGATCCGCTGGCGGAGGAAAATCTCATGAGGCATTCGGGCCGCGGAATTTTCATTATCCGCGCGTTCACGGATGAGTTTCATGTGCGCCGGTTGAGTCCGTCTGGCACTGAAGTGACACTGATTAAGAATGTCGCTTCCAATTAACAGCTTTGTAGCACAAAAAGTCTTTAAAGGAAAATTGGGGAGGATGAGCAAAAGTGAGCATTAAATTAAGCAGCCGGCAGGTCGGCGATGTGACCGTGGTGGATGTTGCGGGACGCATCACATTGGGAGAAGGATCGAGCGCTTTGCGCGACACGCTCCGCGATATGGTCGTTAAAGGACAGAAGAAGATTCTTCTTAACCTCGGCGAGGTTTCCTATATAGATAGCTCGGGCATTGGCGAACTGGTTTCGGGCTTCACTACAGTTACGAATCAGGGCGGGTCGCTTAAGTTGCTCGGCTTGACCAAACGCGTCAAGGACCTGTTGCAGATCACCAAGTTGTATACGGTGTTCGAGGTCCACGACGACGAAGCTTCCGCAATTCGGAGCTTCGCGTAAACGAAAGAGCGGTGAATGAAGCGGCTGAAACGATAGCGCGTCAGCCGCCGCCCACAAATTGCACGATTTCCATTTCCGCGTTGGGCGGAATTTCTGTCGCGGCCCATTGCGTTTGCTTTACGATCGCGCGGTTCATTTCCACGGCGACCCTGTCGGGCCGTAGGCCGAGAACCGCAAGCAATGTCACAATTGTGTGCCCTTGCGCGACGTCGTGCAGTTCGCCGTTCACGCGAATGGAGATGGTTTGAGTTGACACCCGATTTCTCAAGCCATTATAGTCAAAGTTAAGCCTTCATATCTGTAACGTCAATGCCAACTACTCCCGCCGAATACTGGTTCCCTGTGCTGCTGCAGGCCGCTCTCGCCCTCGTGATCGCGTCGGCACTGGTTGCACTCTCGTATCTGATCGGTAAGAGAGTACGGGATCGTGTGAAGGATCAGCCTTATGAATGTGGTATCACGCCCGTTGGAGATGCGCGGGAGAGCTTCAGCGTAAAGTTCTATCTGGTCGCGATGCTGTTCATCTTATTCGATATCGAGGCCATTTTCCTGTATCCCTGGGCCGTTATCTATAAGCGGTTCGATAGTAAGATGTTCGCGTTCGGCGAGATGTTCTTGTTCATCGTGCTGGTGGTGGCGGGCTTCTTCTTCATCTGGAAAAAGGGCGTCCTCGATTGGTCGAGCGACCAGGTTAAGGGAATAGGAAAATCGCAGGGTTAATGCTTTCCGACGAAATAAAGTCTCATCCCGACGTAGCTGCCGTCACGGCGGCAAACTCTCAGTATTTGGCGGATGCAAAACTCGATCGCGGCGAAATGACGCTGATTGTTCCGGCGGAACATATCGTTGCGGTGTGTCAACTGCTGAAGTCGAAACAGGAGTACGTGCGTCTTAGCACGGTAACGGGGCTCGATTGGTTTCCGGCCGAACCACGCTTTGAGGTCGTTTACCACTTGCACTCGTTCTCGCGAAACTTGTATCTGCGCGTGAAGTGCAAGCTGCCGGGCGCAACTCCCGAGATCGATTCCGTAACAGGCGTGTGGCGCTCCGCGAACTGGTACGAGCGGGAGACGTTTGATCTGTTCGGCATCCATTTTCGAAACCATCCCGATTTGACCCGCATCATGATGCCCCTCGATTGGGAAGGATATCCGCTGCGCAAAGATTATCCCGTGACCGGAGAGCGGGTTTAGGCGATCTATCATGGCTACTCAGGAACTTCTCGACGATACGCTGTCGCTCGAAAGCGATCAGCAACAGGAGACTATCGGACCGAGACGCATGGTGCTCAACATGGGTCCGCAGCACCCGTCTACTCACGGGGTCCTGCGCCTCCAGTTGGAACTCGATGGTGAAACGATTACCTGGGCCAAGCCGGACATCGGGTACCTGCATACCGGCATCGAGAAGGAATTCGAGGTCAAGACCTATCACCAGGGAGTGACCCTCACCGACCGCATCGATTATCTGGCCCCGTTATCGAATAATCTGTGCTTCGCACTTGCGGTCGAGAAACTGATGCAGATCGAGATCCCCGAGCATGCTCAATGGGCTCGAGTTATGCTCGCGGAGTTAACCCGTCTCAATAGCCATCTGGTGTGGCTCGGCACGCACGCGATCGATATCGGCGCGATGAGCGTGTTCCTCTATTGCTTCCGCGAGCGCGAAGAGATTCTGCGCATTTTCGAGATGTGCTCCGGACAGCGCATGATGACGAGTTACATTCGTCCGGGCGGTCTGGCGCTCGCGCTGCCGCGCGGATGGCAGCAGCGCGTAAAGAAGTTTATCGACGTCTTTCCCGAGCCGCGTGGACGAGTACGAAGAACTGCTGACCAATAACAAGATCTGGATTGGACGTACCAAAGGCGTGGGGTTCATTTCCATTGAGGACATGATCGACCTGGGGATTACCGGACCCATGCTGCGCGCGGCCGGCATAGATTTCGATGCCCGCAAGAAGAACCCGTACTCGTGCTACGAGAAGTTCGATTTCAAGGTGCCGACGCGCACTGAGAATGACGTATATGCGCGTTATCTGTGCCGGCTGGAAGAGATGCGGCAGAGCGCCAAAATCATCCGGCAGGTGGTCGATGGAATTCCGTCAGGGCGGCACGCCGCCGACGTTCCGAATATGACGCTGCCCGATCGCGAAAAGATGAAGACGCAGATGGAAGCGCTGATCTATCACTTCAAGATCGTGACGGAAGGTTACCGGGTACCGGCGGGCGAGGTTTATCAGGTGATCGAATCGCCGCGCGGCGAGGTGGGCTACTACATCGTAAGCGACGGCACCTCGAAGCCGTACCGGTGCCACGTGCGGGGCCCGAGTTTCGGCAACCTGCAGGCCGTGCCGAAATTAATCGAGGGCACGCTGATCGCGGATGTGATTGCGGCGATCGGCAGTATGGATTTCGTGTTGGGAGATTGTGATCGCTGATGACGCTTTCCCCTCAGCTTGAAGCGCGTTTTCAGAAAATTCTGAGCAGCTATCCGAAAGGCAGGGAGCAATCCGCCGTCATTCCGATGCTGTTGTACGGACAGGACGAGATTGGTTCGATTACGCGAGAACTGATCGAAGAGGTGGCGAGGCGAACGGGCGTAAAGACGCTGCAAATCGACGAAGTTATCGGCTATTACTCGATGATGCACCGCAAGCCGCTCGGTAGGTATCATCTCCAGGTTTGCACCAACATCAGTTGTCTGCTGGTGGGCGGCGAGGAGCTATACCATCATGCCTGCCAGAAACTTGGGATCGGCCACAAGGAAGTTACCAGCGACGGAAGGTTTTCGCTCGAAGAAGTGGAATGCATTGGCGCTTGCTCCTGGGCGCCCGCGATCCAGGTGAACTACGATTTCCATCACGAGGTGACGCCCGAAAAGTTCGACATACTGATCGGCGATCTGCAGAACGCAAAGGAGGCTCGCTAGCGTGCCGCTTTACAACGAGCCTAATCCGCTTGAAGTCAAGATTCTGACCAAGCGATTCGGGATGCCGGACTCCGCCTCAATCGATACCTATCTGGCGACCGAAGGCTACCAGGCGTGGCGGAAGGCTGCCGGGATGACGCCCGACGAGATCATCAACGAAGTAAAGGCGTCGAATTTGCGCGGCCGGGGCGGCGCCGGCTTTCCTACGGGAATGAAGTGGAGCTTCGTCCCGCGCACTTCGCCCAAGCCAAAGTACATCATGGTCAACGCGGACGAGAGCGAGCCGGGCACGTGCAAGGATCGTCTGCTGATGGAATACGATCCGCATCAGTTGATCGAAGGCATGATGATTTCGGCTTTGGCGGTCAACTCGCAGATGGGTTACATTTACATCCGCGGCGAGTACCGCTACCTGATCGAGATCATGGATCGCGCGATCGACGAGGCATACGAGCGCGGCTATCTTGGGAGCAATATTCAGGGTACCGGCGTTACCTTCGACGTCCGTACTCATACAGGCGCGGGCGCTTACGAGTGCGGCGAAGAATCGGCGCTGCTGGAGTCGTTCGAAGGCAAGCGAGGGATTCCTCGCATCAGGCCGCCGTTTCCCGCGGTTGCGGGCGTTTATCAATCGCCGACGGTATTGAATAACGTCGAGACCTTTTGCGCGGTCCCGTCGATTCTGCTAATGGGCGGCGCCAACTGGGCGGGGCTCGGAACGCCGAAGAATGGTGGCACGCGGCTATTTTGTCTGTCCGGTCACGTCAACAAGCCCGGCGTTTACGAACTGCCGATGGGATTCAACCTCATGCGCATGATCAATGAGGTCGGCGGGGGCATGCGCGGTGGCAAGAAGTTAAAAGCGGTGATCCCCGGCGGGTCGTCGTGCCCCATTTTGCAGGCGAGCGAGTGCGACGTGGCCATGGATTACGATTCCGTCGCGGCGATCAAGAGCATGCTCGGATCGGGCGGGGTAGTGATCATGGACGAAGACACCTGCATGGTCAAGGCGTGCCAGCGAATCATGAAGTTCTATGCGCATGAAAGCTGCGGGTGGTGCATTCCGTGCCGCGAGGGCACGACCTGGTTGAAGAAACTGCTCGACCGTTTCCACGCGGGCAATGGCACGTAGAGAAGAGATCGTCATGATCGGCGAGCTGGCGAAGAATATGTTGGGCCGGACGTTCTGTCCGCTCGGCGATGCGGCCGCGTTGCCGACGATTTCTATCGTCGAAAAGTTCTACGACGAGTTTGTGATGCACCTGGATGGAAAGCCGTGTCCGTTTGAGGAGAAGTCGCGGCTGGTGACGGCATAGTCGCCATGTCGCGATAAAAGTATGGAAGACAACGGCCACAAAGAGAATGAATCTCGGCTCGACCGGATTGAGGCCGCGTACGACCTTATGATCCAGGATCATGAGGAATTTCGGGTGGAACATAAGCGCTTGCTTTCGGCCCAAGTGGTGATGCACGATCAGCAAATGAACACGAAAAGACGCTGGCGCATCTTATCGATAAGGTTGATCGTCTTGGAGACACCGTTCAGCAGCGTGGTGTCAAAGTGCAAGAGATCGGAGACAAGCTCAACGGGCTGATTTCGTGGTCTGAAACCACTCAGCGCGAAAACGAAGCGCGTTTTCGCCGGCTGGAAGACAAGCATTAGACTACCGTGACAGTGTAGAGTATGGAAAACAACGGTCAAGCCAACAACAATCGCCCCTCGACTGCCTGGATGACGTTCGCAACCGGATGCTCCAGGATTATGAGGACTTCGCGTCCAGCATGAGCGACTACAAGCCACTGAGATACAGATGCAAAATCCGAGCATCTGAAGCTGGAGCGATCCTTGACGCAGGCTTGACAGGAGCCTGGCGCGGATTAACAAGAGCTTGGACCGTCTCAACAAAAAGCGGAAGAACAATAATGGCTGATCCTGTAAAGTTCACGATCGACGGTCACGAACTCGAAGCCGCGCCGGGCACCCTAGTGGTCGAAGCTGCCAAGCGCGCGGGCATCGAAATTCCCACGTTCTGCTACTACGAAGGCTATTCGTTGCAGGCCGCCTGCCGCATGTGTCTGGTGGAAGTGGAGAAGATGCCCAAGATGCAGGTGGCGTGTACGCTGCCTGTCGGTCCGGGCATGGTGATCAAGACCAACACTCCGCAAGTTGCCGCGGCCCGCAAGTCGACCCTCGAATTCCTACTGACCAACCATCCGCTCGACTGCCCGGTTTGCGATAAAGGCGGCGAGTGCGAACTGCAGGACATGGTGTTCCGCTATGGCGCAGCCGAGAGCCGGTTCGATCGAAACCAAGGTTCACGTGGATGAAGAGCAATGGTCGCCGGTGGTGTTCTACGATGGACCCCGTTGTATTCTCTGCTTCCGCTGCGTGCGTGTCTGCAACGAAGGCATGGGCGTCGGCGCGCTGGGTGTCATCAACCGCGGCGTGATGTCGTTGATCGCGCCGAACGACGGCGATCATCTGGAATGCGATGAATGCGGAATGTGCATCGACATCTGCCCGGTTGGCGCGTTGACCAGCGGAGCGTACCGGTACAAGACGCGGCCGTGGGAGATGGAGCATGTCGGTACGATCTGTACGCACTGCTCGAACGGCTGTAAGACAACGCTAGGCGTCCGCAATGATGAGATTGTTCGCGGCAATAACCGCGATCGTTCCGGCATCAACGGCGAGTTTCTCTGCATCAAAGGCCGTTACGCGTTCGATTTCACCAATCATCCCGACCGACTGCAGTCGCCGATGATCAACGATGGGGGGAAGCTCGAGCCTGTTTCCTGGTCCAAGGCACTTGCGCATGTCGCGGCCAAGTTCTTGGAAATCAAGCAGCGCGGCGGCAGGTTCGGGGTTATTGGTTCGACCCGGACCACCAATGAAGAGAACTATTACCTGCAGAAGTTTGCGCGGCTAGGGCTGGGAACGAACAACATCGATCACCATCGCACGGGCGACGTGGTGTCCATGCTCGACGCATTGAGCGGGCGAACGGACGCTCTCGCCACTTCGGACGATTTCTACAATCGCAAGGCCGTGCTGATCGCCGGCGCAGACATGTCGCTCGAGCAGCCGTTTCTCGCTTTCCAGATTCGTGCGAATCAGCGGCATCATGGCGCTCACGTGTACGTTGTGTCCGCAAAGGAAGTTCGCGAGGACCAGCATGCGACGCGATCATTGCGCGCGGCGCCTGGACAGGAACTCGCCGCTTTGGAGCAGATGCGCGCTTCGCTCGCCGCGGAAACCGAACTGGTGATCGTATTTGGAGACGGCATCAAGGGCGATGCGGTACACGCTCTGGTAGCTTTCGGCGATTCGCTGGGCATCCCGGTTCGCTACTGCTGCCTGGTAGACTACTCGAACTCGCGCGGCGCGATGGATATGGGTCTCCTGCCCGATCTGCTGCCCGGTTATAAGCCTTCCGGCGAGCCCGGCGAGACAGCCGACCAGATGATTGGCGCGATCGATCTCGATGCCTTGTGGATTGTGGGATCGAATCCGCTGGAGTTCGCGCCGAAGTCGTGGCGCAAGACCTTTATCGTAGTGCAGGAGATGTTCATGACGGAGACGGCGCGGCTTGCCGATGTCGTGCTGCCGGCGGCATCGGCTTACGAGAAGAACGGCACGGTCACAAACGTCTGTGGCGAAGTTCAGCGCCTTAAGAAAGCGCTGAACACCATGGGCACGAAGCCGGATCTCGAGATCATGGGTCTCATCGGCCGGGAAATGGGCCTGGCCAAAATGCTGGGTCCGTGGTTCCCGGATCAAGTGTTCGAAGAGATTCGCGCGAACGTACATGGCTACAACGTGCCGCTGCCGGTGATCGCGACGGGAGGCGCAGCTCAGGCTAGGCCGTTGAATGGCCGCATCTCCGTTCCAGGGCGGCCGGACTTGATCCAATCGGCACACGATAATCTCTTCACGTCGGGCAACCTGGGGAAGTATTCTAAAATACTGAATTCCGTGCTTGAGCGCCGCAAGAGCCCGGAACCGGAGTCCCTCAACCACTAATGCAATTTATCGTCATCACTCTGATCAAGGTCGCGGTCGTGATGTTTATCTATATGACCACACTCGCGTACCTGCAGTGGGTGGAGCGGAAGGTGATTGCGCACGTGCAGGTGCGCATGGGGCCTTCGCGCGTCGGTCCGCACGGCTTGCTTCAGCCGCTCGCCGACGTTATCAAACTGATCACCAAGGAGGGCATGCTTCCTCCTCATGTCAACAAAGTGTTCTATCTGGGCGCGCCGGTTCTCGCCGTGTTCATGGCCTTGATTTCGATCTCGATCATACCGTTCGGCAATCAGATCACGCTATTCGGTTATACGACATGGCTGCAAATGACCGATCTGAATGTCGGGCTGCTGTTCATCCTCGCCGTCAGTTCGATGGGAGTCTACGGAATTGCGATCGCCGGATGGTCTTCGAATAACAAGTACTAGTCTGCTCGGCGGACTGCGCAGTTCGGCGCAGATGATCAGCTACGAACTGCCGCTAAGCCTGGCGATCGCTTCGCCGCTGTTGATGCTGGGCACTCTCAGCCTGCGCGAGAATTTCGATGGCGCAGGAGGGATACTACTTCGGGTTTCTGCCTCACTGGATCATCTTCCAGGGACCGTTCCCGCAAGTCATCAGTTTCGTGCTGTTCCTGATCGCGGCGTTCGCGGAGACCAACCGTATACCGTTCGATCTGCCGGAAGCGGAGAACGAACTGGTTGCAGGCTTCCATACCGAGTACAGCAGCATGAGATTCGCGGCGTTCTTCATGGCGGAGTACGCCAACATGATCACGGTATCCTCGATCGCGACGATTCTGTTCCTGGGCGGCTGGACACCGCTCTTCCCGACGTCGCTTGGCTCGAATTACGTTGCGACGGTGGTCTTTGCGATTGCCGGCGCGATCTGCCTTTACCATGGACTGCATCCCGCGCGTAAGCTGGATCGCTACACGCTGCCCGCGTGCCGGTCTTGTGTTCTTCGGTCTTGCGGTGCTGTTCGCGATTCCAGTTGTGCAAGATGCGCTGATGTCGGTGTTCTGGTTCTGCGCCAAAACCGGTTTTATTCTATTCGTCTTCATCTGGATTCGCGCCACATTGCCGCGATTCCGTTACGATCAACTGATGAGCTTTGCCTGGAAATTCATGTTTCCGGCCGCTCTTCTCAATTTGCTGGTGACGGGCCTGCTGGTGGCCCTTTTCTCGTGAGCGTGCATCTCCTAAGATGGACATATTCTTTTTCGCTCTCTTTGCGTTCATCGCGGTGATCAGCGCGATAAACGTGGTGGTGCAGACGCACCCGATCGCGAGCGCTCTTTCGCTGATCGGCGTGATGGCTTCGCTCGCCGTGCTTTACCTGATGCTGGGCGGCGAGTTCATCGCCATGGCGCAGATCATCGTGTACGCCGGCGCGATCATGGTGCTGTTCGTTTTCGTGATCATGCTGCTGAATACCGGCGGCGAATCGCGGCGCAAAGGATCGGCGTTTGCGATGATTGCCGGGATACCGCTGCTCGCGGCCCTGCTGGGATTGATCGCATACTCACTTGGGCCGACAGTATCCGAATGCGGAGCTGGTGCAGTTCGGCCTATTGAAAGACGCCGCGGGACACAGCATCGGCAGCGCCAGAACGTAGGCACGGCGATCTTCACCGACTTATCTGCTTCCGTTCGAAGTGACCTCCCTTTTGATCCTGATCGCGATTATTGGTGCGATCGTCCTTGCCCGCAAGGAGTTGGATTAATGAATGGCTTTCCGCCAATTCCGACGGCGTACCACTATCCTGGTACCTCGTCTTGAGCGCCGTCCTGTTTGTGATCGGAGTTTCCGGTTTCATTCTGCGGCGCAATATCATCACCGTGTTCATGTCGATCGAGCTGATGCTGAACGCGGTTAATCTGAGTTTTATTACGTTTTCATATCAGCTCAAACAAGTCAGCGGCCACATCTTCGCGTTCTTCGTGATGGTGGTGGCGGCCGCTGAGGCGGCGGTTGGTCTCGCGATTATTCTCACGGTGTTCAAGAACCGTGCAACGTTGAATATCGATGAGATCAACACCATGAAAAACTGAGCATGGAGCAGAACCTCAATCTCAACCTTTGGCTGATTCCGCTGCTGCCGTTTCTCGGCTTTCTGATTAACGGCATCTTCGGACGAAAGCTGTCGAAGACCGCGATCAATGCCGTAGCGGTCGGCAGCGTGGTCCTTTCTTTTCTCTGGGTTCTCAAATCCATCTTGGCGCTTGGCGGCGCGGAAGAGGCCCATACCGAACACTACTTCACGTGGATTCAGAGCGGCGCTTTCAAGATCGGAATGGACTTTACGGTCGACCGGTTGACGGAGGTGATGCTGCTGATCGTGACCGGCATCGGTTCACTGATCCACATCTACTCGATCGGTTACATGTCCCACGAAGGCGGCTACTACCGCTTCTTCGCATACCTGAACCTCTTTATGTTCTTCATGCTGACGCTGGTTCTGGGCGCGAACTACCTGGTGCTGTTCGTCGGCTGGGAAGGCGTGGGATTGTGCAGCTACCTGCTGATCGGGTTCTACTTCCACGAAAAGTATGCGACCAACGCGGGGAACAAGGCGTTCATCGTCAACCGAATCGGGGACTTCAGCTTCTCGCTCGCGATCTTCCTGATCGCCGTGAACTTCAAAACTCTCGATTTTCACGACGTGTTCGCGGCCGACTCCGGGTAAGCCCGTGGCGTTGTTGACAACGATCGCGCTTCTGCTGCTCGGCGGCGCCTGCGGTAAGTCGGCGCAGTTCCCGCTGTATGTCTGGCTGCCGGACGCGATGGCCGGTCCCACGCCGGTTTCCGCGCTCATCCATGCGGCGACCATGGTCACGGCTGGCGTTTACATGGTGGCGCCGTTCGCACGTGATCTTCTCGCACGCTCCGATCGCGATGGATGTCGTTGCGATGATCGGGCTGTTCACGGCGGTGTTCGCCGCGAGCATCGGCCTCGCGCAGAACGATATCAAGAAGGTCTTTGCGTACTCCACCGTTTCGCAGCTCGGCTACATGTTTCTTGGTGAAGGCGTCGGAGCCTATTCGGCGGGCATCTGGCATGTGCTGACACACGCTTTCTTCAAGGCGCTGCTGTTCCTCGGCGCGGGCAGCGTGATTCACGCCTGCAGCGGTGAACAGGATATGCGGCACATGGGAGGATTGCGCGGCAAAATTCCCATCACATTCTGGACGCTGGTTTGCGCGGCTCTGGCAATTTCGGGCGTGCCCGGGACGTCGGGCTTCTTCAGTAAAGATGCGATTCTCTCGGCGGCTTATCACGTGTCTCCCTGGTACTTCTGGATCGGCACCATCACCGCTGGAATGACTGCGTTCTACGTCTGGCGCGCGATGTTCATGACTTTTTGGGGCGACTATCGCGGACATCATCATCCGCATGAATCGCCGTGGTCAATGACTGGTCCGCTGTGCGTGCTTGCGGTGCTCTCCATCGCCGGTGGTTTCTTGTTCAAGATCCCAGCGTTTCTTGAACCGATATTCGGCGGGGAAATGCCCGAGGACACGACGCTGGTGGTGATCTCCTCGGCCGCGGGCGTCATCGGGATTGTGGTGGCTTACTGGATGTATGTCCTGAGTCCCGCCGTTCCGGAAACGCTGGCCGCTCAGCTCAAGGGCCTCTATACGTTGATCTACAACAAGTACTACGTTGACGAAATCTACGACGCGACAATCGTAAGCCCCGTGATAGAAGGATCGAGTTCGGTGCTCTGGAAGGGCGTCGATGCCGGCCTGATCGATGGCACAGTAAATGGCGTTGGTTCGCAGGCGCGCGGAATGGGGTCGATTCTGCGCATGATGCAGTCCGGCAACATCCGCAACTACGCCACGTGGGTGGTGTTCGGCTCGGTGCTCATCATCGCGGCAATTGCCGCCGGCATGACGGGAGGAATGCGATGAACCTCCTCGACGTTGTCATCGTGTTGCCGTTGGCCGGATTTCTGATTGCACTGATGATTCCACGCGGTAATGCCGCACTGGTCCGCAGCTTTACGGTATCGATGGCGCTGATCACGTTTTTGGTTTCGCTGGGTCTCGCGGCCGGATTCGATAGTAACGGCGCCGGACTGCAGTTCGAACATAATTCCATTTGGATCGAGAATCCTCAAATCCACTATCACGTCGGAATCGACGGCATCAGCTTGTGGCTGATCCTTCTTTCAACGCTTCTCACACCGATATGCATCATGATCTCATGGCGCCATATCAAGCAACTCGAGAAAGAGTTCTACGCTTTGCTGCTATTGCTGGAATTCGGCCTCGTAGGCGTGTTCGCGGCGTTCGATCTGTTCCTCTTCTATGTATTCTGGGAAGTCTGCCTGGTGCCGATGTATTTCCTGATCGGTATCTGGGGGCACGACAGGCGCATCTACGCCGCGGTCAAGTTCTTTCTCTATACAATGACTGGTTCGGTGTTGATGCTGGTCGGCATTATCTACCTGAGCCAACGTGTGGGCGGCGGCAGTTTCGATTACGCGACTATTCTTGGCGCGCTTCAGTCTGGCCGGACTCCGCTCAGCAGCACGGAAGAACTGTGGCTGTTCCTCGCATTTTTCTTCGCGTTTGCGATCAAGGTACCATTATTCCCGCTGCACACGTGGCTGCCCGACGCACACGTGGAGGCGCCCTCGGCCGGTTCCGTCATGCTGGCCTCTCTCATGCTGAAGATGGGCACTTATGGACTGGTGCGCTTCTGCCTGCCTATGTTTCCGAACGCCTCGCGATCCTGTTCGTCCTGGATTATTCCGCTGGCGATCATCGGAATCGTTTATGGCGCGCTGGTCGCGATGGTGCAGCCAAATATGAAGAAGCTCGTCGCCTACTCTTCCGTGAGCCACCTCGGCTTCGTTGTGCTGGGAATTTTTTCGTTCACGCAGATGGGACTCGACGGCGCGGTTTACCAGATGTTGAATCACGGTATTTCGACCGGCGCTCTCTTCGTGCTGGTCGGATTCCTGTATGAGCGGCGGCATTCTCTTGCCATCTCGGATTACGGCGGCGTCGCGACAGCCGCGCCCTGGCTCTCGACTATTTTCCTCATTACCACTCTGGCCAGCATCGGGCTTCCGACGCTCAACAATTTCATTGGCGAGTACCTGGTGCTCCAGGGCTCCGCGCAAGCTAACTTCGTGTGGACTATCTTTGCCTCTCTGGGCGTGATTCTTTCCGCCTGCTACATGCTGTGGCTCTATCAACGCGTGTTCTTCGGTAAAGTTGCGGACGAGGTCAGCCACCACATTCCCGACTTCAATGGCCGCGAATGGGCCTGCATGATACCGCTGGTGATCCTGATGGTCTGGATGGGGACGTATACTCAGACATTCCTAGCTCCGGTTACTCACGCAACGGCGCGGCTACTCGATCAAACAAATCCAAACGCTCCATGCGCGCCAAGGCTTCGGTCTACGGCGCGCCGATTGCGGTAAGTATTTCGATGGGAGGCGCTCAACATGCCCGCTAACTGGGTGCCCTCGTCTGCCGAATACCTTCGCTTCTTGCCGGAGATCATCCTGACGGTAGTGGCCACGCTGATCATGGTCATGGATGCCATCAATGAAAGGCGAGGCAGCCCGCTCTATGGCAACATCTCGATCGCCGCTTTCATTGCGGCTTTGGTCGCTTCGATCATGGCATACAACGATCCGGGGCCGGCATTCTCGGACATGCTGCTTGTCGATGGCTTTGCGACATTCTTCCGAGTCGTAGTGATCGGCGTCGGTATCCTGGCGGTGCTTTCCTCGTACCGTTATCTCGATCGCGAAAAGGCCGAGCCGGGCGAGTTTCACGCGCTGATCTTATTCTCGGTTGCGGGCCAGTGCGTGATGGTCACAGCCAATGAGCTGATCATGATCTTCATCGGCTTGGAGATCTCGTCAATCGCAACCTACGTTTTGGCTGGTTATCTGCGCGACGACAAGCGCAATAACGAAGCCGCTCTCAAGTATTTCCTGCTGGGATCGTTCGCTACGGCTTTCTTCCTCTACGGCGTCGCGATTATTTATGGCATGACCGGATCGACGAATCTTTCCGTTATTCGCACAGTAGTGCCGACTGGCGTTTCGCCGGTGATGGTGGCCGTTTCCGCGGGATTGATGCTGGTCGGGCTGCTGTTCAAAGTTTCGGGTGCGCCCTTCCAGATATGGGCTCCCGATGTTTACCAGGGCGCTCCGGTTCCGGTGTCGGCGTTCATGTCCGCCGGTCCTAAAGCCGCCGCGTTCGCGATTATGCTGCGGATCTTCATGACAGCCTACCCGTTCAATCGGCTCGGCATGGGGGCCGTTGCTTTGGATTTCGGCGCTACTCTCGATGACCATCGGCAACTTCGCCGCGCTTACGCAATCGAATATCAAACGTTTGCTCGCTTATAGTTCGATCGCCCATGCCGGCTATGTGCTGGTTGCCGTCACGGCGCAGTCGAGTATGGGAACGGCCGCGGCTATGTTTTACTTAGCGGCCTACGCGCTGATGAATGTCGGAGCTTTCGCAGTGGTCGCGCATCTCGCGGGCAAGGGCGAAAGGCACGTGAGCGTGGACGATTTCGCGGGTCTCGCCACGCGGCAGCCATTGACCGCCGCGATGTTAACGGTGTTTCTTCTTTCTCTAATCGGCGTCCCGTTGACGGCGGGATTCTTCGGGAAGTTCTATATATTTCAGGCGGCGCTGCAATCGCACCTGGTGTGGCTGGCGGTTCTTGGCCTGCTTAACAGCGCGGTCGCGGCGTACTATTATCTGCGGATCCTGGTGGTGATGTACATGAAGGAACCGGGCGAGACGACGCTCAATCTGGAGCCTCTCGGGCCTGGACTCAGCGCCGCTCTCATTCTGCCTGCCGCCGGGACGTTCGTTCTGGGCGTCTTTCCGGGGTTGATCCTCAATTTTGCCGGGATCAGCTCAAGTTTCGGACGATAAATTAATCAACCGTAAACGTTACCGACTGGCCTTGATAGTAGGACGTCTGGTCCGGCGAGATTACGCGCATGGACATAGTGTGTTCGCCTTTCGTCAGCATGCCCGGTAACAAAACCAGGCGGAATCCCGATCGCCGGTAATCGGGATTTTGAAAGTGGTTTGCGACGTCTTCGCGGTCCTCGCCATAAACTGCGTAGAAGAGCGTATCTTCGATCGCGATGTCCACGCCGCCGGCTGGAGTCCTACGGTGTTGATCTGTTAGTCCATCGCCGTTTGCGCAAAGCGCCCAGCCAGAGAACTCGATGTGCCGATCTCCCGGCACATGGACTGACTCCTGCGATGCGGGTTCGATTACAGTGCCGATCCGATCGAGGCTATAGAGAGACGGCGCTTCCTCGCGCGTCATCTGTTGGCTGATGCCTGCGTCCGGCGGCACCAGGCCTTTGAGTTGCATACTGCGCCGCACGGCGGTAAATAGCGCGTCTTTACCGGCATATTCAGCCGGAATTCCGACGAAATCCCATACCGCGCATGCATCCAGCATGGACGCGTCCGTATAGCGTTGACCGAACAGATCGTACACTTCGTAACGAAGGGTTGCGAAATAGCAGAGCAGATCGCCCCAGGTGTAACCGAAATAGCGAGGACCATCCTGGCTTTGCTCAAGCGCGATAACCGGGCGGAATCTCTTCAGCGTCGAGCGTCCCGCGCGAAGCGCGTCCAGTTCAGCGCCTTCCAGATCGAGCTTGATGAAATCCAAGCGATTGAGATCCCGGCAGACCGCATCTAGGGTAGTGAGTTCGATGCGAATCTTTTTCACCTGATGATTTTCGAGAAAGTCTCGATTGCGCAGACCACTCAATTCGTGCTGGATGGGATCGACCACCTGGAAAAACTCGGTTTCTCCGGCTTCGATTGAAAGACCGTAGGCCAGAAGGCGGATCAGTTCGGCGGGTATTTGGGCCTCGCGTTGCCGCAGTTTCAGCTTTTCCCGCGTTTCCGGCACTGGCTCAATGGCAATCACCAGGCCATCCGGACGAACCGCCTCGGCCATCTGAAGGGTATGCAAACCGATGTTGGCGCCCCCGTCCACCGCGATCGCGCCGGGCTTGAGGATGGCTCGATAGAACGCTGAAAGATGCGGCTCGAAGTTAAACCATGTACCACCGTTAAGTTCCAGAAGACGCGAGTGAAACTCCCGTATTCGCAAATTGTCGATTGACACCAAGGATGACTCTCCCGTTTAGCTTAGCTCAGCATCTTCTCAGAGGCCGCGCGCGGCGTGACCTTCCTCAAGAAAGATCAGGCCGTCATAGCTCTTGGATATGGTCTTCACGCGCGCGTTCGATTGCGGATCGTCCTGGTTCCATAGCGCGCCGACTTCGAGGAAGGAGTGCGGCTCTGCGAGCCATCTCCCGAGCGCGCCGGCCGGCGACACGGTACGCAGATCGAGAAAGAAAACCGGCATTCCGCCTGCGCTGAAGACGGAATCGCCGTTCGTCTCAGCGGATTCGGGAATCCTTTGCGTGGCGACACCCGCGGACATGCCGTTTTGAACACCGATGGCCAACAGTTCTCCGCGATGGAAAGTGAAGCCGGTCACGTAAATCCTATCCCCGAACTCCTCGCGCAACCACGTACCGACGGATTTTACGGGTTCGCCCGGCGTGAAGCCCACAAGTGAATTGTGGCCCCAGAGGACAATCTTCTCTCCTGGGTAGGCGTCGTTCGCCAACCATTCAATGTTGCGAGCCATCATTTCGTTACCGTAGGCGGATCCTTTGCCGGAGATGCGCATTGCAGCGGCCTGCCTGGCCATCTCGGCAGCCTGACGGGCATCCCGCCACGCAGAAGAGGAGGAAGCCTGAATCAGCAACTCGCGCTTGCCATCGAGCAGGTTCACCACCGCTTCCGCTCTCTCGGAGGCCCGGGTTGCGGCGTCGTCATAGACTTCGCCCAACCGCGATTCCATATCGAGTAATACGGCGTAATTGCTCTGAGCCGTGACAGCGTCGAGAGGAGCACACCGCTTCAAATAATCCACCACGCGAGGTATGACGACGCTTGCGGCCGCCACTCCGAAGGATGCGAACGTCAATGTGGGATGAGGCCCCGGAGCCTGGTTGAATTCGCGCATCCATTTCACCACGTCGAGCGCTTCCTCGGTGTTCCAGGGCCATAACATGCCTGTAAGCAAAGCTTTGGGATCGCCCTCGCCAGATTTTATGTAGAGATCGAGACTCACCGCCTCGGGCCAGTTAGCATTGATGGCGAAGACTGTGAATCCTTTTTCCAGCACGAGATATTCGAACAGCCGATGTTTGATCTGAAAGAATTCGCGGGTACCGTACGTGGCTTCACCCAAGGCGACGATACGCGCGTCGCCGACGGCTGTTCCGAAAGGAGCGAGATCGTAGAACGTGTGGCCAACCTCGATGGTCGCGAGCGGCGCGGCGGTGCGTTTGAGATCGGCGGCGGCGCGGCGGGCCGTCTGCGCATCGGTTGTCGAGTCGATCTGCCGGGTGGTGAGAACGCGAAACTCCTTCAGCTTCCAAGTGACGCCGTCGCGCACCCAGGTATCGAGGCGCGTGGCGACGTACGCGGCCGACCGGGTTCGATTCGCTTCCGACCGAATGTATTCTTCGCGAGCGTTCACAAGCGCGCCATCGCCTACTAGCTTGATCGCAGTCAACGCGGTGCGATGCGCAAGCTCGGTACCATTGGCGGCAGCAGCTTTCCACTCGTCCATTGCCTTCGCGAGCGTTTCTTTCTTATTGGGCTCTCGCGCAGTGTAATAGCGGGCGCCAGAGGCTGCGAGTTGTGCTATGCCGTTGAAGTCCCCCTGGAGATAGGCGGTATCGAAGCGGCCGTACAGCTTCTGGATAGCTGCCCGATCCGCGCCGATCTCTGCTTCGGGCACGATTTGAAACGAGACGCTATCAATCCAGACAAGGCCTTTGGCGGATGAGAGAACGCCGAAGTCGATGGACTGCCCATCGGCATCGATCTCGCCGGCGATATCGCACAGGGTCCACTGTAAAGAATGGAGTGGACGATCATCCATGTCGTCAACGATTGTTCTGACACCGTTGGCGCGATCTACGCCCAGCCAGAGCTTCGCCAAGTCGTTAGCGCCGGTTGATTCTACTCGTACCCAGGCGCGCAGCCGGACCGTTTTGCCTCGATATCCGGCCGCACTGAACGACTGCATCAGACGACCGGGACCAACAATCACTGCACAGCCAATGTTAGATCGGCAACCCTGATGACGCGATTCGATACGGCTACCCGCGGCTGCCGCCCAGCCGGAAAACGATTGGCCACGCATAGTGCCCGTTTCGACGCGTTCGAAATCGAGATTCCGCGGGCCGCGTTGGGCTTTCGTCCGGGAAGCCAATCTCTCTTTGACGCGCGCGACAATGTCCGGCTGATCGGCAAACTCAGTGACCAGCCGAGTATAGGTAGCGCGCGCCGCATCGTTTGCCGCGAGCTTCTCCTGACATTCGGCAATCTGAAACAGCGCTCGGGCGGCGATTCGACGGTTACTCCCGGCTTGCGTGAGGATGGAACGATACTGATCGATCGCGCGCTTCAGATCGCCTTCGACCATTTCTGTGTGAATGGCAGCTTCAAGTCGGCTATCGATCTCCGCGGACGGCTGCTGTGCAGTTAGCGAGCAGACGACAAGCAGCAACTGGATTGCGCAGCGCTTAACCATCGAAGCGGTATCCTAAACCCCTCACATTGCGAAGGTAACGTGGATTGGCCGGATCCGGCTCGATTTTTCTTCGCAGATTCGCGATGTGATTATCGACGATCCGGGCCGACGCGAAGGTGTCCGGTCCCCATCCTGCGTCCACCAACTGATCGCGGCTGAGCACCCTCCCGCGCGCACGGATGAACATGGCAAGCAGTTTGAACTCGATCGGCGTCAGTTCCTGCGGGATTCCACGCTTGCGCACTTCACCGCGGCCGAAATCGACCTCGAGATCCCCGAAGCGGTAACCAGAGGGCGCCGGGTCTCCGTTCGCACGCCGCAGTAGCGCTTTGATGCGTGCGCGGAGTTCGCGGGTGCCGAAAGGTTTGGTCATGTAATCGTCGGCGCCTAACTCAAGGCCCATCACCTTTTCAGCTTCCTGGGTTTTGGCCGTCAGCATTAGGATCGGCATGCGCTGTCCCTCACGGCGCAAGACGCGGCAGACTTCGAAACCGTCGCGGTCGGGTAGCATGACGTCAAGGAGGATCAGATCGAACGGCGTTTCCCGCGCACTGCGTAGTGCAGTGGCGGCGTTGCCGACCACGTGGACATGATAACCCTCCATCTTCAGATCGTCTTCGAGGCCCAGCGCAATACCGGGTTCATCTTCCACAACGAGGATGCGAGCCGCGCCTTCCTTCACGCCTGTCTTACTCCGGAATGAACTGCGGGCAGCAACATAGTGAAGGTGCTACCCTGACCGGGTTCGCTCGCGACCTGAATCTCTCCGCCGTGCGCTCTTACGATGTGGCGGACCATGGCCAACCCCACTCCGGTGCCTTTGACCGCGCCAGAGACAGCGGCACTGCCGCGAACGAATTTGTGAAAGATGGCCTTCATTTCTGAAGCCGGAATCCCCGGCCCTTTGTCGCGTACGCGAATGGCGATGGAGCCGTTAACGCGTCCCCACTCGACCCATACTGTCGGGTAATCCGGCGAGTACTTGAGCGCGTTATCCACGAGATTACGCAGTGCAATGGAAAGCGTCTCGCGGTCGGCCTCGATGTTACAACCGGACGGTATACCGCGTAACTCGATCTGCCGCCCCGAGCCCGCAATCTGCCCTTCAAATTCCGCTGCGACATTTTCCACGAGCGCCGCGGCGTCAATTTCCTCGAAGCGATACTGCCGTGCGCCGGCTTCCATGCCGCCAAAGTTGAGTAGCTTCTCAACGAGGCGCTGCAAGCGCTCGGTCTCATTGACCAATGTCGCGTAATAGATTTGGCGGCGAGCTTCGTTGGGCTGGCGTCCGAACGCGAGAATCTCAGATAATTGGCGTACGGAAGTCAGCGGCGAACGGAACTCATGTGAAACGGCCGAGACGAAATCGGATTGCAGGCGCGCGATCTCCATCTCGCGGCGAACGGCTCGCGCAATGAAATAGGCGCCGGCGAGGAGAAACGAAACCATCACGGCCATTCCAAACAGCAGGAAACGGCGGCGCGCGAGCATGCCGGCGTCTTTCATGCCGATTGGGCGCGTGGCATAGATGATCCATGGAAGCTTGCTCTCGGCTACGGTGCGAACGGCGGCGCGGCCCGCTCCATCTTTGCGTCCGGCGACTACTCTGCCATCACTATCCACGGCGGCGAGGAAGACGTCCTCCGAGGCGATCGTCTGCTTTAAGATTGATTCGGGGGTGGTGACGAGCATCGCGCGCCGTTCGGGCGAGCCGCGCCAGATGAGGAACAGCGGATGGCCCTCGATCCATAGAGTCGCCTGGCCGCGAGACGCTGGCTCGCGCGATCGTTCTTTCCATGCGATTGACGCCGCGAGTGCGAGCGCCGGCGGCATTTGCGGTAACGGCTCCGCACGTCCCGATAATCGCGACACTTCGGACCAGTAGAACTCAAATTGTCCGCGGGTCAAGGGCCAGCGTCCGCGCGACAAGTCGGTTCTCAGTTGAGGGACGCCAGCTCCGGTGATTTCGCATAGTGCAGCCTGTGCGACGAGTTGGGCGGGCGCGCCGGCGACCCGCACTCCGGATATCGCGGACAATTGCGTGTACGCGGTACGGCTCTCGCTCTCCCGGCCGAGCTTTCGCAGCACGCGTCCCAAGCGCATCAGTGCCCCGGCACGAATCGCAGGAGAGGGCGATTGGGCCATGGCGCGGTAGGCGGTAATGGCGGCGATGGGCTGTCCCTGCAGGAACTCGAGAGCTTCGGCATCCGCAAAGACGCTCTCCGGCGCTTCCGGATCGGTTGGTAGGAAGGGCATATAGAAGAGCTTCGCGGGCGGAAGAGCCGTAAGCGAATTCCCGGTCAAGATGAAAAGCGGACCCGAATCTGGTTTAGTGTCCGGTGGTGTCGCGAGTGACATGCTGAGGGCTGCGCCGATCCGCTCTCCTGTCTCCGCCAGAATGCCGCGAAGGGTGACGACGGTACGATCAACCGTCTGCTCCAATCTATCCTGCGTGCGCTGTTCTTCGACGACAGAATCCTGCGCCAACAGCCTCCACCCGAACCATCCCAGAGCGGAAATGGAACCGAGCGTAAGCAGGAATAAGATTACGAGTAAACTTCGCGGCGGCTTCAGCCACACTCGCAACGACATAGGACTGCCCTGATTGTAGAACGTAGCGCAGGTACTCCTTGGGTACGGCGGCACTGGCGGGGGGCTTGGCGGAGAAACGGAGTGCAAAGACATAGGCATGACGACACGGGAAACACTTCACCATCTCGTAGACGAGTTACCCGATGCACAGGCGGAACTTGCCCGCGTCTGGCTCGAAGACTTGCGGGGCACCGCCGACGAAGACGGGCCGCCTCTTGATGCCGAAACGCTTGCCTCTGTTGATTGCGGGCTCGCCAATGTTGCAACCGGTCGGGTGACCAGTCTAGAAGAATACCGGCGTAACCGCGGTTTGTGATATACAACATCACTCTTGCTCATGAAGCCATCAAAGCGCTTGACCGGTTGGATCGCCCTACGAACTCCCGGATGCTATAACGGCTTTCTCAAATCGCCCAAGATTCGTTTGACGTCAGGCTTTCCGCTCCGCTTACAGACCGTCCAGGTTTACGTAAATCGCGAGTAGGTGGTTGGCACATCCTATTCACCGTAGACCGCGAACGGAGGGCGATCCATGTGCTGACCATCGAAACCCGCGGCCAAGTTTACAAACATTGAGCATACCCAATACCTATACTCCTTGCGTGTGGAGGCTCATCTGGCGCCTACGTTTTTGCGTGCGCCTCGCACAGGCGCAGGACCGGCGGGCAGCCCGGTGACGTCCTTGCGATCCACGCTGAAGCGAACGTTGTATGGATCTTTGGTGTAGGACTCCGGGACACCCGCGAATTCAAGCTCAAGGCCCGGCGCGATCTTGCCTCGCACGGGCGCTGCGAAGACCAGAGTCGCATCGCCAGCGGCATTATCCACGGCAAGCACTAACTCCTTCGGGTTGGGTTGCGATACGACCTTGCCCTTGAACTGCTTGAACTCGCCGGTCGGAGGCGGCACCATAACGCCTTTCATATTCTGCTCGAAGTAATTGGCGCCATCATCCCCTTGCAGCGTGGAACGGATCAGCCGCCAAAGCGCGATATCGGGATGCTGTTTCGCAAAATCGGCAGCGGAAAGCTGCTGTTCCTGCTGGATCTCGGATACGCTCTTGACGGTAAAGCCTTCCGGCGGGAAGGCAGCCTTGGGGGCCAATTGCTTCAGGTCGCTCAATCCGGATTCGTCTCCATGATATCCGGTGTAGGCATTGCGGAGGAACGTGTCGGCTTTGGCGCGAGTGTCCGGATCAAGCGCTCCGGGTCCGGAATAAGTGACTGCGCGGGCGATCTGGTAGAGTCCCTCCGGAATCTTATGCTGGGTGTAAAGGGCGGTGCCCAACCAATATGTGGCGAGTCCATACTGGACGAGCGGATTGCCGCTTGTCGCCAGTGCGCAGCGGAGCGGCGTTTCGGCTGCGGCATAGTCCTTTTGCATCACCTTTGACCAGCCGAGCATATACTGCGCCAATGGCTCGATCTCCGTTTTGGCCTTAGCCCAATCCGCCGGGGGGACAGTCTCGGGCTTCATTCCGTCCCATTGGTTCAGGATCGTGTTGGCCGCATCTTCTCCGGTTTTCTGGATGCCGGGCGTGGTGGGCTGCACGTACGGCGCCGCGCGTAGGGTATTCACGAGCGCCGTGGCGTCTTTGGGATCAATCGCCAGAGCTTCCTGTGCGGATTTGACGGCCTGCGCCGGCTGATTCAGCGCCAGGTAATCCTTCGAGAACAGATCGGCCCGGAGTAGCTTGAATTCACTGTCGGGGTACTTCTCTTTCCATGCGTTTAGAAGCTGGAGTTGTTTGTTCGGATCGTTCTGAGCTTGTAGAACGCTGTTGTAGAGGTCATACTCGGCCTGATCCTTGACCTGCGCCTGCTTTTGCGCAAGAGCTGAAATGGTTATGAAAGTTCCGATTATCAAACGGCGATTTCGACGTGACATTTACCGCCTCCGCATTTAAGGCTAAGCAACGTCTTTACGGATTGAGACAGAATTGTGTCACGTTTGCGTCAGGCAAGAGGTTAATCTGCGGTGTAACTTACTCGCAATCGAGAGAAGCGACCACTATGCCTCGTTCGCGGTTGTCGCTTTCATCGGGAGGAAGCGCGCCATCAAGTTGAAACGAGACCACAAGGGAGCGGCTGCCATGCGAACGGAAGCGGCGCACGACGTCGTGATATCCCGGGCGGTCCAGAATCGCGGGTTCGGCCGGTTCCGCGCCGAGTTGGATTTCCAGGCGCCGTGGACCGAGACGGGTGAGGAGAGTTTGCGGTACGTAAACGCACATCAGAACGCGATCTGGTCCGGCACGTGTGGCGAGGTTGATGCGCGCGGAAAAGCGCTGCTCGGTCCAACGCGACCCGCCAACTTCGGGTTGGTGCCAGCCGCTAAGTAGTTCGATATTGGCGAGTCCGTAATGGCTCTCGAGCAGGCAAAATACACGCTCGTCCCGATGGGGATCGATCGGCGTCGAGAGGGACGTATCGCCGACGCTCGCATAATCCAGGATCTTCCAGAAACTTCGCTCGAAAAGCCGCTTAAGACAGGTATGGGAGAAGATCCAGAAATTGCTGGGATCGGCATTGAGTTCGTCCTGGCCGAGCAGATACGCTATGGGCTGACCCTGCGGCATGGGTTTATCGTCGGGAAAATACCGGGCCACCCGCGTGCTGAGGAGGCAGTAACGCGAATGCATGGCGAGACGCTCCATCACGTAGAGCGGATTTTTTAGATGGTAGAGTATGCCGAGGAAAACGGCGAGATCGTATTGACGGCGAGGAAGCTTGAATTGACTGTCGAGATCGGCCTCTGCAATCTCGATGTGTGAATCAAGGTGCCGCTTGAGCGCCCGAATGCCGCGCATCTCGTTGTGATTCGATTCGGGAAAATCGATAGCATCGACGGCACAGCCGAGCGATTCCAGGAAGAACGCGAGATCCCCGTCTCCGCATCCAATATCGGCGATAATCTTGCCGGCAGCGGAATCGAGTACCGGGAGATAACGATCGCCGAATGCTTTTTGCAGGTTCAATACGTTCGCCAGCGAATCGTACGGGTACCACGGGAAATCGCGATTACCGGTCGACTTGCGGGCCGCTGCGAGACGCCGTCCGAAGCTCTTGACCAGTTCCTCGAGTTGCGCAGCGGTCATTGCGGCGTGAGACCCGAGCCGAATTGGTACACACCGCCCGCTTTGGCCTGCAGCATGACCTCTTTGCCCGCATAGCGGACCTGCACGGGTTCGGCATCTTTGGCGCGAATCACTGCGCGGGTCAGCTTGCCATCACGCCAGGCGAGATCGACAGTCAGGGCGCCGCGCGCAACCAGTCCTTTCACTTCACCAGTAGCGAACTGCGGCGGCAGAGCTGGTAATAAATTGAGCTGCGCGGCCTTCCCGAGTTGAACGTCCGTCAAGCTGGTGGGAGTGGCGCGCCAGTCGTCACTCTGCAGGAGCATCTCCGCAATGCCCGACGCGGCGCCGAAATTTCCGTCGATTTGAAATGGCGGATGAGCGTCGAACATGTTGGCGAATAGCCCGGCGTGCGCGGGGCGTTTGGCAGCCTTGTCGCCGTTGGATGCGGGAACAATGAGATTCTGCAGAATTCGATAGGCGTGTGCGCCGTCGAGAAAATGGGCCCAGAGATTCACCTTCCATCCCATTGACCACCCGGTAGCTTCGTCGCCGCGGAATTCGAGAGATTTTTGAGCCGCGGCAAATAGACCCGGAGTGCCCAGCGGAGTGATCTCGCGTCCGGGAAACACGCCCCAGAGATGGGACACGTGACGGTGATGATCGTTAGGGTCGTCGAGGTCCTGCAGCCACTCCTGCAACTGTCCATAGCGGCCGATCTGGTTCGGCGCAATGCGCTGGCGCATGGACGTCAGCTGAGCGCGAAGATCGGCATCAACGCCAAGAATGCCGCTGGCGGCGATCACATCCTCAAAAAGCCCGCGGACGATCTGGTGATCCATGGTAGGCCCCATGACAAGGCCGCCATGTTCGGGTGAGTTGCTGGGGCCTGTGACGAGCCAATCTTTGCCGGGATACTGCACCAGGGAATCGACAAAGAAGAGCGCGGCGCCTTTCATGAGCGGATAAGCAGTGTCGCGCAGGAACCCGCGATCGTGGGTGAAAAGGTAATGATCCCAGAGAGCTTGCGAGAGCCATGCGCCGCCGGTCTGCCAGATGCCGTGATTCGACGCATTGATAGGCGCAGTGCCGCGCCACAGATCGAAGTTATGATGGAGCACCCAACCGCGCGCGTTGTACTGCTCCTTGGCGGTGCGCGCGCCGGACTCGGCGAGCTCTTTCAATGCGTCGAAAAGCGGCTCACTGGTTTCACCGATTGCGGCCACTTCCACCGGCCAGTAGTTCATCTCGGTGTTGATGTTGACGGTGTACTTGCTATCCCACGCCGGCTTGTTGGAGTCGTTCCAGATGCCTTGAAGATTCGCGGGCTGACCTCCCTCGCGGCTACAGGAGATCATTAGATAGCGTCCGTATTGGAAAACCATGGCGACCAGTTGCGGATCGTTTCCGCTCGCGAAGGCCTTGATCCGTTCGTCCGTCGGCTTCTCGGCAGCCGAGGTAACGCCGAGATCGAGAGAGACGCGTTTATAGAGACGCTGGTAATCGGCGATATGCGCATTACGGAGTGTGTCGTAGTTGGTGCTGCGCAGAGGCGAGAGGACTTTCTCGTTGCGTTGTTGTGGATCGGCCGAGACGTCGCGGAAGTTCTTGAAATTGGTCGCGCCGGTTAAAATCAGAGTTACGGCATCGGCTGACGAGATCATGATGTCGCCATCTTTTGCTTTAACCGAACCGCCCTCGGGCCGAACAAGCAGGCGGGCCTGGTACTGAATCACGGAGTCCTCCACCTGGCCGGACATCGCGAGTTCGCGATCGGAAACCGCCTCGATTCGGGAATTCGTGTGTGCGCTCTTGAGTGCCGCGCGAAGCGAGATGCTGCCGGGCTTCGATGCGGTCATCCGCACGATGATGGCTTGAGCGGGCCAGCTTGCGAAAACATCGCGGCGATAGGTGACGCCATTCAGGGCGAACTGGGTGGATTCGAGTGCGTCTTCCAGGTTCAGTTCGCGGCGGTAACCGGTAGCGGAGACTGCTGAAAGGCCAGGAAAATCGAGCATCAGATCGCCAAATGCCTGATATGTTTTCTGACGCAGTGGCTCGCTCATGAATACGTCCATGGCAAGTTTTTCGGCCTCGGCCTGTTTGCCCTGGAAGAGGAGTTCACGAATGCGTCCGAGAGATTTGTAGGCGCCCGGATGTGCGTAATCGTGGGGCTCACCGTTCCAGACGGTGCTTTCGTTGAATTGAATGCGCTCTTTTTCCACGCCGCCGAATATCATCGCGCCCAGGCGTCCATTGCCTACTGGCAGGGCTTCTTCCCATTGAACGGCAGGTTGGCGATACCAGAGGCGAAAGCCCGAGGGTTCCGCAGCAAGCGTCGAGGCTACGGCGAGGACAAGCAATATCTTGTGCAACATAGGAAACTTTATGGTCGCACGCGCAGAGGCAACAGCGGACGTAATGGGAAATGAAGAAGGAATACAATAGCCCCATGCATGTTCTTATTCGCGCCTCGTTGATCGCACTTGCTTGCAGTGCTGTTGCCGGTGCCGCTTCTTCTGAGTATCTGACCTATATCGGGAATTTCGGAACCGGGATTCCGGCGTTCAAATTGAATACCGCTACCGGGAAACTGACGTCGATCGGGACCGTGGCGACTACGCCGAGCCCAGCCTGGGTGACGATCGCCCGCAGTGCGAAGTTCCTCTATGCCGTTAACGAGCGCGCCGATAGCGTTTCAGCATTTTCAGTGGATGAGGCCTCCGGCAAGCTCACCGCGCTTAATGTGGTTCCTACGAAGGGCAAAGGGCCGTGCCATGTAGCGGTCGACCATACGGGCAAAGCTTTGTTCGTCGCCAATTACGGCAGCGGGAGCCTGGAATCCTTCATGATCAAGCCCGACGGCAGCATCGGAGATCGCGCGAGCTTTATCCAAAACGAAGGCTCAAGCGCCGACAAATCCCGTCAGCAGGGTCCCCATGCGCATTCGGCCAATATTTCGCCGGACAACCGATTTCTGGTGCTGGCCGATCTCGGGCTTGACAAGTTGTTCGTGTTCAAGATCGATCCAGCGACGGCCAAGCTGACGCCGAATGATCCACCGTCCACTAGCATCAAGCCAGGTTCGGGACCGCGCCATTTCGTCTTCAGCCCGAACGCTAAGTTCGGCTACGTGATCGATGAAATGGGCAACACAATTATTGGTTTTTCGTACGACAAGCAGAAGGGCACACTCAAGGAAATTCAAAGCGTCAGCACTCTGCCTGATAATTTCAAGGGCGAGAATACAACCGCGGAGATCTTCATGAGCCCCGACGGAAAATTCCTCTACGGATCGAATCGTGGCGTGGGTACTGTTGCGGTATATTCGGTGGCTCAGAGCACTGGCATGCTATCCAAGATTCAAGACGCTGCCACAGGCGGCACTACGATTCGCAGTTTCGGAATCGATCCCACTGGCCAGTACCTGCTGGCCGGGCTGCAGGAAGCGAACAAAGTCGTGGCTTTCCGCCGCGACAAGAGTACCGGGAAGCTGACTCTTACGGGCGAAAAGGTGGACACTGACACTCCAGTGTGCGTCACTTTCGTGAAGGCGAAGTAGCGGGTTCGAGTTTCTCGATCCGCACTCGAGCAATGCGGTTGTGCTCAGTGGCGATGACAGTGAAGCGCCGCCCATCATGCTCCACTTTCTCGCCGGCAGTTGGAATGTGTCCAAGCCGCCAGAGAATAAAGCCGGCAATCGTTTCGAAGCCTGAGTTATCGGGTAGTTCGATGTCGTAACGCATCTCGAGATCTCGCACGGACGTGGCGCCGTCGATTTCGATGTCCTGCATATCCGGCGGCGGATGGAAAGCTGTTTCGTCGAATTCATCGGCAATTTCGCCTACGATCTGTTCGAGCACATCCTCAACTGTGAGTAGTCCGGAGATGGTTCCAAATTCGTCGACCACTAGGGCCATGTGAGTCTGGCCGGTGCGGAATTCCGTGAGCATCTGCAAAACGGGCTTGGTTTCGGGGACAATACGGTGTTTGCGCAAGATGCCTTGGAGACGAAAAGGACGGGGAGTACGGCCGGCGCGAATGGCGGCGCGGCGCTCCTCCCAAAGCGAGAGCAGATCTTTGTAATGCAGGATGCCTATAATCTGTTCCGGATTGCCTTCATAGACCGGTAGCCGCGAGTGCTGCTGGCCCGCCATGACGTGGAGGACTTCATCCATGGTGGACCCGGCGGAGACCGAGACGATGCCGTTGCGTGGAACCATAATCTCGCGGACCTGCAGATCCTCGAGATCGAGGACGCGATGGATCATCTCCTCCTGCACTTCAGGCAGGTGTCCCGAGCCGCGGATCGAGCTTACAATCAAACGCAGTTCTTCGGACGAATGTCCGCCGCCCCGATGCCGGGTACGAACACCGAGAGCCTTGGTGAGCGCGCCGGCGGAACGCTCGATTATCACCACAAAGGGCGCAGTAACGCGGTAAAAGACGAGGAGCGCGGGCGCAAGAATGGTAGCCAGGCGGTCGGCTCTCTCAATCGACAGATTCTTGGGTACGACTTCGCCGAGGATGACGTGGCAATAGGTGATGATCAGAAAACCGACTATGAAGCTGCCTGCGTGGACCACGCCCGCGGGAAACACTCCGGTGATGCCGCCGAAAAGCTGCAGCATAAGATGGTACATTGTATCCTCGCCGGCCCACCCCAAACCGAGGCTGGCCAGAGTTACGCCGACCTGGGTAACCGAGAGAAGCCGCTCCGGATTCGCGAGCAGGTTGAGGGCGACGCGAGCGCCGGCCTGACCCTGTTCCGCGAGCTGACGCAACCTCGATTCGCGCACCGATAACAGCGCAACCTCACTGGCGGCGAAGAACCCATTCGCCATCAGAATGAGCGCGAGAAGCAGGAAGCGGAATCCGAGATATGGAACTGGCGCGAGCGGCATGGCAGAATCTAAGGATACCGATTGCACATGTTCGTTTTGGAAATCCAATGCACGGATGAAAACCGTGACCTGCTGATCGCCGAACTTTGGGAGCGAAGATCTACTGGGATGTTCGAAACGCCGAACAGCATCCGGTCGTTCTTTGACGACGACGCGACGATTCCGCAACTGCTGGTCGAGTTCGGCGCGCACGATCCGAAAACGTTTCCGGTCAAGGACGAAGATTGGATCGGCTTCGCGCGTGCGCAGACTGGACCAATGCGAGTTGGACAGCGGCTTTTTCTGGCGCCGGAATGGCGGGACGATCCGGTTCCGGAAGGACGTATCCGCATTGGCATTAATCCCGGATTGGCTTTCGGTACGGGTTCGCATGAGACAACCCGAATGTGCCTCGAATGGTTGGAAGAACATGTACAGCCCGGTTTTACCGTATGTGACGTAGGGACGGGAACGGGCATTCTATCGGAAGCGGCGGCGCTGCTGGGAGCGGAGCGCGTGGTGGCGTGCGATATCGATTGGACCGCCGCGGAGATCGCACGCAAGAATCTCATGCGCTCGGCTTCACGATTTCTGGTGTATACCGGGTCGGTTACAGCAATCGCGGGCGGCGCGGCGGATCTGCTGATCGCGAACATCAGTCCCGATTGGATTTCTGCGCTGGCCCGAGAGTGGCGGCGAGTGTTGCGCACGGGAGGACGCGGCTTCCTAAGCGGATTCGATGAATCGGATCTGCCACATGTACGCGTGGCCCTCCGGAAGGCGCGCGTGACCATAACCGATTGGCGGGGTGAGAACGCCTGGCGGGCGATTGAGATCTCAGGCTAGAAGAAACAAAAGCGAGTGCAGTGACCCCCCGGGCAGCGCTCAATTTATAGGTGCGGGCACGCTTCCCCCGTAAATCATCCCGCTCTATTTGAGACTTACTAACTTGCTGGTGGACCCTGCTTGTTTGCGCTGTATCAACTGCACTCGCGGAACAGGTTTGAATCTAGCACCCATCGGGGAAGTAGACAATCCCTAATTTATTAAACAGTCAGTTGAGCTGAGTTACCTGTATCAGTAAGCACACTCACTCACTCGAAGTGGCTTGTTTCGCCATGTAACCGGCAGAAAACCGGGTCAGCCTGAGTAGGCCAATTAAAGGTTGTTAACGAATTTGTGGCCGAATGTTGCTGTAACAATTCTCCCCTATCTGTCATCCTTAGTTGATGTTTAGTTACGACAGGAGGAAAGGCAAGTGAGGGTGCGTATAGCCGCTGTGTTGGCGGGATTGACTGTTACCCCGTTCTTATCGGCGGATCAGGTTGTTTTGGATAACGGCGATCGGATTACGGGAAAGGTCGCCAAGAAGGATGGAGACTCAGTTACGATTACTACCGATCTGATGGGAGTAGTCAGCATAAAATGGGCTCATGTGAAGTCGGTCGCGACCGATGAGCCGGTCACAGTGGTGCTTTCCGGCGGCAAAACACTGGAAGGGAAGCTCGCGACCACAGGCGACCAAGTGGAGGTCGGCGGCCAGACCGCGGCTTTGCCTTCTGTGCAGACGGTCAGAAACGCGGCGGAGCAGGCCAAATACAATCGTTTTCTGAAGCCGCCGCTCTACGATTTATGGGCCGGTTACTTCGATTTGGGAGTGGCGTCGGCGTCAGGCAACTCGCGTTCTTTAACTTTTACGGACGCATTGAGCGCCACGCGCATCACGAATCATGACAAGATAGCGATCTACTTCAATCAGATTTACTCGAAGGGCCTAGTCAACAACAAAGTTGGATTGACCGCCAAGGCATGGCACGGTGGCTGGTCTTACGACCGCAACGTTGGGAGCCGCGCTTTCTTGAACGTTTTCGACGACTATGAGAACGATGCGTTTCAGAACTTGCGATTCCGCGGAGTATTCGGGGGCGGCGCGGGCTTTCACGCAGTGAAGACAGATCGTGTCCTCTTTGACTTAACTGGGGGTGTCGCGTTGAACCACGAATCGTACAGCGTTCCGCTGTCGCCGGTGTTAGCTGGCATGACGCCGGTTGAAACGCGAAACTCGGGCGAGTTCTACTGGGGCGATGACCTTAATCTGAAGATTAACAAGAGCAGTATTCTGAAGCAGAATTTCCGTATGTTCAATAATCTCTCGAATACGGGGCAGTACCGCGTGAATTTCGACATTGGAACGGATACCAAAATTACTAAGTGGATATCATGGCAGGTGACCGGGAGCGACCGTTACATAACCGATCCCGCGCCTGGGCGCAAAACTAATGATCTGCTGATTTCATCCGGTATACGAATTAGCTTCACACGCATACCGCAATAAGTGGGCAATCAGTCAAACTCGCAGCAGGGCCTTGTCCTATGGTTGACCGGTCTAAGTTCGGCCGGCAAGAGCACGCTTGGTGAAGGTATCTGCGAACATTTGCGCCAACTCGGCTATAAAGTGGAGTTGCTGGACGGCGACACGATCCGTCAACGGCTCTCGAAGGATCTTGGATTCAGCAAACAGGATCGGGATGAGAATATCGGGAGAATCGGATTTGTCGCCGAGTTGTTGGCGAGGAACGGTGTCTTCGTAATCGTCTCCGCGATTTCTCCTTACCGGGCTGCACGCGACGAGATTCGCAGGCGGATTCCAGATTTTATCGAGGTATTTGTCAATGCTCCAATTGAGATTTGCGAATCTCGCGACGTCAAAGGTCTATATCGCAAAGCGCGCATTGGGGAACTTCGCGGGTTTACGGGAATCGACGATCCGTACGAGGTTCCGCTGCGGCCTGACGTGGAATGCCGGACGGATCGGGAGACAGTGCAAGAGAGCGTGCGGAAGATCTTAAACTTTGTTCAGGCCCGATTAACTCAATAGTTAAGATTCGCCTTTTATTCGCCTAGTGAGTTATACTCGAAGGCATGAGGTGAGTTATGTACAGCATCAACAGAGTCGTGGTCGCGGGCAATCTCGGACGCGACCCAGAGGTCGGCGCGACGCCGAAGGGTATGCTGGTCGCTAAATTCAGCGTTGCAGTGGATAGCCCGCGTAACGGAGGGATGCCGAAGACGGTATGGTTCCAGTGCCTGGCGCTGAAAAAGCAGGCGGAACTCGTCAAGAGGAGTCTCAATCGGGGTGACGCGGTTTATGTCGAGGGCTCGCTGGAGCCTTACCTATATGTGCCTCCCGGATCGAAACAGAAGATACAGGCATTCCGCATTCTGGTGGATCGCATTCGTCCCATGGCTTGCCGCAATGCGCCGGCGCCTGTTCTTGCCGCAATCCAAGAACCCGTCTGGTGACACAGACCTGCCACTTCGTCCTTTGAGTGTGACATGACCGCGGTAGCGCGGGTTGAGAGTATTTCTGACCTAAGCGACCGACCTACCGGCCACGGGCGAATCCGGTGTCAAGACGTGGTATCATTGAATTGTACCCCGATTGCGCTACGTCCTCCAAATATACCTGCCAATCGAATTTCCAAGGAGTCTCGAGGAATACTATGGCCTCACATTATAGTCAGGGCGCCCAAGTCGAGCATTTGACGTTTGGGCTTGGGACAGTGATGTCCCACACGGAAGAGCGGATTGTCATTAAGTTTGATGACCACGGTGAGAAGAAGTTTGTCACGCCGATGGTAATGAATTCTCTCAAGAAGAGCGACCGCACGCCTCCAGTGGAGAAACGCGCGTCTCGCGCAAGAAAGCCTAAGATCGTCCCAGTGGCGGTCGCGGCGCAGTAGCAGTAAGCACTAAAAGAGGAAGCCAAAACTTGAACGCGTTGCAAAAGCGGCTATTCGAAGAAGCTCGTAAGAAAAATCCCAACCTGAAAATGCCCAACGAGGCAGCTGCCTCGCCGGAGCTTACCGATGACGATCTCGCACTTCTAAAACAAGGAGTCGGAGACAAGAGTGGCCGGCCCCAGTCAATGGGCGGCGACGGCGGAGAAGGTTCCGCTGAAGAGCCAACCGGCGAAATGATGGGCTCAATTGTCACCTATTTCGAAGAAAAGGGATTCGGCTTTTTGCGGCCGGAATCCGGTGGGCGCGACGTGTTCTTCCATGTATCGCGGCTTCAGCAAGGCCAATCCACGGATCTCGTGCCCGGCGCTAGAGTAGCCTATGAATTGGGCATGGACCGTACAGGCAAGATGGCGGCGAGTGCTGTCCGCATCCGGCCCACGCAGGCTCCTACAACGTAAGAGCCTGCAGTTGGGTGGATGCGCCTTCTGAAAAGGAACGAAGCGAACCACTCGGCCGTTACACCCCCGTTTTGACCCCCTTTATTAAAGGGTGGGAACCAACCGAACGCCTTTAGGAGTCAACCCCCGGATATCCGGGCGAAAACTAACACACGGGCGCTACTTGAGCCAGCTCCCCAATTTTTGAGCGTTGGATCAAAAATTGAAGGCTTCACCTGCTTTGCAGAACCGCTTCTGTTCCATTCTAACCTGAGATTCGCCAATTTCGGCAATAATTCTGTTCATTGCGCGTACCACACTATCGAATACGGCGGATAAGGTCAGGCCGGCACTGCGTCGCCGACACCGGCTCGATCGGCGGCGACGAGCCGCAAACTGCAATCCTGACCCCACCGCCAAAGTGACAACCAACACGCGCTGCAAATTTTGCGAGAATGGCTTCGTGCCTGCGCTCAGTTTTCTGGACGCTCGATCCACCGTCCTGCGTGAAGTATCACAGCACCGGACCTTGCCTCCGGTGGAAACGGTCCCCTTGCTCGAGGCTTCGGGACGCGTGCTGGCGGAGCCTGTCTCCGCCGATCGCGATATACCCGCTCATGATCGATCTATGCGCGACGGCTATGCAATACGCTCCGTGGACCTCCCCGGACGAGCCAGCGTAATCGGCCAAGTGCGCGCTGGAGAGGCCTATCGTGACGCAGTGGATGGTGCGAGGCAGTCGAGATCATGACAGGCGCTCCGGTCCCCAAAGGCGCGGACGCCGTCATCATGTTAGAACATGTCACCCGCAAGGAGGATGTGATCGAGACCGATCGCGCTATCAGGCCTGGCGAGAATATCAACCCGCGCGGCATTGAGGCCAAGGCCGGCGCGGTTGTCCTGGAGTCCGGTAAGCGCATCGGCTATGGGGAGGTGGCGCTTTTGGCGTCGGTAGGATGCGCTATGGTCAACGTCTATCGGCCACTTCAAATAGCCATCCTTGCGACAGGAGACGAACTGGTGCGCGTGGAGACTCAGCCTCTGGAATACCAGATCCGCAACTCGAATAGCTACTCGCTGGCCGCGCAAGTCGTGCGGGCGGGCGCCAGTCCGGTGCTGCTCCCCGTCGCTCCGGGATCGCGTGCCGAAACGCGGGCACTGATCGAACGTGGATTGACCGCCGACCTGCTGTTGATTTCCGGCGGTGTTTCGGCGGGTAAATACGACCTGGTGGAAGACATTCTCCGCGGATCTGGGTGCCGAATTCTATTTCGATCGTGTCGCGATTCAGCCGGGCGCTCCCCTGGTGTTCGGCAAAGTGCGTGGCAAATTCTTCTTCGGATTACCGGGCAACCCCGCGTCGACCATGGTGACTTTCGAACTGTTTGCCAAGGCTGCGATCGAGTTGGCTGGTGGACGTCGCAGCCGCGCCGCTGTCGATGACCCTGGCGAAACTGACCCAGGAATTCAGGCATCGCCCGGGCTTGACGCGTTTCCTGCCCGCGAAGATCGAGTGCGGCGAAATCACTCCCATGGCCTGGAAGGGGTCGAGCGATATCGTTTCGTTTTGCCGGGCAACGGTTTTCTGGTGGCGGATGCCAAACGCGAATCGTGGACCGCGGGCGAACTGATGCCGGTGCTGATGAAATGAATCAAGCTCTCGCACTATGACGAAACCGGCAGTCCGCGCATGGTGGATGTTTCGGGCAAAGCAGCGACTAAGCGCACGGCCCGCGCGCATGCCTTCGTCGCCATGCGGCCCGACGTATTGGCTCAATTACCCAGTAATCCCAAGGGCAATCCGCTGGAAATCGCGCGCATCGCCGGCATAATGGCGGCAAAGAAGACGGCTGAGTTGATTCCGCTGTGCCATCCGCTGCCGCTATCGCACGCCAATGTGGAGGCCACGCTGGAACCGGATGGGGTCCGGATCGTGGCGACTGCCCACCACAGCCGAGACTGGCGTTGAGATGGAGGCCCTTACGGCCGCGGCGATTGCGGCGCTGACCGTTTACGACATGATGAAGGCGCTCGATAAGTCGATCGAGATTCGCGAACTGTACCTGCTCGAGAAAACCGGGGGTAAGAGCGGCGGCTATGTGCGAGGGCTCGTATGAATGCTGGTCCGGGCTGCGGTTGTCACCGTCAGCGATACCACCTTCGCCGGTTCGCGGGTCGACAAATCGGGGCCCGCGGTCGAAGAGCGGTTGCGGGAAACGGGTTTGCGATGTGGTGCGGATGAGCGTTGTACCCGACGAACAGAACCAGATTCGCGATGAGTTGATCCGTCTCGCGGACGGTGGCGAATGAATGTGATATTTACCATCGGCGGCACAGGAGTCGCGTTGCGGGATGTGACTCCGGAGGCCACGCGTGAAGCCATTGACCGCGAGATTCCTGGCTTGGGCGAACGAATGCGCGCAATGGGGCTGCTATACACGCCGAAATCGCCACTTTCGCGGTCGATAGCCGGAACCCGCGAGCAGGTCCTGATCATCAATTTACCGGGTTCGCCTAAAGCCGCGGTCGAGTCGCTCGATGCTATCGTGGAACTGGTACCGCATGCAGTGCAGTTGTTGCACGGCGAAACAGCCCATCAGGAACCTGAAGTGCATAGGTAACGTCGAAGAGGTGTTGCAGAACTATGAGTAATCGCACAGATACGGTACGAATTGCTTGTGTTGGTGTCGTTGGTGCGTGATCGCCAGTCTGGCGCTCGCCCAAGTGCCGGTTACGCAGGGTACTCCGTCGACAGATCACCGTCCCGGTACGCTCACTCCCGGCACACTCGCGCCCGGTAAAGCGGGGCCTGATAAGCCGGTTCCGGGTACGCTGGCTCCTGGAGCGCTTGCCAAAAGCTCCACAGACCCAAATAATATCCCTCCCGCCTCAAACGACGAAATCTCGCCCGCTGGGGAACCTATGATTCGCGATCCCGGTCAAGAACATTCTGGTGCCGGTCTCCGTATTCGATAAGGACGGCAACATAATGGATAGCCTGCAGCCATCTCAGTTCAGGCTGTTCGACAACGGCCAAGAACAGGACATCCACGTCGATACCGAATATCAGCCGATTTCGATGGTGGTCGCGATCGAAGCAAGTTATCGTGATGACGCCGATATTGAAGCAGATTCACAAGATTGGATCATTGATTGAGCCGTTGGTTATCGGTGACTCTGGCGAGGCCGCGGTGATCGCGTTCGATCACAACATCAAGACCATGCAGGATTTCACGACGACCCGCAGAAAATCAAGGATGCGATCAACAAGATCCAAGCGGCAGCACTTCCTCGCGCATGGTAGATGCCGTGGACAGTGCGGTTCTCATGCTGCGTCACCGACCCGGAAAGCCGCCGCCGCATCATCCTGCTGATCAGCGAGACTCGCGATAAAGGAAGCTATGCCCGCGGCCGGCAGACGCTAATCGCGCTACAACTCTACAACGTGCCGTTTATTCTGTCGATATCAGTCAATTTCTCGTCGGTTTACCGAACAGCCTGAGCCGCCGCGTCCGGATGCGATGGCGCCGGAAGCGCGCAATCTCCCCATGGGCGCGAACACGCCATTGGCGGTCCAGAACGCTACCGGATACGGTAGAAGCATCGAGTTCCTTCCCGCGTTCAAGGAAATATACACTGACGCCAAGGGAATCTTCGTCAAGAATCCCATCCAAGTCTTCACAAGGGGCACTGGCGGCGCTCAGTTTTCCTTCATCAAACAACGCGGCCTGGAAGATGCGATCGCGAAAATCGGAAGCGAAATCCACAGCCAGTACCTGATCAGCTATGCCCCGAAGAAAGAAACTCTGCTGGAAGGCGGTTTCCACGAAATACAGGTCGCTGTCGATTATCCAAGGGCGAAGGCCCAAACGCGACCGGGATATTGGCTTGCTGGCGATGAACTGACGGCCGACTTGCGCGGTTACTCACATTCTTTCCACGCCGAACCTTCCGGCAGGCGTGCCGCATCTCACAGAAGTATGAGTGAGAAGCCGGCGCATTCAGTCAACTTCCGCGATCTGTGGCCCGATGTCTGGGCGTTGATCCGTCCCCGGCGCAAAATCCTCGCAATCGGCGTCGTTTTAATGGCAATTAACCGCGTGAGCGGTCTTGTCCTGCCTTACTCCACCAAGACGCTGATCGATAACGTAATCGGCAAGAAACAGTTCCAATTACTGGAACCACTGATCGCGGCGGTAGTAATCGCGACGATAGTCCAAGGCGCGAGTTCCTTCACGCTGGCCCAACTGCTCTCGAAATCGGCGCAACGCCTCATCGCTGAACTGCGGCAAAAGGTGCAGGCGCACGTGGGGCGATTGCCGATCTCCTATTACGACTCCAACAAAACCGGCACGCTGGTATCGCGAATCATGAGCGATGTCGAAGGCGTTCGTAACCTTGTCGGCACCGGACTCATAGAATTCGCCGGCGGCTTGATGACGGCCGTCATTTCGCTTTTCGTACTGCTGCGTATCAGCGCGCTAATGACTGGTATAGCGCTGACCGTCGTACTGGTCTTCGCCTTCGTGCTGAGCAAAGCGTTCAAAACGATCCGTCCGATCTTTCGCGAGCGGGGCAAGATTACCGCCGAAGTCACGGGCCGCTTGACCGAATCGCTGGGCGGCGTGCGAGTGGTCAAGGGCTATCACGGAGAGGCACGGGAAGCCGCGGTATTCACAAAGGGCGTCGAGCGTCTGCTGAATAACGTGCTGCGATCGCTGACCGCCATGTCGGTTATGACACTCTCGGCAACCGTGCTGATGGGAATCGTCGGCGCGCTGGTGATGTACATCGGCACTCGCGAAATTGCCGCTGGCACATTGACGCTTGGCGGCCTCATGACGTTCACGGCATTTCTCGCATTCCTCATCACGCCTGTCATCGGAGTAGTTCAGATAGGTACTCAGATCTCGGAAGCATTCGCGGGACTGGAACGAACGCGCGAAGTGTTGAGTGAAAGGCCCGAGGATCAAGATCCGAGCCGCACCATCAAGCTTCCTGAGATCCGCGGGCGACGTGGAATTCGATAACGTCGTGTTTTCGTATGAGCCCGGCAAGCCGGTGTTACATGGCGTGTCATTCGCGTCTCGGCCCGGAACGGTGACCGCATTGGTGGGATCGTCGGGATCGGGCAAGTCGACGATCATCGGACTGATCTCCGCATTCTACAAACCCGATACCGGCAATGTGCGAGTTGATGGCTACGATCTTTCCAAAGTGCGTCTCGATGGGTATCGCACGCAACTCGGCGTAGTGCTGCAGGAGACGTTCCTGTTCGACGGCACGATACGGGAGAATGTCGCGTTCTCGCGGCCCGAGGCGACCGAAGAGGAGGTTCTGCGCGCTTGCCGTATCGCACGGGTTGACGAGTTCACGGAGAAATTCACCGACGGCTACCAGACGATTGTCGGCGAGCGCGGCGTGAAGTTATCGGGTGGACAGCGCCAGCGGGTTTCGATTGCCCGCGCATTGCTGGCCGATCCGCGGATTCTGATTCTTGACGAAGCGACCTCGAGCCTGGACTCCGAGTCAGAGGCATTGATCCAGGAAGGCCTGTCGTATCTAATGCACGGCCGGACTACGTTCGTCATCGCGCACCGTTTGTCGACGATCCGGCAAGCGGACCAGATACTAGTAGTCGAGGGCGGCCTGATCGTCGAACGCGGCACGCATCAAGAGTTGTATGCGGCGCGCGGACGGTATTACGATCTCTACACCAAGCAGCACGGTCTGGAGATGAATCTGTTTCTGGCGCCAGGCGAAGGCGATGTTATTCCCGATTCCGAATCTACCGCCGAACGTGCAGCCAACGGCATCGGCATCGAAGCGCTCGCGCGGGGCATATAGGAGATGCTTCCGATTGCCCAATGCGTGATGTGCTTCCGCAACGCCGCGGCCCAGCAACTCGAACGGTCGCGCGTGCTGAACCACGGCATCCTGATCTTGTTGATCCCGCCACTGATCATTCTCTTCGGCTTGCTTTGGATGGCGCGCCGGCGTTCAATATCGGCGCGCTCAACAGTTTCGCAAGCAGTGCCACGCGATCCGGAATCCGATCGATAAGGACGCTTTCGTGAGTAGCGTGCGCGCCCTCTCCCACTCCGCCTAACCCATCGAGCGTAGGAATTCCCAGTGCGGAAGTGAAGTTGCCGTCCGAGCCTCCGCCGGTTGAGGACTCCTCGATTTCGACTCCAATTTCGCGCGCGAAACCTTGAGCCATGCGAAAAAGCTGGACCGTACCTGGAGTCCGCTCCATTGGCGGCCGGTTAATGCCGCCCGTAACTTCAATGATGCATCGTTTATCGACAGGTCGGGGTGAATGAAACTTCCGCTCGATCGGTCCAGCATCGCGCAACCGAGGGATGCGAACATCCACATGGGCCATAGCTTCGGCCGCGACTACATTCGATCGGGTACCCCCGGCGATCACTCCCGGGTTGACCGTGATGCCACGCTGCAGATCGGTGAACTCAGCGACGCGCCCGATCTGCCGCGCCAATTCGAGGATCGCGCTCGCGCCCGCGGCGAAGTCGACACCGGAATGGGCTGCTTTCCCGCGAATCGTGATGCGATAATCGCCGACACCTTTGCGAGCGGTCTTGAGCTTGCCTTCGAGTCCGGTGCCGGGTTCGAGACGAGCACGCAGTCGCTCTTTGCGGCGTTCTTTTCGGTGAGTGCTCGCGAGGAATGGCTACCCACCTCCTCATCGGAATTGAGTTGCAGAAGCACGCGCTGCGGCACCGGGATATCCAATTCGCGCAGAACTCGCGTCGCGAAGAGGAAGAATGCGATGCCCGATTTCATATCGAGCACGCCGGGTCCCCAGAGCCGTCCATCCTTTTGCCGGAACGGCATCTGCCGGAGTGTGCCGATGGGCCACACCGTGTCGAGATGCCCAAGCACGAGCACCTGTCCGGTTACTTGCGCCCCGGCAGCACGATTTCGGCAGTCAGGTGCCCGTTAAAGCGGACGCGTGCGTAACTGGACAATGCGGAGGAGACCAGATCGGCAAAGCGCCGGAGACCGCCGGCATCGCCGCTCGGCGACTCGCATTCGACGAACTCGCGGATTTGCGCGATGATCTCGCGCTGGTGGGTCTGCGCCCACTTGGTTAATGGGTTGGTCATGCAGTCCACCGACACTCGACCACGGCTAGAATTCGAAGCGCGCTACGATTTGTGCGGTTCGAGGCGATGGCAGAGTTCCTCCAACGCTATTAGACGTGATGGCCGTATAGTTTACGTAGCCGAATCCTCCGGTCAGCAAACCGGCAGGTGAGTGAGTGGGGGCAGTCGCAGGACTCCCGGTGGCGGGATCCGAAAGGGCTTCGTCGCGATTGAAAGGATTGAAGACCTCGAATCGAAGGCTGAGAGCCATCCGTTCCCGAATGGGGAATCGCTTTCCGAGATTGATGGATTCAACGGGGCGCCGTTGTCCGCGGAAATCCGTATAATACACGGTGCCGCTGCCGAAAACGCCTTGTGCCTGGTCGCTCCAGGCCGCGGGATTCAGAACGGTCTGAGTCGTCGGATCAAAGCAACCGCAGTTGAGATCCTTGGTGTATAAGGATTGGCCCGGCACTCGGAATTCCCGCGAGGAGCTTCCGGGAAGATAGGTGCCGATACCGTTATTCGAGGCCGGCGCGGCGAGTAGTGTTCCGCTGCTGTATTGGTCGACGGTGCCTATCGTCCAACCGGCCAAAAGCGTCCGCGTCAGTCTGCTCTTTTTCGTGAAACCATATGCCGGCATAGTGTAATTGACACTGATGCTGAGGATCTGTGGCCGGTCCTGAATGGAGAGCCCTTTGAAGTCCTGTCGATTGAAGACATAGCCATTTCCTTCGTAGTTGTCGAGAGTCTTCGAGAACGCGTAGCTCGCAGTGAATGTCAGGCCGCGAGAGTAGCGCTTCGTCAGCTTTGCCTGGAACGCGTCATACCAGGAGTCGCCGAGCGGAGCCCAGAGCGTCCCGATGCTGCCGTACTGCGGAAACGGACGAAGGCTTTGGACGACTGTTCCGCTGTCCGGAAAGTTGGCATAAGGCTTCTTGAAACCGGCATTAACGGCCGTTGCCGAACTGATCTGAGAGGTCAGCAAAGTCCGCGCGGCCGCGTTGGTGAGGTCGAGACCCAGGCTTTTATAAAGCGAGGTGGAAATTGCATTGTACGTGGTCAGGTTGCCTCCCGCATTAATCCAGGCGCTGCGGTTTCCTACGAACGAGCCTTCGAGCAGCAGTCCTTTCAGGACTTCACGTTGCAGGGTAATGTTCCACTGGGCGGTACGTGAGGGCCGGCCGCCATTGGGATCGACGGTTGCGGGGGCACTCTGCACGCTCGCACCCGGGGCCACGAGTAAGCCTGGATCGTAACTTGCGGCATTGAGCGCCTGGACGGTGTAGACTAGCGGGGCGGAAATCTTTCCGGCAGCTACTCCGTTGCCGACCGCCGGGAAAGTGAGAGTGTTGAAGCCCATACCCTGGCTGTTTCCGCCTCCGATGTAAGCGAAGGGGGAAACCTGCCCGTAACTCACTCCGAATCCGCCGCGGAGCACGGTCTTCGAACCCAATCGATACGCAAACCCTAACCGCGGAGCAATGGCATAAGGATACGTGGGTACCAGAGTGCAGTCACAGCGGCCAGGCCCCGATCCCGCATAGAGAACACCTCCCAGACGTCCGTTGGCATTGGGGTTCACGACCTGAGTGCTAAAGGTGCTAGTGCGGTCCCAGAGTTCCCTGTTGGGGGCTTGCAAATCGTAGCGCACGCCATAATCGATCGTCAGACTGCGGGTAATCTTCCACGTGTCCTGCACGAAGAAGCCCCAGGTTGAGCGCCGGTATTGCGGAGCCAGGGTGTTGCCTATGGAGGCGCTGTCATATAGGCCGAGCAGAAAGCTCGCCAGACCATGACCGATCGTCGTACCGCTCGGAAGACCTTGACCGTAAAGCGGCTGTGCCGTTTCGGCTGTGCTGAAGTTGTAAGCCGGGCTCAGCCCGATATAGCTGATATTGGTGAAGTCATCGTGCTTAAATTCGCCGCCCGCTTTGTAGCTATGATTGCCGCGGATCCATGTCAGTTGCGCCGTAGCGGTGGGCTTGTTGGTCACGTAGAGTCCGCGGTTCCCCGGCCCCATGGCCAGCGCCAGACCGCCATAAACGTTTCCGCCCAGTGTCCCGGCTGCAAACCGCGGAAAGCCGGTGCCAGGCGCGTTCGGAATGCCGAGCGATGTGGAATCAAAACCCGAACTGTCCGGAGGAACCGTGTCCGGATTGTTATAGCGGATGTATCCTGCGCCGATATGTAACAGGAGAGTCGGCCTCAGAGTCTGGTCGTAGTTCAGACGGACGGTTTTACTTCGGATGACCTGTATCCGGACCTGAGAAAGGGGCTCGGGCAGCCCATCCACACCGTTGGATTTGTCGACGTTCTCCCAAGAATAATACCCGGAAACCTTTATATTGTCGCCGAAGCTGTGGTCGATCTTGATCGAGGGAATCAGCGTCAGTTTATAGAACGGGCCGCCGGCCGCGAAGTTATTCACTAACGTATCCGCGATATTGGGCTTCGGAATCAGACTGAGAATTTTCGCCGACGTGGGATCGATGCGGCTTTTCGGGATTATGTTGCCGGTAAACACCTGCAGCACCCGCTGGCCGGCCGCATTGAGAACCGCACTCGCGGGATCGTAAATCGCGTTCTGAAGAATCGGCCGGCCTGAAAAGTCGGTGGCCAGGTTGCGGCCGAGGATCGAACTGAAATCGCCGCCGGCCAGAGCCGAATCCGGGACCGTCGTGATGCCGTTATAAAGGCTCTCGCGGTCCCGGTACTTCTCCCAATTGAAGAAGAAGAAAGTCTTATTTTTTCCGTTGTAGACCTTCGGAATCCAAACGGGACCTCCGACCGAGAAGCCGCCGTCACTGAGGTGCTTAACGATATCCACGTGGTGTCCTTGGCCGTCGTCGGTGAAGGGAAGACCAGCGTTGAAGGCTGTGTTCTGGAGGTAATCGTACGCGCTACCGTGATACTGGTTCGTTCCACTCTTGGACGTGAAGTTGAACAGCCCGCTTCCTACCGTGCCGAATTCAGCGGCGAAGTTGGAGGTCTGCAGCGTGAATTCCTGGATACCCTCAACTGAAGGTTGCGATTCGTCGGAAACGCGGGGATCGAGCGAGCTACTCGATTCCTGACCTTCGTAAAGAATCTTGAAGTTGCCGTTGCTGCCGTTGATAGTGATGTTGTTCCATCCGTTCATGGAAGCACCCGGCACCAGTTGCGCAAAGGAGAGCGGATTTCGTATGGCGCCCGCGCCGATGCCGAAGTTGATCGGCAACTCGTTTAGCTGATTGCCGGTGACGGTAAACGAGACCTCTCCATCTTCCGTCTTCAGTAGCGACGATTCCGCTGTGACCTGAACGGATTCGGTAGCGGCCCCGACTCTCATTGCCACCTCGACTCGAGTTGTGACAGCAACCTGCACTTCAATATTGGTCTGCTCATAGCGGCTGAATCCGGGACTCTCAACCGACAGGGTGTAATTGCCCGCAGGTAATCCCGGGAGAGTATAATTTCCGGTTCCTGTGGAAACGGTGTCCGACTTGAAACCCGTGGCAGGGTTAGTAACGGTGATCTTCGCTCCAGGAATCAAGGCTCCCGACGCATCCGCAACGGTTCCTGTAATCGCTCCACGATCGCTTTGAGCGCAAAGTGGACAGACGGTCGCGAGACATGCCAGCAGAATAATCAGTTTTTTCATAAAAATGTCCTTCCCTGAATTGGTGCGACTATCATATCCCAAAGGTGGGGTGAATGGGAAGAAGGCTATCTGCTATTCTGCTATATCGGATGGGGATGGTGTTTAAACCGGTTGGGGGATCACGTCCCGGGACCATGTTGTAGGCTTCTGCCGGTAACAAACTGTCTCGAATAGTGACTTCCAATTGGGCAAAGGCGGTATGAGCACGTCGAGGAAGGTTTTTTCGGAGGCGGGCCGAGGCTTCGGTCAATTGTTCCAGAGCAGATGCTAATCCAACCCTTTCGGAGCCACAATCGTAAACGGAGACGATACGCAAACGGCCACAACTTGGCGCACGCAAGTATTTCTGAGCCGCGCGCGTAAAAGTTACGCGTCCTTTTTAGAAATATTGGGAGGAGTTTGGCGATTCGCCGAAAACTCCCCCAATTGCAGCTGGGCCGAAGTCCGTTTCTCTTGGATCTATGGGACTAGAACGATGTGATCGCCCAACCGCTCGAAAGTACCGCGCCAATAACGCCGACGCATCCGCTTTGTCCAGGGCCGGTTGCACAACCCCAATAGTTCTGCGTGGCGTTGACGCTGCCGCCGCCCAGATTGTCGACCCCGGTCGAGCCAAGGAAATTATTGAGGTGAATTTGCACATCCGCGGACGGCATGTTCACCGCGACATCGATCTGCTCGGCGCGGAATACATTTTGCGCGATTACGGTGCCTGTGACAGGCGCAACGCTGTAGATGTTGATTCCTGTAGGCCCAGGCGTCGCCGCGTCGTCGGTGTCGGCGGCGTTATTGGAAATCTGGTTCCCGATGATTTGGTTGTCATTTAGGTTGACCGGCGGCGCCATCGGCGGAGCCGCATGATTGTGCAGCGTGATACCGGGCAACCCATTTCCCGTGATCACGTTGTTGATGATCACATTGCCATACGCCTTCGATCCGGGTCCGGGTGCGAATATCCCGATGCCGGCTCCCGCCCCGGGAAGCTGCGTTCCGTTATTCGAAGATGTGTTCCCGGCAATCGTGTTGTGATAAACACCCGCCGAAAGCTTGAGTCCCGTGGCCGCGTAGGGCGAATGGGAAGCCATCGTGATTCCGCAATCGAACGGATTGTTGGAGACGGTGTTGCCGGTGATGATGTTGTCGTGCGTCGGCCCGGTCTCGTCCGAAATCAGAATACCGCCCGCGTTATTCTTGACAATGTTGTTCGCGATAAGGGAATGTTCCACCGCCATCAGATGAATTCCTTCCCCGCAGTCCTCGCTCTCGTTGGTTTCAAACGCGGGCAGACCCGGGCAATTGAAAGCCGTCGTGCTGAGGCTTCGGTTATTTCCTAACACCTGGTTATCGGAAATTGTGACTCCGGTTGCGTTTCCCACAAGGATCCCTTCGAAGTTGGCGTTCTGAACCGTAAACCCCGAAACAACCACGTCAGCGATGCCTGTGGCTGGCGCTTTCGCCGTGCCGTCAATGAAAATTCCGTTAGGCAAGCCGAATGCGCTGATGATCGTGCGATCCCGCCCTGCCCCAATCAGTGACAATGACTTGTTGATTATCACCGATTCACTGTAAACCCCCGCTTGCACTTGAACGGTATCCCCGATCGAGGCTGCGGCAACAGCGTCGCCGATTTTCGTGTACGCGCAACTGCCTCCTGAACTCACACACAAAGTTGCTGCCGTGGCGGAGTAACAAACCGCCAACATACTCATATGTTGCCAAACTCTTCAAACAGCTCCTGACCATGCGGGAGCCCGTACTCTTCTGTTGCTGAATCAAAATGCCTCCTTGACTGGCGTTATCAAACGTAACGCGAGCAGTCAAATTATACACCGCAACCAAAACCTTGGCGGCCCGACCGGTCGTTCATCTCTGCCTGGAGCGCCGGGAGCCTACGTCAAAGTGAGTAAGAGGTAAAAAAAACTTTATTATAGTTTAATCAAACACTTACAAATAAAACGCATTCGATTTATCCTTTTGTCCGCTATAAATGGAAGCAGGAAGGCAAGCTGCGGGCGGTTCACCCGAGCGTTCTAAGCCGTGACCATCTTAACGATAGAATGGAGATCCTCATGAGTGAAGCCTTCACGCCGCTGCGCTGGCCCGCTGCCTGGAAACACGCCGGTATGTTGAGCCTGATAAATGCAACGGTATTTCGCTTACGTTCTGATCGATCCCGGCGCGGAAGTGCCCGGCCTCGCCGGGGAAGCGCGTAGCGCCGGAATTACGCTCCTCGAACCGGCAGCGCTCCCTTCCAGCGTAGCTGTAGTCAAAGGACTCTGGCCGGGTGTCCGCCTGTCGCGGGAAGGCGGCGACCGGTCTCTCGCCGGTCCCACTGGCGAGCCTTGGGTCGATTCGAACGGATGGCGCGTCCTGGCCGCAAGAGCGGCGCGTCCGGATGCGCAGATCTGGATTGATGCCAGGCCGCAGCCGTCGCGATCGTCCACTGAAGATTACATTTTGGCTTTCGCCGATGCCGCCGCCCACGGCGGAAACTGGATCGTGGCGTTAGACGACGGCTTGGCGGCCGGTCTGGCGGCGAAGACGCAACGTGAAATGGACATCTGGAAACAAGTCACGGGACGCCGCCGCATTCTTCGCCGAAAGCCAGGTCTCCGCTCCCAATGCAGCCGTCATCGGAGTACTCGCCACCTTCTCCGGCTCGCAGAGTGCATTTAGAGACGAGCTTTTGAACAATCTCGCGCGAACGAAGCAGCTATACCGTCCGATCGCTACGAATCGCCTCACGCCCGCGACGCTGACCGGCTTGAAAGCAGTCATCTACACCGATGCCGCCGAGCCGCCGCCAAACGTGCGCAAGCAGATACTCGCGTTCGTGAACGCCGGTGGAATGCTGATCACCGGACCCGCTTGGGGATCTCTTCCCAACGGCAGTTCAAGCGAGCAACGCCATCCCAGATTCACGATTCGTGCCGTCGGCAGCGGAGCCGTGGCCCTCGCACCCGCGCCATTTGTCGACCCGTACATCGTGCCGAACGATGCGGTGGTCCTCGTGAGCCATCGCCACGACTTGCTGCGCTTCTGGAACTGCGGCGCGATCACGCCATCCTTGTCCACCGCTCCCGGACAACATACCGCCGCGCTACGAATTGTCTTCTATTCACAACGCCCCGTTCAGGATGCCACCGTATGGGTGAAGGGTTCGTATCGCTCAGCGCGCATCCGGACATGGAACCAACAGCAGCCCCAGAACGTTAAGCTGGCGACCCGCGACAACGGGAGTGAACTCTACTTGCCTCCGGTTGCCCAGTACGCTCAAATTGATTTTGAAGGATAAAGGAGAATGACTATGCACGCATGTTACTCGCGCTGTTATTCACGTAGGCAGTGGCTTAAAGCCGCATCGGCGGCGACCGTCGCAACCTTCGCCGATCCGCTGATCCGCCGCGCGGCATCCGCCCCGGCGCACCCGGTAGCCGTATCGCGTTGCATGACCTACGGCCCGGAACTTGTGCCGACTCTCGACCGGATGTTCGATCGGCTCGGAGGCCTAAGCCGCATCGTGAAGGGCAAGACTGTCGCGATGAAAATCAACCTCACCGGCGCGCCCTCCTATCGTCTTGGCTACTCGCCCTGTGAAGACACCCACTACACTCACCCTCGGGTCATCGCGGCCACCGTGCACCTGATGACCAAGGCCGGCGCTCGCCGCATACGCCTGCTCGAGAGTCCCTGGTCAACCGCCGACCCTGTGGAAGAGTACATTCTGCAGGCGAACTGGGAGCCTCGTGACATTTTACGCGCGGGCGAAAACGTCGAATTCGAGAACACCAACTTCCTCGGCAACGGCAAACAATACGCACGCATGAAGGTGCCGTTCGGCGGCTACATGTTCCCGGCGTTCGACCTCAATCACTCCTACAACGACTGCGACATATTCGTCAGCGTCGCCAAAATGAAAGAGCACGCCACCGCGGGCGTCACGCTCTCGATGAAGAATTGCTTCGGCATGACGCCTGCCACTATTTACGGTGCTGGCGCGGGAATCGACGAGCCCTCGTTGCTTCCCAAAGGCGGCCGCTCCATCGTTCACTCAGGCTACCGGCAGCCCTCGAAGAGCGCGCCTTCCGAATTGCATCCCGGTTCGCCGCGAGCCGATACGTACCGTGTCCCTCGCACCATCGTCGACCTGGTATCCGCCCGTCCCATAGATCTCGCGATCGTCGAAGGAATCAATACTATGACCGGTGGCGAAGGACCATGGGTGCAGGCCAAGCATGAATGCGTCAACCCCGGCATCCTCGTCGCAGGCACAAATTGCGTGAATACCGATGCCGTTTGCATGTCACTTATGGGCTTTGATCCCATGGCGGAACGCGGCACACCGCCGTTTGAAGTCTGCGACAGCACGCTGAAGCTCGCCGAAGATGCCGGCCTCGGCACGCGGGACATCAATAAAATCGAGGTCGCCGGAACGCCGGTAAGAGATCTCATGTTCGATTTTGCCAGAATTCGCCGCGAACGCCGCACGGCGCTGCGCGCCTGATACTGCTATGCGTAAGACGCTAATTCTTTCCCTACTGCTCGCTTCTGCGGCCGCCTGGATCATAATGCTGCACGCGCAGCCCGCCGCATATGTCCAGGCGCCGAGTCCCTGGGCCCTAGCGGCATCGAGAGTCCTGATCCGTTACGGCGTAACTGACACAGATGCGGGCAAGTGGATAGGCCGCATCGAACCCGCATCCACTGGAGCGCGCGTGATCGGCGTCGAAGGGCTGCACTTCACTCAGCAGGATCGCGCGTCGGCGGATGGGAGCTTCTCTTTCGCCACCCGCTCGTGGGCGCCCCAGAACCAGCAGACAGATCTGAGTCCGATTCTTCCGGGTCCGCGCGCGGTGTTCCCCAACGGTATCTACGCTGTGGTTATGGGGGGTCCGGATGCGCGATTCAAAGTATCCGGCGCGGGCAACTTTACCTTTTCATTGGCCGATCTCGCGAACGGACGGCAACTGCCGTTCAACGACGGCAATATCCAGGTGGAATTGGCAGCGAATCCCGCGAAGCTGAGCGTGTCTTTGAATGGCGCCCCCGGTGGTGAAGCGGATTTCCCGTCGATCGCGCGCAATGCGCGAGGCACCGTCTCCGTCGCCTGGCAGGAGTTCACAGGAGAGCGCGATCGTATCGTGGTCCGGAATCTTGTGAACGGCAAATGGAACGAGCCCGAAGTTTTCGAGACGCGCGAGACGGAGGACGTGTATCGGCCCTCCGCCGTTTACGATGGCTCTGGCAATCTGATTATCGTGTGGCCGGCTCAAGTTGACAAGAACTGGGATCTGTACGCACGCCGCAGGTCGTCGTCAGGCTGGGGCGCCATCGAGCGCGTTACCCAGAACCCCGGTTCCGATTTCTATCAGAAGCTGATTGCAGATAAGCAGGGCAACCTGTGGCTGGCATGGCAGTCCTTCCGCAACGGACAGAGCGATGTCTATCTGAAGAGCTATCGCAACGGAGCATGGGGCCCGGAGATTCGCGTTAGCGAATCCGCCGCAAACGACTGGGAGCCCGCATTAGCCGCCGCGGACGATGGCACTATTTGGGTCGGATGGGATACGTACGATAAGGGCGATTATGACGTAATGGTCCGGCCGATTCGCAACGGCCAGGCGGGACGTCCAATTTCGATTACGAAGTCGCCGCGCTTTGAAGCCCACGCCTCAATCACCTGCGACAAGCAGAACCGGCTCTGGGTCGGCTTCGACGAAAGCACCGCCAATTGGGGCAAAGACTACGGCTATCTCGAAAAAACCAAGGGCAATCCGCTATATATCTCGCGCAGGATACGTCTGGTGCGGCTGGATGGCGACCGTCTGGAAGAGCCTACTGCCGATATCGCCGCGGCGTTCCCGTTGTATGTTTCGCGCTTCGTGCAAAACCCGCAAGTCGCCGTTAATCCCGACGGCAGTCTCACCGTCGCGGCGCTACAGCTCACGAAGTCCAACAGCGTGATCGAAGTCTGGGGCGCGCAGGGTATCTGGGAGAATGTGGTGCTCCAACTCGACGGTGCCGGCTGGCATCGTGCGCAAGTGCTGCCCTACTCGAATGGAGCGAATGATGCGCGGGTTAGCATCTCAGGCGCGCCGGACGGCTCGTTATGGGCCGCATGGGCCAGCGATAATCGCGATTTCGGGAACGCGCGCATCGTTCGTCAGGACGTTTTGGCCGCCGCGATTCCCCGCCCCGCGCCGTCAGGCGAGATCGCGGTGCGGCCGTTCATCGAGGCGCCTGAATTGTCCTCTCCGACGCACCCACATGAAACAGCCGACATCAAAGCCATCCAGTCCTATCGAATTCAATCGGGAGGTTCGAGTTACCGTATCATGCGCGGCGACATGCATCGGCACACGGCGCTCTCGGCGGATGGTGTGGGCGATAGCTCGCTCTGGGACTTTTATCGTTACGTCCTGGACGCGGTTCATCTTGACTTTTCTACCGTAACCGACCATCAGGGTGGCGCGACTACTTACAACTGGTGGAAGATCCAGAAATCCTGCGACTTATTCCTGACTCCAACGCGGCTTACTACGGTCTACGCTTACGAGCGCAGCGTTCCGTATCCGAACGGGCATCGCAACATTATCTTCGCCAAACGCGGAATTCCGATTCTACCCATCGATCCGCTGGAAACCCGTGGACCGGATAATCCCGATACCAAGCGGTCCTCCGATGCGGTCTGGCCTTACCTGAAGAAGTACAATGCGATTGCCTTCCGGCACACCACAGCCACCGATCAGGGCACCGACTGGAAGGACCATGACAACACCCTCGAACCGTTGGTCGAAGTCTATCAAGGGCATCGCATGGTGTACGAGCATGAAGGCACCACCAAAGGCATGACGGCCGATCGTCTGTACACGCATCGCAGCGGCTATCGTCCTTTGGGCTATGTCTGGAACGCGCTCGCCAAAGGCTACCGGCTCGGTTTCGAATCGTCCTCGGATCATTGCTCAACCCATATCTCTTACTCCTGCATATTGACGACTGGAGATACCCGCGATGACCTCATCGGCGCAATGCGCAAGCGCCACACTTATGGGGCGACAGATAACATCGTCCTGGACTTCCGAGTTACTGCTGGGGGCAAAGAGTATCTGCAGGGCGATGAAGTCCCGCACAATAGTAAGTACGTGTTACACGTCAATGTTATCGGCACGAATGCCATCAGCCGTGTAGCTGTGATACACAACGAGAGTTACGCGTATCAAGCGCCAGGCGGCGGAAAGAGCAACTTACAGTTCACTTATACCGATCCGCACCCAGCGGCCGGCGAAAATCGGTACTATGTCCGGGTGGAGCAGGAAGACGGCAACCTCGCGTGGAGTTCGCCAGTCTGGGTACTGGCGCCTTAAAGCATCACGTACGCGCGCACCGGAAACGTTGCACCGCCCTTCCACGGCGATTGGCACGGCATGCAGCCGTCCCTCACTCTCGGGAAGCGCTTGTAAGTTCGTCATATGTTCGCAGACCGGAATCCCCGCGCCCAATAGGATCGTGTGCGCCGGACGGGTCAGGTCCTCGGTGTCATCGATGTTCAGCGAATCGATCCCGGCGAAACGCGCCCCCGCTTCGAGTAGCGCCTCGCAGCAATCCGTGGTCAGAAAGGGGTTCAAACCGAAATAGAGTCTCGCTACCCCAGTGCCGCGACCAGCCGGTATGAAACAGGACTGCCTTGCCCTCGAGACGCCGTCCTCTCAGGTACTCACGGCTGATTCCGCGAGTAGACGCGCGTGTGGCGCATCGATCACTTCGACAGGCAAATGCGCCAGCCGTTCCAGCGGCAACCGCGACAGATCAAGGCCGTTACGATGGCGATGAAATGGGGAATCTACATAGGTTCCGGTGTTGCCGCAAAGATGGAGACTGGCGATGAAGAACTCGGTCCCGCCGGCATATCTGGTCTGCGATTGATCGAAATCGAGCAGCACCTCGGCGCGAGGCTCCGGCAATCCCGGATACGTCTTCATCCCCGCTTCGATCGGATGGCTGACCTCGATGAAGCGCACATTAGCCCAGGAACTTCCAGCCTTTATGGAACGTCGGTTTCAGCCACTTATTGGCGTCGTGATTGTTGGTGATGCGCATGTTCCTGGCATCCCAGTCGATCTTGCCTTCATATTTCATGGCGATGGTCCCAAGTAGCATCCACTGCACGAACGGCCCCGCCACGCTGAAGTTGGAGCAGGAATGTTCGCCGCCCTTGCAGGCTCGAATCCAGTCGCGATAGTGCCCCGGAGAACGCGTCAACAGTTCCGGCGGCATCTTGTAGTCCTTCATCTTCGATGCCGGGACGAGCCGAGTCCGCTCGCCGTAGCAGCCGGTCGTCATCAGGCCTTTGGTGCCGATGAATAGACTGCCGTTATTGTCTTCATCGCCAAGCTTCTCGCCCGCGGGAACGCTCTCATGGGTGAACGCCTCCTTCAGTCCGTCGTGCCAGAAGACCTTCACCGGCGGCATCGGTCCGCGCGCCGGGAAATCGAAACGGATCACCGACTTCGACGGATAAGTGAGCTGATTCTTGCCTTCCTGCGTCAGGCATTCGACGCTTACCGGGGCGGTCAGTCGCAGCGCCATGTTCGGGGTCCCCATGATGTGGCAGGCCATGTCGCCGATCGCACCGCAACCAAACTCGGGGAAGCCTCGCCACTTCTTCGGCACATAAGCAGGGCTATAGGGCCGCATCGGCGATCCGGCGAGCCAGGCCGGCCAATCGAGAGTGCTCGGAACCGCCGCTTCGGGTGTTGTGACATCCGGCCCTTGCACCCAGTACTTGCCCGGACGGTCGGTCCACGCGTGAACTTCGGTCACATCGCCGATGTCTCCGTTCCAAAGAATCTCGCAAGCCTGCCGCGCGCCTTCATTGGAATAGCCTTGGTTGCCCATCTGCGTGGCTACCTTGTACTTCAAAGCGGCGGCCGTCAATTCACGCGCTTCCCACACCGTGTGCGTGAGCGGCTTCTGACAATAGACATGTTTGCCGCGCGCCATGGCCCACATCGCGGCCGAGCCATGCACATGGTCGGGACACGAGACCAATACCGCATCGATATTCTGAGCTTCCTTGTCGAGCATCTGACGGAAGTCTTTGTACTTCGGCGCTTTGGGAAACTCGTTGTAGGCCCGCGAGCCGCTCTTGTCATCGGGATCGGCGAAGGCTACGATGTTCTCGGTGTTGCACCCGTGAATGTCGGTATAGCCCTTGCCTCCCGCCCCGATCGCCGCAATGTTCAGCTTCTCGTTGGGCGACTTATAGCCCAGCCTCGTCAAAGAACTGATGGTGCCGAACCCCGCCGAAGGAACCGCGCCGGCCAGCACGCTGCCGAAGAAGAAATGCCGTCTCGAAATTGCCACGTCTGATACTCCTGCACGAGATTTTATCACCCGCACGCGAACATTCAGACAGGCCCTGCAGGTACAGGCGGTACAACCAGAGAAAGCCGAAAACGATTTCCTCCGAGAGGGCTCAACGTCAGCGTAGGAGGTTTTCCAGTGGGCCAGTGATCGAGTTTATGCCGCCGCAAGAATTGCTTAATCGGATCGCCGCGAAACTCGGGACAGGTTGTCCAGAACGTTCTAGACAAAGTGAATTCATAATTCTTCTCGTCAATTTCGACATCAATGTGGCTCCAGTTCCTGCAGAAGAACTCTTGAGCATTGGATTTGCCGACACGCACGCCGAACGTGCCGCCCTTCCAGACCTTTGCTGTCATTTACGCCAAAGATATCACGATTCTGAGCACAATGCCGCAGGAACAGGCAGTCCGAAAAACCCAATTCCGAAGGCGATTTCCGACGGTCACCTCCCCAGCACCACGTGCCGCAAGCTAGATTCCCAGCACCATCTTGCGGAAGCCTTCATAGGAACCCGGCGCTCGCGCATCCAGCCACTTCGCCATCTGGCCCGCCGCTTCTTCGATATCTCCATAAGTTAGGGGATTGTTCCGCGCTTTGCGCATATCCGCGATGACCTCGCTCGCCCTGATCCAGACAAACAGCATCTCGTTGCTGCTGCGGAAGAAGAGATCCTGGTTGATCACACCACTGTTGACGAAGCCGGCGGCCATATCCCAATAGCTGACTACCATTCTGAAGTAGGCATTCTCATCCGACCCAAAAGGCGCAATCTTCAAGAACTCGCTGGCCGAGGTGATCCCTTTGAATTTGGCGAAGAACCAGTTTCGAGCCGTTCGCATCTTCTCTTCCCGGCGCAATTCATAAAGCCGCATGATTACTTCGGCATCGGCAGCAGTCGCAGCTCGTCCCATCAGAATAGTCTCTCCTGTTTCTTGAGTGTACCGAAGCTGCCCACATTGGCGATGGTTAAGGCCAGCCGGTACTGGTTGTCGTTCAGGGTACCGAAGGTGAAGCGGCGCCATTGAAAACTGAAGCCGCAGCAGTCTGTGTTGTACGTGGCTTGACCAGCCATATATTGCGTAACGCCCTGGCGGATGTCATAGGACGAGGTGAATGCGCCATTCCATCCGCGGCGGTTCTGATCTCCAAAACCGACGGTGCCTCGCATCTGGTCGGCTTGCGGGAACAGGTTTTTGTTGATTACGTCGGGCGCATACTTGGGATCGTAGCCCGCGACCTCATTGTGCCCGACTGAAAAGTAGTATTTGGCAAAGTGGAAATCGCCGGAGAAACTGCTGTTGACGATTCGCCCGCGCAGGGGATCGTAATCCGCCCGCCATTCGATCCCGATGCCACCGCGCGGATTGATGCGCAGCTCCGAAACGATCGGCGAGTAGTTCCTCGGCCGGTCAAGGAATTCGAAAGGCGTGATATCGAGCGTTGCGAGCACCTCGTTTCGCTGCCCGGGAATCACCGCGCCGCCGAATGTAGGATCAAGATAACGGCTTTGGCTGACTTCCCACGTCAGCACCTCGTTTACCTCATTGCCGCGCTTGGCGTAGATCCGGTTGATGACCGAGTACTGCACCTCGTTGTCGTTCGAGAGCAGATCCAGTGCATCGAAGCGGACGACGTTGCTGAAGTCGTTGACGCCGGTGACATAGCGATAACGGACCCGCGGTTCAATCACGTGCTTGAGCTTATCCCCCATAAACGTCTTATGATTGAAGATCCGCTCGATCGAGGGAATAACGAAATCGACATTGACTTCGCGAGCGTTGCGGAACAGGTCCGCGTCATTCACACGTCCCGTGGCATCGACGCTTTCCCCGTAATAGGTGTTGTGGAGAGTGAAGCTGGGAATCAGATGGAATCCGGCGAACGCCAGAGCCGTGGAAATCTGGGGCGAGCCATCGAGCCGTGGAGTAAACTGGCGCGTTTGAAAGAGCGGCTGGCTGCGGTCCAGCAGACTAAAGCTCGATTCGAAGGAGAACCAGAGCGGTACACCATTTATCAACCGATGATCCGTACTGTCGAAATCGACTTCCGGCGTTTTGCGGATGATGACGAAATTGCCGGGATTGGTGTCCTGGAAGTTCTGCAGCCGGGATGCAGCGATGGTGACGCCGTACGTCGACCAATGTTTGGTCATATACGCTGTCGAGTGCGTCTCGGCGAAAATGGCCTCGTTGAACGACTGAGTGAAAGATTGCCGGAAGAGGAATGAGCTTAGATAGTCGAGCGTGCCGTGAGCTTCCCAACCATCCCACAGATAGGCGCGGATATTGCCTTGCAGGTTGTAGCCACCCTGCTTCTGCAGAGTGTCGCCGATTAAGACGCCTTTGTCCTGAACTCCGTGGAAGCTGAAGTCGAAGGTGATCTTGTCCGTGGGTTTTCCACGCAAGTAGACGGTGTGGTCTAGGCCGCGCGCCGTGTAGTCGATGACACGATAGGCGAGGTCATAGTTGCGATTGATCGCCCAATAGTAACCGGTGTGGAACAGCCATCCATACCGCGAACTGTTGCCGAAGATGGGCGTGAAGAATCCGCTCTGGCGAGGTTCACGCAACAGCGACTTGTTGTAGTACGGGAAGTAGAAGATCGGGATGTTCTTCAGCCGGAAGATCGCCCGATGCGCGATCGCCTTTTCGTCGGGAACGATATCGAAAGCGGGACCGGTCAGCGTCCACCAGGGTCTCGGCAGCTTGCAACCGGTGATGAAGCCGTGGTGCAGGATGTACTGGTCATGAAGACGCTCGGCAAACTTCCCCTCAAAGTAGAACGGGTTGTTGGACGTCAGGATGCCGGGCTTGGCGTCCACCCGATTCTTGGTATACCCGCGGAGATTGTAGAAGTTGCCGCGTTCCTCGTTGACCCAATACTCTACCTTGTCGCAGACAATCTTTTCGTAATGCGCGTAGTTCTGATAGAAGACATGGCCGCGGGCCTCGATGTAAGCCTTGTTTTCGTCGTAATCGATTTCATCGGCCTGAAAGACCATATCCGTGCCCCGGATCTCGGCCTTTCCGCGGAGATGATAGACGTGCCCCTCGGAAGTCTGTTCGGCTGCATTGACATCCCACCAGCCGCGCACAACCCCAGGCCCGGGGGGGCGCACATTGAGGTCCGGCGTCAACGCGGAGGGCACTTGAGGCGACGGCAACACTTGTTGAGCGTGCGCTAAATCGGGTGACAGCAGCCCGTTTATTGCGCAAAACGCGAAAAACAGAACGGCCATCAATTTTCGCGAGAAAAACCCGTGACAAGTACCGCAGGATATGTTACTCAGATGATAAGTGCTAACTCGCTGATGTTGTCCCAATCGAAGAACGTAGCACGGCATAATTAATGTCGCAAGAAAATCGTTTTGTGCGCTTTGACCCGGTGGTCTCATAATGAATTGCAGATTTTGTTTGTTCCATAATCCCGATGGCGAAGAGCGTTGCCGCCAGTGTAATAAGCGGCTCAGCGGCGATATCACGTTCGACGGCTTGAGTTCCGCGGGCGCCACTGCTCTTGCCCCGCGCCGCAGGCCGGCGAGCGTCGATATCAGTAACGAAACAGATGCGCCGGCGTCGCCGCGCAGACCCACCCGTGCGTTAGCGGCTACAGCCGGTGTGCAGCCTTCGCTTTTCACTGGCGAACATTCTTCCAAGGTCATCCCCTTTCCGCAGCCTGGTCCTACGGCAACTCGATTAACGGCGGCTAAACCCGTTGGCAGGAAGCAATCCACCGGCAATCGTACGGCCAGCGACTCGCAAGGTTCGCTTGATTTGGAATTTCTTCCGCCGGCCCCGCATTCTCCGCGCACTCTCAAGACAACGGTGGAGGCATCCATCTACTGTGACGCGCCGGTTGCCTCGACCATGCATCGGGCGGTAGCCGCCTTTCTCGATAGTGCCATGATCTTCATCGCGTGTGGCATTTTTACCGGTATCTTCCAGGAGTTCGGCGGCAGTGTCCAGGTGGACAAATTCAGTGTAACGATCTTCATTTGTTCGCTCGTTCTGATCACGACGTTCTACGGTCTTCTGTTTGCGATTGCCGGACGCGAAACCGCGGGGCAGAGTTGGACCGAGCTGCGCCTCATCAATTTCGACGGTTTTCCTCCCGACGGTCAAAGCCGCGCGCTACGTTTCATTGGCTGCTGGCTCAGCTTCTGCGCATGCGGTAGCGGCTTGTGTTGGGCGCTGCTCGATGAAGAGGATCTGACCTGGCACGATCATATGTCCAAGACATTCCTGACGCCGAAGGAACGCGATACTCCGTTCTTCCGCGAACGGACGCGATAAGACGCTACATCGTCACCTTCACCGTATTGTCCTTAGGATCGCGATCCACAAGTTTATTCCAGGGATCAATACCAGCGGTCGAGGGTACGCCTTTCACGTTGATGTCGAACTGCATGTCGGTTTTGTCGATCTTTTTTCTCTCCATGTAGAGCGGTTTTCCTTTCACATCCAATACGCCGATGTCGATCCAGTCGGCCAGCGGAACCTCTTTCTCCTCGCCCAATTCGCCGGCTTTGACCTTTCGCGCCTTCACCTTTAGCGTCACGGCATAAGAGCCATCGGGCAGTTTTTTCGCGTTTGCGGAAACGGCATGATTCTCATAAAGCGTGATGGTTTCCAGCATGTCGTCGATCACGTACGCGTATTGCGGCGGCATCACGGCCCGCAGACGTGAGACGAGCTCCGGTGAGAAGGTATACGGCGGCTCTTGATGTCCGACGGCCTGCACATACTCATGGAGCGCCCGGTTGATAGCTTCTTCGCCCGCGTAATCCTGCAGGGCATAGAAGATTACGCTGGCCTTGTTGTAGTGAATGTATCCCTGGTTTTCTTCCCGGACCAGCGGAAGTTCCTTCTTGCGTTCCCCACTACGGCCGCCAAGGTAACGATCCATTTCATATTTCAAGAACCGCTTCATCTGATCTTCACCGTATTCATGCTTCATCACCATCAGCGCGGTGTACTGCGCCAACGATTCCGACATCAACGTCGCGCCCTGCACGTTACCTCCGATCACCTGGTGCGCCCACCATTGATGCGCCACTTCATGCGCTGTGACGTAATACGGATAATCGATGTCTTCGTCGCTTGTAGGGTCGACGCGTGCGATAAAGCCGATGCCCTCTGAGAACGGGATGGACGCGGGGAACGACTGCGCGAAAGTCTCATACCGCGGAAATTCGATGATGCGGACAGTCTTGTTCTGGTAAGGGCTAAAGTGGGTAGTGCAATACTCGAGTGTCTTCTTCATCCCCTTCATCATTTTGGCGAGGTTGTACTCGTGTCCAGGTTGATAGTAGATCTCAAGCGCGACATCCTTCCAGTGATCACGCAACACCTTGTAACGGGCCGAGAGTACCGACGAGAAGTTCAGGATCTTGCCGCGCGTCTGATAGTGAAAGTAATGCCGCCCACTCTCCGTCCACTCGCGCACCAGTTCACCGGGCGCGAGGGCAATCTGGTCCGGGCTGGTGCTAACCGTCGCGTCAAACGTCACCCAATCGGCGTCGCTCGCGATGTAGTTATTGCGGCGCGCAGCCGAGTCGTAGAGATCGGACATGCGAGGTTTGGGCTTGAGTCCGTGCTTACGGCGAGTATTGTCCTCGGAGAGTTCGTGCTCCTCCTGATAACCGAGTTGCGGGAGCATCTCGCTGTTTACGAAACTGCCGTTGTAGACGACGGCGGTGGAAGCTTCTTCATTGTGAAAACCATGTTCGGCGTATTCCACATCGAAGGCAAGTTCTCCAGATTCGCCGGGCTGCAAGGGTTTCACAAATCGATAAATGGCGAGATCGACCGGCCGGTCCGATTTTTCCAAGCGTGCCGCGGGGCTTAATTCGAGCCGATGAATAATCGCCGTCTCAGAAAGGCTTAGAAGTACTCGATCAATAGGTTGCGATGTTTTGTTCACAATGCCGTAGGCGCCCTTGACGCGGATGGATAGACGTTCCGGGTAGATATCGGCGTTGTATTTTACCGACACGATGCGAGGCTGAGGAATCCCAAGATACTTCCGATACTCGCGTTCGAAGCGCTCTTGAAGGTTTTCGCTCGTATGGCGCGTACGGTAGATGTGGAGGAAGTTAGTGTTGTAAATAATGAACGCGCCGAGACCGATCAAACACGCAAAACCGGTCGACGCGAGAAGCCTTTGCTTCGGACCAAAACGACGCAATGCTGTCGCCACTCGCGAACGGCGGTCATCCGCGAGACCTCGAACCCACATCAGATAAGCGAGCAGGAGCAACAGAACGGCGAACACGCTCCAATAGGCATCGAACCAGAACAGACCCCGCAACATGTGCCCGAATCCGTTCATGTCGGAATAAGTGTAGCTGGGATGACCGGCATAATCGAACAGCTTGTGTTCGAGGCCGAGTTGCGCCATGAACGCGCTGGCGAGATAGTACAGCACCATTACGCCGTGCCCCAGGTACTTGCTATTTACGACGGTCTGCACAGTGATCGCGAGGGCGCAGAGCAGCGTATAGCCAATCAGGCGCAGGCCGAGCATCTTAAGATAGAGACCGGGTTCAAGATGCGTATAGCCCTTTGATAACTGCACTCCCACGGCGGTCAGCATCACAACAATCGACAGCAGAATCTGGATATAGAAAAGCGAAAGGAACTTTGAAAGGAACGGCGCCCACGTGGGAAGCGGCAGTGAATCGAACAACTCGTGCGTTCGGGCGTCGCGCTCCCGCCAGACGAGTTCACCGGAGTAATAGGTGATGATGATCAGAACGAAGAGGCTGAACGTACCCCCCGCCATGTCCAACACCTGGTAGGTCACCGGATACGTGGGAGTGCCATAAATATCGCCGAGTTGGAACGCGGCCACTACCATGAAAATGACACCCGCCAGCAGAATCACGGCGAAATAAATGTTCTTGACGGTTTCGACGAATCCCATCCAGCTAAGGCGGATCAGCGCGCTGAACGATTCACGGAAAGCGAACACCCGGCTGGGCGCGTCCAAAACCGGTCGGACTGGGGCACCGCCGGCGACTTCGCGGAGGCCGCGTTTTCCGCGGCGTTTTCCGCTGGGTCCGGCCGTATACTCGAAGCGGAATTTCCAGTAAGTAAACGCCACGAGAGCGATTGCGAGAGATAACCAGAGCACGCGGTTCCACAGTAGCGCGCCATGCAGCCAGATCATCTGCGAGTTCTTCTCCGAAATGGTCCAGTACTCGGTCACCCGATCCGACGCTTGATCTCCGAATGGATCGATCATAGCCGCGAGAAAACGATTCTGAATATTCTGCTCAAGCGATCCAGCCGAAAGATAGCCCATCAGTAAGATTACGCTCGTCATGTAGACCGGCAGTATGCGCCGGGACAATGCGGCCATGCAGAAGAACAGCGCACTCATGATCAGAATGTTTGGGATGACGGTGATAAGGTACGGCTGCACGTACCAGACGAAATGGTTCGCCCCCATCCTTCCCGTGTCCATGTTGGGGAAAAAAGTCGCGATCCAGAATCCCACAGAAACGGCCGCGAAAATCGCGATCAGGATAGTCACGGCAGCGAGGAAACGCCCTCCGAGATAAGCGCGCTTTGAAATCGGCGAGGTGAAGAAGAAGGATTGGGTTTGATGGTCGAAGTCCTGATAAGCCGCGCGGCCGGCAATCGCGGAGATTACCAGAAGTCCGAAATACGTCATCACGGAGATACTTTCATAGAGGCTGTAGGGGCCGTTGATGAGGATTTTGCCTCCACCAAAGCTGACGGATGCGTTAGGTAGCGCTCCTCCGGCAGCGGTCATCCATAGAGCGCCCAGGGCAGCGAATAGCAGGATATAGACACGCGTTGAAAGCGCGCGAAAGTGACGAACGAGTTCGAAGCGGTAGATCTCGGTTAGCATGGGCTTGCTCCCATACTAGCGGCCGTGGAGGGCCGAAGGCCTATTCTACTAGGAAGAAATTTGGCCTCGAACCCCAGTGCGGCTGAGACGAGGCAAAGCTTTTTCGAATCCGTGAGTTGCGATGCGGTGGTGCTTTTCTCGCTATGCGACGTTTCCCGGCGATTTCGACGATTCATGCGCGCAGACCTTCCCTTTCTGCTTTAAAGATACTATTCAGGCCGTCCGTTCTCATGGGTAGGCGCGCGTATGCGATTGATTCTTCTGAGACGAAATAGTTGAAGAGCGCGTTACCACCACGGCGCCAGTGCTCGACGGGGAAAAACTGACCGGCACCCCCGACCTATTTGGAGTGACGGGCGGCGTTCGAGATTCGGTTTTGGTGACGCAAATAGCTGATTTTTTAACTTGGCTTGTGGAATTGGGTGGTGGAATCGAGAAGGGAGTGGGCGGAGCTAAGCGCTTTTTTATGGAACGGACCCAATCGTGATTCAGAGTGGTGACGCAAAATGCGTTTTTTGACGATGGGCGTTCCCGCCGGGCAACGATCGCAAACGGGGCGAAGCTGCTTTTTGCGGAACGGACCCAATCGTGATCCAGGGTGGTGACGCAAAATGCGTTTTTTGACGATGGGCGTTCCCGCCGGGCAACGATCGCGAACGGGGCGAAGCGCTTTTTGCGGAACGGACCCAATCGTGATCCAGAGTGGTGACGAAAAATGCGTTTTTTGACGATGGGCGTTCCCGCCGGGCAACGATCGCGAACGGGGCGAAGCGCTTTTTACGGAACGGACCCAATCGTGAGCCAGCGTGGTGGCGGGTTCTTGGATTTCCGGGATGGCAAGCCTGCGGGGTCGGCCGTGGATTGTTGCGTTGCGGCCGGGGCGGTCCTTTCGGGCGTGGATTTTGGGGAAGCATGAAGGCGGTTGTCGATCTGCGAACTCAGAATGCGTGGAAAAGACGACACGTATGATCTCCCTGATTTCACGGTAGCAGTCCGGAGATGAGCCGCACGGCTCCCGTGTTGGTTCTATAGGAGATAGAGGTCAAAGGTGTTGTGACCGGGGAAAGTCGAACGCAAGAGGGCCGGCTAAAGACCTAAGCGTCCGGTGAACACCTTGGTGAATAGCCATTTGCCGGTGCATAGGGTACACGGAACAATAATATGGACAAGTTTACGGCAGGTACACTCTAAGATCGAGGTTTGATTGTGTAGTTCCAGTCTGGATGAGTCTTGTGCCGGCGGATGCAGAGTGCTTCCATTTGGGATGTCGTTACTTTAACCCCCGTTTCGTAATCGTTGGTGTCGAGAACGGCCTTCACCCGTAGTCCACTCTTTGTTTTCGTGGCCCCGATTAGATTGACAACTGTCTCATAATTGATCAGCGGCTGCCCTCTCCAGGTCAGACTGATAAACGAAAACAGCCGGTGCTCGATCTTGTTCCACTTGCTCGTTTCCTGGCGGATAGTGGCAAACCGTGAGAGCCATTCCGAGTTCGTCCGCCAGTCCTTGCAGATGTAGCTTCCAAGTACGGGACCGGCTGCTGTTACTTCCTCCCGCATCCGCGCAAATCAGGATTCGCTTGGCCCCTTGCTTCCTCCTGCGCCCGGCCAAGTTCCACCACCGCCGGATGCTTTCCACCGCGAACTCGGCCGTGTCATGCGTCACTCCTACGTTGACCACCGCCCGGTCTTCTCCGATCTCGTATGTCCCGTAGGGAATCGCTTTGCCCTCCGCCAAGGACGGAAAATCGTGAACGTTGACTCGTTCGGGCTTTCCCTTGGGCCGCCACGTCCTTCCTCCATTTTTAAAGGGCCCCACTAATTCTTTCTTCTTCGCATCCACCGAGAGCACGGGATCTCCGCTGTTCCGGAAGGAGGCTACCTGCCGGTTGATGTAGTGGAACTGCCGATCCCGGTTCCGGTGTTGCGGACCTTCGCGGCTCTTCTGATTCAACTGCATCGAATACCCCATCTCCCGTAGACACCGCGCCACTGTCTTGTCGCTGGCAGGGTGGCCTTGGCTGGTCAACTCTTTCGCCATCGCTGCGGTCGACTTATTCGTCCACCGCAGCGCGCTCATTGGATCTCCCGCCGACGTCTCCTCCAGGATCTTACCGAGTTGTACTGTCAATCCTGGGTCGGAGTCCTCCACCTTCTTCCGGCCGCCACCCGCCTCCCGGATTTGCCCCCGCTCCGCCACCGTCAACTTCTTCCTACTGTTCAACTCCGCCACCGCTTTGGTGATCGTCGTTCGCGACATCCCAGTCAACTCCGATAAGCGGCCAATTCCACCTCGCCCCGCATCCAGCGCTTTATCGGCCACAAACAACCGCGCCTGATACTCGTTGAGCGTCGCGAGCACTCTCAACCAGCGACTCTCTCCCGCTCTACGACGTGTAGATCTGTTCATCCACCTTACGGTATCTGAAACCGCGTCAATTGTCCAGCTTGTTTATCCGGCTCCCCTTAGTGGAGTTCATGAAGACACCACAAGCAACTCCCCAAAAACAGGAAGTATGGCGTGAGTTGATCGCGCAGCCCAAAGACGATAAAACACGTCCTTACAAGACCAAAACACGGGATAGCCTAGTAGTCTGATTCTCAAATAGCTTACCAATACTTAGACGACGGACAGCGTCTCCAGCTTGTACTTCCAGCGGAAGACTACGGGTGTCTCATTGACCTCTTTGAGGTACAGTTCGATCCGCGCCCTGAGTTCGTCGGCTGAGGCGACTCGGATGCCGCGCAGCAGGGTGCTCGCCATTTTTCCGAAGAGAGTATTCGATTAAGTTTAACCGCCAATGTTTACCATCCCGGAGAACATGACAGAATCGCCGCTCAGCAGGGAGTAGTGAGTCCGGACATTGTGGATAGCGAGTAATTGGAGAGATGTGAGGAGAAAAGCGGAGTTAGGGAGATAGAGAAGCTGGAACGAGATCGAGCACTATCGGCAGCTGAGAATGCTGTAGGGTAACCAACTGCTGAAAAGCATCTTTGCCCTGTTGCCAGCAAGTGCGCAAAACGCTGGTCAAAATCTGTTGGGTTCGAGCGCCGTTCCAGGTCCGGTTGCCGCCCCAGGTTTTGCGAGCCACCACCATCAGACGAATCGCTGCCTCAATGAAGTTGTTGGTGGCCGGAATGCCAGGACAGTACAGAAAGGTGAACAGGTGGGGCTGCTCATGTTGTAAATGGCGCGCAAAACGCTGATTGGCGGTATGGCACAGTGTCGTTGCCAACAGCCTGTCCAAGCGAGCCTCCAGGCGGCCCGTGGCCACTGCCAATCCGTGTTCGCCGACCAGTCCCTGTTGGCGCCGATCCCGCAAGTGCAGACTGTCCAACAGTAGCTCCAGGATCGCCTGCGGAAACTGCCGCGCCTTCCCGGTCAGAAACTTCAGTAGGTCCCGGCAACGCCGGATCGGATGCGCCAGGCAGGTTTGGTGAAAAGCCTGCAAGAAACCGTACCAGGTCCGGGCTCCGTCATGCACCAGAAAGCGATCATAATCGGCCCCCAGTACCGCCGCTGCTTCGGCAAAGCCGCGATGCGGCTCGATCAGGTATACCGTGACCGATTCGTTGCCGATCACCCGGCAATTCTGCAACTGGCCGCCTACGCGCCAACCCGTGTCGTCCAGTCCATTGAATGGACTGTGCCGCAACGAAGCCTTCAATCGATCGTAGGTGGGAGCGGCCAAATTGCCCAACCGTTCCAGAGCCCGGCAGATCCCGCTGCGGCTCACCGTCAATCCGTAGCCCAATTGCAGCGACCGCGCCACTCGCTCATGCGACATGCCCATCTCTTTGTTCCACAGTGCCGCCAACGACAACGCTTCCGGCCCGATCTGTACCTGGCCTATGTGCAAGGCATCGGAGGTCTGCAGCGGATGCCTTCCTTGCACCCTGCGTCCACAGCCGGTACACACCCCCACCTCCACGTCAAACCGCCGCACCAGGGTCACTCGAACGATGTCTTCCTGATACTGGGCCTGGGTGTCCCGCCCAATCACCTTGCTCTCGCAATGTGGGCAGCAGGCAGGCAACGGCACAGCGATCTGCTGATCCACCCTCAGCGGCGCCGGACGCGTGGCCTGCTGACCGTATTGGTCCCCCGCTTTACGCCCCGCTGTTTTGGGATTCGGTTTCGGATTGTCGCGGGAGAACGGGGCTGTGTTGCGCTTCTTTTTGCGCACTGCCTCTTCCAGCAGTTTGTGCATTCGTGCGATCTCTTGCTCGAGACGCTCGATCTCACTCAACGACCGATCAAGACGTCGCTGCAGCGATGCTACTTCCCGCTCCAACTGTTCGGCGCGACCTACCGCATCACCCGCACTCATCCAGCCTAGAATGCCACGGCTTGCCGCTTTTGTCCAGCCCCCTTGCTCGAATGCCTGTTTTTACAGCCCTTCCGAATGGTAAACATTGGCCTCTGCGGAAGCGCAATACAGCGCCGATAGCGGAAGGGGCGAGGCATAGTGTGATCATGATTGGTGCCGAGCAATGCTTTTCTTGGGCAATGGAAAGCGTTAGCGAAGCGCAAGCACTCCTGTCACAAAGGACTGGGTAGTTAAACCCGCCTGAACGTGAATTAGCCCGTATGACTGGGTCGCCTTTTTCCCCTATTAGAATCTCTTGTATGCTGAGTGGCTCACCGTAGCATTCGGGGATTGTATAAATTTGTTCGCGTCCCCAACGCTGATTGGGTTAGCTCGTTGACAGCGCCGGAATGCGCCTCGAAAGGGTACGTTCGGAAGGATCGGAAACTGGGATTGTGCCATGGGTCCGGCCGCGCCTGGCTCTTTAACTAGCACGATCCCATCACCGGGCTGGCAACGGTGAGCATGAGCAGGCATCTCAGCTCTCGTGCACATCTTCAAGATACGTATATCCGTGCAGGCCATCCTCGTAATAGCGCAACAAGTGGCCAGACTCCTCGTACGTCAGGCGGCCTTCACGCACCGCTAGTTCGACATCGCGGCGCAATCTGGCGACCAGCGAGTCGGCTTTGAACTGAACGTAATCGAGGACTTCCCGCACAGTGTCTCCCTTGATCACCGCATCGAGGACTATCTCGCCCGGCTCATTTAAGCGGACGTGAACCGCATTGGTGTCGCCGAACAGATTGTGCAGATCGCCCAGAATCTCCTGATAAGCGCCCAGCAGGAACGCGCCCAGATAATAGTCCTGACCGTTGTAAGTGTGCAGCCGGAGTGTGCGCTTCACATCGCGGCGATCGATGAATTGATCGACCTTGCCATCGGAATCGCAGGTGATGTCGCCCAGCACGGCCGGATGGGTTGGCTCCTCTTCCAGCCTGTGAATAGGCATGATGGGAAAAAGCTGCTTGATCGCCCAACTGTCCGGCATGGTCTGGAAGATCGAGAAATTGCAGAAGTAAGTATCGGAGAGCATAGCTTCCAGGCCCTGCAATTCTTCCGGCAAATAATCCAGTTCGCGCGCCAGCTTCAGCACTCTGCGGCAGATCGACCAAAGAGGTTCTCCGCAAGACAGCGCTGCTCGAGCGGCAGATACCCGAGACTGAACAGGTTAAGCGCCTGATCGAGCGCCTGCTGCGCATCGTGGTAGCTTTCGAGCAGGTTGCGGGCGTTTACAGACCGGTACGTTTCCTGCAAGTCGATGAGCGGCTGCTCGGCTCGGCGGGCATCTCCACCGGAACTTCTTCGTCGCCCAAACCGGCAACACCGAGGACATTGAACACGAGCACGCTATGATATGCCGCGATGGCGCGACCGCTCTCGGTGACAATAGCCGGATGCGCCACATTGGACTCGTCGCAGACATTCTTCACATGGTAAACGACGTCATTGGCGTATTCCTGCAGCCCGTAGTTGACGCTGGATTCGAAGTCGGTCTGGGAACCGTCGTAGTCGATTCCCAGTCCGCCGCCGACGTCCAGGTATTTCATCCCGGCGCCCAGCCGGGCAAGTTCGACATATAGACGCGCCGGCTCAATTATCGCGCCTTTTATCTGCCGGATATTGTTGATCTGGCTGCCGAGATGGAAGTGCAGCAGGATCAGGCAATCGTCCATGCCTAGACTGCAAGCTAATTAAGTGCGCGCATTACTTCGGACGATGAGAGGCCGAATTTCGAACGGAATCCGCCGGACGATTTCCATCGGCCCGAGCCGCGGCTCGCCAGTTTCACGCGCACGCCGATCTGCGGGCGAACACCGACGCGGGCGGCGTACTTCGCGATCAGTTCCAACTCGGTGAATTTTTCTACCACCGGTATGACTTTACTGCCCGATCTTCTGGGCCATGATCGCCATCTCGATGAACTCATCGTCCTTAAAGCCGTTGCAGATGATCGGCGTGTCGTCATCCGCGAGCGCCATTACCGCAAGCAGTTCCGGTTTCGAGCCGGCTTCCAGGCCGAAATGAAATGGCCTCCCGAATTCGAGCATCTCTTCCACCACCTGGCGCTGCTGGTTCACCTTGATCGGATAGACACAGCAGTAGCTGCCTTGATACTTGTGCTCGTTCATCGCGGTATCGAAGGCGCTGTGGATCTCGCCCAACCGGTGTTTCAAGATTTCGGCGAAACGGATGAGGATCGGGAGAGAGATGCCGCGCAGAATGAGCGTATCGACAAGCTTTTTAAGATCGATGGACCGCGCGGCGTCCTTCTCCGGGTGCACGAGCACGTGGCCCTGGTCGTCGACCGAGAAATATCCCTTGCCCCAACTCGCCACGTCGTAAAGCTCGCGAGCGTCCTGCGTCGACCAGCGTTCGGACGGTTCGAGCAGGAGTGAACCCTTCCGGCCATTTCGTTCCAATGTGTTTCCCAAATCAACAGTTTCGGATGAAATGAGAGTTCAAGCAAGAAGAATCTGCAATTCAGAGCTTTGTAACCTGTTACTCATGTGCTGTGGCGCGCTATCTGCCTACTGTTGATTCCGCGCGCTTCACGAACGTCATATCGAAAAAACCCGCGGGATCGAGGCGGGTACTTTGGCTTCAGCCGATCCGAAAGCAATCTGCGACTGATGCTATTGGCCACGGCCCGCGGTCACCCAACCGTTCTTCGAGAAAACGGGCATCGAGTGTTCCAGGCTTTTACGAAGATGTAGCCATCCTGGCCAGCGCAGCGGAGATTTCGGCCGCGCTGTGGGTCGCGATGAAACGATGACTCTCAATATTCTGGATAATGCCGTGAAATATACAGAGACTGGGGGCAAGGTGAAACTGGATCTCGCACGAGAGGATGGCGCGTACCGCATTTTATTGCCAGGGATCAAGATGTAATCGAAGATTGCCAAGCGCGCGTTTAGCTTGGTGCTGAGGGCGATCCCGTGTCTCGTTCGGCAAAGTCAATATTAGCATTCACATTTTTTTCACGGATGCCGCTTTCAATGCGGCAAATTGTCATCCCGTTTTCATGCCGGATATCCTACACTGGTTAAGCGACTTCATGCAAAGCTACGATCTTATCGTTATCGGTTCCGGGCCGGCGGGTCAGCGCGCGGCCATACAAGGCGCCAAATTCGGTAAGCGGGTTGTATTGATCGAGAGACGCGAGGTAATTGGCGGCGTTTGTATCAATACCGGCACAATACCCAGCAAAACGCTCCGTGAAGCCGTGCTGCATTTTTCCGGGTTTCTGTACCAGGGCATCTACGGAATGAATTACCGCGTAAAGGATAAGGTCACCATGGCGGACCTTTCTTTCCGGGTGCAGCATGTTATCAAGACCGAGGTCGATGTAACGCAGGCTCAGCTTTCGCGCAATAACGTCGAGGTAGTTTATGGGTTAGCCTCGTTCATCAACTCGACCAGCATGCGGATCGAAAGCTCGCGCGGGGTGCAGGAGTATTCGGCGCCGATCATTGTGATCGCGACCGGGACGAAGCCGGCGGTGTCTACCAAGGTGCCGATCAATGCGCGCAGCATCATCAATAGCGATCAGATCATGCAGATGCCGGAGATTCCGCGCACGTTCATCGTGGTCGGGGGCGGCGTGATCGGAGTCGAGTACGCGTGCATGTTTGCGACGCTGGGCGTCCGCGTCATTCTGGTGGAAAAGCGTCCGCGGCTACTCGAGTTCGCGGATTCGGAGATTGTAGAGGCTCTCTCATATCATCTGCGCGATGCCCGCGTTACGATGCGGCTGAACGAGGAAGTGGAGAGCGTGGAAGAGACGCCTACCGGCGTCGTGGCGAATTTGCAAAGCAAAAAGAAGATCTCTGGCGACGCCCTGTTATACGCGGTGGGCCGGCAAGGGAATGTCGACGATCTGAACCTTACCGCGGCCGGACTTACGTCGGACTCGCGCGGACGTATTCAGGTGGATGGCGACTTCCGGACGACGCAGCCGAATATCTACGCGGTCGGCGACGTGATCGGATTTCCCAGCCTGGCATCCGTATCGATGGAGCAGGGGCGGATCGCAGCGGCGAAAGCGTTCGGTATTCCGGTACACTCAAATCCGGCGTATTACCCGTACGGGATTTACACGATTCCGGAGATTTCGTTCATCGGTAAAACCGAAGAGCAACTCACGGATGAGGATGTGCCATACGAGGTCGGAGTCGCCTATTATCGTGAGATCGCGCGCGGCCAGATTCGCGGCGACACTACGGGCCGGTTGAAAATTATATTTCATCGCGAGACCCGAAAGTTGTTGGGCGTCCACATTATCGGCGAGGGCGCATCTGAATTGCTTCATATTGGCCAGGCCGTTCTGATCCTCGACGGCACAATCGATTATTTCGTCGACACGGTTTTCAATTATCCGACGCTGGCGGAATGCTATAAGGCCGCGGCGTTTAATGGCGTTAATAAGCTGTCACGTTTTTAGGGCGGTGTCTGAATGAGTGGCGATCCAAATCGAATAGTAGCGGGCGTGTTTGCGGCGGAGCGCATTGTCGCGGGTCTGGCGGCAAATGGCGAAATGCAAACCGGTATTCAGCATTTTCCCCCGCCGGAGGAATCCGACGTGGCGCTCACCAGCATGCCCGCCGACGAGATCATAGCGGTGATTTGCGAGCAGATTCGCACGTTATGCCGGGAGATCGGGATTGAAGTTGCGTCGCTCTCTGGAATCGGCGTGGGATTTCCGGGGATCATCAAAGAGGGCGTGATCGAAGACTCTCCCAATTTTCAACAGATGAAGGGTTGCCGCCTGAAAGACGTGATCCGCGGCGGTCTCGAAGCCTTTCCCGCGCCAGTGATCATCTCGAACGATGCGGATGCGCTGGCGGCGGGAATCGCATCGACCCGTGGACATTTGGCGAAACTGAACCGGGTGTGGACTCTGGGCCGCGGAATCGGATATGGACGCTATCCCGCGGCGCCCGGAGTGTGGGAAGGCGGTCATATGGTGGTGACGCTCGATCCAAAGGAACAGTACTGCGGCTGCGGAGGCGCCGGGCATCTGGAAGGGATCATGGGAACGCGCGCCATGCGCAAACGCTTCCTCGATATGGAGCCCGACGAGGTATTCGCCAATGCGCAGGCGGGCGACGAACGATGTTACCAATTCGCTCACCTGTGGCATCGCGCGCTTGCTGCCGCTACTGCAAGCAGCGTTCACTTCAGCGGTCCGGGGCGGTTTTTTATTACCGGTCCGAATGCGAAATATGTGGATGTGGAGTTACTGAGCCGCTACATCTACGAAATGGTCAAGATGACTCCGCTACAGGGAAGCGTGTTCGAGGTAGTGCCGGTGGATGACTCGATTGGCATCATTGGCGCGGCGATTAATGCTCTTGACGGACACGGCAGCCGGGGATAGGAACGCCGCACGCTGGCAGCGGCCGGCGGACGCGAGAGCGCGACAAACTGGGAGGCCAGAATGTCATCCGTCAAAGCCGCCGCTGAATAATCGTCTGCATGCCGCCTGAAGCGAAAGACGTACCGCCCTCGATGAAGGCAATCGCGAACTATGCCGAGGAATCTCGGTTAATCACACGTATGGGACACGATTTGACGGTGGCGCAGTTTCGTTGTACTGTTCAACAGTTAAACAATGAACAAGACAGCGCCATCGATAGGCGTACAGCAGCGCCGATGAGGCGATTGCCACACTGGACGCGCGCGCGAAACCTCATATCAAAAAACGCAAACCATGATGCTGCGCTTTGCGGAGAAACCGATAAGAACTATTTGGGCCTGCCGGTCATCATCTGCAAGGCGCTTGGCAAGCAATTGCGCTTCCTGCTGGGCCAATCGCGCACATCCCTCCCTGCAGGAAATACAGCGAGGCGCTCGACGTCCGGCAGGGCATGATAACGCGGGACCTTCGCTTCTACTTTAAAAATCGACCCCGATGAATATGTATTCTCTCCATCATTCCCACCCTAAATAACGAAGCCGCGCTCATCAAATAACGAAGCCGCGCTCATCACCATCAAAGAGCCGCGCTCGCTCGCTGGACAGGCCGCAAAAATTCCCGCCGTTTATCTTTCGAACACAATGTCACCGCGACGTTCTCACATCTGTCGTGCAAAGGTGTTATCATCCTCCTGAAACTGCCTGGATTCGGAGCCGTCAACATCTTTGTAAAGAGGGATTTACAAGAATCCCGCGACATCTGCGGTTCGTCTGCGTTAGTAATATTAGGCAGTTGGAGGATAGGTTGTTAAATGTCACGTAAAGCTTTCTGCGCGATCACTCTAGCGTGTTCGCTGGCGATTCCCGCCCTTACCGTCTACGGAAAAAAGAGTAAGACCACCGCTCCGGTGCCTCCTGCCATCCTGCAGATGACTGCAGACCAAAAGGTGCTGCATGCCCTCAATCGCTTGTCTTACGGTCCGCGCCCGGGCGACGTCGAAGCTGTGACCAAATTCGGCCTGGACAAATGGATCGAGCTCCAGCTCCACCCCGAAAGCATCCCCGAAAACCCCAAATTGCTCGCCAAACTGCAGCCCCTCGACTCGCTGGTCATGCCGTCGGACATGCTGGTCGAAAACTATCCGCCGCCGCAGTTGATCAAGGCGATGGTCGATGGCCGCGCGCCGTTCCCGGACGATCCATTGACCCGCATCATGATCCGCCGTCAGGTGGAGCGTTACAAGATTCAGGAAGATTCCAAAACTGACAAATCGCCCAAGGCTCAGGCAGCCGCCAAACGGATAGCCGACTACACTCAGCAACCCGATCTCGATGCCGTCATTCATAGCCTGACTCCGGAACAGCAGAACGTTATCAAGAATGGCACGATGCTGGAGAAAGTGGCCACGCTCGAAGCGTTGCCCGTCGCCACCCAAGTGGATATTCTCGACGCCTGGAAACCGCAGCAGCGGCAGGGATTGTTCCCCTTGGCCTCGCCAGCCCTGCGCCGCCGCATCTCCATGATGAATGGCCCGCAGCAGATCGTCTACTCCGACTTGACCGACGCCAAACTTTTGCGCGCGGTCTATTCGAGTAAGCAACTTGAAGAGGTCCTGACCGACTTCTGGTTCAACCATTTCAACGTCTATTTCGATAAGGGCGCTGATCGCTATCTAGTCACCTCTTTTGAACGCGACGCGATTCGGCCAAACGTTCTCGGCAAGTTCCACGATCTTCTGCTAGCTACAGCTGAGAGTTCTGCCATGCTTTTCTACCTCGACAATTGGGAATCGGTCGGAGCCAATTCGGAGCAGATGCAGAACTTCCGCGGCAAAGGCATCAAGCGGGGTTTGAATGAGAACTACGGCCGCGAACTGATGGAACTCCACACCCTGGGCGTCGATGGCGGTTACACCCAAAAGGACGTCACGGAAGTATCCCGCTGCTTCACCGGATGGTCCATCCACAATCCGCAGCGAGGCGGTCAATTCGAGTTTCAGCCGCGCTTGCACGATAACGGCGAGAAAATTGTCCTCGGCGTGAAAATTCCCGCTGGCGGCGGCATGGAAGACGGACTTAAGGTCCTCGATATGCTCTCGAAGAGTCCCGCAACGGCGCATTTCATCTCGAAGCAGCTTGCCATTCGTTTCGTTAGCGACAACCCTCCACCCGCACTGATCGACAGCATGGCAAAGACCTTCCTCTCGACCGATGGCGATCTGCGTGAAGTGATGCGCGCCATGCTCACCTCGCCCGAATTCTGGACTCCCGCCGAATTTCCACGCCAAGGTCAAAACACCGCTTGAGATGATGGCCAGCGCGCTCCGCGCCACCAATGCCGACATCGATTTCACTTTCCTGCTCGCACAGCAGTTGAATGTTATGGGCCAGCCGCTTTATCGGAAGGTTGAGCCGACCGGTTATTCCAGTAAGAATGCCGAGTGGATGAACTCGGCAGCCCTGCTCGGCCGCATGAACTTCTCCCTGGCTCTCGTTAGCAATCGGGTACCCGGAGTAAAGGTCGACTTGTCGCCCTACCAGAACGCTACCGATCCCAATACCATCGCTCACGCTTTGCTCATGGCCGATCTCTCGGAGAATGCGAAGAAGGCGATTCAAATCGGAGTGGATAACCCGGATGTTCTTCAGCAGGTCAATCAAAGAGCGCAGAATCGCGACGACGGCATGCCCGGCAGCATGATTGGTATGCAGCAGGGCGGCCGCCGCGGCATGGGTGGTATCGATATGTCGCAAGCTGCAATTGCGTCGAGCAAGACTGCCCTTCTCGCTGGTCTTACACTTGGTTCGCCAGATTTTCAACGCCGGTAGATGGTTCGTTTAATTGAGGTAACTATGGCATTAAATCGTAGAGTCTTCTTAAAAAATTCGGCCCTCGCGATGGTCGGTATCGGCGCGGCGCCGCTCTGGCTGCAGCGCGCCATGTACGCACAGGAATCGAGCGGCCAGCGCAAGAAAATCCTGGTTGCTATCTTCCAGCGTGGCGCAGCCGACGGTCTGAACATCATCGTGCCTCACGGGGAGAAGCGCTATTACGACCTCCGCCCGACTCTGCACATTCCGCAACCCTCCGCCGGCGTTCCCAAAGAGCAGTCGGTTATCGACCTCGATGGTATGTTCGGTTTCAATCCCGCCCTCGCGCCGCTCAAACCACTCTGGGACGGCGGACACCTGGCGCTCGTTCATGCGGCTGGATCGCCCGATCCCACGCGGTCGCACTTCGACGCCCAGGACTATATGGAATCGGGAACTCCCGGCCTCAAAGCCGTCGAGGGCGGCTGGATGAATCGCGCGCTGCTGCCTGTCCAAGGCCCCGCATCGCCGTTAAGGGCCGTCGCGCTGGGCTCGACTTTGCCGCGATCTCTACGCGGCGCAAATGACGCCGTTGCCATCGAAAGCCTCCGCTCCTTCCAGGTCCGCGATACCAACGCCGCCAAGATCTTCGAGAGCCTTTATCTGGCTACCGACGATCAGGTTCTTAATGGGACCGGCAAGGAGACCTTCGAAGCCGTTTCGATCCTCAAAAGAGTCCAGAACTCGCCATACACGCCCGCCAATGGAGCCACGTATCCCAACGGCCGCTTCGGTGACAGTCTCCGTCAGATTGCGCAATTGATCAAGGCGAATGTCGGTGTTGAAGTCGCGTTTGCCGATTACGGCGGATGGGATCACCACGTTCAAGAAATGAACGCGCTGCCCAACATGCTGCGCGATTTCGGCGGTACCCTCGCCGCCTTCTGGAACGATCTCGGCGATCTACGCGAAGATGTCGTCGTCGTGACAATGTCGGAATTCGGCCGCACGGTCAAGGAGAACGGAACCCGCGGGACCGATCACGGACACGCGAACGTGATGTTTGTCATGGGCGGACCTGTCAAGGGCGGCAAAGTCTACGGCCAGTGGCCCGGCCTCGAAGATCACCAACTCTACGAGAAGCGCGACCTGGCCGTGACCACCGACTTCCGCGCCGTCCTCGGCGAAGTTGTCCACCAACATTTGGGTAACAAAGAAGTCGCCAAAGTATTTCCTGGCTATCAAGGTGGACCACAAGACTTCCGCGGTTTCCTGAAAGCCTAAACTGCAGCGCATACATCTCATCTCGACTGGCGGAACCATCGAGAAAATCTATTCCGAGAGCAGCGGCTCGGTCGTCAATCTGGAAACCAAGATCGATCGCTACCTGAAGCTGCTGCGTCTTCCGGACACCGAGGTCGACGCCATTTCGGTGATGAACATCGACAGCCTCGAGATGACCGCCGAGGATCGCGAGAGAGTGCTTGAAGTGGTTCTCGATCGATTGGATGCGCCGATCGTCATAACGCACGGAACCGACACTATGGTCGAGACCGGCCGCTTTCTGAAGCAGCGCATAGCGAGCGTACCGGTGCCGATTATTTTCACCGGCGCAATGACGCCGCTTGGTTTCGAACGCAGTGACGGTCTGCAGAATTTAACCGAAAGCCTGCTGTCGGCAAGATTGCTGCCGCCTGGCATCTGGCTCGTAATGCACAATCAAGTCTTCCCGATTGACCAGGTGCGCAAAGACCGTGAGATGGCCCGGTTTGTGCCGCTCTAATCACGGTTGTATCCTGACGTTGTTATGGCCGCGGCGCTGATATCTCTGCTGCTCCTACCGATTGGCAACGCCCTACGTGTAAGTGTCCCGATGTGCCTGACACCTATGAGAGCATTCCCGAGCGGCTTCAAGGATTTCCTCGGACAGGCGGACTTGAAGTCCACTGACATGTATGTATTATTTTAGGTCACCTCGGTACTCACCCTGAGGATAAACCATCACTGATCGCGGGCTTGCCGAGCGTGATTGCCCCGGCCAACATAATAATGGCTGACGCGATCACCGGCACGATCACCTCGCCGAGTTCCTTCCGAGAAATTCCGCCAGACACGGTAGCGCCATCCTATGGGCAAAGAGATATGCCTCATACTTGGGCGGGATGCCTTAAGGCTGTCCAGGTGGGTCCGGTTGCTGAGACCAACTGGCCGCCACCATAAGGTCGGCGGCCAGGAGAATCGCTTTGCTCGCAAGTAACATATTGGCCGAGGTTAGAATGAGGCCTTTAATCCCAATTGAATGATGCGCGGCGTGGCATCCAGAGAATTCGTAAGCGCTGGGAAGCTGGTGCCGAAGTTTGCATCGTTGGGGTTGGTGTTGAATCGCGCCGTCAGGTAATTGAAATGGTTCAGCACGTTGGTGGCTTCCATGCGGAACCGCAGCGTGAGCTTTTCAACGGGGCGGAACGACTTCGAAAGTGCCAGATTGGAATCGATGCTCGGCTTCATACGGATGTCGCCGGCTCCGCTCGGCGATATTTGCTGTCCGGGAAGCGTCGGAATAACCAGCCAGTCGTAGGTGGAGAAATCCGTCGCGCTGCAACCTGCCTTGACGCTATATGCCATTGGCGTAACATTGCCATTCACATCCTCGTTGAGGACGCAGTTACCCCAGCCGCGGACCTGATTCTGGTCCCAATTGATGTTTTGAACATGGGAATTGCGTAGGCGTAGCGTCCCCGTGGGAAGGTCGGCTCTCTCTCCATTCTGAATAAAGATGGATGGCGCAATCTGCCAACCGCCCGCGAAGAAATCCGCCACCCGGCTGCCGCCAAGCTGGAAGGTTCGTCCCTTACCAAACGGCAGATCATAGGCGCCCGAAAGCTTAAACACATTGGGATGATCGAAGCTATAAGGGCTACGCTGCGGAATGCCGAGATACTGATTCATCCAACCCCATTGTTCAATCTGCCGCGACCGAACGTAGCTGGCGCTCATCGCGATTCCGTACCATAGCCGCTGGTTGTAATTAACCTGCAGGCCGTTGTACCACAGATGGCCCAGGTTAACGCCCGATTCGGTGATGTCTCCAAATTCCGCGAAAGGACGGTTAACATTAAACCGGCTGATGGTCGTCGATGAATATAGGTTTGTGCCCTTGAGCGGAGCAACCCCGACGAAAGGACTGGGCACGAGCGCATCGCAGTATGATCGCTTACCGCCTGTCGTCATGTCGCACTGCCTGGCAAAGCTCCAGTCGGGCAGGTTGAGATTTACGTTTCCGGAGTAAGCCACAGTCCGGTTCCCGACATATGAGATGTCGAGCACCGCGCTCTTGGTGAGCAGATATTGGAATCCGGCGGAAAACTGATGTACCCGCGGCATCTTGTACAGCGGATTGTATTGCGTGAAGTTCTGTCCCGCAAAGGTGAGCGGACCGAGGGACGATCCTGTCGGCTGCTGGATGCCGCTCGGAAACGGGTTGTTCAACAAATTCGGAATCGGCGTCTGTCCGCCGTCGAGCGAGGAGACTAGCGGTGTGTTGCTGGAGAAACCGAGCGACTGCATCATTGCGTTACTCTGGAACCCCGTATAGTACAGTCCGTAGCCGCCGCGGAAAACCAGCCGCGGACGAATCTGGTACGCGATGCCGAACCGCGGTTGAATATTGTTGGTATCGGTCAACGTCGCCCGCGTCCGGTTGCCCCCGACTCCCGCGAACTGAATGCCGCCCTTGAGGTTGGCCAGGTAAGGATACTGCTGCAATTGGGCAGCCGGGATCATCGACCCGATCGGGTTCGCAACGGTTGTGCTGAATCCAGTATCCAGCCGATTACGTTTTTCATCCGGCGGCACCTCCAGGTCCCAACGCAGGCCCATATTGATCGTTAAACGCCGCGTGACTTTCCAGTCGTCCTGAAACCATGGCGCGATGTACCACGATCTGTAAAAAGGCGTCGCATTAAAAATGGCGTTCCCGGAAGACGGCGTCCCAAGCAGGAATGTGGCGAAGCTATCGCCGCTGGTGCTCTCCGTCGAGGAGTCGTTCCAGGTGCGCCGGGTCAGATCGGGTGAACTCGTGAAGGTGAAAGGATAAGCCGTGTTCGAGACCAGATAGTGCGTGAGCCGGGCGTCGATGCCGCTGCGAAAGTTATGTTTGCCCGCAAACTTAGTCACGCTGCCTGCCACGCTATAAGTATTGGTATTGTTCCAGTTCACCGACTGGCCCATGCTGGTGTAGCCCCCGAAGTTCCACTGGCCGAACAGCGGCGGCTGAGCCAGTTGGCTGATGAACGATTGCGGCAACCCTAGTTTCGTGAGATCGAAGCCGAAGTTGTCGGGCGTATGCCAGCCTTCGCTATAGCGCGAGAAGTTGGCGCGCACGTTGGCTATCAAGGTCGGGCTCAGCGTGCCAACCCAATCCACGAGTAGCACAATGGGATTCACGCGTGAGAACAAACCGCCGTTCTTGCCCGGTCCGACGATGCCATTGTAATTGCTTAACTCGTCGAAACGCATGCTGGCCGGCCGCACGAAGAATCTGTTATTGGCGCCGATATTGATATCCGCTTTGGCTAGCCAATTGATGAAATCCCAATAGTGAACGTTGGTCGGAAACTTCAGATCCTGAGTGCCGTAGCGAACTCCGGCAGTGGAGGAGTTGGGTATCGGCATCAGCGCGGTGACGGCCTTCGCAATTGGGTTGATCCGGTCGCTCGGAATGATATTGCCCGGAAATGGCGATCGAACAAAGGCGCCCGATGCGTCGGTGTGTCCGGTAGCCGGGTCATAAATAACGATGGGCTGGCCGGCGCCGTTGGTCAGCCGGCTAAAGTCGCCGTTTCGCATCTCCGGCATCGGATAGGAGAGATTGAGAGGGTTGGGAAGTTGCTCATGATATTTGTCAAAACTGAAGAGATAAAAAATCTTGTACTTGTCGGATTTGGGGATGATTTTCGCAAAGTTCAACGGGCCGGCGACTTGCAAGCCCCATTGGGTCTGCGGACCCGGAGCGCGCTGAGCGCCGATGGCGTTGTTCTGGAAGCTGTTCGCATTCCATCCCGTGCGTTTAAGGTAAGTCCACCCTTCGCCATGAAAGTCGTTGGTGCCGGACTTTGTGCTGACGTTAATCACTCCGCCGCTGGTTCTCCCGTATTGCGCGTCATAGCTGTTGGCCTGAACGCTCACTTCCTGTACCGCTTCATTGGGAGGACTGTAGCCATACACGTTATTCCCGAACTGCGCGTTATTCGGCGCGCCGTCCACCTGAAACTCGTTCAGGTACATGAGTCCGCCGTTGATCATGAACTGCGAAGTGATAGTCCAGGGGTCGGTGTAGGCCCCGAGCGGACGCATGTAAACGCCGGTCAGCGTTTGGCCCAGCATCATCGGATTATGGTTCGGAACCGGCAAGTCCGTAACCAATTTGCTATCCACGTTCATGCCGCGGCTGGCCGTCTCGGTCTGCAGAAGAACGCCCTCATCCGATACCGTCACGGAGTCTGTCACGCCTCCGACTTCCATCTTCAAATCGATACCGCTCGCCTGGTACGACTGAAGCGCAATCCCCGAGCGCAGCGTCACTTTGAAACCGGGAGCCGACGCCTTGAGGCTGTACGACCCAGGTTCCAGGAACAGGAAGGTGTACGCGCCGGTATCGTTGGTCACCGCCGGCACGGCCTCCCCGGTGCTGGTGCTGGTCAACTCCAGGTTCGCCTTGGGAATCGCCGAACCTGACGGGTCGGTGACCGTAACGGTAAGCTTAGCCCGAAAATCTTGGGCGTGAACGGTTGTGGCTGCTATCAGCGAGAGGCTCACCAATGCGATCTGGTGAAAATGTGTCAAGCGTGGCACAGACAAGTACCTCCAAGGCTGGATTATACGGCTGAGTTTTCCGAAATTCAAGTTCAATAGCGGTTTACGGAATATTAGGAAATTCTCTAACCGGCATTAATAGCCGCTTTGGAACTGAAATGTAATCATCTCTCTCTGGTTAGCATCATGACTCAAACGGATTACGCGGCTTATTGTAGCGAGGCGGAAATTCGCGGCGCCGCATCCGAACTGACTAAGCACGTCATCGGTGCGGAAGTGCTGCACCGGCCCGAGAATTACTTTCCGTCTGAAGATTCCCTCCGTGCGCACACGAGCCTATGATCTCCGGCATAAACCGAATTACGAGGCAGTTATGTACCCGTCTACATGTCCGCGAGTGAGCCGGAACCCGCAGTTCCGCGTTCAAGGCCCCTCCGCGAAAGCTCCGGCTGGATTTCCGCCTCCATCGCCATCGTCGCGGATGGTTTATGCCAGTCTCCTGGTTTTAGGTGTCGCGCCTGGCGTCGGGTCGACTCTAACCGCAATGAGAATCTGGTCGCACCCGCCGTCGATCTTTCCGTTATTTCCGCCAACACCGGCCCCTGGCGGCTCACGGTCAGCTCGGAATGATCTTCACTTTTTATCAGATCCTGCCCGAATGTGCCGCCACGGCGCCGCGCTCATCCGGGCTCCAGGCGGCTCCTGGATGTCCTGGTAACCGTATTGCGTCATTGCGTCTAACGTGAAACGGTAGCAATGTCGAAATGCGATCCAGCGTTCCGCGATAGGGAGACGTAGAGGTTTTCCGCAGCGAGTTCAGCCGGAGATTGCAAAGTGTCGCTGGCATCGCGAAACGAAAACTCGATCACATTCATGAGGCTGGTCCTTGTAACGAGCTTGGATTATGCAAAAGGCGAAAAAATTATTCCACCATCCGGGTGAAACATTGCGGTAGGACTTTCTCAAACCGCTGTGCCTGAGTGCCAACCGACTCGCTATCGAGTTGCAGGTCCCAGTCACGCGCGTGAATGATATTGTTCGCGGTAAACGGGCGATCACTGCGGATACGGCGCTCCGTCTGGCTATCTCTGTGCAGAGCGAAATGAGGTTTGAACGCCGCTGCTCGAACGACGCGTTTCCCGACTAAGGAGTACTAGCGGCAGGCGTTGCCCCGGTGGCGCCCTGCCGAATCTGATCGGGATTTGGGAGATTGGCAGCGTTCCAGCCGCCTCCTAATGCCGTAATCAGGTTCACGGCCGCGGTCATTCTGCGCTGCAGGATGGTGACGGCGGCGCGTTCGTCGCTGAGCGCGATGGTTTGGGTAGTAATTACGTTGAGATAGGAATCGACTCCGCCCTTGTACCGATCGAGTTCAAGCGCAACGGATTGCTCGGCCGACTTAACGGCCACATCCTCTTGCGCCGCCTCGACCTCTAAGTAGTGGAGAGCCGACAGATTATCCTCAACCTCTTGAAAGGCAGTGAGGACCGACTGCCGATAGGTAGCAACGGACGCGTCGTAAGCTGCTTCGGACTGTAGCACCTGTGCCCTGCGCTTGCCGAAATCGAAGAGCGTTTGGGAAATGGACGGCCCCACAGTCCAAATCCGGCTGGGCCAGCGAAACAGAGTCGTGAGTGCGGTGCTCTCGACCCCTCCGGACGCGGATAGAGTCAAGGTCGGATAATAGGCCGTTTCGGCGAGACCCACCTCTGCATTTAACGCGGCGACCTGCCTCTCGGCGGCGGCGATGTCCGGACGGCGCTCCAAAAGCTGCGAAGGCAGTCCAACCGGCACGGGAGGCGGCGGCCCGGGTATCGAGCCAGTGGGGATGGTCAAATTAGCCGGAGGTTGTCCGGTGAGAACCGCGATGGCATGCTCGTATTGAGCGCGAACTACGTTGAGATCCGTCCGGTCGGCGCGCGTTGTATCGACCTGCGTTTGCGCTTGCGCCACGTCCGCCTTGGAAGCGACTCCGCCGTTGAAACGGTTGATCGTAAGTTGGAGGGCTCTCTCGTACGCTGCGATGCTGTCTTCGAGCAGTTTCTCCTGCATATCCGTCCCGAGAAGGAGGAAGTAATCGACGGCCAAGTCGGTTTCGTAAAGCAGACGGACATTCTCCAAATTGCCAGCGGAGGCCTGCGCAAGAGCGGTAGCATTCTCGACGGAAAGACGGACACGGCCCCAAAAATCGGGTTCCCAGGACGCACTGAATGGCAGGTTGTAGAGAGTGGATACGCCGGCCGCGCGGTTGCCGGCGCTACTCGCTCGAGAGGCTCCCGTACCAGTGGTGGTGATGGCCGGGGTAGCGCCAATCGTCGGATAGTATCCGGCGCGGTTTATCGCCACGAGAGCGCGGGCCTGGCGAAAATTCGCCTCCGCCTGTTTGATGTTCTGGTTCGAAATGTTGACCGCTTCTTCGAGCGAGTTCAATCGCGGATCGTTGAACATCTCCCACCATTTGCCCTTGATCTCTCCATCGCGCGGCGTGGAGGCTTTCCACTGGTCGTTGCCCGGGGGAAGTTCTTTGTACACCGGCGTCATAGGTGTTAACGGCCGGTTATAGCGGGGTCCTACGGTGCAGGCGGCGTTCAGAGTAAGAACGGCGAGAGCGGCTGAAGAGTCCAATGTTCCGGAGGCTGGAGGAGTCCGATACGGCATCAATCTCCGCTCTCCACAGGACGCGTTTCCAATTGTCCTGGCTTGTGCTTCGGATTGCGCGAGAATGCCCAGCGCAATCTATCAAGATAGAGGTAAATCACGGGCGTAGTAAAAAGAGTAAGCATCTGGCTGACGATCAGGCCGCCGACGATGGCGATACCGAGAGGTTGCCGCAACTCAGCGCCGTTGCCGTGGCCGAGTGCCAGCGGGAGGCCGCCGAAGAGCGCCGCTAACGTCGTCATGGTAATTGGCCGGAAGCGCAGAATGCAAGCTTCGTAAATAGCTTCCTCCGGACTCTTGCCTTCATTGCGCTCGGCCCCTAAAGCGAAGTCGATCATCAGAATGGCATTCTTCTTGACGATTCCGATCAGCAAAATGATTCCGATCAGCGCGATGACGCTCAGTTCCGTGCGGCGGAGCAAAAGCGCAAGCAAGGCTCCGAGGCCCGCCGCCGGTATTGTCGAGAGGATAGTAATGGGATGAATCAGGCTCTCGTACAGTATTCCCAGAACAATGTAAACGGCAATGAGAGCCGTCGCTATCAGGACCGGTTCGTTCTTGAGCGAGTCCTGGAAAGCTTGGGCAGTGCCTGCAAACTTTCCTTGAACGGTAACGGGCAAACCCATTTCCACTTCGGCTTCGTTAATCGCATCGACGGCCTGTCCGAGGGATACGCCGAGCGGCAGGCTGAATGAAATCGTAACTGACGGGAATACGCCCTGGTGTGCAATAGAAAGCGGAGTGTTACCCGGCAGGAAGTGGGTGAATGCGGAAAGCGGAACCTGCTGCCCGGTCGGGCTGTGTACATAGACGTGCTTCAAAGTCTCCGGCGTTTGCCAATATTTCGGTGCGACTTCCATTACTACGTGATACTGATTCAGCGCCGTGTACATGGTCGATACCGGCGCTTGCCCGAAGGCATCGTAGAGCGCCGCGTCGATCTGAGAGGCAGTGAGACCCAACCGGGATGCGGTATCGCGATCGACCACCACCGATGCCTGCAATCCTGCAGTCTGCTGGTCGCTGTTGACGTCCACCAGAATAGGAATCTTTTTCAGGTCCTGAAAAACGATTGGCGCCCAGTACTTGAGAGCCTCGAGGTCTTGGCTTTGCAGAGTGAACTGGTAAGCGGCGCTGCTCGAACGCCCGCCGATCCGGATATCCTGGGAAGGAGTGAGGAAAAGTTGTGCTCCTGGAAGACCGGCTGTCTTACGGCGAATCCGCGCGATAACTTCCTCGGCAGACGACTTCCGTACACCAATATTCTTGAGCACCAGGAACATGTGTCCCGAGTTGGTGCCGCCGAAACTTCCGCCCACGAACGATACAGTCGACTCGACATCCGGATCGGAAATGACAGCTTTGGTCATGAATTCCATTTTGGGAACCATCGCCTGAAAAGAGATGGTTTGCGCCGCCATCACGCTACCGGACATGCGCCCGGTATCCTGCTCGGGGAAGAAACCCTTGGGAACGATGATGTAGAGGTAAACTGTAAAGCTGACGGTTGCTGCCAGAACGAGCATGGTCAGCGCAGGGTGGCGCAATACGCCACGCAAGGCTGACGCATACGAATCGAGTATCCAGTCGAACGCGGCCTCGGTCCACTTGTAGAGACGCCCGTGCTTTTCCCGGTTGTGCGACTTGAGAAGGTGAGCGCACATCATCGGAGTGGTGGTCAGTGAGATGACCATGGACACGAGAATTGCAAAGGACAGCACCATCGCAAATTCCCGGAACAGTCTGCCGACAATACCCCCCATCAACAGAATGGGAATGAACACCGCGATAAGCGAGGTGCTCATCGAGACCACCGTGAAACCGATTTCAGAGGCGCCCTTCAGAGCCGCTTGCAGCGGATGCATGCCCTGCTCCAGATAACGCGTGATGTTTTCAATCACGACGATCGCATCGTCTACCACGAATCCGGTCGAGATTGTGAGAGCCATCAGCGAGAGGTTGTCGAGGCTGTAACCCACCAGGTACATGATGCTGAAAGTGCCCAGCAGCGAGATCGGGACCGCGACGCTGGGGATAAACGTTGCCCACGCGCTGCGTAAGAAGATGAACACGACCAGGACGACGAGGCCGATCGAGATAAGCAAACTGATTTCGACGTCGTGCACGGAAGCTCGGATGGTAGTAGTACGGTCGAGAGCGATTCCCAAATGGATCGCCGGCGGAATCGAGGCCTGAAGTTGCGGTATGAGCGCCAGCACACGATCCGCGGTGGCGATTATATTGGCATTCGGCTGGCGGAAAACCATGAGGAGGATAGCCGGCTTGCCGTCCCATCCTCCCGCGTTGCGGATGTTTTCAACCGAATCGACCACATCGCCGAGATCGGAGACGCGGACCGGGGCTCCGTTCTTGTAGGTCACGACCAACGGCCTATATTCTTTGGCTTTAAAGAGTTGGTCGGTGGTGCTCAATTGCCACGCATTGCGCGGGCCGGAAAGCTCGCCCTTTGGGCGGTTGGCGTTGGCGCTCGCGAGAGTCGCCGCGATCTGATCGATACCGATATCGTATTTGTTGACCGCATCGGGATTCAGTTCAACGCGTACCGACGGTAGTGAGCTTCCGCCTACCTGCACCTGACCGACTCCGACTACCTGCGACACTCTCTGAGCGAGAATCGATGAGCCGACATCGTACATCATCGGCTTGGTAGCAGTGTCAGACGTGAGAGTCAGAATCAGAACGGGGGAATCCGACGGGTTCGATTTACGGTAGCTGGGATTGCTCGGGAGATTCGCCGGCAGATACGAACGCGCTGCATTGATGGCAGCCTGCACATCGCGCGCGGCCCCGTCGATATCGCGGTTCAGATCGAATTGAAGCGTAATGCTGGTGGATCCGATGGAACTCGACGACGTCATTTCAGTGACGCCGGCGATGCGCGTGAACTGCTTTTCAAGCGGCGTGGCGACCGACGATGCCATGGTTTCAGGACTGGCGCCGGGAAGTTGCGAGGACACCTGAATGGTCGGGAAGTCCACCTGCGGCAGCGGAGAAACCGGCAACAAGCGGAACGAAATAATTCCCGCGAGGGCTACGGCAGCGGTGAGCAGCGCCGTGCCGACGGGCCTGTGTATGAAAGGCGCAGATACGCTCATGTCGTCACACTCACGTCATTTCCGGAAGGGATAGCTGTTCCGTTTCCGAACCGCGCCGTTTAGCGAACCAACGCGCGATACGGTCGAAGGCCAGATAGATTACAGGCGTCGTGAAGAGGGTCAGAACCTGGCTGAAGATCAGACCGCCGATAATGGTGATACCCAGAGGCCGCCGTAGCTCCGCGCCCATTCCCGTGCCGAAAGCCAGCGGTACGCCGCCGAGAAGAGCCGCCATAGTGGTCATCATAATAGGCCGGAAGCGAAGGAGACAAGCCTGGTAGATCGCATCTTCCGGCATCTTGCCCTCCACCCGTTCGGCCTCCAGCGCGAAATCGATCATCATGATCGCGTTCTTCTTCACGATACCGATCAGCAGGATGATTCCGATCAGAGCGATGATGCCGAAATCCTCGTGACAGATGAGCAAAGCGAGCAACGCGCCCACGCCGGCCGAAGGCAGTGTGGAAAGAATCGTGATCGGGTGGATATAGCTCTCGTACAAAACGCCCAAGACAATGTAAACCGTGACCAGCGCGGCAAGGATCAAAGATGTCTCGTTGGCAAGCGAGTTCTGGAATGCCGCCGCAGTGCCTTGAAAACTGGCTTCGACGCTGGCGGGCATATTCAGGTCCTTCTCCGCCTGCCGGATTTCGCTTACGGCTGCACCCAGTGATGCGTTAGGCGCAAGATTGAACGAGAGTGTCGTAGCGGGGAATTGGCCCTGGTGATCGATGGTGAGCGGAACTGTGATCTGCCTGACACGCGTGAAGGAATCGAGCGGCGCCTGGACGCCGGTAGAAGTCTTGACGCGAAGGTCGTGCAAAGCCTGACTGCTGAGTTGCCAGTTGGGCCGGCTCTCCAGCACCACGTGATATTGGCTCAACTGCGTGAAGATGGTCGAGACTTGACGCTGTCCAAAAGCATCGTAGAGCGTGTCGTCGATGTTTTGCGGTGTGATTCCAAAGCGCGACGCGGTGTCGCGATCGATATCGAGTTCGAGACCAAGCCCGCCTGTCAACTGGTCGCTCGCGACATCCTGCAGATGGGGAATCTGCCTCATTTTATCCATCATGCGTGGCACCCAGGTATTCAATTCCACCTGGGTCGGAGCTTCAAGCGTGTACTGATACTGCGTACGGCTGACGCGGTTCTCAACGGAAAGATCCTGCACCGCTTGCATGTAGAGATCGATACCCTCCACATCCGCCACCTTAGGCTGCAAACGGCGGATAATATCGGACGCGCTGGCATCGCGCTGTTCAAGCGGCTTTAAAGTAATCTGGATACGGCCATTGTTGGGCGTCAAATTGACTCCGTCGACGCCGACAAATGACGCCAGCCCCTGCACCCCCGGATCCTCCAAAACTACTTTGGCCAGTTTTTGTCTGTCGTTCAACGAGCGCGGGAAAAGAAATCGACTGCGGCGCCTCTGAGATTCCCAGAATCACCCCGGTATCCTGAACCGGAAAGAAGCCTTTCGGAATGATCAAGAAGAGAAATATGGTTGCGGCCAAGGTGCCTGCCGCAATCAGCATGGTCATTGGTTGGTGACGCAAGACGAACTGCAGCATCACACCGTATTTCTCGATAGTCCTATTGAAAACGCTCTCCGACCAGTGATAGAGGCGTCCCTGCTGGCTTTCCGGCTTATGCTTCAGAATGCGCGCCGCCATCATCGGAGTAAGCGTCAGAGAAACGAAAGCCGACATCATGATAGTGACTGCCAGCGTGACCGCGAACTCGCGGAACAGGCGGCCGACGATGTCCGCCATAAACAGCAAGGGGATCAGCACGGCGATCAGCGAGACCGTTAGCGAAACGATGGTAAATCCGATCTCCTGCGCGCCTTTTAACGCGGCGGCCATTGGCCGTTCCCCCATCTCGATGTACCGCGAGATGTTTTCAATCATCACGATGGCGTCGTCAACCACGAAGCCGGTTGAGATGGTAAGCGCCATTAGCGATAAATTGTCGAGGCTATAGCCCAACAGATACATCACGGCGAATGTCCCAATTAGCGAAAGAGGCACGGCCACGCTGGGGATGATTGTTGCCGAAACACTGCGCAGAAACACGAAAATCACCAGCACGACAAGCACGATGGTCAGGATCAGTTCGAACTCGACATCGTGAACCGATGCGCGGATGGTGATCGTTCGATCCGAAACCTCGACTACCTTGACACCGAGTGGGGATCGAGGCCTCGAGTTGAGGAAGAATCTTGTGGATGCTGTCAACGACGCCGATAATATTGGTGCCCGGCTGGCGCTGGATATTGAGCAGCACAGCGGGAGTCGAATTCACCCAAGCCGCCTGCTTGACGTTCTCGGCGCTATCGACGACTGTCGCCACGTCGGAGAGGCGGACCGGCGCTCCGTTGCGATAAGCGATTACGATCGGCTTATATTCATCGCCGGTGAGAAGTTGGTCATTCGATTGGATCGTCCAGGCCTGCGTCGGCCCGTCAAAATTTCCTTTCGCCTGGTTGACATTGGCTGTTCCTAACGCAGTTCGCAGATCTTCGAGACTCAGACCGTACGATGCGAGCGCCATCGGATTCGCCTGGACGCGCACACCCGGACGCTGTCCGCCGCTGATATTCACGAGGCCTACGCCCGGAAGCTGGGAGATCTTTTGCGCCAGCCTGGTTTCCGCCATCTCTTCGACTTGCGGAAGAGGAACGGTGTCGGACGTCAGTGCCAGGGTCAGAATGGGCGTATCGGCCGGGTTGGTCTTACTGTAAATCGGGGGCGCGGGCAGATCGCGGGGAAGGTAGGTGCCTGAAGAATTGATAGCCGCCTGCACCTCTTGTTCTGCGATATCGATACTTAGCGACAGGCTGAATTGAAGGGTGACCAGCGAGCTGCCGAACGAACTGATCGACGTCATCTGGGTCAAGCCCGGAACCTGTCCGAACTGGCGTTCGAGCGGCGCCGTCACCGCTGTGGCCATTACTTGCGGACTGGCGCCAGGATAAAACGTCTGGATCTGGATCGTTGGATAGTCCACTTGCGGCAGTGCGGATACCGGGAGTTGATAGAACGCCACGATGCCCACCAGTACGACTGCCGCCATCATCAGCGACGTAGCGACCGGCCGCAGGATAAAAATGCGCGACGGGTTCATTGCTTCTTGTTACCGTTTGGAAACGGCCCCTTTTGCCTGCCCGGAGCGGCAACCGGAGGCTGACCGCTCGGCGGCTGGTCGGTTGGAGCCTCCTTCGGCGCCGCGTTCGCAGGCGCATTACCGGGTGCATTGCTCGGTGCGTTTCCTGGCGCGTTCCCTTTCTTTTTCCCGCCACGTTTGCCCGGCGCGCCAACAGTCGCCCCGCCAGGTTCGCGAACGCGCACCTTGCTGCCGTTCTGAAGTTTATCGGTGCCGTCGGTGATCACCTCATCGCCAACATTGACGCCGCTGACAATTTGGGCGTCATTGCCTTCTGTTACGCCTACCTGCACCGGTTGCACCTTGACGGTGGAGTTGGGCTGCACGATATAAACGAACGAGCCTTGTGATCCCTGCTGCACGGCCACCTCGGGGATTATCACCTGGTTGATAAGGTTATCGACTAGCAGCCGGATATTGACGAACTGGTTGGGAAATAGCGCATTCTTACTATTATCGAAAATGGCCTTAAGCTTCGAGGTGCCGGTGGTCGGATCGATCGTGTTGTCGACCGTTAGCAGGTGCCCAGAGTCCAGCTTCTCCGATTTATCGCGATTGAATGCGTCTACCGGCAGCTTGGCGCCCGCCCGCAATTTTTTCAGGACTTGCGGCAGATTGTCTTCCGGAATGGTAAACAGAACTGAGATCGGCTGCAGTTGCGTGATGATCAGCAGCGGAGTCGCGCTGGCGGCTTGCACGATGTTGCCAGGATCGACCTGCCGTAATCCGATGCGGCCGGTGATCGGCGCAGTGACTTTGGCATACGTCAGTTGCAGCTTCGCATTATTGATGTTCGCCTGATCCGTCTTGATATTGCCCTCGTACTGGGCCACTAGAGCAACTTGCGTATCAAGTTGCTGTTTGGGAATGGCATCTTGCCCAAGCAAGGTCTGGTAGCGCGCCATGTCCACTTTGGCGTTCGCAAGAAGCGCCTGATCGCGGGCCATCTGGCCTTCGGCCTGTTCCAACTGAACCTCAAACGGACGGGGGTCGATCTGCGCGATTACTTGCCCTTCTTTGACAAGGTCGCCTTCATTGACGGGGACGTTCATCAGTTGCCCGTCTACCCGGGTCCTGACGGAGACGGTGTAAAACGCAGTCACCGATCCCAGACCATCCAAATAGACCGGAAGGTTGCCCCGGTGGGCCTTGGCGACCGCGACCGGCACGTCGCCTAGTGCGCCCTTGCCTCCTTTACCGCCCTTCTTGCCGGAGGTAGCAGTCGGAGCGGGAGCGCTGATGTACATGTACCAAGCCAATGTTCCGAGGGCGAGTGCGACCACCAGCCAGATCCAGCCGGTGTGCTTCTTTTTCTGAGGCGGCAGGCCGGCAGGCGTGTTCGGCTTAGGGGCGGTCAGCGGTGGATGTGTAGATACGCTCATTGTCTATCGTTAAGATTGTATAGGTTTCGCGACAAGGCGGCACTGCCAGGCTGAGGCTGCTAACGCACTGCGAAATCCTATCTGCGGTCCAAAATCTTTTCGGGAGGGTGTAATAACTTGTTAAGAACCGCTCATGAAAGAGAAACGACCAAAATAGCACGAAGGTTTCTCCCCACCTGAAAGTATCTCGTATTTTGAGGAGTCGTGGGCGGGATGGCGGGCCTACTGCAAAAACTCACTTCACGATCTCAAGTTTTCTCGCTGGCATGCCGATGTTAGAAATAGCTGCTTCATGGTCGGGTAGGCGGCAAGTTTCCCTAAAGGAGCTACTGGGGCTCCGCGGGAAAAGCCCGGTTCGAGGCCGGGCCTTACCCAAATCTGTGGAGCTGAAGGAGGTGAAGCGCTTATGCGTATTCGTCTTACCTTACGTATCAGATTTAAATTTTGGAATCTGATCAAAGTGTGGCTTCGGCTCGTATTGAATCGAAACTAACTTTGACGGGAGGGAACTCGTGCCACCGAGTTTTCTCCCTGCGTACATCATACGTTACTACGCCGCCCGTCGTCTATGGTACCGACGAAACTTTCAGCAGCAAAAATTCTACCAACATCTCAAGTTTTTTCGCTGGCTTGCCGATGGTAGAAATAGCTGCTTCATGATCGGGTAGGCGGCAAGTTTCCTAAAGGAGCTACCGGGGCTCCACGGGAAAGGCCCGGTTAAGGGCCGGGCCCCACCCAAATCTGTGGAGCTGAAGGAGGTGAAGCGCTTATGCGTATTCGTCTTACTTTACCTATCAGGCTCAAATTTTGAAATCTGATCAAAGTGTGGCTTCGGCTCGTACTGAATCGAAACTAACTTTGACGGGAGGGAACTCGTAGCTGCGAGTTTTCTCCCGGCGCACATCATACGGTAATGGGCCAACCGCCGTCTATAGTACTGTTATGACGCGGCTTTCCCCACAAACGCTGCGCAGCTACGCGCACGTGCTGCTGCCATTGGTGCGTTGGTGGGCACAACACCTGGCGTGGATATTCTCTGTTTGCGGGCGGAAGACTTTTCCAAATCCACCCTGGTGGCTTACGTCTGCAGCCAGATCAACCAGCCGGTCCGGCCTTCTCCCGAGAATGTGAATTCCGGTCTCCCGATGCTGAGGCGCTTATTCCCAATTTCATTTTGGCCGGAAGCTTCCTCAAACGCCGTATCTGATCCGGCGCAATTGGCATGGCCAGCCCACGTTGGGTTATGGCGGCAAGCATTTGTTGTTTTTCTTCGAGCTGAAGTTGAAAGTACCGCAGCGCGTAATTTAAGCCGCAGATTGGCCGGTTATGTGATTGTAATCGGGCCAATGTCCCCAGGCGACCGCCCCACCAGGACTGCCGCCGACTACAATCTGTCGCCGATTACAATAAAGATTCGATGAGATCCGCCCGCTATGCGCCGGTCTTCGTGTCCGCTGCCCTCGCTTCATTGCTCTATGGCGCGGTGACGGAACTGCGCGGCCTTCTTATCAACCGGGTGGATGAAGGAAAGAAGGTGGTCGGCATTGTTGCCGGCACTATCACACCCACCACTCGGGAGGTGATCGCCTATGGAAGTATGGCGAAGGACCGCCACGATACCGTCAACGGCGACACCTTATTCGAGATTGGATCGATCACCAAGGTCTTCACGAGCCTAGTCCTGGCGGACATGGTGGTTCACCATGAGGTGAAGTTCGACACACCCGTGGCGCAGCTCTTGCCAGCGTCAGTGGAGGTTCCGCAGCGGAACGGAAAGCAGATCACTCTGCTCGATCTCGCGATGCATATCTCGGGACTGCCGCGCATGCCTCCAGGTTATAAGCCAGCGAACCTCGAAAATCCGTTCGCGGGGTTCGACGCACCGAAGCTCTACGACTTTCTTTCGAGCTATACGCTGCAGAGGGACATTGGCGCCAGTTACCAGTATTCGAACTTGGGCGCTGGACTCCTGGCCCACGCGCTTGCCCGCAAGGCGGGAATGAGCTACAGCGAACTGGTGCGCATCCGCATCCTCGACCCGCTCGGGATGACCAGCACTAGCATTATTTTGAGTGACGATCAAAAACGGCGATTGGCGTCCGGCTACGATGGCACTCTTCTTCCCGCGCCGAATTGGGATTTCGACGTATTGGAGGGCGCGGGCGCTCTTCATTCGACCGCTAACGACCTGCTGAAGTTCCTTGCCGCCAACCTGGAACTGACCGGCACGCCGATCAATCCGGCCATGCGCCTGATGCGGACCTTCCGGCATGCAACCGATTCTCCGGACATCGACGTAATGCTCGGCTGGCACATATGGAAACGCTACGGCGTAAATATCGTGTGGCACAACGGAGTGACCGGCGGCTATTGGTCGTTCATCGGCTTCGACCCAATCGCCAAGACCGGCGCGGTAGTTCTCTCGAATACGCGATTCGACAACGATGCGATCGGGCTACATGTGGTCGATCGCCACTGGCCGGTTGAAGTTCTGACCGCGCCCAAGCAACGCGTGGCGAAGGAGGTCGACCCGAAAATTCTGCAGCGTTATATCGGAAACTACCGCTTCGGTCCCAATTACAGCGTCAGCATCTCATATGAGTATGGACACCTCGTCTTGCGCGACACGCGCGAGGCTGGTCTCGATATGCTGGCGGAGAAAGATACCGAGTTCTTCTTCAAGACTATCGATGCGCAGATCTCGTTTGTGGTGGACGCGTCCGGCAAGACTACGAAGCTGATTCTACATGTGAACGGCGACGATTCCGAAGCGTTGAAGATCAACTGACCAGCGCCTCAACTCCCGGTATGGCAAAGCAGGCACTCGTCGCGCGAATCGCCGAGGCTCGCATATATCAGGCTGTATCGTTGACCGCGCATAACCCAGGTGGAGACTCTCTCGCCGCCGATTTCTTCGCATTTCAAAAACTGGTGCTTTGCGGTAATCGGGTCTGTGGAAAGAGCCTTCGCAACCCGCAACGTAGCATTGCGACCCTTCACGCGGTATGCAACCTCGATGACGGGAGATCCGCCCTTCACTGCGCACGCGCTCATCAGGCGGACTTGCGGGGACGGCTCATCAGGGAGCGGAAGGTCGATACCGGTTCTTGCCTTCACCCAAGCGCGAATTTCCATGGGCCTATCCGAATGGAGATCCGGGCCTTTATTGCCATCCCGCAGGTGAATGATCCCACCCGCGGCCAAAATGAGCATTGTGCAGGCGATGCTCAATCGAGCCATGCCTAATCGAAGTGAATGCTTTCGTCCGATGCTGACCGGCTTAAGAGTCTGTATTTCGGTCGACAGCCCAGCCGGCGCGGCCACACGGCAAAGATGCCGCGCAAGCACTGGATCAAGCCATCCATGGTCGATGTGAGATTTATGCATTGCCGCCTCCTTGTGCCCCTCGAAGATGTGACAACCGGCGGGCGAGCACCTTGTGCGCCCGATTCAGCCGCGATCCGACGGTGCCGGTCGAGCAACCCAAAATCTCCGCGATCTGTTCGTACGACAAACCCTCGGTATATCGCAGAACGACTACAATGCGCTGCTCGGGAACCAACGCTCCTACGACCTGCTGAACGCTCTGCTCGAATTCGCTGCGCAGCAGTTGGTTCAGGATAGTCTCACCGGAGGACCAGACCTTGTCGAAGAGATCGCCAAGGATCGGTATGAGCCGCCGTGCTCGCCGATGATGATCCAAGCAGCGATTCACGACAACCCGGTAGAGCCAGGTCTCGAAACTAGCTTCTCCGCGATAGTCGTGTATGCCGGAAAGAAGCTTTAGGAACGTCTCCTGTGCAATGTCCATGGCGATGTTGGCATCGCCCGAGTAACGTAGCGCGATGGAATAAACTTTGTCCCGATAGTTTTCAAAGAGCAGGCGAAAGGCGTCGGGGTCGCCACGGCGGCATCCCTCGATTACATCCTGATCGTTACTTTCGAGCACCATCGAATCCACCACTGTAGACGAATCTTAATGAGGAATTATTCCCAATATTTAAACGGCAGCGCAACCCCGGCGAGTGTCTTTCCGCAGGGTGGCTCACGACCCGTTGAGGCCGTTGGCGCTCGGCCGTAGGAGCTGAGCGCCGATTGCCACATACGGAAAAGCTCAGAAAATCAAATTTCGCAGTACTAGCTTCTCGCCGCGATCGACGATGCCAGGCGGCTGCGGATCTGGTTCATCACGTCTGTCGCCAGGAATGGTTTGCGAAGCACAGGGAAATCGTGCTCCTCACAGATGGCCTCCTCCTCCGGAGGAAGAACCGAACCGGTCATGATCACTACCTGCACTTTGGGATTCTGCTGCTTCAACTGCGCACCGAGCTCAACGCCATTACCGTCCGGCAACATGTAATCGAGAAGGGCCGCATTCACTTTCTTGCGGGAGGCGATGCTCCGGGCCTCACTGGCCGATTCCGCGGGAAGCAGTTTCCAACCCGCCTCCGACATCAGGCGCTCAAGGAAATGAAGCAGATCGCGATTGTCGTCAACCAACAGCACGGTGGGATGCGATGGCGCCTCATCTTCCTCGCGGCCTGTCAGTTTGATATCGAGTTTTTCTCTATCGTGCGAAGGCTCAACACGAACACGGCTGCCCGGATCAATCTGACCCATGGCAACCATCGTCGCGAGAGGTTGCGTCAAATTGCGATGAATCGTGCGATTCAGTTCCCGGGCCCCGTACTCCGAACTGGTTCCTTTCTCGATAAACCATTGCCGGGTTTCGAATGGAACCTCAATGTTAAAGCAACGATTGGCCAGCCGCGTATTGACGTGATTTTGCAGATCGAGAATCTGGTGATCCACGATCGCCGAAAGCGATTCGGCTGTGAGCGGCTGGTAGGTGATGACGCAATCGATGCGATTCACGAACTCAGGTGAGAACTTCTTGCGCACCGCAACAAGCGCGATGTTCTGAAGCTTGCTCGAAAGATCCGTGCGCCCGGTGAGAACCCCGGCATGAAAACCGAAGTCCGGATTAATCTCTTTCATCATTTCCCGCGCGCCCAAATTGCTAGTTAGAAAGACCAGACTTTTTTCAAAATTCACGGTTGAATTGTCGCCCAACCGAAGGATGCCTTTATCGAGGACACCCAGGAGCAGACGAGTGAGTGACGGCGCCGCTTTCTCGATCTCATCGAAGAGCACGAGCGAAAGCGCGCATTTGTCGCTGGTCACGGCCGCCAATCTCTGTTGCGAGAGCACCGGTTGAGTTTCGCGGTGGCCCAGGTAGCCCGGGGGCGCGCCGATCAGTTTGGCAACCTCGTGCTCCATCTGGTATTCACCGCAATCGATTTTCAAAAGATTCTTAGGACTGCCATGGAGCACTTCAGCGAGTGCTTCCACCGTTCGGGTCTTACCGGTTCCGGTAGGCCCGAGGAGTAAAAAGACACCGACCGGACGCCCTTCAGGCGACAGGCCGGCTTGAAACATCTGTACGTAAGGAACAATGACTTTGGTGGCGGCCGGTTGACCAACCACCTTCTGAGAAAGCACCGTTGTAAGATCATCCACCACTTTCTCCTGTTTTCTACTGCGACTTCCGCCGGATTGTTTGCGCTCCGTCATAGTTGGCTTCATTATAGCTAGCAGATAGTTTAAATCGGATCGGCAAAGTATTCGTCCGAGGTTTTTCGTGTAAAACCCAAATTTCTAACTATTGTAGTATGAGGCAATTGCGCCGTCTTGGGAAGGTCTCACGAACTATTTCAAGTCGTTGTGAACGGCCAAGCGGCGGAAGAAGCGATTTTTGAGGTTACCGCTATTTTCGTTTGCGCCTGTGCCTTAACTTCAACCGGTTCTGTAAGTTCCTAAGCTCCACAAACTGTAACAAGGTCAGAGCCTTGCGCCAGCGATTTCGCAAAATCGGCTTACAGGGAGGAAGGCTCGGCTGGCGGCCTACGGAACGCCGATTCGCGCCAATTAGGCCGAGAGCTGAATTTGGAGCAATTTCCTACGGTAAAGCTCTTGACATACATATCGGCTGATCAGGTTATGTAGCACACGCCTCATATGTATTGCACGATCCGTGAACTGGGAGAAGCTACGCCGTGAATTATCGATTGAATTTCCGAAAGCTGGTTGCTTTTGTTCGACTTTCATTCGTTCCTCCGGTCGGCTTTTGTTGATCGTCGGGCATGGATATCTTCTCTCCCCCTGAAAAGCGTGAGTATCGGGCTTGGGGCACCTCGCGGCGATGGTATGGGGCAGTCCGACGTTGGGCGATACGGCGGTCTTCGATGCAATGGATCGCCTGAACCGACACGTGGGATGCGGTCCACGAGCACTTCGTATAATCAGGGCGCATTGCGAAGCGCCTCGCGAATTTGCGAAATGATTTTCGGAACGGCGACCAGCGGGTCGCCGGTTTCCTCGTACTCCACTGATAGATACCCTTTGTATCCCGCCTTGCTGAGAATCTTCAAAATACGCGGAATGTCCGGAGTTTGCCGCTGGTGAGCGACCGTAACTTGTGCCTTAAAGTGGACGTTCGTAGCGTAAGGCGCGCACATTTCAATCTGCGTGTAAGCGTCGTCGCGAAAGTTGCCGATATCGAGGTTAATACCTGCCCATTGCGAGTCGGCTTTCTTGACGATTTCAACGGTCCGATCCGCACTCGTTGTAATTCCGCCGTCGTCCTCGATTCCAAGAATGATGCCTTTCTTCTCCGCTACTTCAGTCGCGCGCTTCAGCGTCTCTACAGCCCAAGCCACGGCTTGAACCTCGGTTGCCCCCTTAGGAACGCTGCCCCCGAAAACCCGGATGTGAGGCGCGCCCAATCTTGCAGCCGCATCCACCCATGTGCGCACGGTTTCCACCTCGGCACGCTGAAGGTCAGGCGTGGGCTGCGCCATCCTCGCGCGGATGCCGATTGTGTAAATGGAAATCCCCGAACGATATGCCAGCGCCTTCAATGGATATAACGTCTCGTCCGTGGTGTCAGGCAACCAATAGGTGGTCATGTCGACGCCGTCCGCTCCATTCTCTGCGGCGAAGCGAATGACATCCGCGTACGTCATGGACTTTTTCGCAAGCTGAGTCCGAAACGAGTAGGCACAAACGGCCGTGCGGAAATTCCGGCGATTCTCGGCCGCTTTGGTCGATCCGGGCATGCCTAGAGCAGCGATAGCGATTGATTTTAAATACGAGCGGCGGTCCATATAATTACTCTATTCTTTCATCCGGATCGCACAAATACAAGCAGCTCTCGTGGCTTGTGATAGCTTTTCGATCTCGCCAGAGGCGCGCTAGTCTAGAGAATGAAGCGTTCTGAATTGGCGTGCGTTCTGCTGCCGCTGATCACCTACAATCAGGTCCGCCCTTGGGCAGCCGCAATCAGCAGTCATAATGGATCGGATGCCGCCGTAGTCCGCCGTTGCCCTGCCGGGACACTTTTTAACGACTGACAACCAAAATCGATACGATCCGCCGATAGATCGTCTTCGAGCGCCAGTTGGAGATTCTAGCCAAGCGCCTCCCGCATGCACCTTCACTGAAGGGTGGCAGATGGGTGTGAGGCGGATCTGGTGTTGCGGCTGCCCAAAAACGCATGAGCGGGATTGCGTTGCCAACGACGCCAGCGACGCGGATTGAGCATTCTGCAACGCCAGCTCATTGGCTGGAATCCCGTTCGTTAGCAGCGGCGCCGGAGTAACTCTTTTTACGAAGTGCGATATTCTTGCAGGTTTGAGTCCACGCGGCGGAAGAGCAAAGACATGCGCATTCACAGGAAAACTGAATGTAAAATCGATCGGGCTCAAAGAAGCTCGATTCGCTGGAATTCGGAAAAATCATGCGAAATTTCAAAACTCCAAGTCATTTGAGTGCGTTGTCGGTATTAGCTCTGCTGGCGATCGGCGCCTTCGCGCAAGACCGCACCGCCTCCATCACAGGCGCCATCCACGACCCCTCGGGCGCCCCTGTCCCGGACGCCCAGATCACTGTTCGCAATACCGAAACCGGAATCAAACGAACTACCAAAACCAGCGGCACCGGCGACTACACCGTCACGCTGCTCGATCCCGGCTCCTACGAAACCCTGGTCGAGCATACCGGTTTCAAGAGCCTCCAGCGTTCCGGCATCGTTCTCCACGTCAACGACACTATCCGCCTCGATTACGTCCTCGCACTTGGCGAAGTGAGCCAGGTAATCGATGTCAAGGAAGACGCTCCATTGCTGCGCACCAACGATGCCTCTCTGGGCCAGGTGGTGGATAACCAGAAAATCACCAGCCTGCCGCTCAACGGCCGCAGTTCTTTCCGCCTGGTTGAGCTGACACCGGGCTACATCTCCACCCCGGGCGCCAATGGCCAGTTCGGCGACATCGCCGTCAACACCACCTGGGATTCGAACTTCTCTATCAACGGCGGCCAGGGCTATTCCAATGAAATCATGATCGACGGAGCGCCCAGCACGGCCGGCTTCTTCGACCAGATCACCACCATGCCGAGCGTCGACGCGCTCGTCGAGTTCAAGGTCCAGAGCAACTCCATGTCGGCCGAATTTGGCAGGACCGGCGGCGGTGTTTTGAACGTCACTACCAAGAGCGGCACCAACACCGTCCACGGCACGCTCTTTGAGTTTCTCCGAAACAGTGCCCTGGGAGCCAACGACTACTTCAATAATCTGGCCGGCAATCCGCGCGTGCCTTTTCGCATGAACCAGTTCGGCGGCTCGGTTGGCGGACCGGTAGTGTTGCCCAGGATCTATAACGGCAAGAACCGGACCTTCTTCTTCTTCAACTACGAAGGCACCCGCTGGCGGCGCGGCGCCGTCTTCTCGACCACCGTGCCCACCGTGGCCGAACGGCAAGGCGATTTCTCCCACGATCTCACCAACGCCGGTCAACTCGTGACGATCTACGATCCTACCAGCACGGTCCCCAATCCGGCGCAGTCGAGCGCTTACCTCCGCACACCCTTCCCCGGCAATATCATCCCAGCCAACCGGATCAACGCCATCGGCAAGAACATCGCCTCCTATTACCCGCTGCCGAATACCGCCGGCACAGGCTTGTCCGGTACCAACAATTACTACAGCAATGCCGGGAGTGGCGTCGATAAGGACCAGATCAACGGCCGTGTCGATCACCAGATTACGCAGGCCAACCGGATCTTCGGCCGTGTGTCGTCGGATATAACCGATCTCTGCCAGCCAAATACCTACGGCAACATCGCGTCACCGGGGGCCAGTTCCGTCGGCTGCACGACATTCAAGAACCGCAGCGCCAGCCTCGAAGATGACCACACGTTTTCTCCCACCGTTCTGTTCACGCTGCGCTACGGCTTTGCGCGGTGGTACCAGATTCGCGCCGGGCTCAGCTACGGATTCAATCAGACGACCCTCGGCTTCCCTGCGTCGCTGGTCAGCCAGGAGCAGATTCCGGCGTTCCCCACCGTCAACGTCAACGGCTACGGAGGGTTTGGCCAGCAGGGGAGCAACTACCTGAGCAACGGTAACGATACCCACAGCCTGCTGCCGTCGCTGACCATTGTGCGCGGACGGCAAGTGATCAAGGTGGGCGGGGACTTTCGCCTGTCCCGCATCAACATCTTCAATCCGGCTTCGCCGGGCGGCGTGTACGGTTTCACGCAGGCCTTCACGCAAGGTCCGAATCCGCTCACCTCTTCCACCACCGCCGGAGATGGTTTTGCCAGCCTGCTGCTCGGCACGCCGGCGTCCGGTTCGGTGACGACCGACGCCGGCGTCTCGATGCAGAGCTTCTACTTCGCCGGTTACGTCCAGGATGAATTCAAGATCACATCCAAGCTGACCCTCAGCGCCGGCCTCCGGTATGAAACCGAGAGCCCCTACACGGACCGCCACAACCGGCTCGTCGGCTTCGACCCCAACATCCCCAGCCCAGCGGCAAACGCCGCCTTCCCCAATCTCACCGGGGGTCTGGTCTTTGCCTCCAACTCCAACCGCTATGTGTACGACTGGTACAAAAAGGGCTTCGGTCCCCGCCTCGGTCTCGCCTACCAGATCGCGAAGCATACCGTTCTGCGCACGGGCGCCGGCTTCTTCTATGCGCCGCTGCAAATCAGCAACAGCGCGGTGGGCTTTTCGCCGAGTTGGGGATTCTCCTCTACTACCCCGCTCGTCCCCTCTACCGATGGAGGCTTGACGCCTTTCAACTCGCTCGCCAATCCGTTTTCGGGCGGTATCATCGCCCCGACCGGCAGTTCCCTCGGAGCCTCTACGTTCCTCGGCCAGGGAATCACCGTGTGGGACCGCCATCCGATCACCCCGCGGTCATATCAGTGGAACTTCGATCTTCAGCACCAACTACCCTGGAATGTGCTCATCGACGCTGCCTATGTTGGCAATCGTGGAGTTCACCTTGCCGGCAACCGCCAGTTCGACGCGCTGCCGCCGCAGGATCTTGCCCTCGGCTCCGCTCTCCTGACGCAGGTCAACAACCCGTTCTTCGGCAAGATCTCCACTGGCGCATTGGCGCAGGCGAAGGTCACGGCGGAGTCCCTCCTGACACCCTTCCCGCAATTCACCAGCGTCAACTACATCAACGATACCGCCGGCAACTCTAGCTATCACGCGCTCCAGTTGAAAATCGAAAAGCGGTTGTCTTCCGGACTCAGCGTTTTGGTTTCCTACACCTTCCAGAAGCTCATCACTGATGTCCCTTGGGCACTTGCCGGCATCGGAGGCAACAACGGTTCGGGAACGTTTCAAAACTGGTACAACCTGACGGCCGAACGGGCCCTGAGCGCACAGGACGTTCCGCAATCCTTGATCATCAGCTACAACTATGGCTTGCCATTCGGCAAGGGCCGAACCTTCGGTGGAAAATGGCATGGCCCGGCGGAGTGGCTGTTCGGAAACTGGGAGCTGAACGGCATCACCAAAATCAACTCCGGGACTCCGCTGTCGCTCGCGACGTCGGTCAACAACACCTATAGTGTCAACGGAGGCTCGCGTCCTAATACCAACGGCCAAAACGCGACGTTGAGTAATCCCGGCATCTATCAGTGGTTCGATACTTCCACCTTCAGTCAGCCCGCGTCATTCACGTTTGGCAACGTATCCCGCACCATCAACGTGTTCTCTCCCGGGGTCGTGAACTTCGACGCGGCGCTCTCCAAGAGCGTGGAGTTCCGGGAGCGGATCAAACTCCAGTTCCGTGCCGAATTCTTCAATCTGTTCAACCATGCCAACTTCAACCCGCCGGACAGCACCGTCGGCAGCAAGACCTTCGGCCAGATCAGCGCCACCTCGCTGCTTCCCCGCGTCGGTCAGTTGGCGCTCAAACTCACCTTTTAGGAAAGACGATGAATCGCAGAGATCTCCTCAAAACCTCGCTCTTCGCCGCAGGCGCGGCCGCGGCTCCCCAAGCCTCCTCGCAAGAGATCCGGGTACCGCAGCCCAATGCTCACAGCTTTCCGGAGTCGGCCCGCGAAACTTCCGGTGGGCATATGCCGAACATCCTCTGGATCGTCGCCGATCAACAGCGCTTTGACACCATCGCGGGCCTCAACAACCCCGATATCCGGACGCCGAATCTGCAGAAACTGATGGCTGAATCGACGACGTTCACGCACGCCTTCGTTCAGAACCCCGTGTGTTCGCCCTCCCGGGCGAGTTTCCTCAGCGGCCGCTATCCGCACACTACTGGACTGCGGGCCAACGGCCAGCGCATCCGCCCCCACGAACAACTCGTCACCCGCTCACTGGCGAATCACGGCTATACCTGCGGACTCGCGGGAAAGCTCCACCTTTCACCCTGTGCCGGCGGACGCATCGAAGACCGTATCGATGACGGTTACCAGGTCTTCTGGTGGAGTCACGACTGGTCCGACTCATGGCCCGGTAAGAATATGTGGCACGTCTGGCTGAAAGATCGGGGCATCAAGTTGCCGCAGCCGCCGCCCAAGAGTGAATTCTGGGGCATCCCGATCGACCCGGCCGTCACCCAGACCGCCTGGTGCTCCGATATGGCCATCCAGTTCATGCTCCAGCAGAGGAAATTCAACCCCTGGCTGATGTCGGTCAACATCTTTCAGCCGCACCATCCATTCTGGCCAACCAAAGACTATCTCTCCCGCTACGACCCCGACAAATTGCCTTCGCCCAAATACCAGGACGGCGAGCTCGACTCCAAGCCCGTCTTCCAGCGCGTCGACCATCGAGGCGGCGTATGGGGGAACCGGTGTTTCTTTCGCCAGGACCGACGACCTGACTCATCGCAAAATCACCGCCGCATATTACGCCATGATCGAACAGGTCGATACCGAAGTCGGCCGCATGTTGAAGGTCCTCGAGGACACCGGCCAGGCGGACAACACCATCGTCATTTACATGAGCGACCACGGCGAGATGCTGGGCGATCACGGCATCTATCTCAAGGGCCCCTATTTCTACGACTGCATGATGCGCGTGCCGCTGATGATCCGCTGGCCCGGCAAATATAAGGCGGGCCTGCGCAGCGATGCGCTTGTCGAGATGGTCGATCTCGCCCCCACATTGCTCGAGGCAGCCGGGATTCCCATCGGCTCCGGCGTGCAGGGGCGTTCCCTGACTCCCGTCCTCACCGGCAAAGCAACCCGGCATCGTGATTCCGTCTACTCCGAGCACTTCGATTCTTCGTTTCTCTATGACCCGCCGCCCATGGCTGCCAGCGTCCGCACCGAACAGCACAAGCTTTCCTACTATCAGAACCTCAATACCGGCGAGCTTTACGACCTCCAGAAAGACCCTAGCGAGGTGCACAATCTGTGGACGTCGCCAGGGGCGAAGGACATCCGCGCCGCGATGATGGAGAAGCTCATGGCCCGGATGATCGACACGGTAGATCCCTTGCCGGAACGTAAGACGCCCTGGTAAGCCCCAAGGCCCGAGCGCGGTACGTGAGTGCGCTGCGGGTCAACTGCGCGACACTGAAGATTCATAGGCTGCAAATACAACCTCAAGTGTCTTCAGATACTCCCGGCCGCTCGATTCGAATTCGCGTCCCGACAGCATGCAATCTACGAAATGGCGTTGCAGCGCATACACGCAGTCGCCGGCGAAATTGCGATTCTCCCTCGGGTAGTCGACATTCCATGCAGGTTCGCCTAATTTCTTGACTCGGATATTAGCTTCGCTGTCCATGGTCAGATGGCCGCCAGTGCCATCGACGCGAATCTCCCCAAACGTGTAGCGCGGATTCGCCGCTTCGGTTTCGTTGTACCGGTTAGCATCCCAAATCGCCGTGGCGCCGCTCTCGAAGTGCAGAAACAGTTGGCCTGTATCCTCTCCGCGAATCACTGGGTTCAGGCGCCGCAAGTGAGCATAAACTTCCGTCACTTCGCCCAGAAGGTAACGGAAGGTATCGATGAAGTGGACACCAGTCTCGTACAACAGGAGCCGTGGATAATCCCGGAAGAATGGCTGGCGGTCGAGGTAGGCCCGCTCTCCCCATCCATCGCCGAGCCTGGTAAGAACATGGATATGAGTGAACTCCCCGATTGTGCCCGCGTTTTGTAGTTCCTTAATCTTCCGGTACCACGGCTGCCATCGAAAGTTCTCGTGAACCATCAGCCGCACGCTCGCAGCCTGCGCGGTTTCCACGATGCGCTTAGCTTCCTCCATGGTAGGCGCCAGGGGTTTCTGACAGATCACGTGAATGCCGCGGCGCGAGGCGAAGGCGCACATTTCCTCGTGCGTAGCGGGAGGGGTGATGATGTCGACAAAGTCCGGCTTCTCGCGGTCGAGCATTTCCTCCCAACGGGTATAGCGATTCGGAATCCCGAACTGCTCCTGAACCGAGCGCGCCTTGTCTTCCACCAGGTCGCACACGGCTACAATTTCCACTTCGGGAATGCGGCTCCAGGCTTCATGCTGGAACCTGGCAAAGTAGCCGGCTCCGATGCTCGCGCCCCTCAGTTTTCCTAGTCGCGTTTCCGTCATCTGGTTCCTCCTACTGGACAACTTGCCACTATGGCGGCTGCGGGCTCGATGCGTCCCAGTGAGCGCATTGCGAACCAGCACAAAATACCGAGAACATTGAATGCCGCGGCGCAGAAAAAATATGCCGAGGCGCTGCCCGTGGCGGCCGCTAGAATCGGGAAGGCGTTGGCACTCACGAAGGACCCCAGATTACCCACCATATTCATCGCGCCGGAGACGCTACCCGCGTTCTTGCCCGCGATGTCCGCGCAGAAAACCCAACTCGGGCTGACGGTCATGTCCGAGCCAAATACGGCTAAAGTAAAACATACGGCGGCAGCCATTGGCGTCGCGGCTTGCGTCAACGCGAGAAGTCCCGCGGTTGAGATACCGAAGCCGAGGATAGCGGGAATTCTCCTCGACCATGCGCGGTAACGGGAACGATAGAGCACGTCCACCAGCCAGCCTGCGATCCACTGTGAAAGCGTTCCGGCGAGTAATGGAGCCATGGCGAAAGGTACCGCATCGGTATCGGCGAGATGGAACTGCCGTTTAAGATAAGGCAGCATCCAGGAAAGCCCAATGAAAAAAGTGAAATTGCTGGCGAAGTACTGCATCATCGCGAGAGCTCATGGGTATCGACGCAAGGATTTCCCGGAGGCGGGTTCCGGATTGAGAAGGTACTGGGTCTTCGCTTAGCCGCGCCTTCCGGATAATCACGGAACCAGAGCAGCCAGAAGAGCGCCCATACCAGTCCGAGTCCGCCCAAAATCCAGAAAGACGTGCGCCACCGCCAGCGCGTCAGCATCCAGGCAAGCAGCGGGAACGACACGGCGCCGCCCAGTCTCGAACCGGAGAACAGAATCCCGTTGGCGCGTCCGCGCTCGCCGAATGGCAGCCAGTTGCAGATGGCGCGGGCGCCGCCCGGGTAGGCTCCTGCCTCACTGATGCCGAACAGGAACCGGATGGTCACGAGCGAGACGAGATTCCAGGCGGCTCCCGTCAGCGCGGTCATAGCGCTCCATAGAGTCACGACGAAGGTCAACACCAGTCGCGGGCCGAGGCGGTCGGCCAGCCAGCCGCAAGGGATCTGCGCCAGAGCATAACCGAGCGCGAAGGCGCTGAATACCAGACCCATCGCGGTATCGGAAAGATGCATTTCGGCGCTGATCGGATCTTTCGCCGCGGAGATGCACACGCGATCCACGTAGGTGATCGTCGACAGCGCGAAAAGAGCCAGAACAACAGCGTATTTCTTCAATTGCCGACGCTCCTTTCTACGTAAGCGGCCCGCGTTCAGCAGCCCGCGCCGAAAACGCGGCAGCCGGTGTCGTCGAGGATGTTGCGCTTATCGGCATCCTCGTATATCGAGCGTCAGGATCTTGCCGATCTCCGTCTCGACACTTTCCGGCAGATCGGAACCGATCATCAGACGATCGCTCGAAACATAGCTCAGAACTTCCAGGACGTGGTGCGGCATAAGACTGGACAACTCTAGCAAAATATTGGGGCAAAAGAGCGCGGCCAGAATCGCCTCATGCACGAAGATGCCGCCGCCCGCGTGGGCCGCCACAATCTTCAGCGCGGGAAACTTTCGCGCCGGCATCATGAGCAGGGCGGGCGAGGAGAGTGGAAGTCCGGAGCCCGTGTGGCAGACCACAGCCATGTGATTCTCCATAGCCGCCTCGAAGAAGAAATCGCTCGATGCCGACAGCGCGTTTAATCCGTGATATTGCGGCTGCAGTTTCAGGGCTGTGAATCCGTACTGTTCGCGGCAACGGCGGACCTCCTCGCGGAATGCGGTCGCGGTCGATGAGGGGAAACAGGCAAGCGGCGCCCGTCAGGCGATCGGCGTGATCCCGCACGGCTTGGCCGATCAAATCGTGCTGCGCGCGATAGTCGTCGACTACGGGGAAAGGAATAGCGAGCGACCGGTCGATTCCATGGCGATCCATGCTCCGCAGCAAGTCTTCCGCCGTGCACGATCGCGAGCTGTGGCGCGCCACGCCGAGGTGAGTGTGCGTATCGAAGATCCGAAATCCGGATTTCATAGAACTGCTGCTTGATGTGAGTGAGCCGGCAGAGCCGATCGGATTAACCCGGTCATCTGCTGTGTGGTGAGATGTCTGGCGAGGCCGGAACCCATGTCGCGAGTGCGAGCGGCGGGATCGGCGAATACGGTCCGGACTGCCGCAGCGAATCATTTCAGCGCCGGCACGCGTGTCTTCGAGGTCAAACCAGTCGAGCATCATCGCGACAGACAGGATCGTGGCGATCGGATTGGCAATACCCTTCCCTGCGATATCCGGCGCCGAGCCGTGGGCCGGCTGGAAAACGGCGTAGCGTTCCCCGATATCGGCCGAGGGCGCCATGCCCATGCCGCCCACCAGTCCGGCGGTCAGATCGGACAGAATATCGCCGAACATGTTCTCGGTGACCATGACGTCGAAAGTCTCCGGACGCTGCACCAGATAAAGCGCGGCCGCATCCACATAAACTCGCTCCGTCTGAACGCCGGGGAACTCGGGAGCGATTTCGTCGAAAATGCGGCGGAAGAAAGCCATGGACGGAAGTACGTTGGCCTTATCGACCAAAGTGACATGGCGGCGCCGGGTCGTTGCTTCCCGGAACGCCGCGCGGATTACGCGTTCAGCTCCGCTGCGGGTGATGCGCAATTTATCTTCCGCGTAGGTTGCGCCGGCGGCGAGCCGTTCTTTGCGGGAAAAGAACAAGCCCTCGGTGCTCTCGCGAATCAGCAACAGATCGATATTCCCGGCGGCGCGGTTGCGCAACGGTGAATCGGCGCTATGAAACAGATACACGGGTCTCAGCCCGCAATAGAGATCCAGCCGCTCGCGCAGGTCGAGTTGTGGCGTCATCTCGACGCCATCCGGCCAGCGCACTCCGGGTAAGCCCATGGCGCCCAGGAGAATCGCATCGAACTCTTTGAGTTGCTCGAATACAGCCGGAGGCAGAGGATCGCCGCTGCGCAGATACTCGTTCGCCCCGACACTGAATTCGGTGAGTTCGAAGCGGGTTTTGCCGAGGCTCGATTCCACGGCCCGCAGTACTTCCACGCCCGCCTCCGTTACTTCGGTTCCGATGCCGTCTCCGGGCAAGACTGCTATGCGTCGTTTGGGTGTTTGATTCATGGTGTCCTTTAGTGCCGTGCGCGAACGATCAACAAGCCGGGCGCGAGTCCGAATGACGTGGGCCGGTTGAACTGATAGATCCCCGGACCCGGAATCGCAGACTCCGATTTTTCTCCGCTCCAGATATTAACCCATTGGGCGGTGGCGGGTCCCGGGAGGGCATTCAGGTTGACAGCAATCTCGCGAGCCTGGCCCAGGCTGGGTCTTCCGGAGTTCGCCCCGGGCGGACGATTCGCAGTGGAAGGCGTCCGCGGAGATCCTTCCGGACGCCGCGACGGCTGCACCAGATACGCATATACTTCTCCTGGTATGGCGAGGCACGGTCCGCCGGCCGCGAGTTCGGGCTTCGGCTCCATCAGCCAGTAAGGCAGCGCGGCCAGATTCTCCTTGAGCGTCTGAAAACGCGGCATGCCGGGCGGTTCCGGGTCGGGCTTTACCACGTCCCAGGCGGTGTTGGAGTAGTAGTAAACAAAGTAGCCGCCCGATAGATAGACCTCATAAGCTCCCCGGATCATATCCTGCCAGTCCTGCTTGACGGGATATGTGGGCAGATCGTCGACGCCGCGCTCGTAGTAGAGCTCGGAATTTACGATCGGCCACGGGAGGATCTGGCGGTCGAACAGCACCATCTCTTTCCAATAGAAATGCTCCTGGTCGGTGCGAAAGTCGAGATTCGTATTCAGCTTCGGATCCCAGTCGTACAGGTCATTGTCGTGAGCAGTGGTCAGGCGATGATAGCCATCGGTGGCGCGGATCAGGTCGATAAGCCGCTTCTCCAGAGACTTGTCGCGCTCGTTGTAAGCTTCCTTCGAAAAATCCCAGACGATATTCGGGTACGCCTGGTAGCGCGCGGTGACGTAGCGGAAGTAGCGTTCTTCATCTTTGCTGCCGGGCTGCGGCCAGTTGACCATCTTGTTGTACACCTTAATCATGACGTTGGCCACGATGCCCTTTTCCAGCAGGGCGTTCATCATTCCGTCGTAAGTATCGAAGAACGCCGTGTTGAGCCGCGTGTGGTCCGGTTTGTCATTAGTTCCGCCGAACACGTACATGTCCGTGGGTCCGTAATCCCACTGGTTCTGATGGCCTTTCGACCAGCTTGTATCGTGGGCGTAGATATTCACCAGCAGATGATTGAATCCGCGCGCGGCGATCTGATCGATCAAATGATGCATGACCTTGCGCTCGGGATCTTTCATGTCCGCGCCCCAAAGCCAGTCGGCCTCGTAGCCCATCAGGAAATAGCGGGAGCCGTCTTCGTAGATGAAATGGTGCCGGTTCACCGGGTCGACCAGCAGGGTCCCGTGAATGTTCGTATTCGAATTGGCCGTGCACTGGATGTCGGTTTCGGTGTGCGCATTCAGAGCCGCGACCGGAGAGACTGTGGTCATCGACCAGCGGCCGGGCTTCGTCGCCGAAAAGCGGACTTTCCATACATTTCCGCCGGCGTAAAACCCGGGAACAGTAATGCGCGTTCCATCGGGGCCGGTGAATTCACCCCTGACCTCGACATCGAAAGGGTTGCCGCCGGCGTTTCCTGGGCTGCCGGCGGCTGGTCCGGTTAACGTGAAGTCGTGTGGATGGTACTGTTCGATCGTCACTGCCGGCAACAACCGCAGGGTTGCGGCCGCCAGAATAAGTATCTTAACGCGTCGCATAGCGCCTCGCTTTCCTTCAGGTGTCTTTTTCAAAATGTGATGCGCAGTGCCACCTGCATCTGGCGGCTATCTACGATGGTTGACGAAATACTTCCGTATGCGGCGCTGGATAGAGTGGCGTTCGGCACTCCAAAGATCGGGTGGTTCATGGCGTTGAAAACCTCCCAGCGAAGTTCGGCGCCGAGACGTTCGGTTACCTTGATGCCCTTCGTGAGTGACAGGTCGGTCTCGACTACGTGCGGTCCAATGATGTTATTCCTCCCATCGTTCCCGTAAATGTACGGAGCGTTGTAGGCGAACGCCGCTTTATTGAACCAGAGCTTCGGAGTTGGATTCGACAGTTGCGGACTGATGCCGGTGGCATTCGGTCTTTCCGCAATGCCGGTTCCGCCCGTATTGAGAATATCTAACCCGTCGAGAGCAGTGAAGGGCATGCCGCTCTGTAGCGTGAGAATGCCGCCAAACTGCCAGTTCGCCACCAGCGCATTCACCAGGTTGCTCGAGTGGGCGAGAAACCGCGCGTTACGGCCAAACGGCAACTGGAACAACCCCGATGTTACCGATCGGAACTTCGCGTTGAATTGCGAAAGACCTCGCTCTCCGGAGCCGATGTTATACGGGTTGTTCATCTGGAGGATATCGCCGGCCCCTGCACGCACGCCGCTGGAGTTGTCGATCGACTTGCTGTAAGTGAAGGCGCTCAGGACTGTAACTCCCCGGCTAAGGCGCTTCTCCAGCCTCAACTGAAGGGCGTTGTAAGTGGCATTAGTCTCGTTATCGGGGTACTGAATGAAGCCGAACTGCGGAAACGGCCTGTTATTGCTCGCGCTTCCCGGCCCCGGAATCGGCACATTGATGCTGTCCTCTCTTCGCAACTTATGCGATTGAGACCCGACATAGGATACTTCCAACACTAAGTTGCTTGCCAGCGACCGCTGTACGCCTCCCGTCCATTGGTTCACATAAGCCGTTCTTTGGTCAGGCGGACCGCCCGAAAGAATCAAAGGCTGTACCAGGGTAATGTTCGTCGAAGTGACGGAGCCCAGGAACGGGTTGCTCAAACTCGTATTCGGTACCGGATAGGAATTGAGTTGTTGTAATCCGCCGGCGAGAGTTCTCGCTCTATCGAAGACGGAGTTGCCTTCGTCGACCATATCGTAATAAGTTCCAAAACCTGCCCGGATCACTGTTTTCGAATCCATGTTGTAGGCCAGGCCCAGGCGAGGCGCAAAGTTATTCCGATCGGGATACTGGAGTGCATCTCCCATGCGCCCGTCGCGGACAACCGTGATCCCCTGCAATCGCGTGAGGGTTCCCGCGTAGGGAGGGCACGAGGAACTGGAAGAGCACTGGGTGGAGGACTGAACCAGAATGGGGTTGCCGGTAGTCTTGCTCGTCAGGCCCCAGATGTTCGACGAATTGTCGCTGATGTCTTTGAATGGGGCCATATACTCATAGCGCAACCCGACTTCGAGAGTGAGCTTAGGCGTGATGCGATAGGAGTCCGTGACAAAGCCCGACCAGTAAAAGCTTCGCAGCAGCGCAGTCGCCGGCTGTACGGCGGTGGTGACCGTCTGATCCAAGCCAAGAAGGAAATCGGCGACGCTGTTGCCAACACTCGAAGAGCCGATGGCGGGATTGCCCGTGTACGCGCCGGTAAATGAGAAACTGCCAACCTGCTGCTGCCCGACCTCATTGTAGTGAATCGGTTCAAAGGCCGCCCCGAATTTGAAGATGTGCTTGCCTCGCGTCCAGGTAAGGGTATCGTGACCCTCCCACATATTATCGTGGGTCAGGTAAATGGTCGCATTGTCGCCAAAGGCGGAGTATCCCGTAAAGCTAAACTGCGGAACGGCCCAGAAAGACGGCGCATTTAGGGGATTCAGACCTGGGATGTGAAGCACAGTGCCGTTGACGTCCTTTGAGTAGCTGTAAGGGGTTTGTTCGTTGTTGACAAATCGAGTCCATCCGAAGCGCGCGTCATTGACCAGCGTGGGTGTGAAGATCTGCGTTCCACCCGCCATAATCTGGTCCGGCCGGGTCTCGACGACCGTACCTTGGTTCGGAGTGTTATTCGGAAGATAGTAATAATCCTTGTCGTAGTTCCAACGGCCATACCAGATGTACTTCGCGCTCTGCTGGTAATCGATGCGTAACATCGATTGATCGGCATTCGGACTGGCGGGGCTCGTTGTTCAGGTAATTGTTAGTGGCGCCTGCGAGATTCTGCACCGGCCAGAAGTTGTTCATCGCGGTTACCGCAATGGGGTTGAATCGGGAGGAAGGGATCACGTTATTCGGAAACGGAGTTGCCGAATATTTCCCGTCGGGTCCAGCTACGGTAGTCGCGGGATCGTAAATGATATTGGCGCCCGCGAAGTTTCCCGAACGATACGCCAGCGGAGGGAAAGTGGAGAGTGAAGTCAGGGCCTTCGATTCGCGCAACCCCTCATAGTTTGCCGTGAAGAACAGTTTGTTCCTGATGATTGAGCCGCCCAAGGTGCCGCCAAACTGATTGCGGCGAAATTCCGGTATCGGCGATCTCTGGTTATCGAAGTAATTCTTGGCGTCGAACCAGGAATTCCGCAGGAACTCGAAGCCGACGCCGTGGTAACCGTTGGTGCCGGATTTCGTCGTGACGTTGATTTGAATCGGCGCGAAACCGTATTCGGCCGGGTAGGTCGCGCTCTGGACCTTGAACTCTTCGAGCGCGTCAAGCGAAGGCAGCATGATGTAACTGTTGAAGTTCGGGTCGGTGTTTTCGATACCGTCGAGAGTGTAGTGATCGAACGTGTTCCGCTGCCCGTTGACAGTGATGCTCGCCGCGGAACGCAGGCCGCCTTGAAAGCTGGTGGCGTTGACGGGCGAGGAGGTATTGCTGACGCCGGGCGCAAGCGCAGTCAACGTCAGATAACTGCGTCCGTTGAGCGGCAGATCGATAATCCGCTTATTCTCGATCACTTGGCCGACGGTTGCATCATCGCTCGAGAGCAGGGCCGCGCTGTCAGTGACTTCAAGCGCCTGAGCGAGAGCGCCGACGTTTAACTGAAAGTCCGCCCGCGCAACCTGCTGCACCTGGATCAGGATTCCGGTTCGAATTTCTTTCTGAAAACCCTTAGCGTCAACCGAAACTCTGTATGTGGCCGGAGGAAGAGCCGGGAAACTGTAAAACCCGGAAGTGTTGGATCGCGTGGTTCTCGTAGCGCCCGTCGCCGGGTCGAAACCGTCACCTCGGCGCCCTGGATGGCGCTGCCGGTTGGATCGGTGACGATGCCGTCGATTTCTCCTGTGGGGCCTTGCGCGTGGATCAGGCAAGCAGTGAACAGGGAGAGCAACGGCAACCACTGGCTGCATCGAGAGGAGCGCATGACAAGGAGTTCCTTTTCAGAGTAGATATAATATATAAATTGGCGCAAGTCAAGGCTGATTGCCCGCTCCGGCGAGACTTTCGTATATTAAAGCTGTGAGTTCCACATTTTATTCTCCCCCCAACGCACTCCAGCCCAAATCGTTGCGGGAAGATATTGTCGAGACTCTGCAGCGTGAAATCATCGCCGGACACTTCCGCCCCGGCCAGCGCCTGGTGGAACGGGAATTAATCCAGCGCTTCGGCGTAAGTTCCATTCCAATCCGGGAAGCCTTACAGGAACTGGAGAACCGGGGCTTGGTGGTGCGGCGTCACAACTGCGGTTGCTCCGTCCTCCAGTTGACGCCGCATGAGGCGGCAAGGATTTGCGAGCTTCGGCGCGTGCTCGAACCAAAAGTCATGGAGTGGGCGGCGGAACGCATCTCACCCGGGGCAGCCTCGGCATTACGCGCGCAACTCGATCGGGTGGAAGAAGCTGCCGTCGCCGGAGACTGGTCGAGGTACTTCCAGGAAGACCTCAAGTTACATCGCATGATCTGGCAGGTGGCTGACAACGGATACGCGGCCAGAGCGCTGGAAACAGTGGTGGGCTCGCTCTTCGCGTCTGGCATTATCGGCAGCAGGGATGCGGCTGCGATTGATCTCTGCGCGGAAGTAGCCAAACACCGGCGTCTGCTCGATGCGATTTGCGAATCCGATGGCCAGCGCGCTGCGTTATGCCTGCTGGAAATCGCCGCAGGCTTCGAAAAGCACGTAAGGCTGAACTCACCTGGCTGAACTCACTTTACGATGGCAAACGGAATTTCCACCATGGAACACAGCTCGGTGAAACGCGGACCTCGCCGGTCATAAGCGACCACGCGAAGGACGTGCTTGCCCGCGGAAACGTCCACCATGTCCCACCACTCCTGGTTATTCAACATGTATGGAGCTTGAGTTCGATAACTGTAAGGCTTGCCGTCCATGAAGAATTCAACCCGCTTGATGGGCCAACGCAGGTGCCGGTCTCTGACGATCGCCTCGATCCATGCCGGTTCCTTCAGGACCTGGTCCGGCTTCAGACCGACAACCTCGATTTCGGGTGTGTCGTCGGCACGATATTCCGGTCTGGGTGGCGTGGGTGAACCGGTCAGTCGCGCCACCTGCTCGAAGAACAGCCACTTCACTGGCGAACTGATCTTCCAGTTCACCGGCGGATTCTGAAAGCCGTCGCGATAGTTGCCAAGTCCGTTGTCGTAAAAGCCCCAACCCACGTGTTCTTCCGCGGCAGCCTGCAGATTGAACGTGCTGACACCATCTTCATTGATGATCAAAGGCCGTTCGTAGCCCGTCCACCGCCGCATGGCGGCGATTGTCTGATGGACTTCTTCGGGCGTTTGTCCGTTCGTGTGGAACATGATGTAGTCCACCGAACGAAGTGCGGCATCTCCGCGGCTGCCTCGCGGCATGATGCCACCGGACCAGCTCATCGATACTGGGATCTGACGCTCTACCGTTTGCTGGGCGAGCAAGACTGCATCGAGTGCGCCATCCGGCTGGAGTATATGGTGCTTATAGCTGCGCGCATTGGTCTCATTGTTGATCTCGATGAGCACGTTCCGATGCGGCAGTTGCTTGAGGAATCGGCAGCCCTGGAGTATTGCCTCTTTTACGTACCGGTCGTCAGGACTGATTTCAATGCGCTCGTTGGAACCGAAATAAAAGAATCCGACGATGACTACCATCCCCAGCCGGTCGGCCTCTGCGATGACGCGCCGCAACCGGTCTGCATACGCCGGTTTGAGATTGCCGTGTGGATCGAAGCCGCTGTTGTTCTGCGGTTGCAGGTAGATTTTTTCTCCATAATTGCCGTCTGGGGGACCGCCTCCCTGCAGATTGACCGTAAAGGCCAACAGTCCGCAACGCCGCCAGTCGGGCAGCGCAGCCAGAAATTCCCGGACATTACGCTCAGCGTCCCAGGGTCCGTCGGGGTAATCCCAAAAGATATCACCCAGCGTGTTGGAGTGATAAGGATTCTTGCGGGACCCCAACTTGGGATAGTTTGCATCGTCGAAAATGCCCTGCACGGCGCGGACATTCAACAGTGTGCCGGCGAGATTCGGGTCAGCCTGGGGAAACCCCGACGCCGCGGAGTAAGTCAACTGTCCGTTCAGAGTGAACTGGGGACCGCGGATTCCAACGACTGTAGCCCCGCGGATCTGGGTACCGGAGAGGGCCAGCGCAAATAAGAGGATTGTGGCGTAGTGAAACATGGCGAGAGCGGCGGGCCGTGACAAATCCAGTCCTAAGCTAGGATTATTATGGCTCATCGACGACCAGCGCAGATCGTTGCGCTGCCAATCGATTCGCTCCAGCGCCATGCGCAGGATGTCGATGGCACCGGCGCTCGCAGCCGGATCCAACACCTCCTCCGCGACTGTATTGGCATCATGAACGGTGCCCTTCGGGAGCTTGCCCGCCGCCTTCTTCTGCGAACATCCGCGCCGCCAACTCCGTATCCCGAAGGTTTCCAGGGGTTGCGGCGTTCGGGACGCCCCCTAACGTGAGAGCAGCGCAATCATCTCCGAATCCCGTTGGCGATAGGCGTTCCACACACAGGCCCAGGCATTCGCGTCGGCTCCCCGCGCGAGCAGCTTCTCCGCCATCGCCAGCTTGCCCGATTCCGTGCATTCCGCTAGCGGGTGGCCCCAGGAAATCGCAATCTCGTCCGATCCCGGTTCGCGCCTACGCTCGTCCGGGTCGAAGCCGAGTTCCAACAGGAGCGCCAATATTTCCGGCCTGTCGTGCTTTACCGCGAGCGTGAGCAGCCCTTCACCGGATGGCGGGTTGATCAACATCCCTTCGGCATGCCGCGCCTGAATCCAGCTAACGTCACCCCGAACGACCGCGGAAGCTGCTTGATCGACCTCGGGAGATAGCACGCCAGGTCCCCGTTCAGCTTTCTGCCGCTGCCGCTCTGTTTCTTGGATGATGGCTACGATTTCGTCATAGCTACGTTCCGCTGCAAGGGTGATTGCCTAGGTGTCTTTACGATAGGGCCAGATTCCGATTCGGGCGTCGGCGCCGTGTTCCATCAGCAGTCGAGTCATAGCGGCATTGCGCTGCAGCACTGCGATGTGCAGCGCAAGCCGCTCCCCGTGACCCGGCCGATCCCGGTTTACGATCTCAGGCCGTCGGCGGAGCAAATCCTTGACAATATCGATTTCACCTTTCTCGACGGCATCGTGCAGCCGGGCAGCGGTCACACCGTCCATACAAGCCCTACTGACAACGTCAGCTCATCGAATGGGTTCATTTCCGAAATCATGCAGACGCCCGCTGCTAACTGGTCGATTGTACTGCTCGGGATGATGCTGGTCGTCATGAGCACGGTCTCGTTCTATATGATTACCGCATACACTCCGACCTTTGGCTCCTCCGTGCTTCACCTTGCCAGTAAGGACAACCTGATTGTCACGCTCTGCGTTGGAATCTCCAATTTCGTTTGGCTTCCCATAATGGGAGCGCTTGAACGTTCGCGGGCATAAGCGCATCGGGATTCTCCATCGCCTATAGGCAGCTACAGCCCTTGGCGGGTTTTCGCCGGCGATCTGCACCAGCCTGATTACCGCGCGATAAATTGTATGTATTCGTTGCATAGCTGCCGGCCGAATGGTGAATTCGGCCCCTTAAGTGCCCGCCTGGGATTATGGCAACTCAGTCCATCAATCCAGAACCTGACAAAAAGAGACCGCCAGAAGACGAATTACCGGAAGATCTCCGCCCGGAATGGCAAGAGGATGATATCGAATCGGAAAACCGCGCGCCGAATCTCGAAGAAATCGAAGAAGATACTTCGATACTCTGACAGGTTAAAAGAGGGATAATTGCACAGCGGGCGCGGGTCCGCAACAGGCCCGCAGGGACTCGGCCTCCTCCACGCGATCCCAGTGTTCACAGATGGAGATAAGTTCACGAGCGCACTGTTCAGGTGAGATATCGGAACTGAGCAGTTCTTGCAGCAGTTCGTAGGCCTCGGCATAACGGCGCGAGCCAACGAGCTTGCGAGCGTACCACAGCGAGTTTGGGGTATCTAAAACCGATACGGGTTCCCAGACGACCAGCGTCGAACTACGGCCGGAGGGAATTAGCTCCGGCAAGTATTCCTGCTCTGGAGCATCGAGCACCAGCAGACAACGCCGTTGGGAAAGCAACTCCCTGATCTTGCTGCAATTCTGTTCCACGGTGCCGTCCAGAGTGACGCCGAGTTGTGTTCCCAGTTCGCCGGCTACCTGAGCTAGGGAGCGGCGATGACACGGTATCCAGAACACTGCCTCGAACTCTTGCGCCGCCTCCTTCGAAAAACGGGTCGCGTCCGCACCGCTCGCTTCCATCCTGCCGGAACGATCCGCGAGACCGTAATACAGTTCTTCGAGATCGGAGGAGACCGTCGGCATAAGCGAATGGCTCATACCCCGCTCGGCTTGCCACACCCAGCGCTTGAGAAGACGCATCGCCATGTTTGGGTTCGTGGTCGCATCGAAGAAGTTGCGCCTGCGAAGTAACGCGGGGAAAGGACACTCGCCGAGCAGCACAGTCAGGAGTTCCACACCGGCTTCGCGGGTCTTTTCGAATAGAACGGGTTCCCATCGCTCTCGCGGCATACGGACGGGCCAAGACGCGTCGGAAAGAAGTAATACCACTGCATCGGCAGTGATTCCCTCTTCGACTTTGCCGATGATGTCTTCGCCTGACGCGATGAGGCCTTCATCCTTGTAGCAGTTTACATTGCAACCGAACTCCAGGAACTCCGTCAAGCGGCATGCAAAGCCGTGGTTTGCTTCGGCATGCGCGATAAAAATGGTCTTCAAATCGAGAGTGTAGCGCAACATCCGCGGATGCGCGCCTGCGGTACCATGTTGTGTTCAAGATGAAGCTGCTTGCAAAGTTCACTCTCGTATTTCTATTCGTATTCGGGGCTGGACTGGCTCTTGCGGGATGGGCTTCCCGGCAATTCCTGCGGCAGAATGCGGAAGAGCAAGTGCTTCAACAGGCGCGTCTGATGATGGAGAACATGCGCTCGACGCGGACGTACACTACCCGGCAGATCAAGCCGCTGCTGGTAGCGGTGCAGGAACGCGATCGCAGTTTCCTGCCGCAAACCGTCCCCGCCTTTGCCGCCACCGAATCCTTCAACTATCTTCGGCCTTCCTACCCGGACTACGCTTACAAGGAGGCCACCCTCAACCCGACCAATCTACGGGATCGCGCGGTAGATTGGGAAGCCGACCTCATTAACAGTTTCCGCAACCATGCGAAGCAAACGGAGATCGTGGGTGAGCGCGATACGCCCACGGGTCCTTCGCTGTTCTTGGCCCGTCCCATCGTAGCCGACCCACCGTGTCTCGCGTGTCACGATAAGCCGAAAGGTGCTCCGCCCGCGATGATCCGAGCCTATGGCACGGCCAATGGTTTTGGATGGAAGCCGGGAGAGATCGTGGGTGCGCAGATCGTCTCGGTGCCCATGGCCGTGTCTATCCGCATGGCCGATACGGGATTCCGGACTCTCATGGTATCCCTCACTGCGATCTTCCTGACGACGCTTCTGCTGCTCGACGTCCTGCTCTATTTCACCGTGGTTCGGCCCGTAGTGCGCCTCTCCCGTATGGCCGACCAGATCAGCATGGGCAATTTCGAAACACCTGAACTGCCGGTGACAAGCGGGGATGAGATCTCCCAGCTTGCAGGGTCGTTCAACCGGATGCGCCGGAGTCTCGAAAAAGCCATTAATATGCTGGGACAGTAGGTCTGGCAAGCATCTATACTTGGCAGCACGGAGGTTCACTCTGATGATCGTCGGGAAACAGACTTTTTGTCGTCGCCGCGGCACTCCTAGCCCCGCTGGCGGCTTACGCGCAGAACAGCTTGGGCCAGATTACCGGCTCGGTAACCGATAATACCGGCGGCGTGATTCCCGGCGCGAAGGTCAGCGCGATTAACGTCGACACCAACGTCGCGTCCCAGACGGTCACGTGCGAGCGATGGTCTCTACAACCTGTTGTCCCTGATTCCCGGGACCTACAAGCTTACCGTTGAGCGGCAAGGCTTCGACCGCTCCGTCACTGACCAGGTGATTGTGCAGGCCAGCCAGACGACCACCGTGAACACCGCACTGAGAGTAGGCGCCGTTTCGGCGACCGTGGAAGTCATTGCCTCGTCCGCAACGCTCAGCACCACTTCTCCGGACGTTGCCACAACGGTACAGCGGGATCTCTTGGGCGACATTCCCTATACGGAACGGAATGCGCTCGAAGCGGCGATGCTCGTCCCGCGTGTGCGGCGATCCCAACAGTCCCGGCCAGGTGTTCTCGGAAAATGCGGGGATCTACACCGCGAACGTCGGTTCACGGTGCAGGGAATAACTCTTCCCTATATCAATCAGACAAACGCCGTCCCTTACGTCCAGCAGTGGGGTTTCACCACGCAATTCCAGGTGGACTCGAAAACTATGGCTCAAGTGGGTTACAGCGGAACCGTGGGCACTCACCTGATCAGCATCGCGTCGCCCCCGTTAAAGTTCCCGAACCTCGCGACGCTCGACAGCTTGATCTCGAAGGGCGCGAACTTCTCGCCAACAAATATCCCCAACCCTACGGGATTACACAGAATGGCTCGGTGATCAACGAAAACATGCTGAGCTCGCTAAATCCCTTTCAGAACTTCTTCAATCAGAATCTGCAGGAGAGCTATTACCGGATGGGGCAATCGAACTACAACGCGCTGCTGATTGGAGTGACGCGGAGATTGTCGGCGGGATTGACCTTCCAGATGTCGTTTACCTGGTCGAAGTCGATTGACGACGCGGGAGGGTCGATGGCAGTGGGTCAGAGCGGCGCAATTTACGGTACGGCAACCGTTCAGAATCCGTTCAACCTGAAACAGGAGCGCGCGGTCTCGAACTTCGATGTCCCAGCAAAGCTGACCACGGGCTATTCCTATCAGCTTCCTTTCGGCGGTTCGCACTTGTTGTCGACTCACAACCGGATCATCGATTCCATCATCGGCGGATGGCTGACTTCGGGTATCGCAAACATGCAATCGGGGATGGTGTTCGTACCCGCGCCCGGAAGCAACGGCTACTTCGTATCGACCGGTGGAGGTTCGCCGTTACCGGCGGGAATTTCCCTACGCCCGGATATCGTGCCAGGACAAGCATGCATGAATTCGAACTGGTCGAGCGGCAATCCGTTTGCGGTGTCGTATCTGAATCTGAACTATTTTGCCGTACCTGGATCGCTAGGAAATCCCCAATTCGGCGATGCGCCTCGCACTTTGCCGGGTTGCCGATCGCCGCGGATGATTTCGCTGAACGGCAGCCTTATGAAGAGGGTTCACCTGGGCCACAATGAAAAGCGTTATCTGCAGATCCAGGGCGATTTCCTGAACGCGTTTAATCATGCGTTGTTCTTCTATAATCCGAATAGCGGATTGAAGGCGTTCAATTCGTTCAACACGTCGTCGCTCACCAATTCCGGGGTGCCGGCGTTTACATATCAGTCTTCATTCGCGCAGGTTTGGCAGCCTAATTCGGCGTTGATGTCCAGAGTGGCGTTCGTGCAAGTGAAGCTGTATTTCTAACCTACTTGCGGCAGTCTTCGCAGGGGCAGACCTTGCGCAGGTGCTCGAAGGAATAGATACCGGAGCCGTGCCCATCGGACCACATGATGCGGATGGCGTAGTTGCCGACTGGCTCGACAGTGTCCATCTTCAACTTGCGGGTATACATCTGAAACGGGTTCGGCGCCTGCTCGGTTGACTTCGGACGCGGCGCGGTTCCGTGCGCGCCGGTGCAGGCGGCGCATGGGCAGTGGTCGCGCAGATAGGTAAGGTCATAGACGCTGTGGTGCGAGTCCTTCCAATCGATATTGATGCCGCGGGACTTGGAGATTGCGATATGTTCGGGGTCGGTGCAGAGGGTTGTTGCATATGCGGTCCGTACTCCTAGCTTAGCTGGCGCTCAACGTCGCGCACCCCGGAGATGCGGCGGAGCGCCGGAGACCAGCTTCTCAAGCTGCTTCTTGTCGCGGACGTCGATGGTCATTTCAACCAGGGCTCCATCGGAGGTCGATTCGAAGTTGGTGCGCGCCTCCAGGCTGCGGATGTTGGCGTTTTCAGTAGACAGGGCCGTGGTGATGTGGGCAAGGAGTCCGGGGCGGTCGTCGGTATGGATCACGATATGCACAGGGAAGGACTCGCCGGCGTTGCGCTCCCATTCGACCTCGATCTTGCGCTCGACCTCATACATCAGGTTCTGTACATTGGGGCACGCCTTGGAGTGAACGGCGATGCCCTTGCCGCGCGTGACGTAGCCGACAATCGCCTCGCCGCGAATCGGGTTGCAGCACTTGGCGCGATAGACCAGCAGGTCGTCCACACCCTTGACCTTGACAACGCCATCGCCCTGCGCTGCGCGGTTCTGCCGTTCGATAGCGGAGATAGGCGCGGGCGCTTCTCCGGGTGCGGCGGCAGGCGCGGGTTCTTCCGGCGGAAGCAGTCCGGGCGCGGCTTTCTGCAGTACCTGGCGGGCGCTGAACTTACCGTAGCCCAGGCTGGCGTAGAGATCGTCAACCTTGGCGAGACCGTAGTCGGAGGCTACACGTTCGAGCTCGACTGCGGCTCATGCGAGCCATCTGCACACCCATGCGGCGGGCCTCTTTTTCGAGATACTTCTGCCCGATCTCGATGGCCTTGCTGCGCTCGCTCGCGTTGATGATGTGCTTGATCTTATTGCGGGCGCGAGAGGTCTTAACAAGCGAGAGCCAGTCCTTGCTGGGCTGGTGGCCCGGCTGCGTGAGGATCTCGACGGCATCGCCGTTCTTGAGTTCATAGCGCAGGGGCACGATGCGCCCATTGACCTTGGCGCCGACGCAGGTCGTACCGACGTCGGAGTGGATGGCGTAGGCGAAATCGATGGGCCTAGCGCCGCGCGGAAGCACGATTACCCGGCCTCTGGGCGTGAAGGTATAGACCTCCTCGGGGTACAGGTCGACCTTGAGGGTCGACATGAACTCGCCAGGATCGGGCATGTCCTGCTGCCATTCGACGAGGTGCCGCAGCCAGAGCATGCGCTGATCGTCTTCGGCGGGACCCTTCTTGCCCTCCTTGTACTTCCAATGCGCCGCGATGCCTTCTTCGGCGACGCGGTGCATCTCTTCGGTCCGGATCTGTACCTCGAAATGATGCCCTTCGGGGCCCAGCACCGAGGTATGCAGCGACTGGTAGAGATTGGGACGGGGAATGGCGATGAAGTCCTTGATGCGGCCGGGGATGGGACGCCACTCGTTGTGGATCACGCCGAGAGCCGCATAGCAGTTCTTCACCGAATCGGTAACGATGCGCAGGGCCGTGAGATCGTAGACCTGATCGATGGTGATCTTCTGGCGCTTGAGCTTCTGATAGACGGAGTAGGCTCGCTTGAGACGCGCTTCAATGCGCGCCGGGATGCCTTCGCGGCGTAGTTCGGCCTCGACCGTGTTCTTGATCTGGACCAGCAGCCGCTCGTTCTCTTCGCGTTTCGCGTCGATGGTCTGGGAGATCTCAGCGTAGGCGGCGGGATCGAGATAACGGAAGGCGAGGTCTTCGAGTTCGCCGCGAACCTTACCCATGCCGAGGCGGTGCGCGATGGGCGCGTAGATCTCCAGCGTCTCGCGGGCGATGCGCTCCTGTCGTTCGGCGGAGAGGCTGCCGAGCGTGCGCATATTGTGCAGCCGGTCGGCGAGCTTGATGATGATGACGCGGATGTCGCCAACCATGGCCAGGAGCATCTTGCGGAAGCTCTCGGCCTGGCGATCCTCGGCGGAGAAGAAGTCGAACTTGGCGAGCTTGGTAACGCCATCGACACAGCGGGCCACTTCGGCGCCGAACTTCTTGCGGATCTCCTCAACCGTGACGCTGGTATCTTCCACCACGTCGTGCAGCAGGCCAGTCTGCAGGCTGACCATATCCATGCGCATGTTGGCGAGGATATGCGCGACCTCGACCGGGTGAGTCATATAGGGCTCGCCGGAGGCTCGCACCTGGCCATGGTGGCGGAGATCGGCGAAGCGGTATGCCGCAATCAGGGGAGCGAGATCTTCATTGGGGCGGATCTCGCGAATCTGCTCGGCGAGCTTCAGGAAAGCGGGATCGTCGGGGCGGGAATTTTGGGGCTCAAACGAGACCAGCCGCGACGCTCGATAGATCGGGCGCAGCGGCTGGTTCAGCATCTTTTAACATTGAGAGGGATAGAGCAACAGCGTCTACCCTTCCATTTTACTTCGTCGGAAGCTCCGGCGTCCGCAGCGGCCGCCTTCTTCTCGGCGTTCTTCTTCTGGGTGGCGAGGGTCTTCTGAACCCAGTCATCCGCCGTTTCAACCGCCTTCTTGTACTCTTCCGGAGTGTCGAGCAAATCGGCACGGTAGCGGATCAGGAGGTTCATATAAGCCATGGCGTTCTCGTAGTCCGGATCGATATCGAGGGCCTTCTGTTCGGCCTTGATACCGTCGTCGAGAGCCGGCATCCACTTCTCTTTCAGTTCAGCGCGGACCTTCTTATCCTTCAACGGACCGGGATCTTCCGGCTTCATGGCCATATCGACGCGAGCCTGACGATCGACGGTCAGGAAACGCGTCCAGGGTATAACGCCCAGCGTGTAATAAGCTTCCTTGCTGTTGGGATCGATTTCGACCACTTTCCGGTTCCACTCCTCGGCTTTGTCCCAATCCTTCTGCTGGAAGTAGATATTGGCGATGATCTGGGTGGCGAGCAGCTTACTCGATTTATCGGGATTCGAGTCAAGCACCTTATTGAACTGCTCCATGGCCAATTGCGCGAACTGTTTGTTTTCCGGTGAATCGGCGCCGGGAATGTACTGGCTCATATAGGCAGTAGCCAGATAGATGCGGGCCGTTGGGAAATCGGGGTCGAGATCGACGGCTTTCTTGAAGTACTCGACCGCGTCCGAGTATTTCGTCGCTTTGAAAGCCTGGACGCCTCTGTTGAGATTGTCGCGAGCCATCAGTTTCTGGCACCCGGACGATATGACCACGAGAGCCAGCAGCGCGGCACCCAACACGATAAGCCGTGGTTGCAATTTGAAATCGCAGTTTCATCATACGTGTCACAGTGAGGAGCGTGCCGCTATGTCTGCAAAGCGTCCGCGCCTCAAAGCTTATTTGCCTTCCTCGACCTTGGGCGTCATGAGGCCGATTTTGTCGATCCCCGCGCCGTGGGCGATATCGATCGCTCTCGCGACCGTCTGGAAATCGAGGTCGGGATCGCCTTTCACAAACACCACTTTCTCGGCTCGAGTCTTGAAGACCTCGATCAGCCGATCCTGTAGTTTGTCGGGGGTCGTGTCTTCGTTGTTAAGCTTCCAATGCTTGTCCTTATCGATAATGATGACGACCGTCCGGTCGTTATCCGGCGGCGGAGGTGAATTGGGAGGCGGCGGTTGAGGCGCCAACGCATCCAGTCCGTGCGGCATGACCGGTGAGATCGCCATGAAGATGATCAGCAATACCAGGAGGATGTCGATCATGGGCGTCATGTTGATATTCGACGCGAGACTGCCTCCACCTAAGTTCATTGCCATAAGATTGTCTCCTTAAAGACCACCACCCGAACCTTCGGGTTTTTTCGGGTTCGGATGTTTGAACAGCCTGCTCGGTAAGCAGACCGACATCGTCCACTCCGCCCGCGCGCAAGTTATCCACTACATCCTCGACTTTGCCATACTTGGCGCGCGTATCGGCCCTGATGTAAACCGTCTTGGTGGGGCGGTTAGTGAGGAGGTCCCGAACTTTCGGGGCGAGATCCTCAGGGTTCAACTTCTGGACGCCCGGGCTGAGGAAACACACTACCATCGCGGGTTACAAAGCAGACGACGGCGTCTTCTTTATCCGCATCCGACATGGCGACGGAGTTGCGAGCCTTATACATGTCGACCGTTACGCCTTTGTTTAGCATGGGCGTGATCACCATGAAGATGATGAGCACGACCAGCATCACGTCTACCATGGGGGTGACGTTGATATCCGATACCGGCGGCGGCGCTTTTTTCAGTTCCATATTGTCTCCAGTAAACTTACCGCGAGTCTTGCGCGTTACTGGGAGCACGGCAGAACCGCGCCCCCGATAACGATCAACTCGCAAGAATCCTATCCGCAATAACTACTTCCGGACGCCGGACCGCATTTGCGAGCGCTTCAGGAAGTAGTCGATCAACTCGGAACTAGAGTTACCCATCTCAACGTCGAAAGCATCCACGCGGCCCGTAAAGTAGTTGAACATCCAGACGGCGGGGACGGCGACGAACAGACCGATAGCGGTGGTTACGAGAGCTTCCGAAATACCGCCGGCGATCGCGCCGATACCAGGGGACTTTTCAGCCGCCATGGTTTGGAACGCGTTGATGATGCCGACGACGGTGCCGAACAGACCGACGAACGGGGCCGTCGATCCGATGGTGGCGAGCGCCGAAACGCCGCGTTTCAATTCGGCGTGGACAATTGCTTCGGCGCGCTCCAGAGCGCGTTTGGACGCTTCAATCTCTTCACCCGAAATATCGGTGCTCGACTGATGAGCCTGAAACTCCTGCAAACCGGCAACCACGACCTTCGCGAGGTGGCTCTTCTTGTAGCGATCGGCAATCTTGATCGCCTCATCGAGTTTGCCTTCACGCAGCGCGCCCGCGACAGCCGGGGCGAATGCCCGGGACTGCTTGCGTGCGGCATTGAAAGCCATCAAACGATCGATCATGACACCGATCGACCAAGCCGACATCAGAAACATGACGATGACGACCGTTTTTGCCAAGCCGCCCATCTGGTTCCAAAGAGAGCGAGGATCCCATCCCGGAGCCCGCTTCCTGAAGCAGCATGAACGCCCAAACCTGCAACTGTAAAAGCATCTTCTCTTTTCTCCTGCGAGTTGATTTTAAGACTGCCGCTGAATCCGCCGACTCAGCGAAAAACTACTGATTCAACGTAAAGTTCACATCGATGGTTGTGATAACTTCCACCGGCTCGCCATTCAGAAGAGTCGGCTTATACAACCACTGTTTCACTGCCTCGAGCGCGGACTGCACCAGCATGGGATGTCCGCTGACAACCGACAAATTCTGAATCGTTCCATCCTTGGCGATAACCGCGTTAAACCGCACCGTACCCTGAATGCGCGCCTGCTTAGCCAACGGCGGATAGGTCGGCTTGACCTGACGGATCAGGCTGGCCGCCGCAACGTTGCCACCAACGCGAATCGACTGCGGAGTGGGCTTGGGCTTCTCGACCGGAGGAGGCGGTGGCGGAGGCGGAGCCGCGGAGGGAAGTCCACCGATAACGCCGCCGAGCACGCCGCCCAACTGGCCGCCGGGAATACCACCGGCTACGCCGCCGACAACGCCGGACAGAGGGGGCGGGAAGTTCCTCTTCCTTGATCATTTTAATGTCTTTCGGAATCGTCTTGGGCGCGGTGAGGTGGCCCATGTCGAACTGCTTGTGAACCGTGCACAACCTTTACCGCTGCCGCCGGTGGAGGCGGGGGCGGCGGGGGCGGCGGGGGAGGAGCCGTCAGAAACGTCGTCAACTGCGTCTTCGGCAGCGCGTCGAAGTAAATCAGAGGAATGATGATCGCGACTCGCGACAAGCAAGATCTGGATCGCGAACGAAACCAGGATCGTCCACGACTTATTGGTCTTGCCGGTTCCGTCGACGAATGTTTGCTCAAACATAACGCCGTATCTCTCCTTCAATCTGCTCTTCCGATTCATCCGGAAGTAGCCCATTCTAATTCATCCGGACGCCCCGCGCACAAATTTATTGCGGAATTTTTCGGAAGTACGCCCACATCCCGTTGCGGCAACCAAGCCGCAGTACCAACCTTCAGACACCGGACCGCTTCAGACGGTCACGTCGTCAAACGAAACTCACTTGGAAACCTTGGCCGCGCCTTTCGGACGCACGCCGCTGCTTCCAGTACTAACCACCGGCGCCGTCTTGCGTCGCTTGTCGGCGTAATCGTGCCAGAACAGCACGATCGGGCTGGCGATGAACACCGACGAATAGGTTCCGACGATAATGCCACACACCAACGCAAAAGAAAAACCGTGCAGCACCGGGCCGCCGAACAGGAACAGAGCGATACACGTCAGGAACGTCAATCCCGAAGTCATCACCGTCCGGCTCAACGTCTGGTTCACGCTGAGATTGATCACCGACTCGAGCGGCATCCGCAGATTCATTTTCAGGTTCTCGCGAATACGATCGAAGATCACAATCGTATCATTCATCGAGTAACCAACCAACGTCAAAAGCGCGGCAATCACCGTCAGATCCATCTCCTTGTTGAAGAGCGAGAACATGCCGATGGTAATGATGGTGTCGTGGAACACCGCGATCACCGCGCCCAAACCATAAATCCATTCGAACCGAAACCAAATATACGCCAGCATGCCGGCGAGCGCCAGCAGAGTCGCGTAGATCGCCTGCCGCCGCAAATCGGCGCCCACCTTCGGACCGACAACTTCCGTGCCGCGCAGCGCCGAGTAGGGCGCCAGATAAACACTGCTGCTTGATGACGTTCAAAATTTGCGGAGTCACACCAGGAACCTTACTCAGATCGTCGAGGTTCGTGACCACACCAGACCGCGGCGGGTTATTGCGGTAGTCCATGATCGACTGCGACAGCTTCTGCAGTTGCTCGTCGTTCAAGCTGACCCCCGCGTTCTGCAAGGGCGCGCGCAAGCGATCGGCCAGCGCAGCGGTATGGCGTTATTCAGATCGAGCTTGCCATTGTCCGGCTGGCCGAAGCGGGCTTTCAGAGTATCGAGAACAATCTGATGGTTCTTCGCAAGCGTCTGATCGTCGGCGCCTTCCGTGCCGATGGAAACTTCGTTGGTCGCGGCTCTCGAAACTCTGAACGGTCGGAGCGGTCGGCAACGCTTTGTCGAGAGCCGAACGAATCTCGTTGAGCGGCGGCGGTTCCAGCGAACTTGACCGTAATCAGCATACCGCCTTTGAATTCGATTCCATAGCGCGGGCCTCCATTAATCGCCAGACTAATCAAGCCCGCCGCCGTCAGAATCAACGACGCGATAATGAACGGCCACTTCTTCCCAAGGAAGTCGTAATTCGTGTTTCGAAATAATTCCATCGATCACTGCACCTTTATAGACACCGGTCTCACGGGAGTTGTTCCCGCCCGCCGGAGATAAATTAGTTGACAATAACTCAGTGACCAGTCAGGCAGAAGCCAGAATCTGCTTCGGTTACAAACATCTAGATACTCAACGCGGTGACCTGCTTACGGCGCGGACATCTCGTAGTCGAAGATCACCTTCGATACGAACACCGCCGTAAACACGTTGGCCAAAAGACCGATCACCAGCGTCACCGCAAAACCCCGCACCGGACCCGTACCGAAGAGGAACAGGAACAGGCAGGACACAATCGTCGTGACGTGAGTGTCCACGATGGTCCACCACGCCTTACCGAAACCGGCGTCGATCGCGGCCGGCACCGCTTTGCCGGCTCGCAGTTCTTCCCGAATACGTTCGAAAATCAGAACGTTGCTATCGACCGCCATACCGATGGTCAAAATGATACCCGCGATGCCCGGCAAAGTCAGAGTGGCATCGAAATACGAAAGCGCAGCCATCAGGATAACAGTGTTAAGGAGAAGCGCGAGCACAGCGTTCAAGCCGCTCTTCTTGTAATAGACCAGCATCACGATAATCACAGCCGCGAGTCCAGCAATGCCCGCGCACGATACCTTCGCGAATGGAGTCCGCGCCGAGCGAGGGGCCAACGGTGCGCTCCTGCTCATAAACGAATGCCCGCCGGCAGCGATCCGGATTTGAGCACCAGCGCCAGGTCGGACGCTTCCTGCTGGCTGGCCAAGCCCATGATGCGGCCGGAATCGCTGATAGTGCTCTTGATCTCGGCCACGCTCTTGATTTGATTATCAAGGAGGACCGCCAGACGGTTGCCGATGTTGGCCGAGGTGAAACGCTCGAAGTTCTTCGCGCCTTCCTGCGAGAGAGTGAAGCCCGCTTCCCAGCGGCGATTCTCATCCTGCGAAGCGCGTGCGTTGCGCAGATCCTGACCGGTGACTACGGGATTGCGGGAAACGAGGTACCATTCGCCTTTCTCTCCACCGCGCGGCCAGAACGCGAGCTTGGTATTGAGAGGCAGGACGCCGCCCTTCTGAGCAAGGGCGGATTCCTGGCTCTGGAAGGGTCCTTCCTTTACTTCATCGATTTCGAGTTGGGCTACCTGGCCGATGAGGTCCTTGACGCGAGCCGGATCGTCCACGCCGGGCAGTTGCACCAGGATTTCGTATCTCGGAATCGGCGCGACCGTATTGCTGAACGCTAGGTTCGGTGAGACCGAGGGCGTTGACGCGATTGTTGATGGTCTGGATCGACTGGTCGATGCACTGGCGCTTCACGTCCACCAGTTCGGAGGGCTTCATATTGAGAGTGTAGGTGGTCGAGTCGACAGGAGTGAGTTTCCACTGGGGGAAGCGCTCGGCGATAAGGGAACGGAAGTCGCCGGACTTCTGCGCGGGAATGCCCTGCACGTTGATCTGAATCGAATCGGCCTGCTGGATGGTGGTCGGATCGTTTCGGTCGATATTGGTGAAGTCGATACCGGCCTTGCGCAACTCTTCTTTCATGCCGTCGATGGTGCGCTGAGCGACGGACTTAATCGCGTCCTGCACCTGTACCTGCAGTACCAGATAGCTGCCGCCCTTCAGATCGAGCCCGAGTCTGATGTTCTTTCTGAGGTTCGCCTCGATATCCGCCCCGGATTTAGGGATGCCAAAGATGCCATACAGGCACAACAGGATGGTGGCAACAATTATGATCGTCTTCGTCGTCAAATGTCTCTGCATGAAAAAATAGGCCTTCTGTGACGTTTCTACTTGGAGCCTTCGCTGGTAATCAGGCTGGATACGGCGGAGCGGGCAAACTGCAATTTCACGTTGTCTGGCTTAACTCTCAATATTAGCGTATCGCTATCAACCGTCGTGACGGTGCCGACAATCCCGCCGGTGGTGACCACGGAATCGCCGCTTTTCAGTTCAGCAAGCATCTTCGCCTGCGCTTTCTTCTGCTTCTGCATCGGGAGAAAGAGAAGGAGGTAAAAGATGCCGAAGATAACAACGATGGGCGCGAACTGCAGCAACGCGCTCGGCGAGCCCATTTGAATCAGTAAAGCCGGGTACAACTTCATTATATTTTAGCGGATTTTTAACTCCAGCGGGCCGTCGCAGCAGAAACGCGCACCCCGGACCGGGAGCCAAAGCCTTTCAAAAGGTCCCGGCCGAGTCCTAAACGGGGTCCGCGGGCGGGTACAGCACCAACTACTATACATAAAGCTGGCCCATTACTTCTCAGCTGCCGGGCGTTGCAAGCAGACCGGCCGCACGGATGCCGCTCAAAAGCTGGGGGAAAGAACCCAATAGGATAGACTGCCTGATCTCACCCATGATGTCAAGATAGCGCCGGATATTGTGCCGAGTGGCCAGCGACGCGTATAGGATTTCACCCGCCTGAAATAAGTGACGCAGATAGGCCCGCGAATAGTTTCGGCAGGTGTAGCAAGTACAAGCCGGATCGAGGGGGCCCTCATCCTCTTTATACCGTGCGTGTTTGATGATGACGCGGCCCTCGCTCGTAAAAAGCCAGCCATTGCGTGCGTTTCGAGAGGGCAGCACACAGTCCATCATGTCTATGCCGCGGGCGACGTATTCGGGCAACTCGTCCGGCATTCCAACGCCCATGGCGTACCGAGGCCGGTCAGCGGGCAGAATGTCCCCGGTCGCCTCCACGATTTCGAGACTGAGAGGACGGGGCTCGCCGACGGAGAGGCCGCCGACGGCATAGCCGTCGGCATCGAGTTCGAGAAGCTGTTCCGCACATTGGCGGCGGAGATCGGGGAACATGGAGCCCTGGACGATGGGAAATAGACCATGCCTTGTGGGCAGATCGGGCGAGCGCTGACGGAAGTGAAGCATGGCGCGGCGAGCCCAGCGAACGGTCCGGTCCATGGTTTCGCGGGCGAACTCGTGGCTGACGGGATAGGGTGGGCATTCGTCGAGGACCATGGCGATGTCGCTGCCGAAGGCGAGTTGGACATCGACGATGGATTCGGGGGTGAATTTGTGCTTGTCGCCGTTGAGGTGCGATTGAAAGAGGACACCGTCTTCAGAGATGCGGCGGAGTCCACTGAGGCTGAAGACCTGGAAGCCGCCGGAGTCGGTGAGGATTGCGCCGGGCCAGGACATGAATCGGTGGAGGCCGCCCATCTTGCCGATGGACTCGTGGCCGGGGCGGAGATAGAGGTGATAGGTGTTGGCGAGGATGATCTTGGCGCGAAGATCGTCCCAGAGGTCGCGCTGGGAGAGTCCTTTAACCGTGGCTTGGGTGCCGACGGGCATGAAAACGGGGGTTTCGATGTCTCCGTGAGGGGTGTGGAGAATGCCGGCGCGCGCTCCGGTTTGGGGGCATTGGGCCTGGAGGGTGAAGGTGACGGCCCGGTTCATGCGGCCACGCTCCGGGGGTTTTGCGGAACGAAGCCGATCGCGTGACTTGGGGTAAGGGGCCGCGGTGACGCAAAGGGCCGGTTTCTTGTGCGCCATTGTGCAAGGTATGTGGATTTTCGAAACCTAGCGGTGACGCAAAGTGGTGTTTTTTGCATCTGGGTGATGCCAATGTACATTAATAGGAACAAACGAACGCGTTCGATGAGCGGACATTGTCCGTAGATTACGGGTGTTCGTCTGGCTGGATTTCGGGCCGTAGTGACGCAAAGGGTTGTTCTTTGCTCCCGGTCTCGGTTCGATCTCCGTTTTGAAAAACGCTCACTGGCATATTGACTCGATATCCGTTCCATTCCACCACTCCTATTCCTACGATAGAGTACGGGATAGCGGTATATGGCCAGGTTCTCGCGTAAGTCATTGATTCGGCTTGGTCAGTTTTTATATTTCGGCTGTTACTGAATCCGCTTGGAGCCATGTTCGTAAGCCGGCCCAATCTACAATCCCGATCTACAATAAAGAAGAGCTGGCGATGGCGGAGACTTCCGCCGGCGTGAACGGCACCACGTCGTTGGAGCTTGACGTTGCGCGGCAGCTTTATTTTCTTCGCGGGGTTTTCCTTGGTCCAGTCCCGATCAACACCGAGGCCGAGGAAGACGAGGAGGATTTCCAGCTCCTTGCTTGCAATGATTTGAGCGATGCCGCGCGCTGCGCGAAACAGGTCCAGCTTCTCCGTTTTCAGTTCTTGGAGGCTGTCGATATGCTGCGCTTCGCAAAACTCAGCGAGCTTATTTAAGGGGATTCCGGTATTTGACAATGGTGGCGTCCTGCAGGCCCTCTCTTTTGCAGCGGCCTAGGAAAGCTTCGACGGCTTCGCTGACCGGCTTATAAACGGATCGGTCGTCCGATTCCACCAAAAGGGCGCACGTTCCTCAAATGCAGTTGCCCGCTCTGGGGCGACGGCTACGTGAACGGCAGGCGCGTTTTGCGGCAGTCCCTGGGCACGAAGGACATTGCCCGCGCCCGCAGAGCAATTGCCTTTTTGCAGATTTGAAACAGATGTCCAGGGAAGTGTTGCAGCTTCTGGATTCGCAAGGCTGGCGGCTCTATTTGACCCGTGAGGACCGCCGGCAGTTCCTCAGTGCGGCTGAAAAACAGAAGCGCGAAATTCGTACTTTCTGCTTCGTGATGGCGTTCACCGGCTGCCGCATTTCCGAGGCTCTCGAACTTACTGCTGAACGGATCGACCTCGAAGCTGGTGGAATCACATAGCGCAGCCTGAAGAAGCGATCCAAGAAGAACATTTTCCGCAAAGTGCCGGTTCCACCGCACGTCCTGGATGCCCTCAATCTCGTTCACAATATTCGCGAGGTTCAGAACGACAAGCGCATGCGCAAATTCCCGCCGTTGTGGTTCGCGGTCGAAAAGGTCAGGGATAAACCGGAGGCCTTCATATAATGATCGACAGACGTTTCGAGGAACACTCGTAGCAGAACAGCAATCGCGTGGGGGTGCTTTGACAGCTGAAGGCTTCGAAGTTCCTCATAAATTTCCTGCAACTTTGCGTTCGTTACGTTGAGCCAGCATGCCTTTTGGGACTACATGCGTCCGAGCAGCCGTCCACCCGCCGCTCCTTCTTTTCGGAAGTGGAACCGGCGTAGCCTTGAAATCCTTATCCGTGATCCGTTCGACCGGCTTGAGCGTGCCCGTCTTGGTCGCCAAATTCGGCTTATTCGCGGCTTTCATCTCCGCTATATAGGCGATCTGCTGATCCTTTGATTTGAGATCAGTCACCTTTTCTTTCTTCTCGGCAAGATCAATGATCATGCGCCTGCAACGCGGCATGTCGGCCGCGGAAACGCGACAGGGCCATCGCCGACAACCGACAATGCCTCGCCCTTCATCCTCACCACTATGCCGCTGGCGTATCCACTCGACGCCTTGGCACGGTCGGCAACCTCGTAACAGTCTACAGGCTCAATTTTCTTTACATCGAAGCCCAGCGCGGCCTTTTGCAGTCGCCTCTTGTGTGTATCAGGCATCTGAATATCCCTCACGAGTGAGGGACTTTTCAGTAGTTTTGCCGCCAAGACGCGCCGGTTGCCCTCCAGAATGATGAAATGCCCTGCCCGAAGGTGGGAACGCAATATATCAAGCAGCGATCAATAGGGCTAAAACCTTTGACGGCTATGCTTTCGGCGAGGTTGATCAGTTTCGCCTTTTTCTCCGCAACGATCTTCTGCATCGCGTCCCGTTGGTCGGTCGCGAGCACGATGCGCGGGTTTTCAAGATCGAGGTCGAGGCTGTCGATTTTTAGCGACTTAGCTGCCATGTTGTTCCCGGCTTTCGCTGAGTATACAACATTTTAGCTTTTCTCTGTTCTGGACGTCACAATTAGGCCACGGGTCTCAGCCGAGCGTGGGCCCCTTTGGCTTCGCTCGCCGCCTGATGAACGTCCCACAGGAGACTTCGGTGAACGACCCAGCTGCAGCGGCATCGACGGCGGCCGCAATCTTTGCAACATGAGGCTGAATAATACGCCAGCTATTTACCGGCAGCGATACCAACGCGATCTTCCGCCCCTCAAGGTTCTGTTCGTATTGCAGGGTCTTGTCCCCCGTCACCAGCACGTCGAACCCTGCGTCCATTGCCGCCTTCAGCAATTCGCCGTTTTTGTATCCGGCCAACCTGCATAAGCAGCGGTTACGGTGTCATGGTTCGATAGATGCTTCCGCAGAGCATGCGGAAGATTTTCGTCAAGCAGCACCCGCTTTTTCACAGCACTGGCTGTTTGCTGTGTGCGAAGGCGAGCAGATTACGGATCGTGTCGACCGGCACCGTCGGGAAGTTCTCATGGATCTCCTCGACGGGAGAGCCCAGCTCAAAATCCTGCACGATCGTTTCAGGTTCGATGCGTGTTCCCTTGATAACGGGACGACCCCCCATTTTGCCGGGAACGCATTCGATCAAAGCAGATTCTGTCCAGTCGGTTTTCATGGCCGTTACTCTACCCGCGAAAGCATAAGGGCTCAATTCATTTTCGCATTGACAGGGGCCCCGTGGAAGGCAAGTATCCCCCGAGGATTCACCCCTCACGATCAACGGAGAACCCCATGGCCGGCAATCTACCCGATCTCAAAACCTACATTAAGACCGAAGACGGCCTGAAAGAACTGGTTGCCGAATGGCGTCAATCAAAGGGTCAATTGACCGGAAAGATCAAGGTGACCGAAGGCGTCGCCGCCCCCTTCGTACCGGGCGCCGAGCTGAAGGTCAGCAGTTTCCCGAATACGCCACGACGGATGGCCGCGCCCGCCCCTGATATGAAACCTGCGGCGTGAAGCACAATTACGAACAGATGGTACAAGAGGCCCTCACGGAACCGGGCAAGATCGCAGCGGCCTACAGCGCGTTCTGGCACTATTCGCTCGGCAACCAGTGGCTCGCCATGGCGCAGCTTGGACGCGCTGAGCCGATCAACACCTTTCCCGGATGGAAAGACCTCGGCCGGCATGTGAAAAAGGGAGAGAAGGCCATCGAGCTACTCATGCCAGTTTTCAAAAAAGCCGCCAGGGAGACTACCGCGCCAGGAGACAAGGAAACGGAAAACGCATTATTCTTTATCTCCCGCCGAAATTGGTTCGGGCGACATCAAACCGAGGGACAGGAATTCGTCCCGACAGTCATCGGCGTTGACATTGGCAAGGCACTCACCGAGCTCGGCATTACCGAGGAACCGTTCGAATGCACCAACGGAAACGTGCAGGGCTACGCGAAGCCGGCAAAGAACATCATTGCCGTCAGCCCGATTGCCTATGATCGTTTAAAGACAGCATTCCATGAAATAGGCCACGTCAAACTCCACGCCGACATGGTCAGCATACATGCCCCAGACGACCTGCCGCGTGACGTTCGCGAAGTCGAAGCGGAAACCGTCAGCTATCTCGTTTGCTCCGCGCTCGATCACACTGTAAATCTGCATTACAGCCGCGGCTACATCAAGAACTGGATGGGCGAGGGTACGGTTGAAGAGGTCCGCTTCGGGAAGGTCTTCGCTACGGCAGATGCAATCCTGAAAGCTTGCCGTATCGAACCGGACCGACCCCACACCCTCCGACAGCCCGAAGCACCGCGAGCTAACATCTAGCATATGCTCAGGCGTTTATTTCTGATCATGCTCCCTTTCATCCGGCGGAGTGTCCCTCGACTCTCCTGCGCCAGCCTCGCTCATTTGACGCCGGAAGACGTCCGGGTTGAGGCTGCGATTCCGGCGTGACGTGCGCTGTGCGGTCCATCCACTGTGCCCAAAACATGCCCACGGCACGCCGTTCTGCCCCTTCTGGCTTGACTGGCCTTGCGTATTTTCATTAGCTTATAGTTGTGACGAAGACGTCAAAAGAACGAATCCCTCTTCCTAAGCCAGACCTCTTGCGCGATAAGACGCCACCGGTGAGCAGCGGCTACATGGGGCAAAACGAAGGTCAAGAGTTGCTCTTTCAGCCATCCGGATCAAAGGTATCCTTTCATGGAAATGGATCCGGTTGGTTACGCCCCGGTGCTTCCCGATGAATCGTAGACAATTCACTCAAATAGCCATCGTGCTAGCTGCCCGGCGAGGACTGGCACAAACAATCGAGGCGCCTGTATACGAAGAGAAGTACCGGCCGCAATTCCATTTCAGTCCGAAGACGGGCTGGACTAACGATCCCAACGGACTGGTGTTTTATAAGGGCGAGTTTCACCTCTTCTTTCAGCACAATCCTTTCGACACCAAGTGGGGCAACATGACTTGGGGCCACGCCGTGAGCCCCGACCTGGTTCATTGGAAACAACTCGCCGAAGCGATCGAACCAGACCAGCGCGGGACCATCTTTTCGGGCTCGGCCGTCGTCGACGAAAATAACACTGCCGGCCTGCGGAAGGGTCCCGAGAAAACCATCGTCAATATCTATACTGCCGCGGGTGGCACTTCGCCGGAATCGCAGGGGCAGCCCTACACGCAATGTATCGCGTACAGTAACGATCGCGGCAGAACCTTTACCAAATACGCGAGTAACCCGGTCGTGCCGCATATGATGGGCAGCAATCGCGACCCGAAGGTGGTCTGGCACGCGCCCACGAAGAAGTGGATTATGGTTCTCTTCCTCGACGGCAACCTGTTCCGCTTCCTGAGTTCGCCCGACCTGAAGATCTGGACCACGCTGCACGACATCGTCGTGCCCGGTTCCGCCGAGTGTCCCGATTTCTTCGAAATGGCCGTCGACGGTGAACCCGGCGTCACCAAATGGGTGTGGACCTCAGCCAATGACCACTACCTGATCGGCTCTTTCGACGGCCAGCGGTTTGTGCCGGAGGTGATGACAAATCAGGGCACTGCCGGCGGCAACTACTACGCGGTGCAGACTTACAGCGGTCTGCCGGAAGGTCGCCGCGTACAACTCTCCTGGATGAAAGGCGGCGTGTATCCGCACATGCCGTTCAATCAGCAGATGAGCTTTCCCTATGACCTGAAACTGCGCCGCTTCGGCACGACTCTCAAGCTCTGCGCTTTGCCCGTCCGCGAGATCGAATCCATCCAGCACGAGCCCAAAGTCTGGACAGGATTGGATCTGAAGCCCGGTGATAATCCGCTCTCTGATATGGCTGGCGATTTGTGGGATATTCAGGCTGAATTCAATCCCGGTATGGCTACGGAAGTGGGCTTCTCGATTCGCGGACGCAAGGTTGCCTACACCGTGACGACTCCCAAGGAACACCGCCTGAGCAACGGCGAGCTTAACATCGGCATGAGCGCGCAAACCATCCCGGTCAAACTCCGTCTCCTGGTGGATCGCACGACGGTTGAGGTTTTCGGCAATGATGGCGAGATCGTCATGCCTGCCTGCTTTCTGCCCAAAGATAGTGAGCAGGGCCTCAAGATGTACTCGGACGGAGGCACGGCTAAGATTGCCTCATTGAAGGTGTACAAGCTAAAGTCGGCGTGGAAGGCCTGATGCGTATTGCCATCGCCGCGGGCCTTGATCGATAGATTGCTTGATAATTCTCCCGGCACCGGTAGCGGGTGGTCGATTGTAACGACGGCTCGCAAACTCGAGCAGATCCCGAAAAGCGCAGGCACTGCTGAAATCGCTGGATGTTCGGCGGGTAGGCGCGATTTCCGCTGACAAGTTGACGTCGTGATTAAATCGTTTTCTCGGCGAGAGCTGGACTCGTTTTGGAACTGCGCCGGGATCGTTTGGGAAAGGCTGAGAGGCGCGGTTCCGTAAAACCGAAGTACGGTTCCATCTGCTGCAACACTTCTTCCATACGGTAGCGCGTGTGGCGCCGCATGGCTGCATCGGCTATGATCGGATCGCCAGAAAGGAGCGCCTCCGCCAATTCAGAATGCCAGCCGGCGGGCGGCTGCTGATTGCCGAGGGCAGTGTCGTACAACCAATTGAAAACCAGCACCTGGTTTTTTTCCACGGCCTGGCACAGTTCATCGCAGCCGGTTCCTTCCGCAATGCGCATGTGGAAGCGCATGTGGAATTTGTGGATCTCAAACAAGCGGTCGCGATCTTCCTTGTTGAGCGGGAGCGCGTAAAAGCCATCGAGTTGACTGGCCATTCGCTTAATTTCTTCGCGCTCGCTGGTACTGCCCTTTTCAGTGAAGATCCGGGCTGCTTGCGATTCCAGAGCTTCCCGGAGGATATAGTGGCCGCGAATCATCGTCGCCGTCGGAATTCGCACTCGCGTGCCGACGCGCGGCCGGCTTTCCACAAGGCCGTCATTCTCCAGGCGCTGCAGGGCATCGCCCACGGGCACGATACTGATGCCGATCTCATTCGCCAGTGCGCGTCGCGATAGGCCTGTTCCGAACGGAAGTTCCCCACGGAGAATGCGGTTCCGAATCAGAAGATACGTATGTTCCGTGAGATTACCTTGGAATTTACTCATCGCTCGCCCTAATAAGTGTATGCGACGTTTGGGCCACTTGCAATCGGTGAGATATCAGATTTCGACAGAAAGAGATCAGGGCGTGAAACGCTACAGGCTGCAGACAAGTGTTACCAGCGTGCTCGAAAGTTCCCTACTAGCTCCGACGTGCGCAGGTAGCGATCATAGACTCGCAGCTTGCGCAGTTCCCCAAAAATAGCTGGAGCAATTTTGGCTGTCAGTGATCCATTCACGTCTCGCAGCTCCCGATCGAATCGCCCCCAGCCGAAATCCCTCACCGCGCCGCCGTCATTCAACACGCCGTCGACGATCCAGGTGATGATCTTCGGACCGCCGTCGACCACCACAGCGACATGCTGCCAATCGCCTACCTTCAACGTGCCGGGCGCCGTCCCGGGTCCGAGTCCCAGGCTGCTTTGACCTTTCCGTCGTTCATCACGATCTGCAGCGTGGAGCGATCGGTCGAGGATAGGGCGAATCCCTTTCCCGATCCGTCGCGCGCATCGAGGATGATCTGGCCTGGCGACAGTTCGCGAAACTTAACCCAGAAGTCGATAGAAAATCCCCCACCGTCCATCGACGCCAGTTTTGGCATTTCGGCTATCCCGGTTGTGCCATCGACATCTAAGACCAGACCGTTGGTTGCCAGGCTTTTATTTTCTCGCTGGTTCCAGACGCCATCGAGTAACGTGCGGTCGATGTGGTGAATCCGCGCGAGAGTCTTCTGCGTTTCAGTCACGTAGAACTCCCCGTGATCTTCGATGAAATCCGGATAGCTCATGCGCGTATCGGGATTCTCATCGTACAGGAGGATTTCCGGCTCTGACCAGTAAATGTGTCCATCCTTCTCGATGCCGCCGGCGACCCACGCGGGGTTGCGGTTGAAGTAGTAATCCCACTTGGCGGCATGCACAGCCTCGCCGCCGTGGTTGTGATACCAAAGAAGGTACTTGCCGTTGGAAAATTTCTTCACGAAATTGGCAGCGCGCGGATGCTTGATCCGCCGGCCTCCGGGACTGTAGGTCGCGTACTCCGGAGGCGTCCATGTGTGTCCGCCATCGCGGCTGTAGGCCTGGCAGTTGTAGCCGTCAATGGTTCGGTACGTCGCATACAGACTGCCATCGCTCAGCGCGACAAGGTTAGCCTCGTCCGAGACCGGTCCCTTAGGTGCGCGCAGACCTTCGTCGCCGTCGGGCAGAAGTTGCCATCGGATCTTGTTCGGATCGCGCTCGGTGAGTATATTGTCGCGAGCGCATGAAACAGCCTTGCGACTCCACCATCGTCCCCGGATTCCCCCACTTGCCTACCTTCGCGAAGCCGAAGTAGACGCGCCCGCGATCGATAATCGGCTTTCCGACACCCCAAAAGAACAGGACCTTGCCGCCGTAGAGATTCTCCCGGTCGATGCGCATGAGTCGCATGGGTATGTAATAGCGATCCTTGGACCAGGTCCGCCCGTTGTCGTCCGAGTACTTATAAGCGTAATAGCCGAGAGTATCGACCCGCCGCGCCTGTCCGGGTGAGTTTGCGCCCGCCACTTCGCGCAAATTGTCTTTGTTGTACGTGTAGAAAACATAAATGCGCCCACTGGGGATTTTCAACGGCATCACCCAGGATGCCTCCGGACCGCTCACGGGTTCGATGTCGGTCAGCGTGGTCCACGTTTTCCCTTTGTCGCTGCTGATCGTCGACACGACGTGTTGTCCGGGTTGCCCTTCCACTCCGCTGCCGGTGGTCAAGACACACAACCAGTTGCCATCGTTGGTAATCACGACATAAGGTTGGTCGACGTAGCCTTCTTTCGGGATCGGGTTACCGGTTTTGATATTGCGCCAATCACCGGCGCTGGCATCCGCGCGAGCGGTCGCGACTAGGGCCGTAACGGCTATAAAATCTCTACGTGTCATGTTGACTTTCTGATATTCCACGCTCAGAGTAACACAGGGTCCGCTGTGCTTCCGGCGTCACTACCAGCGGGAATGCGATCGCGTCACTGTTGCTTGGCACCGGCTCGGGTGGAAGCGCGCCCTATCCGGCTCCTATCGCGGAAGGTCATCACTATCTTGGCTTTTACGCGCAGGACGCCTGGCGTGTGAGCAAGCGCCTTACGGTGGACTACGGGATACGCTGGGACATTCAGCAGCCGACCACCGATCGATATAACGCTTCAGCACCTTCCTGTTCAACGCGCCCAGCCCTATTTCCGTTCCTGGCATGAATCTCAAAGGCGCGGTCCAGTTTGTCAGCAGCGACAACCGCGGCCTCTGGGACACCGACTGGCACGACTTCGCGCCTCGGATTGGCATAGCCTATAAGCTTACCGATAAACTCGTTTTCCGCACCGGTTTCGGTCTTTACTTCGTGCCTGTCCTCGGCGACGCAAATCCCATCGGGTTCTCCACCAATACGCCATGGCAGAGCACCGCGGCCGGGGACGGCATACATCCTGGCGACCTGATCGCCAACCCGTTCCCCAACGGTTTCGTTCCTGCCATCGGCAAATCGCAAGGCGCCGCTACCGGCCTCGGCCAGGGAATCACCGCCGTCATCCGCGATCATCCCAGCGGTTATACCGAGAATTACAGCGCCGATTTCCAATACGAGATGTCGCCCAATACTGTTATAGAAGCGGGCTACTCGGGCAACCAGGGCCGCAAGCTATCCCTGGCCTATCAGAATCTGCATGTCGATCAGCTCCCGTCGCAGTACCTGAGCCTGGGAACGCAGCTCAATCAGACCGTTCCCAATCCTTTCTACGGGGTTATACCCGCATCGGCCGGCGCCACGCTCTCCGGACCGACCGTGCCGCGTTGGCGCCTGCTGGTACCCTACCCGCAATACACGGGTGTGAACTTGGATATCAGCACATCCGGCGGAAGTTCCAGCTACAATGCGCTCGTGCTTCGTTTCACCAAGCGATTCTCGCAAGGATTGAATATGATCGTGAGTTATCAATGGTCGCGAGCGATCGACAACACCTCGGAGGGTCAGTCCTGGGAAGTGAACGATCCCGGCCCGCGCGATATGGCCAACTGGAGCCTGGAGCGGTCACTAAGCGCGCATGACATTCCGCAGGCCGTCGCCATCACGATGCTTTACGAGCTGCCGGTCGGCAGAGGTAAGCCGGTAGGCGGGAGCATGAACCCGGTGGCCGAGGCGGTGCTGGGGGGCTGGCAGGTGTCGGGATTGATTCGCGTCCAGAACGGCATTCCCGATCCTATGTCGGCGCCTGGCAACGGCTTCGCCTTTGCCTCATAAGGCTTAAATCCTGGGTGTTACTTCTTAAGACTAGTGTGACTGAAGAATAGCGGTTCTTTGAGAATCCGTCAAGAGTGTTCGCCTCGGTCAGTCGGCCAGGTTAAAAATTTTTCTTCAGTGGGGTTGGCCAATATCGTTTGAAGATGGTCTCGGGCTGCTCCAGGTAGAGCGGCACAGTGCGGGTGTCGGCAGGCACTGGCTTCGTAAACAGCTCGCTCACAGGGCGAGGGTTTGGGAGACACCAACCGGACGATCAAGTAATTACGAATCAAATAGTTACAGGTTAGTTAGCGACTCTCTCGCGAGGTGTGTAGCACTTTTAGTTTATGACAGTATTTATATTATTGTAATAGTTTTGTTGACAATGTCAGAATCGGGCATATACTTTGAATCGGAGGGTTCCAATGCCCGACGGTGACAGTCTGATTTGGAAAGTACGCGGTACCGGCGCACGTCGTGTTCTCGCGCTTGTTCGCAGTGGGACTGACTGCAACTTGGTTACGGACGCGGCAGTGCAGATGTTTGCACAACAGGCACACAAAGGTCGCTGGAAGCCCGCAATTGTAGAAATGGCAGACGCAGTCGGTTCATCTCTCCAACAGATCTCTCCTGCAATGAGTTTCACGAGACGAGCTCAAGTCTTCGATTTATTGAGCAGGCGATTAAGAAGTATCGCCCAGCAGCACGCGGACGATGGTGTGCGAATCCTCGAATGCGCTGCGCAGCGAACCTTTAGTGCGTTAGAAGAGCACAGTGGTCCGTTAACCCGGCAAGTAATCCAGGAGGAACTGCTCAGTCAGTCAGCTCGCGCCGTCGTTGATCATCGCGTTCTTCAGCCGACGAGAGACGAGATAGCCAGGGAAGCGCACCGAGATTCGTTTGAGCAGGTCTGCTATGAGCGGGATCTGCTGACGAGGATCGGAAAAGATGCGTCGAAACGGCTCCACAGAGCTTTTTTCTCCAGCCTCGATTCTGTTGCAGTCCGCACGCCCCGAGGCGTATACGAAAGAAGGAAACCACGCTGGAACGACTCGGTGAAGCGCTACCGGTGCTGTCCGGAGGAAATCGATGAGCGCGACCTATGTTTTCAACTTTACTGCCGGTGAAAGGGTTCTTGGTTCCGAGCCTGATTCCGGCGAAGAGCGCGACATGCACTATTACGTGAACGATGATGCCGTTTCGAAACTTCTAGGGAACAGCCTGGCTCCCCTGTTGGCAGATCTTGTCGATGTAGCCGCGGCGATCCACATTGCTGACCGGCTAGCTGTTCGTGAACGTTCAGCTCGAGATTGGTGGCAAAGACAATTCCGCATTCAAGTCCCCGTTAGGTGCCTGGCCGATTGGCCCGCGCTGATGTCGAGGAAACCCTCTTAGATCTGCTGGGATTCACCACTGGTGACGGATGGGATATCGAGTTTTCTTCGCGCCCGACTCGTCCGCGTTTTTCGGAGCAACAGAGTTCGCTAGTGTTGGTGGATCCTAACGAGTCAATACGAGTCAACCTCTTTAGCGGCGGCTTGGACTCCCTCGCCGGGAATGTCGTCGCTCTGAAAGAGAATCCCGAACTACACTATGTATGTGTTTCAGCCACTCCAAACCGCCGGCAAGAGCACCGTCAAAAAGAACAGGTGCGAAGTCTGAGGACGTTACCGAATCGATCTTTGACGCACGTTCGCATTCCATGTTGGTTAGAATCGGCTTCCGAGGTCCCACAGGAGCCAACTCGACGAACGCGTGGTTTTCTTTTCCTAGCGCTCGGGGCTGTTTGCGCGCTGAGCGCCGGGACGGATCGCTTATTCCTCTACGAGAACGGAGTTGGTGCAATTAATCTTCCGTATGAAAGGACGCCCGTTGGCATCCCGAACAGTCGTTCGGTACACCCTTGGACGCTCCTGCTGGTTGCTCGTTTTCTGCAGGCCCTTACCGAAAAGCAATTCTGCATCGAAAACGCTTCCGTATTTCAAACCAAAGCCGAGATGTGTGCGCATCCAGCAGTTCAGAACATGGCACCCGTCATCGCGACTACCTCGTGTGATGGGTCTTTCCCCTTGCAGCGGTCACGACAGCCACAGTGTGGTCTATGTACTTCATGTTTGCTTCGCCGGCTTGCCCTTGAGAATTCCGGGCTGCACGGTTTCGATGGCGAAGGCTATGCTTGCGATCTCTATAACCCGACCCAGGTAATCCGGCTCAGACGTCTTAGAGGGTTAGGCGCAATGGACTGGCAGGCTGAGCGTCTTCGGCAGGCGCTGGCTGGAGATGCGAGTTGGATATCCCTGATGTTAGAGTTTCCCGGAGTTGCGCCAAACCTGTGTGGCTTTGGTGGAACAGACTGGAGACACCGAGGAGGTCATTCAACGCCGCCTGGAACGCCTTTACCGAGGTCATTGTGAAGAATGGAAGAACTTTCCTCCGCGTCAATGGATGCTTCCGCAGACGAAGGTGGCATGAATATGGGCGGCAATATCTTGGAAGAAATCGACCGAGAGTGTTGGGGTCACGTCTTCAGGACGCGCGGCGAAGTGCCGGTCTCACGCAACAGGCCGTGGCAGATCAAATGGAGATGGCGCGCACAACGATTGTTGCGATTGAGAAGGGCGAGCGGAGGATTACGCCGGCCGAATTGATTCGACTCGCTAAGTTGTACCATCGCCATGTGTCAGATTTTGTTGGCCGCCGGGCGGAGGCTGAGGGCTTCGTGACTCAGTTCCGGTCAAATGAACGACAGGCCCTTGATGAGAATCAGGAATACGAGCAAGTTGCCCTTGACTTACAGCAGCGATCAGAAGATTATGCGGAGTTGGAAAAAATCGCGGGCGTATCCGGATCTCGCAAATACACCCCAATTTACGAGACGACCGGTAGCACGCTGAGCAGGTAGGAAGCGATGTCGCGGCTGCTGAAAGAAACCGTCTCGGTCTGGGCGACGGCCCCATTGGCAATCTCCGCGAGCGACTGGAAATAGAGGTAGGTCTTCGAATCTTCTATTTTCCGATGCCCTCAAAAATTGCAGGTGTTTTTGCTTACAATGAGGATCTTGGTGCATGCGTGGGGGTAAACTCAAACCATCCACGCGATCGACGTCAATGGTCGCTAGCCCACGAATACGGCCATTTCTTAATGCATCGGTACCAAGCCGAGATCACTATATTGGTGTCTCGTCGCATGCAGACTGCTAAGGAACGAGTTGCAGATGCGTTCGCCGAGAGTTTTCTTATGGCGGCTACTGGAGTCAATCGGCAGTTCACTGACTTACAACGCTCCACGTCCAAAGGCGCGACGATCGGTGACCTTGTGGGTCTCGCCAACCTCTACCAGGTGTCTGTCCAGGCAATGGTGCTCCGTCTTGAGACTCTCCGGAGGGTGCCCGCCGGCACCTGGCAACGGCTCGTAACTGAGGGATTCGAGGTGCAGAAAGCTCAACATCTCTTGGGAATAGATGCGAACCATCCAGTTAACGATCGATTTCCGGAGCGATACGTTGCGCTTGCCATCAACGCGTTTCGCCACGGCGATCTGAGCGAAGGACAGCTTGCCAGGTATTTGCACACTGACCGCCTTTCTTCGCGCCTCATCATGGAGGCGTTTCAAAACCGCATCCGGCGCGAGCATGAGGGTGATTTTACCCAGTTAGAGGCTCGATCTAGCACAGCCTCTTGGAAGCCGTTGACGGTGATCATGATAGATGTCCCAGTTCTTCTGGACACTTCCGTGGCATTGAACCTTCTTGCGACCGGAGTGAGTGTCCCCATTATTGAAACGCTGGAGGTTGAGTGTTTCGTCTGTTCAGCTGTTGTTGATGAAGCCATCTATATCCGGAGTGATGATCCTGCAAAGCCCCCCGAAGCTGTATCGGTTATTCCATGGGTCCAGTCCGGTACCGTGGCCGTGGTCAGCCCCAGCGATCCTCGCGAGGAACAACTCTACGTTCAGTTTGCAGCCGACCTGGATGATGGAGAAGCGATGTCGCTCGCCATTTGTCGTGTTCGAGGATGCGCCTTAGCTACTGATGATCGCAAAGCCAGACGAATCGCGGGGCGATTGGCGCTACCGGCTGTCCAGCTCTTATCAACCTCTCAAATCCTCCATCGCTGGGCAACTCGAACGGCCCGGAGCGGCCAGGAAGTCAAACGCGTCTTGTCCGCAATTGAGTTGAGAGCTCGATTCATTCCGCCGAATGATGACCGGTTACGAGAATGGTGGATACAAGCCCGCTCGGGGTGAGATTGTTTTCGGTGTGTCCGCGGCCTATCCGAGCGCCAAAAGTGTCAGCGCCGGAATAGAACGCCCGCAGTTCCGCCGGTTTTGTATTTGATGACATCGGCGGGGATGCGGTACCTACTCTACACGAGATTCTAAATTTCCCTGGCGGACTGGCCGGCGACGGCGCTACGATCAAGGCTGCGCCAAGTATTCCGATTCCTCCGGACGGAACGCTCGCCGGACGGCGTGCTCATCATGCGGATCTCGATATGCGGATTGTCTACCGGCTCCATTCCTACTTCGAAGCCCAGGTCTTCGCCGTCACGCGTGACGTTGCGAGACTGTGGCATCGCCGAATAGCTCCGATAGGCTGCACCTCATGGTCGAACGGGCCCGCTTGGACACGAAACGCCGCCGGGCGTCCCACTATTCCTTTTCCTGCTGACGGCGCAGGAGGGTCGGCTATGGTCTAATCTGCCGGTCAGCCGAACTTGGCCTCGACTGCTGCCGGGTGTCCTTCCGGGTTTCCTTCTTCTCCGGCGTCGGGGTGGTAGTGTGCGCAGAAAGTCGATCCGACGCGAATCCGGCGCACGCGCCAAATACAAAACCGGTGAAACTGCGGTTGTTCTATTCCGGCGCCAACACGCCATTAAGGGGCTTGATCTAAAAAGCCGGGTCGGAGCCATTTTTCGGATTTTTGCTCAGGTCCAGCACCTCGCGTCAAAAACACACCCTCAATAATCCCAATTCGCACCCGACCAGTCACAATACCAAAAAATATCCCGTATCCCGCTCAATCCAATCCATTTAACCCCACAATCCCCACACCTCTCACAACCGCTTTTCCAAACCTCATTCGCTATATTGAAACCGGAAAGAGGTAACTATGCCTGAACGCAAATTATTTCCAGAAGATGTCTATCCCGAGTATTACAAGCGAAATTCCTACGAAGCCTCCCATGAGCTCATCGGAATCCTCAACAACCTGGGCATTCCCTTCATCACCCCCCAAGGCATCCGCTTCCTCAGCTACCGCTTTGGCGACGGCTGCAGCGTCTCGACGCCCCTCTCTCACAAAAGCGTCCGCCTCCGCGCCGCCAGCGAATACTACCAGCGCCACAAGAAAGCTCCCAGCGATTCCGCCCTCCGCGCCGCCTTCCTCATCTTCAAATCCCAAGCCAGCCGCAGCACCCGCGACGTCCACTTCCGCATCGGCGCAAGACGAAGGTGCCATCCACCTCGACCCCGCCTGGAACTGCGGCCGCCACATCGAAATCACCCGCGACGGCTGGAGCCTTCGCCGTAACCTCATCGACACCGTCCCATCCCCAACCGTAGCCCCGCAACCCGCCGTCGATCCCCTCCACGACATCGACCCCATAGAAGAACTCGACAAACTCCGCCATCTCCTCCGCCTCGAAAACGACCGCCCCGCATGGCTCCGCGTCGTCGTCTGGCTACTCGCCGCCTTCCGCCCCGCCGACGACAACCAACACCCGCGCGACTATCCCATCCTCCAAATCTCCGGACCGGCAGGCTCCGGCAAAACCTCCGCCGCACGTATGCTCCGCGCCCTCGTCGACCCGAGCCTCGCCCCCATCAACTTCACCCCCACCAACGAAGCCGCCGGCGGACGCATCGCCCGCGACAATCACGTCGTCTTCATCGACGGAGCCACCCGCCTCGCCCGCCGCCCCGCCGAAGTCCTCGCCCGCCTCTCCACCGGACTCCCCGCCAGCTTCCACGGCGAGATGCAGAACGTCTCCCGCCCCATCATCATCACCACCAACGAACCCGATGCCGCCGACCGTCTGTCGAGCCGCATCCTCCCCATCGAACTACCCGAGTTACCCGATCCACTTCCCAACGACGAACTCAACCGCCGCTTTGAGGAGCACCGCAAGTCGATAGTTGAAGGCATCCTGCTTCTCCTTGCGGTCGCGCTCCGCTGTCTGCCGGGTATGCCGTTCCCTGAAAAGGCGAGATTCCCCGAAGCCGTGCAATGGGCCACCGCCGCACTCGTCGATGTCGATCAAAAAGAGCTGGTTTGCGTCACCCGGGCCGAAAACAAACTGCAAGCCGACCTCATCAAAATCACCACCGAAGGAGGAGGAGAGTGGAAAGGAACAGCCACGGAACTGGTTGCCGCCCTCAATTTGAAGCTGACCGCAAGAGCATTAAGTCAAAAGCTCGCTGAAATTCACCCCATTTGCGTCACCAAGTCGAGACGAAAGGAGGAAAGGACAATAAAACTGACTCTTGAAGCCGACGCAAAGCCGGAAAGCCCAGCGGAGCCTGCAAAAGCGGCCTGAGTCAATCCTTCCCGCGTCTTCTGACTCCTTAATTCTTCTTTCCGTCCACGCACACGATGAAATACTCGTGCCCCCGTGGACAAAAGTTCTTTGACAATTTGCTTCCGCTTGGGATGGGGCGGCCGTAAGGTTAGCGCTTATGCGGCGGCCCCCTGGCCCGCGCGAGAAGCCTCGTCCTGCCGCCGCCGCAATTCGCCATACACTTTGCGAATAGGATATATTTCCAGACTGAGGAGCTTCTAATGAGAAAAGCGGCAATCTACGCCATCAGTTTCGTTTTTGCTGGAACAGTTCTCGCGCAGGCGCCTGCGCCGCAGGCAAATTCCGGGCAACCAGGTCCAGCGAGAAAAGGCGGCAAGGGCGGTGGACAGCAGCCGATGCCGCCGGGTCCGAATCCGAATTCGCAATACCGTTTGGGCCCGGACTCTATGCCGCAAGACGGCGTCCCAAAGGGCGAAATTCGTGGACCCTTCGTGATCCCCAGTAAGGTCTATCCCGGCACTCAGCACACCTATTGGGTGTACGTGCCGGCGCAATACGATCCGGCTGTTCCCGCGGCATTGATGATCTATCAGGATGGCCAGGCTTTCAAAGACGAGAACGGCGATATCAGGGCGCAAAACGTCATGGATAATCTGATCTACCGCCGCGAGATTCCGGTCATGATTGGCGTCTTCATCAATCCCGGCCGCACACCCGAGCAGGTCGAGCCATCGCCGCAAACCGGTTGGGGCGACGGAACCACAAACCGGGGCACCGAATATAACACGCCCGATGACAGGTATGCACGCGTGATCACGGAAGAACTGATGCCGGTGCTGAATAAGGACTACAACCTCTCCAAAGATCCGGAACAGCATGGAATCGGCGGTTCGAGTTCCGGCGCAATCGCGGCATTCATGGTCGCCTGGGAGCGTCCGAACGAATTCCGGAAAGTGCTGAGTAACGTCGGCAGCTTCGTCGATATCCGGGGCGGCTATGTGTATCCCGAACGCGTGCTGGCGAGCGAAAAGAAGCCCATCCGGGTTTTCCTGTGCGACGGACGAAATGATAATCGAGGCATCCGCAACGGCGTGTACGACGAAAAGCGCGATTGGTTTTTTCAGAACGTGCGGCTCATGAAGGCGCTCACTCAGAAGGGTTATGACGTGAACTACTCGTGGGGGATGAATCTACACGGGCAGAAATTCGGCGGAGCGATCATGCCCGAAATGATGCGTTGGTTGTGGCGCGATGGTCCCGTTTCTACTGACCCGAACGATATGGTCGAGCGCTCTTTCCGCCAGTCAGCCGCCAGGAAGAATTAAAGGGAAGGAGAAATTAGATCTCCACGTTTCCGTTCCGCCTTTGATCGGTGCATCCGTAGAGATATTCCAAAACGAAGCCGAAGCGTCCGGCCCACGCGTATTCGTTATGTCCTGCGCGTTGGAATTCGCGATAGCGGAGATTCTCGCCTTCGCGCCAGCCATTCGCTTCCAGTGCGTTGCGAAGCATGCGCGCGTCTGCAATCACCTTGCAGGGATTGTTTCCCTCCTCCGTGCCGATGTCAAGCCAGATGCGCGGGCGCGAGCGTGAGGTATAGCTGCTCACTATCTGCAGCACCGCGTGACTGTCCCACCAGACCGATGGCGAGATCAGCGCGAGGCGCCCGACCACTCCGGGATAACAGAGTCCCGCGGTGAGTGCCGTCAGCGCGCCGAGCGAAGATCCCCCCACGCCGGTGCAGGATGCGGACTTCGCGGTCCTGTACTCGGTGTCGATGAAGGGCTTGATCTCCCGCGCCAGCATCTGTGCGTAGCGCTCCGCCTTGCCGCCTTTCTTCGATCGGGGATCGCGAGTGGGCGTATATTCGGAGACGCGCCGCACGCCGGTGTTGTAGATGCCGACCATGATCAACGGCGGAATCGAACCGCGATAAATAAGATGATCGGCAGTGAGATCGGCCTGCCAGTCGTTCCCTCCGAATGCGGTCTCGGGGTCGAACAGGTTCTGGCCATCCTGCAAATAAAGTACGGGATATCGTGTCTTGGAGGACTCATCGTAACCGGGAGGAAGGTAAACAATCAGATCCCGTCTGGTCGACAGAAACTTCGATGCAAAACGGCGATGATATCGGAGCCTCCCTTCGTCTGCGGCGCGGTTCATCTATTTATCGTAGCGGCCCCGGCGTTTTAGCCAAACTTGATGAAGCCGAGGTCCCCTTAGCTAACGCTAACGTTGAACGCCACTTGTTTTTTCGGTTCGAACATGATAACGTTCACCTAAATCTGCTATTTGGGGAAACACACTTATGTCAAAAAGCCATGCCGCTTCGCGCGCCATTCGAGTTGCGCTCTTAATTATATCTTTAGCTTGCTTCGCGTTTGGACAATCGGAACGCGGAACCATTACGGGAACTGTGCAGGATGCCTCAGGCGCGGTGATACCCGTCGGCTAAAGTTACTGTAACTAACCCGGCAACAAACGTAACTCTCGATGCCACCACTAACGGATCGGGCGAATACACAGTGCCCAGTCTGCAACCCGGCAGTTACACCGTGCGCGTGGAGAAGCAAGGCTTCCGGCCCGCCGAACGAAAGGCATTCCGGTCGACGCGGCCACTACTGTTCGCGCGGACGTCAAACTCGAAGTCGGAACTTCCACGCAGGCGATCGAAGTGCAGGCGTCCGCCGTGCAGTTGCAGACGGAAGACGCCAAGAACAGCGTCACCCTGCAGAACAAGCTGGTCGACGATCTGCCGCTGGTGGTGAACGGCACGGTGCGAACGCCGTTCGATCTGGCTTCGCTTGACGCCGGACGCCAAGAACCTCGGCGGCGACAACGGATTCAGCATCGGCGGCGGCCAGGCCGCGGCCTACGGCACTTCGCTCGACGGCGTTTCCACCAATACCAGCCGCGCGCTTTCGAAAAGCTGGGTGGCGTCGAACTCGCCGTCGGTCGAAGCCATCGATCAGTTCACCGTCGATACCAACGGATACAAGGCGGAATACGGCCACGCGGGCGGCGGCAACCTGACTTACGCCTCGAAATCCGGCACCAACCAGTTCCACGGTTCGGCCTATGAGTTTCTGCGCAACAACGATTTCGACGCCAATAACTTCTTCAGCAACGCGGTCCGGCATCCCGAACTCGATTTACAAGCAGAACGACTTCGGCGCGACGGTCGGCGGTCCCGTCTGGATTCCCAAGGTTTATCGCGGCACGAGACAAGACGTTCTTCTTCTTCTCCTACGAAGGTTTCCGCAATCGCACCGGCGCCAACGGCACGACCTTCACCGTCCCCACGCCGGAAATGTATAACGGCGATTTCAGCAAATGGGTCACCTCGGCCGGCGCGCAGATTCCGATTTACAATCCGACTGACCCAGGTGACCAACGCCGACGGCACCGTCACCCGCCAGGTATTTCCCGGCAACATCATTCCCAAGAGCCTCTTCAGCCCGGCCGCGATGAAGGCGCTCGCGCGTTTTCCAGGCGCAGCGGCATGCTCGCGCCCAACAACGGCGCGGCTCCGGGCACGGCCGCCTACGTGGCGAACAACTACCTGGTGACCAGCGGAACCCAGATCTACCCGGTCAACAAGTCCAGCATCAAGGGCGACCACATCTTCAACGAGAAGCAGCGCATCTCCGGTTACTACGGGCATGACCGCGAGCACCAGACCGCCGGGTCCCGACGGCCCGCCCACACTTCCCGGCCTCTACACCAATTACAACGACCTGGTCCAGGCGAGCGACGTGATCCGCTTGAGCTGGGACTGGACTTTCAGCCCGACCAAGCTGAATCACTTCTACGCCGGCGGCAACAACTGGACGCAGGACCACAAGCCGCCGCAGGAATACATCGGCAACTGGAAGAGCAAGTTCTGTCTGGGCAACGTCCCCAATTGCAATGAGAACCTGGTCAACCTGTTCTCCGGCGGCACCGGCGACAACTACAGCACCTGGGGCGGCCAGGCCGACAACGGTTCGGAAAATACCGTCTACTGCCTACAACGACGATTTCACCTGGATCCACGGCAAGCACACCTTCAAATTCGGCGGCATGTACCAGCTCAATCACTACAACGGCTTCGGCCGGCAGTGCGAAGCGGGTTGCGTCGGCTTCAGCTATCAGGAAACCGGCGTTCCCGGCGGCATCCAATCCGCAATGCGGGCGGCAATGCGTTCGCCTCGTTCCTGCTCGGATATGCCGATAGCGGACAGATCGATACCGTCCGTTTCATCGGCCAGCAGTTCTACTATTTCGGCGGCTACTTCCAGGACGACTGGCGCGTCACTCCGAAGCTGGTCATGAACCTCGGGCGTGCGCTGGGATGGCAACCTGCCGCCCACCGGCCTCAACAACCGCTGGACCGATTTCTCGCCCACCACGCCGAATCCCGGCGCGGGCAACATCCCCGGCGCGGTGCTGTTCGCGGGCAACTGCAAGGGCTGCGTGGGCAGCCGGACGCTCGCCGACTTCTGGCCGTAGGGCTTCGGTCCGCACATCGGCTGCGCTTATTCGATAGGATGCCAAAACCGTGATTCGCGCCGCTTATGCGCGTTCTTACGGCGCGCTGGTTTCGGTCAGCGGATCGACTCACAACTCCGGCTATCACGCTGACGCAGACCGATCAGCAGCCAGAACAGCGGACATCACTCCGACGTTCACGCTGGATACCGGATTCCCGCCGTACAACGTTCCGCCGTTCATCAATCCGGCCGTTTCGAACGGCACCAACGTCGCCTGGTTCCAGGGCAACGAGACCACCAAGCTGCCGGCTTACGATAACTTCAACTTTTCGATTCAGCGCCAGATCGGCAGTTCGATGGTTGCCGAAATTGCCTATAGCGGCGTCATGGGCGAGCACCTGCAGACGTCAGCTGCTCGACTACAACCAGATCAGCCCGAGATATCTGACCGCGTTCGGCACGGTCGCGCAGAGCATCACGGTCCTGAACAGCCAGGTTGGCTCCGCCGACCGGCCAACGCGGCCGGCGTCGCCGCTCCTTATCCCGGCGTTCAACGGGCACGGTCGCGCAGGCGCTGCGGCCGTTCCCGCAATACAACGTGATCGACACCTATGCGGGACAGGGCGATCACAGCGGCCACTCCACCTACCACGCCGCTGATCCTGAAATTCCAGAAGCGCTATTCGAACGGGCTCACGTTCCAGGCCTCTTACGCGTTCTCCAAGCTGCTGACTGATTCCGATTCCGCCTGGGGCAATGCGAACGGTGGCGGACGCCGGTTACGCCGCCGATCAGTACAATCGCGGCTTGGAAAAATCGATCGGCGCAGTACGATGTGACTCACGATTTCAAATTCGCCGCGGTCTACGATCTGCCGTTCGGCAAGGGCCAGAAGTATCTCACAAGGGTCCCGCGGCATGGGTCATCGGGCAACTGGCGCATTTCGACCATCAATCTCTATGCTAGCGGAACGCCGGTTGCAGTCACCACTTCGAACACGCTTCCCATCTACGCGCCGGGCGATTCCGGCTCGACCCGCGTGCCCGCGTACGTCACTTCCTACAACGGCTGGCAGCCCAGCTACAGCGGCAAGTTCGATCCCTCGATCGACAACTTCTTCGTCCCCTACTGTAGTAATGCCACTGCTACGTGCAACGGTCCATTCCCTAATCAGGGTTCCGGCACGGCGCTGAACCGCATCGGCAACGAGACTCGCTACAATCCGAAGTTGCGCTTGTTCCCGAATCTGAACGAGAACATGTCGGTGACCCGGAGCTTCCCGATTCACGAGAGAATCCACCTGGAGTTCCGCGCCGAGGCGTTCAACGTCTTCAACCGCGTCCGCTTCGGCACCGGTAGCACGCAGTTACAGAGCCAGACGTTCGGCGTCCTGACCGGTTCGGGAAGCCAGATCAATACGCCCCGGCAACTGCAACTGGCGTTGAAGATCTATTATTAGACTTGCACTCGATGAGTACCCGGCGATCATTCCTCGCGATGACGGCAGCAGCGGCCGGCGCTTCAAAAGTGAGCGCCGCCGCCACGCCAATCCGTTTCGGCGGACCCATCTTTCTAAAGTCCGATGACCCGGTAGCGCTTGCCCGCGAACATCGCCGCTTGGGGTATAGCGCTGCTTACTGTCCGGCGATCGCCACGGTAAAAGATCCGGACCTCATCCGCGCGATCCAGAAAGCCTACGCAGCCGAGAACGTGGTAATCGCGGAGGTCGGCGCATGGAAAAACATGCTTGACCCCGACGCGGAAAAGCGCAAGCAGAATCTGGATTATGTCACGGAGCGCTGCGCCCTGGCGGAAGCCGTCGGCGCGCGCTGCTGCGTAGACATTGCCGGATCCTACAACCCGGACTCGTGGTACGGACCGAATCCGAAGAATCTCTCGAAGGAATTCTTCGATGCGACAGTCGCCAATTGCCGCCACGTGATCGATTCGGTCAAGCCCACGCGCACGCGTTTCACGATTGAGATGATGGGCTGGAACATACCCGACGGCCCCGATTCCTACCTTCAGCTAATTCGCGCGGTCGATCGCAAGGCCTTCGGTGTCCATCTCGATGTTTGCAATGGCATCAATTCTCCCCGGCGCTTTTACGAGAATACCGCGTACATTAACGAATGTTTCGATAAACTCGGACCGTGGATCATTTCATGCCACGCCAAGGATCTGCAATGGATTGTCGAGCTGAACGTTCACTTCCTCGAAGTAATCCCCGGACGCGGACAGATCGATTACAAAGCCTATCTGCGGCGCCTCTCGTCGCTCAAGCAGGACGCGCCCCTGATGCTGGAGCATCTGAAAACGGCCGCGGAGTATGACGAAGGCCGCGCGTATATCCGCAAAGTGGGCGAAGCGGCCGGCGTAACGTTCGCCTGATTCCCGTCTCCCGCCTCCTCAAACCTTCATATACCAAGGTACGTTCACCACGGCAATCCGATCCTCTCCATCCAGCATCAATAGAGCCGTCAAAACCTCCGCCCGCTGATTGTGCAATAAATACTGATACCACCGGCGCTCAACCAGTTCCGAAACGACCACCGCAATCTGCCGCTTGGGATGCTTCCTCTGCAGTCTCCGCAAGTAGCTCAGAATCGGACCCACAACCATCCGGTATGGCGATTTCACAATCACCAATTCCGGCGCCCTCCGCCCCGCGCTTCGCGCAGGCCCCTCCACCCACTCCGGCCAAAACTTCTGCAACGTATCGCCTTCCTCGCCCGAATCGATGTGCAGCACTTGGATCTCGTCCGAAAGCGTCATAGCGAACCGTAGCGCCTTCTTCGCGACGCGATTCCAGTCCTCGATAGGAACCACCACCAGAGGCTGATTCAAATCCGCCAAATCGAGCGGCGATGGACTGGCAATCTCGCGCGCGACCCGGTGGTAGTGATACCGGATCCCCGCCATCAATGCCAATAGAGCCGGAATCAGCGCAAGCGTAATCCAGGCGCCTTCGGTGAATTTGGCGATCGCGACCACGATCACAGTCACCCCGGTGGCCGTTGCGCCCAGAGCGTTGACCGCCATATTGCGCCGCGCGTGCGCGCCGGACTGTTTCCGCCAATGCATCACCATGCCAGCCTGCGACAGAGTGAATGACAGAAACGCACCGATCGCGAACAGCGGAATCAGCCGGTCGGTTACGCCGTCGAAAGCAATCAACAACGCGGCGGATAGAATCGCCAGCATGTAAACTCCATGCGAGTACACCAGCCTGCGGCCGCGGACGGCGAACCCGTACGGCAAATACCCATTCTGCGCAATCGCTCTGCAGAGCCGCGGAAAATCTGCAAAGGACGTGTTCGCGGAGAGCGCCAGTACCACCAGAATGGAACCTATCGTGACGTAGTAGAAGATTCCCTTCCCCGCAACCGCGCCTGTGAGTTGCGACAGAAGGCTCTCATAGCCAGGCTTTCCAGGATCGGTCGCGCGCAATGTGGTAAGCGCGAACTAGATATCCGATCCCGGCAAGCATCAACAGCAGGATGGCGATGATGACAGTCAAAGTTCGTTGCGCTGTTTTGACGACCGGCTCCCGAAAGGCCTGCACGCCATTGCTGACAGCCTCTACGCCCGTCATCGCGGTGCATCCGCTCGAGAATGCCCGGATCAGCAGCCAGAGGCTCACCGCCTCCGCGGCCGCGTGTGCTTTCGGAGGAGCTACGACTGGCGCCGGATGCCCTCCATTCAGAACGCTCTGGATCACCCCCGTCACAATCACACCCATCAGACACGCAACAAACAAGTATGTGGGCGCCATGAAGATGAGTCCGGCCTCGCGCACGCCGCGCAGATTGATAAGCGTCAAAACCAGGAGAAGCCCCAGGCAGATTGCCAACGTGTGCGCTTGCAACGATGGGACCGCGGAGACCAGCGCGCCAACGCCCGTTGAAATTCCCACGGCGACGTTGAGCAGGTAATCGATAATGAGGGCGGTCCCCGCGAGTAGACCGAACCGGGCGCCAAGATTCTGCCGCGCCACTGTGTACGAACCGGCGCCGGTTGGATAGGCGGCAATCGTCTGCAGGTAGGAGAAATAGACGATAGCCAGCAGCACGATCACTGCGAAGCTAAGGGGCAGAACATACACAATTCCAGCGGCCCCCAATGGTAAAAGAACGGTCAGCGCCGCCTCCGGCCCATAAGCCGCCGACCCTAGCGCGTCGAGTCCGAAGATTGGAATCCCCGCGGCAGGACCGATGCGCTGCTCGGCATCTTCGTCTGAGGCGAGCGGCCGGCCAATCAACAAGTCAACCAGACCCACGTTTCTTAATCTCCGATCTCGGCTGCAAGCAGCCCTTCACCATCTAAACATTAAGAACACTCGATGGCCGCGCGGCATGGCCAGCGGGCGACCCATGGTTTCCAACCGATGCTCGCAAGCGTGGCCACCGGGATCAAGCCTGCGGCATCGCGACTTCTTGATCCCGTGTCTCCAGCAGTTCGGGCTACGCCCGAGTTGAACGGTATTTCAGGACACAAGGCGAAAATACGCTCAGGTGGGTTAGCGAACCGCCGCCCGCCCACCCCAGAGCGTCCGCAGAAACGCCAGCAGTTGTTGCCGCTCTTCCGGTTGCAGACGCAAGCGAAGCGAATCGGTCCGCATGGCGTGCCGGATTAGGTTCGGCTTCTAGTTGAATGATAGCGACGGGCGACAATTCTGTGATGTAAGTAGGACTCTTTCCCAACCCATCTGCATCGTCAACCTTCCGGTTTCCCTCCTGGCTCCTCCCGCCGTGCCGCGCTCGTGAAGATGCGAACCTGCCGACGCTTTGTAACGAATGCAAGGCCCCACTGCAAGAGCACGAAAAAGCGGTTTGCGAAGCCGATCAGAAAGTAAATGTGGACGACCGCCCAAACGACCCAGGCGGGAAAGCCCGCAAACCGCACAAATCGCAAATCGGCGACTGCATAAGTGCGGCCGACGATGGCCAGATCGCCCTTGTCCCAATACCAGAAGGGCGGCGGTGCATTCCGTCCAAGCACGCGGCTGCGAATGACTCGCGCGACATATTGGCCTTCCTGAATTGCAGGCTGCGCGACGCCCGGCATTTCCATTGGCTCCTTTGCCTTGATGCCCAGCAGATTACGCGACGGGGCGACAACGTGCGCTGCATCACCGATCACGAATACTTCCGGATGACCCGGTATCGACAAATCGGGATTGACGACGACTTTCCCGGACCTGTCCATGGCCGCGCCTAACCAGCGTCCCACAGGCGAGGCCAGCACGCCGGCGCTCCACAGCACCGTGCTGGCGAAGACCCGCTGGCCGCCGGCAACGAGGCCTTCGGCATCGACGAGGGTCACGCGAGTGTTCGTGTGGACTTTGACACCCAGCCTCTGCAAGTGACGCTCTGCTTTGGCCGAAAGCGCTTTCGGATACATGGGCAGCACGCGCGGCTCCGCCTCGTATAACAGGATCTGCGCCGCGCGAGGATCGATGTGGCGGAAATCGTGCGCCAGTGCCATCTGGAACATCTCGGCCAGGGTGCTCGCCATTTCCACTCCAACGGTTCCAGCGCCAACCAACACGAAGGTTAGTAGCTGCTGGATGGCTTCTGGCGCGGCGTGACCGAGGGCAGCAATCTTCTCAGCGCGCTCAAAAGCCAGCAGTACCTTGCCGCGGATCTCGTCAGCATCCTCCAAAGACGCCAGGCCGGGAGCGACCTGCTGCCACTCGTCATGTCCGAAATAGTTGTATCGAATCCCGGTGGCCAGAATTAAGAAGTCGTACTGTAGATCATACTGGTGAAGGTGTACTCGCCGCGCCGGCGAATCCACGCCCGTTACCTCGTCCAACAATACCTCGATGGTGCGCTGGCTGAGGATTGAGCGCAGCGGCCCGGCAATTTCGTCGGCGGAGAGTAGGCCCGTCGCCACCTGATACAACATCGGGCGAAAGAGATGGTAGTTGCGCCTGTCGATGAGTGTAACGCTTACAGGAGCGCGAGCCAGGGCGCGCGCGGCGTAAAGTCCGCCGAATCCGCCGCCAACAATCACCACGCGAGGAAGATCTGTGGCCAATAGTCTGTTCGCCTTCGCGCGCTTACGCCCGCTGCGGAAGCGTCTTTGGGACTGGTTTCGTAGCGTGCAGCCAGTCCTCGAAGCGCGTCTTGCCGAGTCGGGCGTCATCGTTAGGAACCAGCGTCCTCTCGCTCACCGCGATCCCGTAGTAGCGCCCGCGCGGGTCGGAGATTACCTCGCGTGGATCCTTGCGCGCAGCTAGGTCCCGTCGGATGAGTTCGTCCAGACGAAACTGTTCGGGACCCCCTATTTCAATGGTCCCATTCACAGGTGAGCTCATTGCGATTCCGGCTAGCGCACTGGCGACATCATCGGCTGCCATAGGCTGGAAGAGCACCGGAGGCAGGCGTACCTTGTTGCCCTCCGTGGACAAATCGGCGATCTTCTCTACGAATTCAAAGAACTGCGTCGCGCGGACGATTGAGTACGGGATTGAGGAGGCTTTGATCAGGTTCTCCTGAGCAATTTTTGCGCGGAAGAAGCCGCTTTCGAGCAGACGTTCCGTTCCTACGACCGACAACGCAATGTGATGTCTCACGCCCGCGGCGGCTTCATAGTCGAGGAGGTTACGGGTTGATGTCTCGAAGAACTTCAGCACTGCCGCATCCTCCCAGGAAGGGGAGTTCGTTACATCCACGGCGACGGAGGTGCCCTTCAGCGCGTCCGCGAGTCCCTCGCCGGTAAGGGAGTTAACGCCGGAAGCGGGCGATGCCGCTACTACTTCCTGCCCGTGCTCACGAAGCTTTTTGACAAGCTTCGATCCAATGAGTCCAGTACCGCCAATTACTACGACTCTCATGATTGTCCTTTCGTGGTTATACCGTGGCAATTTTAAATTGCCGGCTCTTCGCTAGGACTGAACAGCCCATCGCTTTGTGACACGACACTGGTTGTCAGTTGCTTCCAGACGATCAACGACCGCACGACCAGCCCCGATAACAGCCAGTATCTCGCGGCTGTCAAAAATCGTGATCCCGCTTCGTCATAGCCTGTACCGGACTTCAGACAGCGTGCTCGTCGCGGCAAAGCGGAAATAGTACAAGATCTTTCATCGGCAGTGGATTTGCCGATATGGAGCCCTCGGGAGAACCTCTGTCATTACCGATTCGCCTCTGAGTTTGATCCGAGGGTCCGTTACTAATTATCGGCTTGCGCTTGGCCGAGCACAAGGGGGAGCATTCTCCCGGAGGTGTCGGAATATACCGCAGCCAGCGTGCCGCGCGGTCGGACAGCGCGGCCCCAAATCTATAAGCGCGATGAACGGGTAAATTCGACGTTTTCGCTAAGGATCTACTGGTCGAAGTACGGAACTTTCCGGGTAGGCACCTGGATCACGCCCGCCATTCAGAAGTTGGGCCATGCGAGGTCAACTTGACGGAAAACGCGCGACCCGCTGATTTGCAACAGCTTTGATAAACGCCGTGGCTATAAGCAACGCCTTCAAAAAGCAGTTAACGACCGGATCGGCATCAAGCCCAACTGCTGAATATGCGCAGGACGGCGACTTTTCGCTCATCTGGATTGCTTCCGGTTGGGCCACGATCTTCTCGAGTTGGCGATGCCTTGCGATAATTATCGGAATCTGATATAACGGAATCCGATCATGAAACCGGACACCGATAATTATCTTCCGCTGGCCCCGGCCACGCTGCACATCCTGCTCTCGCTTGCCGAAGAACCGATGCACGGCTACGGAATCAAGCAGGAGGTGCTGCGCCAATCGGGCGGCCGCTATAACCTTGGGCCCGGCACGCTCTACGACAACCTCCAGCGGCTGATGAAGCAGCGCATGGTGGAAGAGGTTGCGGGGCCTCGCGTAGAGGAAAACTCCCGCCGGCGTTATTACCGCCTTAGCTCGCTCGGGCGCGGCGTGCTCTCGCAGGAAATCGCGCGGCTGGAAGACGGTGGTGCATGAGGGCAGAATGCGCCTCCGCTCGCTCAAACCCAGGAGGGCCTAATGCTGCGATGGCTGTATATCCAATTAATCGTATCTTCTCAATAAATCGTGGAGGTTCATAGGCGGACCCCGGAAGCGGATGCTAAAGACGTAAGCGGAGCCTGTAACATTTTTGGTTGTGGTTTTCGATTTCGCTGGACAAATCGCTGCAGTTGTTCTAAGCTGAACTGGATGAGTGACAGCCAAGCTGGAATCAGCGCAGTCGATCAGATTCTCCAGAAGGTTGATCTGGCCGGCATCCAGGACGAGCGTGCCCGCGAATGCATCCGGTTGTTGCTGAACCTGATCGAATCACTGACGGCGGATCTGCGCAAAGCCCACGCTGAGAACCTGTATTTGCGAGAGCAACTTAACCGCCGCAAAGGTGGAGAGGGCAAAGGGGACCGGTCCAAAGACAGTTCGGCGCCGGCCTCACAGTCATCGGAAAAAGAGCGAGGGGAGCGTTCGGAAACGAACCAGCGCACCAAGCGTAGCAAGCTGGACCGGGTTCGGGCAGACCGGGAAGAGGTACTGAAAGTAGACCGGACATCCCTTCCACCGGATGCCGAGTTCAAGGGCTACGAAGAGGTGGTGGTGCAAGAGTTACGCTTCGTTACGGATAATGTGAAGTTTCGCAAGGAGAAGTATTACGCGGCCTCAACAGGCCGAACCTACCTGGCGCCGCTGCCCGCTGGCTACCGCGGTGAATTCGGTCCCAATCTGAAGAGCCTGTGCGTGCTGTTTTCTCATTTGTGCAATATGACCGAGCCCAAGATCGCGGATCTGTTGGAAAATCTGGGCATCGTGATCTCCAGCGGCCAAATATCGGCGTGGCTCACGGGCGCATACCCGGAACTCCAGGAGGAAAAGCGAGCAATCGTGGAAGCCGGATTGAATAGCAGCGCGTGGCACCACATGGATGACACGGGCACGCGTGTGAATGGTGTAAACCAGCACTGCCAAGTCATCTGCAATCCGCTGTACGGAGCTTACTTCACGACTGCCCGGAAAGACCGACTGACCATAATCGACGTGCTGCGTAATGGGCGCGAGCGGATATTCCGCCTCAATGAGGAGGCCTTGGGCTTGATGGTCCAGTTTGGGATATCGCAGCGGGTTTTAGAGCGAGTGGGGCAGTTGCCGTTCCATCAGGACTGGAGCCAGGAGGAGTTGCAGCGAAGGCTGACGGAGCAGATTCCAGATCTGGCCTCAGGGGCCCGCCACCGGATTATAGAGGCAGCGGCTCTTTCGGCGTATCATGCCGAAAGCGGGCATGTGCGCCTTTTAGTATGTGACAATGCCAAGCAGTTCCAACTCGTGGCTGACGAGCTAGCCTTATGCTGGGTTCACGACGGGCGGCATTATCAGAGCATGGCCGTGCGTGCCGCGACATCGTGAATGGCTGGAAGCGTTTCGCAAACGCTACTGGGATTTCTACAAACAACTGCGCGCCTACCAGCAGGCTCCCACCAAGGAACGGCCGGCGCAGTTGCGAGAGCAATTCGACGAACTATTTTCTACAGTGACGGGTTACGATGGACTGGATCAGCGGATCGCCAAAACCAAAGCCGATAAGACGTACTTGCTGAGGGTGCTGGAACATCCCGAGATTCCACTGCACAACAACCCGGCGGAGTTGGATGCGCGAACACGCGTCAGAAAGCGCGTGGTGAGCTACGGCCCGCGTTCGGCAGCGGGCGCTCAGACTTGGGACGCAATGGAAACGCTGCTCAGCACAGCCAGAAAACTCGGAGTGAACTTCTTTCAATACATTCGGGACCGAGTCTGCGGCGCGAGGCGGATGCCATCATTGGCGGAACTGATCAAACAACGAGCGGAAACGATGGATCTCAGTTCTTCGTGGGCGCCTACGTAACCAACCCCGGTTTATTGAGAAGATACAG